>NZ_JADPKS010000006.1 GCF_023074175.1 Bradyrhizobium sp. 139
CAACCCCGTCAACCTCGATCCCCGCATGGCCAAGCTCGCCGGCGGCGTCCATCGCCTCGACGGACAGCTCATGGTCGTCCTCGACGTCGATCGCGTCCTTGAGCTCGCGCCCGAGATGATGGCGGCCTGATACGGCGGCATCGCCGCCGACATACCTGCAATTGGAAGTGTCCCCGCAAAGGGCAGGAAGCAGAGGTTCACATGCGAACTTGTCTCGTCGTTGATGATTCCAGTGTCATCCGCAAGGTTGCGCGCCGGATCCTGGAGGGCCTCGACTTCCAAATCCTCGAAGCCGAGGACGGTGAGAAGGCGCTGGAAGCCTGCAAGCGCGGCTTGCCCGATGCCGTTCTGCTCGACTGGAACATGCCGGTCATGGACGGCTACGAATTCCTCGGCCATCTCCGGCGGATGCCCGGCGGCGACCAGCCCAAGGTGGTGTTCTGCACCACCGAGAACGACGTCGCGCACATCGCCCGTGCGCTGCACGCCGGCGCCAACGAATACATCATGAAGCCCTTCGACAAGGACATCGTGACGGCGAAATTCCAGGAAGTCGGGCTTATCTGAGCGAACATCCGGAGGCTGAACGGATCCTTCGGGGATTGTTTACAACTGACCGTTTCAGTCTGAGTTGGTGAGTAATGAGTGTTGCGTTCGCAGGCAATTCGACCACGAGCCCGTCGCGCGACGCCGGGCCGCTGCGGGTGATGATCGTCGACGACTCCGTCGTCATTCGCGGTCTGATCTCGCGCTGGGTCGGCGCCGAGCACGACATGGAGGTCGCGGCCTCGCTGCGCACCGGGCTCGAGGCGGTCAACCAGATCGAACGCATCAATCCTGATGTTGCCGTGCTCGATATCGAAATGCCCGAGCTCGACGGCATCTCGGCGCTGCCGCAACTGCTGGCGAAAAAGCGCGATCTCGTCATCATCATGGCTTCGACCCTGACCCGCCGCAACGCGGAGATCAGTTTCAAGGCGCTGTCGCTCGGCGCCGCCGACTACATTCCGAAGCCGGAGTCGACGCGCGAAGCATCGGCCGCGGACATCTTTCATCACGACCTGATCCAGAAGATCCGCCACCTCGGTGCACGGCTGCGCCGCAAGCACGCGGTCGCAAGCCCGCCGCTGGCGCCGCCGAGCCCGGCTCCCGCCGCGCGCGGACCCGTCGCGCGGCCCGCCGCGCCTGCACCGGCCCCGGCCGTGCATCCTGCATCGTCGGCGCCGCTGGTCACGCGTCCGTTCTCGACCCAGGCACCGAAAGTGCTGCTGATCGGCTCCTCGACCGGCGGTCCACAGGCGCTGATGGCGCTCGTCACCGAACTCGGCCCGGTGATCGACCGCTTCCCGGTGCTGATCACCCAGCACATGCCGCCGACCTTCACCACCATTCTCGCCGAGCACCTGGCGCGCTCGAGCCGCAAGCCGGCGGCCGAGGCGGTCGACGGCGAGCCGGTGAAGCCGGGACGGATTTATCTGGCGCCCGGCGGCAAGCACATGCGTGTCGTGCGCAGCGGCGCAGACGCGGCGATCGCGCTCGATGACGGTCCCGCCGTCAATTTCTGCAAGCCCGCGGTCGATCCGCTCTTCGCCTCCGCCATTGACATCTGGCACGGCAACATCCTCTCGGTGATCCTGACGGGTATGGGCTCGGACGGTATGCGCGGCGGCAAGGACATCGTCGCCGCCGGCGGCAGCGTGATCGCGCAGGACGAAGCCTCCAGCGTGGTCTGGGGCATGCCTGGCGCGGCGGCCAATGCTGGCATCTGCGCGGCGATCCTGCCGCTCAATCAGATCGGGGCCAAGGTCAACCGCCTGTTCGCGGGAGACCGCTCGTGACGCCGACGGACTATGAGTATCTGCGCAAGTTCCTGAAAGAGCGCTCCGGCCTCGACCTCTCCGCCGACAAGCAGTATCTCGTCGAGAGCCGGCTGCTGCCGCTCGCGCGCAAGGCAAGTCTTCCCGGCATTCCCGATCTCGTGCTGAAGATCAGGAATGGCGACGGCCGGCTTGCGACCGACGTGGTCGAGGCGATGACCACCAACGAGACCTTCTTCTTCCGCGACAAGATCCCGTTCGATCACCTGCGCGAAACGATCCTGCCGGGCCTGCACCAGGCGCGCGCGGCGCGCAAGTCGCTGCGGATCTGGTCGGCGGCGTCCTCGACGGGGCAGGAGCCTTATTCGATCGCGATGTGCGTGAAGGAGATGGGCGCAGCCTTCGCCGGCTGGCGCATCGAGATCGTCGCCACCGATCTGTCGCAGGAGGTGCTGGAAAAATCCAGGGCCGGCGTCTACAGCCAGTTCGAGGTGCAGCGCGGCCTGCCGATCCAGCACCTGATGAAGTACTTCGCGCAATTGGGCGAGGTCTGGCAGCTCAATGCTGACATCCGCGCGATGGTGCAGTTCCGCCAGCTCAATCTGTTGCAGGACTTCTCCCATCTCGGCACGTTCGACGTGATCTTCTGCCGCAACGTGCTGATCTATTTCGACCAGGACACCAAGGCCGTGATCTTCGAGCGCATGGCGAAGGTTTTGGAAGCCGACGGCACACTGCTGCTCGGCGCCGCCGAATCCGTCGTCGGCATCACCGATGTCTTCCGCCCGATCGCCGACCGCCGTGGCCTCTATCAGCTCAACCCCGCGCGCTCCGGCCGCCCGATGGGCGGATTGATGCCGCAGCCGCTGAAGGTCGCCGCTGCGAGGTGATTTTTCTTCCCTTCTCCCCTTGTGGGAGAAGGTGGCGCGCGTAGCGTGTCGGATGAGGGGTCTCTCTCCGCGAGTGAACCTCTCGCATTGAAGCGTGGGGATAGAACCCCTCATCCGGCGCTACGCGCCACCTTCTCCCACAAGAGGAGAAGGGGAGAAGAGCGGCCTTCACAAAATCGCATGCGGGAGAAACCGCGAGCCATTGCCGGTGATCGGGCTTTCGTCTTCGCGGATCGATAACCCGCAGGGCTCGTGGTTCACCACCCAGCTTCCCACCACCGGATAGAAGCCCGAGAAGTTCGGCAGCGGTGAGAGCGCCTGGCGCACGAAACCTTCAGCGCCGTAGGGACCCGCCTGCTCGTCGAGCGGCATGCCGCCAGAGACCAGCGTGACATTGGCGCCTTCGCGCGACAGCAGCGGCTTGCGCACGTAGGAGCTGCCGAGCTCGGCTGCCCGCGAATCGTCCTCGAAGAAGGCCGGCAGCAGATTGGGATGATTCGGAAACATCTCCCAGAGCAGCGGCAGGATGCCTTTGTTGGAGAGCACCGCCTTCCACGGCGGCTCGATCCAGCGTGTCGGCGCTTCGGCCAGCTTTGCGCCGAAGGCGTCGTGGAACATCCATTCCCAGGGATACAGCTTGAACGCGAGCGCGATGTCGCGATCGTCGAGATCGACGAAGCCGCCGGCCTCATCGCGCCAGCCGATCTCCTCGATGTCGAGCAGCGTGGTCGAGAGCCCCGCCTGCCGCGCGGCATCTTCGAGATAAGCAAACGTGCCGGCGTCCTCCTCATTGCCGGTGGCGCCGGTAAGATGGACACGGCGGCCCGCGGCAATCTCCCTCCAGGCCACGATCAGCCGCTCGTGGATGGAGTTGAACTGATCGGCGCGCGCAGGGATGATGCGACGTTCGATCGCCTGCTCGAGCCATGTCCATTGAAACACTGTGGCCTCGAAGATCGAAGTCGGCGTATCCGCGTTGTATTCGAGCAGTTTTGCAGGGCCTTGGCCGTCGAATTTCAGATCGAGCCGGCCGTAAAGGCTGCGGTCATCTCGCTCCCAGCTTTCCGCGATCAAGCTCCAGAACGCTTCCGGTATCTTCAAACGCCGCAGATGGCGCTCGTCACCGATCACGCGGCCGGCAAGCTCCAAGCACATCGCGTCGATCTCGCCGGTCGGCATCTCGATGCCGCGCTCGATCTCGTCGAGCGTGAAGGCGTAATAGGCACTCTCGTCCCAGTAGCGTTCGCCGTCGATGGTGTGGAAGGCGAAGCCGCATTGTTCGGCGGTCCGCCGCCAGTCGTCGCGCTCGGGGCAGACGATGCGTTGCATGGATCAGCCGCCGCCCGAAAAGCCATGGCCGAACGAGCCGAAGCCGCCGCGGCTCACACTGCTGGAGCCTGAGTCGGATGACGTTCCGGACGAGGAATGGCTCAAGGAATCGCTGCTGAAGAAGCTCGATCGCGACGACTAGCGCGAGCCGCTGCCGCCGCTCGAGGAGCTGCTTCTGCCGCTGCACGCGGTGCTTGCCTGCACCGCTGGGTCCGCGCCGGGGACTGTCGCCCCGGGAGGAGGGGGCTCGCAGTGTTGCCGCGGCATCAGTGTGTAGGCGGTGGTGCCGACCGCGATCGTGCCCATCACCAGCAGCGCAACATGACCGGAGCGCTTCACCGGTGGTCGCGGAGGCGGCGGCTCAGCCGGCGGCCGGCGCTTGCCGAACTGCTTGTTGGAGGGTTTGCCGGCCATATCAGTGGATCACGTCAGTAGATCATGCAGGCGGCGTTCAGGAAGCCTGCCGCGAGCGAGGACAGCCGAGCCAGATGGCCGGAGCGAGCTCGCCCGCCGCGATCCGCGCCGACAGGTTCGGCACCGGGACCTTCACGAGGAAGAACATGATGACCTGCACGATCAGCGCGATCACTGCCCAGATCAGGCAATCCAGCACATTGGGCGAATGCGCGATGGCGCTCACCAGAGGCGCCACGAAGCCGAGCAGGCTGAGGCCGAGCGCGATCGCGGCGGCCGGCTCGTTGTCGCGGATGAGCTGGAATTCATTGTGCGGGGTGATGCGGGTGTAGAGGAACAGATACGCCACGATCGCGATCAGCCCGGTGCAGAAATAGACCAGGAAGGCGGGCAGGCCGGCGAGTGATTGCAGGATCATCGTTCCCCCATCGTGCAGCGACCATTCGTCGGCGGGAGAGGGATAGCGGTTCAACGGCGGGAGGACGATGAAGTCCTGTTCGCGTCCCCAAAAACAAAACCCCGCCATTTGCGGCGGGGTCCAGGCTGGGAGGAGCAAGCCCCGAAGGGCTCGCGACGTAAACGTTGATCAGGCGGGGATGCGCTCCTCGACCTCGTGCGGCTCGCGCAGCACGTAACCGCGGCCCCACACGGTCTCGATGAAGTTGCGGCCTTCGGAGGCGTTGGCGAGTTTCTTGCGGAGCTTGCAGATGAAGACGTCGATGATCTTCAGCTCGGGCTCGTCCATGCCGCCATAGAGGTGATTGAGGAACATTTCCTTGGTGAGCGTCGTGCCCTTGCGGAGCGAGAGCAGCTCCAGCATCTGGTATTCCTTGCCGGTCAGATGCACGCGCTGGCCGCCGACTTCGACCGTCTTGGTGTCGAGGTTGACGACGAGATCGCCGGTCTGGATGACCGACTGGGCATGGCCCTTGGAGCGGCGCACGATCGCGTGGATGCGGGCAACCAGCTCGTCCTTGTGGAAGGGCTTGGTCATGTAGTCGTCGGCGCCGACGCCGAGACCCTTGACCTTGTCCTCGATGCCGGCGAGGCCGGAGAGGATCAGAATCGGTGTCTTGATCTTGGAGACCCGGAGCTGCTTGAGCACGTCGTAGCCGGACATGTCGGGCAGATTGAGGTCGAGAAGGATAATGTCGTAATCGTATAATTTACCGAGATCGACGCCTTCTTCCCCCAAATCGGTCGTATAGACGTTGAAGCTCTCAGACTTCAGCATCAGCTCGATCGACTGCGCGACGGCGCTGTCATCTTCAATCAGCAAAACGCGCATGCCAGTTCCCCATAGTCGCCGCTCCTGGGCGTCAGGTCGGCCGCATTCGCGGCACTCAACAAAACGCCTTTGAACAACTGATTCGGATCCTGACAACAGATGGTTAACAAACTCTGATTCTAGAACGCAAGTCCCCCGGTGCAATTTTTGTCGAATCGCCCTAAGGTCTTGCGCGCGAAGCAGCTTTTGTCACCCTGTTCCGTTCAAGCTCCACTTTAAGAGACGGGCCTAACCGACTCCCGCGACTCAGCCTTCTTCTGAAGGGGAGTCACGCTCAGTCACAAAGACAGTGACGCAATGATTAACGATGCGGGTAAACACGAAGTTAAGCGCCGTTCAGAAATATGGCGAAACTTAAGGTTTTCGCCATGAAAGCCCGGGATTACGAAGGCGACCACCTTATGAAGGCCCCTATTAAGGCTAAGGCGCGCCCCTGATGAAGGCCCTCTTATGAAGGCTCTTGCCGAACAGATCGGCGACATCGACGGCGTCAACATTTATGGCCGTGTGGTCGGCGTTCGCGGCCTGATGGTCGAGGTGGCCGGACCGATCCACGCGATGTCGGTCGGTGCGCGGCTCGTGATCGAGACCGGCGCCAGTCGCGACATTCCCTGTGAGGTGATCGGCTTCTCCGGCAACAACGCGGTCGTGATGCCGTTCGCCGGGCTGGATGGCGTGCGCCGCGGCTGCAAGGCAGTCATCGCCAACGCCGCCAATCAGGTGCGGCCCTGCGCGGCATGGCTCGGCCGCGTCGTCAACGCGCTGGGCGAGCCGATCGACGGCAAGGGGCCGTTGCCGCAGGGCCCGGCGCCGATGCCGTACCGCAATTCGCCGCCGCCGGCACATTCGCGCAAGCGCGTCGGCGCTCCGCTCGATCTCGGCGTGCGCGCGATGAACACGTTTCTCACCTGCTGCCGCGGCCAGCGCATGGGGATTTTCGCAGGATCCGGCGTTGGCAAATCGGTGCTGCTGTCGATGCTCGCGCGCAACGTCGATGCCGCGGTCAGCGTCATCGGGCTGATCGGCGAACGCGGCCGCGAGGTTCAGGAATTCCTGCAGGACGATCTGGGCGAGGAGGGTCTGGCGCGCTCCGTCGTGGTGGTCGCAACCTCGGACGAGCCGGCGCTGATGCGTCGCCAGGCCGCCTATCTGACGCTCGCGGTGGCCGAATATTTCCGCGACGAGGACAAGGACGTGCTCTGCCTGATGGACTCGGTGACGCGTTTTGCCATGGCCCAGCGCGAGATCGGCCTGTCCGCCGGCGAACCGCCGACCGCCAAGGGCTATACGCCGACGGTGTTCACAGAACTGCCGAAGCTTCTGGAGCGCGCAGGGCCCGGCCTGGGCGAGGGTGCGATCACCGCGATCTTCACGGTGCTGGTTGACGGCGACGACCACAACGAGCCGATTGCGGATGCCGTCCGCGGCATCCTCGACGGCCATATTGTGATGCAGCGCTCGATCGCCGAGCGCGGACGCTACCCCGCCATCAACATCCTCAAATCCATCTCCCGCACCATGCCGAAATCGGCCGATCCGCAGTTCTGGCCGACCATCCAGCGGGCCCGCCAGGTGATGGCGACCTATGCCGACATGGAGGAATTGATCCGGCTCGGGGCCTACCGGGCCGGCTCCAGCCCCGAGGTCGACGAGGCGATTCGTCTGCACGAGCCGCTGGAGGCGTTCCTGCGCCAGCGCAAGGATGAAAATGCATCGCTGGCGGACGGCTACCGCCAGTTGGCGCAAATCCTCGGTAGTTTGGAAACGGAACGCTAACTTTGTCCCGTCATCATCCCATCCCACAGAGTAGCAGAGCCGGTCTTGGCCCCAGTCGGGCCTGTGGGGAGACCGGTGTCGTCCCACGCGCAGCTAGGGGACTTCTGGGGAGTATGAGTCGATGAAGTCACGTGAGACCCTCATCCGCCTGAAGAAGTTTCAGGTCGACGAGAAGCGCCGCCGGGTCACCCAGATCGAAACCATGATCGCCGACTTCCAGCGGATGTCGACCGATCTTGAACGCGAGATCACGACCGAGCAGGAGCGTGCCGGGATCAACGATCCCTCGCATTTCGCCTATCCGACCTATGCCAAGGCCGCGATCCAGCGCCGCGAGAACCTGACCCGCTCGGCCGACGAGCTGAAGGGCCAGCTCGACGAAGCCAAGGCCGCGCTGGCCGAGGCCTTCGAGGAGCTGAAGAAGGTCGAGCTCCTCGACGAGCGCGACCAGGCCCGCGAACGCGCCGAGGAAAACGCCCGCGAGCAGGCCGATCTCGACAGCATCGGCCTGATGCGCGCGCGCATCGGCGCGGTCGCCTAAAGGCGCATCCTGCGGTCAGACCGCGGAGAATTTGCAAAACCCGGAGCCGCAAGGTCCGGGTTTTCGCTATCCACAGTGTGGCGCCGCGCCTCTTGGTGATGGGCTTTGCCGCGCGCTATGGTAGCGGAGTGCCTGGGTCCGCGCGGCACAACGCGACGGGGCCCTGCGCGTTGGGGGGCTGAATGCTGACGCCAGCAGAGCTGGTCGGGCTGATTGAGGCAGTGGCGAAGGGCGATCAGGCCGCGTTCGAGCGCCTCTACGTCGCCACGCGCGCGAAACTTTATGGCGTCGTGCTCCGTATCTTGCGCCGACAGGATCTCGCAGAGGAGGTCATTCAGGAGACCTACGTCAAGATCTGGAACAGCGCCGGCCAGTTCAATCCGGCCTTGTCGTCGCCGATCACATGGATGGCGTCGATCGCGCGCAACCGCGCCATCGACATCGTGCGCAAGAAGACGGAAGTCTCGATCGAGGAAGAGCCCCAGGCGATGGAAGTCGCCGCCGACAGTCCCGATCCGCTGGCGCGCCGGGAAATGTCCGAGGAGCTGAAGCGGCTCCTGGAATGCATCGGCCGGCTCGAGCCGGATCGTCAGAGGCTCGTGCTTCTCGCCTATTACAACGGCTGGAGCCGCGAGCAATTGGCGGAGAAATTCGCCGCGCCGGTCAACACGGTGAAGACGTGGCTCCGGCGCAGCATGTTGGATATCCGCGAGTGCCTCGGACTTTAGAGGATGATGTCAGTGAATATGCTAGCGCGGCGTTCTCACTTTGCCTCTCCCTATCGAAGAGGTGAAGGACATTGATGGCCTACACGGAGGACCATATCGCGCTCGCCGCGGAATATGCGCTCGGCACGCTCGACGCCGACGAGCGCGCGCAGGTCGAGACCATGATGGCCGTGGACAAGGCGTTCGCCGACGTCGTGCAGGCCTGGGCTTACCGGCTCGGCGCCCTCAACCAGATGGTCGGTTCGGTCGAGCCGCGTCCGATCGTGTGGGAGAACATCCGGTCCGAGCTTGCGCGGACGGACTTTGCGCAGGAGTCACCTGCGCCCGAAGCGTCGCCGCCGCCTGTGCCGGAGTTCTCCTCGATCGAAGCTGCACCGCCTGGTCTGTCATCGGACGGCGCGCCGCAACCGGAGCTGCAGCCTTCCGAAGCAGAGCAGCCCGGGACGGCGCGGCCGGCGCCCGATGCGCTTGCCGACGTCGCGCCGATCTTCATGCCGCAGGTCCATGCGCCGGATCCCGAGGTCGCGCGCGCGCCGCAGGCGCCGGTCATCGACAACAGCAACGTAATCCGGCTCGAGAGTCGGGTGAAACGCTGGCGCACAATCGCCTCCGCCGTAGGCGCGCTCGCGGCTGCGCTGCTGGTGATGCTGTCGCTCCAGATCTTCCAGCCCGATGCATTGCCGGGCGGCTTGCGTCCGGCGCCGCGCATCCAGACGGTGGAGGTCAAGACGCCGGCTGCGCCGCTCACCGCGTCGTCACAATACGTCGCGCTGTTGCAGGACCAGGGCGGCGGCCCCGCCTTCATTCTCACCATCGACGGCGCGACGCGGAATTTCACCGTGCGCAAGGTCGGCGCGACGCCGGAGGCCGGCAAGAGTTTTGAGCTCTGGCTGATCTCCGACAAGCTGCCGCGTCCGCGCTCGCTCGGCGTGATCGGCGCGGGCGATTTCACCGCGCGCCCGGTGCTCGGCTCCTACGATGCCGACGTCGTCAACGGTGCGACCTACGCCGTCACCGTCGAGCAGGCCGGCGGCTCGCCCAACGGCCAGCCGACCTCGGCTCCGGTGTTTTCCGGCAAGCTGATCGAGACCGTGCCACCGTCTCAGCCGCAGGCGCCCGCGAAGAAGTAGACGCCGTGGCCCGGAAATCAGCGCAATCCGGGACCACCGCCCCGCATTCCGCTTTGCTCCATACGGGCTACAAGCGCGTAAACTGTCGCCACCGTCCATCCAGCTGTCGCAATCCGACAAGTGCCGCCGAATCCGCCCCCGATTTGAACCTCCCCGCAATCCGCGGCGTCAAATGCCCGGAATTTGCAGTCGGCGCCGGCGATCATGGTGCCGGAGAGGGGCAGAAGTCAGATGGATGCAGCAAAGACGCCGGGCATCTTCGTCCACCAATATGCGGGTCCTCCGCATGGTCCGGCTTTCGAACATTGGCGCGAGCGGGCCTTCGGTTGCTGCGGCCTCGATATCGGGCCGAGCCATGGCGACAGCATCGATTGCCGGCTCCAGGTCAGCGTGGTCGACAATATCGCTTTGGCCATTCCCGAAGGGGCCTCCGCGCAATATTCACGCACGCAGAGCCATCTTGCCGACGGCAGCGACGATCTCGTCCTGATCGCGGCACATGCGGGTCTCGTCCGCGTCGGGCAGAACGGCCATACCGTCGAACTTGCACCCGCGCAGATGATGCTCGTCGACATGGGCATCACCGGCACCGTCGGCCACACCGAGGAAGATCGCTTCACCACCATCCGCATGCCGCGTCGCGCGCTGCTCGACATCAATCCGCGCGCCGAGGACAAGCTGTCGCAGGCGCTCTCGGACGGCGCGATCGCCGAGACGATCTTGCGCTACCACGCACTCGCCGCCAATCACGCGCCGCATCTCGATGCCGTCGGCCAGCGTCTGACCGCGCAGCACATGGTCGATCTCGTCGGCCTCCTGCTCGGCACCGATGCTGAGCATGCAGGCCTTGCGCGCGGACGCGGACATGCGGCGGCCCGCCTCGATCTCATGCGTGCTGACGTGATGGCTGCGCTTGGCCGCAACGATCTCTGCCTGTCCGAGATCGCGACGCGCTCGGGGCTCAGCCCGCGGCAGGCGCAACGCTTGTTCGAGCAGGCCGGCACGACCTTCACCGAATTCGTGCTGGAGCAGCGCCTGGTGCTGGCGCGCAAGCTGCTCGGCGATCCCCGCGCGAGGGCGCGCAAGATCAGCGACATCGCGCATTCCGCGGGCTTCTCCGACCTGTCCTATTTCAACCGCGCCTTCCGCAAGCGTTTTGGCGCGACGCCATCGGAACTGCGCGAGGCCTAAGGCGCGATTTGTGCAGCGCCGCGGCGCCGCCGCAGTTGGTCGATCGGGGCGAATAAGCTATATCTGCCTGCGCGGGGCAGACCGCTGGATTGACCGCTGGATTCTTGGGACAACGCAGTAAACGGACATGGCGCGTATCATCGTGCTCGGTGCCGGGTTTGCGGGTCTGTGGGCGGCCATCGGCGCCGCGCGCAAGCGCGACGAGATCGGCGCGGCCGGCCGTGACATCGAGATCCGCGTTATCGACCGCAATCCCTATCACAACATCCGGGTGCGCAATTACGAGGCCGACCTCAGTGAGATCGCGCTTCCGTTGCCGCAACTGCTCGATCCGATCGGCGTCACCCATGGCCTTGGCGAGGTCGAGGCCATCGATCCGGCACGGCGCGAGATTTCACTGGTCACGAGCGGCGGCAAGGAGATGCTGAGTTACGACCGCCTGGTGCTGGCGCTCGGCAGCGAAGTGATGCGTCCCGCCATCCCCGGCCTTGCCGAGCATGCTTTTGACGTCGATACCTATGCCGCCGCGCTCCGCCTCGAAAATCATCTCGTCTCGCTCGGACGTAGCGCGCCCTCGCCGGGGCGCGGGACGGTCGTGGTGGTCGGCGCCGGCTTCACCGGCATCGAGGTCGCGGCCGAGATGGCCGACAGGCTGACGCGCGCCGGCATCACCGGCAGCCGCCGCATCGTCCTGGTCGATCCCAATCCTGCAGTCGGCGCCACCATCGGCGTGCATGCGGGTCCCGTCATCGAGACGGCGTTGGCTTCGCTCGACGTCGAGACGCGGCTTGGCGTGCGCGTCGTGTCCGTCGAGGCCGCCGGCATGCACTTGAGCTCGGGCGAGTTCATCCCGGGGCAGACGGTGATTTGGTGCGCCGGGATGCGCGCGAGCCGGCTGGGCGAGAGCTTCGCGGGCGCGCGCGACCGTCTCGGGCGTTTGCTGGTCGATCCCTTCATGCGGGTTGCTGATGTACCGGGCGCGTTCGCCGCCGGCGACATCGCCTCGAGCGTGGTCGACGGGCTGCATCCGACCGTGATGTCCTGCCAGTTCGCCCGTCCCATGGGCCGCTTCGCCGGCCACAATGTGGTGGCCGATCTTGCAGGCGAACCGATGCTGCCATTGCGTATCGACTGGTACGTGACCGTGCTCGATCTCGGCGGCTGGGGCGCGCTCTATACGGAAGGGTGGGATCGCGAGGTTCGCACCATCGGCGCGGCCGCAAAGGCGACCAAACAGACCATCAACCGCAAGCGCATCTACCCGCCGCTCACCGGCAGCAAGGCCGACCTTTTCGCCGCCGCCGCGCCGACCGTGCAGGCGCCGCCGCCAACTTATGGGGTGCGGTAGGGCACTGCTGTCATCGTCCGCGCAGGCGGACGATCCAGTATTCCAGAGACGGCGAGGGCATAAGGAGAGGCTGCGGCGTACTGGATTCCCCGCCTGCGCGGGGAATGACAGCGTCAGTGTGGAGAGTTGCTCGCACCGCGTCCGCAAGCAATCGCACCCCCACACATGAGAAAGCGCCCGTGGGGGGCGGGCGCTTTCTGTAGTCGACTTGGGGTTAGGGTCGTCTACATATCCACGTGGCGACTTTGGGGGGCTGGTAAAGAGCCGCGTGAATTCCTGAAACTCAGAATCTCCTTAGCGAACGAGGGACGCGTTCGAACTGGTGATAACGACCGGCTTGCCGGCCTTGATGACACGGGCGGTCTGGGTCAGGCCTTCATCCGAACCCGTGCGTGCCGTGATGCCGAAGCCAGCAAGCGCGATCCCTGCGACGAGGGCCACGACCACAATTTTCAAATGGGTCGAGCGATCCGCGCTGTAGATCGAATGGTTCATGGAAGCCTCCTGCCGCCATCTACCCGAAGTAGTAGCCGGCCTGGTCAGGCAGGTTCATGCTTCCGGTGCCCAACAACCTAGTATTGCGGGTGTTCGTTCCCAAGAGGCCATCACAAGAGCGTGAAAGGACGTGAAAGGTCGCGATCAAAAGCGACCCTTGTTCGTGCGATTTCGTAAATATTTCAAAGTCGTAATGTGCCTGCAAGCCGTCTTGGCGGCGTTCGGGCAACGAGAGGCCAGGAACTCAAAAACCATTTGCCTGTGGCCGAAAAACACACGGCTTCTTAAGGCAAATCAGATGCTTCCAACCGTTTTCAATCTCGCCCTGGGGTGGATTTCAGCCTGCGACAGCACCGTCGTCTGGGCCCGGAACCGCTCGACTAGGGAACGCACGAAGGGGCGAATTGCCGCGGAGGTGACCAGCACCGGAGCCTCGCCCTCGCGGGCCGCGCGCTCGAAGGCCTCGCGCACGGCGGTCATGAATTCCGACAGCTTCGAAGGCTGCATCGCGAGGCTGCGCTCCTCGCCCTGGCCCATGATGGATTCGGCAAAGGCCTGCTCCCATCGCGCCGATAGCGCGATCAGCGGCAGATAGCCGTTGTAGGAGGTGTTCTGCGCACAGATCTGCCGCGCCAGGCGGGCGCGGACATGCTCGACCATGGTGGCGGGATTGCGCGAGAAGGCGAGCGAGTCGGCGATGCCTTCGAGGATGGTGGAGAGATCGCGGATCGAGATGCGCTCGGCGAGCAGCAGCTGCAGCACGCGCTGGATGCCGGAGACTGTGACCTGTCCCGGCACGATGTCCTTGACCAGCTCGCCCTGCTCCTTCGGCAGCTCCTTGAGCAGCTTTTGCACCTCGCCATAGGAGAGCAGATCCGACATGTTGGCCTTGAGCAGCTCGGTGAGGTGGGTCGAGAGCACGGTCGCGGCGTCGACGACGGTGTAGCCTTTGAGCGAGGCTTCTTCCTTGAGGCTGGCATCGACCCAGGTCGCGGGCAGGCCGAAGGTCGGCTCGGTGGTGTGGATGCCGGGCACCTGCACCTGGCTGCCGCCGGGATCCATGACCATGAACTGGTTCGGCCAGATCTTGCCGGTACCGGCGTCGACCTCCTTGATCTTGATGATGTAGGTGTTGGCTTCGAGCTGGACGTTGTCGAGGATGCGCACGGCGGGCATCACGAAGCCCATCTCGATGGCGAGCGAACGGCGCAGCGCCTTGATCTGCTCGGTGAGGCGATCGGTGCCGTCGGGCCCGTTGACCAGCGGCAGCAGCGCATAGCCGAGCTCAATCTTGAGGTCGTCGATCTTGAGCGCGGCCGAGATCGGCTCCTCCGTCGCGGCGGAGCCCGTTGCACCCGGCGTTCCCGGCGCAGGTGCGTTCTTTGCAACTTCGTCAGCCTTCGCAGTCGCCCGGTTGCGGTTGCGGGCGTGCCAGGCGAGCGCGCCGGCGCCGGCGCCGAGCGCCAGGAAGGGGATGGTCGGAATGCCGGGCAGGGCGGCCAGCACCAGCATGACCGCCGCGGACATCGCGAGCGCCTGCGGATAGCCGGAGAACTGCCTCATCAGCGCCTTATCGGCAGCGCCGGAAACGCCGGCCTTGGAGACGAGCAGGCCGGCCGCGGTGGAGACGATCAGCGCCGGCACCTGGGTGACGAGGCCGTCACCGACCGTCAGCAGCGTGTAGCTGCGGCCGGCATCGGCGAAGGACAGGCCCTGCTGCGCGACACCGATGATCATGCCGCCGACGACGTTGATGAAGACGATCAAAAGGCCGGCAATGGCGTCGCCGCGCACGAATTTGGAGGCACCGTCCATGGCGCCGAAGAAGCCGCTCTCGTCCTCCAGGTCCTTGCGCCGCTGCTTGGCGACCGTCTCGTCGATCAGGCCGGCGGAGAGGTCGGCGTCGATCGCCATCTGCTTGCCGGGCATGGCGTCGAGGTGGAAGCGCGCGGCGACTTCGGCGATACGGCCCGAACCCTTGGTGATGACGACGAAATTGACGATGATCAGGATGGCGAAGACGATGATACCGATGACGAAATTGCCGCCCATCACGAAGCTGCCGAAGGCCTCGATGACGTGACCGGCGGCGTCCGTGCCCTCGTGCCCGTGCGAGAGGATCAGGCGGGTCGAGGCCATGTTGAGCGACAGCCGCAACATGGTCGAGATCAGCAGGACGGTCGGGAAGGCGGAGAATTCCAGCGGCGCCTGGATGAACAGCGACGTCATCAGGATCAGGATCGAGAGCGTGATCGAGATCGCCAGGAACAGGTCCAGCACGATCGCGGGCAGGGGAAGGATCAGCACCACCAGGATGGTGAGGACGCCGAGCGCCAGCGCGATATCGCCGCGCTTGAGGATGGCGATGACCTCGGAGAGGGTGGGGAAGCCGGCGTTCGTGCCGCCTGCGCCCTGTCCCGCGGTGACGTCAACCATGGTAGCTGCTCCCCCGCGCGACTGCCGTCCGCGCGCCCCAAATGTCTGCGCGGCGGCCGACGGGCCGCCGTTCCGAAAGTGAGGCACCGCACTGGCGTCCACGGGAGCTCCCGTTCTACGCGGCTGACGATACTCGACTCCACTGGGCAATTTTTGCCCGGTGTATGGTTAGCAAAGGGTTAACGGCGGGTGGGGGAGAGCGCGAATTGAGGCCCCTTCGGCAGTCATTTCCGGGCGGCTCCGACAGCCGAACCCGGAATCTCGAGATTCTCAGGTGCTTGATTGCGCACCGGCGAACCTCCGCTAATTGGCGGGACGGGGCGGCAGATCCTGAGCACCGCTCGGCACAGGCTTGTTCTCAAGCTCGGCGATCAGGCCTTTCATCTCGCCGATTTCCCTGACTTGTGCCTCGATGATCCCGTCCGCCAGCTTTCGAACGCGCGGATCCCTGATATGCGCCCGCTCACTTGTCAGAACGGCGATGGAGTGGTGTGGGATCATCGCCTTCATGTAGGAGATGTCACCGACCGTCTGCTGACTGCGCACCAGCCAGAGCGCGCCCACGAACACAACAGCGCTTGCCGACAGGATGGCTATGTTGGCTGCGCGGTTCTTGTACATGCTCCACATGAATGCCAGCATGATGGTGGCCATCACTGCGCCCATGAGAAGCGCCATCCAGGTGCGGGTCTGACTGTACCAGATATGATCCAAGGCAAACGTATTCAGGTACATCAATCCGAACATGACCACCGTCGATGTGGCGATCATGGCGGCGAAACGACCGTAGGACATTTCTCCTCCTCTCATATGATATACGGGCACTCGAGCGGGAAACGCGGAAAGCGGAAGGATGGTAGCGAGGGTGCCGAGCGAATTGCGTCCACTCGCAACGGTTCGTCGAAGCTGTTGTTCCTCTGCAAATCGAGGAATGGAACGTCGGCGACGGCGTGCATCGGAGCGGCCGCCGTCGGCGCCGCCCGTGACGACGTTTTCAATCCAAGAGTGTTCCTCCCAGGTACGATTCGAGTCTGCCTACTTGCTCTCCTGATGGCCCTGATCATGTTCGCTTGCATGGCCGTGATCGTCGCCATGATCATGCGAGTGTCCGTGAGCAGAGTGATCGTGCATCGAGCCCGCATCGGCGGCTCCGCCAGTCGCATGGGCATAGGCGTCGCTGCTCATGCCGGGCAGCGTTCGAGCGAAAGCCACGATGGACCATATACGCTGGTCATCGTGCGTCGGCCCGAACGCGGGCATGCCGGTCATTCTGACGCCGTTCTTCACGATCCAGAACATTTCCGGTGCCGACCAGGCAAGGCTTGCCTCTTCCAGGCGGGGCGGCCGCGGGTTGAGGCCGACGCCGATCTCGCTCGGCCCCTTGCCCGGCGCCCCGTGGCATGTCGAACACATTTCCTCGAAATCGCGCGCTCCCTTCGGCGCCCGCGATGCGAGATCTTGCGGTGCCTCGATGTGATCGGCAGCGGCATGCGCACGCACGGATTGCTGCATGATCCCATGTAGCAGGCTCCGCTCGACGGAAGCCGTTGGCGCGAGTGCTGCGACGTTGTAGGCGCCGCTCCAGGCGACGATTGCGCCGCCAATCAGGATCAGACAGACAGTTGCTAGCGCTGCCCAGAGAATCTTCATTTTCGGTCCTTCAAAGTGGTGGGCGGGGGCATTCGGTCTCCGCCGCTTTGCTCATTGCCTTTCGATGCGGGTGACGATGTATCCCGACGTTTCGTGGTCGACGTCGAATTTGACATTGTCTCCAGCCTTCAGCGCTCGCAACGCCGCCGGGTCCTTCACGCGATAGACCATCGTCATCGGATCGGGCATATCGAGCGCTTTGATGGGCCCGTGCTTGATCGTCACCTTGCCAGCGTCGGCGTCGACCTTGGTCAACTGCCCGGTGGCGCTGGCGCTGTCGGCGAATGCCGATGGGCCGCACAGGCTCGCGAAGACCAACGCTGCGGCCGCCGGAGTTTTAGTTGCCGTCTTCATTTTCGGTTCTCCATTGTCGGTTTCGAATCGCTTCCTTGATCGCGGCTCACATTTTCATCCCCTTCATTGATCCGCCGTGATTGTGCTCTGGCGGTTTGTTCGTGGAAGGACCCGGTCGCACCGGCTCCGTCGCTGGGGCGTCGACTTCGTAGGCGACCGTCCCGTTTGAATGCTTGTATGGTCCCGGATCGCGGTAGTCGTCGCGCGCCAAGCCTTCGCGGATCTTCATCACCGTGAACATGCCGCCCATCTCGATCGGGCCGAATTGGCCGGAGCCCGTCATCATCGGAAGCGTGTTGTCGGGTGTCGGCATTTCCATCTCTCCCATCGCCATTCCGGTCGAGCCCATCGCCATGGCGTCTGGCGCGAGCTTACCGACGGCCTTGGCGAGGTCCTTCTTCGAGACGCCGATCATGTTCCTCATGTCGTGGCCCATCGCGTTCATCGTGTGGTGGGACTTATGACAGTGGAATGCCCAGTCGCCGGGATTGTCGGCGAGAACATCGAACACGCGCACCGCGCCGACGGGAACGTCGGCGGTCGCCTCCGGATATTGCGCGGTCTCGGGGATCCATCCGCCATCGGTGCAGGTCACGGCAAAGCTGTGGCCGTGCAGATGGATCGGATGGTTGGTCATGCTGAGATTGCCCATTCTCACCCGCACCTTGTCATTAAGCCGCACCGGCAATGGATCGATGCCGGGGAACACGCGGCTGTTCCATGTCCACATGTTGAAGTCGGTCATCTCGTTGACCTTCGGTAGATAGGTGCCGGGATCGATGAGATAGGTGCTCATGATGAACACAAAGTCCCGGTCGACAGGACGGAACGACATGTCGCGCGGATGCACGACGACCATGCCCATCATGCCCATCGCCATCTGCACCATCTCGTCGGAATGCGGGTGGTACATGAACGTCCCGCTCTTCTTCATCTCGAATTCGTAGACGAAGGTCTTGCCGGGCTTAACGTGCGGCTGGGTGAGGCCGCCGACCCCGTCCATGCCGCTCGGGACGATCATGCCGTGCCAGTGCACGGTGGTGTGTTCGGGCAATCTGTTGGTGACGAAGATGCGGACCTTGTCGCCCTCGACCGCCTCGATCGTGGGTCCCGGCGACTGACCGTTATAGCCCCAGAGGTTCACCTTCATGCCCTCGGCGAATTCGCGTACCACGGGCTCGGCAACGAGATGGAATTCCTTCCAGTCGCCGTTCATGCGGAAGGGCAGGGTCCAGCCATTGAGCGTGACGACTGGGCGATAATCCGGCCCGCTGATCGGATGCTGCGGCGGCTGCATCGCCGCCTTGTCCATGTGCGGCGCTTCCGGAATGCTCGCGGCCTGGACGCGGCCTTGAATGGCGCTTGCGCTCACGAGCGCGGCAGTGCCCAAAAATCCTCGGCGGGAAAACATGCTGGCCTCCATATCAGTGACCGCCATCGGCCGGTGCTGCCGCGGCGACGGTGGTTGAATTGTCGCCGCCAGAAGCAGGTGCGCCGCCGCCATTGACTGCGGTCTGCAATTCGGACTGGGCGAGGAAGAACTTTTGCTTGGCATCGATCGCGCCGCGCAGCGACGCCAGGCGCTGCCGCGCCTCGGTGAGCAGCGCGAAAATATCGACCTGCATGCTGGAGAAGCGGAGTTGCATCTCCTCAGTGATGATTTTTCGCAGCGGCAGGATCTCGCGCTGGTAGTGGCTGGCGATATCGTAGCTGGAGCGATAGATACGATAAGCATCGCGCGCCTCAGAGCGCACATTGACGGCACGCTCGGTCAGGCGATTGAAGGCGAGGTTGTAGGTCTCAGCCGCCTGTCGCACCCGTACCTCGCCGCCGTCGAAGATCGGGATCTGGAACTGCAGGTCGAAGCCGCGTTCGCGGAACGGCGCACTTTCCGGATCCCGTGTGCGACGGGAGATGCCGGCGAGATCGAGCAGAGTGACGAAGCGCGTCGCCTCGGTGAGGTTGAGCGCTTTGGCCAGCGCCGTCAGCTCCAGCCGCGCGATCTGCAGGTCGATGCGATGGGCAACCGCATCGATCTCGATCGAGGGCAGCGCCTGTGGCCGGCGCGGCAGCGGCGGCAGTTGGTCGGGCAGATGGAAGTCGAGGCCGCCGTCCCACAGCCCCATCAGCCGCGCCAGCTTTTCGCGCGCGCTCGTCGCCGCCTGCCGCGCGGTTGCGAGGTCGGCGGTGGTCTCGGCGTAAAACACCAGCTCGCGGGCCTGGTCGAGCTTGTTGAGCGAGCCGGTCTCGCCGAGCTTGACCGCGAGCTGTGCGGTCGAGTCCGCCGTCGCCTTCGCGTCGGTGAGCAGCGCTACCATTTCATTCCCGGCAACTACACGGACATAGGCACGCCGCACATCGGCGGCGAGCCGCAGCGTCGCCAGCGCCGCGCGCAACTGGGCCTGGCGGAAGCGCTCGCGCGCGATGTCGGATCGGAACGGCAGCGTGGCCAGCGCGAGGATGTCGCCGACCACCTGGCGCTCGATCTCGCTGGCGCCGTTGCCTGAGATCCGCGAGATCGAGAACACGGGATTGGGCGGCAGGCTCTGTTCCACCAGATCGGTCTCGGCCAGCGCCAGCTCGTTATAGGCGGCTTGCAGTCCCTTGTTGTTGAGCAGAGCGACCTGAACGGCGGCATCGGCACTCAGTGGGCGCGACAGCAGGCGGCGGACGGTCGCTTTCACTGCCTCCGTACCTTCGGCCGAGCGGACAAAGGCGACATCCTTGTTGATGGTCTGGTTCGTCAGGTCCGAGACCGCGGTCATGCCGCTGTCGGGGGAGAAAGCGGCGCAGCCGGAGAGGTCGAGCGCTGTCAGGAGCAGCAGGCTGCGCGCAAGATGGTGTGCCATATGGTGTGCCATGGCGCGGCCCTACTGATCTTGCTTGGGCTGCGGCGCGACACCGTCATTGCGCTCGCGCCATGGCGCCGGCGTTGCAGGCCGCAGGCTCGTGTAGGGCGCGATCGTCGAGCGATAGCCGACGGGCGCGACCTTGGCCGCAGGATCAGCAGGATCGGCGCTGGCCAGCGGCGTGGTTGCCGGCATGCAGCCGGACAGCGCCAGTCCAAGCGCGGCCAGCAATGGCCAATTGATTCGAAAGTGTCGTCCACGCGCCGGGAATGCGGCGGTGGCACTCACCACGAGAAGCGTAAGCATGAATTATCCCTGATCTGACCGAGGACCACGGGCGTGCGCGCGCAGACGCGCGACGCCTCAAGTCGTGATGTTCAGATCAGACGATGGGAGGGCGGTAGAGCAGGGGCGGCGCCTCACTGTGCACGCGAACGGCGATCTCGGGTGCGCAAGTGGAGATCGGCTGGACCGGCTTTGCGATGCTCGGCAGATCGGCCGGCAGCGCCGTCACGCACATCATCGCGCAGCACGGGCCCGGCTTGCCCTTGCCGTCGTGGTGATGTTCCGCGGGTGCATCCTGCGCAGCGGCTTGGTGATGACCAGGGGACTTGGCATGGGACTTGGCATGATCGTGCACCGCGTTGTCGGTGTGCATATCGCTTGTCTGATGATGCGCCGGCACAGGATCGGCCACCACGGCATTGTCGGTCAGGCACGGCGCCGCCGTGCCCCAGGCAAGCGCCGCGGCCGGCGCGACTGCGCAGAACAGATAGGCCAGGGCAACGAGCCATCCCGCCTTCATCCGTACTGATCGCGTCAACCGAAGAAACATGCGCCCGGAACACCTGTCGCGCGCCGTGATCCACGCGCAGATTGCAAACTAATGGCAAATCGCCAATTCGCCAAGCACTTCTTACCGCAGTGCACCGCGCATGCCCAATATCGCGGCACGATGCTTGACCGTGAGGCGATCACCAAACATGGTGCGCGCCGTGCACGCGCCAAATCATCCAGGACAGTTACCGGCCTCATTCACGCCTGATTCCCGTCAGGCTTGGGTGCGCCTCGTCATTGCGTTGCTGATCGGTTCGATCGGCGGCGTCGGCATGTGGGCGGTCGTGGTGGTGATGCCCGTGGTGCAGTCCGAGTTCGCCGCCACGCGCGGGGCTGTGTCGCTCGCCTTCACCCTCATGATGTTCGGCTTCGGGCTCGGCGGCGTGATCGCCGGCAAGATCACCGACAAGTTCGGCATCGTGCCGGCGATGGCGATCAGCATCGCCTTCCTCGGCGTCGCCAACGTGCTGGCGGGACTCTCGACCCAGCTCTGGCAGTTCGTCGCGGCCTATTTCCTGATCGGGCTCGGCACCTCGGCGACCTTCGCGCCGCTGATGGCGGAGGCCTCGCACTGGTTCGAGCGCTATCGCGGACTTGCCGTGACCATCGTCGCGAGCGGCAATTACGTCGCCGGCACGATGTGGCCGCCGCTCATCAGCTCGGGCATGGAAACGATCGGCTGGCGCTACACCCATATCGGCATCGGCCTCGTTTGCGTGGTCTTGATGACGATCCTGGTGCTGGTCCTGCGCGCGCAGATGGGCGACGACAAGGTCCGCAATCACGCCAATGCGCGGCCGCCGCAGGTCGATCTCAAGCTATCGACCAATACGCTGACCGTGCTGCTCTCGATCGCCAGCATCTCCTGCTGCGTCGCCATGGCGATGCCGCAAGTGCACATCGTCGCCTATTGCGGCGATCTCGGCTACGGCGTGGCGCGCGGCGCCGAGATGCTGTCGCTGATGATGGCCTGCGGCATCGTCAGCCGCATCGGCTCGGGCTACCTTGCCGACAAGATCGGCGGCATCCGCACGCTGCTGGTCGGATCGCTGGCGCAGGGCTTTGCGCTGGTTTTCTATTTGTTCTTCGATAGCCTTACTTCGCTCTATCTGATCTCCGCGATGTTCGGCCTGTTCCAGGGCGGCATCGTTCCGAGCTACGCCATCATCGTGCGCGAGGCCATGCCGGCAAGCGAGGCGGCAACGCGCGTCGGCATCGTGATCTTCGCCTCGGTGTTCGGCATGTCCTTCGGCGGCTGGGTCTCCGGCGTTATCTTCGACGGCACCGGCTCCTACGGCGCAGCCTTCGCCAACGGCGTGGCGTGGAATGCGCTCAATATCGGCATCGTCCTGACACTGCTGATCCGGTCGCGGATGAATGTGGCGAGGACCGGGCGGGGTTTTGCCACCTAGGCTTCCTGCCCCACCTTCAAGAGCATGCAGCCTGATCTTGTAGCTCCCGTCGGCTATCGCTTCCGCTTCGCCGTCGGTTTCGCAGTCTTGGCCGCGGCGCGCGCCTTGACCCTACCGCCGGCCTGCACGCGCAGGCCATCGACGAACACGTCGAGCATGCGGAGCACCGACGACTGCCAGCCTGGCTGGTCGTGCATGTAGCACATGCCGACGAGCGCCCTGAGCAGGTCTTCCGGACTGACATCGCCGCGCATCTCGCCGGCCGCGACCGCGCGGTCGAGCAGCGAGCCGATCGCCTTGGTCAGCCGGTCCATCGAGAACGCCGCGAGTTCCGAGGAGCTCTGGAACGTCAGCGCCAGCGCGGCCGACATGCCTTTTTTCGTGGCAACGAATTCGACATTGGAGCGCAGCCAGCGCCGCAAGGCGTCGACAGGGTCCTTGGCATTCTTCAACTGCTCGGCGAGCTCGCTGAGCTGCTCGACCTCGCGCCGGTACACCGCCTCGAACAGATTCTCGCGCGTCGGGAAATTTCGATAGAGCGTACCGATGCCGACGCCGGCGCGTTTTGCAACGGCTTCCAGGCTCGCCTCCGGACCACCCGCGTTGAATACGGCCTTGGCCGCCTCGAGCACGCGCTCGCGATTGCGCACGGCATCGGCGCGGGGCTTCCGGGTCTGGTCGGTGTGCTCGTCCATCCAGGCAATGTAGATCACGAATTGGTTAGATTGAACCCTTGCAGGGCTGCATCGCGTTGTATGCGCACGGGCTTTTGACGAATTCCAAAAATTTTTGCGCCGCTCTTGTTAAGCGGAGGGTGCCTCCGTATCTTCACTGAGGCGTCGGCTCGGATCATGTTCGGGCGGCGCGGAATCGACGGCGGCCACGGCGGTGGCGCGCTGCGCGATGACTCATGTCCGTATCTGATCGGAGCCTTGTATGAACCACTCCATCAGCCTCACCGTGAACGGTGCGCGGCGCGAATTCGTCCTGGACGATCCGCGCGTCACGTTGCTCGATCTCTTGCGTGAGCGCCTCCATCTCACCGGAACCAAGAAAGGATGCGACCGCGGTCAGTGCGGCGCGTGCACCATTCTCGTCGACGGCAAGCGCATCAACCCCTGTCTCGCACTCGCCATCAGCCATGACGGCGCCGACATCCTCACCATCGAAGGCGTCGCGCGCGGCGACCAGCTTCACCCGGTGCAGGCCGCCTTCATCGCCCACGACGGCTTTCAATGCGGCTTCTGCACGCCCGGCCAGATCATGAGCGCGATCGGCATGATGCGCGAAGCCCAGGCCGGCAACGATCCCGAGCGCATCCGCGAATGCATGAGCGGCAATCTGTGCCGCTGCGGCGCCTATGCCGGCATCGTCGATGCCGTGCTCGAGGCGCAGGCCGGAATGGACGAATCCAATCAGAGGCGCTCCGCATGAAACCGTTCGATTACGTCAGGCCGGCCACGGTCGCCGAGGCCGTCGCTGCAGCCGCGCAGCCGGGTGCGACCTATCTCGCCGCCGGCACCAATCTGCTCGATCTGATGAAGGGCGGCGTCAGCCGTCCGGACCGCCTGGTCGATATCACGCATCTCGATGGGCTTGATGAGATCGAGCATCTGGCCGACGGCGGCTTGCGCATCGGCGCGCTGGTGAGCAACGCCGATCTCGCGCACGACGTCGACTTTGCAAAATCCTACCCGGCCGTCGCTGAAGCGCTGCTCTCCGGCGCATCGGCGCAACTGCGCAATGCCGCGAGCGTCGGCGGCAATCTGCTGCAACGGACGCGCTGCGCGTATTTCTACGACACAGCCAGCCGCTGCAACAAGCGCGAGGCCGGCAGCGGCTGCGACGCCCGCGGCGGTGAAAACCGCACCCATGCCGTGCTCGGCTGGAGCGAAAACTGCATCGCCACGCATCCGTCGGACTTCTGCGTGCCTCTGGTCGCGCTCGACGCCGTCGTCGAGATCGAGGGCAGGAACGGCCGCCGCGAGATCGCGCTCGACGACCTGCATCGCCTGCCCGGCAGTACGCCAGAGCGTGAATCAGCGCTCGAACCCGGAGACCTCATCGTCGCGGTGCGCCTGCCGCCCGCGGCGGGCGGTTTCGCCGCGCACGCGCGTTACCTCAAGGTTCGTGAGCGCACGTCTTACGCTTTCGCCATGGTCTCGGCCGCGGCTGCGTTGCGGATCGAGAACGGCAAGATCGCGGAGGCGCGACTTGCGCTCGGCGGTGTCGCCGCAAAGCCCTGGCGTGCTCGCGCCGCGGAAGACGTGCTCAGGGGCGTCGCGCCCACGGCTGACGCGTTCCAGGAAGCCGCCCGGCGCGCGCTCGCCGATGCGAAACCGTCCGGCGACAACGCCTTCAAAATCGAGCTCGCGCGTCGCATCGTCGTGCGCGCGCTGATCCTTGCCGCGGCCGGTACGCCTGCGCGTATTCCCGCGCTGCCGGCCTCTCCCTTTGCCACGACGTCTGGAGCCATCCATGCCTGAGCTCAACCTGACCAGCGCGCCCGCCCATCTGCGCCACGGCTCGAACATCGGCCAGCCGCTGACCCGCCGTGATGGCGTCCTCAAGGTGAAGGGACAGGCGACCTACGCCGCCGACAATCATCCGCCTGGCATGCTGTTTGCGGTGATGGCCGTCTCCAGCATCGCGCGCGGCCGCGTCACCTCGCTCGATGTCGCCGCCTCAAAACGCCATCCCGGCGTCGTCGAAATCATGACGTCCGACCACAAGCCACAGCTCGCGATCGACCCTGAAATCAAGACCAATCCGTTCGTGTTCCGGATGGAGGTGTTGCAGAGCCATGAAGTCCGCTACGCCAACCAGCCCATTGCCGTCGTGATCGCCGAGACGCTGGAGGCGGCCACGGAAGGCGCGGTGCTGCTGGCGCCGCGTTACGAGACGCTGCCCGCGCTCGTCGGGCTCGACGCCGGCGAAAGTTTCGTGCCGCCGGTCGTCGGCGTCGGCAACCCCACGGAAAATTACCGCGGCGATGTCGAGGCGGGTTTTGCCTCGGCCGAGAAGCAGATTGACGCGATTTACGAAACGCCGCCGCAATATCACAACGCGATGGAGCCGCATGCGATCGTGGCTCACTGGGACGGCGACAAGCTGTCGATCGACATGCCGACCCAGGGCCTGAAGCTGTCGCTGGCGCGCATCGCCGAATTGTTCGGCATCGCGCACGACAAGATTCACATCCGCAGCCCTTTCCTCGGCGGCGGCTTCGGCTCCAAGGGGCTGATGGCCGGGCCACAAACCCTCGGCATCATGGCTGCCAAGCTGGTCGGCAAGCCGGTCAAGCTGGTGCTCCGCCGTGAGCAGATGTATGGTCCCGTCGGCCATCGCGCGCCGACCCGTCAGCGGCTGCGCATCGGCGCCGACGGTGACGGGCGCCTGACCGCGCTCGATCATCACGCCCGGACCGTATCGAGCACGTTCGACGATTTCTACGAGCCCGCGGCCGACGCCTCGCACACGCTCTATGCGGCGCCTGCGATCCGCACCTCGCACGACGCCGTGCGCGTCAACACCGGCACGCCGCTGTTCATGCGGGCGCCCGGCGAGGCGACCGGATCGATTGCACTCGAAAGCGCGGTCGACGAGATGGCCTGGGCCTGCGGCATCGACCCGCTCGCCTTTCGCCTGAAGAATTATGCCGAGGTCGAGCCGATCACCAGCAAGCCGTTCTCGTCGAAGGCGCTGCGCGCCTGTTACGAGCAGGGCGCGGCGCGCTTCGGCTGGGCGAAGCGACCGCTCCAGCCGCGGCAGATGCGCGATGATGCCGGCCATCTGGTCGGTTGGGGCATGGGCACCGCGACCTTCCCGGCGCTGATGTTCCAGGCCGAGGCGCGTGCGGTAATTCGCCGCGACGGCACGGGTGCGATGGAGATCGGCGCGCATGACATGGGGCAGGGCGCCTGGACGGCCCTGGCCCAGATCGCGGCCGACGAACTCGGGCTCGACATAGACCGTGTCGAGTTCGAAGCCGGTTCATCCGACTTGCCCGATGCAGGCATTGCCGGCGGCTCGGCGCACACGGCGACCGCAGGTGCGGCAATCCACGGCGCTGGTGCCGCCGTGATCGCAAAGCTCGCCGATCTCGCCACCGGTGATGAGCGATCTCCGTTGTTCGGCGCCGGCAATGCCGGCGTGATCGCACGCGATGGCAGGTTGATCCGGCGCGACGACGAAAGCCGCGGCGAGAGCTACGCCGAGATTCTTGCGCGCGCGGGCGTCGCGGAGGTCGAGGCGCGCGGCACGGGCGCGCCGAACCCGGCCGCGATGGAGGAATATGCGATGCATGCCCACGGCGCCGTATTCGCGGAGGTGAAGGTTGATCCCGAGCTCGGGCAGATCCGCGTCAGCCGCATGGTCGGCGCTTTCGCGGCGGGACGCATCGTCAATCCGCATCTGGTGAAGAGCCAGCTCTTCGGCGGCATGATCTGGGGGATGTCCTTTGCGCTGCATGAGGAGGCTATCACCGATCGCCGCAGCGGTCGGATCATGAATGCCAATCTCGGCGAGTACCACATCCCCGTGAATGCCGACGTGCCGCCGCTCGACGTGATCACGGTCGAGGAGCACGACCCGCATGTGAATGCGCTCGGCATCAAGGGTGTCGGCGAGATCGGCATCACCGGCAGCGCCGGTGCGGTCGCCAACGCGGTCTGGCATGCGACCGGCGTGCGTGTCCGCCGTTTTCCGATTCGGATCGAGGAGTTGTTGACGCAGCTCTGACGGATCGCGGCAGGCGGGAGCAATCCGGGCCCGCCGCCTCCTCAGAACGTCGGCGGCGTGCAGGCCGAGATCACTTCGCACGGCTTGCCGCCGACGCAGCGGAAGCGATGCGGGCGGCGGCTCTCGAAATAATAGGCATCGCCCGGGTTGAGGATGCGCCGCTCATCCTCGACGGTGACTTCGAGCTTGCCTGAAATCACGATGCCGCCTTCCTCGCCGTCGTGGACCAGGTGAACGCGCCCGGTGTCGCTGCCGGGCTCGTAACGCTCTTTCAGGATCTGCAAGGTGCGGCCGAACAGATTGTCGCCGATCTGGCGATACGAGATCGGCTTCTTGCCGACTTCGGTGAGCTCTTCTGAGCGGTAAAAGATCTTGCGCCGCGTCTCCGGCTCGAGCGCAAAGAATTCCGCGAGCCCCATCGGGATGCCATCGAGGATGCGCTTGAGCGCGCCGACCGACGGATTCATCTGGTTGGATTCAATCAGCGAGATCGTCGAATTGGTGACGCCGGCGCGCTTGGCGAGCTCCCGCTGCGACAGCTTCTGCCGCGCCCGGATGAATCGCAGCCGTCCACCGATGTCGACGCTCATGCCCTGGTCCTGTGTTGCACGTGTTGCGGATCGCGCAAATATGGACCGGCAGCCCCAGTTAAATCAATGGCTTGCAGGCCGCCAGAAAAGGACTTGCTGCCCTGTTGAAGCCGTGGCTCTGCTAGCGGGTCAGCAAAGGAGCGTGGCCGTGACCCTTCATCAGATTCCGAACACCATCAAGACCGATTCGTTCTGGATGCCGTTCACGGCCAACCGGCAGTTCAAGAAGGCGCCGCGCCTGTTCTCCTCGGCCGAGGGCATGCACTACACCACCGTCGACGGCCGCAAGGTGATCGACGGCTCCGCCGGTCTCTGGTGCGTCAACGCCGGCCACGGCCGCAAACAGATCGCCGCTGCCGTCGAGCGCCAGCTGATGACGCTGGACTTCGCGCCGTCGTTCCAGATGGGCCATCCGCTGGCATTCGACTTCGCCGAGCGGCTCGCCGAGATCGCGCCGAAGGGGCTCGATCGCATTTTCTTCACCAATTCCGGCTCGGAGTCGGTCGATACCGCCCTGAAGATCGCGCTGGCCTATCACCGCGCCAACGGCCAGTCGAGTCGCACCCGCCTGATCGGCCGCGAGCGCGGCTATCACGGTGTCGGCTTCGGCGGCACGTCGGTCGGCGGCATGGTCGCCAACCGCCGCGCCTTTGCGACCCTCCTGCCGGGCGTTGACCATATCCGCCACACCCATGATCTCTCCCGCAATGCCTTCGCCAAGGACCAGCCCGAGCATGGCGCCGAGCTCGCCGACGATCTCGAGCGTCTGGTGGCCCTGCACGGCGCCGAGACCATCGCCGCCGTGATCGTCGAGCCGGTGCCGGGCTCGACCGCGGTGCTGCCGCCGCCGAAGGGTTACCTCCAGCGCCTGCGCGAGATCTGCGACAAGCACGGCATTCTCCTGATCTTCGACGAGGTCATCACCGGCTTCGGCCGTCTCGGCACGCCGTTCGCCGCCAACTTCTTCGGCGTCACGCCTGATATGATGACGACAGCCAAGGGCATCACCAACGGCACCATTCCCTGCGGCGCGGTGTTCGCGAGCCGCAAGGTTCATGACGGCCTGATGGTCGGCCCGGAGAACCAGATGGAGCTGTTCCACGGCTACACCTATTCGGCGCATCCGACGGCCTGCGCCGCCGGCATCGCGACGCTCGACATCTACAAGGACGAGGGCCTGCTCACGCGCGGTGCGTCGATCGCCGACTACTGGCGCGATGCGCTGCATTCGCTGAAGGGCCTGCCGAACGTCGTCGACATCCGCAATTGCGGCCTGATGGGCGCAGTGGAACTGTCGCCGCGTGACGGTACGGTCGGTGCGCGCGGCTACGACGTCATGGTCGATTGCTTCAATCGCGGGCTGTACTTCCGCATGAGCGGCGATTCCTTTGCGCTGTCGCCCCCGCTCATCGTCGAGAAGAGCCACATCGACGATATGGTCTCGATCCTCGGCGACGCCATCAAGCGGGTGGCCTGATAATTGCTCTCGCCGTTGCGAGTTGTTTCCTGGCAGCGGCGAGCGTGATGCCGCGGGAGTTTGACGAAGCGTGAAAGTTTTGATCCTCGGCAGCGGTGTCATCGGTGTCACCTCTGCCTACTACGTTGCGCGTGCCGGCCATGAGGTGACGGTCGTCGACCGTCAGCCCGAGCCGGCGCTGGAGACCTCCTTTGCCAATGCCGGCGAGGTGTCGCCCGGCTATTCCTCGCCCTGGGCCGGTCCCGGCGTGCCGGTGAAGGCGGTCAAATGGTTGCTGATGAAGTACGGCCCGCTGGTGATCCGGCCGAAGCTCGATCCTGTGATGTGGGTCTGGCTGCTCAAGATGCTGCGCAACTGCACGAGCGCGCGCTACGCGGTCAACAAGAGCCGGATGATCCCGATTGCGGAATACAGCCGCGACTGTCTGCGCGACCTGCGCCGCGACATCGGCATTCAATATGACGAGCGCTCGCAGGGCACGCTCCAGCTGTTCCGCTATCAGGCCCAGCTCGACGGCACGGCTGAAGATATCGCCGTGCTCAAGCAATATGGCGTGCCTTTCGAGGTGCTGAGCCGCGAAGGCTGCATCGCGGTCGAGCCCGCACTTGCGGGCGTGAAAGAAAAATTCGCCGGCGGACTTCGCTTGCCGCAGGACGAGACCGGCGACTGCCACATGTTCACGCAGGCGCTGGCCAAGCATGCCGAAGCGCTCGGCGTACGCTTCCTGTTCAACACCGGCATCGACCGCATCGTCACCGACGGGGCGCGCGTCAGTGGTGTTGCGACCAGCGCAGGGATGTTGCAGGCGGATGCCTACGTTCTTGCGCTCGGAAGCTGGTCGTCGCGGCTGGTCGCGCCGCTCGGCATCTCGCTGCCGGTCTACCCCGTGAAGGGCTATTCGATCACGGTGCCGATCAAGGACGCCTCCGGCGCGCCGGAATCCACCGTGATGGACGAGAGCTACAAGGTCGCGATCACCCGCCTCGGCAATCGCATCCGCGTCGGCGGCACCGCTGAAATCTCCGGCTTCTCGGCCAAGCTCTACGACGCCCGCCGCGCCACGCTCGATCACTCCCTGACCGATCTGTTCCCGCGCGGCGGCGATCTCTCCAAGGCGACATTCTGGAGCGGCCTGCGTCCGATGACGCCGGATGGCCCTCCGGTGATCGGTCCGACGCAGTACGGCAACCTCCACCTCAACACCGGCCATGGCACGCTCGGCTGGACCATGTCCTGCGGCTCCGGCCGCGTGCTCGCGGACATGCTGTCGGGCAGGAAGCCGGAGGTCGACGTGAGCGCGCTGACGGTGGATCGGTACAATCACCGGTTTGGGTGAGGCTCTCTCCGCTCCGCTAGTCCATCCCGTCACCCTGAGGCGTGAGCTGCGCGGCGCAACGCGCCGTGCGGCGAGCCTCGAAGGGGCGGCCCGGCTCTATCGGGGCCGCGCATCCTTCGAGGCTCTCCATGTGGCGCGTTGCGCCGCACGGCTCGCGCCTCAGGATGACGGGACTGAGAGCGCTCTGGGAGGGAGGAGAGAGCTACCCCGCCCCCGTCACGCAATTCACCCACAGCACCACGGCCTTCGCATCCTGCGCCGGATTGGAAAACCGGTGCGGCCGCCGGCTCGCGAAGCGAAAGCTGTCGCCCGTCTTCAGCGACCATGTCTGGCTGTCCACCGTCAGCATCATCTCGCCTTCGAGCACAAGGCCCGCTTCCTCGCCGTCATGGGTGTAGAGCTCGTCGCCGGTCGAGCCGCCGGGCTCGAGATGCACCAGGAACAGATTGAGTCGATTCTCCGCGCTTGCCGGACTCAGCAACTGCTTCGACACCCCGGTGCGCCAGAGCTTCAGCTCGGGCCGCTCAAGCCCGCGCGTCACCACATGATCGGAGACGCCGTCGGCACTTGGGCTCGCGCCGAACAGTGCGGCAATGCCGACGCCGAGCACGTCGGCGAGCGTCGCCAGCACGCGCAGCGACGGCGACGACAGGCCGCGCTCGATCTGGCTGAGAAAGCCAATCGAAAGATCCGCGCGCGCTGCGACCGTCTCCAGCGAGAATCGCCTGACGCGCCGGAGGTCGCGGATGCGGCGGCCGACCGCAATGACCATCGCGGGCTCGGCCGGCTTGGTGATAGCCTTCGCTCTCACCTTCTTTGCCGGCTTTGCGGCGGCCGGTTTGCGCATTCTCTTGCCACCGCTCACGTCAAACCGCTTCCTTCATCTGCATGAAAACTGCTTGCGTCGCTCGTGAAAGTATGACCAAATTTTCATATTGGTGAAAATAGGCCGAAACGGCTCGGCCCGCAATGTCTGCGATCACGACATCTGCGAGCGCCGCATCGGCCGGACCCAAAGGGGGATGCGATGAAGCGTTTTGTCCAGGCCGCGGTCGCGGCGCTCGCACTAGCCGCAATCGTGCCGGCTTCGGCGCAGCAGGTGCTGAAGGTCGGCTCGACGCCAACCGGCATTCCCTTCACCTTCCTCGACACCAAGACCAACACCATCCAGGGCATCATGGTCGATCTCGTCACCGAAATCGGCAAGGATGCCGGGTTCAACGTGCAGATCGAGCCGATGCAGTTCTCCGCGCTGATTCCGTCGCTGACCTCGAGCAAGATCGACATCATCGCGGCCGCGATGTTCATCACGGCACCGCGGAAGGAAGTCGTCGATTTCTCCGACCCGATCTACACCTATGGTGAAGGCCTGGTGGTGCCGAAGAGCGACACCAAGACCTATGTCACCCAGGACGATCTGAAAGGTGAGACGGTGGGCGCCCAGGTCGGCACCGCCTTCGTCGACGCGCTGAAGAAGTCCGGCCTGTTCGCCGACGTCAAGGCCTACGACACCATCCCTGACATCCTGCGCGACGTGAACACCGGCCGCCTCAAGGCCGGCTACGCCGACTATCCGATCCTGGCCTACAATCTGAAGCAGGGCGGCTTCCCCGAGGTGCGTCTCGTCGACGGCTACAAGCCGGTCACCGTCGGTTCGGTCGGCATCGGCGTGCGCAAGGGCGAGAGCGCGCTGCTCGGCAAGATCAATGCCTCGCTCGCGAAGCTTAAGGCCAACGGCACCATCGACAAGATCCTCGATAAATGGGGCCTGAAGGCGCAAGGCTGATAGAGGCTCATTGAAGGCTAGTCGATGAAAGGCTTCTGGCACGACGCCGCCGAGTTCTTCCCGATCCTGATGAGCGGCGTCGCGCTGACGATCGTCGTCACCATCGGTTCGCTGCTGCTCTCGACGGTGCTGGGCCTGATCTGGGCGATGATGCGGGTCTCCGGCATCCGCGTCCTGTCGATGCTCAGCGCCAGCCTAATCAACGTGATCCGCGGCATCCCGATCATCGTGCTGCTGTTCTATCTTTACTTCGTGATGCCGGATCTCGGCGTCACGCTGTCGGCCTTGCAGGCCGCGATCCTCGGGCTCGGCATCGCCTACTCGGCCTACCAGGCGGAAAACTTCCGTGCGGGCATCGAGGCGATCGACAAGGGCCAGATCGAGGCGGCGCAGTCGATCGGCATGGGCTGGTGGCTGACCATGCGGCGCGTGGTGCTGCCGCAGGCGGTGCGGATCGTGCTGCCGCCCTACGGCAATGTCATGATCATGATGCTGAAGGATTCCTCGCAAGCCTCCACCATCACCGTCGCCGAGCTTGCGTTGCAAGGCAAGCTGATCGCCTCCTCGACCTTCAAGAACACCAACGTGTTCACGCTGGTGGCGCTGATGTATCTCACCATGAGCATCCCGCTGATCCTGCTGGTCCGTCATTTTGAGAAGCGGGCCGGCAAGCGATGATCGAGCTCAGCGACGTCCATAAGAGCTTTGGCAAGGTCGAGGTGCTCAAGGGCATCACGGCGTCGGTGCAGAAGGGCGAGGTGGTCTGCATCATCGGCCCATCCGGCTCGGGCAAGTCGACGATCCTGCGCTGCATCAACGGGCTTGAAAGCTACGACCGCGGCGAGATCAGCGTCGAGGGATTGAAGGTCGACCGCGACGCGTCTTCGATTGTGAAAGTCCGCACCCAGGTCTCGATGGTGTTCCAGCGCTTTAACCTGTTCCCCCACCGCACCGCGCTCGAAAACGTCATCGAGGGGCCGCTCTACGTCAAGAGAGAATCTCACGCCCAGGCGTTCGAGCGGGGCCGTGCGCTGCTTGCCCGAGTCGGGCTCGCCGAGAAAGCCGACGTGCATCCGCCGCAGCTCTCTGGTGGCCAGCAGCAGCGCGTCGCGATCGCACGCGCTCTCGCCATGCAGCCGAAGGCGATTTTGTTTGACGAACCGACCTCAGCGCTCGATCCCGAACTCGTCGGCGACGTCCTTGGAGTGATGCGCAAGCTCGCCGACGACGGCATGACCATGGTCGTCGTCACCCACGAGATGGGTTTTGCCCGCGACGTCGCCGACCGCGTGCTGTTCATCGACGGCGGCGTCATCGTCGAGCAGGGGGCCGCGAAGGCGCTGCTCAATCAACCCCAGCATCCGCGCACGCAGGACTTTTTGCGGCGTGTGCTGCATCCGCTCTGACCGGTCTATGCCATGACTACGCGCCTGCCTCTGCCGCCCTCGCTCTATGCCGACACCGCCGTCGCGCCGGTCGCGACGCCGCCGCTCGACGCAGACAAGACCGTCTCCGTCGCGATTGTCGGCGGCGGCTACACCGGCCTGTCCACCGCGTTGCATTTGGCGGAGCAGGGTGTTGAGGCACTGGTGCTGGAAGCGCAGGAGCCCGGCTGGGGCGCGTCTGGCAACAATGGTGGCCACACCAATCCAGGCTTGAAGCACGATCCCGATCAGATCGAGGCCGATTTCGGCACTGATCTCGGCCGCCGCATGATCGACTTCTCCTACGGCACCACGAATTTCACGCACGACCTGATTCGCCGTTACCAAATCCCCTGCGAGGCACGGCAGAACGGTACGCTGCGGGCGGCCTATAACGAGGCGAGCGCCGCCGCGATCGAGAAGACCGCGCAGCAATGCATTCGCCGCGGCATGCCGGTGACGTACCTGAATCGCAAGCAATTGCGCGAGATGACCGGCACGGATCGCTATATCGGCGCCATGTTGGACACCCGCGGCGGCGATCTGCATCCCCTCAGCTACGCCCGCGGTCTCGCGCGCGCCGCGATCTCGGCCGGTGCGAAGGTCTACGGTGAGACGCCGGCGCTATCGCTTCGCCGTAAGGGCACGCGCTGGCGCATCGAAACGCCGCGCGCGGTGGTGCATGCGGAAAAAGTGCTGCTCGCGACCAACGGCTTCACCGACGATCTCTGGCCGGCGCTCCGCCGCACCATCGTGCCGGTGTTCTCGTCGATTGCCGCCACCGCGCCGCTCTCCGACGCGGTCGCCCGTTCGATCATGCCGACGCGGCCGGTGCTCTACGAAAGCGGCCACATCACCGTCTATTACCGCATCGATCAGCACAATCGTCTGCTGATGGGCGGTCGTGGCCCGATGCGCTGGATCAAGTCGCCGTCCGACGTCGCTTATCTCATCCGCTATGCCGAGCGGCTGTGGCCGCAGCTTGCAGGCGTCGCCTGGACCCATGGCTGGAACAGCCGGCTCGCCATCACCAAGGACCATTATCCGCATGTGCACGAGCCCGCGGAAAACATCCTGATCTCGCTCGGCTGCAACGGCCGCGGCGTCGCACTCTCGACCGCGATGGGCGCCCAGCTCGCCCGCCGCCTGATCGGCGGCGCCAAGGCCGAGATCGACATGCCCGTCACCGGCATCAAGCCGATCCCGATGCATGCGTTCTGGCCGGTGGGTGTGACGACCGCCGTGATCGCGGGCCGGGTGCGGGACCGGCTGGGGATCTAAAAGCGTTGCGCCGCTCTTTTGAAGAACGGCGCCAGATCGTTGCCGAGATTTAGCAGCGGCCTTGCTTCCACAGGCCGGGCGGGCAGCCCATGCCGCGCCAGCCGACCTTGCGGCCGTGGTACCATCCCGGCGGCGTGCCATGGCGATGATGGCCCATCGCATGGCCATGACCGTGCCCGTGTCCGCCCCTGGCGAGAGCAGGGTTGGCAAGCGTGAAGCCGGCCGCAATGATCAGCGACGCGGCGAGGGCGAGTTTCTTCATCATGTCCTCCATGAGGGCGAGCGCACTTGTCCGGTCAATGAATGGACTGCGCGCACGTAAGTTCCGTGCAAATGTGAATGTGGAGGAGTCGCGGCGTTCAGCGTTCCGCCACCGCATCGGCCCAGGGCTGGAAGATCTCGACCGCACCGGAGTTCGTGTCGCCTTCGCGCATCACCACGCTCGGGCAGGCGAACTTCTGCGGCAAGGACTGCACCCGGCTCTCCTCATAGTCGAAGCGCTCTGCCAGCGTCTTGCGTATTTCCGCCGGCAGTCTGACATCGCCGATCACGATCTCGCCTTCGCTGGCGTCGATGCGCGGCTGGTGGATGGCAGTATCGAGATCCATGCCAAAATCCATTGCGAAAGACACGAGCTGCATCACAGACGGCAGGATGCGGCGACCGCCGGAGGCGCCGACCGCGAGACGCTTGCGGTCCCTGGTCTCGGCAATGACGGGCGTGTAGTTGGTGAGGCAGCGCTTGCCGGGGGCGAGCGAGTTGGTGGTGCCCGGCGTCGGATCGAACCACATGATGCCGTTGTTCATGGCGATGCCGGTGTTCGGCGTCACATATTTCGAGCCGAAGGATGACAGCAGCGTCTGCGTGACCGCTGCGATGTTGCCGTGGCGGTCGACCACGGAGAAATGCGTGGTGCAGGCGGGCGCCAGATATTCGGCGCCGAGCGAGCGCTTGCCGTCGGCATCGCCCATATCCTTGAGCCGCTCGCGATAGGCCGATTGCAGTGCGAGCGCATATTCGGCATAGGCGGCTGCGTCGGGCGTGGCTGTCGGCTGCAAATTTTGCTGCAGCAAACGCAGCGCGTGCGCCATTGTCGGTCCGGCCGTGAGCTCGGGTGTGGCAAACACCTTGCCGCCGCGATAGGGGATCGCCAGCGGCTCGCGCAGGTGCGCTCGGAACGCGGCGAGATCCTCCACCGACAGCGAGCCGCCGTCGGCCTTGATGTCGGACGCGATGCTCTTGGCGAGATCGCCCTGGTAGAAATCGCGCGGACCGGCAGCGGCCAGATGCGACAACGTTGCCTGCAAGGTGGCCAGCGGCAGCCGCGTCTCGGCCTTGATGCCCCACGGCGCGCTCGGCGGCAGGCCATCCTTCAGGAACATTGCCGCGCTCGCGGGATAGCGCCGAAGGTCGGCCGCCGAGGCCGTGATCATCAGCGTGGTCCACCAATCGACCAGCATGCCTTCGCCGGCGAGTGCGGCGGCCGGCGCGACAAGATCCTTCCACGGCAGCCTGGCGTGGCGGCGATGTGCCTCCTCCATGCCGGCGACGACGCCGGGCACGGCGATCGAACCCGGGCCATGGATGTTGCGATCGTCCTTTACCCGCTGCCAGGGAAAGAGATCGGAGGCCGCACCTGCGCCGCTGAGCGGATAGTCGGCGACGCGCAGGCTCTGCGGCCCGCACATGCCGTAGTCGATCACCTCGTAGCGATTTTCCTTGGCGCGGTACAGCACCATCGCGCCGCCGCCGCCGATGCCGCTGTTCCAAGGCTCCAGCACGTTCAGCGCGAAGGTGGTCGCGACGATCGCGTCCACGCAGTCGCCACCCGCCGCCAGCACTTGCGCTCCCATTTCGGCCGCCCGCCGCGATTGCGAGGCGACGATGCCGCCCTTGGATTTGATGGCGGTTTTCCGGACGGCTTGGGCGAGGCTGAACTGATGAGGCATGATGTCGTCTTGTGTGCGGTTTTCGGTTGTCTTGGCTTCGGTTGTCTTGGATTTGGTTGTCTTGGATTGGTTGTCTTGGCTTCGTTGCGCCGACTTTGAAGCTCCGCATTGGCGGAGCGCACGGACAATGGCACATTGCCGCCAACGAAAACATCGAAAGAGAGACGCGACATGGCAGGTGTGAAACAGACGCGGGATGGCGCGGTCGGGATTCTGACCCTCGACGAGCCGGCGAGCCTGAACGCGATGACGCCCGACCTGCTCGGCGCACTCGCCGCGGCCGTCGCCGAGACGGCGCGGGACGAGGAGGTTCGTGCCCTGATCCTGACCGGCGCGGGACGCGGCTTCTGCTCGGGCCAGAATCTGAAGGCATCGGAGGCGCTCGGCGAGGACATCGCGGCCGGCGTCATGCGCTTCTATTGGCCGGCCTTCAGGGCGCTGCGCGAATGCCGCGTGCCTGTTGTCGTTGCCGTGAACGGCATCGCGGCCGGCGGCGGCTTCAGCCTTGCGATGGCCGGCGACATGATTGTTGCGGCGCGGTCGGCGAGCTTCGTCCAGGTGTTCAGCCGGATCGCCCTGGTGCCTGATCTCGGTTCGACTTGGCTGCTGCCGCGCCTGATCGGTCGCCAGCGTGCGCTCGAACTGATGCTGCTGAACGAACCGCTAACGGCCGAACGCGCCCAGGAGATCGGCCTGGTGCGGCAAGTCGTCGACGATGCGAAGCTAATGGATGAGACGCTGGTCCTGGCGCGCCGTTTGGCTGACGGCCCGACGCGCGCGCTCGTCGCAACGCGTGCGCTTGTCGAGGAGAGCGAGCATGCAGCTTACGAGGCGCAGTTCCGCCGCGAGATCGAGGTTCAGGCCACGATCCGCAAAAGCACTGATGCCATCGAAGGCCGCAATGCCTTCGTCGAGAAACGCAAGGCGAAGTTTACGGGTAAGTAGGGGAGGAGACGCGAGAAGCGCTCAGAGCGCGCCGTCTTGGCGGCCGGCCCGATGCTTGGCGTGCCATTTCGGGCCAGGGCCGCGCATGTAATGAAGCTCTGGGCGGTACGGATTGCCAGCGATCCGCACCAGCTTCTGCCATTTGGTGGCAACGAAGTTCAGCGGCTGGCAGATCAGGGTCAGTGAAGCGAACAGCACGGCATCACCTCAATGCGGCTTGCCGAGCATGGCGGTGAAGGGGAGATCAAAGATCTCCTCGCCGTCAGAGCCGCTGACATGGATCACCCAGTCGCGCCAGTCTTCAGCGCCGGGCGTCAGGATCATCGTGTTCATGATCTGAGCGGCACGGTCACGCGCCTCGGTCAGGTTGGCCACCGCAGTGCCGCTGCGATCGATCAGCGTGCCGTCGTTATTGGAGCAGTGAAAGTACACCTGGACCATATGCGTCTCCTGTCGAGAGCGATTGGGACGGCAAAGTGATACCACCCGAGGCCTTCGCGAAACATTCGGGGCGAACCCGGTAAGGGAATCTACGGAGATTGGTCGGCGCCAAGACCCCTGCGGGTTTGATCACAGGGGGTGATCGTCAACTGGACGGCGTTCCCATGGAACAACTTTGGACAGAAAGTCCGGGAGGCCGCCGTGAACCAGCTCACATTCTCGCGGGGGCGGCGAAGCCGGCGCCTGTTTGCGGCGGCCGTCGCCGGAGCGCTGTTCGGTCTTGCCCCGGGTGCCTCGTGCGAGCCGGTCCGCAGGAGCGGCTATGTGATCGGCACGGAAACCTGCGGCAGCGGCGATCTTGCTTTTCCCAAAATCCAAATCGACATGAAGGCGGGATTATGCGCCGGTCTCGTCGCCAGCGAAGAGGATCATCTCAAATTTCCCCGTTCAATCGTCCAGGTGCCGGGCCGTGAGCTGTTCGTCGTCGCCGATATGGGCGGCTGGGGCCACACCGACGGACGCTGCTGCTGCTTGATCTGCATACGCCCCAGGACCAGAGATTCAAGGAACTGCTGACGGCGATCGAATACCCGTTCGGTCTCGTGATCGGGCCTGACAAGAAACTCTATGCTTCGACCGCGGAGACGATCTTCCGGTTCGATCCGCTCGCCGAGAATCCCCGCAGCACGGTCGAGACCATCATCCGGCACATGCCCGGTCGCCGGATCACATTGCCTGACGGCACCAGGCTCGACGAGAGCGCTCATCCGCTCAAGCAGTTCGTCTTTGACAGGAACGGGCGGCTGTTCGTCAATGTCGGCTCGCACAGCGACGACTGCATCACACCGTCGCCGATCACAAAGCCTTGCGCGGCCGCCGAGGGCGCTTCCGCGATGGCATCGATCTGGCTGTTCGCGCCGCCGCTGGCGGCAGCTTCCCGGCGTTGAAGCCGAGCGATCCCGACCCGCCGCACACCGTCTATGCACGCGGCCTGCGCAATTCGATGGCGCTGGTGCTGCACCCGAATTTTCCCGATACCGGCTACGCCTTCCTGCAAGGCGAGAACGGCCGCGACCTGCCCGACATCTTCAAGCCGAACGAGGAGATCAACGCCATCGAGCAGGGCAAGCATTACGGCTGGCCCTATTGCTACGACCTGTCGACGACGAGCCTCGAATTCAAGCTCGTGCTGCAATCCGGTAGCGTCAGGAGAACAGGAGGGGAGGATGATCGTCAACACGAGCTGAAACCTCTCGTAGCGATCAGCAGGGCCGCGAGCACTGCCTTCAGCGCGGACGCTGCTGAGCGTAGGCGATCTGCTTCCGGCGCAGGACGGCGTGACAGGGGCGGCATTCTTCTTGCTTGCATCTGGCCGCTGCACGGATTTAGACATTTGTGGCACCGTCAGAGCGTTTTCGAGCGAAGTGGATACCGGTTCGCGTAAAGAAAACGCGTCAAAACGAGAGTCAAGAGCCCGCGACCACGGAGTGTTGAGTGAAAGCCGTCCATACCGAACTGCATCGCAGCCACGATCCGCAATTCTTCCTGGTTCGCGGTGTCGTCAAGCGCACTACCGAGCAGCCCGAGCGCGCCGATCGGCTGCTCAAGGGATTGAAGGATGGCCGGCATCAATTGGTCGAGCCGACGACGTTCGGGCAGGGACCCCGCGCGCGCATTCACAGCCCGGAATATCTGTCGTTCCTCAGCGAAGCCTGGGACGCCTGGACCGCGCTTGGCGATGCCGGCCCGGAGATGATCGGCAACATCCATCCCGTGCGCCATGCCGCGACTTATCCGACTCACATCGTCGGCAAGCTCGGCTGGCACACCGCCGATACCGCGGCGCCGATCGGTCCCGGCACCTGGGCCGCGGCCTGCGCCGCCACTGATGTTGCGGTCACGGCGGCGCAGATGGTGATGGACGGCGAGAATGCGACCTATGCGCTCTGCCGCCCGCCCGGCCATCACGCCTATCGCGACATGGCCGGCGGCTTCTGCTTCCTCAACAATAGCGCGATCGCGGCTGCACATTTGCGGCTCAAGCATGAGCGCGTGGTGATCCTCGACGTCGACGTTCATCACGGCAACGGCACGCAAGGCATCTTTTACGCGCGGCCGGACGTGTACACGGTGTCGATCCACGCCGATCCCGTCGCGTATTATCCTTACGTATGGGGCTACGCGCATGAGCGCGGCGAAGGACCCGGCCTCGGCACCAATCTCAACATCCCCCTGGCCATCGGGACCGGCGACGACGGTTACATTCAGGCGATGGATCTTGCGCGCAAGGCAATCGAATCCTTTGCACCCGGCGCCCTCGTCATCGCACTCGGCCTCGACGCCTCCGAGCACGATCCGCTTCGCGGCCTCGCAGTCACCACGCCGGGATTCCGCCGCATCGGCCAGGCCATCGCGAAGATCGGCCTGCCGACCGTATTCGTGCAGGAGGGCGGCTATCTCTCGGATATTCTGGGCGCGAACCTGACCTCGGTGCTGGCCGGATTCGAAGAGGCGCGGTGATCTTCGCCTCTCCCCGCTTGCGGGGCGAGAAAGAAGAACCTCAAAACATCCCGCTCGCCGCGAGCGCCTTGCAGACGTGCTGCATCTCGGTCTCGTCTGCGACCATGTCGAGCATGATCGTGGTCAGGCCCTTCGCGGCAAACTCCTTCAGTTTCGCGCCGATCTCTTTGTAGCTGCCGACGAGATAGGGGCAGTCGGACTGGAAGGTCAGGAACGGCAGCAGCCAATAGCCGTTGTCCGCGAGTTCGCCGCTCTGGCCTTCATAGAGACGCCGCTTCCACACGGAATCGCTGTTCTCCACGGTGAGCGCGAGCAGCCCGCGATCGTCGGGGTTGTCGCGAAAGCGCGCCCTTGCCGCCTGTCGTGCCTCGTCGCGTCCCTCGCGGGCGAAAATTCCAAAATTCATTCCGGGCGCATCGAGACCGCGATCGAGATCGGGCGGCAGCATCTGCATCTTGATGCAGCCGGTCTCTTTCGCCACGCGCTGCGCCGCCTCCGACTGGCCCGCGACTAGAAATTCCGGCATCAGCTCCGCCGGCAGGCGCGGGCGAAGCTGCAGATTGCGCGCGCGGTAGAACCGTCCCTCGAAATTCACGGGGCGGGGGCTTTCCAGCAATTGGCGCATCAGCGCAACGAATTCACCGAGCCGGACATAACGGTCCGCATGCGACTGCTCGTCGCCCAGTCCGTGCAAGTCGCTGACCGCGGTCCCCGTGATCATGTTGAGATAGACCTTGCGGCCGTGGAGCTGCGCAAGGGACGAGACGAACTTCGCCGCCGTGAACGGGTGCATGTAGACCGGATTGACCGCGATCAGGGGCGAAGATCGCGTCGTCTCACCCATGATGTGCTGGGCCATCGCCCAGGGCTCGATGAACACGTCGTTGCCTTCGAACAGCAGGATGCCTTCGAAGCCGTTGCGGTCGGCGAATTGTGCGACCCGCATCAGCTCGCCGACATATTTTTTGGGATCGCGGTTGCGCGAGATCGCGGGAAAGACGCGCAGCCGCGGCGGCGTCATGCAGCCGCTTCCTGGAGCGGCCAGGCATTGCGGGTGATGGGAAGGCCGCCGTCCGCGCGGGAGCCATCGGCGATCGCGAGGCGATGCGAGGGCGATGGCGAGCATAGCGAGAAGCGCCATCCCAGCGGATCGTCGGCGATATCGGGCTTGAAGCTGATCTCGATGGCCTCCCGCGACACTCGCATCGCGAAGCCGTTGAGCGGCAAATTGAGCCCAAAGCCCCTCGCCTTCAGATAGGCCTCCTTGAGCGTCCAGTAGTCGAAGAAGCGCTCGATCGCGGCGGGCTCGGGCAGACCGCGCAACGTTTCGACCTCCTCCGGCGCAAAGAAGCGAAGCGCGGTGGACAATGGCGCGACACGCCGTGACACGGTTTCGACGTCGACGCCGACGGTCTCGTGCCCAGAGACGACGCAGGCAACGCAGCCGTCGGCATGGGACAGGCTGAAATGCAGCGCGGTCGAGATCGCGGGCGCTGCGACAAATGGCCGCCCGTCACGGCCGGCTGCAAAGGACCAGTCGGAAGGCGCGACAATGGGCGCGACCTGCGACAGCGCCAGACGCAGCATCGCGTGCGCGAAGATATACTGCCGCCGATGCCGCTCGAACATGAAGCGGTCGGCGCGGATCCGTTCGTCGACCGAGAGCACGCGTCGGCATGCATCAACTGCGCCCGGCGCGTCGATGGTCTCGATCAGTCCGACAAACAGTTCAATTCTGTCGTCTGCCATCAATAAGGCCCATGGAGTCAGACGGAGCCCAGGTCTCCGATCCTGACGGAAGAATCAACTGAGCGGACCGCCCGGGCAATTTCTTGTCGATTTTGCAGGCCGGTTTACAGGCGCAAGCTTGTGCGAGACCCCAACTCGACGAGCGAGCGGCCTATATCCGAAAAGTGAAGCCTGAAGATTCGTGCGGCGTCCCGGCCGACGAGCCTTACTTCTTTGTCTTCTTGGCTTTCTTCGACGCGCCCAGCACCGAAAGGCTGGCGTCGACATCCTTGAGCGCGGACTGGAGCTTCTTCTTCTCGGCGCCCAGCAGCTTTTGCAGTGCTTTGCGATCCTTGTCGCTCAACGAGGTACCCTTGGTAAATTTGATGAAACCCATAACAAACTCCCCGGTCGAAAATATTCATCCAAATCAAAACGCGAGAATAATCTTGCGCGCTGGCGCCGAATAATCAAGATGCAACTTGGTCATTCACAGCTTTGACGAGTGAATCTGTGTTCGCACGTCCTGTACAGCCGGTCATGCCGCCCTGCGAGCGAGCAATCGGCCGAGCGGCGTGTTGGGTTGGGCGACGGCCGCCTCCAGCAGCGCGACGAGATGCGCCATCCACGCGCCGACCCTGCGGCCATCGAGCAATTCGTTCTTGTAATTGCATGAGCCGGTGATTCCGGTGGGGCGCTCCTTGAGCATCAGCGATAGCCAGGTCTGGTCGATCGGCAGCACGGGCTGACCTTCGCGCGCGATGCGGCCGATCGATTCCATCGTGACGTCAGGCAAATCGAGCGGCTGGCGCAGTGGATTTTGCAGGGTGAAATAGACCTGGAGCAGCGAGGCTGGATCGATCCCCTCCCGCTCCAGATGGTCGGCCAGGATGTTGAACGGCAGCTCCTGGCGCGCATGCGCGTCTAGTACGCTCTGACGCACCCGGGCCAGGGCTTGCGCGAACGACAGCTCCGGCGTGATCAGGGTACGGACGATCACCGTGTTCTCGAACGGTCCGACGACCCGGTCGGTGTCAGGCTGGGTGCGATTGGCCATGGCGGTGGCGACCGAAATGTCGTTGCGGCCGGTCTGCGCCAGCAGCAGGGCTTTCAAGCCGGTGAGAAGGCACGTGAACAGCGTGCTGTTATGCTGGCTGGCGAACGCCGTGAGCCGGCCGATCAGCTCGCGCTCGATGCTGACCGGATGATGCCCGGTGGACGCACTCGGGCTCGGTTCGCCGTCGAAGACTGGGGCCGCGCCGCGTAGATTCTCGGTCCAGTCGGCAGCCTGGCGGCGGGCAGCGTCGGTGCCGCACCACCAGCGCTGCCAGCGAGCGACGTCCGAAAAGGCGAGCGGCAGTTTCGGCAGCGGCACAGACGGACGTCCGGCCAGCGCCGCATAGCGGTTGGACAACTCCTCGAACAGCACGCCGATCGACCAGCCGTCGGCAATGGCATGATGCAGCGTCAGTAGCAGCACATGATCGTCGGCATGGAGCCGCAACAGCCGCGCCCGCAACAGCGGCGGCCGCGCCGTGTCGAACGGGACGTAGGTCGCCTGCTCGATCAGGAGATCGATTTTCCTGAGTTCGAGGGCTTTGCGCCGCTTGTTGTTGTGTGGACGTCCGTCGCCGATGACCTCGACGGTGAGGACAGGTCCGAGTTCGCTGAGTGCGGCGATGCGGCTGACGGGCTCTTCGCCGCTCCAGCCGAACCCGGTCCGCAGCGATTCGTGGCGGCGCACGATGTCGCCGAACGCCTGCGCGAGGATAGCTGGATCGAGCGGACCTCGGAGGCGGAAGGCAAAAGGCAGGTTGAACAGCGGCAAGTCCGGCAGGTTCTGCTCGATCCGCATCATCTGGTCCTGCGCGATCGAGAGCGTTGGTGGCCCGCTTTCAGCCAGCCTTGTTCCAGCCAAACTTGGCACGCCTGCTGCCGGCTTGCGCGGCTTCGCCGCCACGGCCTCGTCGACCCGCCGGGCGAGTTCTTCGATCGTCGGAGCCTCGAAGATGGTCTTGATCGGCAGCGACACGCCGAGCGCACGGGCGACGCGCGCCATCGCCTGGCCCGCCAGCAGCGAATGGCCGCCGAGATCGAAGAAATTGTCGGTCACGCCAAGGCTCTCGACCTTCAGCAGGTCGATCCAGATGTCCGAGAGCGCCTTTTCGGTGAAGCGCCGTGCCGGCACGGCGGCGTCCGGCCCGGAGACTTCCTGCTGCGCCGGCGCCAGCAGCGCGGACCGGTCGATCTTGCCATGGGCATTGAGCGGCACCTGATCCAGGAACAGGAATGCGGACGGGATGGCATGGCCCGGCAGCCGGCTCTTCAGGAACTGGCGCAGCTCGCTGGCGCTGCTCTGGCCGCCGGTCCTTGCGACGATATGGGCGATCAGCCTGACATCGCCGCTCGCCTCGCGGCGCGGCTCGACGATGCCGGCGCGCACAGCGGGATGGTCGGCAAGCGCGTTCTCGATCTCCTTGAGCTCGACACGATAGCCGCGGACCTTGACCTGGTGGTCGGCGCGGCCAAGGCATTCGATCGTCCCATCGTCGCGGCGGCGCGCGAGGTCGCCGGTACGGTACAGAAGCCTGCCGGTGCGGCGAGCGAATGGATCGGGCAGGAAGCGCTGTTTGCTCTGCGCGGGATCGTTGACATAGCCGCGGCCGATTCCGGCGCCGCCGATGCAGAGTTCACCGGTCACGCCGACCGGCTGAGGCTGGAGGTTTGCGTCGAGCACGTAGAGCTGGGTGTTCGGCAGCGGCGCACCGACCGGGACGTTGCCCGTCGCGGCCGCCGGCGCTTTGGTCAGGCGATGCAGCGAGACGTCGTCGGAACATTCCGACGCGCCATAGGCGTTGATCAGCGGTACCTTCGGGCAGCGCGCAAACCAGGCGCGACAGACATCGACGGGCAGCGGTTCGCCGGTCGAGATCAGGAGGCGCAGCCTTGCGAAGGCGCGCCGGATCGGCGCCTCGTTCATGCGATCGAGGATCACGCGCAACAGCGAAGGCACGATCTCGAGCACCGTGATGCCTTCGCGCTCGATTTCCCGCGCGAGCAGGATCGGGTCCTGCACGATCGCGCTGGCACAGACATGGACGCGCGCGCCGACCATGAGGCCCGCGAGGAACTGCCACACCGAGATGACAAAACTCTGCGGCGCCGTCTGCGCGATCACGTCCCTGGCCGAAAGTTTAAGCTCGGAAATGAGCGCCGCCAGATGGTTTGACAGACCGCGCTGTTCGATCATGACGCCCTTCGGCGCTCCGGACGAGCCGGATGTGTAGATGAGATAGGCGAGGCTCGAGGCTGCGCGCCGCGCGGCGCGGGCCGGCCTGGTCGATCCGGGCGCGATCACGTCCTCGAGCTTGGCGACATGGATGCGTTCGACCAGTGGTTCGAGCAGCGCCTCGACCATGGGCGACTGCGCACGCCCGGTCAGCAGCATGCGGGCGCAGCTCGATCCGAGGATCGTCGCGAGCCGCGCCGGCGGCTGGTCGGGATCGAGATTGAGGAAGGCCGCGCCTGCGCGCTGCACGGCGATCATCGCGGCGAGCAGGTCGAGCCCGCGATCCGCAAGCAAGGCGACCACGCTCTCGGCACCGACGCCTTCGCGCGCCAGCCAGCGCGCGGCGGCCTCGCTGCGGCGGGCCAGCTCGCGATAGGTCAGGGTTGCGCTTCGGTCCGACACCGCGATCGCGTTCGGCGTCCGCCTGACCTGGCGGTCGAAGCGTTCGCTTAAGTTGCCGCGCGTGATGAAATCGGCCGCTACGCCCTGGCCTTTCGCCAGCAACTGCCGGCGTTCGGCCTCCGTCAGGAGCGGCAGCCGCGAGATGCGCTGCTCCGGATTGGCGGTCACGGCCTTGAGCAGAGTCTTGAACTGAACGGCCATGCCTTCGATGGTCGCCGCGTCGAACAGATCAGTGGCGTATTCGAAAAAGCCGGTGAAGCCGCCGTCGGCCTCGACCAGTTCGAGTGTGATGTCGAAGCGCGCGACTTTCGGGTCGAGCTCCAGCCGGCGCGTCGACAGGCCGGGGAAACGTGCCGTCTCGATCGAGGCGTTCTGGAGAATGAACATGATCCGGAACAGTGGATTGCCATCGCTCCGGCGCGCGATCTGGAGCGCGCGCAGCACTTCCTCGATCGGGAGGTCCTGGTTGCGGTAGGCATCAAGCGTGACCTGCCGCACCCGCCGCAACAGTTCGCCAAAACTCGGGTCGCCGGCAAAATCGTTGCGCAGGATCAGGGTGTTGGCGAACAGCCCGATCAGTCGCTCGCTCTCGATCTGGTTGCGGTTGGCGATCAGCGATCCCGTCGCGACATCCTCGTGTCCGGTGTGGCGGAACAACAGGCACTGGAAAGCCGCGAGCAGCGTCATGAAAGGCGTGATGCCCTGGTCCTGGCTCAGGGCTCTCACACCAGCCGACAGCGTTTTGGAGAATTCGAGATAGTGACGGGCGCCGTGACCGCTCCAGATCTCCGGTCTTGGCCGGTCGGTCCGCAGCGGCAGCGTGGTGACGCCGTCGAGCTGCGTCCTCCAGTAGTCGAGCTGCTCCTTCGCCGCCGGTGTCTGGGCCCAGCTCTGCTGCCACAGCGCAAAGTCGCGATACTGGCAGGCGGGCGGCGGCAGCGTCGCCGCGCTCGCCTTGCGCGCGGCGACATAATGGGCGGCAAGCTCCTCCCAGAACAGCCGCTGCGACCAGCCGTCTGTGACGAGGTGATGGACGTTGACCACCAGCGCGTGGCTGGATTTGTCGAACGACAGCAGGGTGACCTTCAGCGGCGGCTCGCGCGTCAGGTCGAACGGATATTGCGCGAGCTTGAGCGCCTCGCGCCGGATCACCGCGGCCCGCTTGTCCGCGGCGCAGGGCTTGAGCTTGATCCGCTCGAACCGTGGAGGTGATTGCAGCACCCGTTGCGCCGGCTCGCCCTGGCGTTCGATGAAGACCGAGCGCAGTGCCTCGTGGCGCGCGCAGATCGATGTGAGGCTCGCAGAAAGCGCGGCGACGTCGACCAGGCCTTTGAGAACAGCGAGTTCAACGACATTATAGTTGTAACGGGTCTGATCGAGCCGCGAGAGCACATACATGCGGTGCTGCTGGAACGACAGCGGCGCGTCTCCTGCCGCCGTCTGGTGCCATGCCGGCAGCATCGCCTCGCGATGAATTGTGGCGGTCTCGATCCGGGCCGCAAGCGATGCGACCGTGGCACAATCAAAGATATCCTCGAACGAGAACTCGACATTGAAGCGTTCGCGCAGGCGTGAGCGCATCTGCGTCACCGCGAGCGAGTCCGCGCCGAGCGCAAAGACGTCCTGATCGATGCCGACCTGCGGCAGCTCCAACAGGCCGGCCCAGATCCCCGCGAGTTGACTCTCCAGCGCGTTGCGCGGCAATTGCGCTTCCTCGCCATGCTCCGCGGTTGCGATCAGATCGGCCAGCGCGTTGCGCTTGACCTTGCCGCTCGCGCCCTTCGGCAGTGCGGCCACGCTGCGGATCAGGCTCGGTACCTTGTAGGCCGCAAGACGTTTGCGCGCGAACTGCCGAAGCTGGTCCGAAGTCGCTTCGGAGTTCGGTCGCAGCACCACGACGGCGGCGACGTTTTCGCCGAGCGTCTGGTGCGGGACGGCAAACACGCCGGCCTCCAGCACCGCCGGATGGCTGAGCAGGATCTCTTCCACCTCCAGGGGCGAGATCTTCTGCCCGCCGCGGTTGATGACGTCCTTGATGCGGCCGACGATGAAGAGATAGCCATCGGCGTCGAGATAGCCGAGGTCGCCGGTCCGGAACCAGCCGTTGCGGAACGCGGCCCGTGTCGCCGCCTCGTCATTATAATAGCCGCGGCTCATATTCGGTCCCCGCAGCATGATCTCGCCATGCTCGCCACGCGCAAGCGTGCGGCCCGCCTCGTCCATGATCGCGATCTCGGGGCCCGCGGCGCGGCCGACCGATCCGACCTTGCGCAGCTCGAACGGATTGGCCGCGATCTGCGAGGCCGCTTCCGTCATGCCGTAGGTTTCGAGCACGGGAACGCCGAACGTCGCCTCCAACCCGTTCAGGATCGCAGGCGCAAGCGAGGCGGAAGCCGAGCGGATCACGCGCAGCGACGACGACCGGGCGCGGTCCGGGTTCGCTTCCGCCGCCGTGAGCAGCGCGCGATGGATGGTCGGCACCGCCGTGTACCAGGTCGGTTGCAGCTCCCGCATCCAGCCGAAGAAGGACGATGCGTCAAAGCCGTTGGTGCAGATCACGCTGGAGCCCGCGGCCAGCGCCGTCAGCAGGCCGGAGATCAGGCCATGGGCGTGGAATAGCGGCAGGATGTTGAGCAGTCGATCTTGGGATGCGAGCGACAGCACGCGGCCGGCATTGGTGGCGGACAGGCACACATTGCGATGTGTCAACGGCACCATTTTCGGCCGCGCCGCCGTGCCTGACGTCAAGAGGATGAACGCATCGTCATCGCCGCGCGAGGCGCCGCTGGCGGTCGCGGGCCCGACAGCCGGGCCGACGAACGCGCAGCCGCCGAGATCGTGCTGCGGCCCCGGCACGAAATCGATCACCGCGATATCGAGCGCCTTGGCGACGCCGCGAGCGGCTGAGTTCATGTCGGCCCCCGTGACGAGCGCCGTCAGCTTCAATTCGCTGAAACAGCGTTGCAGCTCGTCCGCGGTCAGATCGGGATTGACCGGGACGCAGGCGCAGCTTGAGGCGACCGCGATCAATGCCAGCGCGCTGTCGGCGCCGCGCGGCAGTGCAACCGCAATCCGGTCGGCAGGGGCAATGCCGAGCCCGCGCAGCGTACGGACGAGATCCTGCGTCCGCTGGCCAAGCACGCCGTAGTTAAGGGCCGGACGGCCAGGGGCAAGGAGGGCAGGTGCCGCCGGCGTCTTCCGCGCATAGAAGTCGAGAAGGCCGCCGAGATGGGCAAAGACCTTGGTTTCGGTTGATCCCTCTCCGGCTCGGGATGCAATGTCCGACAAGTCCATTCCCTTTTGATCTGATTGAGCTATTCTTTCAGGAACTAAGGGAACGCGTCCAGTCCGAGGTGAAGTTTGGGCCCCAAAATCTGTGGTTGAGGGGCCTTAAGCCCTTCGACGGAGTAATTGTCGGGCGGAAATCACCATGCTGGAGATAGAACCGGGAACGGAAGGCGGATTGCAGCGCTGGCTCGAAGGCATCGGTCTTGGCCAGTACAGCGATCTGTTCGTGCAGCACCGCCTCGATCTCGACGTCATGGGCGACCTGACCGAATCCGATCTCGTCGCGCTCGGACTGCCGCTGGGCGATCGCAAGCGGCTCCAGCGGGCGATGGCGGCGTTGTTCCAGGCTGAAGGGGCCGAAGCGCCGCTCGCTGCGGCGCGTCCGCAAGCCCGCACGGAGGTCGGCGCCGAGCGGCGTCAGCTCACCACGATGTTCTGCGACATGGTGGATTCCACCTCGCTGTCGGTGCAGTTCGATCCGGAAGACGTGCGCGACCTGATCGCGAGCTTCCGCGAAACCTGCGTCCGTGTGGTGAAGCATTACGAGGGCTTTGCCGCCCGCTTCGTCGGCGACGGCATTTTGGTCTATTTCGGCTATCCGACCGCGCATGAGGACGATGCCGAGCGCGCGGTGCGGGCCGGGCTCGATATTGTGCGGATGCTGTCGACCGCGCGCGCGACCGAGCCGCGCGGTGCGCTGAGCCACGCTCCCGCCGTCCGCATCGGAATTGCGACCGGTCTTGTCGTGGTCGGCGATCTCGTGGGACAGGGCACCGAGGAGCGCGATTCCGCGGTTGGAGAGACCGTCAATCTGGCCGCACGCCTGCAAGGACTGGCGCCGCCCAACGGCGTGGTGATTTCCTCCTCGACCCAGTCGCTGCTGAAGGGGAAGTTCGACTACCGCAATCTCGGCGCCCATGTCTTGAAAGGCATCTCCGAGAAAGCACAGGCCTGGCACGTGATGCGCGCCTCGCGGGTGGAGACCCGCTTCGCCGCCGCCATGGGCACGCGGCTGACCCCGCTCGTCAACCGCGAGGAAGAGATTGCGCTCCTGATGGGGCGCTGGCTGCAGGTCAAGGAGGGCGAGGGCCAGGTCGTGGTCAAGTTCGGCGAGCCCGGCATCGGCAAGTCGCGCATCATCCAGGAGATCTTCGAGCGGATATCGGGCGACCGCCATGGACAGGTCTCGTTCCAGTGTTCACCCTATTACACCTCCACGGCGTTCTATCCGTTCGCCGAGCAGCTCAAACTCTCGCTCGGCCTCGACCGCGAGGATGCTTCCGCGCAGTCGCTGGCGAGCCTGGAGACCGCGATCACCGCCGCTCATGGCGATATCGAGCAGGTCACGCCGCTGTTTGCCGCGCTGCTGTCGATCCCGACGGGGGATCGCTATCCGCCGCTCGAGCTGTCGCCGCAGCAGCAGAAGGATGCAACCGTCGCGGCGCTGGTCAATCACTTCCTCGGCCTTGCGCGCGAGCTGCCGCTGGTGATCGCCTTTGAAGATCTGCACTGGATCGATCCGACCTCCCGTGAGGTGATCGACCTCCTGGTCGACCGCGTGCAGAACCGGCCGATCCTGGTCATCATCACCGCGCGCTCCGAATTCCAGCCAAGCTGGAACGCGCATTCGCACATCACGACGCTGGTGCTGAACCGCTTGAGCCGGCAGCTGCGCGCGACGCTGGTCGAGCGCGTTGCGGGCCGCGAGCTTCCCAAGGAGGTCGTCGAGGAGATCATCGTCAAGACCGATGGCGTCCCGCTGTTCCTCGAAGAGCTGACCAAGACCGTTCTGGAATCCGATCTACTGACCGAGCGGCACGGGCGCTACGTGCTGTCGGGCCCGTGGCGGCAGCTCGCGATCCCGGCAACCCTGACCGACTCGCTGATGGCGCGGCTGGACCGGATGGGGCCGTTCAAGCGGATCGCGCAAATCGGCGGCACCATCGGCCGCGAGTTCTCCTACAAGACGCTGCACGCGGTCGCCAACACGCCGGCGGAGCAGGTCGAGGCCGCGCTCAATCACCTGGAGGAGGCGGGGTTGATCATGCGCCGCGGCCATCCGCCGGACGCGCTCTATTCCTTCAAGCACGTGATGATCCAGAACGCCGCGCATGCGAGCCTGCTGCACAGCGAGCGGCGCAAGCTGCATTCTCGGATCGCCCAGGTGCTCGCCGAGATGTATCCGGAGAAGACCGAGCGCGAACCGGAACTGCTCGCCCATCACCTCACCGAGTCCGGGCAGAGCGAGGGCGCCGCAAGCTTCTGGCTCAAGGCCGGCAAGCAGGCGGCCAAGAGCGGCGCCAATCTGGAGGCGATCGGGCATTTGCGCCGGGGCTTGAGCGTCGTGCAGGCCAATGCGCGCATGCAGGGCGCCGACGAGATGGAGCTCGAGCTGCGCATCGCGCTCGGCAACGCATTGATTGCCGCCAGGGGCTACGCCGTGCAGGAGGTCGAGGAGAATTACATCCGCGCGCTCGAGCTCGGCCAGCAGCTCGACGACGACGAAAAGGCCTTTGCCGCCACGCGCGGGCTCTGGGTCTGCCATTTCATCCGCGCCGATCTCACCCGCGCGCACGATCTCAGCGTCGAGCTGTTGAAGTTCGCCAAGCGCGAGCGGCTGAACGAGCGGACGCAGCCGGCGCAGCAGACCGGCTATCTGATCGAGGCGCACCGCTCGATCGCGATGACCATGCTCTATCGCGGCCGCTTTGCTGCTTCACAACATCATCTGCACCGCTGCATCAATCTCTACAGCCCCGATTTGCATTCCGATCTGATGGAGCGGCACGGCACCGATCCCGGCGTCGTTTCGCTGTCCTATCTCGGCTATCTCCTCTGGTTCCTCGGCCGGCCCGACGCGGCGCGCCAGCACAACGAGCAGGCGATCGCGAATGCCGAGAAGATCCGCCATCCCTTCACGCTCGCCTTCGCGCTCGTGTTCGGCGCCTATCTCTGCCAGCATTTGCGCGACGTCGAGGGCACGCGCGACCACGCCAACCGCGCCATGATCATCGCCACCGAGCACAATTTCCTGCATTGGAAGCAGCAGGCGGCGATCCTGCGCGGCTGGGCGCTGGCGCAGCTCGGCGAGGCCGACGAAGGTCTCAGCCAGATGCGCCTCGGCCTCGACGAATACGAGGCGATGGATTCCTGGCTCGCCGGCTGCTGGTTCCGCTGCCTGCTTGCGGAGGCCTACGCCAAGGTCGGGATGCGCGATGCCGCCTTGCGCGCGCTGGACGGCGCGCTCGCGACCGCCAGACGGACCGGCGATCACTCCTATCTCGCCGAGGTCTATCGCCTGCAAGGCGAGATCACGATGTCGAACGGTGATCCGGCGTCGGTGCAGGAGGCCGAGGACCTGTTCGCCCTGTCGCTGGAGACCGCGCGCAAGCAGGGCGCGCTGTCATGGGAGCTTCGGGCCGCGGTCAGCCTTGCACGCCTGTCGCACGAAGCCGGCAAGCGTGAGCACGCAAGTCTCCTGCTCGTGCCAATCGTCGGCAGGTTCAGCGAGGGCTTTTCCACCCCGGATCTGAAGCAGGCGATGCAGCTCGTCGACGAGCTCGGAGGGGACGCGCCCGTCCGTGAACAGGCCGATCCCGTGAGATGAGCGATCTGACCGCCGCGCGCGTGCGTTACGCCGAGTTGATTGCGAAGCGCGAGCGGATCTCCTCGCCACGCCTGCTCGAAGCACTCGCCGCGATCCCGCGCGAGGATTTTCTGGCGAAGGGACCCTGGCGCATCAAGAGCGAGGCGGCGCGCAGCTACCGGCTGACGCCAGATGCCGATCCCGTTCATCTTTACGACAATGTGCTGGTCGCGATCGATGCGCGCCGCAGGCTCGACACCGGGCTGCCGAGCCTGTGGGCGCATTTCGTCGATCTGCTCGACGTCGGGGAGAAGGACCGCGTGGTCCAGATCGGCTGCGGGCTCGGCTATTTCTCGGCGGTGTTGTCGAAGATCGTGGGCCCCAAGGGCAGGGTGCATGCAATCGAATGCGACGGGCGGCTTGCCGCTCGCGCCGCGAATTACCTTCGCCCCTATCGCAACGTCGATGTCGTCCATGGGGATGGATGTGAGAAGACCGGCGCGCCGGCCGACGTGATCATCGTGCATGCCGGCTTCTCGCACCCGCATCCGCTCTGGCTTCAGTCGCTCCGCCCGCGCGGCCGCCTGCTGGTCCCGCTGACCCAGCGCGACCGCGAGGGCGCCGCCCTCAAGATCACCCGCAAGAGCAAAGGGTTCGAAGCCGAGGCGGTTCAGCAGATCCGGATCTTTCCCGGCCAGGGCCGCGGCGCGACCGTGCTCGACGACCGCGTCGCCGACTGGTGGCAGCGCGCCTCCGCCCTGGCGCCGCTGCGCTTTCGCAGCATCGAGCAGGGGTTGCCGTCGGATGGCTAATGCTTCGTTTCATTTTACCTTGATTGCGAATGTAAGTATCCAACGCGTCTCGACGCGGCTATGAGTGCGGCTTGATGGCCATTTGAGCACGATCCATGCATTCCGTTGCCCTGCTGACCGCCAGCTACGCCAAGGATATCGAACGCTTTTCGCTGCTCAGCGAGAGCATCGACACCTGGCTCACGGGCTACACGCGGCATTATGTTCTCGTTAACGATGAGGATTTGCCGCTGTTCGCGCGGTTCGCTTCCGACAAGCGCGTCATCGTTCCGGCCTCGCGCTATTTGCCGAAATGGCTCTGGGCGCTGCCGCCGGCTCTCCAGTTCATCAGCAAACGGCGCGTCTGGCTCTCGCTGCTGTCGTCGCCCGTCCATGGCTGGCACATCCAGCAGATCCTCAAGATCGCCGGCGTCCTCAACGCGCCGGAGCAGCGCGTCTGCATCCTGGATTCGGACAATCTGTTCTTCCGCGAATTCGACGTCGGTCAATATGCCGGCAGTGAGAAGACGCCGCTGTTTGTCACTCCGAAGGCCATCAGCGCCGATGCGCCCCTGCACGGCCTGTGGCTGCGCACGGTCGACCAGCTCCTAGGCGTAAAGGACAGGTCCTTCCCCGCGGACGACTATGTCGGCAACGCGCTGGTCTGGGACAGGGACACCGCGCGCGCGATGACCGACGCAATCAAGTCGGCGACGGGATTGAACTGGATTCTGGCACTATGCCGGAAGAAGAAGTTCTCGGAGTATCTGCTCTACGGCCACTTCGTCGCAAATTCGCCGAAGCATCTGGCGGCGCACCGGGTGACGGAAAACAGCATCGCCGTCTCGCATTGGGACGACACGCGGCTCGACCGCCCGGCGATCGAAGCGATAATGATCGCCGCCTCGCCGGAGCAGGTCGCGCTCTGCATCCAGTCCTATTCGTCGACCTCGATCGACGACATCCGCGACGTGTTCCGCTTCGGCTCGCGCGATCGCCGCGGTCCGAGCCTGTCACCCGACCACATAGGCGACGAGGCCGAATTCGAGGTGCCGAAGACGCGCTGAGATCCGACGCTCTCAGGCGTCCTTCGTGAACTTGCTGATGACGTCCATGAACGGCTTCGGCTTGAACTCGCCGTCGAGCGGCAAGGGGCGGTTCGGCTGCTTGTCCGCGCGGGCGAAGGTGCCGTTGATCCAGCTATAGCGATCCGAGAGGCCCCAGGTCAGGATCGAGCGCACCGGTCCGCTGGTCGAAATCGCCGTCAAGAGATCATCGACGCGCTTGGCGACGATGGCGTCGCGCTGCGCCGGATTGCCCGTCAGCTTCTGGTCGTCGACGTCGAGCTCGGTGACGAGAACCTCCAGTCCCCAGGAGCGCAGCTCGGTGACGAATTCGGCGAGCCCATGCGTGTCGATATCGAGCTCGGCATGCAGATGCGATTGCAGGCCCACGGCGTGCAACGGCACGCCCTGGTCGAGCAGGTCCATGATCAGATTGCGGTACGCCGTGCGCTTGGCAATGAACGAATCCTTCGCCGACTCGATGTCATATTCGTTGATCGCAAGCTTGACGAACGGATCGGCCGCGGCCGCCGTGCGGAAGGCCAGCGGAATCCAGTTGTTGCCCAGATGCTGCGTCCAGAACGTGTCGCGCCGGTCTTTCGGACTGTGGGGATTGTCTGGGATCGGCTCGTTGACGACGTCCCACGAGGTCAGCTTGTCCTTGTAGTAGGAGACGACGGTGCCGATGTGGTCGACGTAGGCGCGCTCGACGCCCTTGCTGTCCTTGATCTGCTTGGTCCAGTCCGGAATGTCGTGATACCAGGCGAGCGCGTGGCCGCGCATCGTCAGATCGTTCTGCCGGGCGAAGTCCAGGATCGCGTCCGCGCGTTCGAAAGCGAACGTATGCGCGTCCGGTCGCAGCATCGGCCATTTCAGCTCGAGCACCGGCACCACCTGCGTGCAATAGGTGCTGATGGCGTCGCCGAGCCGCGGATCGGCTTGCAGGTCCCAGAGCGTGGCCGCAGCGCCGAAACCAGGACGCCGCTGGGCGAGTTTTGATGCCGGCGCGGCAGACGCCGATGCCCCCGCCGCGAGTGCTGCCGCGCTGCCGAGGAGAAATTCGCGTCTGTCGAGACTGGTCACGGCCTTCCTTTCGGAACCAACGTAGGAATGTACCAAGCGGCGCCTTGCGACGCCGGGGTTTTCCCTTGTTGGGTTAACTGGAAAGTGTCGGAAGACGTCTAAGATCGTGGTTTCTTTTCGGTGATTGCGCAGGCCGCTTGAAGGAAAGGGCAAATTTAACGCTAACCCGCGAAAGCGGCCGCTCAGCTTGATTCGCCGCCCGATCTCCAGACTTATGTGACACTCTTGAGAGATGCTGCGGCGCAGTTCATTCGCCCCGCCACGGTCCAATTGATTAACGGCCGTCACAATCGCAACAATGTTGCCGGTCCCGTGCTCGCATGCTGAACCGCCATTTCTCTATTTATCTCGTCGCCTACATCCTGCCCGCGGCGGTGGGCTTCTTTGCGGTCACGGCCTACACGCGGCTGCTGACACCGGCGGAGTACGGCGTCTATGTCGTCGGCATCAGCCTTGCCGGCATATTGGGCGCGATCTTCTTCGCCTGGATCAAGCTGTCGGTGTCCCGCTATCAGGCGATGTCGGCGGAGGTGGATTTCCGCGGCACGGCGATGGTTGCCTTCGCGCTGACGGTCGCGGTCCTCTGCGCCACCACGCCGCTGGTCTTTCTGTTCCGCAGCGACGTGAGTGCTGAGCTGCTGCTCGCCAGCATGTTCGTCGCGATCATGGCCAACGCCGTCGATGTCGGCCAGGAATTCGAACGCGCCAAATTGCGCCCCTACAGGTTTGCGGCGATCTCGATCGTGCGCAGCGTGTCGAGCGTCGGCTTTGGCCTGCTCGGCATCTGGCTCGGCTGGGGGGGATTGGGGCTGCTCGCTGCATTCGGCCTGGGTTCGCTTACGGGCATCATCCTGAACCTCGTCGGCGACCGGACCAGGATCGCGCGCTTCCGGCGCAGCCAGTTCATGCAGTTGGCGCGCTACGGCCTGCCGCTGACGCTGGCCGGCCTTTCCGTTGCGGTCTATTCGGCCTGCGACCGCCTCATTGTCGCTTACTGGCTCGGCAAGGACGCCGCCGGGATTTTTGGCGTCGCCGCCGATCTGCCGCGCCAGTTCATGGTCATGATCGCTTCCAGCGTCGCCGCGGCAACCGTGCCGCTGGTGTTCCGGTCGTTGTCGGAGAAAAACAACGAGGTAACGCGGGAGCGGCTGACCGAGAGCCTCGAGCTGCTGCTCGTCGTCGTCGCGCCCGTCGCCGTCTGGCTCGCGCTTGCGGCGGACCAGGTCGCGGGCACGCTCGTGGGCGTCGATTTCCGCGCCGGCGTGTCGGCGTTGCTGCCGACGCTGGTGCTCGCCCGTTTCTTCGGCATCGCCAATCAATTCTATGTGCAGATCAGTTTCCAGCTCGCCGAGCGGCCCTTCATGCTGGCGGCGCAGTCGTTCCTCACGCTTGTTGTGAGCGTGGCCCTGATGTTCGCCCTGGTCGCCGGCTACGGCCTTTACGGTGCGGCGCTGGCGACGCTCGCCACCGAGGCGCTCGGCTTCGTCGTCGCCGTCGCCCTGATGCACCGCGCCCATCCCGTGCCGTTCGACTTCAACCGCCTCGCCGGCGTTGCCGCTTCGGCGGCGGCGATGGCCGCTGCGATCCTTGTTGCGCGGTCGCAGGTCAGCGGCACCGGCATCCTCTCGCTGATCATCGTCAGCCTCGCGGGCAGCGTTGCCTATGCCGCCACGGCTTGGCTGTTGAACGTCGCGAACGTGCGGACGTTGTCGTTGCGCCTCCTGCGAACGTTCAACCGAAAAGCTCTGGGCGCGTAGGGCTGCACGCTACCCCGCCAGAAACCCGCCATCCACAGCAACGACGGTGCCGGTCGCGTATTGCGAGGCCGGCATGCAGAGGAAGGCAACCGCGCCGGCAATGTCTTCCGGCTGTCCCCAGCGCTTGAAGGCTGTGCGGTCGGCGATGCGTTGGTAATGTGCGAGATCGGTGCGGCCGGCGGCGTTGATCGCGGTTTCGACATAACCGGGTGCGACGGCATTGACGCGGATACCTTCCTCGGCCCACTTCAAGGCCAGCGCCTTGGTCAGCATCACGACGCCGCCCTTGCTGGCGCAATAGGCGGGAATCCGCGGCAGCGCCAGCGTGGCATTCATCGAGGCGATGTTGACGATCGAACCTTTCTGCTCTGCCAGTTGCGGACGGAACGCCATGCAGGTCCGGAACGTGCCGGTGAGATTGACGTCGAGCACCTTCATGAAAGTCTCGATCTCGAATTCCTTGTCACGCGCGAGAATCCCGGCGCAGTTGATGAGCGCGTCGACGCGCTTGTGCTGCCGCGCGAAAGACGTGACAGCGCCGTCATCGGTAACATCGAGCGTTGCGAGCGAGAGCCCGGCGCGTGGCTTGAGCAGCGTGCGGGCGAGATCGGCGTCATTGGCGCCCGTTGCAGTCACGGTCGCGCCGAGATCGCAAAATTGATTGCTGATCGCGGCGCCAATGTCGCCGGCGCCGCCGATCACGACGGCATGAAAGCCGGGCGCGAGAGAAAAATTCGAACTCATGGGAAGGGTCTCACTTCAGGGATTTCGGAGGCGGAGCCGTGGATTCGCGGACCACCAGCGAAAAGTCGATCTCGCGATGCATGATTGTCTGCTCGCCGGCCAGGTTGCGCACCAGATACTCTCCGGCGCGCTGCCAGGTTTCTCCGGTCGGAACATGGATCGTGGTCAGGCTCGGCCGCAAATGGCGGCTCCAGTCGAGGTCGTCGAAGCCGACGACCGACAGATCGCGCGGCACCAAGAATCCATCGCGCTCCGCCTCGAGCAACACGCCATAGGCGATCACGTCGTTGCCGCACACGACGGCCGTCGGACGGTCCTCGAGGCTCAGGAGATGGCGGGCCGCTTCGCGCGCGTCGTCCAGGGTATAGGGCACCTCGACGTGCCATTGCGGAGGAAGTTCGAGTCCTTTCTCGGTCAGCGCGCGGCGAAAGCCGGCGACACGTGCGCTGGCGCGGTCGTTGTTGCGCTGGAGTGCCGAGACGATGCCGATGCGGCGATGGCCGAGTTCGATGACATGCGCGGCGGCGCGATGGGCGGCGGCTTCGTTGTCCGTTCCGACGCAAGGGTAGGGCCGGTCAGGCTGGTAGATGCCGACGTTGATGAAGGGCACCGCATTGTCCGCGAGCAGCTTGCGCAATCCTTCGTGATGGCAATCGCCGCGCAGCACGAGGCCGTCGACACCGCGGCTGATCAGGTTGCGCGCCTGCTGCAATTCGACGTCGAGATCATATCCGCTCGTGGTGAGGAACAGCATGTATCCGACCGACGAGAGATACTGCTGGAGCGAGGCGATGCCGCGCGCGAACATCGTGTTGTCGATCGTCGGCACGATCGCGCCAAGCGTGCGCGAGCGACGCGATGACAGGATGCGCGCGGGCGCGTGCGGGATGTAGCCCAGCGCGTCGATGGCCTGTTCGATGCGCGCACGCAAGGAGGGGCTCACCGCATCGGGATTGTTGAGGGCGCGCGAGACCGATGCCGTCGACACGCCGGCGCGCGCGGCGACGGCACGGATGCCCTGTTTCACAGACTTGGCGTTGGTCAGTCTCATGAATGTAACGTTACATCAATCCAGTGAGCTGCTTGGTAGCGAATTGTCGCAAATCTGCCGCAGATTGTGCGGCTTGTCTACCGCTTGACATGATAGACGTGAGGTTTAGGATGTAACCGTTTTCAGGTCGTTTCTATTCAAAATGGTCCGCCAGTTTAAGGCGGCCAGCCGGGAGGAGAGTTCAATGAAGGCCAGGATGCTCGCGACGCACGTCGCGTTGCCCGTTCTCGCAGTTGCCGCCGTCAGCGCGCAGGCGCATGCAGCCGACTTCGATTGGATGAGGTTCAAGGGCAAGACCGTCACGTTTCTCGCCAACAACAATCCGGTGTCGCAGGCGCTGCTGACCTACAAGGCCGATTTCGAGAAGCTGACCGGCATGACCCTGAAGGTCGACGGCTATCAGGAACAACAGATGCGCCAGCGTCTGGTCACTGTCATGAATGCGAACAGCGACGAGGTCGACGTGTTCATGACGCTGCCCTCGCGCGAGGGCGAGCAGTTCGCCGCCGCCGGCTGGTACGGCGATCTCACCGCGATGGCCAAGAACGAGGTGGCCAAGGACTACGACCCGGCCGGGCTGAGCCAGGCCCTGCTCAAGGCTGCGACCTTCGGCGGCAAGCTCACCAGCATGCCGATGAACATCGAGGGGCCGATCTTTTATTACCGCACCGACATCTTCAAGAAATGCGGCCTCGAGGCGCCGAAGACCATCAAGGACGTCGAGGCCGCTGCCGAGAAGATCAAGGCTTGCGACAGTGCGGTGACGCCGTTCGTCTCACGCGGCCTCAAGCCCGCGGTCGCCTACACCTTCAGCAACATGCTGCACAATGTTGGCGGCAGCTACATCGAAAACGGCAAGTCGAACCTCTGCTCGGCCAAGGGCAAGGAAGCGCTGGACTCCTATAGCCGGCTGCTGCGCGATTTCGGGCCACCCGGCGTCGTCAACTACAGCTTCCAGCAGATTTCGGCGCTCTATCGCAGCGGTCGTGCCGCGATGGCGTTTGAATCGTCGAACGAATTGCGCACGGTGATGGAAGGCGGTGCGCGCCTGAAAGACACCGGCCTGTTGCCGTTCCCGGCGGGCGAAGCCGGCCAGGTGCCGACCACGATCGGTTGGGGCATGGCAGTGTCCTCGCACAGCAAGCAGCCGGATGCGGCCTGGTACTTCGTGCAGTGGGCGACCAGCCCCGAGGTGCAGAAGAAGATGGCGCTTCAAGGCATTGCGCCGCCGCGTCCTTCGGTTGCCAAGGACCCCGAGTATCGCAAGTGGATCGATGAAGAGCCGGTTCGCAAGGAATGGCAGGCCGCGCTCGACGTGCTCGCCACCAAGGGCTCCTCCGAGGTCGGCTATCCCATCATCCCCAATCCGGAATCGCGCGAGTTCATCGGCCAAGCCGTGCAGGATCTGATCCTGAAGCAGAAGCCGATCGATCAGGCTTGCGCGGATGCAGACAAGGCGCTCGATGCGCTGATTGCCCAGAAGTAGTCGCTTGGTGCCGGTCGGCTTGCTGCCTGCCGGCATCTCCCACGATCCAAGGAAACGGACGCATGTCGAACACGGCTGCGACACTCACGCAGGACCGGCAGAGGCTGGAAATGGCGGCGCTCTCGGCGCCGGCCGTGATCTTCACGGTCGCGATGATCGCGTTTCCGGTCGTCTATACGATCTGGCTCGGCTTTCAGACTTTCTCCTCGACCGGCAAGCAATCCTTTGCCGGCCTCGCCAATTATTCAAAGCTGATCTCCGATTACGAGTTCTGGCACGGGCTGTGGATCACGATTGCACTCTTCGTGCTGTCGCTGGCGCTCCAGCTCGTCTTCGGGGTCTGGTTGGCGCTCGTGCTGTTCCACGCCAAGCGCTTGCCGGGCATCGTGCGCTCGCTGTTCATCTCGCCCTTCATGATGCCTCCGGTGGTGGCCGGCATGATGTGGCTCGTGATCCTCGATCCCTCGCTCGGTGCGGCCAATTACATCTTGCAATCGTTCGGCCTGCCGCCGTCCGACTGGCTGGCCTCGCCGAGCTGGGTCATTCCGACCGTAGCTCTGATCGACAGCTGGCAATGGACGCCTTATGTCGCCCTGATCGTGCTGGGCGGATTGCAATCGCTGCCGCCGAGTGTTTACGAGGCCGCGCAAATCGACGGTGCATCTCCGTTCAAGACGTTCCAGCGCATCACGCTGCCGTTGCTGCTGCCGACCATCGTCACCGCGGCGATCCTGCGCAGCGTCGATCTGCTGCGATTCTTCGACATCATCTACATCACCACCCAGGGCGGACCCGGCAACGCCTCGAACACGCTCAATATCTACGGCTTCCGGGTCGGCTTCGAATTCTTCAACATCGGCTATGCCAGCGCCTTGATGCTGACGCTGACGGCGATCGTGTTCGGCGCCGTGCTTGCCTTCAACCGCCTGCGCGGCGCAGTGGCGTGGTGACCTCATGACGGACGCAGCCACCACTGACCGCTGGATCCGCTGGCTTAACACGATGCAGCTGGTGCTCGCCGGCGTGCTGATCATGGCGCCGACGGTGTGGATGGTGCTGTCTTCGTTCAAGCCGTCCTTCGAGGTGACGGCCTATCCACCGACGCTGATCTTCACGCCGACGCTGGACAATTATGTCGAGCTGACCAAGACCACGCCGTTCCTGAGCTACGCGCTCAACAGCATCATCGTCACCGTCGGCTCGACCGCGCTCGGGTTGCTGTTCGGAATTCCCGCCGCTTTTGCCGTCTCCTGGACGCGCATTTCGTGGCCGGCGATCCTGACGCTCGCGGCGCGCATGGCGCCCGGCACGCTGTTCCTGCTGCCGTGGTACGTGATGTTCCGGCAGGTCGGCATGATCGGCTCCTACACCGCGCTGATCCTCAGCCATGCGGTGATCACGCTGCCGATCGTGATCTGGGTTCTGATGCCATCCTTCGACGGCATTCCGCGCAGCGTCTTCGAGGCTGCGCAAGTCGATGGATGCAGCGTCACGCGCATCCTCTGGCGCATCGCGCTGCCGCTGGTGGCGTCCGGCGTCGCGGTTTCAGCGATCCTCGCCTTCGTCTTCTCGTGGAACTACTTCCTGTTTGCGCTGGTGCTCTCCAATGGCGACACCAAGACGCTGATCGCGGCGGCCTTCAACTTCATCGGTGAGGGCTCGACGCAATGGGGCGCTCTCATGGCCGCGGCGACGCTGATCGCATTGCCGCCGCTGGTGTTGGCGGCCCTGGTTCAGCGCTGGCTGGTGTCGGGACTGACGCTCGGTGCGGTGAAAGGCTAGGTATCTGATGAATTTATCACCCCGCCCGAATTCGATCATGCAGGCCGCAGTCTTCCATGGCGACGACCGCATCACCATCGAGCGCGTGGCAATGCCTGACGTCGGCATCGGAGAAGTGCTGGTGCGCGTCTCGCGCACCGCGCTGTGCGGTTCCGACTTCAAGCTCTGGCACAAGGGCGCCGAGTTCATCGCAGGCCACGAGATCTTTGGCGTGGTCGAGCAGCCCGGCCATCGTCTGCATGGCCGCCGCTGCGCCGTCTACATTCCCCTGCACTGCGGCCACTGCGCCGCCTGCAGGCGTGGCGACACCCAGATGTGCCTGGACGTCTCCAGCCTGATCGGCTGGAACAGGCCGGGCGGCTACGCCGAATATGTACCGGTGCCGGAAAATTGCCTGCTGCCGGTGCCCGACGACATCGAGGACAGTCTCGCGCCGCTGCTGCTCGACACTATCGGCACGTCCGGCCATGCCGTACGGTTCGTCAGCCGCGTGGTGCCGCCGGGCGAGGCCGGCCCGGTTCTTGTCATGGGGGCGGGACCTGTCGGCCTCGGCGTCGTCCTGGCGCTCCGCGCGCTCGGCTACCACGATATCCATGTGGCGGATCCCAACGCGGCACGCCTCAAGATCGCGCAATCCTTCGGGGCGCAGGCGCATCCGGTCGGCGATACCTCGAAGCGTTTCGCCCTCATCATGGAATGCTCGGGCGCGCATGCCGCGCGCAACCTCGGTATCGAACTCGTCCTGCCGCGCGGCGCGCTGGTGCTGGTCGGCGAGAACGCCGCGCCCTGGACCATCGAGGAAGGCAAGGTGTTCCGCCGCAAGGATTTCTACATGATCCGGACCTTCTACTTCCCGGTCTCCGATTTCGAGCCGAATGTCGAGCTGCTGCGCAAGTACAAGGACGAATACCGCGTTCTCGTCGATGGCGAGTTCGGCCTGTCGGCTTTGCCTGAGAATTTCGCCCGCTTCGCCAGGGGCGAGTTGATCAAGCCGGTACTGGCGCTGGACTGACGATCATGGCCTCGATCTCGATCCGCAACCTCGTCAAACGCTACGGCAATTTCACCGTGATCCCGGATCTCAATCTGGAGATCGCGGACCATGAATTCGTCGTCTTCGTCGGTCCGTCCGGCTGCGGCAAGTCGACCTTGCTGCGGATCATCGCGGGCCTCGAGCCGATTTCGTCGGGGGATCTCTATATCGGCGACAAGCGCGTCAATGGCGTGCAAGCCGCGCAGCGTGACATCGCGATGGTGTTCCAGGATTATGCGCTCTATCCGCACATGCGGGTCTACGAGAACATGTCCTTTGCGCTGGAGTTGCGGGGAACGCCGAGGGCAGAAATCGACGCGCGGGTGAAGCGCGCCGCCGCACTGCTGCACATCGAAGCCTATCTCGACCGCAAGCCGAAGGAGCTGTCCGGCGGCCAGCGCCAGCGCGTTGCCATGGGCCGCGCGATCGTGCGCAATCCCAAGGCGTTCTTGTTCGACGAGCCGCTGTCCAACCTCGACGCGAAGCTGCGCGGGCAGGTGCGCGCCGAGATCAAGGCGCTGTCACAGCAGCTGAAGACCACCATGGTCTTTGTCACCCACGACCAGATCGAGGCCATGACCATGGCCGACCGGATCGTGGTGCTCCAGAGCGGCACGATCCAGCAATACGACACGCCGGAGGCGGTCTACGAGCGTCCGGCCAACCAGTTCGTCGCCGGCTTCATCGGCTCGCCGGCCATGAACTTCTTCCCAGTCGAATGGCGGCAGGAGCATGTGATCCTGTCGCAAGGCGGAACGGCGGTGCCGTTGGACAGCGAAACCGCGAGCCGCCTGCGTCAGGCCGGCCACGCCGTGCTGGGCATTCGGCCCGAACATTTTGCCGTGGCTACCGATGCCGCCGATGGCATTGCCATCAACATCAAGCTCGTCGAGCCGCTCGGATCGGATACTTTGATCCATTTCGATCTCGCTGGCGTCTCCGCCATCGCGCGGGTCGACCCATCGCTGCGGCCGAAGGTCGGCGATCGCCTCAGCCTGCGTCCGCAGCCGGGCAAGACGCATTTGTTCGATGCGGCCAACGGAGAGGTCTTGCGGTGAGTTCGCTGGCCGAGATCGGAGATCTGTCGGCACTGGCGGGCGTGGCGTCCAGGGCGAGGCCTGCGCACGTGATCTGCCTCGGGCTATCGGCGCTCGACCAGGTCTGGCGGGTCGATCGTCTGTTCGCGGGTCAAAGCGAGAAGATCAAGGCCGTCGGCTACGGCACGCTTGGCGGCGGCATGGCCGCCAATGCCTCGGTCGCGGTGGCAAAGCTCGGCGCGTCCGTCGCGTTCTGGGGACGGGCGGGGAATGATGCCGCCGGCCATGAGATGCGATCGGCCTTCGCCGCTGAAGGCGTCGACGTCGAGAACTTCCGGCTGTTTCCCGACGGCCGCTCCTCCGTCTCCGGAATCATCGTCGACAGCAGCGGCGAGCGGCAGATCGTCAATTTCCGTGGTCTTTACCCGGAGGCCGCGGACTGGCTTCCGCTCGAAGCCGTCGCGCGCGCATCCTCCGTGCTGGCCGATCCGCGCTGGGTGGAGGGCGCCGCGACGCTGTTTCGGGAAGCGCGGCCGCGCGGTATTGCGACGGTGCTCGACGGCGACATGGCCGATGCCGAGGTGTTCGAGCGGCTGCTGCCCCTGACCGATCACGCAATCTTCTCCGAGCCCGCGCTCACATCCTTCGCCGGCTCGGCCGAGGATGCGTCCCTCGCAGCGCTCGCGCGCTTCGGCTGCCGCGTCATCGCCGTCACGCGCGGCGAAGGGGGCGTGAGCTGGTACGAGAACGGCCGCCTGCTTCGGCAGGCCGCCTATGCCGTCGATGTCGTCGACACCACCGGCGCGGGCGATGTCTTCCACGGCGCCTATGCGCTCGCGATCGGCGTCGGCCTCGATGTGCGCGCCGCCATGGCGTTTTCGGCAGCCACGGCTGCGATGAAATGCCGCCACGCCGGCGGCCGCAACGGAATCCCCACCATCAACGAATGTCTTGCATTCATGAGGACGAAGCCATGAGAACGATTGGAAAGAACCGCGGCCTGGCGCGGCTTGCTGACGCGGACGGCCACTTTCGCATGGTCGCGCTGGATCAGCGGCCGCCATTATTCGATGCCATTGCAAAGGCGAAGGGCATCACGCGGGACCAGGTCGAATATTCCGACGTCACGGCGGCCAAGCGTCTCCTCGTCGAGAATCTCGCGCCGCATTGCAGCTCGATGCTGTTCGACCCGAATTTCGCGGTGCCTGCCGCGATCGATCTGCTGCCGCCACGCTGCGGCCTGATCATGACCTTGGAAGAGCATCGCGTCGAGGAAACCGCGGGCGGCCGCAAGTCGCGCGCGATCACCAACTGGAACGTGGAAAAAATCCGGGCCATGGGCGGCGACGCCGTGAAAGTGCTGGCCTGGTACAGGCCGGACGCGGATGCCGCAGTGAACGAGCACCAGAAGCGCTTCGTGCGCGAGATCGGCGAGGACTGTGCCCGCCACGACATTCCCTACGTCCTCGAATTGCTGGTCTATCCGTTCCTCGGCAGCGCCAATCACACCGCCGATTACGTGGAATCGCCCGGCAAGCTTCCCAGCCTCGTCATCGACAGCGTGCGCGAATTTGCCAAGCCCGAATACGGCGTCGATCTCCTGAAGCTGGAAAGCCCGCTCGCGGCCAACGGCCTGCCGGCCCGCGACGGCAGCGCGGAGGCAAAGGCCGCGCAGAAGGAGTTCGATGCGATCGGCGATATCTGCCGCGAGCGCAACATTCCCTGGGTGCTGCTGTCGGGCGGTGCTGCGCCCGAAAAGTTCGAGCGCGTGCTTGATTTCGCCTATGCCGCCGGCGCCGGCGGCTTCCTCGCCGGCCGCACCATCTGGCTCGACGCCGTCCTGAAGAATTTCCCGGACCGTGCGGCGGTTTCGGCAAGCCTGAGCAAGGATGGTCTCGGCGTGCTGGAACGGCTCAACCAGCTGACCACGGCCAAGGGCACGCCGTGGAAGGCGCGCTTCCCAGTTTTCACTGATATCAAGCAGGAAGGTGACTTCGCGCGCGCCTACTGAGATCGTGGCGGCTCCACGTGGTCTCAGCTCGATCGCAAGATCTGCAACAACAAGATCTGCAATATGACTGACAGCTTCACCATCCGCTCGATCGAGGCATTCTGCTATCGCTATCCCCTGGCGACGCCGGTGGTGACCTCGTTCGGCAAAATGCTCAACCGTCCCGCCGTCTTCGTCCGCGCCGTCGACGAAGACGGCGTCGAGGGATGGGGCGAGGCTTGGTCGAATTTTCCGGCACCGGGCGCGGAGCATCGCACCCGGCTTGTCAACGAGGTGCTCGCGCCCGGCCTCGTCGGGCGCAAGTTCGAGGGTCCCGCCCGGGCGTTTGAGACCCTGACTGAGGGCACCGATGTGCTGGCGCTTCAATGCGGTGAGCCCGGTCCGTTCGCGCAGGCGATTTCGGGCATCGATCTCGCACTGTGGGATCTCTCCGCGCGCCGCCGGCGTTTGCCGCTGTGGCGGCTGCTCGGCGGGCAGTCGAGCAAGATCAAAGTCTACGCCAGCGGCATCAATCCCGGCGGTGCCGCGCAGACGGCCGAAGCCGCGCTCAAGCGCGGCCATCGCGCACTGAAGCTGAAGGTCGGCTTCGGTGCCGAGACCGACCTCGCTAATCTCGCCGCGCTGCGCGCGATCGTCGGCGGCGGCATGCTGGCCGCGGATGCCAATCAGGGCTGGTCGGTGGCGCAGGCGCTAACGTGCTGCCGCGACTTGCCGAGTTCGATCTGCGCTGGCTGGAAGAGCCGATCCGCGCCGACCGGCCGCGCGAGGAATGGCGCAAGCTGCGCGCGAGCGCGAAAATGCCGATCGCCGCCGGCGAGAACATTTCCAGTGTCGAGGGATTCAAAGAGGTTCTGGCCGAGGACGTGCTCGGCGTGGTTCAGCCCGATATCGCGAAATGGGGCGGGCTCAGCGTCTGCGCCGAACTGGCGCGGGACATTCTCAAGGCCGGCAAGACATTCTGCCCGCATTATCTCGGCGGCGGCATCGGGCTGCTGGCCTCGGCGCATCTCCTGGCCGGCATCGGAGGCGACGGCTGGCTCGAGGTCGATGTCAACGACAATCCGCTGCGCGATCTGTTTTGCGGTCCCGTCGCGAATGTGACTGATGGCACGATCGCCCTCGGCGAGGAGCCGGGGCTTGGGTTCACGCCAGACCTGTCAGGGATCGCGGACTATCGCAGCCTGTAGGGGGCACCGACACGGCGCGCGATCCATGCGAGTTCCCCCTTGCGTTCTATTCCTCGCCACGGAAAGCTGCGCAGGGGACGGGCAGCCACATCACATTTCATAGCGGCGACTGGAGCCATGTCCTGTTGCGCTTGAAAATCAAGGTTCGTTCTGCTCATAAGAGGGCTGAAATTGCGCTGCAACACGCGCAAAAAAGCCCATCGACTAAAGTCGATAGCCAGCGAGGAAGCGAAATAATGCGTAAATTAACTTTGGCCATTGCCGTGATCGCCCCGATGCTCGGTCATGCCGCGTCGGCCGAGGACACCGTCAAGATCGGCTATATCGATCCGCTCTCCGGCGGCGGCGCCAGCGTCGGCGAGGGTGGTTTAAAGACATTCCAGTATCTGGCCGATGAGCTCAACGCCAAGGGCGGCATTCTCGGCCACAAGGTCGAGATCGTCCCGCTCGACAACAAGACCAATCCGCAGGAGAGCCTGGTGCAGGCCCAGAAGGCGATCGACGCCGGGGTCCACTACATCACCCAGGGCAACGGTTCGTCCGTCGGCGCGGCGCTGTCGGACTTCGTCACCAAGAACAACACGCGCAATCCCGGCAAGGAAGTGCTGTACTTCAACTACGCCGCCGTCGATCCGAGCCTGACCAACGAGAAGTGCAGCTACTGGCATTTCCGCTGGGATGCGAGCTCCGACATCAAGATGGAGGCGCTCACCAACTACATGAAGGACACCGCCTCGATCAAGAAAGTGTACCTGATCAACCAGGACTATTCGTTCGGCCAGTCGGTGCGTACCGATGCGCGCAAGATGCTGGGCGCCAAGCGGCCTGACATCCAGATCGTCGGCGACGAGCTGCATCCGCTGCTGAAGATCACCGACTTCTCGCCCTACATCGCCAAGATCAAGGCGTCCGGTGCGGACAGCGTCGTTACCGGCAATTGGGGCCAGGATATCGCGCTGCTGCTCAAGGCTGCCGCGGACGCCGGTCTGAAGGTCAACTGGTACACCTATTATGCAGGCGGCGCCGGTGGCCCGACCGCGATCAAGCAGACCGGTCTCGACCACCAAGTCTTCCAGATCACCGAAGGTTTCGCCAATTCGGGCAACCAGGCCGCGATGGACTACGAGAAGGCCTTCCGTGCGAAGGTGAACCTGTCGCTGTGGTATCCGCGTGCGGTCAACGAGATGCGCATGTTCAAGGCCGCGGCCGAGAAGGCCAAATCGATCGATCCCGTGAAGGTCGCGGCGGCGCTCGAGGACTTGAAGTTCGAGGTGCTCGACGGCGGTCAGGGCCTCATGCGCAAGGACGATCACCAGTTCTTCCAGCCGATCTACATCTCCTCCTTCGGCAAGCTCGCCGCGAACGAGCCGTTCGACGAGGAGAGCACCGGTTGGGGCTGGCATCTGGTCTCCAAGATCGATACGCCGCAGGCCATGGTCCCGACGACCTGCAAGATGGTGCGGCCGTAATCACGACGTCTGCCGTTTTCCCGCGGCCGCCATTGGTCGCGGGAAGGGCGCCGGCCGGACTGCGTTTGATTGGACGATGTTCGCCGGGGCCATCAGGCCCCGGCCAGAGACGAGTGCGCTGTGCTTGAACTCATTGTCATATCGACCCTGAACGGCGTGCTGTTCGGCATGCTGCTCTTCCTGCTGTCGAGCGGGCTGACCGTCATCTTCAGCATGATGGGCGTGCTCAACTTCGCCCATGCCAGCTTCTACATGCTCGGCGCCTTCTTCGGCTTTCAGCTCACGAAATGGATCGGCTTCTGGCCGGCACTGGTCCTCGCGCCGCTGCTGGTGGGCGCCATCGGCATGGCAGTTGAGCGTTACGGCCTGCGCAACACCCACAAGCATGGCCATGTCGCGGAATTGCTGCTGACGTTTGGTTTGGCTTTCGCGATCGAAGAGATCGTGTCGATGATCTGGGGCAGGAGCCCGCTCGACTATCGCGTGCCGGCACTGCTCGACTTCCCGGCCTTCACGATCTTCTCGACCAACTATCCCGCCTACAAGATCTTCATGCTGGCGGTGTCGATCGTGATCTTCGTGGCGCTGCTGATCGTCCTCAAGCGCACCCGCGTCGGCTTGATCGTTCAGGCGGCGCTGACGCATCCCCACATGGTCGGGCATCTCGGTCACAATGTCGGGCGCGTGTTCATGGTGGTGTTCGGCGTCGGCAGCGCGCTCGCCGGCCTTGCCGGCGTCATTGCCGGACCAGCCCTGGTGACGCAGTCGGACATGGCTGCGGCACTCGGGCCCATCCTGTTCGTCGTCATCGTGTTCGGCGGCCTCGGCTCCTTGCCCGGTGCTTTCATCGCCTCGCTTGTCATCGGACTGGTGCAGACCTTTGCGGTGGCGCTGAACGGCTCGCTGGCGAGTGCGTTCGGACCGCTCGATCCGTCGACGGGACCGTCCGTCCTCACCGACATCTGGAACGTCACGATCGCGCAGGTCGCGCCGATCGTTCCCTATATGCTGCTGGTGCTTATTCTGATCGTTCGCCCCATGGGCCTGATGGGGACGCGCGAGTCATGACGACTGCAACGCGTTCGACATCGAAAGCCACCGCGACGCCCGCCGGCGGCGGCGTGCGCTTCTACGGTGTCTGGCTGCTCGGCATCGCCGTGCTGATCGTCCTGCCGCTGATCTTCTCCTCAGGAGGCTCGCTGACGTCATTCAGCCTGATCGGCATCGCGATCGTCTTCGCGCTGTCCTACAACATCCTGCTCGGCCAGACCGGCCTGCTGTCGTTCGGCCACGCCGTGCACTACGGCCTCGGCGGCTTCGCGGCCTGTCACATGATGAACGCGGTGGTGTCGCACGGTTGGCCGATTCCGCTTCCGTTCATTCCGCTGTTCGGCGGGATCGGCGGTCTCGTCTTCGCAATGATCATCGGCTGGGTCATGACGAAGCGCGCCGGTACCGTGTTCGCGATGATCTCGCTCGGCATCGGCGAATTGGTGGCGTCGTCCTCGCTGATCCTGCGATCGATGTTCGGCGGCGAAGCCGGCATCACCACGGATCGCACGGCGTTGCCAAAGATGCTCGGCTGGTCGTTCGGCCCGCAGCTTCAAGTGTACTATCTGATCGCGTTCTGGCTGGTTCTGTCGGCGATTGCAATGTACGCGCTGACTCGGACGCCGCTGGGGCGGATCAGCAATGCCGTCCGCGACAATCCCGAACGCGTCCAGTTCATCGGCTACGATCCTCATGTGGTCCGCTATCTCGCCTTCTGCTTTGCCGGGTTCTTCGCCGGCGTTGCCGGCGGGCTCGCCGCGATCAATTTCGAGATCGCGAACTCCGCCTATCTCGGTGCGATCCAGTCAGGCCTCGTGCTGTTCTCCACCTTCATTGGCGGCACCGCCTATTTCTTCGGACCGATGCTTGGCGCGATCCTGGTGACCTATCTCCAACTCGGGCTCACCAATGTCACCAGCGTCTGGCAGCTCTATTTCGGCATCATCTTCATCGGCATCGTGATGTTCTCGCCGGGCGGTATCGCCGGCCTGTTGATGATGCACCGGCCGCTGGTCCGCGCCGGAACGCTGTGGACGGTGATCCCGTCCTATCTGGTCGCAATCGTGCCGACCGTGGCGCTCGCCTGCGGCGTCATCCTCACCATCGAGACGGTCGCGCGCTATTCCGGCGGCGACCCGATCAACCTGTTTGGCATTTCCTTCAATGCGAAGTCCCCGGTGACGTGGATTGCCGCAGCAGTTCTCCTGGTCGGCGGCGCGTTCGTCGCGCGGCTGGCCTGGCGGAGGATCGCGGACGCGTGGGACAGGGCTGCGACGGTCGCCCGTGACCGGGGGTATCTGGCATGACCGCAGCCATCGAAGTCCGCGCCGTCGAAAAACGCTTCGGCAATGTCGGCATCATCCGCGATCTCAATCTCGGCGTCGCGAAAGGCGAGCGTCACGCCATCATCGGTCCGAACGGCGCCGGAAAATCCACGACGTTCAATCTGATCAGCGGCCATATCAAGCCGACCTCGGGCGAGGTGAAGCTGAACGGCGATGTGATCTCCGGCCTGCGGCCGTTCGAGATCAACCGGCGCGGCCTGTCGCGCTCGTTTCAGGTCACCAACGTGTTCGCCCGCATGTCGGTCTGGGAGAACGTCCGCTGTGCCGTGCTGTGGGCGACGGGGCATCGCTACGCCTTCTGGAAGAACGTCGACAGCCTGCCGGAAGTTCGCGAGCGTACGGCCCAGATCCTGGACGACATCCATCTGACGCATCGGCGTGATGTTCCGGCGGGACTTTTGACCTACGCCGAGCAGCGCGAGCTCGAGATCGGCATCACCATTGCGAGCGGCGCCACGGTCGTCATGCTGGACGAGCCGACCGCGGGCATGAGCCACGCCGAAACCGACCGCGCGGTGTCGCTGATCCGGCGATTGACCGAGGGCAAGACTCTCGTCATCGTCGAGCACGACATGAGCGTCGTGTTCGGTCTTGCCGACCGCATCTCGGTTCTGGTCTACGGCCACATCATCGCATCAGGCACGCCGGAAGAAATCCGGCGCGATCCGAAGGTCAAGGAAGCCTATCTCGGCGAGGAAGCGCACTGATGCTCGAGGTCAGGGATCTCCACGCCTACTACGGCAAGAGCCACATCCTTCAGGGTGTCGATCTCGACGTCGCCGCGGGCGAGGTCGTGAGCCTGCTGGGTCGCAACGGTGTCGGCCGCTCCACCACGATCAAGGCGATCATGGGGGAGGTCGCTCCACAAGGCACCATCCGCTTCAAGGGCAAGGATATCGCCGGCCTTCCCAGCTACAAGATCGCGCGCCTCGGCCTCGGCTATGTGCCCGAACATCGCGATATCTTCCCGAGCCTGACGGTTCGCCAAAACCTCCTGCTCGGCGTCAAGGACACGCGCCGTCCCGGGAAATGGCGGCTTCAGGACATGCTCGACATGTTCCCCAATCTCGCCGCGCGTGCGGATACGGCCGCGGGCGTTTTGTCCGGCGGCGAGAAGCAGATGCTCACGACCTGCCGGACGCTGATGGGCGATCCCGATCTCATCATGATCGACGAGCCGACCGAAGGTCTCGCGCCGCTGATCGTGCAGCAGGTCGGCGATCTCATCGCGCGTATCGCGCAGGCTGGTGTTGCAATTCTGCTCGTCGAGCAGAAACTGTCGATCGCGATGCGCATCTCCAAGCGCATCTACATCATGGGGCACGGCCGCGTCGTGTTCGAAGGCACGCCGGACGAGCTCAAGGCCAACGCTGCCGTGCGCCAGGAATGGCTCGAGGTCTGACGTCGCCTTCAGGCGATGAGCCGTTGAAATGGAACGGCTGCAAGATGCGCATACGCATCTGAATTCTTCGCTACATCTCACGCTTCGCAATCGGGGTATCGTCGCCCTCGCCAGCATCGCGATCGATGCGGCCGATGATAACCAGAAGAAAGTGGAGGGCGCCGGCGGCGGCCCGTGAGCTCGTGCGTCGATGCGTCTTGCCTGGGAAGGAAATGCCGAGCATGCCGGGAAAACAACTGATTCATGGAGCTGTCGCTCTGTTGGCAGTTTTGGGGGCAGCTTCGGCTGCTATCGCCGGAACCTACGATACCGGCGCGACCGACACGAGCATCAAGCTCGGGCAAACCATGCCCTATTCGGGACCGGCCTCGGCCTATTCCGCGATCGGCCGGGCCGAAGCCGCCTATTTCAAGATGGTCAACGAGAAGGGCGGTATCAACGGCCGCAAGGTCGATCTCATCAGCATGGATGACGCCTATTCGCCGTCGAAGACGGTCGAGCAGATGCGGCGGCTCACGGAGAGCGACGAAGTGCTGGCGATGTTCTCGATGCTCGGTACCGCGCCGAACATCGCGGCGCAGAGATATCTGAACGCCAAGAAGATTCCGCAGCTCTTCCCGTCGAGCGGCGCCAGCCGCTGGAACGACCCGCAGCATTTTCCGTGGACCACCGGCTCACAGCCGACCTACAAGACGGAAGGCCGCATTTACGCCAAATGGATTCTGGCGAACAAGCCGAATGCCAAGATCGCGGTCATCACGCCGAACGAGGATGCGGGCAAGGACTATCTTGCCGGCTTCAAGGAAGGGCTCGGCGAGCACGTGGGCCAGATCGTGTCGGAGGCCGTCTACGAGACGTCGGATCCGACCGTCGACTCCCAGATCGTGAAGTTCAAGGCCGCCGGCGCCGACGTTCTGTTCGATGAATGCACTCCGAAATTCGCGGCGCAGGCGATCAAGAAGGCCGCCGAGCTCGGCTGGAAGCCGCAGATCATCCTGCCGGCTGTCTCCAACTCCGTGGGCTCCGTGCTGACCCCGGCCGGTCTCGACAACGCCATCGGCATTGTCACCGGCGCCTTTCAGAAGGATCCCGGCGATCCGCGCTGGGCCGATGATCCCGGCATGAAGGCCTGGCGCGACTGGATGAAGACCTACAATTCGAGCGCTGATCCGGCCGACATCTTCAATGTCACCGGCTACACCATGGCGCAGATGATGGAGCTGGTGCTGCACCGCGCCGGCAATGATCTCACGCGTGCCAACCTGATGAAGCAGACGCAATCCTTCAAGGATGTCGAACTGCCGATGCTGCTGCCGGGCATCAAGCTGAATACCTCGGCCGAGCAGGTCACGCCGATCCGGCAATTGCAGATGGCGCGCTTCAACGGCAAGTCCTGGGAGCTGTTCGGCGACGTTCTCGGCGAATAGTATCGGCGTTTCGTGACAGGCGGGCATGGCGCCAGCCTGCCCGCTTGCAATTGCCCCTACCGTGATCGCTTCCTCCAGCCACAGTGAAAAACGATGACACCGACCGGCCCCCTCAGCGGTATCCGCGTTCTCGATCTGACGAGCGTGCTGTTCGGCCCCTACGCCGCGCAAATGCTCGGCGACTGGGGCGCCGACGTCATCAAGATCGAGCCGCCCGCGGGCGATACCTGGCGCTACACGGGCGTGTTTCGAAACCGCGGCATGAGCGGGCAGTTCATGGCGGTCAACCGCAACAAGCGCAGCCTTGCGCTGGATCTGAAGCACCCGCACGGCAAGGCGGCGCTGGCGCGATTGATCCCGACGGTCGATGCGCTCGTCACCAATGTGCGGCCGGCCGCGATGGCACGTCTCGGATTCGGTTACGAGGCCTGCGCAAAGCTCAATCCGCGGCTGATCTACGCCGCGGCGACCGGCTTCGGCCAGGACGGCCCGTGGGCGGCGCGCCCCGCATTCGACGAGATCATCCAGGCAGCTTCGGGGCTGGCATCATCGATCGGATCGGACGAGGAGCCCGAATTCATCCCGAGCCTCGTCGGCGACAAGATCTGCGCGCTTGCAATGGTCGGTGCCGTGTCTGCTGCGCTGTTCCGGCGCGAGCGCACCGGGCAGGGCCAGATGGTCGAAGTGCCGATGCTGGAAACGATCGCTGGCTTCAACAGTATCGAGATGCTGGGCGGATATGCGTTCGATCCGCCGATCGGCCCGACCGGCTACAAGCGGATGAAAAACCGGCGCCCGGTGCAGACGAAGGACGGCTGGCTGACGATGCTGCCTTATTCCGGGGACAATTGGTGCGCCTTCTTCGAGGCTATCGGCCGCCCCGAACTGATCGAGCAGCTTGGGGTGCGCGATCCCGTGCTTCGTTCCCAGAACATCGACCAGATCTACGACCGCATGAGCGAGATCGGGCCGACACGCACCACGACGGAATGGGAGGAGCTATTGCTGCGGCTGGATGTGCCGCACACGGCCTTCGCCCGGCTCACCGAAATCGGCGAGCAGCCGCATCTCGCAGCGGTTGGGTTGTTTGCGGACATCGATCATCCGACCGAAGGACGGATTCGGCAGGCGCGGCCCGCGACGAAATTCTCGGAAAGCCCGGCCGGCATCCATCGCATGCCGCCGCGCCTCGGCGAGCACTCGCGCGAGGTGTTGCGTGAGGCCGGTCTGAGCGAGGCGGAAATCCAGGCGTTCGTCGACAGCAAGGCGGTGGGACTGGGATCGTAACGCCCTGAGCGCGTGACGCAATTCTCTGTGACGACCGTCACATCCTGCTGCCGCGGGCAAGGCCTAGCATCGGGGCGTTCATCAAAGCCTGGATTCGATTATGACCACGACCGACCTTGCCTTCGTTTTGCGCAAGCTGGGTCTTGCCGCAGCGCTCATCTGCGTCCTCCTCAGCCTCACGGTCTTCGCGGTGCTGCTGGTCATGCAGCATGAACCGGTCGGGCAGGCAGCCTTGCGCGCTCTGCCCCTCCTGGTCTTTGCGCTGTTCGGCGCATTCGGCGCTGCAATGACGCGGCTGATCGGGCGCCAAACCGAATAGCTCGGTTCAACCGGACATTCTGCCGCAGCGATTCGCCGTCAGCTTCGGACCAGCTTGGCCATGGGCCACCCTTCCGCCTGCGCGAGCCGTCGTATATGAGAGATTTGCCGCTATCAGGGCCGAATATCGCCAGATATGGAACGCAAGGTGGCTGCGATTTCTTAATTGAGAGATCGCAATCTGATCGACTTAAGGCGCGGGCGGGACCTGGACCGGGGTATGGCATGAAAGACCTGATGACGACGGCGCAATCCACCACGGCGATGCGGCGTTGGCGGCCTCCCGGACTTGTTGCGCTCGCAACGGTGGCCGCCCTGACGGCGCTGACCGCCGGCGCCGAGGCGGCCAAGCAGGCCCGCCAGCCAACCGAGGCGGTGGCGCCGCGTGAGGCCGGCGAGCCGATCATGGCGATCGTGTCGATCAAGAGCCAGCAGGTCACCTTCTACGACGCCGACGGCTGGATCCTGCGTGCCCCGGTGTCGACCGGCACCACGGGACGCGAGACGCCCGCCGGCGTCTTCGCCATCATCGAGAAGGACAAGGATCACCACTCGACCATGTATGACGATGCCTGGATGCCGAACATGCAGCGCATCACCTGGAACGGCATCGCGCTCCACGGCGGGCCGCTGCCCGGCTATGCCGCCTCGCATGGCTGCGTGCGCATGCCCTTCGGCTTCGCGGAGGGCCTGTTCGACAAGACGCAGATCGGGATGCGGGTGATCATCTCGCCGAACGACGCGGCCCCGCTCGATTTCTCTCATCCCGCGCTGTTCATGCCGAAGCGGGAGGCGATTGTTGCCGCGCCGAACCGGGTCGACAAGCTCTCCGGCGAGGCCGAGGAGGCCGCGCGGGCCGCCGACGAGGCCAAGAAGGCCGCTGCGGCGGCAGCGAAGGAGGCCGCGGGGCTACCTGCGTCGCTGCGCAAGCTGGAACAGCAAAAGGCCCGCGCCGACGCCGAGTTCGCCTTCGCCGCCAAGTCGCTGGCCGCCGCAAAGAGCGACCAGGCTATGGCCAAGGCTGAGGAGCTGAAGCAGAGGGCCGCCGCCAAGGCCGCCGATGCGGCAACGCAGCTCGATGCCGCCAAGGCCGCCGCGCAGCCGAAGCGCGATGCCGTCGCCGCCACCAAGGAGGCCGCGAAGGTCGCGGCGACCAAGAAGGCCGACGCGGTGAAAGCTGCGACCGACGCAAAACTCGCGCTCGAGCCGGTCTCGGTCTACATCAGCCGCGCCACGCAGAAACTCTATGTGCGGCGAAACACGCACAAGCCGGCGCCGGATGGCGGCGGCGAGGTGTTCGACACGAGCATCGAGGTTCCCGTCACGATCCGCAATCCCGACCTGCCGCTCGGCACGCATATCTTCACGGCGATGGCGAAGAACGCTACCGGCCTGCGCTGGAGCGTGGTCACGATCGAAAACGGTGACGAGGCCAAGGATGCGCTCGACCGCATCACCATCCCGCAGGACGTGCTCGACCGCATCGCGCCGACCGCATTGCCGCGCTCGTCGATCATCATCTCGGACGAGCCGCTGAGCGCCGAGACCAACTACCGCACCGAGTTCGTCGCGGTGCTGAGCAATCAGCCGCAGGGCGGCTTCATCACGCGCAAGCCGACCGCGCCTCCGATGGCCATGGCGAGCGATGATGGCTGGGACAATGGCGGCAACGGTTTCGGCTACTTCTTCCAGCAGCGCGATCCGTACCCGCAGCCGGTCAATCCGCGCCGGCGCGGCCAGTATCAGTATTATCAACCGGCGCAGCCGATGCAGCGGAGCTTCTGGTAGGGGCGGGCCGAAGCCCGCAACTACCGGCGCGCTTCGATCACGATAGCCTGGATCCTGCCCTCGACCGCTCCGGAGCCGTGGCGCGTTCGGACCGCCTCGGCAACGAGGTCAGTTGCGGCCTGAAGCTTGCCGGCGTCCCTGGCCTCGATCTCGCTGCGCAGCGGCGTGCCCTGGCAGAGCGCGATCGCGACGTACTCGGGCGACGGCGCGCGGCTTATTTCGGACCGTGTTTCGATCGATATGTCGCGGAAGCCCGCACGTTCGAGGTCGGCTCTGATGACGGCCTTGTCGTAATAGCCGTGCGGCGTGCGGACCATGAAACGGGGCGGATCATCGGGAAACATCTTGCCGAGTGCGATCGTCGCTTCATGCGTGAGCACGTTGTCCTCGATGCGATCCCAGACGTTGAACACGAACGTGCTATTCGGCTTCAGGACGCGCTTCACTTCGCCGTAAGCCTTGAAGCGATCCGGAAAGAACATCGCGCCGAACTGGCAGCAGACCACGTCGAATGCGGCGTCGTCGAAGGGCAGGGCCGATGCATCCGCCTGGCGCCAGGTGATGCGATCATCATCTGTCTGACGCTGCGCGGCGACCGCAAGCATCGGCTCGTTGAGGTCGGTCGCGACATAACGGGCGCCGCGCGGCAGCGCCGCCGCCACGGCGCGCGTCACGACACCGGTGCCCGCTGCGATCTCGAGCAGCACCGAGGGAGAGAGAGCCGCGACGCGCCTCGCGATGTCGTCCGCATAAACGGAGAAGATCATCGGGACGAGATACTCGTCGTAGAGCTTTGGGATCGAGCCGGCGAAAACCTTGTCAGTGTTGGACATGCTTGCCTCGCTGAAGGTTCGGACACGAGGTTCATGCTACCATGGTTCGCGGCCTCACCGCACCAGCAGCTTCCTCTGGTCGCAATCCGGCGATCGGGATTTAAGGCTTCCCGCCGACCTCGCGGATCGGCCGCGACCCGTCCCAGCTCGCCGCCGCCAGCCGGACCTTCTCGAAGAACGGGCCCTTGGTGCCGCTGATATCGGAGATCTCGATGATCGTGCCCGGATGGGCCTGCGTGTCGAAATAGGCAAAGCGACCCTTGTCGCCGCCGATCTGGCCCTCGTGGCCGATCCTGTAGCCGAGCCCGATCGCCTTGTCGTAGAGCGCCTGGTAGTCGTGGCTCCAGTAGGACATGTGCTGGAGACCTTCGTGGCCGGCGTCGAGGAACTCCCTGTACAGCGAGGGCGCGTGGTTGCGCGGCTGGATCAGCTCGATCTGGAGATCGCCGGAATTGGCGAGCGCAATGCTCATCTCGACCGCGGAATCCTGCCCGCGATGGCGGAACCAATCGGTCTTGACGCGGTCCATGTAATACCAGGGGCCGACACCCATCACCTCGATCCAGTGCTTCATCGCGGCGTGGATGTCCCGCACCACATATCCGTTCTGGCGCACCGCGCCGAAGATGCGGCTCATGCCCGCGCTCCCCTTGTCACCTTGGTCACTTGACCTCGATTCACTTGAGCTCAATACCTGCGTCCTTGGCAACCTGCTTCCAGGCCGCGATGTCGCGCGCGTTGATGTCGCGCTGCTCGTCGCCGGAGACGAATTGCGGCGTGATGCCGAGCCCCAGGAGCTTCTCCTTCATCTCGGCATCGCCGAGTGCGTCCTTCAGTGCTGCCGAAAGCTTCTTCGCGATCGGTTCGGCGAGGCCTGCAGGCGTATACACCGCCCAGGACAGGCTGCGGTCGAACGGAACGCCCTGCGCCTTGTAGCTCAAGACATCCGGCAGGCTCGGCGAGCGCTCGCCGCAGGCGGCCAGCGCCTTGATCGAGCCGTCCTTCACCAGCGGTGTCGCGGTCGCCATATCGAGCGTGGCAAGGGAGATGTGGCCGCCGAGCAGGTCATTGGCGGGAAAATCCCTGGTCGCGACCAGCATGATCGATGACGTGCCGATGCGGCCGATTGTCGTAAAATCCTTGATCGAATCGTAAGCCAGTTTTGGATAGATCGCCGGCGCCAGCACGTGCGTGGTCATGCCGCCGACAGTGATGGTGTAGCCATCGTTTGCAGCCGCAGCGACCATTTGCGTGCCGAGCGTGCCCGCCGCGCCCGTGTGATTCTCGATATAGATGCTCTGTCCGAGCGACTTGCCTCGGACGAAAGCGTCTACGTCACCGCACAGACGCTCGCGGTGGATAGCGGGCTGAGCGGGATGTGAGTCCTGGTCTATGAACGCAACGCAAGCCTCGGGCAATCGTGCGTCCCGCGCCTTCGCAGACCCAAGCTCCTTGTACGCCAGGGGCCATCGCGCGCATGATGCGCGCGGGTGATGCCCAATTCCTTTTTTCGGACTGGACCAAAACATGAAAACCACGCTGCTCAAATTCGAAGACTACACCCGTTCACCCTGGAAGAACGGCGGCGGCATCTTCACCGACATTGCGGATGCCCATCGCGCTGGCGCATCGGTGAGGGATTGGGACAGCCTGCTCTGGCGCTTTGCCTCGACCCCGATCGTGGCGCCCGGTCCCTTCTCCCACATGCCCGGCATCGACCGGCTGCAGATGGTCGTCGGCGGGCGCGGCCTGGTGCTGAAGGCGCCCACGCAGGAGTTCGACGAGCGCGAACCTTTTACGACCGTGCGCTTCACCGGCGAGCTCGAGATCGTGACCGAGCTCGAGGCCGGTCCGGTCGAGGTCGTGAATTTGATGGCGCGGCGCGGTGCGGCGGTGATCGAACTTCTGGCGCTCAGGGAGCCCGGCGAACGGCAGCTCGCCGCAGGCACGCATCTGGTCTACGCGGCGTGCGGCGATTGCAGCATCCGTCTCGGCGGCGAGGATTTTGCGGTTCCCGGCAGCGGCACGCTGAAGGTCGAGCTCACCGGGGCTGTGAGGCTCGCGCTGGTTTCAGGTCTGGCGGTGCTGGGGTCGATCCGGCTCGCAGGCTAGGCGGCAACTATCCCGATAAGCCGCTGCGCACAATCCGTGCGACTGGCCAGGTTGACGCCGCCGAGCGGGAGCACGATATCTGCCCAGATGCAGACCGCCGCGCAAGGCACGATATGGACGGGCAGGATAATGAACGCGCCAGAGCAAAATCTTTCCGACGGCGTCGTCGACTGGCTGACCAACGGCACGCGCGACGAGCGCTTCATCGACAACATTTTTGGCGAGATGTGCGTCCGCCTGCAGCAGGCCGGCATCCCCCTCGCTCGGTCGACGCTTCATGTCCTGATCCAGCACCCGCAATGGCTGGGTGCCCGTTTCATGTGGTCCGACGGCATGCGCGAGGCGGAGATCTCGCGGGTCGATTTCGACGTGCGGGAGCGCTCCGAGTACATCGGCAGTCCCGCCAATGAGATGCAGGACGGTGCCACCGAGCTGCGCGAGAACCTTGAACGTGACCCGGCGCTCGGCCGCAAGCACGCCCTTTATGACGAGATGCGCGCGAAAGGCCTGACCGACTACGTCGCCTGGCCGCTCTACCATACCCTCGGCAAACGCCATCTCGTCACGTTCGCGACCGACCGACCCGGTGGTTTCGCTGACGCGCATATCGCTGCGCTGAAGAAGCTCTTGCCGGTGCTGGCGCTGGTCAGCGAAATCCGCGTCAAGAATCGCCTGGCGCGAACCCTGCTGGAGACCTATGTCGGCTCGCACGCCGGCGAGCTGATCCTGGCCGGCGCCACCAGGCGCGGCACCGGCACCACGGTGCGTGCCGCGATCATGATCTGCGATCTCCGCGATTTCACCAAGATCTCCGACAACTGGCCGCGCGACGACGTCATCGATCTCCTCAACGATTATTTCGACGCGATGTCGGAGCCGATCGCGCGGCACGGCGGCGAAATCCTGAAATTCATCGGCGACGGCCTGCTCGCCATCTTCCCGCTCAGCGAGCCGAAGGCCTGCGCAAACCTGCTGCACGCCGTGACTGAAGCGCGTCAGGCCATGGCCGCGCTGAACGAGCGGAACAACGGTACCGGCCGCGCGCCGCTGAACTACGGCATCGGCGTCCACGTCGGCGACGTCATGTACGGCAATATCGGATCAAGCACCCGGCTCGACTTCACCGTCATCGGTCCCGCCGTCAACATGGCGTCCCGTCTCGAAGCCCTGACCAAGCAACTGGGACGAACGGTGCTGCTCTCGCGGACGTTCGCCGAGCTGGTCGAGCGGGAGTTCGAGCTCGAGCATGTCGGCAAACACGAGGTGCGCGGCTTCAGCGATCCGATTGAGCTGTTTGCGTTTCACAAGTGAGGGGATACTCGCAGCCACGCAGCTTGCCCAATCGCACGCGTCAAGCGCTGCGTATCCGGCCTTGCGCGAGAGCATGGGCGATCTTCGAGTCCAGTTGCCAACGCAGAGTTGTGTGACTAAGGTTTGGCGTTCGGTCTGCCCAAGCGTTTCATCGATCGGCCGCACGTTCATGCCAAAATTCCTTCGCATCGGAATCCATCAGTCGAACGTATCGGGTTACACATCGAAGGCGTGGTGTGTCCGGCGCGTTGGCACGGCGATCTTCCTGAAATGGGGCGCCGTGGAGGTCCAGGGCGCGGGCGACGGACGAAAGGTCTACTGGACGCGTCTGCCGCAGGAGAAGACAATTCGCTGCGGCAGCGCGCAGCGCGCCCAGGATTACGCAAAGGCCGCGATCGCGCGGCGCCGCAACCATCGCTATGAGCCGCTGGCCGGGCCCATTGCGTCGATATCGTCGGCTCCACCGAAAAAGCCGCAAAGCTCGGCGATGCGCGCTGGACCAAGATCATGAGCCACTATTACGCCGCCGTCCGCAAGGAACTGAAGACCTCGCGCGGAAAGGAAGTCGTGACGACGGGCGACGGCGTATTGGCGACGTTCAAGGCGCCGGCTGCCGGTGTCAGTTGCGCAGCCGCGATCCAGAGGGCCGTGCGCACGCTGGGGCTCGAGATCAGGGTGGGGCTGCATGCGGGCGAGTACAATGTGAGCGGCGGCGAAAGGGTCGGCCTCGCCTTCCACATCGGCACCCGCGTCGCTGCCAAGGCGCGTGCCGGCGAAGTTTTGGTGTCGAGCGCGGTCAAAGATCTGCTGGTGTCGCAGTCCGGTGTTCGCTTGAGGGATCACGGCCTGCATCAGCTCAAGGGCGTGCCGGAGCGATGGCGGCTGTACCGGGTCGAACATTAGGTTGGCGTTGTCACGCAACTAAAGGTTCGCGCAGCCTAAAGCGCGATGGCATTGGGGTTCAATCGCCATCGCGCGTTAGGCTGTTGTTTGCGCATGATCTTTTCGGAAAACCGCTGTGCACTTTTCCGGATCATGCTTTAGCGGCCTTTACCTTGGCATGAGAGAGGCCATCAACTCAACATCACCGCACCCCCGTGCCTTTGCAGCGCTGGCACTTCACCACCTTATCGCCCTTCTTGAGCAGACCTTTGCCTTCACAATTCTTGCATTTCTGTTTCTTCTTGATGTTCGGGCCTTTTTCACTCACCATGAAATTCTCCTGCCGCGAGAGAGCGGTCTTGTGCGGTAGCTCAGCGGAACGATTGAGCGGTGTCGGGTAAGCCCTACACCTATGTCGGCTTCGGCACCACCAGCACGGGAACGCTTCCGTCCACCAGGACCTCGGATGTCTGGCTGCCCAAGAACAGCTTCCTGAGGCCGCGTCGCCCATGAGAGGCCATCACGATCAGGTCGCAGCCCCGGGACTTCGCTGTATCGATGATCGCAGTCGCCGGGTGCGCATTCGGAACATGCAAAAATTCTGCAGGCGTGCCGATCTGCTCCGACAGGGCGCGCGCTTCATCGAGCACCTTGCCCGCGCGGGCCTTGCAGGCTGCGTCAAAGCTGTCGATTTCGTCCTGCGTCGGAATCCAACCCGAGGCGTGTCCGCTGCCATAGTCGACCGGCAGCGCTTCCGTCACGGTGATGATTGTCAGCCTGGCGTTCAAGGCCTTCGCCAAGGTGATGCCATGCTCAACCCCTTTCCTCGCGACGTCCGATCCATCCGTGCTCAAGAGAATGTTGGCGTACATCCGGTGGCTCCCTTGCTCGTCGAACATAGTGATGTCCGGCTAATATGATCCGATAGGCACCGTGGGTCCATGCGCTTTCTTTGGTCCTGGTCTCACTGTCACGGCCTCAGAAGGGCGGCCTCGCACGACGTGGACACGTCTGGTTCTGCTCCAGCTAAACTTTTATTCACGTTCGATGCAGGCAGCCGAAGCTGGCATAGGCCTCTGTCTCGTGTTCGCGAAGATTGTACGCGCCTCGGGCAAATCGGAAACTACCTTGTGATTTGGGAATAAGCGCACGACAACACACCTCTGGGGTGGCGGATCGGATCTCTTGCCTCGCGGGGGATCACCCAATCGACCGGTCGCGATTGACCCAGAACGGACGTTGGTCCTGAAGACGGAAATTCCTTCGCTTGCCGAAAGTGCATAGCCCGGAAAGTGATCGCGCTCCATTCTGCGGCGGATCAAGAAGATCCGGTAGCCGCAAAATTCGGCAGTCTACCGACCTGGAAGCCGAACCATCCGTTTCATGGAGAAGACGACCATGCGACTGGCACAAAAATTCTGGCTTGTTTTTCTCGCGCTCGGCGCTGCGATTGCCGTACAAGGAGCTCCTGCGTCCGCACAACAGCGGCTCGAAGGTCAGGTCTTGCTTGCAGGTGAGCCGGTCGTCAGCGCGACTGTTACTCTCTGGACTGCGGGTGCAGACCAGCCCAGGCAAGTTACCCAGACGCAAACCGGCGCGGATGGCCGCTTTGCACTCAGCACACCCCCCGGGGCTGGCAACGCTCCCACGTACCTTGTGGCCAAAGGCGGCACGGCGGGAGGCGCGGCGAACACGGGCGTCAACAATGCCATCGCCCTGATGGTATTGCTTGGAGACCCATTGCCGAGAGCAGTCACCGTTAACGAACTTACCACTGTAGCCTCGGCGTTCGCTGCCGCTCAATTCATCAAGGGGGAGGCAATCTCCGGTAATCCGCTCGGAATGCGGATTGCTGCCGGAAACGTTCCGAACCTCGTAGACCCCGCGACCGGCCAATGGGGCAAAGTGCTGTTGGACCCGCTTAACAGCACCCGGACTACCACGCTGGCTAACTTGAATACGCTTGGTTCGCTCATCACCGCATTCGCCACAACGACTAACGAGGATTGGCGCGCTCGCTTCCTCAAGGCCGCAACCGTTCCCGGCGGAGCCACCCCGAAGAATGTCATCGAGGCAATGACCGGTATTGCTCGCAAGCCGTGGGCGCAGCCAAAGGAACTCTATGCGCTATTCGATGAAGCATATCCGCAGCCGAAGGACGGTGCCCGGCGCAAGGCACCGTTCGTACCGTATCTGGCCTACGTCCCGGATGACTTCGTCCTGTCGCTTTGCTTCGCGGGCGGCGGCGTTTACTCGGCCGGTCGCCTCATGTTCGACGCCGAGAGCAATCTATGGAGCGGACAAAACTGGATGGCCGGTTCGCAGTCCGGCGTCAATCAAAGTATTGGTGGCGGCGTAGTCAAACTCTCGCCTAACGGAACCGCGCTCTCGCCGCCCATCACCGGCTTCACCGGAATGGGCATCGATGGCGTCGGCTGGGGCACCGCCGTAACAAAGGACAAGGTCTGGCTCACGAGCTTCAACGGGAAGATCCTCGTACTGGATTTCGATGGTCATCCCATCGGTACAGAGAGCGACTTCCCGTTCAAAGAGAAATTCCTTGGCCTGATGGGCATCGGTGTTGCCGCGAATGGCGACGTCTGGATAGCAGATGGGTCGGACAATCAGTTGCTGCATTTTCCCGGCGGGCGGGTGACTGACGGCCGGATCGTAAAAGTCGGCGGACTGAAGTCTCCCTTCGACATCGTTATCGATGCCCAAAATCGCGTTTGGGTCAGCAACTCCCAGTCGGACAAGGTTGTACGGTTCCCCGCCGACGATCCGTCCAAGGCGGAGTCATTCCGCGCCGGGATCGGTGTTCGCGCTCTCGCGCTCGACTCGAAGAGCAACGTATGGGTTGCGAGTAACATGTCGCTCGATTTTCCCCCGCCCGTCATTCCCGACGGCGCGTCGATCATGGAGCAGTTCAAAATCGCCGCCGGGCATATGCTTAAGGTCCTCGAAACCAACCCCCATATGGTCACCGGCGTGGTCAATATGATCCGTCCCGATGGCTCCCAGCCTGCTCCGACCGGCTTCACGGGTGACAAAGCTGTCAGCGTGCCGTGGGGCTTGAACATCGACGGCAACGACGACGTCTGGATTGGCAATTTCTGGGGCCGAGGGGTGGTGCTGATGGCCGGAGACAATACGAAGGGCCATCCCGCTGGCACCAAGATGGGTGATGCCATCCATGTTTTCAAAGGCGGCAGCATCCAGATGCTGACCGACGTTTCGATCGACCCGGCGGGCAACGTTTGGGCGGCGAACAACTGGAACGACCTCAACGGCGCCGCCTCGCCCGATCCGACTCGCCCGACTTCGACATGGGGTGGAGGGTCCGGCATCACGGTTATCTACGGAGTGGCTGCTCCCGTGCAGCCGCCACGCATGGGAATGGTGCGCAAGCCATAAGCGCCGCTATCGTTGCGCACACGAGTACGGTCGCGCAGATCGCCCGGTATCGTCCAAGGAGTGAACCATGAAGGTGAGTAGAAAACTTTGGCTTGGACTACTGGCATCAGCTGCCGGTGTGACCCTTGCCGCCGCGCCGGCGTTCGCACAAAAGAAGCCCAACATCGTTGTGCTGATGACCGACGACACCGGTTGGAACGATTTCGGCGCTTACACGGGCGGCGGGGCGGCGCTTGGCCACCCGACGCCGAATATAGACCGTGTCGCAAAGGAAGGCGCTCTGTTTACGTGCTGGTACGGCCAAGCCAGTTGCACGGCCGGCCGCTCTTCGTTCATGACAGGGCGCATCCCGATACGCTCGGCATTGTCGGTCGTGGTCGTTCCCAGCGACCGCAATGGTCTCAAGAAAGAGACACCGACGATCGGCGAGTTTTATCAGAAGAACGGGTATTCGACCTTCTACTCGGGCAAATGGCATCTTGGTGACGCGCCCGAGTTCTATCCGATCGAGCACGGCTTCGACGAGATGCAACACTTCGCTGCCTACTATCCGGGCGTTTACGCCTACAGCGACACCTCACCAGACGCCCATCCATGGTTTCCGAAATACAACCCGCAATACTGGGCGATGTATCAGAACGCCGTGAATCGTTACGAGTGGTCAGGCACGGCGGGCAAACCAGCGGCGAAGGGCGACGAGATCACCCTGGACAACCTTTCGGAATTTGATGTCCGTCAGACGGAGACGGCGATCAACTACATCAAGCAGCACGCCAAGGACAGCAAGCCATTCTTCATGGACATCAACTTCATGAAAATGCACCAGCCCAACAGGCCGAGCAAGGCATTCGTGGGCAAGTCTCACCTTGGCAATTATTCGGACGCGATGATGGAGCTGGACTCCGATGTCGGCCGGATCATGGACACGATCCGTACCGAAGCACCCGATACGATCGTCATCATCACGGCCGACAACGGCGCTTGGCAGGACGCTTGGCCCGACGCCGGGACCCACCCATTCCGCGGCGAAAAAGGATCACCGTTCGAGGCCGGTTGGCGCGTGCCCGGCATCATGTGGGCGCCGGGCAAGATCCCGGCGGGGCTCGTTCTGCACGAAATGATGTCGCATATGGACGTGTGGCCCACGACCGCAGCGATGGTCGGGCTCAAGTCACCGACCAAGGGCGAGACCATGGATAACAATGGCAAGCCCATCTATTTCGACGGTGTCGATAACAGCGCCTACGTGATGGGCAAGGCGGAACATTCGGCACGCGATTCCTGGATCTATATCGACGGCGAGAACTTCAATGGCGTTCGCGCGGACATTGGTGGCGACCCCGATGCGCCGTGGCTAAGAATCGCGTGGAAGATGGTCTATACCTCGAAAGATACCTGGATGGGCCCGGAATTGAACATGGGTGCGGTCCCTTCGATCTACAATTTGACCATGGACCCATTCGAAAAATATGACATGACCTTCAACGGTGCCACCCCGACGCGTAACCCGACTTCCTCCCCGGGGCGTTACGCAGGCATGGACAATGGTTGGGCCGCATCTCTGTTGGACCTGCCGCTCCAGGAGTTCAACAAGTCGATCATCAAATATCCGAACATCAGACGTTTCCCGGGAGGAGCCTCGACCGATCTCTTGCCGAATTTGCAAAACCCGGAAAACCCTGTGCCTGCGCTTGATGTGAACAACGCGGCGCGGCAGCTCAGAATGCAGGGGGATTAGAAAGCCGCGGTTCGGACCAGATGGTTGCTTCGAGCTGGTCCTCCTTTTGGCAATCAAATCGGCACGAGCCGAGATCATCTGATCGCGGCAGCTTGGTTCGTTTTCTGAAAGCCGAGAACCATTCGGGCCGAGCAATACCGGCAAGGTGTTCCAATGAAGGGTCTGGATATCTTCATCATAAACACGATTAGACCATTTCTCATCGTGTTCGGCATCGCTACCGGCCTGTCATTGCCGTTCGCCATCGACATAAACCTCCTCACTCCGATGTTTGGTGGCCTTGTGGATTATACGCCTTCCAGCGTGCCCGCGCTGCGGCACTGGGGCATCATGGTCTTTGGAATTGGCGCGCTGATGGCGGTCGCTACCTTCCGTCCCTGGTTGCGCTTCGAGACCATGGTGTTCAGCGCCGTCGAGAAGGGCTTCATGGTCTACTTGTGCATCAGCAATTCTGGCCAGCCATGGGCCAGGGGCTACCTGCTGCCGTTTCTACTCGACTCGACCATCGTCGCGTACAGCATCCTGTATTTTATCAGCAACCAAGGCCGTCCGGAGTCGTGGTCGAGAAGCAAGGGCGATAGTCATGGCTGAGATCACAAGCCGCTATCTTGTCCTGATCTCAACTGGACCTTTGCAGCAATAACGGGCGATTAGGAAAGTCTCGCTGATTATCTGGCGGTCTTTTCAACGTCTCCGAAGGCGTCTCACCAAACAAAGTTCGATAGGCGACTGCGAAGCGCCCCAGCTCCCAGAAACCATGGTCGGTGGCAATTCGGGTTACCGTTACCGTGGAAGGGAGCGCTCGCACCAGCGCACGACGGACAAGGTGCATTCTCCGTAAGTTGAGGTAGCGGATAGGGCCCATTCCAACGTGTTCTTCACACGCAAATCGGAGGGTTCGTTCCGCTACGCCGACGGCTGCGCAAACCTCAGTCAGATACAAGGGTGAGTTTGGGTTCGCCTCCAGGAACTCCTCGAACCGGGCGAGGATGGATTCTTTGCGAAGGGTGCCGCTGTTTGTCGTTGAGACAATGCCTTCAGTCAAACATCTGATCAACACGTGAATAGATTGCTGCTCAAATGCCCGAGTAATTTCTGGAACCTCAAAAAATTCTGGCGTGGTCTTGGCCAGGCGTTCGGCCGTCTCATGTAGCTCCAATAATCGCCTCATGAGGTCTGGGCTTGGCCGAATGGAACGTTTGGTGCGCTCTACGTCAAATTCGCAACCGGCTATCGCTTTGCTTGCCCTTACAAGTTCCTCCGGCGCAAGAGAAATACACCCGAAGTGGAAATCCCCCATAGTTCTTACGTGTTGTACTTCGTAGTCCTCCGCGATCAGTTCACCTTGCGATAACAACCTGCCACAGTGGTACACCTCTGGCTGAACTTGCGAGAGAAAACTGAAGATCTTGCGACCGGGCCTTATCGTCCCTTTGTGGACACGTGCCAAATTTTCATGAAATCGCTGCATCCATAATTCGTTCATTACGATTTGCGTCACTTGGCCTCGAAACTCTCCCTTCACAGTGGGAAATATTCTCATATCGGCGGCACGAACGTTCGTCTGATACGGAAACGGATCGCTGAAACTGAGAACTTTGCTCCAAGCCACTTTCCAATCTCCACCAAGCTCGTTTGGCTCGCGGATCGCGCGTCGGAAAACACGCCTATGATTGAGAACAAACCCGGCGAGCACTATGCAAAAAACGGCAGGAATATGAGAATTTGGAAGAGCTTGCCGCATTTGCATAGCTTCAGGTGACATAAGTGTGACAGGCTGCTCCCAGCGGGACAACAAACCGTCCGGGAATCGCCTCGAGCCAGCATTGGTCAGAAACGACCCAATCGATTGCCTGAGGGCCGTGATGCAAGAGGAACACTTGACCATCGGCCAGTGCGACGAACTAGCGAAAGCTCTGCATGAAGATGCCTTTCGCTTGCCGCACGGATCGGAAAGGGAGAACCTGTTGCAGCTGGCGGAGGGCTACCGCCTCCTTGCCGACATGAAAAGAAAGGTTCCTCGTAAAGTGACTTGACCGTATCCAATGCTGCGGTTTGGTCTGCATCCGGTCGCGTTCGTTGTGTTTTGACGAGGTCGTTTCTGGTGCGAAACTGGTGCGGCGGCTGTCACGGATGGCTTCTTGGACGATGCATCGCTGGTAGGAACGCATTGCCTGGATCGAGCCAATGACGCTTGATGTGCCTACAGATCGGATACGTGCTTCTCTACCCGCTTCGCAACTTGGACGAGTTTTTGACGCTTGAGAATGGGGATGAAGTCTGATGCTGAAACCCCGGTCTTGCTCAGATTCCGTCGGGCATTTGCGAGAGAGCTGATCACCAAGTCCGGGATTTGGTCGAAGAGGCCGGCAAGAAAGGCGTCAGGGGTCATCCTTCGGAGGCCGAACTTCTTCAGCTCGTTTGCTGGAAAGTGACGCAAGTTCCACGTGAGAACGTGCGTTGCGTTGGCGACGATTCCGGCTGCGACGATATGACGATCATCTGGATCTGGCAGGGTTATCTTCGGAATGTGTTCCTCGTACCCACCGACCGTCGCCGCCGGGAGCGCATCATTCATCAACCGTCGGGTAACCTGCAAACGCTCTATCGGAATGGCAGGTACATCAACTACCAAGTTTCGCATCCATTCATCATGGATCTCATCCGTCCAGCGCGCTTCGACCAACCGATCGACTGCGGCCTGAACGAAGATATTCCTGAGATGAAAGGGATACAGAACGCAGGCGTCGAAGACCGCGACGGCGGGCTCAAACCCCATAGCGCCGCCTGAGGTCCTCGGCGTCGTCGGCGAGCGCCTCCATCGCCGCCTGCTGGGCTTCGATCCGTGTCTTCAGTGCCAGAACGTCCTTTAGCTTCGTACGGCGGTGCTTGCCGACATATCGGAATGGCAGATCGCCAGCGTCCATGCGATGCACGACCAGCGGTCGGGAGATTCCCAGGATATCTGCCGCGTCATTCGGACTGAGTTCCTGATCCTCGGCGAGAACCGCGACGCGCTCCCCCTGGAGGAGATGGCCAAGCGCGGTTTCGAGCAGGGCTGCGGCCGCCGGGGGCAGCCTGACGATTTGGTCCTGGCCCGACTTGCGGCGAACCTTGATCTCGACATGATCGCCCTTGCCGAGCTTGCCAAGAGGCTTGGCGGCCTTGCGCTCCTGATCCGAGAGTTCGACGAATTGCAGCATGTGGGCGGTCATGGCGCGGTCCTTTCCAGACCCCAATATATAACGGTTGAGACATTTAACTGCAACAACTGAAATTCCGTCGCGATGTCCGTCGCAGCGGCAGGGGCTCCGGGACCCGATGTTCACACCCACTGCATAGTCGGAAAGGCCTATCAATACCGAAGACGCGCGCCCGTGTGAGGGAGGTAAGCGTGATTACTTCGGAGCTACTAGAGGCGTACCTGGCGTGCCCTTTGAAGTGCTACCTGCAATCGAAGGGGGAGAAATGCGCGGAAAACAGCTTCGCTGCGTGGAGCAAGGCGCAACAGGAGTCCTATCGTCTCGAGGGTATGAAGAGGTTGGGGGAGAGCCCTTCTAGCGGACCGGCTTGCGAGTCGTTGGACGCCTCGCAGCCCTTGAACGGCCGATGGCAGGTCGCGCTCGATCAGAAGTTCGATGTCAAGGACCTGTCGGCCAAGATACATGGTATTCATCGTGTCCCGAGAACGGCAAAAGCCGATGACCTCATTCCCGTGCGGTTCGTCCATACAAACAGATTGTCGCACGCACATCGACTAGCAGCAGCATTCGACGCGATCGTCCTGTCTACGGCTGTCAATCGGCGTTCAAATTTGACCCCGTATCGGCGTCCAATTTTGACCCCTTAGAGCGGCGGGTTTTGACGGTAGCGCTCGCCTCGTCGGAGCTGGTC
>NZ_JADPKS010000111.1 GCF_023074175.1 Bradyrhizobium sp. 139
ACAATCGGTCGCCCTCATGCAGTTGCGCTTCACTTCGCTCGTTGTGATCAACTCACGATGGGACTTTCACCCATAAGAGTGCACCCATGCTGGGCGCACAAGAGAAAGAGCCGGGTCCATCGACCCGGCTCCAGTGGCGTCATCCCGAAAACTCAGGACGCCTTCTTCTTACGCAGTGCATCGACGAACTTGATCAGCTCGATCGTGCCATCCCAGTCTTTGGTGGTGGCGGGATGAAAGCCCTTCTTCTGGCCGTCCTGGAGGCGATCGAAAGCGGCCTTGTCCTTCGCCGGAGCGTCGAAGAACGCCTTGGCGATCGCGGCCTTGGCCTCTTCCGGCAGATCGGAATTGTAGGCATAGGGGCCGTTGATAATCGGTGCCGACTTGTGGATGATGCGGAAATCATCCTTCTTCATCGCCGAGCCGTCGGCATTCTTCAGCATATTCTTGGTCAGCATCTGCGCCAGCGTCGAATCGTCGTCGCTGGTCCACTGGTTGGCCGCGACGTCGACCGTGCCCTGCGCCAGCGCGAGGATCGCGTTCTCATGGCTGCCGGTGAAGACGACCTTGCTGAAATAGGCGTCGGCGTCCGCGATGCCCATCTTGTCGAGCTCGAAGCGCGGCACGTTGTTGCCGGAGGTCGAGTTCGGGTCGACCAGGCCGAGGTTCTTGCCCTTGAGCTGATCGACGCTCTTGTAGGGGCTGCTCGCCTTGACGAAGAACACCGAGTAATAACCGGTCGAGCCGTCGGCGTTGATGTCGTTGGCGAAGGCGTCGGTCTTGACGCCGGTCAGGCGGGCGCGGGCGAACGACGCCGAGCCGTAGCTGGCGATATGAATGTTGCCGGCGCGCTGGCCTTCGATGACAGCGGCGTAGTCGCTGGCGATGCGCAGCGTGACCTTCACGCCCAATTCCCTGGAGAGATAGCCCATGAACGGCGCCCAGCGCTCGGTAACGCCCGAGGCGTTCTCCGCCGGAATGACCGCGAAGGTCAGCTCGGGATACTTTGCTTTCCAGTCTTCGGCGGAGGCCGACGAGGTGAACGCGAGCGCGGCGGCGCCGGCAAGAATGAGTCTGCGAGTGATCATGATAACCTCTTCATCGATTGGATCGGTTGACGAAAAACTGGCGAGTACTGATGCGTTGCGTCGTGGCTCAGGCGGCAGCCGCCGTTCCGAGCGCCGGGACACCCTCGGGCGCCGGCGCGGGCATGCCGCCCATAACGTCGGCGGCTTCGAGATCGTAAAGCTCGCGCGCGACATGATCGGTCAAGGCGGCCGGCGCGCCGTCGAACACCACCCGGCCCTGCGCCATGCCGATCAGGCGGTCGCAATAGCTGCGCGCCAGGTCGAGCGAATGCAAATTGCAGAGCACGGTGATGCCGAAGTGCTTGTTGATGCGCAGCAGCGCATCCATCACGATCCTGGTGTTGCGCGGGTCGAGCGAGGCGATCGGCTCGTCGGCGAGAATGATGTCGGGCTGCTGCACCAGCGCGCGGGCGATCGCGACGCGCTGCTGCTGGCCGCCGGACAGCTGGTCGGCACGTTGGGCGGCGAGCGAGGCAATGTCGAACTGCTCGAGCGCGGACATCGCCAGCGCCTTGTCCTGCTCGGGCCATGTCTGCGTCAGCGAGCGCCAGGCCGGCATCGTCGCAAGGCGCCCCATCAGGACATTGGTGAGAACATCGAGCCGGCCGACCAGATTGAACTGCTGAAAAATCATCGCCGAGCGCGCGCGCCACTGCCGCAGCTCCTTGCCGCGCAGCGTCGTGACGTCGATGCCGTCGAACAGGATACGGCCCTGTGTCGGCGTCACGAGACGGTTGATGGTCCGCAGCAGGGTCGACTTGCCAGCCCCGGACCGTCCGATCACGCCGACGAAGCCGCCGGGAGAAACTTGAAACGAGGCGTCATCCACCGCGGCTTTTGCGCCGAAGCGGCACGTCAGACCTTCAATCACCAGCATGCAGGACTCCAGAGTAGCTGGAGCAAACCGCTAACGCCGGCGCTTGACACTTGTGTGACACGCGCGTTGCGGTGCGGCGATCCTACGCACCTCATCCCCTGTCATCGCGCCGTCATGACATTGTCATCAGACCGCTCGAATAGGTACGCCCGCCCTCGATCTATCGGATGCAGCATGGCCGGCAAAACGCTCTCGGTTCAACCGACCATCGACCCCTCGGCCAAGGTGCACGAGACCAGGCTCGGCGCCTACACCGAGGTCGGCGCGCGCACCACCTTGCATGAAGTCGCCATGGGCGATTACTCCTATGTCGTGAACGACGCCCAGATCACCTACACCACCATCGGGAAATTCTGCTCGATCGCCGCGATGACGCGGATCAATCCGGGCAATCATCCGATGCATCGCGCGACCCAGGCGCATTTCACCTACCGTTCCAGCGCTTATTTCGAAGGCGAGAGCGACGACACAGACTTCTTCGACTGGCGGCGCCAGCATCACGTCCATATCGGCCATGACGTCTGGATCGGTCATGGCGCGATCGTGCTGCCGGGCCGCAACATCGGTACCGGCGCGGTGATCGCGGCGGGTGCCATCGTCACCAAGGACGTGCCGGCTTACACCATCGTCGCCGGCAATCCGGCGCGCATCGTGCGGCGGCGGTTCTCGGAAGAGATTGCCGGACGGCTCGCGAGGCTCGCCTGGTGGGACTGGGATCACGACAAATTGCGTGAAGCCCTGCCCGATTTCCGCAAGCTTGGGATTGAAGATTTCCTCTCGGCATATGAAGCACGGGCGAATTCCCTTACTCGTTCTCTTACTGGTTCTCTTGCCAGCAACCGAAGCGCGGTCGCGTGACAGACATTTTCCTTGAGGGCGGCCGGTCCCTGATCGGCTCCGAGCTCGTCGAAACTTCACTTGCCGTGTCCGGAACGGACATTGCGCAGATCGATGCCTCTCGCGGCCGCGCACGGCTGGCGATCGATGCACGCAATTTGCTGGTGCTGCCCGGCATCGTCGATCTGCACGGCGATGCCTTCGAGCGGCAGATGATGCCGCGCGCCGGCGTCGATTTTCCGATCGACGTCGCGCTTGCCGACAGCGACCGCCAGGCGATCAGCAACGGCATCACCACGGTATTCCACGCCACGACCTGTTCGTGGGAGCCGGGCCTGCGCAGCAGCGACAATGCGCGCAGCCTGATGGAGGCGATCGAGTGGCAGCGCCCGCAATTCGCCGCCGATACCCGCTTCCATCTCCGGCACGAGACCTACAATCTCGACGCCGAGCAAGAGATGAGCCAATGGCTCGCCGAGGGCCGCGTCGACCTGTTCGCCTTCAATGACCATATGGACGTCACCGTTGCCGACATGGCCAAGCCGCGCAAGCGCAACCGCATGGTGGAGCGCACCGGGCTGTCCAGCGAGGAATTTGACAGACTTGTCGAACGCGTGCTCTCGCGCGCCAGCGACGTGCCGGCGTCCGTGTCACGGCTGGCGGCGGTTGCCCGCGCCACCGACGTGCGGATGCTCTCACATGACGACGCGACGCCGTCGATGCGCGAGGAGTTTCGCGAGTTGGGCGCGATGATCGCCGAGTTTCCCATCAACGAGGAGACGGCGCGGGCGGCCGCGGCCGCGGGCGATGCCATCGTCTACGGTGCTCCGAACGTCGTACGCGGCGGCAGCCACACCGGCTGGACCAGGGCATCCGACATGATCGCCAAGGGCCTCTGCTCGGTGCTGGCGTCGGATTATTACTATCCCGCGCAGCTGCTCGCCGCGTTCCGCCTCGCCGCCGACGGCGTGCTGCCGCTGACCGAGGCCTGGAGCCTGGTGTCCGCAGGACCGGCCCGCGCGACCGGCCTCACCGACCGCGGCGTGCTCGCGGAAGGACGACGCGCGGACATTTTGCTGGTCGATGACAGCGTGCCATTGCGGCCGCGGCTGATCGCGGTGATTGCGGGCGGAAAGCTCGTGCATCTCACCGATGCGACGCGGCTGCTCGCTGCGGTGGCGACGCCGCGCGAAGCTGCCGTCGCGGCATAAACCGGCTATGTTCGGACGATGACAGGTTTTCCCCGCTACGCGATCTATTTTGCCGCGGGTGCCGACAGCGCCCTCTCCCGCTTCGGCGCCGAGCTGCTCGGTTACGATGCACACACCGGCAATGAGCAGTCATTTCCGGACGAAGCGCTACGCGCGGCAGCGGACTGGCACGACATCACCGCCGACCCCCGCAGATACGGCTTTCACGCCACGCTGAAGGCGCCGATGGCTCTGGAGCCCGGCAGCACCGAGGCCGATCTCGTGGCCGCCTGTGCGACATTCGCCGGCAAGGCGCGTCCGATCCCGTCAATCCGTCCGACCGTCGATTCGATCAGCGGCTTCATCGCGGTGATTCCAGCGGAGCCGGTCGACACGCTCCAGCAACTCGCCGCCGATTGCGTTTGCGATTTCGATGGCTTCCGTAGGGCCCTGACCGCGGAAGACCGCGTCCGGAGGAAGCCCGAGAAGCTCAGCGAACGGCAGCGCGACTATCTCGATCGCTGGGGTTATCCCTACGCGATGGAAGAATTCCGCTTCCACATGACACTCACCGGCCGGCTGGATTCGGAACGGCGCAGACCGATTCTGGAGATGTTGCGGGCAAGGTTTGCGGCGCTCGGGCTTGATACGCTAACGATCGATCGCATCGCGCTGTTCAAGCAGGATGATGCCAAAGCAAGATTCCGCATCATCGGCGAGTGGGCGTTGACGCGGTAGGCTTTACTGCCAGCTCGCAAGATTGAAGACGAGCGCCACGACGCCAACCACAATGAGGCTGGTCGCCCAGATCGCATCCAGATTGAACCAGCTTCGCGAGACGAACCTCAATCCCAGATAGCGGTAGACCAGCCACGCCAGACATCCGCCGGCGCCGATCATGGCGGCAACGTGCACCAAAGATGCCAGCACTGCCATCCCGAGACTTGCCTTCATCAGCACGCCGGCAGCCTCATGGCCGGCATCGAGTTCGAAGGCCTGGCAGAGCCCGAGATAGATCGGCACGAGCATCAAGGCGGCGCCGTGAGCAATGGCAACGGCAAATGACCAGAGCGCCAATTGCGCTGGCGGAATCCGTGCCAGCGTGCGCGGATGCCGCCGCTCGATCAGCCGATAGACGCCGAAGGTGATGACGAGAAGGCTCGCGCCGAGCTGGATCGAACGCTGCCACTCGGCCAGCACGAGCAGGAACGCGAATGGCAACAGCACGAGAAGCGTTGCCAGGAGATGTCCGGCCGCCAGAGCCCACAACGCACGAAAGAGCGCGCGCGGGCTCTTGTCCATGAGCCCGGCCGAAACGGCGAGCGGCCATCCCATCCCCGGATTGACCCCGTGATAGAGACCGCTCGCAACAAGAGCGAGCCACAGCCAGCCGAGCGGCCAACTCCCGTGCCCCCAGCCTAGGCCGACGGGTAGCAAAAGGAGTCCGTCGAACAATCGCCGCCCTCCAGCCTGATCTGGTGCGCACGATATCCGTCGGGGAAGCTCACGAAGTAGTCCTTGTCGAGCTCGAGGCCGCCGTTGCGACCGACATTGGCCATGACTTCCACACCGGGAATCCCGTTGGGATAGAACTGGTCATCCCAGGTGGAATAGAGCGAATTGGTCCAGTATACGCGCCTGCCATCGCGGCTGATTTCGACCATCTGGGGACCGGCCGCAAATGCCTTGCCGTTCGGATGGGGGGTGCGGCGCGCGATGCCGCCGATGTGAACCGAGCCGGCGAGCTTCGGCTTTCGCGGATCGCTCACATCGTACTGGCGCATTTCACCCGTGCCCCAGCACGAGACATAGAGAAACCGGTCATCCATCGACAAGTCGATGTCGGTCACCAGTGGCGGCACGGCCCCAAAGCCCTGGAGCAGCGGCGGGAGCTTCTCCTTAGGCGCGGGCTCGGGCGGGATCGTCGCCGTCTTCTCCGCATGGAATTTTCCGCCTTCGCGCCACCAGGTCCAGATCGATGCTTCGAGATTCGTTGTGTCGACCACAACGCCTACGAAGCCGTATTCGCGAACCGGATCGTGCGCGGGCCGCACCTCCAGCGCCATCTGATGATTGGCACCGAGGTCGATGGTCTGCACGTTGCGACGGGCGCGGAGATCCCAGAAGTGGAGATGATGCCCGTATTTGTTCGCCAGCAGATCTTCCGGGACGATCCCGTTCTCGAACTGCGGCGGCAACGCCCATTCGCTCGTCACCATGTAGTCGCGCGGCAGGTTCCACCAGAAATCATAGTGCCGCGTCTGCGGACCGCGGTCGATCTCCCATCGTCCAAGGACCTCGAACGTCTCGCAATCCATGATGAAGACGCCTGGAGGCCCGTTGGTGCCGTCTTTGCCGCCGCCGCCCAGCGTGCTCACATAAATGCCGTCCGGCCCGCAATGGATGGTATGCGGCCGCGAGTAGCCGGTCTTTTTGAAGACTTCCTCGGGCTCGATGATCTTGTGGATTTTGGCTTTGGTCGGATCTGGCTTGGTATCGATGATGTAAATCCGCGACGAGCGCAGCCCGGGGATAATGAGATAGCGCCGCTCGATGAAGGCATGTCCGGCGAGTGGCGACAAGGCGGAGGAGCAGGCGTTCCAGCCGAAGTGATGAAACTCATCGCCCTTGTTGGGCATCGTCACGGTGTGAACGATTTGGCTGTAGGTCGGCGATCCCGGCTTGACGTCGATGACCGCGAGAGCATCCGGTCTCGAGAAATCTGGACTGAGCAGCAACGTGTAGGCAAAGTTCTCCGCAGGTGCTTCCATCGCAAGCTTGGGCGATGCGTGAAAGGTGGGATCCGGCCTCATCGTCATGGCACTGCCTCCCTGTTTCGTCGGCTCGCTCCAACCTGGCTCGGGATAGCGGCATAATGAAGAGCTGTTACGCGATGTCTTGAGATGCTCCGCGGGCCTGGTTGGCGAGCGTACACTACGTCATCGCCGGGCTGCGGGAAACCGCCCGAACCGCGCCAATTCGACGCCTTTAGCCAAACGGAAAACGGCGGGATCAGGCGAGCGCGCGCACCTCACATTCGGCGCCGCCCCGGGGGGCGGGGACCCATAACCCCAGGGAGCGGTATCCGCGCGAGCTGGCAACTCCGATTTTTCGCCAAACCCCTCCCCTATGGTTATGGGTCCCGAATCTGCGCGCGCTTAGGGCGCGCTTGTCCGGGACGACAGGGGAAATTGCGTTACTTCCCCCACCGCAGCGCCAGCGCATCGCGCTCCTTCGCCAACTCCAGCAACCCTGCCCGCGTCGCCGGGTGCAGCGGCTGAAGCGGATGACGTACAGCGTCCGATTTGATCACGCCGCCGGCCTGCATCATGACCTTGCAGGCGATCAGGCCGCATTGGCGGTTCTCGTAGTTGATCAGCGGCAGCCAGCGCTCATAGGCGGCTTTCGCCTGCTCGCGCTTGCCGGCGAAAAAGGGGTCGACGATCTGGCGGATGCCGTCGGGATAGCCGCCGCCGGTCATCGCGCCGGTCGCGCCGGCGTCGAGATCGGCCAAGAGCGTAATCGCCTCCTCGCCGTCCCAGGGACCCTCGATGTCCTTGCCGCCCGCCTCGATCAGGCTCCTCAGCTTTGCGGCTGCGCCGGGCACCTCGATCTTGAAGTAGCGGATGTTGGAGAAGTCGCGCGACAGCCGCGCGAGCAGCTCGACCGACAGCGGCGTGCCCGCCACCGGCGCATCCTGGATCATGATGGGAATATCGATCGCGTCCGAAAGCACGCGGAAGAATTCGACAATGCCTTTCTCGGGAACCCGGAAAGTCGCGCCGTGATAGGGCGGCATGACCATCACCATCGCGGCACCCGCCGCTTCCGCCTGCTTGCTGCGCGCGGCGCAGACCGCCGAGCTGAAATGGGTGGTGGTGACGATCACGGGAAGCCGGCCCGCGACATGCTCCAGCACGGCATGCATCACGGTGTCGCGCTCGGCATCGGTCAGCACGAACTGCTCGGAGAAATTGGCGAGAATGCAAAGGCCATGCGAGCCGGCATCGATCATGAAATCGATGCAGCGGCGCTGGCCGTCGAGGTCGAGCTCGCCGCGCTCGTCGAAGATGGTGGGCACGACCGGGAACACGCCGCGATAGGGGCGCTGGGCCTTGGGTTGTGTGACCGGCATCGAACTCTCCATCCCTGACGTTCTCTTAAGTCTGCAACGCTCGCGTGGCGCAGCGTCACAGATGTACTCGTCGCGCGGACCGGCGGCAATGCCGTTTGCGCGACGTTGGGATGAAGAGATTTTTGAGGTTATGCGGTCTTCACCGCGCCGAGGAAGCCTTCGACCGCGACGCGGAGACGGTCGGCGTCGGCCGACATCTTCTGCACGGACTCTGACAGTACCGTGCCGGCGTTGCCGGTTTCCTGGTTGAGCCTGGCGACGCTACCGATGGTGTCGGTGACCTCGCGTGTGCCCTGGGCTGCCTGCTGGAAGTTGCGCGAGATCTCGGTGGTGGCCGCGCGCTGCTCTTCGACGGCGGCAGCAATCGCCGTCATCTTCTCGTCGATACCGCTGATGGCGCCGCCGATCGAGCGGATGGCGGTCACGGCCTGGCCCGTTGCGCCCTGGATCTCCTCGACCTGGCGGGAGATTTCTTCGGTTGCGGTTGCGGTCTGCGCGGCGAGGCTCTTGACCTCGCCGGCGACCACGGCAAAGCCGCGGCCGGCCTCGCCCGCACGCGCCGCCTCGATGGTGGCGTTCAGCGCCAGGAGATTGGTCTGGCCGGCAATGGCGTTGATCATCTTCACGACCTCGCCGATGCGGCTCGCGGTCTGATCGAGGATCTCGACCGTTACGTTGGTCCGCTCGGCCTGCGACACGGCCTCGCGCGCCTCGCGCGCGCTCGACTGCACCTGTGCGGAGATCTCGCCGACGGACGCGGAGAGCTCCTCGGTCGCGGCCGCGATGGTCTCGAGATTGTTGGTGGCCTGCTCGGCCGCGGAGGAGACTGCCGCGGTCTGGCTGGTCGATTCCGAGACCAGCGTGCGCACATCGGTCGCCGTCGCATCGAGCTCCCTCGCCGACGCAGCGACGCTGTGGATCACCGCCTGCACGGTGTCGTCGAAGCTGCGGCATGCGTCATCCACGGTACCGGAGCGGGCCAGTTGCAGCGCCTGCTGCGATTCGCGCTCCTGGGCCAGCCGCTCGGCGGTCGCCGCGCTCTCGCGCAAGCTTTCGAGCGCGGCGGCCATGGTGCCGAACTCGTCGGGATATTTCGGCTGCGGCACCGGCGTGGCGTAGTCGCGCGCGCCGATGCGTGCAATGGCATCCAGGATAGCGCGAACCGGGCGCATGAGGCGATTGCGCACCACGTATACGCCGGCGAGGGTGACGGCGAGTGCAAGCAGAAACGCGAGCGACTGCACGATGAGATTGGCGAGCGCCTTGGCCTGCACGGTCTCGGCACGCGCGATCGACTGATCCAGCGCCTTAGTCGCGACCCCGACAATAAGCGGGAACGGCGACTGGCAGAGCGAATTCCACTCCGAAGCAGGCATCGCAGGCTTGCCGCTGCCGTCGAAATTCTTGGTGAGATCGCCGATCTGCCTGAGGACGCCGTCTGTCTTGGCCTTCGCGTCCGACGCTGCCGTAACCAGCTCCGCCGTCACGTCGGGCGCAGCCAGCAACTCGGCCATGCCCGCCCAGCCGGAGCTGATCGTGCCGTCCCATTGCGCCACCGACCGCTTCTGGGCGTCGTCAAGCGGCTTGCTGCTGTTGACGTTCGAGCGAAGCGACGAGCAATGGATTCCATAGCGGTCGCGCACCTGCCAGGCGAAGCGGCGGACCTGGATCATGCGGGCGATGTAGGGATCGTTCATCCAGGCGCGGTTCGACACCGCGGTGGAGGCGAGGTTCGCCGTCTCGATGACCTTGGTGACTGCATCGTACCAGGAGTTGGTTCGCTCCATCTTGCGCTCGGCGCGCGGAAGCTTGGCCTCGTCGTAGAACAGCTGGAATTGCGGCGCGGCTTCGTTCCAGCGCTGCTTCAACGTGCCCGCGAGCTCGTCGCGGCGGGTGAATTCGATTGTTGAGAGCGCAGCGCCAATCGCTTCATAGCCGCCCTGCTCGGCCTTCTCCGCTTCGCCGAGCTTGGCGCGCGGATCGTCCTCGCCGAGCAGCGCGCTCTGGGCATCGCCGCGATTGTTGCGCAAGGCGAGCACGCCCTGGAAGATCGCCTTGTCGGCGGCGGCAAGCCGCGCGGTCTCGAGACTGTCGCTGTAGCGGCCGAAGGCTCCGCCCATCTGGATCGCCGTAGAGGCCAACGCACCGGCGGCCAGCAGGGCCATCAACGTCAGGAGAAGCGAGCTTACCGATTTCTTAAACATTGCCATGGATCAGGGGCCTACTCTTTACGAGTGGCCACCTTGCACCGCGACATGCCAATGTTCGGTTAAGGTTTTAATTGAATTGAGGCGGTTCCGTTTGCACGAATTCGGGCGGCCCGCGTCCCTTTACCCGACCTTGGTGAAATCAGGCGGACGGCGCTCGGCGAAGGCGGTGAACGCCTCGCGCGCCTCGGCGGTGCGCAGGCGCTGCGCAAACTGCTCGCCCTCGGCATTCATCTGCGCGACCAGAGCCTCGCCGTTGCGCATCAGCCGCTTGGTCGCGGTGAGCGCGCCGGCAGGCTGGCGGGCGAGACGCTGCGCCAGTGCGAGTGCCTCGGCATCGAGCTTGTCGAGCGGCACCACGCGGTTGGCGAGGCCCCATTCCAGCGCGGATTTGGCCGGCACGGTCTCACCCAGCGCGAACACCTCATAGGCCCGGGCGTAGCCGATGCGCGCCGGCATCAGCAGGCTGGAGGCAGCCTCCGGCACCAGCGCGAGGCTGACGAAGGGCGTCGACAATTGTGCGTTGTCGGCGAGCACGACGAGATCGCAATGCAGCAGCATCGTGGTGCCAACGCCGACGGCGCGGCCCTGCACGGCCGCGACCAGCGGCTGGGTGCAGCGCGCCAGCGACTGGATGAAGCGCACGACGTTGCGGCTGCCCTCGGACTTGCCGGTTGCGACGGCGGCGAACTCGCCGACGTCATTGCCGGCGGTGAACATGTCACCCTCGCCGCGGATCAGGATCACACGGGCGGACGGATCGAACTCGGCGGATTCGATGGTGTCGGCGAGCTTGCCGTACATTGCATCCGTCAGCGCGTTCTTCTTGTCGGGACGCGCCAGGGTAAGCGTGAGAATTCCGCCGTTGTTCTCGATCCGGACGTGCTCGGTCATGGGTCTGCTCCTTCTATGCCTCGGGATCTCTTGGAAACTTGTCCTGAATGCTGGTCAGCCAGCGCGCGACGATGTCGATCTCCGCGCCGGTGAATCCTTCGGTCAACGTCGCGTTGATCTTGGCCGCGTCAGTCTTCGCCTGCGCCAGCGCAGTGCGCCCCTTCGGCGTCAGCCAGATGCGCCAGGCGCGTCCATCCTCGCGATCGGGCTGCCGCTCGACCAGCCTTGCCGCAGCCGTGCGATCGACGAGCCCTGAGATGCCGGCCGGCCCCATATCGAGCGCCGCGCCCGCCTCGCCCATCAGGACGCCGTCCTGCTTGCCGAGGATGAACAGCAGCCCCGCCTGCGCCGGCGTCACCTCGTTCTGCGGCTGCGCCGCCATCCAGCGCTGCAATCGCCGCTGCGCAACGCTCAGCAGGTAGATCAGCCGGTGATGCCCCGCTGCAGCCGATTTATTTCGCATGCGAAATATATAGCCGAGGCGACTCGGGTTGTCAAAGTGCGGCTGCTACGCCGACGCGGCGCGGCAACCGTCCAGGAACAGGACCGCGCAGGTCTGCACCCGGCCGCATCGAGCGAAACGCGTGCCGTTCCTTACGGCGCGCAAGCAAAGCTCGAGGCTTCCGTGACCGGGCCGCTCTTGTAATGCGGCCAGGCCGGCCAGCGGCACAGCGGCATCGCCCGCAACACCGCAAACGACGGCGCCTCGACCTTCTGCTCGGCAACCTCCAAGTCGCCGGGCGCCTTGCCGTTCTCGACCCAGTCGACCAGCGCGCTCAGCATGTCGACATTGGCCGGCGCGCCGGAGCCGACGTGGTCGACGCCCGGCGCGGTGTAGAGCCGGGCGAACTCGGCGGTCTCGGCCTTGCCGAGCTTGCGTTCGACGCTCCCGAAATACCGGATGCCGGCATAGGGGCTCTGCGCGTAGTCCGCCATATGTTCGAGCATGATCAGCCGGCCGCCGCGGGCGCGGAAGCGGCTGAGGTCGGGATCGGTCGAATCCATCAGCTTCGAAACTTCGAGCAGCCGCGCCTTGTGCTCCCCGACCTTGTAGGTGGTGACGTCGAGCTTGGGATCGCGTGCGAACACGTATTGAATGCCGCCGGCGCCGTAGATCCAGGCGATGCCGTTGTTGGGCGCAGGCGGCTGCGCGGGCGGCGCCGTGCCGAGCCACCATGCGACCCAGCCGCCGGTCGGCCCGATCGCCGGCGTGTCCTCACCCGACACGCCCCAGCCCGGGTAATCGTCGAGCCCGTTGGCGAGCGCGAACGGAAATTTGTAGGTCGCGTGCAGCGTATTCACCGCCTTGATCTGGGCCTCGGTGAGGCATTGATCCCCGCTCTGACCCGCCGCGCAGCGCAGCGCCTCGACCTTGAATGCCGCCTTGCAGGCCACGGGATCCTGCACCAGCGCATCGTCGGAGCCGTCGGCCTTGTCGCAAGCCTGCCGCACGGCGTCGCCGACCAGCTTCACCTGGGCCGGATTGATCCAGCCCTCGCCCATGGTGGCAAGTCCCGAGCGCGTGCCGGCATGCTGCAGGCCGACCCAGTTGATCACGGGCACGCGTGCGAAGATGCCGTCGAAATCATCAGGGTAGCGCTGCGCCATGGTGAGGCCTTCGCGGCCGCCTTCGGACGAGCCCATGAAGTACATTTTTTCCGGCGCCTTGCCGTAGGCGCGCTGCATCAGCGCAACGGCGGCGTCGCGGACCTTCTTGTAGGCGCGATGGGCGAAGTTCTCGAAGGCTTCGTCATTCAGCGCGAACAGCTGCGGCGGCTCGCCGGGCCGGGATTCGTGACCGGAATCGGTGCCGTAGGTGACGAAGCCGCGCGCCAGCGGCGACGGCTTGTCGAACGGATAGGCTGGCGGCAGCGCAAGGCCAGTGATCAGCACACCGTTGAAGCCTCCGCCGCCATATTGCAGCGAGCGACCGTTCCATTCGACAGGAAGGTTGACCTGGAACTTGATCGGCGGCGCCTTGGGGTCGGCCGGCTCGATATGGCCGATCACCTTGCAGAAGCCTGGATTGGCCGGCGTGATGCGTCCCGACGGTGTCGGCCCGCGTTCGGCAACAGCGAGCTGCGACGGTGCCTGCAGCGTCGCGGTATCGATCTTCACGGCATCGGCAGCGCCGACGAGGCCTTTACAGGCCGTATCCGCGTCCTCCGCCAACGTCGCCGCGGAGGCGGTGCTTGCGCCCATCACGGCTACCGAACCCACGAGCAACGCACGCAATTTCGCTCTGTTTCGCGGCATCGTTTCCACCCGGCTCTCTCTATCTTTGTTGCGTTCGAAGGTTGGCTGCATTCAATGCAACCTTCGCCTTTCCGTCAATCGCTCGCGCCGGCATTCGATCAGAACGATCCCAACACACCGCCCAACGCAATGACGGCCACCAGCGCCAGCAGCGATGCCACGATACCCACCATCACGATGTCGAAATAGCTGTCGCGATGAGTCAGGCCGCAGATCGCAAGCAGACTCACCACGGCGCCATTATGCGGCAGAATGTCCAGCGTCCCCGAGCCGATCACCGCCACACGGTGCATCAGCGCGAGGTCGATGCCGGTGCGCGCGGCAAGCTCGACATAGGTTGGACCAAGCGCGTCGAGGGCGATGGTCACGCCGCCGGACGCCGAGCCGGTCAGCGCCGCCAGGATGTTGGTCGCAACCGCAAGCGACACCAGCGGGCCGCCTTCGATCGCGAGCACCCAGTCCCGCACCAGCGCGAACGCCGGCAGCGACGCGACGACCGCGCCGAACCCGACCAGGCTGGCGACACTGAATGCCGGTAGCACCGACGCGTTGGCCCCGGCATCCATGGTCTGCCGCAACGCCGGCAGGCGAACCCGGTTCAGTACAATGGTCGTGGCGATGGCCGCACTCAGCGCGGCTGCAACCGACCACACGCCCGCGACGGCGGCCAGCGACGTTTCGCCAAAGCGCTGCTCGGCGAGATAGCCGACGTCGAGTCGCGGCAGCACCAGGAGCGACATCAGGAGGTTGACGGCCACGACGACGATCAGCGGCAGGATCGCGCTCAGTACCGGCGTGGGCACGTCGCTACGGTGACCATGCTGCATCTCCGCCGGATCGAACTCCCGCGCCGTCGTCGCGCGTTCCCGCACGAGTTCGTCCGTGGCGGCGCGCTCGGTCGCATCCTCGATGTCCTCGCCATAGCCTTCTCCGGCACGGCGGGCCGCGGCTTCGGCGCGATGCAGCCACCACAATCCCGCGCCGAGCATGATAAGAGACGCGAGGATGCCGAGGCCCGGCGCGGCGAAGGGCGTCGTGCCGAAGAACGGCATCGGGATCGCATTCTGGATCGACGGCGTGCCCGGCAAAGCCGACATGGTGAAGGTCGACGTGCCCAGCACGATTGCAGCCGGAATTAGCCGGCGCGGAATCGCGGCGGCGCGAAACAGCGACCGGGCCATGGGAACGATCACGAAGAACGCGACGAACAGGCTGACGCCGCCATAGGTGACCAGCGCGCCGGCGAGCACGACCGCCAGAATGACCCGGCGCTCGCCGAGACATTTCGCCATGAAGGCGGCAACCGAGGTCACCGCGCCGCTGTCGTCCATCAGCTTGCCGAAGACGGCACCGAGCAGAAAGATCGGGAAGAACTGCGCCAGAAATCCCGCCGCATTCACCATGAAGACCTGCGTCAGGTTCGCAAGCAACGGCTCGCCGCCGAGCAACGCGGCCACCAGGGCCGCGAACGGCGCCAGCAGCAGGACACTCCAGCCGCGAAAGGCGAACAGGACGAGCAGTCCGAGTCCGACGAGAATGCCGAGAAGACCCACGTCTCAGCACTCCGCCAAGAGGATGTCGAGATCCGCGGTCGAGCGCCGGCCGATATCCGCGCCGTGCTCGCCGAGAAACGTCTCGGCCGCCTGACGTCCCTCAGAGCGCAGCATCGAGACGAACTCCCATTCGGCATTGAGCTTGGATGATGCGCCGAATTTCGCCAGCATGTCGCTCTTGACGCGATGGGTTCGCATCTTCGCCCAGCGCGCGCCCTCGCCGCTGCCGGGGTCGGCGGCCTGGCGCAGCAGCGCGATCATGCGCAACTCCTTCATCAGCGGCGAATTGAACGAAATCTCGTTCAGCCGATTGAGAATCTCCGCAGCCGTCCGCGGCTCTTCCTGCGTTTCAGTCGGATTGATCTGCACCAGGATCGTGTCGTGCGCGTCGCTCTCACGGACCAGCGGCGTGATCGTCGGGTTGCCGGCAAAGCCGCCGTCCCAATAGGGTTCACCATCGAGTTCGATCGCGCGGAACATGGTCGGCAGGCAGGCCGACGCCAGCAGCACGTCAGCCGTGATCTCGGCGTTGCGGAAGATCCGTCCGCGTCCGGTGCGAACCCGCGTCGCGGTGATGAACAGTTTGATGGGCGAGCGCGCGAGCCGTTCGAAATCGATGCTCTCGGCCAGCACCGCGCGCAGCGGGTTGTAACCGGTCGGATTGAGATCATAGGGCGACAACACCCGCGACACCAGATCGGTGAGGATGTAGGCCGGCGACGTGTCGAGTGTCCAGCGTCCCATCAGCCGGTCGAGCGGCGAACGCTGCAGGGGGCTGAAAGCCGCGGCCTTCGAAATCCGGCGCCAGTATTGTTCGAGCGCATCGCGCGCGCCCTCGGCGCCACCTGCGGTCCACCCATCCGCCAGTACCGCCGCATTCATCGCGCCTGCGGACGTGCCGGAGATTGCGGCGATAGCGAGCCACTTCTCTTCGAGCAGGCGGTCGAGCACGCCCCAGGTGAAGGCGCCGTGCGAACCACCGCCTTGGAGCGCGAGATCGATCAGTACGGCGTCCCGTTCCATGGCGGCACTCACGCAACTGAAGCTCAAATTCGACGCGATTTGTCACACGCCGAGGATGACAGCAGTGTAGAGAGCCCTGGCCACGCATTGCAACCAGAACGTGGGCGGCCTAGTGCTCGAATATCAGCCTTGCGCCGACCGTGCCTTCGAGGGCGCGGATCTGCCGAAGCAGCATGGCCGAATCCTGGCCGGCGAGGTCCGCGTCGAGCACGACGTAGCCGAGGTCGCCGGCGGTCTCCAGATATTGCGCGGCGATGTTGATGTCGCGCTGGAGGAAGACCTCGTTGAGCCGCCGCAGCATGCCCGGCACGTTGCGATGAACGTGGCTGAAGCGCGCGCCGGACGGGCGAAGATGCAGTTGCACCTCCGGAAAGTTCACCGCACCCATGGTCGAGCCGGTGATGAAAAAGTCGACCAGCTTGCGCGCGACCTCGCCACCGATCCGCTCCTGCGCCTCCTCGGTCGAGCCGCCGACATGCGGCGTGAGGATGACGTTGCCGAGGCCCTGCATCGGGCTCTTGAAGCGATCCGCGTTCGAGGACGGCTCGACCGGAAACACGTCGATGGCGGCACCGGCGAGATGACCGTCGCGCAAGCAACCCGCAAGTGCGTCGAGATCGACCACGGTGCCGCGGCTGTTGTTGATCAGGAAGGAACCCGGCTTCATCGCCCGCAGCTGCTTGTCGCCGATCATGCCGGCGGTCTCCGGCGTCTCGGGCACGTGCAGGCTGACGACGTCGCTCTGCGCCAGCAGCTCTTCCAGCTTCTCGACCGGTTCGGTGTTGCCGTGGCGGAGCTTGTCGGTGCGATCGAAATAGATCACCCGCATGCCGATCGCTTCCGCAAGCGTCGAGAGCTGCGAGCCAATATTGCCGTAGCCGATGATGCCGAGGGTACGGCCGCGCACCTCGCGGCTGCCGGTCGCGGATTTGTCCCAGCCGCCCTCATGCGCCGACACCGAGCGCGGGAAGATGCGCCGCAGCAGCATCACGATCTCGCCGATCACGAGCTCGGCGACGCTGCGCGTGTTGGAGAACGGCGCATTAAAGACGGGAATGCCGCGCTTGCGCGCCGCCAGCAGATCGACCTGATTGGTGCCGACGCTGAAGCAGCCGACCGCGAGCAGCTGGTCGGCAGCCTCCAGCACGTCGTCGGTGATCTGGGTGCGCGAGCGGATGCCGAGCAGCGACACGCCCTTGAGCGCGCGCCGCAGGTCTTCGCCGTCGAGTGCCTTGGTCAGCCGCTCGACATTGGCAAAACCGGCGCTCCGGAACAGGTCCACGGCGCTGTCATTCACGCCTTCGAGCAACAGCGCCTTCGCGTTGCGCTCGGGGCTTTGGCCTGGGGCTGGCATGGTGTCTCCATCGATGGCGGCCTTGCCCGCAGCTCATAGACCGCGGACGATGCGCAGCACAATAGGGGCTGGATGCGGGGATATGATGGCGGTCCGGTAGAGGTTTACGGTGCCAGCCCCGTTATCCTGAGATGCGAACCTTGGGGCGCCCTTGCGCACCAAGGTGAGCCTCGAAGGATGAGCGGCCCAGATACAGCCGGGCCGTCGCCCTTCGAGGGCCACTAAAGAAGCGGCCACCTCAGGGTGACGGTGCACATATGCTCGCTTAGCCTCAAATCACGTAAAACCCGTGCGTCGCATCGCGGCGGATCTGCTCGACGAGGCCGTACTCCCAATCGAGATAGGCCTGCATCGCCCGTTCGGCGACTTCGGTTCCCTCGTAGGGACGGCGATAGCGATGCGCCGGATCGGGCTTCGGCAGCACGGACGGCGGGCCGACCTCGAGCGCGCCGTCGTAACCGCCTTCGAGGACGTAGACCTCCCAGCCCATCTGCGCGAGCCAGGACGCCGTCATGTCGGCACGCACGCCCTTGTCGTCGGTCAGGACGATGCGCGCGCCACGCACGGGCGCGGCCATGTCGGTTTCCTGGACGAGCTGGCCACCGGGATAGTGACGGAAACCGGAGAGATGGCCGGCCGCATACTCGTCCGCGCCGCGCACGTCGAAGCGATAGAGCGTGCGGTCGGCTCGCGCGACAAGGGCGGACATCTCGTTCACGCCGATATGGCGGACACCGGCGCGATAGGCGACGTCGCGCGCGTTGGCCGGGCCGCCCGCGAACGGCCCGATCGCGCCACGCCTGTCGGCGCCGTGGTTGAGCGTGTGCCGCGCCAGCGTCCAGCCGATGGTGCCGTTGCGCAGCGCCCGCACCTTGTTCGGCACGCCGGCATTGATCAGCGACTGGGTGCCGATGATCGAGCGCGTGCGGCCGGCGCAATTGACGATAATGGTCGTGTCGGGATCGGGCGCGGCCTGCCCTGCGCGCAGCACCAGCTCCGCACCGGGCACGCTGACCGAGCTCGGAATGTTCATGGTGGCGTATTCGTCAAAGCGGCGAACGTCGAGGATGGCGATGTTGGCCTTGCCCGCGATCAGCTTCGCGACCTCGTCGGCGCTGAGCGAGGGCGTGTGGCGGCGTGCCTCGACCAGTTCGCCAAAGGCCTTGGAATAGGAATTGACGTCCTGGAACACCTCATAGCCCGCCGCGCGCCAGGCTTTCAGCCCGCCGTCGAGCGCGCGGACATTGGTGTAGCCGAGCGCGGCAAGACGTTCGGCGCCAGTTGCGACCAATCCCTCGCCGTCGTCATAAAGCACGATCGGCACATCCTTGCGCGGCAGCCGCACCTCGGCCTCGATCGCGATCCGGTCCGCAGTCATGTTGGCGGCGAACAGGGGATGGCCGGTGGCGAAAGCGGCCTCCCGCCTGAGATCAAGCAGCGCGACCTCCTCGCGCAGGAGCAACGCGCTGCGGATGCCGGCGGGGGAGACGGTCGGGAGCTTCATGGCACGAACCTTGAGAAGAGGGCCAGGAGCTTTTGAACCATTGTTGCGCTGTTGGCTAGCCACGCCAGAGAGCCGAGGCAACAAGACGGCAGCCTTGTCGACAGGAGCAAATCGAGAGGGATGCGATGTGCTGGGCTCGCTTGGCGCAGTCACAAATTCACCGCGCAGACAGCGCGCTAGTCACATTCGCATGTGGCGACGACCCCTGAAAAGTCGAGTTGCGCGAGGGCCTCGCCGTCGATCCAAAAGTGAAGCACGCATCCAATGTCGGAGTGCCAATTGAAGAATGCAAGATCGCCTTGTATCTGGAGCAGTAGCACGTCCTCCAAATGCACTTCCGTCGCATCTTGGGGGCCGCTGCCATACCCCAACATCTGATGGAGCGCTGTCAGGAAATGGCGATACTTTCCATCTCCTGCAGCTGGCGTTTTCCAATGATTCTGCCGCGCAAGATTCGCAACGTAGCTGAGGGGCGCGTCGTCACGAGCATCGACATCCTGGGTCGCCATGCAACGGATCGTATGGTTGATGGCATTGCCTAGGTCCCCCGCGATTTTGGACGTGTACGTCGATACCTGTCTGTCCATTTTGCCATAGGCCTGCACGACGCCGATCCACCAAGACCTGAACGTCGCTTTTGTGTCCGCATCGACGTCATCCATTGGGGGCATCGCCCGACAACGCTCTAGCCAGCCGATTGCACCGATGCGAAGGCGATTCAATTCCACGGCTGCCTCGTCGGTGAGCGGCTTGTAATACGATCCGGGTGTCAGATCGCGTAGGACGTTCGACAATACCGACCGAACCACATAGGTGATCAGGAGCCAGTTGAAAGGCCAATTCTCGTCTTTCTCATATTTGGACGCCGACCTAAATTGCAGCAGATCCCTTTCGTTGGGCTCGCCCGGGCCCAGCGCCTTACATAATTCTTCGATCATGAGTTCGCCTCCCACAGTGTCCTCGAGGAAATAGAAATCGCGGAACACGCGGAAGGAGAGCGGATATTTGAATTCGACCTTGGAATGAAAATCGATGGCCGGATCGAGCCATTTGACCTGGGCGTCACCGTCAGTGCCCGCCAGCGGCATCAGATCTGGCGGTGGCGCGCGGTCGGGATACGCGCCACCGGCGGTAGCGCTATAGAGTACGCGGCAAGGTGGATGTCCTTCGCCAACGAACACCGAGCTACAGAAGAAATAGAGTGTGCCTTGTTCCGGAAGCGGCGACCAACCGGAGCCCGGCACCTCGGCCAAGTCGATCTGGGCGACGAAAGTGAGCGCGACCGTCTCTAGCGTTTCGTTCGCCCTGACTTCCGCCGTTGGCCACTCGAGCTGCGGGGGCAGCTTGGGGAGACCGCCGAAGAAACTTCGCGCCGGGTGGGTCAGAGGTACGGGCAGATCGCTGCGGCTGACCAGCACTGCAGGCAATGCCGTCGCCTCGAACTCGTCTCGTTCGGATAGCGCCATCAAGATCACCACGACTCTAGCGTGTACCGCGGGGATCGAACCATTTCGCGAAGCTTCGGGCAAGTGTTTCTTGTCCCGCGCGCGAGCGCTTCGCTGTTGTCACGCGAGAGCTATTTGGTCGACCGCTGAGCGGTCGGCTAGGCGCCTCGTACTCGCTCGCCAGGAGTCAGGCGCCCGAGCGGCGGCGGCATCGGGCGCCGCAGTTTGCGGCGCGACAGGTACAGCAGAACGCCGGAGAGCGCGAACAGAGGCATCAGGGCCGCCGCGATCATGAAGGCGAGCTTGCCGGGCCAGCCCAGAATTGCGCCGCGGTGGATGTCGAGCACGTTCGCGATGATCTGGAGCGTGGCCTGTAACAGCCGCTGTGCGTGAAGAGAACGGCAAGAGCAGTTGAATCGCTCTAGTGTTGAATCATTCCAGGCGCAGAACCATGTTGAATGACAATCATGGATTGCTTTCACGTCAGCCGCGACACGCTATGCGTGAATTTGCGGCAACATGTCGGCCTTTGCCGCGATCTCACGCGATGGCGGGGGTCGTCAGCTCGTCGAGCTTTCGCTTGAGCGCGGCGCCGTCCGACACGGCGCGGAGCGGCGGGCGGACGCACAGCCACGCAGCGTCGCCGGTCTGGGCCGCCAGGATGGCCTTCAGCGTCGCGAGGAACGAAGGCGTGTTCAGCACAACGCCGATCGCGGCCTGCATGCGCGCTTCGACATCCTTGCCTTCGACCATGCCCTTGACAAGCTCGGGCACGACGTTGGCCATGCCGCAGATGGTGCCGGCACCGCCGGCGGCAATCGCGCGGGTGATGTCGGCTTCGTTGCCGACGGTAATGGCGAGCTCGGGAGCTGCGTCACGGAATGCCAGGAACTGCTTGAAGTCGCCGCTGGAGTCCTTCAGGCCAGCAACCACCTTGCCGTAACGCTTGCGCAAATTCGCAGCGACGCTGGTCGGGATCGCGACACCCGAGACCTGCGGGATATGGTAGAGCGAAGCACGCAGACGATCGTCGGCGACGCCATCGATGATCGCGGCAAAGGCATCCTCGATGCCCTCGGGCGTGACGCTGCGATCGAAGTAGGGCGGCAACAACAGCACGTGACGCAGGCCGAGGCCGAGCATGGTGCGCGTCAGTGCGATGCTGTCGGTGATGGCGGGAAAGCCGCCGCCGATACCGATACGCTCGGGCGCGACGCCGGCCTTGAGCACGGCTTCGATGGTGGCGACGCGTTCGGCGACACTGAACGAGGTGCCCTCGCCGGTGGTGCCGAACAGCACGACGCCGTCGACGCCCTTGCCAAAGAGTTGCTTGGCATGAGCCGCGAGCTTTGCGGAGTCCACGCTGCCGTCCGTCGCCAGCGGCGTCGCCGACGCCACCCAGAACCCGCGAATTGCCTCCGTCATCCCACTGCCCTTTTGCTGCAAACTCGAACTAAGCCTCTGATCTCCAATGACCTTGAAGCGCTTGCGAGCCTTGTTTTTGCTTTACTTTTTGTCTTGTACCTTACATACAAGGATCACGCAAATCCTTTCCGTCGTCATGGCGCGCGAGAGGCGCAGCCGGATCCTGAGGAGGTCTCGCTTGGACATGATGAGCCCCGTGAAGCGTTCCGGCCACTTGCTCGGCGCATTGCGCGACAAGCTCGGCGCGGCCGCCGTACTGATCGGCACCGACGTGCCCGCGCGCAATTGCAACGACTGGAGCGCGAGCCTGCCGCAAACGCCGCTTGCGGTGATCCGACCGGTTGATGCGCAAGGGGTTGCCGATGCGATTCTGACCTGTCGGCAAGCGCGCTTGCCATTCGTGCCGCAGGGCGGACTGACCGGGCTGTGCCGCGGCGCATCGCCTGAAGCAGGCTGGGTCGCGATCTCGCTCGAGCGCATCACCGGGATCGAAGAGATCGATCGTGCCTCGGCAACGATGACGGTGAAATCAGGCACGCCGCTGGAAGCGATTCAGAAAGCCGCCGACGAGGCCGGCTTCTTCTTTCCGCTCGACCTCGGCTCGCGCGGCTCCTGCGCGATCGGCGGCAATCTTTCCACCAACGCCGGCGGCAACCGCGTGATCCGCTACGGCATGACGCGCGAGCTGGTGCTCGGCCTCGAAGTGGTGCTGCCGGATGGCACCATCATGACCAGCCTCAACAAGCTGATGAAGAACAACGCCGGCTACGATCTGAAGCAGCTCTTCATCGGTTCGGAAGGCACGCTCGGCATCATCACCCGCGTGGTGCTGCGGCTATTCCCGAAGCCGCGCTCGACCATGGCTGCGCTGTGCGCGGTGAAGGACTATGCCGCGGTGATCGCGCTGCTCGATGCGGCGCGAAGCGGGCTCGGCCCGCTATTGTCGGCGTTCGAGGTGATGTGGCCGGACTATTGGGACGTGATCACGAGGCGCGCCGGCGTGAAGCCGCCGGTCACTGCAGGCCACGGTCTCTACGTGCTGGTCGAGGCCCAAGGCACCGACGAAAGCCTGGATGCACCGCGCTTCCAGAGCTGGCTCGAAGAGCTGATGGAGCGCGGGCTGCTCGCAGATGCCGCCGTGGCGCAATCGCTGGCACAAACGCAGGCGTTCTGGCGCGTGCGCGACATCTGCGCCGAGTTCGGCCAGGTGCTGGGGCCGCACATCTCCTACGACATCGGCCTTGCCGTGGCGCGGATGGACGAGTTCGCCGCGCGCTGCAAGGCGGCGCTCGCGAACGGCATCGCGGGCTGCGAGAGCGTCTATTACGGCCATATCGGCGACGGCAATCTGCATCTCGTCGCGTGGGTCGCCGGTCTTTCCGTCGAGCAGCAGCCGAAGGAAGAGATGGACGCGATCATCTACGGTCTCGTGCGCGAGCTGGGCGGCAGCGTCTCCGCCGAGCACGGCATCGGCACCTTGAAGAAGAAGTGGCTGGGCCACGCCCGCAGCGATGCCGAGATCGCGTTGATGCGGACGCTGAAGGCCGCGCTCGATCCCGATCACCTGCTCAATCCCGGCAAGGTGATCTGAGAGAGCATATGCGCTCCTTGAGACTCGATACGCCGAAATCGCTGTCGCAGCGGGTGGTGCTGCGGCTGCGCCAGGCCATCATCGACGGCGAGTTCGCGCTCGGCGCCGCCATCTCCGAGGAGATGGTGGCAAGCTCCTTCGGCGTCAGCCGCACGCCGGTGCGCGAGGCGATGGGCCAGTTGCAGGCGCAAGGCCTCGTCGTGATCCGGCCGCAGGTCGGCAGCTTCGTGTTCACGCCGAGCGCGGAGGACATCAATGCGCTCTGCACCTTCCGGATCGCGCTCGAGCCCAAAGCCGCCGAGCTCGCCTTCCGCCATGATCGGAGCAATGCGGTCGCGACGATGAGCGAGGCGATCGCAGCGATGGAGCCGGCGGTCGCCGCGAAGGACAACATCGCCTATGGCCGCGCCGATGCCGCCTTTCACGAGGGGCTGTTCGCGCATTGCGGCAACCGCTATCTCATCGAATCCTACCAGCTCGTCTCGGGCCGCGTCGCCGCGCTCCGCACCAATTTGACCTCGCCGATCGACGTGCGCACCCGCTCGTCCTTCGAGGAGCATCGCAAGCTGCTCGATTTGTTCGCGCGCGGCGAGTTCGCCGCGTTCGAAGCGCTGATGAGCACGCACATCAGCAATTCGGGCGCGGTCTACGCCAAAGCGCTAAAGGTGCATTGAGCGCCTTTTACCGGGCGTCGTTCGATCCCGGCCGGTCGAGAAAATCCAGCGCGGTGTTGATCTGTTCGAGTTGATGCTCAATCTTGTCGCGGTCCTCGACCGACGGCGCCTGCTCGAGCTGTTCCACGAGGTTCTGCTTTCGTGACAGCAAGTTCTCTATGACTGTATTCACGGCTCCCCCATCGCCAGCGGCGAACATCGAGGCAATACCAGACCCCGCACGTGAGCGTGCGCGCGCCGGGCTCGGCGCAAACCCTCCATCAGAATGTTCGCGGAGACGGATGGTTCCTGTATCCGGCCTGATCACGACGCTCTGGGCACCCGCATTGCCGTTGGGGGAACCGCGATTCTTCACGGGCCCATCGGTTATATTCGCGGGCACGGAGTCCTATGCGTATCGACGTGGACACCCAGATCATCGCCGCCGAAAAGCCCCTGATGGCCCATGTCCCCGCAAGCCGGCGCCGTTCCTGCCGATGAGCGGCGCCGAGATGGATGCGCTCGGCTGAGACGCCTGCGACATCGTGCTGGTGACGGGCGATGCCTATGTCGACCACCCGAGCTTCGGCATGGCGATCATCGGCCGCTTGCTCGAGGCGCAAGGCGACAAAACGTCGAAAACAACCCCATGCACAGTAGCCGACATGAGCGGGATCAAGGGCTTAGGCGCGCATTGTGGAGACGTTGCCCCGTCGGGCAAAACAGGAGCGGCGCAGTCGCCGTGGCAGGTTATCTCAAACGCTCCATGTTGCGCACATTTTTGGGCGCGCGATAACTACGCGACCGCCAGCATCATCTCGGCGGACCGTGTTGTGTTCAACGTCAAAGGCAACGACTACCGGCTGGTCGCTGCCGTCGATTTCGAGAAGAGCATCGTGTGGATCAAATGGATCGGCACGCACCGGGACTACGACAAGATCGATGTAAGAGAGGTTCGACATGGCGGCGACTGAGATCAAGCCGATTCGGACGAAGCGGGGACTATGATGGTGCGCTCAAGGAAGTGGAGCGCCTCTGGGGCGCGAAGTCGGGTACACCTGAGGGTGACCGCCTGGACGTGCTCGCGACGCTGATCGATGCATATGAGACCGAGCACTATCGGATGGATCCGCCCGATCCCATCGAAGCCATTAAGTTTCGCATGGAGCAGCAAGGGCTGACGCGGCGGGACCTCGAAGAGATCGTTGGAACCCGGACCCGCATCGCCGAGGTTCTGAATCGAAAGCGCGGGTTGTCGATCACGATGATCCGCCGCCTTCACGAGCGTCTCGGCATTTCCGCAGACGTGCTGATCCGACCCAGCCGGAAAAAGGCGGCGTGACGAAATCGTTGACCCGTCGGGCAAAACAGGCGCAGGATGGCAATATCGGGCTCATGAGATGGGCGAGCCCCTACCGCTCCTCGTCATCGATATCCTCGAGTTTCACACCGCGTCCCGCGCGCAGGCTGTTCCGCGCCTGCTCAAAGCCGGACATCGCCAGTTCGCGCCTGCGAATCGGTAGAGGGCCAACGGCGGAAATGGCTGCTATCGTGCGACTCATGAAGCGCACTTCCAACTGGATAGCGACAACCGGCGGTCCTCACCTGCTGATTGCCGATGAACAGCTCCCACATTGGCGGGGCATCGAAGAATGGCGAGATCATAGGGACCCGACTGACCAAAGCGACTATGCTCGTGCGTGTAGAATAACGACCTGGTTGGGATCAGTCCTCAGCAACGCAGGTAGCGCTGTTGCGCTATCCGGCGATGCGGGCGACGTGGCTTGGTACGCAGATGGTCAGGACGACAGAGGCTTTTTCGTTCAATGGCTTGGCGTCGATGACGAAAGACTTATAGAGCCTGCACTGCACGCGCCGCAGTTGCGGCAGAGCCTTGAGAGCGCGGACGCCGAACGGCTCGAATTTGAGACAGGTCCGTCCGGTGCAATGTGGTTGATAGATGCGTCGGATCGAGGTGAAGATCTGCGCAGCGGGCATCAGGCACTGGCGCTACGTCCAGGCGGCTATCTCGCCAAAGCCAACTATTACCGCTCTACTGGGCTGGCGATTATTGTTCGCGAAATCTGTTGGATCCGGTCGCTTTCGAGCAAAGTCAGTTGAGGGTCAGACGCGCGGTCGGAAGTGACGTGAGCCTCAGCATTTTGGTCCACGGGGGAGCATCACCGACGTTAACCCTGTCGGCAAATGATTCGCCGCAGGTCGGCAGCCGCCGGCAAAGTTGCCTTATTCGCGCGGAGAATTTTCAGCGGCACTAACTGAGGTTAGAGGCGCATTATGCTGAGAATGGCGTTGTTGGGCCTCCTCATCCTGTTGAGTGTAGGAGTGCTGTCGGCAATGGAGCTGAGCGCTCCACCGCGTCGCGCAGTCGCGATCGTCCAGCCGTCTGCGGAGCAGAGCGCAAGCAGCTCTGCTTCGCATGACGCGTTGGCGAAGGCCGATCGCCTCGAGGTCGCCGCTGTGAGCAGCGCGATGCCGACACAGGCTGCTTCCGCCGAAATTCACGCTGGTCCGCAAGACATCAAGGTCGGTTCGTCCGCGCCGGAACCGGTCGTCCGTCATCGGCACAATCCGAAGACGATCGCGACCGCCGAACGTCCCAAGCCGAAGCCAACCGATATCAAGGCAACCGTCGTCAAGCGAACGGACAATTTTCAGCGTGCAAAGGCCGCCAGCGCGACCGAGCCCTGTCGGCTCAAGGCGTTCGGCGGCTTGCTCAAGGCTTTGAATTTGACCGGCTGCGAAATCTGAGGATTCCACGAGCAGTTCAAGCCCGAGCCTGCTTCCTCCGAGAGGCGCGGCATACCCTGCCGCCATCTTTCCCTCGGCCGACGTCTCGCAAACTCTTCCGATCATCCATATGTTGCCCCTCATGAAAAAGATCGGATTCCTCTCCTTCGGGCACTGGACGCCCTCGCCGCAGTCGCAGACCCGCTCGGCGGCGGACACGCTGCTGCAATCCATCGAGCTCGCCGTTGCAGCGGAAGAGCTCGGCGCGGACGGCGCCTATTTCCGCGTGCATCATTTCGCGCGTCAGCTCGCCTCGCCCTTTCCACTGCTGGCCGCGGTCGGCGCCAGGACCAACAAGATCGAGATCGGCACCGCCGTGATCGACATGCGCTACGAGAACCCGCTTTACATGGTGGAGGATGCGGGCTCTGCCGATCTCATCGCCGGCGGGCGGCTGCAGCTCGGCATCAGCCGCGGCTCGCCCGAGCAGGTGATCGATGGCTGGCGCTATTTCGGCTACCAACCGGCCGAAGGCCAGAGCGACGCCGACATGGGCCGGAGCCACGCGGAGGTGTTTCTGGACCTGCTGCGTGGCGAAGGTTTTGCAGAGCCCAATCCGCAGCCGATGTTTCCAAATCCGCCAGGGCGCTTGCGCCTGGAGCCGCATGCGCAAGGCCTGCGCGAGCGGATCTGGTGGGGTGCCGGCTCGAACGCCACGGCGGTGTGGGCGGCGCAGCTCGGCATGAATTTGCAAAGCTCGACCCTGAAGAACGACGAGACCGGCGAGGCCTTCCATGTGCAGCAGGCCGCCCAGATCCGCACTTATCGTGCAGCCTGGAAAGAGGCCGGCCACCCCCGCGAGCCCCGCGTGTCCGTCAGCCGCAGCATCTTCGCGCTGATGAATGATCGCGACCGCGCCTATTTCGGCGGCGAACGCGGAGGCGAAGACCAGATCGGCTTCATCGATCCGCGCACCCGCGCGATCTTCGGCCGGAGCTATGCGGCGGAGCCGGATGCGCTGATCGAGCAGCTCCGGCGGGACGAGGCGATCGCCGAGGCGGACACGTTGCTGTTGACCGTGCCGAACCAGTTGGGCGTGGCTTATTGCGCGCATGCGATCGAGGCGATCTTGACTCATGTCGCGCCTGCGCTGGGGTGGCGCTGAGGCGAACGGCGAGATGCACCCGCCATACGCCGGGTTCACCCCGTCTTCGTCCCCGTGATGACGGCGAGCGCCTCGACGAAGCGGTCGAGATCGGACTCCTCGGTGCGCCGGGTTGAGCCGGGTTGAGCCGGTTTGGGCGCTCACCTCGGGCGCCGAAACACTTCAGACCCACCGGCAAACGAGATCAGCCACATGGATGTGCTCGATCGAATGAACTGTTATCGTTGGATTGCGACCAATAGCCTATAGCCGGCATGATGCCGGGGGAAGTTCTTACTGATCTCATCGACGATGTCGTTCGAACGATTGCTTGAAGATTGAAGGGCGTCAATGCGCGTAGACGCTTCAAAGCTCAGGATGCTCAGTGTCGCCATTTGGATCCTGCTGCTGCCTTGCCTGTTCTACACTTTGTATCGCAACTACCGATCGCTCGACGCGTGTCGATTCCAGCAGATCGAGTTGGAGACCCTCGATGCCAGGGTTCGGGAGCAGGGAAATAGCGGATGAGCAATATCGCGAACGCAGCTCCAAACAACATGAGGTATCGCCTCTTTATGGGTGCGGTTGGTGTCCTAATGTTGGGCTGGACGATCGCTTACGGGTACGCGAACTATCAAAGTGACGCATGCCTGAAGAGCGCCAATACCCGTGTCGAGAGCATCAGGACGCACATGGCGCCCGGGACCACAGCGAAACAAGAAAGATAAGCCGAGAAGATTGCCCGGCCCGCCCGGCTACACTTCTGTCATCGCCCCATCTAGCGTCATTGCGCCTGTTTGCGTGTGAAGCAGATTACAGGCGATGGTGCGTGCTGCGCCTCAGGCACAAGGCGTACATGCTTTGAACCTTGCCAGGCGTAGCGCACCACGCCCTTGCCGGCATGGCTGCGGGACTGCCGGAGTGACGGAAGCTCAGGTCGCGGGCTGATAGCGCGTGAGCGACTGGGGCTCCGCATCGCGGTTGACGACCGCCTGCATCCTGATCCGGCTTCCGATCACCAACCCGGTGAGCGAGAGCATGAGCCCCAGCGCCGGCGGCGCGAACAGGGCCTCTTCCTGAAACAGGCCGTTGAGCAGCACCACCATCACGCCGAAGCCTGCGAGGCCCTGCGTCAGATATCCGGATGACGCATAGAGGCGCCAGGCCTTGAGGGCCATCGCGAAATAAAAGCCGAGCGGCACGAGGGCGGCGACGCCCATCTGGTACAGCAGCACGCCGATCGCGCTCTCGACCGCGCCATCGATCGTTCCGGCCTGCTGCGCGGCGCTCCAGTCGATCGAGAAATAGCTGTCCGACAGGTTTCCGCCGATGCCGAGACCGCGGCCAAGCGGCTTCTCGAAAAATCCGTTCAAGCCGCCCATGAGGCCGATGACGTGATAGTCGCCGATCTGCAAGCCAACACGGATCGCGGCAATTGCAAACACGATCAAGGCCACGAAGCCAAGCAATAGCGTCACCACAGCGCCGAGCAGTCGGGTCGACGCCCAGGCTGCGGCCACGAACACCACCACGATGAGCGCTCCCTTCACGCTGCAAACGATCAGGAGAGGCAGCGCAACGAGAGCCAGGAACGGACGCCCCACCGAAAACAGAAACAGCCCAAAAAAAGCGATCCCGTACGCGAAGCTGATCGGGTGCATATTCGGTCCGTGGATGCGAAGGATCTTCGACAGCCCGAACCCTTCGAGCAGGGGCGTATTGAGAAAGTCGAAGCTGAAACGATCCTTCAGATCGACCGGCACGTTGCCGGTCGCGCGCATCTCGGCTTCCCAGACGCCAGAACGGGTCGCCTTGAGCTCGTCGAAACCCCAGAACGTGTAGCCATTCGTGATGGCCAGCCAGAAATCCCGGAACGCAAACTCGATGTATCCGCACAGAATCAGAATAGCCCCAAGCGTCACCAGGAACGGCGTGGCGCGGACCTCATAGGTCGCGGCCGTCAGCAGCGAGAGCTGAAACAGGAACAGCGGCAGCACGATATTGCGCAAATAGACCGTTGCCGCCTGGCCATCCTGGACGAAGCCGATCGCGAAATACAACGACACCACGGCGAGGGTCACGACACCCCAGCGCATGATCTGATTCACTTCGGCCGACCGGTTCCTCTGGCCGAACACGTGCAGTCCAAATGTCGTCAGCCACATCACGGAGCAGACGAGGAAATTATAGCCCTTGATGAAGTCCAGATCGGACGGGACCGAAATGAGAGGCGACAGGATCGAGACGAACAGGTTCTGGAAGAACAGGACGAAGATCGCGATGGGCGGCGCGTAGGTCGGAACCGCAAGGACGACGGCGATGCCGATGAGGATCTCGACGACAATGGCCAGAACCGGACTGGCCACGTGCAGGACCGGAGCAAAGGCGATCGACGCGACGGCAATGCAGATCGTCGGGATCAGCTCGCGCAAGGGCGAAGGCGATGGCCCGAAAATGCCGGCCTGTACGGCCTGATACTGCGGTGCGTACCCACCACTCATAAATCGTCCTTTGGCCTCGCGCGGGTCACGATAGCGGCGGGATGTGTAAGGATTCGTTAACGATAGCGCAGTGGCGCGAGGTCAGCGCCTGCCCGGCCTGGTTGCGCCCAGTAGCGCCCGCATCACGTCGGGATCGGGCCTGCCCGTGCTGCTGTCGAGAAGGCCGAATCCCTGCGCCAGCTCCCAATTCGCCCAGCCCCAGCAATGCTCCCTGGCATAAGAGGTCACCGACGACAGCCAGCGCAACCGGCTGTCCCGGGGCGCGCCGGCTTTCAACACGCCAAACTCGTTGACGATAATCGGCCGCGAGAACTGCTGCTGCCACGCGACGGCGGGCTCAAGCCAGCGATCGACGCCCGGCTTGTCCTTGGCCGCGGCAATCGCCGTGTCGAGCATGCCGAGCGCCTTCGTTGCATTCCTGTCCCGCAAATCCTGGCGGAGCGCCTGAACGGCGGGATCGCCGGCATTGATCGGGTAAGGCAGCCCTGTGATGTCGTGAAGCGGATCCTGCTCATCCCAGTGGGCTTGATGGGTGAACACCATGGGATCATAAACGTGGATCGCATAGACGACGTTCGGATCCGGCAACGGGCGGAATCGTGGCAGCGAATCCGCGCGCTGCCAGTTGACCGGACCGACAATCAGGGTGGTGGCGGGAAGCAATTGGCGAACGAAGGCGGCGAGCGCTTCGGCCTCCCTTTGCCACCTGCCGGCCTCGACATCGGGCTCATTGAGCAGCTCGGCGAAGACGCGATCGGCCGGATAGGGCCGGATGATCCGGGCAAGACTGCTCCATGCGTCCTCCATCTCGCGCAGCGATGCGTCAGGATCGTCCTTGTGCAGGCGATTGAAACGTTCGCCGGGATGAAGATCGACTGATATGGCGTAGCCGAGCGAGATGAGCTGCTTCAACGCCTTGTCGAGCGCCCGCAGCGTCTGGTCGCGTTCCGCCTGGGAGGCGAAACGAAGCATCACGCGCTCGGCGGGCACCGGCAACCGGACATGGCTCATTCCCGCCTTGCGAAGCTGCTGCAGCAACTCCCGGCTTGGCGGCGTGGACGCCTGACCGTTGATCCAGCCATCGGCGTTGAAGCCGCGCGACAGTGCGGCAAGCCTCTCCGGCGCGACCGTCTGCGGCAAAGCCACACAGGTGTCAGCCTGTGCCGGCGGGCCAAATGACATCGACAGGACCATCGCCGCGACGAAAAGACAGCCGCGCGGCGCTGCCCTTGTCAAACCGCCAGCCCCATGGCGCCGCCGTCGGAATTGGGTGCTGCCGAGTTCGACGGCGCATGATTGACGACGAGACCGGTCGGCACGGTACCGTATCGCGAAAGTGCAGCGGTGACCCGCCGCATCGCCGCCGAACCGAGCTCGCCGGCGCGAACCACCGGGATGATCAGATCCGCGTGCGCGGCCAGCGCGATGGCGTCAGGCTGCAAGGCGAGATTGGTCGCATGAACGATGATCAAATCGAACTCCGAACGAAGATCGTCCTCGGGCCTGGCATCGGCTTTTCTGCCGGCGCTCAGCAGCTCGTCGATCGACTGAAGTCCTGCCGTGGTCGCGCCGTCCTGCCATTCGGTCACCGGCGGCTGGCTACCGCCGAACTCCGACTGGAGCCGGATCAGCACACTCATCATGCCCCGATTCACCGCCGCCCGATTCAGCGAGCGCGCAACGGCGTTGCCGCCGGCGCTTTTGCCGACCGACAACACGAGGACGATCTTGCAGCCACGCACCGGCGCGCGATCGATTCTCTCGAGAAGCGGACGCAGATAGGCGCCGAGATCGACCTCGGCCGTCGCGGCGATCGGCCTTTGCCACACAGTGTTGGCGACGGCGCCGGGCGCCAGATCGGGGATGCGGGCCCAGACAGGCAGGTTCGGCATCGCCTCGGGTCGGCGCGCGGCCGGAGCCGGCCGCTGGAGTTGCGCGTCCGCCGCTTCCGCAGGAGCTTGAGCGCGAGCCTCAGCAGGCGCAGGCCTGTCGGACACGCTCGTCATCGCCGCAACTGCGGCCGTCGAGGTCAGGATCGAACCGATCGCGAGCGCCGCGAGCAGCAAGGCGAGCGGCGGACGGGTCGAGCGCAGCGGAGGAATGGCGGGCGAGGCGATCTTGGTCTGGGAGCTTTGCAGCTGCCGCTGTTCGTTGGTGGTCTTGAACCTCGACAGGAACTGCTCATAAATGTTCTTGTTGGCATCGGCATCGCGCTGCAGCTCCTGCAGCTTCACCAGCGCCTGACCGTCGACCAGCATCTGCGTCTCGACCGCCCTGAGCTGCTTTTCCAGCGCGTTTTGCTGCTCCAGCTGAGCCTCATATTCGGACTTCGCCGTGTCGATGTTCTTCTTCCGCTCGAGCTCGATCTGCCTGTTGAGATCAGCCAGCTGGCTGGAGGAGATCGCGAGGTCGGGATGGCGGTCGCCGTACACCGCTCTCTTCTGCGCGATCTGATCGTTCAGGGTCGAGCGCTGCGCGCGCAGCATGCTCAGGAGGTCCTGCTTCACGGGACCTTCGACATTGGCCTTGAGATCGCGTTGCACCTGCTCGTAACGCGCCTTGGCTTCCTCGGTGCGAAGACGAGCGGCGGAGACCTGCTGATTGAGATCAGTTACCCGCAACTGCTGGGTCGTGGAATCTTTTCCGGCATTGAGGATCTTGTGCTCAAGCCTGAAGGCCGCGACGGCGTCTTCCGACGCGCGCAGGCGCTCGTTCAGCGTCTTCAGCCGGTCCTTGAGCCAGTCGGCCGCCTCGTCCGTAGCCTCGGTGCGGACACGGCCCTGGCTGGCGACGAACGCCTCGGCGGTGGCATTGGCGTAATACGCCGCCCGGCCCGCACTGTTCGAGGTGAATGAAATGGCAATGACGTAGGTCAGTCCGCGGCGCGAGATATCGAGACGGCTGCGGAATTTTTCGAGCAGGCGCGTCATGTCGGTATGACCGCCCGCGATGTCCTCGTCGTCGGCGATCTTGAGCTGCTCGATCAGCGGCCGGAGAAAGCCGTCCGATTTGGCGATCTCGATCTGGCTCTGAAGCGCTGCGGCATCCTGGCCGATGCCCGGCAGCACGTCCTGATCCGAGGTCACGCGCAGTTCGCGGGGATCGACGACGACCAGGGCCGTCGCGGCAAAGCGGACCGGCAGAACCATCAGGACTATGATTCCCACCGCGAACAGCGCCAATGCCAGCGTCAGGATGCGCCGGCCATTCTCGCGCAGGAAAGAGAGCACACCGGCGGCGGTCAGCGATCCCATGATCAGTGCCGGGCCGCTACTGTCAGGCTTCGGCGTTGCAGCCCGCGGCGCTTCCCACGAAGCCGCAGGCTCCGTCGGGGCGATGCTTCGCGGAGATGCGCGGCTACCAAACGCCATAGGAATTGGACTCGAAATCAACTGACAGCCACGGTACGGAGGCTTGCTGCACCGTAAATATCCATGGTTAACCGGCGGTTACGGCCGTCGCGGCGAAGCCGCCATGCTGCCGCGTCCGCCCAAGCGATCCGGCCGGATAACCAGCGAGGGACCGATGGCTGTCTCGGGAAAATGGCAAATGGCGCTCGCGGGCAAGGCAGGTTGCGAAGCAGGTTGCAAGGCAGGTTAGAGGCGCTCGTTTCGCAATCGGTCCGCCAGGACATCTATGAACGCGCGCGTCTTCGCGACTGGCATGCGCGTCGGTCGAAAGACCGCATGGATCGGAAGTTTGGAGACCTCGAACTCTTCCAGGACGAGTTCAATCAAGCCTTGATCGAGCAGGCTGCGGATTTGCCAGAGCGGCGCCAGGCCCAGGCCGAGGCCGCCCAGCACGACGGCCGCCGTCGCGGCGACGCTGTCCGTCCGAAAGCGTCCGTTCACCCGCACCAGCCGGCGCTGGCGGCCGATGCGGAACGGCCAAGGCTCGGGGTGTCCGTCGGCGACGCGGACAACGCATTCATGTCGGGTGAGGTCGCAAGGATGCCGGGGGCGGCCGTTGCCGGCAAAATATGCCGGCGCACCGAACGCGACGACGCGAAGCTCGCCAAGCCGCCGGGCCTTCAGCGTCGAATCCGCCAGATGCCTGATGCGCACCGCCACGTCGAGGTCGTCATCAATCAGATTCACGTCGCGATCGGACGGCTTCAGCTCGACCTCGACCTGCGGATGGCGCTTCATGAAATCGCAAATCGCAGGCGCCACATGGACGGCGGCGAACTGGACGGGCGCGCCAATGCGAATAACGCCCGATAGATCGGCGCGCTTGTTGGCGGCTTCCTGCTTTGCATCCGCAATGTCGGCCAAGGCAGGCTTGATCCGCACGTCGGTACGTACTCACCTACCGCGATCTGAAAACGCTACTGACGGACGAACGTCTGCTCGCCAATGAACTTAGGTTCGACGCGATTCAAGGGGCGATAGTGCCTACGACCACCGGCTGGACGTTTAGACTCGACGCGGCATTCTACTTTTCGGGGGACAACCCACCGGACGACACCTCGCTGCTCGTCGGCTTGTCCGACGATCGGTCCGCAGCACAACTGAGCACGTCGTCGTATTTCGACTATCTCAACCGGCCCGCCGCACTCGAGCAACTTCTGAGATCCAACGGCCAGTGGTTCTATCCACATCCGTGGCTCATGACATTCGTCGGTGATTCCAGGATCGAGTCCGTGGTCAGCGGCGAGTTGGACAGGCTGACGCCAGCCGATTTGGGAAGCTTCGGCCAAATCGTGCTCTCCGCTTTCCGCCGACCGGCGGCCGCCAGCCCACTGCTGCGGCTGCCGTCAGACGATTTAATATACGCGTTCAACCTGGTGCGGATTCCCACAACCGCCGCTGCCACCGAAGCCGAACGGCTTATCGCGGACAACAGGTCCGTCTACGAACGGGTCCGCGCCGCCGGCGGAACGTTGTATCCGGTCAGCGCACTTCCGATGACATCGGAGGATTGGCGCAGCCATTTCGGGGCGGCTTGGACGTGGCTCCATGACGCCAAACAAAACTTTGATCCGGGACACGTCTTCGCGCCCGGCTACGAGATTTTCTGAGCAGCCATTGCGCGAGCCGCACGCAGCCTGCTTGGCTGCAAACCGGACTGGATGCCGCCGATCAGCGGCGTGATGACCGCCGCGCTTCTCTATGCCTGGAAGCGGGCGTCCGGCACGACTGAAGGCCCGAAAGCTTAAGCCTGCGAGATCGAGCAATTGCTCTGGCGCTTTGCCGATACGCTCATCGACGCAACACGGCCCTTCGATGACGTCATGGCCGATTGCCTTGCTGGCGTCAGGATAGGCTGGCGTGGAATAGCGAAGATTTGGCGCGCCGCGGCCGATGAAGATGGGCACTATTGCCTCGCCGTTGCGCTGTGATGCCGGGGCCGGCCCCGGCTCCCATTGTCCAATCTGCGACAACCTGCGATGTTCCGCCACGCCTGGTGGGCGGCCGTGTTCCCGATCTCGCCAATTGCGGCGTTCGAGGGCAAGGCCTATGCTGAAGTCCGGCAATCACGCGGCCGCCCATCGTGCGGCGGGGCAGCCTCACGGTGGATGGCTCGCATAACCATCCGGAGGCCACGCCATGTCCATTGCCCCCACGCTGCACCGGTATCTGGCTGCCGAGAACATCCAGTATGCCGAGCTTCCGCACGATCCCACCATGTCATCGACGCGCGCGGCGCAGGCCTGCCACGTCTCGGGCGATCGTCTCGCCAAGGCCGTCGTGCTGCGGCATGACGGCGGCTATATGCTCGCGGTCGTGCCGGCATCGCACCATCTCAACCTGCCGGACTTGAAGGAGAGGCTTGGCGAGGATCTCGCGATGGCCAACGAAACCGAGATCAACCGGCTGTTCGCGGACTGCGCGCACGGAGCCGTTCCGGCGCTCGGCCGGTGCTACGGGCTCGACCTCATCGTCGATGACAGCATCCGGGCCCAGCCCGAAGTCTATATCGAAGCCGGCGATCACGAGACGCTGCTCCAGCTCACCCATGCGCAGTTCGCGCACCTGACGGCCAATGCACCGCATGGACACTTCAGCGTCCACGACTGACGCGGCATAACGACGAGATAAGCCCCGGTACGCCGCGCTCACGGCGCGCGTGCGGTCGCACCCGGTTCGTTGTATAGTCACGTCGCGGGGGCTGCGTTCGCAACGGAGGTCCTCCATGAAGGTCCGAGATGTGATGCACAAGGGCGTCGATTGGGTCAGCCCCGACACCCCGATCATCGAAATCGCAAAATTGATGCAAGAACACGACATCGGCTGCATTCCGATCGGCGAAGACGACCATTTGATCGGGATGGTGACCGATCGCGACATCGTCTGCAAAGGCCTTGCATGCGAGAACTTCAATGCTGAACGCATGACAGCGCGGGACGTGATGAGCGAAGGCATCCATTGCTGCCGGGAAGACGACGATCTGGCGAAAGCCCTGCATCACATGGAGACGCTGAAGATCCGCCGACTGCCTGTGATCAACAGGAGCAGGCGGATGGTTGGCATGATCAGCCTGGGCGATGTCGGGCAATCCGCCCCCGCTGATCTGGTGACCCAATGCGTGAAGAGCGTGTCGGCCCATCATTGAAGCTGGCTTGATCCCGGTCACTCGTCCCGCACTGTGGCTCGAGACGAAGAACAGACGACGACCTCAATGACGCGCCACGGCCGCTGAAGATGCGAACTCCTCGTCGCCGTGGCGCCATGATGGAATCCGCTAGCGGCTCACGTCGAGATCCGACATCGCGACGGTCACCGATCCCGGCTGTCCGGGCTCAGATATCTCTTTGCGCGAGCGCTGTCGGAACTACTTCCGCGGCCCGATCGCCGGGCGGAACGATCACGGTATTCGGCACGCGCATTGTTTGCATTGTTGGTCGAACTGGGGTTGGTCGCACTGGGGTTGGCCGCATTGGGGGAACCTGCTGCGCCGCCCGGCCGCGTAAGGCCCATGCTGCCGGCAGGTGTCTGCTCATTCTTGTTCAAGGCATCGCGATCCGGATATATTGCGCAATCGACGCACTGTGCAGACGCATAGGACGTCAGGGACATTGACATCAAGGATGCGGCGACGAGCGTTTTGTAGTTTATCATAGGCATCCTCTTGGTTCTGGTTGCTGCCAAGGCCGTGCGGCAATCGATCGACACGGAATGATGCCGATCGCTCGGCAGATTTCACCAAAGGGCTGGCTTGCGCAGGCGTCAACGCGATGGCCGACGGCTCATCGAACACAGGAAGGCACTCTTGCGTCAGGTGCGGTCGTGACGGGCGCGTGCGCTACAAAAACGGCGGCATCACATGAAATTGCGAACGGTGCGCCACGATGGACTGGCTGCGCTCATTCCGCGACGGCGGCCGCGGGTTGCAGGCCGTGCGCCTCGTCGGCGCTGATGGTCGGCGCCGATCCCTCCAGCGGCTGCCCAGACGTCTCACGCATGAGCAGCACGGCAAGCAGCCCAACCAGCGCAGCCAGCATCGCGTAGTAGGCCGGCATGTAATCGTCGCCTGTGGTGCGCACCAACCACTCCGCCACCAGCGGCGCCGTTCCGCCGAACAGCGAGGCGGACACGTTGTACGCGATCGACAGCCCGCCGTAGCGGATCGCCGTTGGGAACATGGCCGGTAGCGTCGACGGTGTCGTACCGATGAAGAGCGTCTGGCACAGGCCGAGGATCAGGAGCCCTGCCAGGGTCGTTACGATGTAGCCCCATTGTAGCAGCCACAGTGATGGTAACGACAACGCCAAATAGCCGACGCAGGCTGCCAGCAGCACTGGACGTCGCCCGATCCGGTCGCCAAGCCGCCCCACGAACGGGATCGCCACTAGCATCACCAGCATAGTCAGCAGGCTGAGCAAGAGGCTGTGCTTGGTGTCGTAGCCGAGCGTCCCCGACAGGTAGTTCGGCATGTAGGCCAGCACCAGGTAATCGGTGACGTTGAGCGCCGCCACCACAGCCATGCAGAGCAGAAAGACCCGGCTGTGCTCGATGACGATGTCGTGCAACCGGCTCCCGCCAGACCGCTCATGCGCCCGTTCGTCCATTGTAGCGAAGGCTGGCGTCTCCGAGAGCCTGAGCCGCAGATAGAGCCCAATGAGCCCGAGTGGACCGGCAAGCAGGAACGGTACCCTCCAGCCCCATGACTCCATGGCCGCGTCGCCGAGCGCCGCCGTCAGGCCGGTGACGAGCGCCGCTCCCGCCACAAATCCAGAGATGGTGCCGACCTCCAGAAACGATGCGAGGAAACCGCGTCGCCGATCGGGCGCAAACTCGGTGACGAACGTGCAGGCACCGCTGTACTCGCCGCCGGTGGAGAAGCCCTGCACCAGACGGGCGACGTAGAGCAGAACAGGCGACCAGATGCCGATCGACTCAGCGCTCGGGATCAGGCCAATCGTGAAGGTGGCCACCGCCATCGAGATGATCGTGATGGCAAGTATGCTCCGGCGACCTATCCGGTCACCGAGCATTCCGAAGAAGAACCCACCGATCGGGCGAACCAGAAACGCGACCGCGAACGCGGCCAGACTGTAGATCAATCCGTCGCCGCTGCCGGGGAAAAAGACCTTGCCAAGAACGACTGCAAGGTAGCTGTAGACGCCGAAGTCGAACCACTCCATCGCGTTGCCCATCGCGGTGGCAGCAACAGCGCGTTTGACTTCTTGCTCGTCGACAACCAGCGGCTGGCGCTCTTCTGCAGCACGTCGACCGGCCGTCGGAAATGTCCGGAGCATCGGTCGTATCCTTTGCCGAGCAGACAGCCACCTCGTGACGGGCGATCCGAAAGTCGGAGAACCGACCGGTCCGAGTTCCGAGTCGATAACGCACGAAAGTCGGGCCGGTTCGCGGGAAGATTCGGCGCATGTTCCGAAAGAAATGGACGATTTTCAGAAGGTTTGGATGGCGCCCCAAAGTGACAACCACATTTTCGCTGGCGCTCTGGTCGAACAGCGCCTTTGGCATCGAAAAACCGAACTGCGGCGCAGGCCTATCACGCCGCAGGCGTTGAATCGGCGGCTGCCGATGTTCGCGATTCCATACCGAAATGGCGCGCCCGGAACGATTCGAACGTCCGACCCTCAGATTCGTAGTCTGATGCTCTATCCAGCTGAGCTACGGGCGCGTGTTTCGCAAACAACGATTGCGGGCTAGGCCCACATGCAGCCCCCGGCGAAGCCGGAGGGGTGCGAAAGAGCGCTTTGACTAACCGCTCTTGTTGGAATTGGCAAGGTCCGGAATGGGGTGATTTTGCAGGGAAATGCCGGTTTCCGTTGTCATTCCGGGGCGCGATGAAGTCGCGAGCCCGGAATCCATAACCACGAGCCGGGGTTATGGATTCCGGGCCTGGCCCTTCGGGCCATCCCGGAATGACGGATGGAGTGGAGCAACGCAGCCCGGAAATATCTTCGTCTCGGCCGCTGGCCGACTACGCCCGCGCCCGTTCGTTGCGGATGGAGAGGAGTTCCACGGGGCGGTCGGGGATAACGATCCGGAAGGTGGCGCCGATGGTGCCCTCGACCAGGTGGATCTCGCCGTCATGGGCACGGACGAGTTCGGCGGCGATGGCCAGACCAAGCCCGCTTCCGCCGGGGCGGCCGGAGGTCTGGAACGCCTCGAACAGATGCTCCCGGGTCTTCTGGGGGACGCCGGGGCCGGTGTCGGAGACCTCCAGAATGGCGACGGCGCCTTCGCGTTTCCCCGTAATCCGGATCTGCTGCGCGCCGCCTTGGCTGCCTTGGCCCGACGAATGGCTTTCCAGCGCCTGGGCGGCGTTACGGACGAGGTTGAGCAGCACGCGGAAGAGCTGGTCGGGATCGGCATCGACCGTGAGCCCGCGCTCGATCGCGGCGACCCAGGCGATCGAGGCATCGCTCGCAAGGCCCGCGGTTTCGCGCACCTCCAGCACCACAGGCTCGATCAGGATCATGCGGCGGTCGGGCGCCGCCTCCTGGGCACGGCCGTAGGACAGCGTCGACTGGCAGAAGGCGATGGCGCGCTCGAGCGAGCGCACCAGCTTCGGCGCAAATCGCTGCACCCGCGGATCGGGCACGCTGGCGAGTTGGTCGGACAAGAGCTGGGCCGAAGCCAGCAGATTGCGCAGATCGTGGTTGATCTTGGAAACGGCGAGGCCGAGGGCGGCCAGCCGGCTCTTCTGATGCAGCATCGACATCAAATCGCGCTGCATGTCCGACAATTCGCGCTCGGCGACGCCGATTTCATCGCTGCGCTGGCTCGGCACGATGATACGCGCCGAGCTTTCGGGGTTTTCGTGGAAGCCGACCAGGCTCGCGGTCAGCCGCCGCATCGGGCGCACGAACAGATAATGGAGCGCAAGATAGACCAGCCCCGCGGTCAGCACCGCGATGATCAGCGCGACCACCACGACGTTGCGGGAGAAGCGGTACATCGATTGCCGCAGCGGCAATTCGTCGGTCACGATCTCGATGAACTGGGCATTGCCGACGCCGGGCCCGACGATGCGGATGGCCTGGTTGCCGGTCTCCAGCATCATCCGGAACGAGCCGGTGATCGCCTCCCACACCGTCATGTCGCGCAGGTCGATATCATGCTCGATGGCAGCCGGAAGGTTGTCGCTGGCGAGCAGCCGGCGCTGCTGCCCCATCTTGATGGCGACGGCGCGGGCATTGATGCTTTTCAGGATCTGGCGCGACAGCGAATCGGGAACCATGCCGAGCGGGGCGGCATCCAGTACCAGCGCCGCCGTGTTGGCCGCCGCGACGCGGTCATTGAGCCGGTTGACCCAGAAATTGGCGATGGCGGGCACATAGAGCAGGACGGCGGCGATCATCACCAGGGGGACGGTGAGCAGCAGCAGCTTGCCTGATAGGCCGAGCCCCCCACGGGGCCGCATCGCCGGCTGGCCCGGCTGATCCGTATCCTGGACCGGCTGGAGGTCTGTCGCTGCCACGAAATTCGCCCCTATTGGCCTGGCTAATGGAGGATGCGATCCGCCCCGGGGGCCGGTCAAATTACGAATCGCTCATCTTCCGAAGTGGGATGTAAGCGCGAATATCGCGACTCGCTACCTCAAGGGTTAAAAACCCCGCACAAACAGCGATATTCACTGGAATCGCGCTCTCTTGCGGCGTTGACGAAAAGAAGGCGCTCCCTTATAAGCCGCGCAACTGTCCGCGATGACCCGGTGTGACGCCGGGAGCGGCTCTCTTGGGGCCGAAAACGGCCCGTCTTGGGCCGCATCTTCCGGACTTTACCATCAATTCTACAGGCAAATTGCCCGGTCAGCGGAGAAAAACCCGTGAAGCGGACTTACCAACCCAGCAAACTGGTGCGCAAGCGCCGTCACGGCTTCCGTGCCCGTCTCGCCACTGCCGGCGGCCGCAAGGTTCTCGCCGCCCGCCGCGCGCGCGGCCGCAAGCGTCTGAGCGCCTGAGCCGGACCCCCCTTTTGGGATTTCATCATGGATCGGCTGAGGCAGCGGGCGGATTTCCTCGCCGTTGCCAATGGCGCGCGGGTGAATAGTCCCGCGTTCGTCCTGCAAAGCCGTGGCCGCGACGACAGCGGCCCGATCCGGATCGGCCTCACCGTCACCAAGAAGAACGGCAACGCCCCCGAGCGCAATCGCATCCGGCGCCGGCTTCGCGAATTGGTGAAGCGGCTCGACCCGGTGTCGATGCAGCCCCATCATGATTATGTGCTGGTCGGCCGAAGGGACGCGCTCTCGCGCGACTTCGCGACCATGCTCGACGATCTGCGCATAGCGTTCACAAGGCCCGCGCGGCATACGGGACGCGGCCCAAGAACAGGCCCAAGAACCGGCCCAAGAACCGACGGCTTAAAGCCCGGCCCCGCGACCAGCCGCAAACCGGATTGATGACGAGAGAATGATGACCGACAATCGCAATACCATCCTCGCCGTCATTCTGTCGGGCCTGGTGCTGATCGCCTGGCAGTATTTCTACAACGTGCCGGCGATGGAAAAGCAGCGCGCCCAGCAGCAGACGCAGGCCGAGCTCCAGAAGGGCACGCCGCAGCCGACGGCTTCCGCGACGCCGGGCAGCACGCCGCAGCCCGGCAGTGCGGCCCAGCCGTCAACACCGGCCGCGAACCAGGCCCAGCCGGTCGTTGCCCGCGACAGCGCGATTGCAGCCAGCCCGCGCGTGAAGATCGACACGCCCCGGCTTGCCGGCAGCGTGTCGCTGAAGGGCGGACGCATCGACGACCTCGCGCTGGTGCAATACCGCGAAACGGTCGACCCGAAATCGCCGCCGATCATCCTCTATTCGCCCTCGGGCACGGCAGAACCCTATTACGCCGAGTTCGGCTGGGTGCCGGCGACGGGCATGACGGCGAAGCTGCCGGACGCCCAGACCGTCTGGCAGCAGGACGGCAGCGGCAGCCTGACGCCGACGACGCCGGCGGTGCTGAAGTGGGACAATGGCGAGGGCCTCACCTTCCGCCGCACCATCTCGGTCGACGAGCACTATCTCTTCACCGTCAAGGACGAGGTGAGCAATGTCGGCAACGCGCCGGTCACGCTCTATCCGTTCGCGCTGATCTCGCGCCACGGAACGCCGCAGGTCTCCGGCTATTACATCCTGCATGAGGGCCTGATCGGCTATCTCGATGGCCTGCAGGAATACGCCTACAAGAAGATCGACGAAGCCAGGACGGTGAACTTCAAGGCTACCAATGGCTGGCTCGGCATGACCGACAAGTACTGGGCCTCGGCGCTGCTGCCGGACACCAGTGCCCAGCTTCAGGCGCGCTTCTCGTCGAATCCCGTCGGCAACGTCCACACCTACCAGACCGACTATCTGCTCGATCCCGTCACCGTTGCGATCGGCGGCAGCGCGACAGCGAATGCGCGGCTGTTCGCCGGCGCCAAGGAAGCCGGCGTCGTCGGCGTGTTCCCGTTCGCCGGCCTCGGCGGCTACAACAAGGAGCTCGGCCTCAACCATTTCGATCTGTTGATCGACTGGGGCTGGTTCTACTTCATCACCAAGCCGATGTTCCTCGGCCTCGACTTCTTCTACCGCTTCTTCGGCAATTTCGGCATCTCGATCCTGCTCGTGACCGTGATCGTGAAGCTCTTGTTCTTCCCGCTGGCCAACAAGTCCTACGCCTCGATGGCGAAGATGAAGTCGGTCCAGCCGCAGCTTCAGGCGCTGAAAGAGCGCTATCCGGACGACAAGGTGAAGCAGCAGCAGGAGATGATGGAGATCTACCGCAAGGAGAAGATCAATCCGGTCGCCGGCTGTCTTCCCGTCGTGATCCAGATCCCCGTGTTCTTCTCGCTCTACAAGGTGCTGTTCGTCACCATCGAGATGCGGCACGCGCCGTTCTTCGGCTGGATCAAGGACCTCTCGGCGCCCGATCCCACCAATCTGTTCACCCTGTTCGGGCTGATCCCATTCGATCCGACAACGATTCCGGTGTTCGGCCACTACCTTGCGCTCGGCATCTGGCCGATCATCATGGGCATCACGATGTGGTTCCAGATGAAGCTGAACCCGACGCCGCCGGACCCGACCCAGCAGCTGATCTTCAATTGGATGCCGCTGATCTTCACCTTCATGCTGGCGGGCTTCCCGGCGGGCCTGGTGATCTACTGGGCCTGGAACAATACGCTCTCGGTGCTCCAGCAGAGCTTCATCATGCGCCGCAACGGCGTGAAGGTGGAGTTGTTCGACAATCTCAAGGCGACGTTCGCGAAAAAGGCGACGTAGCGCCCGTCATTGCCGGGCGCAAATGCCTCCATATCGTCATGCCCGGGCTTGTCCCGGGCATCCACGTTTTGGAGGGTCCTATGCGGATAGACGTGGATGGCCGGGACATTTTGAGCGGGAAGACGCGCTTCGCGCTTTTGCCCGGCCACGAAAGGATAGAGCGCTCGCATGACCGACGACAAAGATGCGAAGCTGATCGAAACCGGGCGAAAACTGTTCGCCCGCGACTGGCAATTCATCTGGGCTTCGCCATCGATCGCGACGCTGCCGCCAATGGATGGGCTGGAGATCGCCTTTGCCGGCCGCTCCAATGTCGGCAAGTCCAGCCTGATCAACGCACTCACCGGCCGCAACGCGCTCGCGCGCACTTCGCATACGCCGGGTCGCACCCAGGAGCTGATCTTCTTCGAGGTCCCCGGGAAAAATGACCTGCGCCTCGTCGACATGCCCGGCTATGGCTATGCCAAGGCGCCCAAGAGCCAAGTCGCGTCCTGGACCGAGCTGATCCACACATTCCTGCTCGGGCGCGCCAGTCTCGCGCGCGTCTACCTGTTGATCGACGCGCGCCACGGGCTGAAGGACGTCGATCACGAAATCCTGGGGACGCTCGACCGTTCGGCCGTCAGCTACCAGATCGTGCTGACCAAGGCCGATCAAGTGAGGGCGTCCGAGCTTCAGTCGCGCATCGCCGAGACGGAGGCCGCACTGGCCAAGCATCCGGCGGCGTTTCCGAACGTGCTCGCAACCTCGTCACGGAGCTCGATCGGCATGCCCGAGTTGCGCGCCGCGATGGCGAAGCTGCTGGAAGAGCGAAGCTCGTGACGGCTCGCCTGTTGCTGGGGCTTGCCGGTTTGATGGGCGCCGCCGGCGTCGCGCTGGCCGCCGCCTCCGCTCACGGCGCCGATGCAAACCGGCTCGCCTCCGCCAGCGCCATGCTGCTGTTTCATGCAACTGCCATACTCGCGGCGATCGCATTGCTCGCGCGCGGACTTCTGCACGGCGGAATTGGCCTCATCGCAGCGTTCGGCTTCGTGATCGGTGCCGCGCTGTTCGCGGGCGACCTCACCTTGCGGCAATATGCCGGGCACGCGCTGTTTCCGTATGCAGCGCCGACGGGTGGGACGGTGATGATTTTGAGCTGGCTGGTGGTGACGCTGGCGGCGGTGGTGGCGAAACGCTGACCCGTAGCCTGGATGGAGCGAAGCGCAATCCGGGGCCGGAGAGCGCGGCGCGAACCCCGGATTACGCTTCGCTCCATCCGGGCTACATACCAGTCACACTTTGCGCCCCGTCCGCCAATCGGATAGAACGCGGCCCGAGTGTCCCGCCAGCGAGATCCGCCTCATGACCGAAATCTCCCCGCTCGACCAGGCCCGCATCCTGTCCGAAGCGCTGCCGCACATGCAGCAGTATGACGAGGAAACCATCGTCATTAAATATGGCGGCCATGCCATGGGCGACGAGGAGACCGCGAAGAACTTTGCCCGCGACATCGTGCTGCTCGAGCAGACCGCGATCAACCCGGTGGTGGTGCATGGCGGCGGGCCGCAGATCGCGACCATGCTCAAACGCCTCGGCATCGTCTCGGAATTCGCCGCCGGCCTGCGCATCACCGACAAGGCCACCATCGAGATCGTCGAAATGGTGCTAGCCGGCTCCATCAACAAATCGCTGGTCGGCTACATCAACGAGGCCGGCGGCAAGGCGGTCGGCCTGTGCGGCAAGGACGGCAACATGGTCACCGCGACCAAGGCGACGCGGACCATGGTCGATCCGGATTCGCAAATCGAGAAGGTGGTCGACCTTGGCTTCGTCGGCGAGCCGGAGAAGGTCGACCTCACGCTGCTCAACCAACTGATCGGCTACGAGCTGATCCCGGTGCTGGCGCCGCTCGCAACCTCGAAGCAAGGCCAGACCTTCAACGTCAACGCCGACACCTTCGCCGGTGCGGTTGCCGGCGCGCTCAAGGCCAAGCGCCTCTTGCTGCTCACCGACGTGCCTGGTGTGCTCGACAAGTCGAAGAAGCTGATTCCGCAATTGTCCGTCAAGGACGCGCGAAAACTGATCGCCGATGGCACCATCTCCGGCGGCATGATCCCGAAGGTCGAGACCTGCATCTACGCGCTCGAACAGGGCGTGCAGGGCGTCGTCATCATCGACGGCAAGATGCAGCACGCGGTGCTGCTCGAGCTCTTTACCAACCAGGGCACGGGAACGCTGATCCACAAGTGATGAAAAGCGGGCCAAAGAAAGCCGTCATGGCCGGGCAAGAGCGCGAAACGCGTCTTCGCGAAGATGTCCCGGCCATCCACGATCTTTCGGCCCGCACGGCGAACGTGGATGCCCGGGACAAGCCCGGGCATGACGAGCGGGGGAAACAACAACGGCGCCGCTCGACCCTCACCCGCTTCCTGATGACGCTGCCCGCCGCGGCCGTCTCGTTGTTCTTCTCCTCCGCGCCCGCTCTCGCCGATCTGAAAATCTGCAACCGCATGTCCTATGTCGTCGAGGCCGCGATCGGCATCGACGACAAGGCGGCGACCGCGACGCGGGGCTGGTTCAGGATCGATCCCGCCACCTGCCGCGTGGTGGTGCAGGGCACGCTCAGTGCCGATCGTATCCTGCTCAATGCCCGCGCGCTCGGCGTCTATGGCGCTTCGCCGATCCCGCAGAACGGCAGCGACACGCTGTGCGTGGCGCAGGACAATTTCGTCATCGCGGCTGCGCGGCAATGCCGCAGCGGCCAGACCCAGGCCGCGTTCACGCAGATCACGCCGACGCAGGGCGGTGATGGCAATTTCACTGCCTATCTCGCCGAGGATTCCGAATATGACGACGAGCAGGCCCGCCTCGCCGGCATCCAGCGGCTGCTTGTGGTCGCAGGCTACGACGCCGCGCCGATCGACGGCGTCGACGGGCCGAAGACGCAAGCAGCGCTGGCCGCCTTCCTGAAGAGCCGCGGGCTGCCGTCCGACATCGTGTCCTCGCCGAACGTCTTCAAGGCCATGGTCGATGCGGTGCAGACGCCCTCGGCAACCGGCCTGACCTGGTGCAACGACACGCCGCACAAGGTGATGGCGGCGGTGGCGACCGACGACGGCAAGGCCGTGACCAGCCGCGGCTGGTATCGCATCGATCCCAAGACCTGCCTGCATCCCGACATCACCGGCCAGCCCAAGCAGATCTTCAGCTTCGCGGAAGCCATCGATGCCGACAACCGCGTGATCAAGCTGAAGGACAAGCCGCTGAACTGGGGTGGCGACAGGCCGCTCTGCACGCGCGAGACCAAGTTCGAGACCAATGAGCAGACCGATTGCGGAGCGCGCGGATTTGCTGCGACGGGCTTTGGTGCGGTGGATATGTCGAGCGGCGGTAAGACGCTGCGCTTTACGATGCCGTGATTGAGAGAGCTTTGATGAACCCACCCCGCGCCTTCGCCCATGTCGACACCTGGGTGTTCGATCTCGACAACACGCTCTATCCGCATCACGTCAATCTGTGGCAGCAGGTCGATGCGCGGATCGGCGAGTTCGTATGCAACTGGCTGAACGTGAACCCAGAGGACGCGCGAAAAATCCAGAAGGACTATTATTTGCGCTTCGGCACCACCATGCGCGGCATGATGACCCTGCATGGCGTGCGTGCCGACGACTACCTCGCCTATGTCCACAAGATCGACCATTCGCCGCTGCAGCCGAATCCGGCGCTCGCCGAGGCCATCGCGAAATTGCCGGGCCGCAAGCTGATCCTCACCAACGGCTCGGTCGACCATGTCGATGCGGTGCTGGCGCGGCTTGGCCTCGGCTCGCATTTCGATGGCGTGTTCGACATCATCGCGGCGGAGTTCGAGCCGAAGCCGGCGCCGCAGACCTACCGGAAATTCCTCGCCGACCATGCGGTCGATCCGGCACGCGCCGCGATGTTCGAAGACCTCGCCCGCAACCTCACCGTCCCGCACGCGCTCGGCATGACCACCTGTCTGGTGGTGCCGGATGGGACGAAGGAGGTGGTGCGCGAGGACTGGGAGCTGGGAGGCCGGGACGCCGCCCATGTCGACCACGTCACGGATGATCTGGCGGGGTTTTTGGGCATGCTGCCGCCACGCTAACCGCTGTCGTCCCGGGCAAGCGAGCGCAGACCCGGGACGACAGTGGAGTATGGACGACGGTGGAGTATGCCTTGACTCCACCCCTGCAAATCCCGAAAAAGCGCTCCAATTCACCGTAAATTCCCGCCTGCCCCTGAGGAAATCCCGATGTCCCTCCAAGCCCTCGAATCCAGCATCAACGGCGCCTTCGACGCGCGCGACGGCATCTCGATCTCGACCAAGGGCGAAGTGCGCGAGGCCGTGGACCAGGCGCTTGAGATTCTGGACAAGGGCGAGGCGCGCGTCGCCGAGCGCGGCGCCGACGGCGAGTGGAAGGTCAATCAGTGGCTGAAGAAGGCCGTGCTGCTGTCCTTCCGCCTCAACGACATGGGCGCCATTCCCGGCGGCCCCGGCAAGGCGACCTGGTGGGACAAGGTGCCCTCGAAGTTCGACGGCTGGGGCGAGAACCGCTTTCGTGATGCTGGTTTCCGCGCGGTTCCCGGCTCCATCGTGCGCCGCTCGGCCTTCATCGCCCGAAATGTCGTGCTGATGCCGTCCTTCGTCAATCTCGGCGCCTATGTCGATGAGAGCACCATGATCGACACTTGGTCGACGGTCGGCTCCTGCGCGCAGATCGGCAAGCGCGTGCACATCTCCGGCGGCGTCGGCATCGGCGGCGTGCTCGAGCCGCTCCAGGCCGAGCCAGTGATCATCGAGGACGATTGCTTCATCGGTGCGCGCTCGGAGGTTGCCGAGGGCGTGATCGTGCGCAAGGGCGCGGTGCTGTCGATGGGCGTGTTCTTGGGCGCCTCCACCAAGATCGTCGACCGCGAAACCGGCGAGATCTTCATCGGCGAAGTGCCGGAATATTCGGTGGTGGTGCCCGGCGCGCTGCCCGGCAGGCCCATGAAGAACGGCCAGATCGGCCCGAGCACCGCCTGCGCCGTCATCGTCAAGCGCGTCGACGAGCGCACGCGGTCCAAGACCAGCATCAACGAGCTGCTGCGGGATTGATCTTCTCCGTCATGACCGATGCCCTCTCGATTGCCCGCGATCTGATCCGCTGCCGCTCGGTAACCCCGGCCGATGCCGGTGCGCTGGGCGTGCTTGAACAAGCCCTCAACGCTGTCGGCTTCGCTTGCCACCGCGTGACGTTCTCCGAGCCCGGCACCGCCGACGTCGACAATCTCTATGCGCGGATCGGCACCGAAGCGCCGCACATCACCTTTGCCGGCCACACCGACGTGGTGCCGCCCGGCGACGAGAGCGCCTGGAGCGTCGGCGCGTTCTCGGGCGAGGTGAAAGGCGGCTTTTTGCACGGCCGCGGCGCGGTCGATATGAAGGGCGGCATCGCCTGCTCGCTCGCCGCGGTGCTGGAGCATCTCGCCGCGAACGGCGGCAGGCCGCGCGCCGATGGCAAGGGCTCGATCTCGTTCCTGATCACGGGCGACGAGGAAGATGTTTCGATCAACGGCACCATCAAGCTGTTGCAATGGGCCGCCGAGCGCGGCGAAAAATTCGATCATTGCGTCCTCGGCGAGCCCTCCAATGTCGAGACGCTCGGCGACACCATCAAGATCGGCCGCCGCGGCTCGCAATCCGGCACGCTCTATGTCGACGGTGTGCAGGGTCATGTCGCCTATCCGCAGCGCGCCGCCAATCCCGTGCCGGACATCTCGCGGCTGATCGTGGCGATCTCCGATGAGCCGCTCGATCACGGCAGCGCCCAGTTCCAGGCCTCCAATCTCGAATTCACCTCGGTCGACGTCGGCAACACCGCCAGCAATGTGATTCCCGGCCAGGCCCGCGCAAAGTTCAACATCCGTTACAACGACAACCACACCCAGGCGAGCCTGCGCGAGCTGGTCGAGACCCGGCTGACCAAAGCCTGCGGCAACCGCATCCGCGCCCGCATCGTCTGGGAGCCGTCGAACTCCAACGTGTTCGTGACCAAGCCCGGCCCGTTCACCGATCTCGCGGTCTCCGCGATCGAGGAGGTGACGGGTCGCAAGCCGGAGCTGTCGACATCAGGCGGCACCTCGGACGCGCGCTTCATCTCGAGTTATTGCCCGGTGATCGAGTTCGGCCTGGTCGGCCAGACCATGCACCAGGTCGACGAGCGTGTGCCGGTGGCGGACCTGGAGAAGCTGACGCAGGTGTATCGGGGGATTTTGGCAAGGTATTTTGGGTAGGCGATAGCGCCTCCTTGAACTCCGCTGTCATCGTCCGCGAAAGCGGGCGATCCAGTATTCCAGAGACAATGCGGGGATACGGAAAGTCCTGGCGTACTGGATTCCCCGCCTTCGCGGGGAATGACAGTGGTGGGCGTAGCGAGAGCGTCCCGCCTAATAATCCACCCTCACCAGATACAGCCCGTCCGGCGGGGCGACGACGCCACAGGCGGCGCGGTTTCGGGCTACGAGTGCCGCTGAGAGATCGTCGGCGGTCCAGCGGCCTTCGCCGACCCACATCAGCGATCCCACCATCGAGCGCACCTGGCTGTGCAGGAACGAGCGGGCCGAGGTGACGATGGTGATCTCGCGGCCGTCGCGCAGCACGTCGAGCTGGTCGAGCGTCTTCTCCGGCGATTTGGCCTGGCACTCGGTGTCGCGGAAGGTCGTGAAATCGTGCTTGCCGAGCAGACGTTGTGCCGCCGCATGCATCGCATCTGCGTCGAGCCGGCGCGGCACGCGCCAGGCGTGGCCGATGTCGAGCGCGAGATTGGCGCGAGTGTTGATGATGCGGTAGCGGTAGTGGCGCTTCAGGGCCGAGAAGCGCGCCTCGAAAGTTTCCGGCACGATCTCGGCCTCGAGCACCGCGACCGGATGCGGGCGCAGATGCGCGTTGAGGCCGTCGCGAAAGCGACCCGGCGGAAACTGCTTCTCGATATCGACATGCGCGACCTGGCCGAGCGCGTGCACGCCGGCGTCGGTGCGGCCGGCGCCATGCACGCGAATTTCGACGCCGGTCATCGCCTTCACCGCAGCTTCCAGCGCACCCTGCACCGAAGGCAGCGTCTCCTGCACCTGCCAGCCGAAGAACGGCGCGCCGTCATATTCGATGGTGAGCTTGTAGCGGGGCATCACGCCAGCCGCATCGGCGGTTTCAGCGGCACGCCGCGCAGGAAGTCCGCGGCCTGCATCCGCGCCTTGCCTTCGCGCTGGAGCTCGATGATGCGGATCGCGCCCTCGCCGCAGGCGATGGTGAGTTGGTCGTCGAGCACCTCGCCCGGCGCGCCCGCGCCGTTCGCCAGCTCGCCGCGCAGGATCTTGACGCGCGCATTCTCGCTCACGTCTGTCAGCTCAGCCCAGGCGCCGGGAAACGGCGACAGGCCGTGGATGTGGCGCAACACGGCGCGCGCGGGCCTGGTCCAGTCGATCCGCGCTTCGGCCTTGTCGATCTTGGCGGCATAGGTGACGCCGTCCTCGCTCTGCTTCCTGAGCTGGAGCCCGCCGCGGGCAAGCGCGGCCATCGCGCGCACCATCAGATCGGCACCGAGCCGGGAGAGGCGGTCGTGCAGATCGGTCGCGGTCATGTTGTCGGTGATCGCCAGACGCTCGGCCATGGCAACGTCGCCGGTATCCAGGCCGACATCCATCTTCATCACCATGACGCCGCTCTCGGCATCGCCGGCCATGATCGCACGGTTGATCGGCGCGGCACCGCGCCAGCGCGGCAGCAGCGAGGCGTGGAGATTGTAGCAGCCGAGCTTTGGCGCATCGAGAATGGCCTGCGGCAGGATCATGCCATACGCGACGACGACGGCGGCATCGGCGTCGAAGGCGCAAAATTCATCGAGTGCTTCCGGCGTCTTCAACGTCTTCGGCGTCAGCACAGGCACGCCGAGTTTTCGCGCGGCTTCCTCGACCGGTGTCGGCTGCAATTGCAGGCCGCGCCGTCCGCCCGGCTTCGGCGCACGGGTGTACACAGCCGCGATCTCGTGGCCATGCGCGACCAGCTCGAGCAGCGTCGGCACGGAGAAATCGGGCGTGCCCATGAAAATCAGGCGGAGGGGCATGGGGCGGCGCTCGGTAAGAGTTCTGTTTCTCCGTCATGCCCGGGCTTGCCCCGGGCATCCACGTTCCTGGCCGCTAAGAAGCAAGGCGTGGATGGCCGGGTCAAGCCCCGCCATGACGGCTGAGTGGGCGGCTACTCACTCCGCGCGCTTGGCGGCTTTCTCGAATTTCTTGATCACGCGATCACGCTTGAGCTTTGACAGATAGTCGACGAACAGCACGCCGTTGAGATGGTCGATCTCGTGCTGGATGCAGGTGGCGTAGATGCCTTCGGCGTCCTCCTCGTGCACCTTGCCGTCGAGATCGGTGAAGCGCACGCGCACCTTCGCGGGACGTTCGACCTCCTCGTAATATTCGGGGATCGACAGACAGCCTTCCTCGTAGACCGACAGTTCCTCGGACGAGGCAAGGATCTCGGGATTGATGAAGACGCGCGGCTCCGGCGTGGTCTCGCCATTCTCGTCGCGCTTGGCGAGATCCATGGTGATGAGCCGCAGCGGCTGCGCGACCTGGATCGCCGCCAGCCCGATGCCGGGCGCGTCGTACATGGTCTCTAACATGTCGTCAGCAAGCTTGCGGATCTCCGGCGTGACCTTCTCGATCGGCTTGGAGACCAGACGCAGCTGCTTGTCGGGCAGGATGATGATTTCTCTGAGGGCCATAGCCGCGATTTAAGCCGCGCGCCGGATGCGGTCAATGCGGCGAGGAACTCCGTTAACGGTCCGCTAACCATAAATCTTCAGGTCTTGGTAACCATAAAGATTAGGGGGCTATTAACCATAATCGTTCCCTCTTCGTTCGCTCATTGCAGCGAATCGCGCTAGAAGGGCAGGCATGAACGACATCATTCTCATGCTCGGCGACTGGCCGGTGCGCACGATCGATGCGCTGATCGGCTTCGGCGCCCTTGTCCTCATCCTGCTCGTAGTGATTGCGGTGGTGATCGCGCGCTCGGGACGGCGCGGCGCGGAACTCGCGGTGGCCAATGCCATTCGCGCCGACGAGCTCGAGGAGCGCGTCAGCCAGATGCTGCACGCCCAGAGCGAGGCCTCGGGCCGGGTCGATGCCATGACCCAGGCGCTGGCCGGCCGCCAGGCCGACATGGCGCGGGCGGTCAACGAGCGGCTGGATTCGGTGACCCACCGCGTCGGCCAGTCCATGGAGAACACCACCCGCAACACCATGGAGAGCCTGCATGCGCTGCACGAGCGGCTCGGCATCATCGACAGCGCGCACAAAAATCTTACCGACCTCACCACCCAGGTCACCACCCTGCGCGATGTGCTCGCCAACAAGCAGACGCGCGGCGCGTTCGGGCAGGCGCGGATGGAGGCGATCGTCCAGGATGGCTTGCCGAAGGGCGCCTACGAATTCCAGTTCACGCTCTCGACCGGCAAACGGCCCGACTGCGTGGTGTTCCTGCCGGACCAGCGGCCGCTCTGCATCGACGCGAAATTTCCGCTGGAAGCGATGACCGCGCTGCACGACGCCCGCACCGACGAGGAGCGGCGCATCGCCACGCAGCGGCTGCGCGGCGACGTGATGAAGCATGTCAGCGACATCGCCGAAAAATATCTCGTTACCGGCGAGACCCAGGAGATGGCGCTGATGTTCGTGCCGTCGGAATCGGTCTATGCCGAAATCCACGACGGTTTCGACGACGTGATCCAGAAGGCCTATCGCGCCCGCGTCGTGCTGGTGTCGCCCTCGCTTTTGATGCTCGCGATCCAGGTGATGCAGCAGATCATGAAGGACGCGCGCATGCGCGACGCCGCCGACCAGATCCGCACCGAAGTGATCAAGCTCGGCGACGACCTCGGACGCCTGCGCGACCGCGTGCTGAAACTGCAGAAGCATTTTGCCGACGCCAACGAGGATGTCCGGCAAGTGCTGATCTCCGCCGACAAGATCGAGAAGCGCGCGGGGAGAATCGAGGAACTCGATTTCAGCAAGACCGATGCGCCCGAAGGCCCGCATCTGGTGGCGACCGGAGCGCCGGAGCTGTTTCCGAGGAAGCTCCAGGCGGGGGAGTAGGATTGTAGTACTACGTCATGCCCCGCGGAGGCGGGGCATCCAGTACGCCGCGGCGGTAGTGATTGAGCCGAGACGCTGGTGAGTACTGGATCGTCCGCCTTCGGACGATGATAGGGAGAGGTGGCGAATGGGAGAGCGCTACTACTACGTCTACATTCTCGCCAGCAAGATCGGCGGCACGCTTTACATCGGCGTGACGAATGATCTGATCCGACGGGTGGCGGAACATAAAGCGAAATTGATCGAGAGCTTCACGGAGAAGTACGACGTCGCGACGCTGGTCTACTTCGAACAGTTCGACGATCCGGAGAATGCGATCAAGCGGGAGAAGCGGCTCAAGAAGTGGAATCGCGCGTGGAAAATTCGATTGATTGAAAAGAGCAATCCGAATTGGGATGATCTTTATCCCGGGATAGCCGGCCCACCATGAGGCCGTCATGCCCCGCGCAGGCGGGGCATCCAGTACGCCGCGAGGATCGTGATTGACCGAAGTGCCGGTGAGTACTGGATCGTCCGCCTTCGCGGACGATGACACCGAGGGATGTTGAGAGCTTTCGACTCGCTAGCGTCACAAGAGCCTTTTCAGCCAGAATCTGCTAACACCTCCCCATGACCGCACCCGACGCGACCTCCGCCACCCGCACCGATACCCCAACCGCGTCCTGGCGCGACAGCCTGGCCGTTTACCTGCAACCGCGGGTGCTGATCGTGCTGTTCCTCGGCTTCTCGTCAGGGCTGCCGCTGGCGCTGTCGGGATCGACACTGCTGGTGTGGATGCGGGAAGCCGGGGTTGATCTCAAAACCATCGGCCTGTTCGCGCTGGTCGGAACGCCCTACACGCTGAAATTCCTGTGGGCGCCGCTGGTGGATGCGCTGCATGTGCCGCTGTTTACCCGCGCCTTCGGGCGGCGGCGCGGCTGGCTCTTGTTCTCGCAACTCTTGCTGATCATCGCGATCCTGCTGCTGGCCCTCACCGATCCTGCGCGCTCGCCGTTCTACGTCGCACTCGGCGCGCTGCTGGTGGCGACGACGTCATCGACCCAAGACATCGTGGTCGACGCGTTCCGCGTCGAGAGCCTGCCGGAGAGCGAGCAGGCGGCCGGCATGGCCGCCTATGTCGCGGCCTATCGTATCGGCATGCTGATCTCGACCGCAGGCGCACTGTTCATCGTCTCGGGCTTCGAGAGCACCGGCATTGCGCGACAATCGGCCTGGATGTGGGGCTATGTGGTGATGGCGGCGATGGTGCTGATCGGGACGATCACCGCGCTGGTCGCAACCGAGCCCGAGCAGTCGGTGCGGGCGGAAGCTGCGACACAAAGCGAGACGGCGTTCGCGCGCGTTCTGCGCGCGGCAATCGGGGCCTTCTCGGAATTCTTGATGCGCAAGGACGCGCTCGCCGCTCTCGCCTTCGTCGTGCTGTTCAAGTTCACCGATGCCTTCTCCGGCACGATGACCGCGCCGTTTGTGATCGACCTCGGCTTTTCCCGCAACGACTATGCGGCGATCGTGAAGGGCGTTGGTCTCGCTGCAACGCTGATCGGCGGCTTTGCCGGCGGCTTCGTCGCACGGCGCTATTCGCTTGCGACGAGCCTGTGGATCGGCGGCATGGTGCAGGCGCTCGCCAACCTCTCCTTCTCCTGGCTGGCATTCGTCGGCACCAGTCAATGGGCGCTGGCCTTTGCCATCACCTGCGAGAACTTTACTAGCGCCATCGGCACCGTGATCTTCGTCGCCTATCTCTCCGCGCTGTGCCAGAATCCGCTGCACACGGCGACACAATACGCGCTGCTCACCGCGCTCGCCGCGGTCGGGCGCACATATCTGTCAGCGAGTGCGGGCTTCGTCGCGGACACGACGGGCTGGCCGCTGTTCTTCGTGATCTGCGTGCTGGTCGCGATCCCCAGCCTCATACTGCTGGCCTGGCTGCAGAAGCGCGGGCATTTCGAGGCGCTGGGGCCGGTGCGGGTTTAGGCTGCCGTAGGGTGGGCAAAGGCGCAAGGCGCCGTGCCCACCATCGCGCCGAAAGTTCGAGGAGATGGTGGGCACGCTTCGCTTTGCCCACCCTACGGCATCTCGATCCAATGCCCCTACTGCTTCCTGATCAAACTCCACTTCGTGATCACGGCCTCGCTCATCTGGCCGGGATCGCTGGCGCAGGCGACCTCGTCGACCTTGACCGAGATCTCCTTGCCGGCAAACGTCTTCAGCTGCGCGGCCTGGGCATCGCCGCTCGGAACGAGCTGGAACGTCTCGGGACCCGTCTCGAGATTGCACAGGCCGCTCGGCGCCGGCAGACGGCGCGGCTCGGAGGTGATCTGGTAGGTCGCAACCCTCTTGCCGGCATTCTTGACGTCGCGCACTTTCATTGCGTTCAATTCGCCCGAGAGCACATCGCCGGTATTGATCGGCTTGCCGGGTTTTGGCGGCGGCGGCGCCTCGTCGCCCTGCTGCGCGGAGATGGCCGGGGTCACCAGCATCATCATCATCGCGGCCAAAGCCAATCGTGTGGCGAAAAGTTTCGTCATGTCGTCCGTTCCGTAAGTCTGGATGGCTAGAACAGGGTGCGCTGCCGCATCGCAGCCGATAGCGTACCTTCATCGAGATAATCAAGCTCGCCGCCGACCGGCACGCCATGCGCAAGCCGGGTTACTTTTACGTTGGCGTCCTGAAGGAGATCGGTGATGTAATGCGCCGTGGTCTGGCCGTCGACCGTGGCGTTGAGCGCCAGGATGATCTCGTGCACCTGTGCATCATGCGCACGCGCCACCAGCGCGTCGATAGTGAGGTCCTGCGGACCGACGCCGTCCAGCGGCGACAATGTCGCGCCCAGCACGTGATAGCGCCCTTGAGTGGCGTTGGCCCGCTCCAGCGCCCAGAGATCGGCGACGTCGGCGACGACGACGATAATGGTCGGATCGCGCTTCGGGTCGATGCAGACGGTGCAGGGATTTTGGGTATCGATGTTGCCGCAGATCTTGCAGACCTGGACCTTGTCGAGCGCGACCTGCAAGGCCGAAGACAACGGCATCATCAGAGCTTCGCGCTTCTTGATCAGGTGCAGCGCCGCACGCCGCGCCGAGCGCGGACCGAGGCCCGGCAGCCGCGCGAGGAGCTGGACCAGCCGCTCGATTTCGGGACCTGCAACCGAACCCATCTTATTGGCCGAACATCCCCGGCGGCAGGCTGAGCCCGCCCGTGAGCGCCTGCATCTTCTCCTGCATGGCCGTCTCGGCTTTGCGACGGGCGTCGGCGAGCGCGGTGACGAGCAGATCCTCGAGCACCTCGCGCTCTTCAGGCTTCATCAGCGAGGGATCGATCTTGATGCCCTTCACGTCCATCTTCGCGGTCATGCGCACGGCGACGAGACCGCCGCCGGAGATGCCCTCGACCTCGACGTTCGAGAGCTGGTCCTGCATCTCCTGCATCTTGGATTGCAGCTGCTGCGCCTGTTTCATCATGCCGAAAATATCGACCATCGGTGCTGTCCTTGGTTGGCGCGATGAATCATCATCGCGCCTTCGCTTATTGTTTTGAGCATGATCTAATCGGAAAACCGCTTCACACTTTTCCGGATCATGCTCTAGAGATCGTCGCCGTCGGAACCGTCGGGCGGATCGTCACTGCCATAGTCGGCATTAATATTGGCCTCCGGCGCCTCGGGGGCAAGCCTGCGGACCTCGACGACCTTCGCACCGGGAAACCGCGACAGCACCTCCTGCACGCGCGGATCAGCTTCGGCAGAGCGCGCATGTTCCTGCTTCGCGGCCTGATTCACCGAGCGCAGCGTCGGCTGGCCCTGCTCGTTGGAGACGATCACCGTCCAGCGGCGGCCGGTCCAGAGCTCGAACTTGCGCGCGAGCTCGGAGATCATGGTCTTGGAGGCGCTAGGCTCGAGCGCGACTTCCAGCCGGCCCTCCTCGAAACGGACGAGGCGCATGTCGCCTTCCAGCGCACCCTTGGTCATGAGGTCGCGCTTCTGCCCCGCGAGCGCGACGAGCTGGGTGAAGCTCGTGATGCGCAGCTGGGGTGCGGCCGCTTGCGGATCCGGCGCGGGCGCCGCCATCTGCGGCCGGGCAGCGCCGCCGCCGAACGCGGACGGTGATGAGGTCGGTGCGCGCATGGGCGCAGCCGAGGCAGCCGGCGCTGCGGAGGCCACCGGCGCACCCGGCGCGCCGCTGCGCGCGGCGCTTGCGCCGCTCACGACCGGCGAGCCGCCGCCGTTGTGCTCCAGCATCCTGAGCGCTTCGTCCGGCGTCGGCAGGTCGGCGACATAGGCGATGCGCACCAGCACCATCTCGGCGGCAGCCGCGGGACGTGTCGCGGCCTGCACCTCGGTAATGCCCTTGAGCAGCATCTGCCACATCCGCGACAGTACACGCATGGAGATCTTCGAGGCGAAATCCCGCGCGCGCACGCGCTCGGTCTCGCCATAGGCGACGTTGTCGGCGGTCGCCGGCACGATCTTCACACGGGTGACGAAATTGACGAATTCGGCGAGATCCGAGAGCACGACGATCGGATCGGCTCCGACGTCGTACTGGTCGCGAAACTCCTTGAACGCAGACGCGATATCGCCACGCGCCAAGGAGTCAAAGAGGTCGATGACGCGGGTGCGGTCGGCGAGCCCCAGCATCTGCCTGACCGCATCGGCCTTCACGGTGCCTGCCGCATGCGCGATCGCCTGATCGAGCAGCGACAGCGAATCGCGCACCGACCCTTCGGCGGCGCGCGCGATGATGCCGAGCGCTTCCGGCTCGATCTCGACGTTTTCTTTGGCCGCGATGTTGGCGAGATGCTTCATCAGCACGTCGGCCTCGACGCGGCGCAGGTCAAAACGCTGGCAGCGCGACAGCACGGTCACGGGAACCTTGCGGATCTCTGTGGTGGCGAACACGAATTTGGCGTGTTCCGGCGGCTCTTCCAGCGTCTTCAGGAAGGCGTTGAACGCCGCCGTCGACAGCATGTGGACTTCGTCGATGATGTAGACCTTGTAGCGGGCGCTGGCCGGCGCATAGCGCACGCTGTCATTGATCTGGCGGACGTCATCAACGCCGGTGTGCGAGGCGGCGTCCATCTCCAGCACGTCCATGTGCCGGCTTTCCATGATCGCCTGGCAATGCACGCCGAGGGTCGGCATGTGAACGGTCGGCCCCTTCACCGCACCATCCGGCATCTCGTAGTTGAGCGCGCGGGCGAGAATGCGCGCGGTGGTGGTCTTGCCGACGCCGCGGACGCCGGTGAGAATCCACGCCTGCGGGATGCGCCCGGTCTCGAACGCGTTGGAGACGGTGCGGACCACGGCGTCCTGGCCGATCAGATCGTCGAAGCTGGAGGGGCGGTATTTGCGTGCCAGGACCCGATAGGGCGTGCCGGCCTGGCCGGCGCTGTCAGGATTGGAAGGGGCGCCAGCGTCGGTCATCGGTCGATCCGCAATGAAGTGTCTTTCGGCCGGCGTTTGCGGAAAGGAGCGCGCTGGCGGCCCGTGCCGCCGGCGCAATTCGCTCGGAAAAACAGGTAGGAGACTGACGAGCGACCCGATCCGGACCTCGTTAGGGCTGCTTCCTTCCGGACCTGACCCGGTTGGCGAGTGGCTCGTCCACCGCCAATCTCCCGGTCCCTATTTGGGGCCAAAAGGACTGGAAAGCAAGCGGGTATCGGCTTGAAAGGCTTGATCTTGCCCAGCATCCGGGCAACTCCCGGTCTGCCCAGCCGATAGGCTGTGCTTTCGCTGCCGGAGGCGCCTTGGTAAGAACGCTGCCGGAACTCCATCCAACAGAAAAGCGATTGATCCCAATGGTTACACGTCGTGATGTTGCATCGATTGTCGGACTTGGCGCCATGGGCGCGGTGACCGCGGGCGCGCTGGCCTCGCCGGCCGTCGCTCAGGCTGCCGATCCGAACGAATCGACCTTCGCCCGCATCCGCCGCACCAAGAAGATGCGGATCGGCGCGGTCGGCGGCGGCGCGCCCTATTACATGAAGGACCTCGCCAGCGGACAGTGGAAGGGCTTTTACGTCGACATCGCCAAGGCGCTCGCCGACGACATGGAGGCCGAGCTCGAGATCACCGAGACCACCTGGGGCAATTCGGTGCTCGATCTGCAGTCCAACAAGATCGACGTCTTCTTCGGCCTCAACCCGACCCCGAAGCGCGCGCTGGTGGTCGACTTCTCCGTGCCGGTCTTCAACAACGCCTTCGGCATCCTCTGCAAGAAGGACTTCAAGCCGAAGAGCTGGGCCGAGCTGAACTCGCCCGACGTCAAGATCGCGGTCGACCAGGGCTCCTCGCACGACCAGGTCGTGAGCCGCCTGACGCCGAAGGCGCAGATCTCGCGGCTGAAGTCCGCCGATGACGCCACCGCCGCGCTCCAGACCGGCCGCGTCGACGCGCAGTGCCTGATCACCATGCTGTCGCTGACGGTGCTGAAAAAGAATCCCTCGCTCGGCCAGTTTGTGCTGCCGACGCCGATCTTCGCCACCACGTCGAACGCCGGCTTCCGCCGCGAGAGCGACAAGACCTGGCGCGACTACGTCAACACCTGGATCGACTTCAACAAGGGCCTCGGCTTCATCCGCAACGCCATCATCACGAACATGGAGCTGGTGGGCGTGACAGAAGCGGACATTCCGCCGGGCGTTTCGCTGTAAGGCGTTGTTAGATTGGGCCGAGCTCGATCCATGAACCCCGCTGCACTCCCTCTCCCGCTTGCTCTCCCGCTTGCGGAAGAGGGTTGGGGTGAGGGTGTCTCCGCCGACCAGCCTCCCCCAGAGGAAAGAACCCTCACCCGGCGCTTCGCGCCGACCTCTCCCGCAAGCGGGAGAGGTGCAGTGAGAACGCCGCTCTGCAAAAACAGATTTCTTCGCGACTGAGGTCCAAAAGAATATGTATCAGTGGGACTTCGGCATCCTCTGGAGCTATCGCTGGCTCTTTCTCAACGGCCTGGGCGTCACCGTCGGCTTTACTGTGGTCATCGTCGTGCTCGGTCTTGTCTTCGGCCTGTTCGGCGCCTTCGGCACCCTGTCGCGCTTCAAGGCCGTGCGCCTCGTCGCCCTCACCTTCATCGAGGCGTTCCGCTGCACGCCGATCCTGGTGCAGCTGATCTGGTTCTATTACGCGCTGCCAATCCTGGCCGGCGTCGAGATGACTCCGATCACGGCCTCGGCGCTCGCGCTGTCGCTCTATGGCGGCTCGTTCTATTCCGAGATCATCCGCGGCGGCATCGTTTCGATCGATCGCGGCCAGTCCGAAGCCGGTGCCGCGCTCGGCATGACGCCGGGGCAGAGCATGCGGCGGATCGTGCTGCCGCAGGCGATCAAGCGCATGATCCCGGCGCTGATGAACCAGTCGATTATCCAGTTCAAGAACACCTCGCTGGTCTCGGTGCTCGCTGTGCCTGATCTGGTCTATCAGAGCCAGGTCGCCGCCCATGACAGCTACCGGCCGCTCGAGACCTACACGGCGGTCGCGGTCGCCTATGCGGCGATCCTGATCCCCCTGACCATCATCGTCCGTCGTGGCGAGAAGCGACTGGCGGGCAGCGAATGAGCGAGACCTCCAAGATCACCTCCAAGATCACCTCGAAGATCGAGATCCGCGGCTTGCGCAAGAGCTTTGGCAGCAACGAGGTCTTGAAGAACATCAGCCTCGACGTCGCCAAGGGCGGCGTCGTCGCGCTGATCGGACCGTCGGGCTCGGGCAAGTCGACGCTGCTCCGCTGTATCAATCTTTTGGTCGTGCCCGACGGCGGCAGCGTCCGTGTCGGGGATACGCGCTTTGCGTTCGGGGAAGGCGCAAAACTGTCCGACGTGAGAACGCTGGCAAAATTCCGTGCCACCACCGGCATGGTGTTCCAGCACTTCAACCTGTTCCCGCATATGACGACGCTTCAGAACGTCATCGAGGGGCCGGTCACGGTGCGGCGCATGGCCAAGACCGACGCCGAGAAGCTCGCGCGTGCGCAGCTTGCCAAAGTGGGCCTAGCGGAAAAGGCCGATCAATATCCGGCGACGCTGTCCGGCGGGCAGAAGCAGCGCGTCGCAATTGCGCGCGCGCTCGCGATGGAGCCGGACGTGATGCTGTTCGACGAAGCAACCTCCGCGCTCGATCCCGAGCTCGTGGGCGAGGTGCTCGCCGTCATCCAGCGGCTGGCCTCGGAAGGCATGACCATGGTGATCGTGACCCATGAGATCGCCTTCGCCCGCGAGGTCGCCGATCGCCTCATCTTCATGCGCGATGGCGTCGTCGTCGAGGAAGGTGCGGCGCGGCAGGTGATCGATAATCCGCAGCAGGCCGCGACGCGCGCCTTCCTCAGCCATTTCCACCGCACCGGCGCACTTCCGCCGGCCAACGCAGCACCATGATGCCAAATATCGACCGCGCCTATCTCGTCACCGGTGCCGCCAGCGGCATCGGCCGCGCCACCGCAAGACTGCTCGCGGCTCCCGGGACCGCGCTGCTGCTGCACACACGCTCGAACGCAGCCGGTCTCGATGCCACGGCGGCCGAAGCCGAAGCAGAAGGCGCGGTCGTCGCAAAATGCCTCGGCGATCTCGCCGAGGAGGCCGCGGCCACCGATGCCGTCGCTGCCGCACAGCGCGCCTTCGGCCGGCTCGATGGATTGATCCTGGTTGGCGGCCATGCCCGCCGCGGCAGCGCCATCGGCACGCCGGCAGATCAATTCCGCCAGGCGATGGAAGAGTCTGCGCTGGCGTTCACACGGCTTGTCGACGCCGCGCTGCCGCTGCTGCGTGCGGGGCAAGATGCGCGGATCGTCGCGGTGTCGTCGTTCGTGGCGCACGCGATCCGCCCGGAATTCGCGCCCTTCGCTGCGACCGCCGCAAGCCGCTCCGCGCTGGAAGCGCTGGTGCGGCTGACTGCGGTCGAACTCGCCAGGGACGGCATCACCGTCAACGCGGTTGCGCCGGGCCTCATCGTCAAGGACAGACCGAGCGAGAGCCGGCTCTCGCCCGAACAGATCGCCGCGACCGAAGTGCTGATCCCGATGAACCGCCGCGGGCGGCCGGAGGAAGTGGCCGAGATCATCGCCTTCCTGGCGTCGCCGAAAACGTCCTACGTCACCGGCCAGGTCTGGCACGTCAATGGAGGCCTGACATGACCGAAGCCACAATCGAACGTCTCAGGCTGTTCCTGATCGAGAGCCCGATCAAGATGGCGCGCCTCCAGGGCGTCGGCAACGTCAAGGGCACGGTCAAGCGCGTGCTGATCGAGCTCACCGCAAGCGACGGCGTGGTCGGCTGGGGCGAGGCGGCGCCGTGGGAGGTGTTCACGGGAACGCCGGAAGCGGCGTTCTCCGCGCTCGACATCTATCTGCGGCCGATCGTGCTCGGCAAGCCGGTGCGCCGCATCCGCGCGCTGATGGCCGAGCTCGATCGTGCGCTGGTCGGACACGCCGAGGCCAAGGTCGCGATCGAGATGGCGCTGCTCGACATCGTCGGCAAGTCGTCCGGGCTTTCGGTCGCAGACCTCCTTGGCGGCCGCGTCCGCGACACGATCCCCCTCTCCTTCTCGATCGCCGATCCCGATTTCGCCGCCGATCTCGAGCGCATGCGGAAAATGGTTCCCGACGGCAATGTCATCTACAAGGTCAAGACCGGCGTCAAACCGCATCGCGAGGATCTCGATCACCTCGAAGCGATCCGCAACGAATTCGGCGACACGGTCGATCTTCGCGTCGACTATAATCAGGCGCTGGCGCCGTTCGGCGCCATCAAGATCCTGCGCGACGTCGAGCAGTTCGCGCCGACCTTCATCGAGCAGCCGGTGCAGCGCAAATTTCTCGATGTCATGGCGCAGCTTACTGCGGCGCTTGAAACACCCGTGCTCGCCGACGAAAGCTGCTTCGACCGCCGCGACATGATGGAGGTGGTGCGCCGCGAGGCGGCCGATGCGGTCTCGATCAAGCTGATGAAGGCCGGCGGCCTGTTCGAGGCCCAGGCGATCATGGCGATCGCCGATATCGCCGGCCTGCCCGGCTATGGCGGCACGCTGTGGGAGGGCGGGATTGGGCTCGCCGCAGGCACGCAGCTGATCGCGGCGACGCCGGGCATCTCGCTCGGCTGCGAATTCTACATGCCGCATCATGTGCTGACCGAGGACGTGCTGGAAGAGCGCGTCGCCAACCGCGCCGGCCATGTCGTGGTGCCCGATGGGCCGGGCCTCGGCATCTGCGTCAGCGAGGCCTCCGTCCGCGCCAATGCGCGCGTGCTGGCGGAGGCGTAGGCGACACTCTCACCGTCGTCCCGGGGCGCGCAAAGCGCGAACCCGGGACCCATAACCAGAGGATTGAGTTTGGCGAAGACTCCGAGTTGCCAGTTCGCGCAATAACCACTCCCTGGGGTTATGGGTCCCGGATCTGCGCTCGCTTGTCCGGGACGACGACCGCGTATGCAGCGGCAGCGGAGCCCCATCCTTCCCCTATCGGACTCCGTATCGTATGCTCGGGACCGAACAAGCCCGATCCCATCGGGCCATCCGGAAACCTTCATGTCCGAATCCGCCTGGTCGCTGCACTCCCGCCTGAAAGACGACACCATCGATATCGGCGACCTGCCGCTGTCGAAGGTGCTCGTCATCAAGGACGCGCATTATCCCTGGCTCCTGCTGGTGCCGCGGCGACCCGACGCGGTCGAGATCATCGATCTTGATGAGGTGCAACAGGCGCAGCTGATGACCGAGATCTCCCGCGTCTCGCGCGCGCTGAAGGAGATCACAAAATGCGACAAGCTCAACATCGCAGCTCTCGGCAACCTCGTGCCGCAGCTTCACGTCCACATCATCGCGCGCCGCACCGGTGACGCCGCCTGGCCGCGGCCTGTCTGGGGCGTGATGCAGCCTTTGGCGCATGACGCCAGCGAGGTGCAGAATTTCATCAGCGCGCTTCGGCGCAAGATCTGGTTGGGTTGAAAGAACAAGAAATGTCAGCATTCGACTCGTTTCCGCTGGGACAGCCGGCCTTCGTCACCAACGTCCTCGACCGCGCCGCGCATCTGCGCCGCGATGACGAAAAGCTGTTCGCGATGGAGCGGAAGCCGACGTCGCGCGCCTATGTCGTCCACCGCGACTCGTTGCTGGTGAAGCACGAAGGCGAAGCAAAGCGTGCGCTGCTGTCGATCGACGAGGCGCTGAAATGCGGCGCCAATCCCGGCACGATCTTCTTAGGCTTGCGCGACGGCGCCGCGGTGTTCGGCATGGGGATGTCGCAGGCCGCGGCCGAGAAGCTGGTCGGAGGCCAGGACTACGCCCTCACCGAGCTGCGCGGCATGGCCATGCAGGGCGCGATCGCGCCGCAAGAGCTCTCGGCGGTCGCGATGGCGAAGTCGATGGTGAGCTGGCATCAGCGCCACGGTTTTTGCGCCAATTGCGGCACGCGCAGCGCGATGAAGGAAGGCGGCTGGAAGCGCGACTGCCCTGCTTGCAAGGCCGAGCATTTCCCGCGCACCGACCCGGTCGTGATCATGCTGGTCGCCTCCGGCGAGAAGTGCCTGCTCGGCCGCCAGAAGCAGTTTCCGCCGGGCATGTATTCCTGCCTCGCCGGTTTCGTCGAAGCCGCCGAGACCATCGAGGACGCGGTACGCCGCGAGATTCTGGAAGAGTCCGGCATCCGCTGCACCGACGTGCAGTACTACATGACGCAGCCATGGCCCTATCCGTCTTCGCTGATGATCGGCTGTAGCGCCCGCGCGCTGAACGAGGACGTCGTCGTCGACCATTCCGAGCTGGAGGACGCGCGCTGGTTCACGCGCGAGGAGGCCGCCCTGATGCTGACCCGAACGCATCCGGACGGGCTCGCCGGCCCGCATCCCTTTGCCATTGCCCATCATCTGCTCGGCCGCTGGGTGCGCGACAAGAGCGGCGCTTGAGCCGAGACCGCCGATGGCCGCATCCGGGACCGCGCCGCGCATCCTCTGCATCGGCATCCCCGTGCGCGACCTCGCCTTTCGCGTCGAGGCCGTGCCCGAGCGCGGCAGCAAAGCGAACGCCAGCCATCTAGCCGAGATCTGCGGCGGCAACGCGCTCAATGCCGCGATCGCCATCGCCCGGCTTGGCGGGCGTGTTGCGCTCGCCGGACCGATGGGCGACACCGGTGAGACGTCGAGCGGCTTCATTCTCGAACGGATGGCCGCAGAGGGTATCGACACCAGCCACGTCGTGCGCATGCCGGGCCTGACCACGCCCGTTTCGGCGATCATGATCGAGCCCTCGGGCGAGCGGACGCTCACAATCTATCGCGATCCCGCTCTGTGGACGGTGAAGCTGCCGGACGCCGACGTACTGCTGGCCGATTGTCAGGCGCTGCTCGTCGAGAGCCGCTGCGCGCCGTTTGCTACCTCCCTCTGCACCGAGGCGCGCCAGCGCGGCATTCCCGTCATCGCCGGCGTCGATCGCGCGATGTCGTTGCAGGACAACCTGCTCACGGCCGCCTCGCACCTGCTGTTCGCCAGCGAGCAGGTGCAGGAGACGGCCGGCATCGCCGACGATGGCGGCGCGTTGAAGCGCCTAGCCGAGCTGACGCCAGCGTTCCTCGCCGCCACGCGCGGCGCGCATGGCACGCTCTGGCTGAACGAGGCGGGTGAGCTCGAGGAAACGCCGGCCTTTCCGGTCGAGGCCATCGACACGCTCGGCGCCGGCGACGTCTTCCATGGCGCTTTCACGCTTCGCCTTGCCGAAGGCAGCGATGTGCGGGAGGCGCTGCGATTCGCCGCGGCAGCGGCAGCGCTGAAATGCACCCGCCATGGCGGCGGCCTGGCCGCCCCGCAACACATTGAAGTTGAAGAATTTCTGCAAGAGAAGTCGAAATCCGAGTTGGATCACCCGCCGAGATTATAGGCTTGCGATAGAAGAATTTTCTCTATATGACGGAAAGAAGCCCTCATAATGGAACAAAGTTCTTCAAATGACTGACCTCGCTGTCCAGCTCCCCGAGACCAGCCGCCGGCTCGACGCCATCGACCGCAAGATCCTGATGGTACTCCAGGACGATGCCTCGCTGTCAGTTGCCGAGATCGGCGACCGCGTTGGCCTGTCCTCGACCCCCTGCTGGAAGCGCATCCAGCGCCTGGAGGCCGATGGCGTGATCCTGAAGCGGGTGGCTCTGGTCGACCAGAACAAGATCGGGCTCGGCATCTCCGTGTTCGTGTCAGTCGAGAGCGCCGACCATTCGGACGCCTGGCTGAAGAAGTTCGCCGAAGCTGTCAGCGCCATGCCCGAGGTGATGGAGTTTTATCGCATGGCCGGCGACGTCGATTACATGCTGCGCGTCGTCGTCGCGGACATGCAGGCCTATGACGTGTTCTACAAGAAGCTGATCAGCGCCGTGCCGCTGAAGAACGTCACTTCGCGCTTTGCGATGGAGAAGATCAAGTCGGTCACTGCGCTGCCGATCCCGGCGGTGGTGGCGACGTAGGTCGCCGCCGCAATCTTCGTAGCCCGGATGGAGCGAAGCGCAATCCGGGAATCGATCCGCGGACGCGAAGGCCCCGGATTACGCTGCGCTCCATCCGGGCTACGACGTACGGCTACGGCTTCGGGAACGTCGCCCTGAATTGCGCCGGATAGCGTGCGGCCTGCAAGCCGCCGCGCGAGACGTAGGAGGCAATCAGCGCGCTCCATAGTCCGGCATTGCCGAACGATTGCAGCGCCCACCAAGTGCCGAGAAAGATCGCGAGCGATAACAGCATCAGATTGCGCATCTCGCGCGCCCAGGTCGCGCCGATATAGATGCCGTCGAAGCCGAAGGCGAACACGCCGGGTATGGGCGCGAGCACGACGAACGGCAGGAATTCGCGCGCGCTGCGGCGAACGGCTTCGCTGGCCGCCATGAAATCGATCAGGTGCGGCCCGAACAAGGCGAACAGCACCGATACCACCAGCGCAAAGCCGAGCCCCCACAGCAGCACCAGCCGGGTCGAGGCCGCAAAACCGTTGGCATCGCGCGCCCCAAGCGTGCGGCCGCAGAGCTGCTGGGCTGCGTTCGCAAGACCATCGAGGAAGAAGGCGCTGACCAAAAGGAAATTGTTGAGCACGGAATTCGCGGCCAGCGTGACGTCGCCGGACCGCGCGCCCTTGGCGGTGAAGAACAGGAACACAGCGATCAGCGCCGCGGTGCGGATCATGATGTCCGAGTTCACCGCCAGCATCCGCATCAGCTTGTCCGGGTCGAACAGGGTTGCGAAAGGCACTGCGAAGCCGCCCCCGGCATAGCGGCGGCAGACGATCACACCGAGCCCCAATCCGACCGCTTCCGACAGCAGCGCGGCGATCGCTGCGCCTGTGATGCCGGTGTCGTAGACCAGCACCAGCAGGATCGTCGCCACCATGTTGACGAGATTGATGACGACCTGGAGCGCGAGCGCCGGATTGGCGCGGGCCAGGCCGATCAGCCAGCCGAGGATGACGTAGTTGGCGAGCGCGAGCGGCGCCGACCATATCCGGATCATGAAGTAGGTCTTTGCGGCGCGCGTGACGCCTTCGCTGCCGCCCATCATGTCGAACAGCACTGCGGTCAGCGGCAGTTGCAGCGCGATCAGCGCGGTCCCGATCAGGCCGGCGACGATGAAGCCGCGCGCGAGAATGGCGGTCAGCGTGCGCGTCTCGCCGGCACCGAGCGCCTGCGCCGTGAAAGCGAGCGTGCTCATGCGCAGGAAGCCGAACAGCCAGAACAGGCAGTCGAAGATGACGGACGCCATCGCGACGCCGCCGAGCAGCGCGGCATCGTCGAGCCGTCCGATCGCGGTGGTCGAGACCACGCCGATCAGCGGCGTGGTGAGGTTCGCGACCATCGCGGGACCGGCGATGGCGAACACCTGGCGGCTGCCGACTCTGGGATGAACGGGCGCGTGCATGTCAGAACACGAGCACCATGCCGTCTTCGGCGGTGAGATGCTGGATGTCGTCGAGGCGCGACAACACATCGTCGCTCATATGGGTGAGGACGAGGCGTTTTGCGCCGATTTCTGGCAAATGCTGTTCCAAGGTCTTCAGGCTGAGATGGTTCTTGACCACCTTCTCGTACATGTAGGCTTCCGCGATGAAAAGGTCGACGCCATGCGCCAGCGGAATGAGCGTCTCCGTCCATTCGGTATCGGCGCTGTAGGCGAGCGTGCGGCCTTCGACCTCGACGCGGTAGGCCAGGAATGGCCCGCCGGATTCGCCGTGCACGACCGGGTAAGGCGTCACCGTCACCGCGCCGAAGGATTGGCTTTGCCCGGGCGCGAGCTCGATGACGGACAGCTCGAAGCGTTGCCTGGTCTTGGAGGAGTGCTCGAACAGCGCTTCCATCACCTGCTTCAGCCGCGTCTCGATGCCTTGCGGGCCCGCGACGGTGAGCGGCCGGGTTCGCCGCGAGAATTGCGCATCGAGCAGGACAAACGGCAGCCCGGCAAAATGGTCGCCGTGGAAATGCGTGATCAGGATGAGGTCGATGTCATTGCGGTCGATGTCGAGCCGCTTCAGCGCCGGCAGAGCCGACGCGCCGCAATCGATCAGGAAGTTGGCTTCGCGCCCCAAGACGTGGAAGCAGGTGTTGAGTCTGCCGCCGGAGCCGAAGGCATCGCCGCAGCCGATAAAGCGTAATTGCATCGGCTGCGGCCTCCGTGAAGGTTCAGCGGCGCGGCGCGCCGAAGACGCGCATCAGCAGCCAGATCGGGACCACGATGACGGCGCCGAGCAGGAAGTAGCGCCACAGCCAGTTGATGGTGTCGAAGCCGAGATCCCACAGCCGCTGGAACAGCAGGCGAATGCTGTAAATGATATTCCAGGGATCGAAGCCGATCGCCGCCAGCACGACGCCGACCAGGATCGAGAGCAGCACCAGGCGGAATGCGACCGCCAGCGGCGAGCCGCCGAGAAAGCGGTTCAGGCCATCGCTGCGGCCGGCCGGCAAATCTCTGACGTCGTGGGCCATCGCAAACTCCTTGGGCGGATTCGACCCCCATTATAGGGCACCGCCGGGCACATGGGGAACCCGCAACAGGCCGTCAATCGGCTTACGGGATTTTAATTCGGACAAGCACATGCCGCGGGCTGGCTGCAACCTCTCCCGCTTGCGGGAGATGTCGCGCCGAAGCCGCGGGTGAGGGCTTTCGCCTCTTGGCGAATCCCACTGTGGAGATACCCTCTCCCCAACCCTCTCCCGCAGGCGGGAGAGGGAGCGCACCTCCACCGGGGCGACATCGAGGGTGATCGCTGCACGCCTCACGCTTCAATCTCAGCCGCCTCCACTTTCAGCATCTTTTCCAGCGTTTGCAGCCGGTCGGCCTCCCGTGGCGGCTTGTCCCAGCGCAGCCGGCTGATGCGGGGAAAACGCATTGCGACGCCGGATTTGTGCCGCGGGGAGCGCTGAAGGCCCTCGAAGGCGACTTCCAGCACCAGCCCCTTGTCCGCCTCGTGCACGACATGGCGGACGGGGCCGAATTTTTCCGTGGTGTTGCGGCGGACGAAGCGGTCGATCTGCAAGAGCTCCTCGTCGGTGAAGCCGAAATAGGCTTTTCCGACCGGCACCAGCTCGTCGCCGCCATCGCCTTCGGCCCAGACGCCAAAAGTGTAGTCGGAATAATAGGACGAGCGCTTGCCGTGGCCGCGCTGCGCATACATCAGCACGGCATCGATCACGTGCGGATCGCGCTTCCATTTCCACCACTGTCCCTTCGGCCGTCCCGGCAGATAGGGCGCGTCGCGCCGCTTCAGCATCACGCCTTCGACGGCGTCGGCGTCCTCACCTGCGCCCGCGCTCGCCGGATCAGCGCGCGCGGCCGTGAGCGTGTCCCAACTTGCGAAGGGGACTGTGGGCGAAAGATCAATCCGAGGGTCGTCGAGCTTCTTGATAAAGACCTCAAGCCGTTCGCGCCGCTCGGAGAAAGGTAGTTCGCGGAGATCGTTCTCGTCGTCGCCGAGCAGGTCATAGGCCCGCAGATGTATCGGAAACTCCTTGATCAGCTTTGGCGACACCACCTTGCGGTTGAGACGCTGTTGCAGAACATTGAAGCTCTGCACGCGGCTATCACGCAGGATCAGGAGTTCACCGTCGATCGCGCCTGCTAGTCGCAGCGACGGCACCAGATCCGGAAAGCTGCCTGTGATGTCCTCGCCGGTCCGCGAATAGAGCCGCGCGGTGATGTGGCCGCGCTCGTCGCGGCCTGCCACCGCCTGCACGCGAATGCCGTCCCATTTCCATTCGGCGATGTAGTCGGCGGGATCGAGGCTCTGGAAATCGGTGTTTTCGATCGCGTGCGCCAGCATGACGGGGCGGAACGGCGCGGGATCGCGATTGACCGGCTTTTCGCCGCGGCCTTCCAGCCAGGCGAACAGCTCGGGATAGGGCGGCGCGAGCCCCGGCCAGATCAGCTCGACGTCATGCGGATCCTTGTCGCCGAGCGCAGCCGCCGCGGTCTTCGCCAGGCGCGCGGAGATGCCGATGCGCAACGCGCCGGTGACGAGCTTCAAGAGCGCCCAGCGGCCGGTTTCATCCAGCTCGTCGAGCCAGCGTTCGAGCTGCCTTGGCAGCTCGGCCTTGCCGAGGGTGCGGAGTGTGGTGACGACCTCGGTGAGGGTTGGGGAAGGCGGGTTGTTGTGGGCGGCCATTGCCGTCTTCGGCCACATCAGCGCCACCGTCTCCGAGAGATCGCCGACATAGTCGTACGACAACCCGAACAGCACGGTATCAGTGCGCGCCGTGATCAAATCGCGGATCAGCGCCGGCTTGGCATGCTTGAAGCTCAGCGCGCCGGTCAGCGCGGCCAGCGCGTAGCCGCGGTCGGGATCGCCGACCTCGCGGAAATAGCCGGTGATCAGCCGCAGCTTGTTGTTGCGGCCGGGCTCGTAGGCGAGGCGGTCCAGCAGTTCGGCGAACCGGTTCATGCTTCGGCCCCGTCAGGGAGCGGCGTCTCGCTCTCCTCCTCGTCGCTATAGCCGACGAGATCGAGCGGCCGCGCCCGCAAACCTTTGCTCTGGCACCAATGCACCAGCGCGTCTTCCTGGCCGTGGGTGACCCAGATCTCGCCCGCACCCGTTGCGGCAATGGTCGCGGTGAGGCCGTCCCAATCGGCATGATCGGAGATCACCAGCGGCAGTTCGATGCCACGCTGCCGCGCGCGGGCGCGTACGCGCATCCACCCCGAGGCAAAGGCGGTGACGGGATCGGGGAAGCGCCGCGTCCAGAGATCGGAGGTCGCAGACGGCGGCGCCAGCGTGATGGTGCCGGCAAGCGCCGCCTTCTTCACGCCCTTCACCAGCCGCAGCTCGCCAAGCTCGATCCCGCGGCTCTGATAGTAGTGCGTGATCGTCTCCATCGCGCCATGCAAATAGATCGGTGCGTCATAGCCGGCCTGGCGCAGCAGGGCGATCACGCGCTGCGCCTTGCCGAGCGAATAGGCGCCGACCAGATGCGCGCGCTCGGGAAACAATGCAACGGAGGCCAGCAGCTTCTTCACCTCGTCGGCGGCATCGCCATGCCGAAACACCGGCAGGCCGAACGTGGCTTCAGTGATGAAGACGTCGCAGGGCACGAGCTCGAACGGCGTGCAAGTCGGGTCGGGCGCGTCCTTGTAGTCGCCAGAGGCGACGATGCAGGTGTCCTTGCAGGTCACGGCGATCTGCGCTGAGCCAAGGACATGACCGGCCGGATGGAATTTCACGCGGACGTCGCCGAGCCGGATCTCCTCGCCATAGCCGATGGCTTGCGTCGACCCCGCAAAATTCTCGCCATAACGCAGCCGCATCATGTCCAGCGTTTCCTGTGTCGCCAGCACCGCGCCATGACCGGCGCGGGCGTGGTCGGAATGGCCGTGGGTGATCACGGCCCGCTCGACGGGACGGACAGGGTCGATATGGAAGCCGCCGGGCTTGCAGCACAGGCCGGCAGCAACTGGCAGCAGGATGTCTTGCGGACGCATGCAGACGATATAGGCAGCGGGCGCCCCGAATTCACCCGTCATGCGCGGGCTTGACCCGCGCGTCCATCCTCTTAAAACGTGATTTTTTTGATGGATTGTCGGGGCAAGCCCGGCAGTGACGAGCCGAGTTCCATGTCCCTGCGCCTGTTCCTGACCTCCGGCGACCTCAGGGCCGACCGCCGCTTCGAGTTCGCGCGCGATCTCCAGCTCAAGGGCGACTTGTCCGCCGCCGCCGACCTGCTGGAGCAGGCGATCGAGCTCGCGCCGAATTTCACCTCGGCCTGGTTCACGCTCGGCGAAATCAGCAGCCAGCTCGGCGAGCGCGACAAAGCCATCGCGGCCTTTCGAAAATCGCGCGAGTCCGATCCGAGCGATCAGCACGGCGCTCACCTGCATCTGATGCGCCTCGGCGACGAGCAATTGTCCGAGATGCCCAAAGCCTATGTGCAGGCGCTGTTCGATCAATATGCGCCGCGCTTCGAGCATGTGCTGATCAACGATCTCGATTATCGCGCGCCGTCGCTGATCTTCAAGGCGGTGGTGGCCGCGCGCGTCGCCGCGAAGAGGCCCGCTTTGTTCAAGCGTGCCATCGATCTCGGCTGCGGCACGGGGCTGGCGGCCGCGGCCTTCGCAAAGCAGGTCGATCATTTCATCGGCATCGACCTGTCGGTCGGCATGATCAAACAGGCGCGCGCCACAGGTCTCTATGCCGAGCTCGAGGTCGCCGACATGATCGAAGGCCTGCGCACGAAGGGTGATGCGAGCGCGAACCTCGTCGTCGCGGCTGATGCGTTCGTCTATCTCTCCGATCTCGCACCGGTGCTCATCGAAGCCGGGCGCGTGCTCGCGCCCAATGGCGTGCTCGCTTTCACGCTGGAGACGCATGACGGCGATGGCGTGGTTCTCGGCGCAGGCCTGCGCTACGCCCATTCTACAGAATATGTTCGCAGCGCGATTGCGGAGGCCGGGCTCAAGCTCCTGACGTTGGCAACGGCCTCGCCTCGGATCGAGAACAACGAGCCCGTGCGTGGTCTCGTGGTCGTCGCCGAGAAAACTTGAGTCTAGGCGCTGCGGCGAAGCGATTCGGGCGTCATTGCGTCGCAAAGCGACGACTTCCCACTTGCGACGCATGCGGCGATGCCAGCACTATGTGCGCACCAGGGAGAAACAAATAATGTCGAAGAATCCATCGCGGCGCGATTTCAGTGCCGCCGCGCTCACCGCCATCGCTGCATCCACCTTGCCCGCGCCCTATGTATGGGCCGCAGACAAGAAATACGATGCCGGCGCCAGCGACACCGAGATCAAGATCGGGCAGACCGTGCCGCATTCCGGGCCCGGCTCGCTCTACGGCGTGCTCGGGCGCATCGGCGAAGCCTATTTCCAGATGCTGAACGAGAAGGGCGGCATCAACGGCCGCAAGGTCAAGTTCCTCACCATGGACGACGCCTACAGCGCGCCGAAATGCGTCGAGGCGACGCGGCGCCTGGTCGAGCAGGAAGAGGTGCTGGCGCTCTACGGCTCGCTCGGCACCGCGCCGCAGACCTCCGTGCACAAATACCTGAACTCCAAGGGCGTGCCGCAGCTGCTGCTCAACACCGGCGCGTCGAAGTGGAACAATCCGAAAGAGTTCAAATGGACGATGGCGGGCCTGCCGCTCTATCCGACCGAGGCGCGCATTCTCGCAAGGCACGTGGTCAGCGTGAAGCCGAACGCCAAGGTCGGCATCCTCTACCAGAACGACGATTTCGGCCGCGACTTCCTGGGGCCGTTCAAGAAGGTACTGGCTGATGCCGGCGGCACCGCTCAGGTGATCATGGAGCAGACCTACGATCTGACCGATCCGACCGTCGATTCCCAGCTCATCAACCTCTCCAAGTCGGGCGCGGACGTCTTCTACAACATCTCCACCGGCAAGGCGTCGTCGCAGTCGATCCGGAAGGTGGCCGAGCTTGGCTGGAAGCCGCTGCAACTCTTGTCGGCCGGCTCGACCGGCCGCTCGATTCTCAACGCCGCGGGCCTGGAGAACGCCACCGGCATCGTCGCCATCCGCTACAACAAGGAAGTCGGTCTGCCCAAATGGGAGAAAGATCCGGACGTGATGGCGTTCGAGGAGTTGCGCAAGAAGTACATGCCGGCCATCGATCCCGACAACACCATCGCCTTTGCCGGCTACGGCCAGGCCGTGACCATGGGCGAGATCCTGCGCCGCTGCGGCGACGATCTCACCCGCGCCAACGTGCTGAAGCAGGCCTCGACTCTCAACGGCTTCCACTCGCCCTATTTCCTCGATGGCGTCACCTACAGCTACACGCCAGAAGACTACACGCCGATGAAGACGCTCTTCATCTCCACCTTCACCGGCAAGGACTGGGACATCTCCGACAAGCCGATGTCGGAGTAGGGGTTCTCCCTCCACGAATGCGTGGCGTGTTGAGCGGGCAATAGCTCCACAAACTCGTCATGCCCGGGCTTGTCCCGGGCATCCACGTCTTTGCTTTCGTGTGGCAAGAACGTGGATGGCCGGGACAAGCCCGGCCATGACGGCTGTGGACGCATCCTGCCCAACCACCCCCTCGACGAACCCGAGCTCACGGCTTACCTGTAACGCCGTGCCGCCCCGCATCCTCAAAACATCGGCTGAGCCGGCCGCGCTGCTGCCCGACCGCTTCCGGGCGTGGTTCGCGGCCCGCGGCTGGTCGCCGCGCGCACATCAATTGGCGCTGCTGGAGAAGGCGCGCGAGGATCGCTCGGCGCTGCTGATCGCGCCGACCGGCGCCGGCAAGACGCTGGCGGGATTTTTGCCGACGCTGGTGGAGCTGAGTTCTGCGCCGGTAGCTCCAGCGAAATCCGTGGTCTCCACCGGCCGCACCCTGCAACGCAGTGGCGGCCTGCACACGCTCTACATCTCGCCGCTCAAGGCGCTCGCCGTCGACATCGCGCGCAACCTGGAGCGGCCGGTTGCCGAGATGGGGCTGCCGATCAAGGTCGAGACCCGCACCGGCGACACGCCGGTGTCGCGGCGACAGCGGCAGCGGCGCTATCCGCCTGATATCCTGCTGACGACACCGGAGCAGGTTGCGCTGCTGCTCTCTTCGGACGACGCGCCGTTTCTATTTTCCTCGCTGAGGCGCATCGTGCTCGACGAGCTGCATGCGCTGGTGACGTCAAAGCGCGGCGATCTGTTGTCGCTGGGTCTCGCGCGGCTCTGGCGGCTGGCGCCGCAGCTGCGTGCGATCGGCCTGTCGGCGACCGTGGCCGAGCCGGACCAGCTTGCGCGCGTCCTGGTGCCGCAGCCCGGCGGGAAGGAGGCGGCCGCCGACATCGTCATCGCCGGCGGCGCGGCGCCGCCGCTGGTCGAGATGCTCGACACGCGCGAGCGGCTGCCCTGGGCCGGCCACAGCGCGCGCCATGCGCTTCCCGAAATCTATGAGCTGATCAAGGCGAACAAGACCACGCTCGTCTTCGTCAACACCCGCAGCCAGGCCGAGATGCTGTTCCAGAATCTCTGGAGCATGAACGACGACGGGCTCGCCATCGCGCTGCATCACGGCTCGCTCGACGTCGCCCAACGCCGCAAGGTCGAGGACGCGATGTCAGCGGGCAGACTGCGCGGCGTGGTCTGCACCTCCTCGCTCGACCTCGGCGTCGACTGGGGCGATGTCGATCTCGTCGTCAACATAGGCGCGCCCAAGGGCTCCTCGCGCCTGATGCAGCGAATCGGCCGCGCCAATCACCGTCTCGACGAAGCCTCGCGCGCCGTGCTGGTGCCGGCGAACCGTTTTGAGGTGCTGGAGTGTCGCGTTGCGATCGATGCCATCGCCGACAATGCACAGGATACGCCACCCTTGCGGACCGGCGCGCTCGATGTGCTGGCCCAGCACGTGCTCGGCTGCGCCTGCGGCGAGCCGTTTCTCTCCGACGAACTCTACGAGGAATTGCGCACCGCTGCGCCCTACGCAAACCTCTCGCGGCAGGACTTCGACGACGTCGTCGAATTCGTCGCCTCCGGCGGCTACGCGCTGAAGACCTATGAGCGCTTCGCCCGGATCAGGCAGGACAAGGAGGGGCGCTGGCGCGTCGCCAATCCAAAAGTGCGGCAGAGCTACCGGATGAATGTCGGCACCATCGTCGCGGACGACATGCTGAAGGTGCGCTTGGTGCGTTCGCGGGGCGGCGGGGCGGGCTCGGTGATCGCGCGCGGCGGCAGGCTGCTCGGCGAGATCGAGGAGGCTTTCATCGAAGGCTTGAGCCCGGCCGACACCTTCGTGTTCAGCGGCGAGGTGGTGCGCTACGAGACCCTGGTTGAGGACCAGGTCTATGTCTCGCGCGCCAACGACAAGGACCCGAAAGTGCCGTCCTATATGGGCGGCAAGTTTCCGCTCTCGACCTATCTCGCCGAACGCGTGCGCCGGCTGCTCGATGACGGGCGCGCGTGGAACGGCTTGCCCGAGCAGGTGCGCGACTGGCTGTCGCTGCAAAGGGAGGTGTCGCGCGTGCCGGCCGTGCGCGAGCTTCTGGTCGAGAGTTTTCCGCGTGCCAACAAACATTACCTCGTCTGCTATCCGTTCGAGGGGCGCCTTGCGCACCAGACGCTCGGCATGCTGCTGACGCGCCGACTGGAGCGCGCCCGCGCCCGGCCGCTCGGTTTCGTCGCCAACGAATATGCGATCGCGGTCTGGGCCCTCGGCGACATGTCCTTCATGATCCGGGACGGCAGGATCGACCTGAATGCGCTGTTCGACCCTGATATGCTCGGCGACGACCTCGAGGCGTGGCTCGCCGAATCCGCGCTGATGAAACGCACGTTCCGGAACTGCGCGATCATCTCCGGCCTGATCGCGCGCCGCCACACCGGCGAGGAGAAGAGCCGCCGCCAGGTGCTGTTCTCGACCGATCTCGTCTACGACGTCCTGCGAAAACACCAGGCCGATCATGTCCTCTTGCGCGCCGCCCGCGCCGACGCCGCCACCGGCCTGCTCGATCTGCGCCGTCTCGGCGACATGCTCGCCCGCATCCAGGGCCACATCACGCATCGGGAACTCGACCGCGTCTCCCCGCTCGCCGTCCCCGTGATGCTGGAAATCGGCCGCGAGTCAGTCTATGGCGAAGCTGGAGACGAGCTGTTGGCGGAAGCCGCCGACGAGCTGGTCAAAGAGGCGATGTCGTAGAGAATTTTGCCAGTGAGATGCGCTGATACATCCACATCGTCGTGCCCGGGCTTGACCCGGGCATCCACGTCTTTTTTGCCGCGGCAGGAACGTGGATGGCCGGGCATAGGCGAGCGAAAGCGACGCCGTCCTTCGGACGGCTATACCTGGCCATGACAGAGCAAGTGGCATTTTCGGTGACGACGACGCGCAGTGTCGATGTCGAAGGCATCGCGCTCCACGCCGATCTCTCCGGCGCGTTGTTCTGGGAAGAGCAGCGCCTGCTGGTCGTTTCCGACCTGCATCTGGAAAAGGGCTCCAGCTTCGCGACGCGCGGCGTGCTGCTGCCGCCTTACGATACGGTGGCAACGCTCGGTCGGCTCGCCGCGGTCGTCGCCCGTCACGATCCCCGCGCGGTCATCGCACTTGGCGACAGCTTTCACGATCGCACCGCGCATGAACGTCTGTCGGCGGACGATCGCGATGCCGTTGCCGCACTCCAGGCGGGGCGCGACTGGATCTGGATCGCGGGCAATCACGATCCGGCGCTGCCGCGCGATCTGGGCGGGACCATCGCCGACGAAATCGCGATCGGCCCGATCACCTTCCGTCACGAGCCGACCGGTGCGCGCGGCGAGATCGCCGGCCATCTGCATCCGAAGGCGCGCGTCTCCGCGCGCGGCCGCTCGATGGAGCGCCGCTGTTTCGCCAGTGACGGAATGCGCGCCGTGATGCCCGCCTTCGGCGCCTATGCCGGCGGCCTCAGCATCCGCGACGCCGCCTTCGCAAAGATCTTTCCGAGGAGTGGTTTTGTCGCCCATCTGCTCGGTGACCGCCGCGTCCACGCCATTGCCGCCTCGCGCTGCTATTGAGATCCTAGCCCTTCGCGTTCTGAGCCGCTGCCGGTCCAATCGGAACCTCGCGAACCGAAATTAGGACAGCACTACATTCAGTAGTTTTCCGGAATCGCCCAAGCCTGCTGCCGGCTCTAACGTCGCTATTGCCGGGGCTGGAATTTCTCATCCCGAACAAGATTGTAACCGGCAAGGGGTCGCTGCGAGGCGGCCCCTTTCGATTCCGGCAATTCGCAAGGCTTCGGTGGGGGCGGCATCACTGCTCGTTTCTGGAACAAATTAAGAACACTTTAGCAAGTCTTTGATATATCATTGTGATTCGGCGCATTGCCGACACAATATCTAGCGTCTGTCAGACTTTGCGAGGACTACATGTCCACCATGGCCTTCGATCAATTTGCCCTCACCCGGATCGCGGATTTCGCGCGCTCGCTGTCGCGGCTGCATCAGGCGGCGCGGAGCTACGCGGTCGATGACGACCAGTTCGACCGCGAGTTCAACGCGGTGTGCCAGTCGATCTGGGGCTACACCATCGACGACGTCAGCGACGATCTGTTCTCGGCCGAGGATCATCTCTTCCTCGACACGCTGGACGAAGCGCATGCGCGCATCTTCGCAGCCGAGCAAGGTTATGACCTCATGGGCGAGGCGGGCATGCTGACCGACTGGTGGGGCTTTTGCTGGATGATCCTGGCCGAGAAGCGCGGCCTCCTGACGGCAGACAACCGCGCCGCCGCGCGCGCGGCGATCGAGGATAAATATCTGACCGCGCCGAACGTGATCGGAGTGATTATCGGAAGGTGACGGTCTCTCTCCTCATCCTGACGAGCGCGCTTGCGCGCGGCTCCTCACTATGAGGGTCTTAATCCAGCCCCGCCCGCTTCGCCGGCCTCTGCGTCTTCGGCACGGTCACATCAGGCAGCGTCTCGCGCACGATCTCGGCTGACGCCGGGGCATCCGTCGCGACCGTCTCTGCCCGCACCGGAGCCACCTTCATCTCGCCGAGGCGCGCACGGACCTGCGCGGTGAGGCCGGGAAAGGAGGCGACCGGGGTGAATTCCGCGGTCTGGTCGTTGCCGAGGCGGATGCCGGTATAGGCGACGAGGCCGTCGGTGGTGGCGATCACGTCGCCGGCTTTCAGCGAGGAGTCGAGCGCGAGATCTACGGGTGCGAGGCCGACCGGTTCGCGGCCATTGCAGGTGCAGTCGGCGCGCAGCGCCTTGCGGTAGGCGAATGCGTTCTCGCTGTCGGCGTAACGCTCGCCGGTCTGCGCATAGGCGCCGTCGATGCTGGAGCCGAAAAAGACTTTTGTTGCGGTGGCAGGGCAGAAGGCCTGACACATCTGCGCCGGCGAGGCGATGCCGCGCATCAACGGAAAATATTTACCGTCGCAGCTGCGCACGCAGAACGCCGGGCCCGAACCACCGGCTGCCGCCGAGCGCGTCGGCGGGACATATTGTGGAGTCGCGGCATTCTGCTGGCCGGTGAAGGGATCGGTGTAGGAGTTCGTCTGCGGCACCTCGCGTTGCGGGCGCTGCTGCTGAGCTCCGCCGAAGAAGAAGTCGAACAGGCTTTCAGCCGAAACCGGGGCCGGAGCCGCGAGCAGCGGAGCTGCAAGGATGGCCGCCACTAGCATCGCGAGACGCCGCCGGCGCGCTTGGGACAACTGTGTACGCAATGCTCACTCCACCCGACGCTACTGAACCGGCCTAGACCTTTCGAGGCCTCAGCACATGATTCACCATAATGCGGGATGGTAAATGAGCAGTTGAGCGGAGGCGGTTTCAAGACGAGGCGGTGGCCTCTTTGAGGCCGGGCACAGCTTCGGACGGACCGTTGCTTCCGGGGCACATCCGGGCATGACGGCGAAGGATGTTGCGCCTCCTTAAGCCTTCAAAAATTCCGAGGCCTTGTACAGCGAGCGGAACGGCAGGCCGGCCGCGCCGAACGTGTCGGTGGCGCCTTCCTCGCGGTCGACCATGGTCAGCACCAGCACCACCTCGGCGCCGGTCTCGCGCACGGATTCCACCGCCTTCATCGCCGAGCCGCCGGTGGTGGTGACATCCTCGACGATCACGACGCGCTTGCCTTCGAGCGTCTCGCCCCTGGGCAGGCCTTCGATCGCGAGCTTCGCGCCGTGCTCCTTCGGCTTCTTACGCACGAAGAAGGCCGCGATCGGATGGCCCTTGATCCAGGAGATCTGCGCCAGAGCGCCGGCCAGCGGCACCGCGCCCATCTCGAGTCCGCCGATAAAATCGAGCTGGTCGTCCTTCAGCGCCTCATAGGTCAGCTCGGCGAGCAGGGTCGCGCCCTCCGGGTCCAGCATGGTCGGCTTGAGGTTGAAGTAGAAATCGCTCTTGCGGCCCGACGCGAGCGTCACCTCGCCGCGGCCGAAGGAGCGCCGGCGGATGATTTCGAACAGGCGGGCGCGGGAGGCAGATTTCGACACGGCGGTCCCTCGGGAGCGTTTTTGGTGGAGGCGGAATCTATCCGCGACGGTCGCGACATTCCAGAGGGGACAGGCCTAGTCAACAGGGATCGGCCGACGGTCGGCCATCCCGGACCGCCGATTGTAGGGCTGCGGCCTTCTGGAGTAGTGGAGAGCCCGAGCCGAGAGCCCAAGCCTCTTGGGGAAGGAAACAAGGCATGACCATCGAGCTGCACACCTGGAATACGCCGAACGGCCGCAAGATTTCGGTCGCGCTGGAGGAAATGGAGCTGCCCTACAAGGCGATCCCGGTCAACATCGGCAAGGGCGAGCAGATGGCACCGGAGTTCCTGAAGCTCAGCCCCAACAACAAAATCCCAGCAATCGTCGACCCCGAGGGGCCGGACGGCAAGCCCGTCAGCATCTTCGAGTCCGGCGCGATCCTGCTTTATCTGGGCGAAAAGACCGGCAAATTCCTGCCCAAATCGCTCTCGGAGCGCATCCCCGTCTATGAATGGCTGATGTGGCAGATGGGCGGCTTCGGCCCAATGCCGGGCCAGGTGCACCATTTCATCGCGCTCGAGAACGAGCAGGACCGCGCCTATGGCCTGAAGCGCTACATGGCGGAGACGCGCCGGCTCTACAGCGTGCTGGACCGCCGGCTCGACGGCCGCGACTTCGTCGCCGGCGACCTCTCGGTTGCCGATTTTGCCATCCTGGGCTGGGCCTGGCGCCACCCTCGCCACAAGGTTGAGCTGGCCGATTTTCCCAATGTCAGGCGCTGGTACGAAGTCCTGATGGCGCGCCCGGCGGTGAAGCGGGGCATGGAGGCGAAGCTGGATTAGTCTCTCAGCTCTCGCGTCGCGTGCCCCGGACGCGGTGCAGCGCGCAAGCGGTGCACTGCAGAGCCGGGGCCCATGCGGCTGCACTGGGTCCCGGCTCTGCGCAGCACCGCAAGAGCGCTGCAGCGCGTCCAGGACACGAGCGCGTGATTTGCGACGTCGGCTATACCTTCTTCGCTTCCACCGCCATCCGCACCGCAAGCCCCGCCAGCACGCTGCCCATCAGCCAGCGCTGCACCAGCATCCAGCTCGGCCGGCTCGCCAGGAACAGCGCGATCGAGCCTGCTGCGAGCGCGATCATCGCATTCACGCTGACGCTGATCGCGATCTGGATCGCGCCGAGCACGAGCGACTGCGTCAGCACGCTGCCGGCGACGGGGTCGATGAACTGCGGCAGCAGCGCCAGGTACAGCATCGCGATCTTCGGGTTGAGCAGATTGGTGACGAAACCCATTGCGAACAATTTGCGCGGGCCGTCGATCGCGAGCGTCTTCACCTGGAACGGCGAGCGCCCACCCGGCTTCACCGCCTGCCAGGCGAGCCACAGCAGATAACCGGCACCGGCGAAGCGCAGCGCGTCATAGGCGAAGGGAATGGCGAGCAGCAGCGCCGTGATGCCGAACGCCGCGCACAGCATGTAGAACACGAAGCCGAGCGCGACCCCGCCAAGCGAAACGATGCCGGCGGCGGGCCCCTGCGTGATCGAGCGCGAGATCAGGTAAATCATGTTCGGCCCCGGGGTGAGCACGAGGCCGAGGCAGACGAGGGCGAAGCCGAGCAGGGCGGAGGTGTGGGGCATGAATGAACCGGTGCGGGGACGGCACGGTTCTAATATGCGCGGCACGGTGGAGCCATCGCGCAATTGCACGGAGGACAATTCAGGGCTCGGTGCGCTCCCTCGCTCCGCTCTTGCGGGGAAAGGTGAAGAAAAAATCAGTGCGCCTCGTCCCAATTATTCGCCGCGCGCGCATCGACATGCAGCGGCACTGACAGCAGCACGGCCGGGAACGGTGCGTCCTGCATGACGTGCTGCACGACCGGCAGCGTCGCCTCGACCTCCGCGTCCGGCACCTCGAAGATCAATTCGTCATGCACCTGGAGCAGCATCTGCGCCGACAGCTTCTTTGCGGCCAGCGCATCCTCCACCCGCGTCATGGCGCGGCGGATGATGTCCGCGGCGGTGCCCTGGAGCCGCGCGTTGATCGCGGCGCGCTCGTTGAACGCGCGCACCGAGGCGTTCGAAGCCTTGATGTCGGGATAGTACATCTTCCGGCCGAACAGCGTGGTGACGTAGCCGTGGCTCCGGCAGAAGTCGCGCGTCTCGTCCATATAGGCGCGGATGCCGGGGAAGCGCTCGAAATACTTCTTGATGTAGGCGGACGCTTCCTCGCGCGCGATGCCGAGCTGGTTGGCGAGGCCGAACGCCGAAATGCCGTAGATAATACCGAAATTGATCGCTTTGGCGCGGCGGCGGACTTCGCTCGGCATGCCCTCGATTGGAACGCCGAACATTTCCGACGCCGTCATCGCGTGAATGTCGAGCCCGTCGCGGAACGCCTGCTTCAGCACGGGAATGTCGGCGATTTCGGCGAGCAGCCGCAGCTCGATCTGCGAATAGTCCGCGGAGACCAGCTTGTGTCCCGATGTCGCGATGAAGGCACGGCGGATCTTGCGGCCGTCCTCGGTGCGCACCGGAATGTTCTGCAAATTCGGCTCGTTCGACGACAGCCGGCCCGTCGTGGTCGCGGCCAGCGCGTAGGTCGTGTGCACGCGATGGGTCTGCGGATTGACGTAAGTCGGCAGCGCGTCGGTATAGGTCGATTTCAGCTTTGAAACCTGCCGCCACTCCAGAATCTTCTTCGGGAGGTCGTGACCCTGCTCGGCGAGCTCGTCGAGCACTTGCGCGGTGGTCGACCACGCGCCGGTCTTGGTCTTGGTGCCGCCCGATAGTCCCATCTTGCCGAACAGGATGTCGCCGATCTGCTTGGGGCTGCCGACATTGACGGGCTCGCCCGCGATCTGCTGGATCTCGGCTTCGACGCGGGCCGCGGTCTGGGCGAAGTCGCCGGACAGACGCGACAAGACCTGGCGGTCGATCGAAATGCCGCGCCGCTCCATGCGCGCGAGCACCGAGACCAGCGGCCGCTCCAGCGTTTCGTAAACCGTGGTCATGTGCTCGGCGACAAGGCGCGGTTTCAGCACGCGCCACACCCGCAGGGCCATGTCGGCGCCTTCCGCCGACAGCGGCGCGGCCCTGTCGATCGGCACCTGGTCGAAGGTGATCTTGCCCTTGCCGCTGCCGAGCAACTCGCTCTCCTTCAGCATGGCGTGGCCGAACCAGCGCTCCGAGAGCTGTTCGATCGCGTGTGAGCCGCGGCCGGCATCGAGCACGTAGGAGATCAGCTGCGCATCGTCGGTGTTGCGCAGCGTGATGCCGTGCTGCGCCAGCATCACGGCAGTGAACTTGACGTCGAAGCCGATCTTGAGAATGCCTGATGATTCCAGCACCGGACGAAGCGCTTCGATGGCGTCGGCATGCTTGACCTGGTCCGGCGCAAGACCCGCGTCGAACAGACCGGCGCCGCCGCCGGACTGCTTGTGCGCCAGCGGAACGTAGCAGGCCTCGTTCGGCGCCAGCGCCAGCGCGATGCCGCAGAGATCAGCCTGCATCGGATCGATGGAGTTCGCTCTCGTCTCGATCGCGACATGGCCGACATCATGGATGCGCGCGATGAAGGCGTTGAGCTCTTTGAGCGTCTTGATCGCCTGGTACTTGCTGCGGTCGACCGGAAGTTTTCGGAGCGCCTCTTCGCGTGCGGCGGCGAGCGAGATCGGCGCGCCCTTCGGGCTCGCGGCCTTGTCCTCCTTGCTCGCCGATGTGTTGCGCTCGCCCGGCCGAGCTTGCGCCGGTGCGCCGGATCCTGGCGTGGGCACGACGTCGGAAGGCGGCAGCGGCGAGAATACGCTGGCGCCGCTCGCATAGCCGGGATCGGCATCCACGTTGGCGGGATCGATCTGCGAATAGTCGGCGACGCGCCGCGTCAGCGTCGTGAACTCCATCGCCTTCAGGAAGGCGATCAGCTTGCGTGCGTCGGGCTCGTGGACCGCGAGATCGTCCAGCGGCACCTCCAGCTCAACCTTGTCGTCGAGCAGCACGAGCTGCCGCGAAATGCGCGCCTTCTCGGCATTCTCGATCAGCGCCTCGCGCCGCTTCGGCTGCTTGATCTCGCCGGCGCGGAATAAGAGTTGCTCGAGATCGCCATATTCGACGATCAGTTGCGCTGCGGTCTTGATGCCGATGCCGGGCACGCCTGGTACGTTATCAGTGGAATCGCCGGCGAGCGCCTGCACCTCCACCACCTTGTTCGGCGGTACGCCGAACTTTTCAATCACCTCGGGAATGCCGATGCGGCGGTCCTTCATAGTGTCGTACATGGTGACGCAGTCAGTCACCAGCTGCATCAGATCCTTGTCGGAGGACACGATGGTTGCGGTCGCGCCGCGTTCGCAGGCTTGCCGCACATAGGTCGCGATCAAATCGTCGGCCTCGAAGCCCACCTGTTCCAGGCAAGGCAGATCGAAGGCGCGCACGGCCTCGCGGATCAGCGAAAATTGCGGGATCAAATCGTCAGGGGCCGGCGGCCGGTGCGCCTTGTATTCGGGATAGATCGCGTTGCGGAACGTGACTTCCGACTTGTCGAAGATGATCGCCAGATGCGTCGGCCGGTTGTCCTCGGGCATGTCCCGGAGCAGCTTCCACAACATGTTGCAGAAGCCGAGCACGGCATTGACCTGGATGCCGTCGGATTTGCGGTTCAGCGGCGGCAGCGCGTGATAGGCACGAAAGATGTAGGAGGAACCGTCGACCAGGAAGACATGATCGCCCTTGCCAGCCGCCTTCGCCGCGACCGGTTTGGCAGCAGTGGGTTTGGCGTCGGCGGTGGCCTCGGGGGCAGCCTTGGCGTCAGCTTTGGCGGTGGTCTTCGGGGATGTTTTGGGCATGGCCGCAATGTATGAATTTTTGCGGGCTTTGACAGCCTTTGAGGTGGGAATTTTGGCCCGATTCACATACTTCACTATTGTCCCGGACAAGCGCAGCGAAGCGGAGCGCCGATCCGGGACCCATAGCCACAGGGAGAAGTTTGGGCGAAGCTTGGCAATTGCCATCTCCCGCCATAACTGATTTGGGCTTATCCCCGCCCCGAGCGCAATCGCGCACCAGGCAGCGAAGACACCGAGCGTTACTCCGCGGCCTGCAGTACCGCCCCCGCCTTCTTCGGCGCGATCCAGAATGCGTCGGGCCGCTCAAACAGGAAGCCGGCATTGAGCCGCAGGGCGGCCTGCCAGACCGCAAGCGATCCAACCACCCCGGCGATGGTGACGACCAGCGACACCGTGCCGATGTCCGGAATGATGTCGGTGCGCAGCAGCAGCATGCGTGTCGCCGCCATCGGCAGGAAGAAGGCGAGATAGATCACGACCGAATGCTCGCCGCAGAAGCGGAAGACGTTCAACCAGTTCGCGCGAGCGAGCAGCGTGCCCATTGTGATGATGGCGCAGGCGCCGGCGAAGCCGAGCACGAGCGAGACGATCTTCCATTCGCTGGCGCCGAACGCGACGAGGGCCGCATTGACCAGTGTCCAGGTCGCAAGCGCGGCCAGCGCAAGCCCGGGATGATTGCGCGCGCGATCGGATAGCGCGAACACGTAAGGCGCGAACAGATATCCCGAATAGAAATAGACGAAGCGCGCGCAGAATTCGTCGATCGCGGTCCAGCCGGTCGAGACGCGCGCCGTCTCCAGAGCGGCAGCAATGAGCCAGATCGCCAGCGGCGGGATCCGCCGTGTCAGTTTTGTGACGACGAAGAAGATCGGCAGGAGATAGATGAACCAGAGCGTGCCGAACGGCTCGATGAAGGATTCGAGATAGAGCAGGCCCGCGTCGCGCCAGCTCGTCTCCGCCGCGAATGCGGGCGCCTTGAAGCCGAACTGGATTGTCACCCAGAGGACATAGAAATAGGCGAAATGCACCACCTTGCGATCGAGATAGGTTCGCCAGCCTCGATCGATCACCAATGGCAGGAACAGGCCCGAAATCAGGAAGAAATCCGGCATCCGGAACGGCTTTGCGAAGGCCACGGCGACATGCATGAAACCGGTCTTGCCGGCGGCGAGCTCCACCCCCAGCACCGAATGCATCATCACGACCATGACGATGCAGATGCCCTTGGCATAGTCGACCCAGTCGACACGTGCGGCGGAAGGAGCCTTGGACAGCCCGCTCGCAGCGATTGTGCCGATTGATGCCATGGTGTCCCTTTTCGAGGCGCGGTCGGCCCGCTCTGTGCGGGCGTGGCGCAGTGTGGAGCCTTCCGGTTTACGATTGCTTCACCGGTACAATTCGCGTGCCGGTTTTTGCATGCGGACTGTTCCTTCCCCTCAGGAAAATGCTAAACCGCTCCGAATTGAGGTTTCGTTAACCAAGCTGGGGCAGGTTTTTCATGCGAATCGCGATGATCGGAACGGGCTATGTGGGACTGGTTTCCGGAGCCTGCTTTGCGGATTTCGGTCACGACGTCACCTGCGTCGACAAGGACGAGAAGAAGATCGCCAGCCTTCATCGCGGCGAGATCCCGATCTAC
>NZ_JADPKS010000003.1 GCF_023074175.1 Bradyrhizobium sp. 139
ATCGACGACGTCAACCGCCATCCGGTCATCCATACCTGGTCCTACAAACTTGCCGAGGCCGCCTGAATATGATTCGAATCAAGGAAACGATCGTCTAGTTGGTGTTGGGAGCCGGTATCTCCGCAGGCGCCTTCACCTGGGTCATTAGATCGCCATTCCACTTGCCTTCGACCTTGAAGTGCGCAGTGGCGCCGAGGTCGGCCGCCTCGATCAGGTTTTGCGTGACATAGGCGTAGATGCCGGGCTGCAGGAACTTGTACAGCGCCGCTCCTGCCGAGCCGCCGCGAATGAACCAGATATCGAGCCCGATCTCCGGCGCGTTGGAGAACTTGCCAGTCTCCCAGACAGACGCCGCGGGACGATGCGTTCCGCGGCCATGGTGCCGCCGCCGCGGCGCCCCACGGAAACCCCAATCGAACCAGTTTCTTCCTTGCCGCGTCTCACCACGATGGCGTGGCTTTTTCATCGCGCGTCCGACTGGCGACGCGGCGATATCGGCAGGGAGGAATTTTTATGCGCATCATCGCGAAATATCTGGCGACGACGAGCCTGGTCCTGGTGACCACGGCCGCCGCGTTGCCGTCATGGGCGGCCGATGTGGAGGCCATATCGGCGATCGACAACGTCACCGTCTATCTCGATGGCGCCACCGTCACCCGCGTCATCGCGCTGGACCTCGCCTCCGGTGACAGCACGCTGGTCGCCAAGGATTTTCCGCTTTCGCTCGATCCGTCCTCCCTTCGCGTCGAGGGCGAGGCGGGTGCCAAGCTCACCATCGGCACGATCGATGCGCGGCCGCCGCGTGCGGCGGCCCCGGTCAACCTGCCCGAACTCGACAAGCGCATCGAAACGCTCAAGGACGAGCGCTCCGATTTGCAAGGAGCAATCGATGGGGCGGCCGCGCGGCGCAAATTCGCTCAGCGGTTTGCCGAGGCGTCCCCCGCCGGCCTCGGCGACAAGGGCGAGGCCCGTCCGATCACCGAGTGGCGGGCGGCCTTCAGCGCGGTCGGCGACGAGATCGCGACCGCCGACACCGCGATCCGAGAGGCCACTCGAAAACAGCGCGAGATCGATCGCCAGATCGCGCAGCTCGAAGCCGAGCGTTCGGCCAAGCCGCCGAGCAAGCTCGAGGTGCGCATCGACGTCGCCTCCGCAGCTGCGACAAAGGCGACGCTGCGGGTGACTTATGCTGTGCGAAACGCGCGCTGGCTGCCGCTCTATGATGCCCGGCTCGACACCGGCGCCAAGGACCGGAAGCCGCAGTTGGAGCTGGTTCGCCGCGCCGAGGTCACGCAATCGACCGGCGAGGACTGGTCGAACGTGACGCTCGGTGTTTCCACCGTGCGCATCGGCCGGGGCGGCAGCGCGCCGGAGCTGAACTCGCTGGTCGCCCAATATCTGCAAGTGCCGAAGGCGCGGGCGCTGGGCTCAGTTTCTGACACGGCGGCGCCTGCGGCAGCACCGATGCAGCGAAAGATGGAAGCCCCCGCCTACGCTAGCAGATCCAGGGAAGATATTGCGGAGCGCGCCGACGAACAGCAGGCGGTTGCCGAGATCGGCGACTTCCAGGCAACGTTCAAGATTCCCGGTCGCGTCAGTCTCGGTGCCGCCGAGGGCGCCAAGGGCCTGCGCATTGCTGCGATGAGCGTGCCCGCCGATCTCGCGGTGCGCGCGGCACCAGTGATGGATCCGACCGCCTTCCTCGAAGCCAGCTTCAAGCAGACGGACGACACGACATTGCTGCCGGGCAAGGTCGCGATCTACCGCGACGGCGTCTTCGTCGGCCGTGGCAAGATCTCGGCTTCGGCCAAGGACGATATTGTGCGGCTCGGATTCGGCGCCGACGACAAGGTCAAGATCGAACGCGCGGTGCTCAAGCGCAACGAAGGTTCGGCAGGTCTCCTGGTCACGACGTCGAAGACCGACGAGCGTTCGTTCAAGACGACTGTCCGAAACGGTCACGACTTTCCGATCAAGGTCGCGATCGAGGATCAGCTCCCGGTCAGCGAGAGCGAGGACATCGCCGTCGAGATGCTGCCGTCGACCACGCCGCCGACCGCAAGCAATACTCGCGACCGGCGCGGCGTGCTGGAATGGTCGTTCGACGCCAAGCCCGGCGATGTCAGGGACATCAACTTCGCCTGGCGCATCCGCTGGCCGAAGGACAAGAGCATGGTGATCGTGCCGGCGGGCTAAAGACGTGCGGCGCGCGCCCTCTTACCTCGCCCCGCTTGCGGGGAGAGGTCGGAATTCGAGCGTAGCTTGAATTCCGGGTGAGGGGGACTCTCCGCAAACTCAACTCTCACCGTCCCCGCGGAGACTCCCCCTCACCCCAACCTCTCCCCGCAAGCGGGGCGAGGGAGTGCACCTTCACCGCGTGGGCGGCGCCGCGCGCATCGACTGCGGCAGCACGTAGGGAACGCCGTCGTCGGCCTGGTGGACGACAGCGTCGATCTCGAAGATTTCGCGGATGGTTTCGCGCGTGACGATCTCCGCGCGCGGGCCGTCGGCGGCGAGCTTGCCTCCGTTCAGCACGACGAGCCGGTCGGCGAAACGGATCGCAAGGTTGAGATCGTGCAGGATCGCGATGACAGCCGTGCCGCCGGCCGCGCGGCAGCGCGCGGCCTCGACCAGGTCGATCTGGTGGCGCAGATCGAGGCTCGATGTCGGCTCGTCCAGCAGCAGGAGCCCCGGCCCATGCTCGGCCTCGCCGCAGGCGAGCTGCACCAGCACGCGGGCAAAATGGGCCCGCTGCTGCTCGCCGCCCGATAGCGTCGGCAATTGCCGTTCGCGAAAATGCGCGAGGCCAACCTCGTCCAGCGCGGCGTCGACGAACGGCACGGCATCGCGCAGGTTGCGGTCGCCCGCGCCCATCAGCACGATCTCCCCGACCGTGAAGGGGAATGTGACATTGACGTGCTGGGACAGCATCGCGCGCCGCGCGGCAAGCTCGCGCGGCGTATAGCTGCGGATGCCGCGCTGCTTCAGCCGCACCTCGCCTTGGCTCGGACGGAGATCGCCGGAGAGCAGCCGCAGCAGCGTCGACTTGCCGGCGCCATTCGGGCCGATGATGGCGACCATCTCGCCGGCGGCTACCGTCAGGCCGACGCCATCGAGCAGCGTCGCGCGGCCGGCGCGCTTGCTCAAGCCGTGCGCTTCGATCACGACGCTCATAGCGTGGCGAGCCCGCGCTGCCGCAGCAGGATGCCGAGGAAGACCGGCGCGCCGACCGCCGCGGTCAAGATGCCGATCGGCATCTCCGCGGGCGCCACGATGGTGCGCGCCAGCGTGTCGGCGCCGACCATCAGGACCGCGCCGAGCAGCACCGAGGCTGGCAGCAGCAGGCGATGTGCTGGGCCAATGACGAGGCGTAGGAGATGCGGCACGACGATGCCGACGAAACCGATGACGCCGCTGATCGACACTGCGACTCCCGTCATGGCGGACACCATGATGATCGAGATCCGCTTGAGACGCTCGACATCGACGCCGCCGTGAAAGGCGTCGGCCTCGCCGAGCACCAGCAGATCGAGACCGCGCGCGATGAAGGCGCAGGCCGCAAGCCCGACGACGAGGATCGGCGCGAGCACGGCCGCCTTGGTCCAGGTCGCGCCGCTCATCGAGCCCAGCATCCAAAATGTGATGTCGCGCAGCTGGCGGTCGTCGGCGATGAACACGAGCAGGCCAATGCCGGCATTGGTGATGGCGGTGATGGCGACGCCGGCGAGCAGGAAAATCGCGATCGACGTTCGCCCGGCGCGGCTGGAGATGCCGTAGAGGATCGCCGTCGTCGCCAGGGAGCCTGCGAAGGCTGCAAGCGGCAAGAGCTCGGTCTGGAGGAAACGCAGCGGCTCGCCGAAGCGCGAATCGGTGAAGACGATCGCGCTTGCGGCCGCGAGCGCGCCGCCGCTGGAGACGCCGACCAGTGCGGGATCGGCGAGCGGATTCCGGAACAGGCCCTGCATGATCGCGCCGGCCGCGGCGAGCAGGCCGCCGACCATCGCGGTCGCCGCGATCCGCGGAATGCGGATCGACCACAGCACGAGCTGGTCGCGGGCCGTCATGGCATCGGCTGCGTGGCCGGCAAAGCCCAGCGCGGCAGGCAGCCGGGAGAGGGGAATGCCGGCTGCGCCAACGGTCAGCGCGATGATCGCGGTGACTGCGAGCGTTGCGAGGAGCAGGGGAATCGCAACCGGCGCGAACCTGCGCCCCGCGCCGCGCCGCCGCAGGTTATGCGCGTCCGTTCCGACCGCCGCCGCGCTCATTGCCGGCAATTCGCAGCCGACAAGGCCGACGTGAATGCAGCGCCCCCGTCGGCCAATACCGGATAGAGCTTGACCGAGAGATCACGCGCAGCCGATGCCGTACGCGGCCCGAAGCCGAGCAGATATAGCCCGTCCATGGTGATGAAGCTCTTGTGTGCGGCGACCGGGGTCAGGGCAAAGCCGGGATGGGTGTAGATCGCCTCGGCCTGGAGCGACTCCTTGCCGCGTTCGATCGACAGCACGACGTCGGGCCTTGCGGCCACGATCGCCTCGTCGCCGATGATCTTGTAGCCGTCGTAATCGTCGACGGCGTTGGCAGCGCCCGCGAGCCGGATGATCTCGTCGGCGGCGGTCTTGTGGCCGGCGACCATCGCCCGTCCGTTCAGGAGCGACATCACGAACATCACGCGGATCGGCGTCGTTACCTTGGCACGCAGTGCGCGAAGTTGTGCAAGATCCGCAGTCACTGCGGTGCTCAGGCATTGGGCGCGTGCATCGACGCCCATGGCATGGCCGACCAGCTTGATCTTCTCGATCAGACCTTCCTCGGAGAAGGACTCTGGCACCAGCACCAGCGGCACCTTCGCCGTCTCCAGCAGGTCCATGGTCTCGCGCGGGCCCGATCCCTGGATTGCCAGGATCAGGGTCGGGTTGAGGCCCAGCACGCCTTCGGCCGAAATCTGGCGCATGTAGCCGACATTGGGTTTGTCGTGCAGCGCCGCCGCCGGATAGAGACTCGTGGTGTCGACGCCGACCACGCGGCTCTCCAGCCCGAGCGCATAGAGGATCTCGGTGATGGCGCCGCCGATCGAGACGGTCCGCGCGAAGTCGGCAACAGTGACATCGCGATTGCGGGCGTCATGCACGGTGATATCGGCGGCGTGCGCGGCCGAGCCGAGCGCGATCGTGCCGGAGAGCAGGAGATGTGTGAGGGTGCGACAAGATGTCATTGCAGTTTACTTCGTCAGGATCAGCTTGTTCTGCGAGGTCAGGCGAAGGCGATAGGTGTCCCCGCCATGCGCGATGACGATCTCGCGCTCCGTCGCAAAGAGCTCGCGGCTGTCGATCCGGCTCCCGTGCATGGTCAAAGTTCTCGTTGTTGCAGCAGGGCTTTGTGTCGGCCCTGCCGCATCGCCGCCGTCGTCTCCGGACGCTGCTGACATTGTTGGTGTGATGCTTTCGAAATTCCAGATGCTGCCTGTTTGTATAGGCGGCAACGGACGCATTCCAACGGCGGCAATTTACAATCGATATAAACTGCGACGCGTTGTCGTTGACCGTCGAAGTGTTGCCACGTAACCAATTATGATGCGGAGCAACTTGTCTGCGTCCTGAGAAAATTAGCCAGCCAGTCGTTCGCCTTGGGCGAGCGCACGCCAGCCAACCAACGAAGTGAAGTGCAGGCTGGGGTGATATGGCTGACGGGGCTAGGTATTCGCGCGCGCTGATTTTGGGCGCGTCGGTGGTTTCAATTGCGGCCTTGGCGACGGAGAGCAGTCTCGCGCAGACGGCTCAGCCGCAAGCCGAAAGTGCGTCGTCGGATCGGCCGAAGCAGGCCAAGCGCAAGCAGCCCAAGCCGCAAGTCGCGCAGCAGGCAACACCTGACGTCATGAACGCCCGTGCCCAGGCCGGCGGCACGGCACCGGTGCAGACGCTCGACACCATCACGGCGGCAGCGTCCAAGACTGAAGAGCGTGCCGTCGACGCACTTGCGCCGGTCAGCGTCGTGACCTCGGGGCAGATCGAGTCGCGCCAGGCCAGCACCGTTGGTGATCTTCTCTATAATGTGCCGGGCGTGTGGGTTCAGAACCGTGGCGACGAGCCGTCGACCTCGATCAACATCCGCGGCTTGCAGGACTTCGGCCGCGTCGTCGTCATTGTCGATGGTGCGCGGCAGAACTACCAGCGCACGGGGCACTTCGCCAACGGCTCGTTTTTCCTCAACCCCGAACTGATCAGCGGCATCGATATCGTCCGTGGTCCCACCGCCAACATCTATGGCTCCGGTGCGATCGGCGGCGTGGCATCGTTTCGCACCAAGGACATCGAGGATGTCGTTCGCGCGGGCGAACGCTGGGGTGTGGACGTCAAGACCATCCTTGGCAGCAACTACGGACGCGCGCTCGGCTCGGCTTTTGGCGGTGTTCACGTCAACCCGAATGTCGACGTGTTCGCGGGCGGCACCTATAGCACACAGGAGAACTACAAGGACGGCACGGGCTTCGAGGTTGCCAACACCGGCAACCGCCTCACGAGCGGCATCGCCAAGCTGACGGTGCGGCCGGCGGATGGGCACGAAGTCAAGCTCGGGACCATCTTCCAGGATGACATCTACAGTTTAGGCCAGCCGCCGCGGCGCGCCGGTGATCCCAACTCGACCAATGCGAACGGCAGCAACAGTCTGGGTGGCACGTCTATCTACGCGTCCAATGTGAAGAACTACACCACGACGCTGGGCTGGAAATATTCGCAGCCGGACGACCAGTGGTTCGACTGGGACGCGGAAGTCTACTGGAATCGTACTGAGAACGATCAGATCAAGACGGCGCATACCAGCACGACGCCGTCGGTCTACTGCGGTGGCGTGCCCGGCAATGCCGTGTCCGGCTGTATCGGCAGCAATCGCGGATATCTGCTCGACACGATCGGCGTCGATGTGCACAACACGACGCGGTTCGAGACCGGAAGCTGGCGTCATGCGGTGACTTACGGACTGGACGCCTTCCAGGACAAGGTATCGTCGCGGGACACGACCGGCACATCGGAAGTTACGACGCCTAGCGGCCAGCGCACGGTGTCCGGCGGCTTCTTGCAGTGGAAGACCGACTACACCTCGATGCTCGAGGTGATCGGTGCGCTCCGCTACGACAATTATCGGCTCTCGTCGGCCTCCTCGTCGTCCGGTGGCGACCGCCTGTCGCCAAAGATCACTGTTGCTTTGGTTCCTACGGCAGTCGTGACGCCGTATGTCAGCTATGCCGAAGGCTATCGTGCGCCGTCGATCACGGAGACGCTGGTCAGCGGCCCGCATTCGGGGTGCCACGGTCAACGACTCCTTCTTTCGCTGTCCGTCGGGCACGCCTGGACCGGGCGCGGATTCGACGTTCTGCTTCGTGCCGAATCCAAATCTGCGGCCCGAGGTCGGCAAGAACAAGGAAGTCGGATTCAACATCAAGAAGAACGATCTGTTCACGCCGGGCGATACGCTGCGCGGCAAGATCAACGTATTCCGCAACGACATCACGGACTTCATCGATCAAGTCGCCTACGGCAATCCGCTCGTGGTTCCCACCGGCCCGCCGCCGGCGCCCAGCATCACGGTGCTGCCGTTCCTGCAATATCAGAACGTCGCCTCTGCCCGCATTCAGGGCTTCGAAGCCGAGGCAATGTACGATGCGAACGTCTGGTTCTTCGGCCTATCCGGGACCTATCAGAACGGCAAGAACCTGCAGACCGGGTTTGGCCTGTACAGCGTTCCGCCGCAGAAGATCACGACCACGGCGGGCGTCCGCTTGCTTGACCGCACACTGATCCTCTCGATGATGTGGACATCGGCGATTGCGAACTACGACATTCCGCGGACCTATACCCCGGCAACGTCGTACGATCTCGTGAATCTCTACGTGCAGTATCAGCCGACGCAGGATCTCACGCTCAATTTCTCGGTCGAAAATCTTCTCAACCAGTACTACCGGCCCTACGCCATTCCGGTTGGTAGCACGGGTGACACGCAAAACGACGTGAAGTGGGCCAGCGCCGGCGCGGGGCTCGTGATCAAGGGAGGCCTCAAGTACCACTTTGGCGGCACCTGAGGAGTAGACCGGCGAACCCGTGCAGGGCGCCGTATTGACCTCCAGAGCCACGCTGATGTCCCAGCGTGGCTTCGGCGCGTTCTGAAATATCCGATTGGCGTTTGCCGATCCACACGACTGACAGGAGAAGAGTCAAATGTTCATCGCCATGAACCGTTTTCAGGTGAAGAAGGGCGCGGAGACCGCGTTCGAGACCGTCTGGGCTACCCGCGAATCCTACCTCGGCAGCATGCCAGGCTTCGTCGAGTTTCATCTGCTGAAAGGTCCGGAGGCGGAGGACCACACGCTCTATTCCTCGCACACCACCTGGGTCGACAAGGCAGCGTTCGAGGCCTGGACGCGCTCGGACCAATTTCGCCGCGCCCATGCGCGTGCCGACAATCCGACCGGCGAAAGCCTCTATCTCGGTCATCCCAAGTTCGAGGGATTTGAGGTGATCCAGAGCGAGCGCAAGGCTGCGGCCGCCTGAGGCGGCCGAGCACGAAAGGAGTTGGACATGCTGAGCACCGATCTCGCCGATCTCAGGGCATATATGGCCGAAAATCCCGGCGCGGTGATCGAGGACGTTGCGCGCGAGCGCAAGGTTTCGCCGCGCGCCGTGATCGAGGCGCTGTCGCCGTCGATGGTGCGCATCGGCAGCGGCGAGCACTTCGCCGCCGCCATGCAGGACATCGCGGCGTGGGGCGAAGTCACGCTGATCGTGCACACGGATGACGCAATCTTCGAGTTCACGGGCGTCATTCCCGCGGGCGAGATCGGCTGCGGCTATTTCAACCTGATGCAGCCGAAGGGCCTGCACGGCCATCTCCGCCACGAGCGCTGTGCGGGCGTGGCTTTTGTCGAGCGGCCCTTCATGGGCAAGACTTCGGCCTTCGTCGCGTTCATCAATGCCGACGGTGGCATCATGTTCAAGGTGTTCGTCGGCCGTGATGAAACCCGCGCGCTGCGTGGGGACCAGCTGGCGCGGTTCCGGCAGCTTGCGGACCGGATCGCGGCGCAGCCCGCGGCGTAGCTTCCTTCTATCTGTCGGGAGATCAGGATGCAGGGCATTTTTGGGCTTCGGCACGTGATCGTGGCAATCGCGTTGGCGCTTGCGCCGACATCGGCCTTTGCGATCGACGAAGCGCTGTTGCCGCGCAATTTGTCGCCCTGGGGCATGTTCCTTGGTGCCGACATCATCGTGAAGACGGTGATGGTGGGGCTCGCCATCGCCTCGCTGGTGACGTGGACGGTCTGGCTCGCCAAGACCATCGAGTTGCGGCGCAAGGCGGCGCTCGCCTTGCAGCGGACGCGCGCGCTCGAAGGCAACATCAAACTGACGGAGGCTGCCGAACGGGCCGGCGACGCGCTCGACGCCGTAGCCCAGCTCATCCAGTCCTGCGCGAAGGAGGCAGAGCTCTCCGGCGGCATGCTCGACGACGGTCTTCAGGAGCGCGTGGCGCTGCGGCTGGAGCGGGTCGAGGCCGCGATGTCGCGGCAGATCGCGCGCGGCACCGGCGTACTGGCGACTATCGGCGCTACCGCGCCGTTCGTCGGCCTGTTCGGCACGGTCTGGGGCATCATGAATTCGTTCATCGGCATCTCCGAGAGCCACACCACGAGCCTTGCGGTGGTCGCGCCCGGCATTGCGGAAGCGCTGCTGGCGACCGCGCTTGGCCTCGTCGCCGCAATCCCGGCGGTCGTGATCTACAATCATCTCGTCCGCGGTATCGCCAATTACCGCGCGCTGCTCGGCGATGCCTCGGCGCAGCTCATGCTGCTGGCGAGCCGCCAGCGCGACCATCGCGACTTCCGCTTGTCGCGAGCGGCGGAGTAGGCCGATGGCCGCGAAGCTCGGCACACATTCGGGATCGCCGCTCAAGCGCGGCGACCCTGACGATCTCGACGTCACCCATGAGATCAACGTCACACCGTTCATCGACGTGATGCTGGTGCTGCTGATCATCTTCATGGTGGCCGCCCCGCTCGCCACCGTCGACGTCGGCGTCGAGCTGCCCGCCACCGCGGCCGAGCCGCAGCCACGGCCGGACAAGCCAGTCTTCGTCACCGTGAAGCCTGATCTTTCGATCGCTGTCGGCGAAAACGTCGTGGGCCGTGAATCGCTCGGCACATCGCTCGACGCGGCGACCAAGGGTCGCAAGGACGAGCGCATTTATCTGCGTGCCGACAAGGCCGTGAGCTACGGCGACCTGATGGGGGTGATGAACACCTTGCGCAATGCCGGCTACCTCAAGGTGGCGCTGGTCGGCCTCGACGGACGCAGCTGATGGCCGCGAACGCCTTTGCGCTGCACGAGCCGCTCGGCGAACGCGAATCCGTGCGCTGGGGCTTAGCGGCGGCGGTGATCGTGGCGCTGCATATTGTGGCCGCGCTGCTTGCGACGAGCTGGCTCAGGTCGCAGCCCGAGCAGGGCGTCAGCCTGCCGGCGATCATGATCGACATGGCGCCGGTGACGTCGGCGCCGCAGTCGGTGCAGGACGACGTTGCGCCGGGACCGGCGATGCAGGAGGCTGACGCCTCGCCGCCGGAGCCGGTGCAGCAGCAGGCCGTCGAGGAGACCATCGCGCCGACGCCGCTGCAGGAAAAGCCGGAGGTGGTGGCGCCGCCGGAGCAGAAGCTCGAGCCGGCACCGGCCAAGCCCGAGCCGGCGAAGATCGTGCCGGTCGAAAAGCCTGCGCCGGCGAAGCCGAAGCTGGTTCGTCGCGAGGCCAAGAAGCCGTCGGAGGCGACGCCTGCGCCGCGTACCAGCGCGCCGCCGCGTGCGGAGCGCGAGGCGCCGATGGCATCCGCAGTGAGTGCCGGCGCGGTGGCCTCCGTGCTCGCATCCTATAATCAGCGCGTCCGCGCGCATTTGATGCGCTTCCACCAATATCCGTCCGGCGGCGGCGGTCAGCGCGGCGTTGCGAGGCTCAGCTTCACCGTCAGCCGTAGCGGGCAGGTCACGTCCAGCCGTCTCGGCGGATCGTCCGGCGTTGCCGTATTCGACGCCCAGGCCATGTCGATGATCCGCCAGGCCTCGCCGTTTCCGCCGATCCCGGACGAGATCAAGAACGGCGCGATGAGCTTTTCGATCCCGGTGGAATTTACGGTGAGGTAAGCCCTCCGCTGTCATGCCCCGCGAAGGCAGGCATCCAGTACCCCGCGGCCGTTCCGTATCACATAGACGCCGCAGCGTACTGGATCGCCCGGTCAAAACATCAAGCCGGGCGATGACCGTGTCGAAAGAGCCGGGCCTTACTTCGCCTTCAGGAAATCCGCGACCTCGAGCAGCATGAACTCGTTGTCGTCGGCCTTGTTGGGATCGCGGCTGGACGAGAACGGCAGATTGTTGTCGTTGCCGACGATGATGTGGGTCTCGTCGACGCGATCGACGTTCTCGATGGTGAAGAACGGGAAGGTGTAGACGCCGTCATTGAGCGGCTTCTTCGCCTTCTTGTCGGGATCTCTGATCTTCAGGAGGTCGATATAGCCGATCTTGCGCACGGGCTTGCCGACATTGGCGTCCGAGAACTCGATCTTGTAGACGCGCTTGAACTTGGCGAGATCAGGGAAGCAGTTTTCGCCGCGCGTGCCTTGCGGGCAGGCCTTGTCCGCGGTGCCTTCGCCGTTGTCGCGCTCGATGATCAGGCCGCTCGCCAGGTCGATCATATTGAAGTCGCCGATGGCATTGCCGTTCTGCTCGAACACATATTGCCAGTAGCGGCCGGTGAATTTTTCCGCCGCGACATCGAATTCGAGAATGCGGGAGGCTTCCTTGCCGTCGACCTTTTCCCAGTCCTTCTTGTCGGCATCCCACAGCGGCCCCTCGAGCAGGCCGTAGAGAAACTTGCCGTCCTTGGACGACGCAAAGCCCTCATAGCCCTTGGAGCGGCGGAGGTTGACGTTGGTGTAGGTCGCGCCCGGCGCGCCCGGGGTTCCCACCGCCCAATGATCGGGCGACCGCACCGGCTTGCCGTCGGCCACCGTCTCGAATACGCCCAGGATCTTGCCGGTCTTGTCGGCCTTCAGGATGTAAGGGCCGAACTCGTCGCCGATCCAGAAGACGTCGCCGACGATCTGAAAACCTTCGGTGTCGAAGTCGGAGCCGGTGAGGTAACGCTTCTGGGTGTCCTCGTGCACGATGCGGAACGGCACGCGTCTGTCGGGGTCGTGCAGGAAGATGGTTTCCTGGCGCTCGATCTTGCCGCTCGCCCAATCCATCTTGTAGCGGTTCAGGTACAGCATTGAATCCGGCGAGTTCGCGCGTGCGCCCATGCCGTTGTCGGTGATGACCCAGAAGCTGCCGTCGGGCATGGTCTTGATGCCGGAATGGCCCTGGAGCGGCTGGCCCTTGAACGGCAGCGACACGCCGGTCGGGCGCTCATAGGACTTGCCCATCACGGTGCCGAGTGCATCGACGCGCTTACCGGTGGTGTATTTGCCGGAGGTCTTGAGATCGGCGGGGGCATCGACCGGCGCATCGATGAACGTTGCGGCCGGCATCACCACGTGGCCGGCGAGCTTCGCCGGGAATTCGCCTTCGCTCTCGGCAAGCGCTGTGCTCGCAGTGAGAATGATCGTTGCGACGGAGGAAAAGTGGCGCGCATGTGCGTCTCCTGTTAGCGGAGGCCGTCTTATGCGCATCGTGCATTGCAGTTTTGTGAGGCCGGACCAAACGCCGCTGTCGCGGTCACTCCTTGACCGCGCCGGTCAGCGAGGACACGTAATAATCCACGAACAGCGAGTAGAAGATCGCAACCGGCAGCGAGCCGAGCAGCGATCCCGCCATCAGCGCGCCCCACTGGTAGACGTCGCCGGTGACGAGCTCGGTCAGGATCGCCACCGGCACGGTCTTGTTGGCGCCGCTCTGGATGAAGGCGAGCGCGTAGATGAACTCGTTCCAGGACAGTGTGAAGGAGAAGATGCCGGCCGAGATCAGCCCGGGTACCGCCAGCGGCAGCGTGATCCGCCGCAGGATCTGCAGACGCGTCGCGCCGTCGACCAGCGCGCATTCCTCGAGTTCGTAAGGAATCGACTTGAAATAGCCGATCAGGAGCCAAGTGCAGAACGGTACCAGGAAGGTCGGATAGACCAGGATCAGCGCCATCGGGCTGTCGAACAGGCCGAATTGCACCACCACGGTGGCGAGCGGTATGAACAGGATCGACGGCGGCACGAGATAGGCGAGATAAATGCCAAGGCCGACATAGGGGCTGCCGCGGAAGCGCAGACGCTCGATGGCGTAGGCGGCGAGCGTGCTCGCGATCAGCGACAGCGTGGTCGAGCCGATCGCCACCAGCATCGTCGTCCATAGCCAGCGCGGATAGGCCGTGTCGAACAGCAGATGCTTGATGTGCACCAGCGTCGGCGAGGAAATCCAGAACGGATTGTGCTCCTTGTAGTTCATCAGCTCCGCGTTCGGCTTGAACGACGTGATCGCCATCCAGTAGAACGGAAACAGCAGGATCAGCACGAAGCAGCCGAGCGGCAGGTAGATCATCATCAGCCGCCGCAGCCCGGAATCCCAGGCCATGGTGTCGGGCGATGTGGTGGCGACGGAGGCCGGTTGGGCGACGGTATCAGTCATTGCTCTCTCCCTGCTGCCATTTGCGGCGCGCCAGGCCGAAATATGAGAACAGCGTCGCGAACACCAGGAACGGGATCATCGACACCGCGATCGCGGCGCCTTCACCGAGCTCGCCGCCGGCAATGCCGCGCTGGAAGGCGAGCGTGGCCAGCAAATGGGTCGAGTTGCCGGGACCGCCGCGGGTGATGGCGTAGACCAGCTGGAAGTCGGTGAAGGTGAAGATGATCGAGAAAGTCATGACGATGGCGAGGATCGGCATCATCATCGGGAAGGTGATGTAGCGGAAGCGCTGCCAGGCGCTGGCGCCGTCGAGCATCGCGGCCTCATACAGCGAGGGCGAGATGGTCTGCAAGCCGGCCAGCAGCGAGATCGCGACGAAGGGAATGCCGCGCCAGATGTTGGCGGCGATCAGCGAGAAACGCGCCGGCCAGGGCGAGCCGAGGAAGTCGATATTGCTGGTGCGCCAGTGCAGCACGTCGACCAGCAAATAGGAGATGATCGAGAATTGCGGATCGTAGATCCACCAGAACGCCAGCGCCGACAGCACCGTCGGTACGATCCAGGGCATCAGGATGATGGCGCGGAGCAGGCTCTTGAACGGAAAATGGTTGTTGAGCAGCATCGCAAGCCAGAAGCCCAGTGCGAACTTCCCGAAGGTCGCGATCCCCGTGTAGATCACGCTGTAGAACACCGCGTTCCACCACAGCGAATCGGTGAGCAGATACTGGAAATTCTCGAAGCCGACGAAGACGCCGTTTCTTCCGATCGTGGTGTCGGTGAAGGCGAGCCAGATGCCGAGGCCGAGCGGATAGGTCAGGAACACCGAGAGCAGCCCGATCGCGGGCGCGAGGCACATCACGATCAGGAACGGCTTGTAATCGAGCAGGCGTGCGATCCAGCCCGGCTGCCGCTGCACCAGGGTGGGGGAGGAGAGTGTGGTCACGGACATCGGTTTGCCTGTCCTCTTGAATTATTGCCACACCGTCATTGCGAGTGAAGCGAAGCAATCCAGTCTGTCTCCGCTGTTACGGTCTGGATTGCTTCGTCGCTTTGCTCCTCGCAATGCCGGCCACGCCGCTGGACGCTACTTCTGCCGCCGGAAGTACCGCTTGCTGCGCTGCTCGGCTTCCGCGGCCGCGGCCTCCGGCGTGGCAGCGCCGGTCGCGACGGACGCGAACATCTGAATCAGCACGTAGTCGGCGCTGACGGCGCCGGTCGCGGTCGAGATCGGGCCCGCGTAGCCGTCATAATAGGTGCTGTTCATGGTGTTCTTGAACAGCTTCACCTTGGGATCTTGCGACCACACGGCGGCGTCGGCATAAGCGGCCAGCGGCTGGGCCCAGTAGCCGGAGTTGGCGTTGAGCCACGGCTCGTACTGGTCCTTTTCCAGCATGTATTGCAGGAAGGCCTTTGCGGCGTTGGGGTACTGGCTGTGCTTGAACACCATCGCGTTCAGCGTCAGGCCTGCCATCGGTGAGACCTTGGCCACGCCCTTCGGCAGCAACTGATGCTCGCTGTCGTCGGCGATCGCCTTGGTCGCCGGATCGTTCTTCAGCGAGAAGTACAGCGAGACACCGTTGGCGGTCAGCGCGATCTCCTGCGCGGCGTAGGCGCGGTTGTTGCTGACGTCGTTCCATGACGTCGTGCCGGCGATGAAGGTCGGGTAGAGCTGCTTGACCCAGTTCAGCGCGGCGATCGTCTCCTTGCTGTTGATGACGACGTTGCCCTCTTCGTCGAGCAGGGCGGCATTGTGCGACCACAGCGCCCAGCTCGCGAAGCCGTTGCCGTCGCCCTTGGCGTTGCCGAGCGCGAAGCCGGCCGGCTTGCCGGCCTTGTGGAGCTTCTGGCACAGGTCGAGGATGCCGGCATGGTCTTCCGGCACCTTGTCGAAGCCGACCGATTGCAGGATCGATTTGCGGTAGATCAGGGGACCTGCGGTGGCGCCGAACGGCAGTCCGATCCAGGCGTCGCTCTTGTTCTTCTTGCCGTAGCGCTGCGCCAGCGGCAGCCAGCCGCCATAACGCTTGCCGACATAGTCGGCGACGTCGGTGAGCTCGATCAGCTTGTCGATATAGATGTGCGGCGCATCGGAGAAGCCGATGATGATGTCGGGGCCGGCGCCGGAATTGGCGGTCACCGCGGTCTGCTGGTTGATGTCCTCCCAGCCGACGAAGTCGACCTTGACCTCGACCCCGGTCTCCTTGGTGAATTTGGCCGCATTGGCGCGGAATACGTCTTCGTCGGCCTGGACGAAGCGTACCGGCCGCAGCATGCGCAGGGTTGCGCCTTTCTCGATCGGCAGTTTCGGTGCGGGGACGTCCGCGGCCTTGATCGTGGATTGGGCATTCGCCGGAGCACCGGTTGCCGCGATTGCGGCAGCGGACAGGCCCAGCGCCAAGGCATCACGACGTGTGATGTCGTTCCTCATCGATTCCTCCCTATGATGTCTCCCTTCCCGGCGTTGATCGCCGGTGAAGGGTCGTTCCGGTTCCCGGCGCGGTTTGCGGCCGGCCGCCTAGCTGTTCGGGCCGCGGTCCATGCTGACGGGCTGCCAGCGGCGGAGCGCGGTGTCTTGCAGCACCGACGGATTGACGCAGCTTACCGGCCACATGCCCTGAAGCACCAGTGACAATTCGTAGCCCACGCGGCGCTTGCGCGCCTCGTCGAACCGTGCCGAGGCCGAGGCGACATGGGCGGTCAGGGTGACGTTCTCCATGCTGAGGATGGGATTGTTGTGCGACGGCGGTTCCGTCTCCAGCACGTCGAGGGCGGCATGCGCGATCCAGCCCTCCTGCAGCGCCTTGATCAGGCTCTCCTCGTCGACCGTGGCGCCGCGGCCGGTATTGATGAAGACCGATCCCTTCTTCATCTGCCGAAAATGCTTCTCGGTCAGCATGTGATGCACCTCGGGCCGGGCGGGTGCGTGCATCGAGACGAAGTCGGATTGCGAGAGCACCTCGTTCAGCGTCGCCGGGATCACGCCGTGGTCGTACATCAGCGTTTCCTGGATGAAGGGGTCGTAGGCCATCATGCGCAGGCCGAACGGGGCGGCGCGTTTCGCAACTGCACGCGCGACGCGGCCGAACGAGATGAAGCCGAGCGTCTGGCCCATCAGCCGCGGAACCTTCAACAGCGCCGGCCGGCCCTCCGCCCAGCGCCCGCTGCGCACCATTTTGTCCTGCTCGACCAGGCGGCGGAAGCCCGCGAGCAGCAGCATCATGGCATGGTCGGCGACCTCCTCGATGAACGTGTCGGGAATGTTGGTGACGGGAATGCCGCGGGCGGTCGCAGCCTTGACGTCGACGCTGTCGACCCCGACCGAGCCGAGCGTGATCACCTTGCAATTGTCCAGCGTGTCGATGATCGACTTGGTGATGGGGATGCCCTTGGCATAGATGGCGTCGGCGGTTTTTGCGGCGGCGATGAACCCGGCTTCGTCGGCCGGCGCCTCGACGATCTCGGCGTCGATCGGATCGAGCGCCTCGCGCTCATAGGAATAGTCGCTGCCTGCGACCGTGAAGCTCGCGCCCTTCGGCGTCACCACCCTGTATTTCGGCATGTCCTGCTCCCGATTTGGTCTGTCGGTTCTTGTTATGGCCCGGCCTTCGCGGCGGGCCCTTGCGTCTTTTACGCGAAATGGCGGCGATTGCGTACAATCATCGGTTGCCGCTACGGCGATTTGTTCGACTGTTTCGGCCTTACGTCCGGGCTTCTACGGAGCCCGCCCGTAACAGCTTGATAACAGGTCGCACACTAAGAGTTGATTCCACTTCTATCGATTTTACTCGCGCGCCCGTGTCCCATTTATTGCCGGAGCTATCCCGTGAAGTTGAGCAATCTGAAGATCGCCCCGAAGCTCGGTATCCTTGTCGGCGTCACCCTGTTCGGCCTTTGCGTCTCCGGTGTTCTCGCCGGCTATCTGATGAAGCGCGAGATGGTGAATGCGCGCATCGACCAGGCCAAGTCGATCGTCGATCTGGGTCGCAACTACGCCGCGGCGTTGAAGAAACGCGTCGATGCCGGTGAGCTGACGAAGGATGCGGCGATGGCCGACCTTCGCCGCTACGGCAACGCGATGACCTATGACAACGGCTCGGGCTATCTGTTCGGCACGTCCTATGACGGCATCACCCAGCTCGCGCCCGATCCGAAGCAGATCGGCACCAACCGCATGGATGTCGTGACCAACGGCCGCAAGCTGTCGCTGGAGCTGATGGACGGCGTCAAGGCCAATGGTTCGATCCTGCTGCACTATGAATATGCGAAGCCGGGCCAGGAAGGGCTGATCCGCAAGCTCGGCTACGCCGTGGCCGTCCCGGGCTTTGACATGTATCTCGGCACGGGCGCTTATCTCGACGATATCGACGCCAAAATGGGCCCGGTCTACTGGCTGCTTGGTCTGGCCATGCTTGGCATCGTCATCGTTGCCGGTAGCGTTGCCTGGCTGCTTGGTCGCAGCATCAGCGGTCCGCTCAATCTCCTCGGCACCCGCATGAAGGATCTCGCCGACGGCAAGCTCGAGGGCGACATCCCCGGCGTCGGCCGCGGCGACGAGGTCGGCGCGATGGCCTCGACCGTCCAGATCTTCAAGGACAACGCGGTTCGCATCCGCGAAATCGAGAAGACCGAGGCCGATGCCAAGGAGCGTGCCGCGACGGAACGTCGCAGTGTGATGGAGGGCATCGCCAACGACTTTGAACGCAGCGTCAATGGCATCGTCCGCTCGGTTTCCTCGGCCGCGGCCGGCATGCAGAGCACGGCGCAGTCGATGACCGCGACCGCCAGCGATGCCTCGTCGCGCGCGGCGACCGTCGGCGCTGCCTCGCAAAGGGCCTCCGGCAATGTCGGCACGGTTGCCGCAGCCGCCGAAGAGCTGTCGAGCTCGGTTGCGGAAATCTCCCGTCAGGTCACGCGCTCGACCGAAGTGGCGAGCCGCGCGGTCAGCGATGCCGAACGCACCAATGCCACCGTGCAGGTGCTCTCGACCGGCGCCGAGAAGATCGGCGAGGTCGTCAAGCTGATCCACTCGATCGCCGCGCAGACCAATTTGCTCGCGCTCAACGCCACCATCGAAGCGGCCCGCGCCGGCGAATCCGGCCGCGGCTTCGCGGTCGTCGCCTCCGAGGTCAAGGCGCTGGCGAACCAGACCGCGAAGGCGACCGAGGAAATCTCCGCCCAGGTTGCGGCGATGCAGACCTCGACCAGCGACGCGGTCACGGCGATCTCCGGCATTACCCAGACGATCGCCGAGATGAGCGAGATCACCGCCGGTATCTCCTCGTCGATCGAGCAGCAGGGCGAAGCGACCCGCGAGATCGCCCGCAACATTCAGTCGGTTGCGGCAGGCTCAAGCGAGATCAACACCCATATCGGTGGCGTCACCTCGGCCGCGGAAGCGACCGGCAGCGCGGCCACCGACGTGCTCACCAACGCCCGCGAGCTGGATAACCAGTCCAGCGCGCTGCGCAGCGCGGTCGACGGCTTCCTCGCCAAGGTCCGCGTGGCGTAAGTCGTCACACAAGGCAACAGCATCTACTCCATCGTCATGCCCGGGCTTGTCCCGGGCATCCACGTTCTTGGACACCGTACGCGTCGATAGGCGTGGATGGCCGGGACAAGCCCGGCCATGACGGAGAATACGGAGCGCGCAGCTTTCGCGAGCCCTACTGCTTCTCAATTCCGGCGTTCGTGATCAGCTTCTCCCACAGCACCAGTTGCTCGTTCACGAACGTGCCGAGCTGCTCTGGCGTGCCCGAAAATGCGTCCATGCCGAGCGTGGCAAGCTGGGCCTTGATCTCCGGCTTCTCGACGATCTTCCTGATCTCGGCGTTGAGTCTGGTCACGATCTCCTTGGGCATGCCGGCGGGGCCGAAATAGCCCTGCCACGACGAGATGTCGAAATCCGGCACGCCGGCCTCCTGCATCGAGGGCAGGTTCGGCACCAGCGGCGAGCGGTCCTTGGTGGTGACGGCGAGCGCGCGCAGCGCGTTGCCGTTGACGTGGGGCAGGCCCGTCAGGATGTCGACAAACATCATCGAGACGCGGCCGCCCATGACGTCGTTGAGCGCCGGAGGCGAGCTCTTGTACGGCACGTGCAGGAGATCGAGCCCGGCATTGTGCGCAAAAGTCGCGCCCGACACGATCGCCGAGGACGAGCCCGAGGCGTAGCTGAGCTTGCCCGGATTGGCCTTGCCGTAGGCGACGAGCTCGCCGACGGTTTTTGCCGGCACCTCCGGATGAATCACCAGCATGAAGGGCAGGTCGCCGGTGCGCGCGATCGGGGTGAAATCCTTGACGGGATCGTAGGTCAGGCTCTTGAGCAGATAGGGATTGGCCGAATGCGTGGTGTTGGTCGTCACCAGCAGCGTGTAGCCGTCGGGGGCGGCGCGCGCGACATAGGTCGCGGCGATCATGCCGTTGGCGCCCGCCTTGTTCTCGATCACGATCCCGACGCCGAGCGCCTGCGATAAATGCTGCGAGATGAGCCGCGTCGTGGTGTCGGTGCCGCTGCCGGCCGCGAACGGCAGCACCAGCGTGATGTTGCGGCTCGGATAATTGTCGGCCTGCGCGGCGGATGCGGCGGCGAGACAGAGCGCGGCCGCGCCGGCGGTGCGCAGGGCGCGGATCAGTGATGACAGCATGTCTGGACGTTCCCTCTTTTTCGTTGGCGGGGAACCTAGCCGGTCCACATCAAAACCGGAAGACGCGAGTTAACTTGGTCTCGTGCCCCGGACGCAGCGCAGCGCTTCTTCAGCGGTGCGCTGCAGAGCCGGGGCCCATGCCGCGGCAAACTGGGTCCCGGTTCAGCAGCGCATCACTGCGTGCTGCGCCGCGCCCGGGACATGAGACTTGTTGTGCGCCCGCGCTGCTGAATTATTTCACCGCAGAACCCTGGCGTGATGCGATCACGACGCCGGCGAGCACGAGCGCATAGCCGACCAAATGAAACGGCCGGAGCTTTTCGCCCAGCAGCAGGATCGCCATCGCCGAGCCGAACACCGGCACCAGATGGAAGAACGGTGCGGCGCGGTTCGGGCCGATCAGCGCCACGCCGCGGTTGAAGAAGAGATAGGCCAGCGTCGAGGGAAAGATCAGGATGTAACCCAACGTCGCCAGCGTCACCCCGTCGAGTTGCAGGACCCGGCCGCTCCAGGTCTCCCAGACCGCGGTCGGCAGCAGCATCGTTGCGCCGCAGCAGGTGGTGAAGGACAGAAAGGAGAGCTGGTGGATCTTCGGCCGGCGCGGGATGAAGGCGGAGTAGATCCCGAATGCCACCAGCGAGGAGGCGAACATGATGTCGCCCCTGTTGAAGCTGATGCTCGCGAGCGCGGCGAGATCGCCGTGCAGGATGATGATCAGCACGCCGAAAAGCGAGATCCCGATGCCGGCGAGCTGCGCGCCCGTCAGCCGCACGCCGAACAGCACCAGCGACCACAGCGCCACGAACAGCGGGCCGGCCGACTGGATCAGCAGCGCGTTCAGCGCCTCCGTGTATTGCATCGCCCAGTACGAGATCGCGTTGTTGAAGGCAAAGCCGACCAGCGACAGGAACAGCATCAGCGGCAGGCTCTTGCGTATGCTCGGCCAGTCGCGCTTCAGATGCGGCCAGGCGAACGGCAGGAGGATCAGGAACACGCCGAACCAGCGGATCGTGGTCACCGTCAGCGGCGGCACATGCGCGCCGACATGGCGCGCGAGCACGATGTTGCCGGCCCAGAACAGCGAGCTCAGGCTAAGCAGCAAATAAGGCTGGTTGTTGAGCCAACTGGCCGGATTCGAGACCTTTGGCGGGGGCGAAGCAATCGTCATTGGCGTCACATAGGACCTTGCGCCGAATTGCTGTCGTGACACAAGTCACGCCGCCGCAACGCTACAATGCAGGCATGCCCCGGGGAGGCGCCATTGCCGGTTAATATGTTGAACATCCAAGGCCTGGAAGGGCTCGATCAGCATGCGCCCGTGGTGATGCTGAACCTGATGCGCTTCCACGCGCGCTCGCGCGATGGCGACGGTTCGGGCTGGGACGCTTATCTGCGTTACAGTGCGATCACGGTGCCCATGATCCGGGCACGCGGCGGCACGCTGCTCTGGACCGGCGCCGCCAAGACGGTCGCCCTCGGCCCGCACGATGGCAACGAATGGGATTTCGTCGCGCTGGTGTTTTATCCGTCGGCCGCGGCCTTCCTCGACATGATGACGTCGGAGACCTACGAGCGTGAGGCCGACCCGCATCGCGTCAACGGCTGCGCCGAGCACGTCATCATCGCGACCAGCGAAGCGTACAGCAAGTTCAAGGCGAAGTAGCGCCACCTTCTGCCACAACGAGAGAAGGATGAAGTTATGTCGCCTGCTTTCTCGAAGCCACAAACACACCGGCCAGCACCAGCGCGAAGCCGATGAAGTGGAAGGCTTGCGGGTGTTCGCCGAGGAATGCCAACGCCATGATCGAGCCGAATACCGGCACGACGTGGAAGAACGGCGCCGCGCGGTTGGCGCCGATCAGGCGGACGCCGCGATTGAAGCAGAGATAGGCGAGGGTCGAGGGGAATACCGCGACATAGAACAGCGTCAGCATGTTCGGTCCGTCGAGCTTCATCACCGGACGTGCGGACAGTTCCCAGATCTCGAGCGGAATGAGACAGGCGGCACCGGCGCCGAAGGTGAAGGCGAGGAACGACAGTCCGTGCATCGGCGGCCGCTTCAGGGTCAGTACCGAATAGAGCGCGAAGATGATCAGCGCGACGATGAAAATGACGTCGCCCTTGTTGAACTCGATGTTCGACAGCGTGGTGAAATCGCCGTGTAGCAGGATCGTCAGCACGCCGCACATCGACAGCAGCACGCCGAAGGCCTGCGCCTTCGTGAGCCGGACGCCCAGGATCGCCAGCGACCACAGCGCCACGAGCAGGGGCGCTGCCGATTGGAGCAGCAGCGTGTTGAGCGCCTGCGTATGCTCCAGCGCCCAGTATTGCAGCGTGTTGAAGGCGCCGATGCCGGTGATCGAGAGCGTGATCATCAGGCCGAGCTTGCCGCGGATCGCGGGCCAATCCCGGGCGAGATGCTTCCAGGCGAACGGCAGCACCAGGAGGAAGGCGAAGAACCAGCGCAGGAACGACAGCGTGACCGGCGGGATGTGGCCGGCGGCGAGCCGCCCGACAATGGCGTTGCCGGCCCAGCACAACGCGGTGATGCTGAGCAGCAGATAAGGCTGGTTGGCGATCCAGCTGTGGCCGGATGATTCGGTGCCGGTGGTCTGGCCGGTGGCGGACATTGTGATTGTTATGGCCCCGCAAGGTGCGCCAAGGCCGCCGGCCCGGCAAGGTCCGGGCCGGACGATCCCCGGCTCCGTTCAAAGACACGGAAATCGGGGTTGCATCAATGGGGGCTGGACGCATCGCGACCATGCAGCGGCCGGCGCGCAGAAGGCATCCGGCGGCTTCTGACGAGGTCGGCGCGCCAGCCCGGAACGTTTCTGGATTTTCGGGGGATATCAAAGGCTTGGATCATGCTTTGAATCCCGAAAAAGCCTCCTTCTTGCTTGCCTAGAAGGACCGCTTCCTTTATCCGGTGGGGCTGCCTCGCATGCGAGCGGCCGCGGCCGTGACTTGGGCTGGGCGCAGGCATGATCCCGGAAAAGTGGGCACCGGTTTTCCGCGAGGATCATGCCACTTAGAGACAGTTTGCATAGGGATTACCCGCGAATGGCCAATGTTGTCGTCGTCGGCGCCCAATGGGGCGACGAAGGAAAGGGCAAGATCGTCGACTGGTTGTCGGAGCAGGCGGACATTGTCGTTCGTTTCCAGGGCGGTCATAACGCCGGCCATACGCTGGTCATCAACGGCAAGACCTACAAGCTGGCGCTGCTGCCCTCCGGCGTGCTGCGCGATCAGAAGCTGTCGGTGATCGGCAACGGCGTGGTGTTCGATCCGCAGGCCTTTCTCGACGAGGTCGCCAAGCTGCGCTCGCAGGGCGTCGCGGTCTCTCCGGACAATCTGCGTGTCGCCGAGAACGTCACCCTGATCCTGCCGCTGCACCGTGAGCTCGACGCGCACCGCGAATCCGCCAATGCGGCGACTGCGATCGGCACCACCCGCCGCGGCATTGGACCGGCCTATGAAGACAAGGTCGGCCGCCGCGCCATCCGCCTGATGGACCTCGCCGATCTCGACACCCTCCCGCACAAGATCGACCGGCTCCTTGCTCACCACAATGCGCTGCGCCGCGGTCTCAATCTGCCGGAGTTCGATGGCAAGGACATCCTGAAGGAATTGACCGCGCTTGCGCCGCAGCTCTTGCCCTATGCCGAGACGGTGTGGCGGTTGCTCGACATCAAGCGACGCGAAGGCAAGCGCATGCTGTTCGAGGGTGCGCAAGGCGCGCTGCTCGACGTCGACCACGGCACCTATCCTTACGTCACCTCGTCCAACACGGTGGCGGCGCAGGCTGCGACCGGCTCGGGCCTCGGCCCCGGCGCGGTGGGCTATGTGCTCGGCCTGTGCAAGGCCTACACGACCCGGGTCGGCCAGGGCCCGTTCCCGACCGAGCAGGACAACGAGACCGGCCGCAAGATCGGCGAGCGCGGCCGCGAGTTCGGCACCAACACCGGCCGTCCGCGCCGCTGCGGCTGGTTCGACGCCGTGCTGGTCCGCCAGGCGGTCCGGACCGGCGGCATCAATGGCCTGGCGCTGACCAAGCTGGACATTCTCGACGGCTTCGATTCGATCGAGGTCTGCACCGGCTACAAGCTCGACGGCAAGGAGATCGACCACTTCCCGGCCGGCGAGGGCGCCCAGGCCAGAGTCGAGCCGATCTACGAGACCATCGAGGGCTGGAAGGAGCCAACCGCCAACGCGCGGTCATGGGCCGACCTGCCGGCCCAGGCCATCAAATATGTCCGCCGGATCGAGGAATTGGTGGGGTGCCCGGTCGCACTGCTTTCCACCAGCCCCGAACGCGAGGATACTATCCTGGTACAAAATCCGTTCGAGGCTTAACGAAATCTTACCGGACGTGCGTATAGTTGAGTTGAAATGGCTGATTACTATCCGCTGATCGCCCGCGCTATTGCCGCCCTGGACCCCAATGCTCCCGGCGAAAGCCGTCGCGCGCTCTATGAGCGGGCGCGCACGGCCTTGATTGCGCAGCTCCGCAGCGTGCAGCCGCCGCTCTCCGAATCCGAGATCACCCGCGAACGGCTGTCGCTGGAAGAGGCCGTCCGCAAGGTCGAATCGGAGGCGGCCCAGCGCGCCCGGGAGGCCTCGCGCCCCGGTGGCGGCGCCCGCAGCAGCGGCAGCGGTGACGCCTTTCGCCGGGCCAGCACCCGCGCCGCCGAGGGCAACCCGCCTCCGTCGCCGCCGGCCGCTCCGCGGACGCGTCCGGCTCCTCCGCCGCCGCGTGCCGACCGTCCGTCCTTCAACGTCGATGACCAGGGTGAGGCCCCGCGTGCGCCGCGGGCCCCGCGGTTCGACGCGCCGCGCCAGCCGGATCCGTCGGCACCGCCGCCGATGCCGGAGCCGCCGGCTCCTCCGCCAGCCGGACGTGATCGCTCGCCCGGGCGCCGTCCGCCCGACATCGGCCCGCCGCCGTCTCTGCCGCCGGCACCGGGCGTGCGCGGCTTCCGCGACATCACCGCCGATGTCAACGATCTCGGCGGCGCCGCCGCGCAGGCCAACCGCGCCGCGCGCCGCACCTACGCCAATGTGCCATCGCCCTCGCCGGAGTTCGACCGGCTGGAGCCGAGCCTGGAAAATCGCGCCGGCGAGCAGGACGCGCCCTATTCCTACGACGAGTCGGTCGAGGAGGCCGAGCGCTACGCGCCGCAGCCGCCATCGCCGCGTTCGCGCGTTGCGCCTGAGCGCGGAGCCAAGAAGCGCGCCCGCACCGGCTCCGCCTTCCCGTTCAAGAGTGCGATCGCCGTCGGCATCGTGCTGATCCTGGTCGGCGCCGGCATCCTCTGGGGCAAACAGCTGGTTCAGACCGTGAACGGCCTCTTCAAGTCCTCGCCGACCCAGGTGGTGGAGGCGCCGAAGGATGCGGCCCAGCCGCAGAGCAAGCCCAAGATTCCGGATCGCGTCGGCCAGCCTTCGGCCAGCGACCAGCCGGTTGCGCCGGTGGCGCAGAAGGTCGTGCTCTATGACGAGGATCCTTCCGACCCGAAGGGCAAGCAATATGTCGGCTCGGTGGTGTGGCGGCTGGAGCCGATCAAGGCCTCAGGCAACCAGAAGGCCGATGTCGCCGTGCGCGCCGATATCGAGATCCCCGACCGTAAGTTCAAGATGACGATGTCGTTCCGCCGCAACACCGACTCGTCGCTGCCGGCGAGCCACACCGCGGAGCTGACCTTCATCCTGCCGCAGGATTTTCCGGGCGGCGGCGTCGCCAACGTGCCGGGCATTTTGATGAAGTCGAACGAGCAGGCGCGCGGCACGCCGCTCGCGGGCCTTGCGGTCAAGGTCACCGACGGCTTCTTCCTGGTCGGCCTCTCCAATGTCGACGCCGACCGCGCCCGCAACGTCCAGCTTCTGAAGGAGCGCTCCTGGTTCGACGTGCCGCTGGTCTACGCCAACCAGCGCCGCGCCATCATCGCCATCGAGAAGGGCGCCCCCGGCGAGCGCGCCTTCAACGACGCGTTCGCGCAGTGGGGCGACTAGAGTTCCCGCATAACCGATGTTCACCTCTCTCGACCAGAGGTGAACCGAACTCTCAACGATCCAATCGAGATTGAATCGGCCTATTGCGCCGCCGCTTCCCGCTTGCGCGCCGCTGCGTGCTCGCGGTCCATCACCGCGCGGCAGCCGGGGCTGACCTGCGCCTTGTTCCGCACCATGCAGGCCCTGATCCGCGGGATGTCGGGGATTTCGCTGGAGCACAGCCGCATCGCATCGCCCGAGCACATCTGCTGCGCTTCCGACGAGAAAGCGAGGCCGGGCGATGTCTGGAGTGCGATGGCGGTGGTTGCAAAGGCGAAGAGCGAAACGATGGTCTTGTAGCGTGTCATGCGATGCGTCCCTGAGTTCCGCGGCTATGAGCCGCTTGGTTTTGGGGCACCGCACGCGGCTTGCTTTGCCGCACGTCGCAGCCTTCACGCGGAACTCATCCCGCATGTGGTTGCTCGATCTCTGCTGATGTTCGAATCGAAAGTGCTGCGCCGCCCGAGCGAAGTATGCGCCATTGTCACGAGGCTGCAATGGTCCGCTCGAATGAATTCGCAGCTGTTGCGTGTACGTCACGCAGAAAGCGGCGCGAGATCAGATCAACCGATCGGACGATGCGCTCGCTTCTTCCGCGTCGCTCGCGCCGGCGTGTTCCTCGACGGCAGTGACGCCCTTCGCAGTGAGCTCGAACAGGTCGCCGTCCTTCATCACGTAGCCATCGGCGATCAGTTCGCCGATCTTGCCGTGCCGGTCGTCGGCAAAGGCGACCGATTGGCTGATCTCCCGCAGGATCGAGAGCTGTTCGTTGCGCAACATGGCTTCACTCTCCGTTCGCGGGGAATCCTTCCCCAGCCTTACCTGCCGTGACTCTCGAACACCTTGCTGCAGGGCTTCGACAGCTTGGCCCGGTGGGCTTGCAGGCACCCCTGCACCGCACCGTCATTGCCGAGGTCCTTGCGGCAGAACCGCGACGCATCACGCGAGCAGGCGTTCTGCTCCTGCGGCGTACCCATGTGGCCTTGCGCGAGAGCAGGCGTGATCGACACGCCGCTCAGGATCGTCAGGACGAGCGTTGCCATAAGGACGGATTTCCGGGACATCGACACAACTCCGTTCTGACTGCAGGTATGAATTTCAGTCCTGTCTGAACTCGTCGCCTTGCCGCTTGTTCCCCTCGGGAGGGGATGCGCCCTGCTATTCAAGGTTCCCGCGGCGCTGCTATAACAGCGGCGAAGGATGAGGATACTTGATGAAACGCTATCTGGTGTTTGCGCTGGTCGGTCCGTTCGTGGGCGGGTTCCTGCTGCTGCTGACGACGACCTATCAATCCGGTTATTGGGCCCAGACCAATCTCGGCGAGGTCGGCAAGCTATTCGCAGTGTTCTTCAAGACCCTGCAATACAGCTATCTGTTCGGCTTCCTGCCCTCGCTGATGATCGGCGCGGTCGATGACATCCTGGTCCACGTCAGGAGGATCGGCCCGGTGCTACGGACGCTGCTGGTCGGCGTCTTCGCTTTCATCCTGGCCTCGCTGACCTACAGTTCGCGCGGGCCGGATTCCGGCGCGGTCCAGTTCATCCTGTACGGCTTGGTCGGCTTCGTGCCAGCGGTGGCGTCATCCTGGTTCGTGCACAAATATATCGAGGAGCGGGAGCCCGCGGCGGCCTCGACCTGAGGGGCGCGACCTTCCAGCGCGCCGCAGCAACTTCCGTCACGCCGGCGCGTTCTTTGAGAGCATGGCCATGTCTGACGACGATATTCTTGCTCCGCGCCGATCCCGATCAGGGAACCGCTCGCGCGCGACCTCCTCAGGCGCCGAGGCGCGCGGGCCGATCATCGACCAGGAAGGCCGGGAGATCCGGCCCGAAACGCTGGAGCAGGGGTTTCGCGAATTTCGCTTCGAGTTCGGGCAAGGTCATCCGTTCGGCAATCTGACGCGCGAGCAGCGGATCGCACGGATCGAGGCGATCGCAAAGCTGCTCGATGTCGCCTTCGTCGTGCCCGGTACGAATATCCGCTACGGCATCGACGGCCTGATCGGGCTGATCCCCGTCGTCGGCGACATCATCACCACCGCGATCTCGCTGTGGCTGGTGCGTGAAGCCCGTGCGCTGGGCGCGCCCTGGTATCTCACCGCGCGCATGCTCGGCAATGTCGCGGTCGACAGCGTGGTCGGCATCGTGCCGTTCGCAGGCGATGCCTTCGACGTCATGTTCCGCGCCAACATGCGCAACGTCCGTCTCTTGCGCCGCTGGCTCGACAAGCAGCCGCGCATCTGAGGCGCCTCTCCCCCCAAAACGCAAAAAGCGCGACGGCCTTTTGGCCATCGCGCTCTCAGCGCTTGTCGAAGATTTGCGAAAAAGCTTACGCCGCGTCGGCGTCGGCGTTCGCGACCGGCTCGGGCTTGCGATGGCGGGGCAGCGGGAAGGCCTCGCTTTCGTAGAGCGAGCGGATGCCGTTCTGGTCGAAGCGCGCTTCCTCGACCTGGAGATAGGCGCCGTTCAGCGAATCCGTCGGCAACTGCTCCATCGCGAACTGCACGGCTTCGGCCGCGGTGCCGAAGCGGCGATAGGTGAACCCCGCGCGCTTCTTCTTGCGGATCGCGGCGGGAAAAAGTTCGGCGGAGGTGTTGAAGTTAAACGGACGCAGTGGACGCATGGTCAAAGACCTCGTGATCTCTCTGGGGCTTTAAGCGCGTGGGTTTGGCGGGCGGAGGCCACAATTAGGTGGGCCTGCCGAACACGTCATTTTCGCTCTCTAATATAGGCCGATTTGACAAAATTGCGACCCCCGCGATGCGAGATGATGAATCCGCGCATGGCAGCTCCGCGACGTGGGAAGCAGCAACAATATCAAAGGCTTGAATGGTTTACAGCTTGCCGAGTAGCAGCAACACGAGCAGCACCACGAGCACGAGGCCGCCGATCCCCATGCCGGAATGGCCCATCCCGTAGCCATAGCCGCCGATGCGGCCTGACAGGCCGCCGACCAGATAAATGATCACCAGGATGATCAGGATGGTCCCAAGGCTCATGGCGTCCTCCCTGGCAGTCGCCGAAGGCGATGATCGGCCGCGCCGGGAGAGAAAAGCATATTGCGCCGCCCGGTTCCATGACGGAACCCGGCGGCGCGTAACGTTTATTTCGGCTCAAGCTTCAACGCCGCGGAATTGATGCAGTAGCGCAGGCCGGTCGGGCCGGGGCCGTCGGGGAAGACGTGGCCGAGATGGCCGCTGCACTTCGAGCAGAGCACCTCGGTGCGGACCATGCCGTGGCTGGCATCGTGCTCCTCGTCGACATGGCTCTCGATCGCGGGCTGCGTGAAGCTCGGCCAGCCGCAGCCGGAATCGAACTTTGCGTCGGACTCGAACAGCACATTGCCGCAGCCGGCGCAGACATAGGTGCCGGCGCGATGGTCGTGCTCATATTCGCCGGAGAAGGGCCGCTCGGTCGCCTTTTCCCGCAGCACGGCGTACTGCATCGGCGACAATTCGCGCCGCCACTGCTCTTCGCTCTTGATGACCTTGTCTTCGGTGGTTTTCGTCCTGGTGTCGGGCATGGGTCTCCCGTTTTCTTTGGTGATCTCGTCTTTGGCGATCTCGCGATCAGTTGGTGGCCTTGCTGGCGCTCACCAGCGTCGCCTTTTCAATGTAGTGATCCGCGAACAGCTTTTTCAGGTTCTCGACCTTGGGAATGTCGTTGTAGGCGATATAGGGCTGGTTCGGGTGCAGCGTCAGATAGTCCTGGTGATAGGCTTCCGCCGGATAGAACGCCTCCAGCGCGCCGACCTTGGTCGCGATCGGCTTGCTGAACACCTTGGCGCCGTCGAGCTGGGCGATATAGGCCTCCGCCACCTTCTTCTGCTCATCGGAGGTGGTGAAGATCGCCGAGCGATATTGCGTGCCGGTGTCGGGGCCCTGCCGGTTGAGCTGGGTCGGGTCGTGCGCGACCGAGAAGTAGATCTGGAGGATCTTGCCGTAAGAGATCTTCTTCGGATCATACTTGATCTCGACCGACTCGGCATGGCCGGTCCGGCCGCTCGAGACCGTCTGGTAATCGGCCGTCGCCTTGGTGCCGCCGGCATAGCCGGAGACCGCGTTGACGACGCCGGCAGTGTGTTGGAAGACGCCCTGCACCCCCCAGAAGCAGCCGCCGGCGATGACGGCGGTCTGGATCCCGGTTGCGGGCGCCGCATCCACGGCGGGGGCGGGGATCACAACCGCGTCCTCAGCGGCCCAGGACGGCACGGCAAATGCCAGCGTCAGTGCGGTGGTGGCGGCGAGCAGCGAGGCGAGGGCGGGGCGGCGCATGGCGATCCTCTTTCGAAGGTGTGACAAAGTCTAGGGCGGTTGGGGCCGGGCGAACAGCCTGCCTGGCGCGTTTTCGGACACCTGAGATACGGGCGCAGGCGGCGATTGTTACGGGAGAATGGACACGAGACTGTGAAAAACAGCCGCCCAGGATAGTCCGGCTGCAGCGCGGCTTGGCGAGGCCGGGAACTCCGGGCTAGATGAACCCGCGCAATCGACGATCGACTTAAGACGATCGACTTAAAATGTGGTGGCTGGAGCTGACCTGACAACATGCCGCGCGTCATTCCCCTGACCCTCGCCATCCTGACCTCAGGCGCCGCGATTGCTGCGGCCGAGCCGCAAGCCGGCGACGACCTCTTCACCTGTCGCGACCGCCAGGCGGAAGTCCAGGCCCGCGCGGCGGCCTGCGACAATCTGCTGAACGCCGACCGTCTCGCCGGCAAGGACAAAGCGATCGCGCTCTCCGTGCGCGGCAACACGCTGATCAACAAGCGCGACTACGTCCATGCGATCGAGGCCCTGTCCATGGCCGTCGACCTCGATCCCGACAATGTCGTGACGCTCAACCTGCGCGCCGCGCGTCGAGATCCGAAAGCTGTTCGACATCGTCCGTGACGACGTCTGGGCCGTGACCAGGCACGAGCAGCAGCCGTTCTCGTACGGCTCGCCGCCGGGCCGCGAGGATTTTTATTTTGTCGCAGGGAAGTGACCAATTGTAGAGATCGTAGCCTGGATGGAGCGCAGCGAAATCCAGGAATCACGATCGCGGACCCAACCCCGGATTTCGCTACGCTCCATCCAGGCTACAGCAGCCTCACACCACAATGCTCAGCCGCTTCGCCGCCCGCGTGATCCCCGTGTACAGCCACCGCGCCCGGCTCTCCTGAAACGCAAAGCTCTCGTCGAACAGCACGACGTCGTCCCATTGCGAGCCCTGCGATTTGTGCACGGTCAGCACATAGCCGTAGTCGAACTCGTCATAGGGCTTGCGCTGCTCCCAGGCGATCTGCTCGACGCCGCCCTCGAAGCAGTCGGCGCGCACCGAGACCTTGGTCACCTTGTGCCCAAGATCCTCGTCCGGCGACAGCCGCATGCTGAGGATGCGTGATTTCGAGCGCGAGGTGTTGCGCGACTTCACGCGCCACAGGCCGCCGTTGAACAGGCCCTTCTTGCGGTTGTTGCGCAGGCACACCAGCTTGTCGCCGGCGACCGGGAAGACATCCTCGATGTTCTGGCGCTGGCGCACCCGCATATTGTAGGCGCGGCGCGTGTTGTTGCGGCCGACCAGGACCTGGTCGGCGCCCATGACGCGGTCCGGATCGAGCTCCTTGCGGGATACGACTTCGCTCTCGCCGTAACGGCCGATGTCGAGCTCGCGGCCCTCGCGGACGTCCATCGACATCCGCACGATCGGATCGTCCTGGGCCTGGCGATGCACTTCGGTCAGCATCGCATCGGGCTCGGTATTGGTGAAGAAGCCGCCGCCCTGGATCGGCGGCAGCTGGGCGGGATCGCCCAGCACCAGCAGCGGACAGTCGAACGACATCAAATCGCGCCCCAACTCGGCATCGACCATGGAGCATTCGTCGATCACGATCAGCTTGGCCTTGGAGGCCGGCGCGTCGTCCCACAGCTCGAAGCTCGGCTGCTCCTCGCCGGATTCGCGGGCGCGGTAGATCAGCGAGTGGATGGTGGAGGCGTCGTCGCAGCCCTTGTTGCGCATGACCAGCGCGGCCTTGCCGGTGAAGGCGGCGAACTTCACCTCGCCATCGACGCCGTCGGCGATGTGCCGCGCCAGCGTGGTCTTACCGGTGCCGGCAAAGCCGAACAGACGGAATACCGGCGGCGTGCCGCCCCGTCCGGGTTTTGCCTTGAGCCAGTCACCGACGGCTTTGAGCGCGGCGTCCTGATGCGGAGTGAATGTGGGCATGGTTTTCCGGGAAGACGAAGGCGCCACAGCTACATGAGTCGCCGCTGGCAAACTAACCATTCGGCCCGCGCAATCAAGCCATTCTCCCGTACGGCGGAATTGTTGCTCCGTAGACAGCGCCGCCTCGCTCATTAAGATGAGCGCAACAAAAATAATGCAGGAGAGGCGTCCATGAAGTTCGGCATCTTCTACGAGCTGCAGCTGCCAAGGCCCTGGACGGCAGGTGACGAGCTCAATCTCTACCAGAACGCGCTCTCGCAGATGGAACTCGCCGACAAGCTCGGTTACGACCATGCATGGGTCGTCGAGCATCATTTCCTCGAGGAATATTCGCACTCGCCGTCGCCGGAATCATTTCTCGCCGCCGCAAGCCAGCGCACCAAAAACATCCGGCTTGGCCACGGCATCCTCCAGCTCACCACCAACCATCCGGCCCGCGTCGCCGAGCGCGTCGCGGTGCTCGACCTGCTCTCCAACGGCCGCTGCGAATTCGGCATGGGCGAGAGCGCCTCGATCACCGAGCTCACGCCGTTCGGCCGCGACATGGAGACCAAGAAGGAAGTGTTCGAGGAGGCCGTAGCTGCGATCTTCCCGATGTTCAAGGACGCGGGCAGCGAGCATCACGGCAAATACTTTGACATCCCGTTGCGCAATGTCGTGCCGAAGCCGGTGCAGAAGCCGCATCCGCCGCTGTGGATGGCCTGCTCGCAGCTGCCGACCATCGAACGCGCCGGCCGCCACGGCTTTGGCGCGCTCGGCTTCCAGTTCGTCAGCGCGGACGCCGCGCATGCCTGGGTGCACGCCTATTACAACGCCATGACCAAGCGGCTGCACAAGCTCGCCGACTATGAGATCAATCCGAACATGGCGCTGGTCTCGTTCTTCATGTGCGCCAAGACGGATGAAGAGGCGCGTGCCCGCGCCGACGGCGCCACCTTCTTCCAGTTCGCACTGCGCTTCTACGGCGCCGCGCAGAACCGCCAGCGTCCCGCGCCCTACACGGTCAACATGTGGGACGAGTACAACAAGTGGAAGCGCGACAATCCGGAAGCCCAGGAGGCCGCGCTGCGCGGTGGCCTGATCGGCTCGCCGGAGACCATCCGCAGGAAGCTCAAGCGCTTCCAGAGCTCGCACATCGACCAGGTGATCCTGCTGAATCAAGCGGGCAAGAACAGCCACGAGCACATCTGCGAATCGCTGGAGCTGTTCGGCCGCGAGGTGATGCCGGAGTTTCAGAACGACCCCGCGCAGGAAGCCTGGAAGAGGAGCGTCATGAGCGGCGAGATCAAGCTCGAGGAGATCGACACCCAGGCCTTCACCGATCGCTACGGCAAGCTCGCGGTCAGCGTGACGCCGGCGAAGGCGGCTGCGGGGTAGGGCGACTGCTCATCGAGACGGATGCTGGCTGCGTCCCGTAACAAGTGATCCTGTAACGAGTGATCCCCTGGAGTGGTCATGGCAAAACACCGGATCTATACGATGAGCTTCGCAAGCGTTTACCCGCTTTACGTTGCGAAGGCAGAGAAGAAGGGACGCACCAAGGCAGAGGTCGATCAGATCATCTCCTGGTTGACAGGCTATGGTCAGAAGGAGCTCAAAGCTCAACTGCAAAAGCGGACGGACTTTGAAACCTTCTTTGCAAAGGCTCCTAAAATGAATCCTTCGCGCGCCCTGATCACAGGCGTGGTTTGCGGCGTCCGGGTTGAGGATATCAAAGAACCAACCATGCAAGAGATCCGCTACCTGGATAAGCTGATCGATGAGCTGGCCAAGGGAAAAGCAATGGACAAGATTTTGCGGCAAAGTGCTTCCTGAGCCGCCCACCGTCCGCCTGGCTCGGCGACGTTGCGCGACATATCCGACGACACTTCCGCCGCGCGGCCATTGCCGATAAAATTCATCAGAAAGGCGACAGGGAGAAGATAGGGAGAAAACGATGCGCCCTCACGGGAGGCCCGCAAATCCGGGCGCTGGCGATGTCACGTCCGCGGTGCTCGCGATCGGTCGGCCGGATTTCCCCGATGTCCTGATCGACGCACTGCGCCGGCAGGCCGGGGTTGGGCATTGCATGGTGTTCGCACTGAGCCGCGCGGGCGCGGCGCGCTGTCTGCTCGATGCCGGCAACATCCCGATCGGCGGTGATCTCGGCGCTGCCTATGCCGGGCAGTTTCACCAATCCGATCCCAACCGCGAGGCGATGTTCGAAGGCGAGGACAGCGCGCCGATCGTGCTGCCCGCCTTCGCGCCCCGCATGTACGGCGCGCGCTACCGGAAGATGTTCTTCAACGATTCCGGCATCGTCGACAAATGCGCGACCGCGATCTGGACTGGCGACACCTGCTTCTACGTCAATTTCTACCGCATCGCCGCCCAGGGTCACTTCAGCGATGCCCAGCGCGCGCGGCTTCAGGCCATCGCACCGGCCATCAGTGCGAGCGTGGCACGCCATTTCCAGCACAGCCCGGCCGCGACGGCAGAGCAGAGTCTCGCCGCGCTGTTCGCGACCCGCGCGCCGCTCGCCGATCTGACGCCGCGCGAGCGGGAAGTCTGCCGCCGCATTCTCTTAGGCTTCAGCTCCGAGGCGATCTCGCAGACGCTCGGCATCAGCCTGCATTCGACGTTGACCTACCGCAAGCGCGCCTATGAGCGGCTCGGCATCTCCTCGCAGAGCGAGCTGTTTGCGATCGTGCTGCGGCTTCTGACCCGGAGCTTGAACTGAGTGCGTGTACTCACAAATCCGCAATGTCTGCTTTCGACGGTAAAGCGAACAAGAGGCGCCGGTCCTGGAATGTCGCCTTGTGACCCGAAGCCGACGTCCGGCCGTGATGCCTAGGAACGAAAACCAAGGAGCAATGTTTACGGCGTCTAAAGAGCAGGAGTTTGGCTGCAATGTCTTCTCGTCGTGATATCGCTGTGATCGTGGGTAGCCTTCGGAAGGGTTCAATCAATCGCATGGTTGCTGCCGCGCTTATGGAATTGGCGCCGGAGGACGTAAAGCTCGGCATCGTCGAGATCGGGCAATTGCAGCTTTATAACCAAGATATCGATGATCGTCCGCCAAAGGAATGGACAGAGTTCCGCGAACGGATAAGGGGCGTCACTGCTGTCCTTTTCGTAACGCCAGAATACAATCGCTCCATACCCGCCGCCCTGAAAAACGCTCTGGATGTCGGCTCTCGGCCTTACGGGAAGAGCGTCTGGAACGAAAAGCCCGGGGCGATCGTGAGTGCTTCGCCCAGCGCGATCGGCGGCTTCGGTGCCAACCATCATTTGCGCCAGACGTTCGTGTTCCTCAATATTCCCTGCATGCAGCAGCCAGAAGTGTATCTCAGTCACGCTGACAAGTTATTCGATCAGCAGGGAAAGCTGACCAACTCCGATACCCGCCGCTTTCTTCAAAATTTTATGCAAGCCTATGCGTCGTGGGTCACGGCCACCGCAAAAAATCCAAATATCTGACTGTGGAAGCGTTTTGAGCCGACCAAGCGGTCAGTGCAGGATGGAAAGCCGCTGGAGAACGAACAATCACAATCGGCGTCAATCAGGAGAACCATTGTGAGCTCAGGCTGGCCCGACATCCCTTATGAGCCGTGGCGCGAGACTTGCTCCGCGCTGCACCTCTACACGCAGATAGTGGGCAAGTACCGGCTCGCACGCACGCCCTGGGTCAACCACTCCTGGCACGCGACCTTCTACGTCAACGCGCGGGGTCTAACGACGTCACTCGTCCCCGACGGCCCCGGTGGCGTGGAGATCATCTTCGACCTTCTCGGCCATGCGGTAACCGGTGCTGCCACGGACGGGCGTCGAGCGGAGTTCGCTCTCGGACGTATGTCGGTGGCCAGTTTCCACACGCGGTTTGTCGATCTGCTCCGATCGCTCGACGCCGCGCCCGACGACTTCGGCAAACCGAATGAGGTGCCCAATCCCATCCCGTTCACCGAGGATCACGCGGAGCGACCCTATGATGCCGAGGCGGTGGCTCGTTACTTCCAAGCGCTGGTAGCAAGCGACCGCGTGTTCAAGCGCTTCCGCACCAGCTTTCTTGGCAAGGACAGTCCGGTGCACCTTTTCTGGGGCAGCTTCGACCTAGCGGTGACTCGCTTCTCGGGTCGCGCCGCGCCGCGCCATCCCGGTGGCGTTCCGGCCTTGCCCGACTCGGTCACGCGCGAGGCATATAGCCATGAAGTCTGTTCGGCCGGTTTCTGGCCAGGCGGGAATGGCGTCGATTCTGCGGCATTCTACTCATACGCATATCCCAAGCCCGACGGGTTTGAGGCCGCACAGCCGTCGCCGGCGGCCGCGTACTTCGACGAGAAGCTGGGCGAATTCTTGCTGCCCTACGATGCTGTCAGGCGCTCGTCCGATCCGGAAGCAACACTCATGGACTTCTTGGAGAGCACCTATCGCATAGCAGCCGACCTCGGCAGTTGGGATCGGGCTGCGCTCGAATGTCGCGTGGGCGTCCCCCGGCAGCCGCGTCGAGTCTGAGCGGAGGGCACCTCTGGATCCAAGGAGGAATCAGTCAGCTCTACCTTCGAGGATAGGAAACCAAATCGGCCACAAGACCTGCAATCGCTCTGTAAAGAAGATGCACGCCGAGTCGCTCTATCCGGACCGCGTTTGGCGCGTTGTGCTCGCCTTCCGTCATGAATAGTCAGCTTCGTGCGTTCAGTTCAGGTGGCGATCGAAGATATGGTCCACGCCCGCGGAATGGCCCGGATCCGACACTACTTTGTCGAACGGTCGCCGGGAGCGCGATCATATTTGATGCATTCGCCTCACGACGATTACCGAGGCACGCTCGACAGCTTCGGTCTCAGACTGACAGGCTTCCAATCCTTTATGACGACGGCTGGAATGGTGAACGTCATCAGCAGCGTCATTGCTGGCGTGTTCGTGGGCTTGGCGATCAAAGCTGCGATCCGTTTGCCACCATGGGCGCTCACGCTAGGCGGTGTCGCCGGCTTTATTGCGAGCGTTCTTATTTGTTGGCAATACGAAGTGCGGACCTGGACGAGAGCCGAGCGGAACCTTGCCGTACACTCCCCAAGTGAAAAGTAAGCCGCGGCGGTTCGTGTGGGCTTACTCTGTTTTAGTTTGCACCGTATAGTGGATCGTCATCGCCTCAATACGTCCGTTGCGAATGAGATATGAGTCAGCGCCGTCGTCGATACGCGCGCGCGAGCTTTCGGCTGACCATTCTAGAAAGGCGACCTCACCATCGGTCATTTGCGTCCGATAGTGATACTCAGTTTTCCCGATCTGCTGGTCAAGCAGCGCGGCGGCTGCCTTGACACCTTCATGCCCTCGGAAGACGCCGTAGCTTGTCAATAGAGTACAAGCAGGCGAAAAGTTTCGCTCGATATCGGCCGCGATATCACCTCGCTGTGCGCATTCCAAGTGGTCCAAGAACACGTCCGTTGCTGTTCGGCTCATAAGAGGTCCCTCCCGATAGCGGCCCGGGCGCCCTCGCGCTGCCGGCTACTTGTGCGGTGGCGCTGTTAACCGTCCTGATCTGGGAAGGTTCACTTTTGCCGGTACGTCGGAGCATCCCGAAGATGATTTGGGCTCTCTACGTTCTGCGCGGTTGCCTAGGGGGGTCATCACCTGCGCAGTGAGGCGATCAGATGACGGCTTCTGGCCTTTTCGCGAACTGCGACATCAAACAGCATCGCATGCTGCGATGCCACACGTGGTTCAGCCCTGCCAACGTAGCCGGTTAAACCGGTACGATGCCTCCTCACCTTCTCCTGCTGTGGATCGGCGAGCACCCGGCTGGCCAACCGTTCGTCGAGCGGCACCAAACCGCAGGCTCGAATTCTCTGCGCTAGCGGCGAGGCTTTGGCGAGTCTCGTCCGAGCCTTTAACTCGGTTCAATCCAATGGGAAGGATTCGAGACGTACATAGTTCCTCGCGTTAAGAAAGCGGACAATTCAAGTCCCACACCTAAAAACGGCAAGTCAAGCACAATGACGCCCGAGCCCTTGGCTGCCTCGAGTCCTCCGTACAGCGTATGGAGTGCATTTCTCACGTTCTCAAGTAAGCCAATAGCCGTAAAGGTGTTTCGCGCATTTAGCGCGGGCGCTACGTATCGGCCGTTTTTCATGCCATCGATGAAGTACTTGCTGTGATGGATTGATTGTAGTGCCGATTTCGAGATTAGCTTTTCGGTAAATGCGACATTGACGCCCCAGTCATTTAGGGGTTCACGGTGCAACTCATATGGTACCGTGAAACCAAAGCCGATCACAGCAACGGCCCCTCCGCTGCCTCCAAGACCCAGTCCCCACCGGCTGCTAATAATCTGGAGATCAAAGGTCTCCAAATCTCCTAAGTTCACGACGTACGCGGTTGTGCTCTCGACGCCGCCGATTAACAACTGTCCGCCAGACTTAACGCCGAAGCCAAGCCAACGCTTGAAGAATTTGCGTTCCGCCGGATATAGTTGAGGTCTCGGTTGAGGCGGCGGTGGCGGTGGTGGCGGTGGCGGATTTGGTTTATTCCAAACTGAGATGATGACACCACGCCAGCTTTCGTTTTCCACCCCATCCATTTCACCTGCATACATGGCCGCGCGTTCCCCTTTCGCCACCTCGAGCGCAACTTTGAAATTGTTGGGCACTTGCTTGCGAAGCAAATCAATTACGGCCCGCAGCCTATTATGCGACAATTCCATGTTGAAATCGTCGCTGCCGGTACGACTTGCAAGTCCTATAATTGTAAGGCTTCCTCCGCTCCTTAATTTCGGAGCGACGACACTCATCAGCCAATTGGAATGTTCCGGCTTTATGGCGAACTTGCCGACTTCAAAGTTGAATAACTTCGCCGCAATCGTATCTAGTGCCTGCGCTCCGTACTCCTGGATTTTCCCGGGCGATGCCATGTTGATTTTCTCCCAACGGAGAGACCGACCGCGGAACGGGTAGAACTCAGATCGGAAAATCCGCGTATCGATGGGTCGCTCTGGACGTTATGTCGGTTCATCGTCGCCCTCAGATTTCCCGCCAGCTATTTGAAGGTGCCATCGATGGACAAGAGTTCGGCGTTAACCATCGCTGACGGTTCCAGTCTGGGCGTCATCGCTTCTAAGTTTCTTAAATTTTGCTGGGTACCTCTCTTGGGCATGGTGACCTGGGGAAAGACATGAGTAAGCGGGCCAAACGTGGAAAGGCAGAGACGCTCGCACTTCCGATGGTCGCGAGAGTTGCAATTGGCGCCGTGGCGGTCGTCGCATTGGGATATAGTTTGCTGTCTCGCCCGGCGAGCGTGCAACCGATACGGAAGCCGTCCGCACCCCAAGCCCAGGCATCGTCAACTCCAGTTTACGTGGCAACTCCAGTTCATGCAGCGGCGCCAGTTCCGGCGCCGGCTCCGATTCCGGCCCCGGCGCCTCTGGTCGAACCGCCAAAAGCTGCTGACGGTCCCGGAGCATTTGTTCGGCAAGTGGTTGACTACACAAGCCGCCAGACGCCGGGCACCGTCATCATCGATACCGGAAACACATTCCTTTATTTCGTTCTGAACGACAGGCAAGCGATCCGCTACGGCATCGGTGTCGGCCGCGAAGGTTTCACATGGTCCGGTGAACAGACTGTGGCCCGTAAAGCAGAATGGCCGGATTGGCATCCGCCTGTAGAGATGGTCTCGCGTCAGCCTTATCTGCCGCGGTTCATGGCAGGCGGCCCCGGCAACCCGCTCGGCGCCCGGGCGATGTATCTGGGCGAGACCGAATATCGAATTCACGGCACCAACAAGCCCGATACGATCGGGAAGCGGGTTTCGTCCGGCTGTATCCGGCTGACCAATGAGGACGTCGTGGACCTCTATGAGCGGGTGAAAGTCGGAGCGAAAGTGATCGTGCTTCCGGCAACCGTTGCCCGTCGACCATCCCAGGGAGCGCCGCCCGAGGCCGCTTTCCGATTGCCGGACCCGGCATCGCCGTCGAAGCGGCCCTTGGCGGCCAACGCGCAGATGCTGTCACTTGGACCGAAGATCGCCGAGGCCCAGTAACTCAGTCCTTCGTTCTCGGTGTGCCTCCCAACTCCGCTCGTCCCTATTGCTAGGGACAGACGCCGGTACTGGATTTCGATAGTCTTGCTTGGAAAACACCAGAATCCGGGGAGGCCGCCTTGAGCACCGCGCCGCGCATCGACATCGACCTGGCCGCGTTCTGGGCCGACCCCTATCCGATGCTTGCAAAAATGCGGAAAGAAGCGCCGATCGCTTTCGTGCCGCAGCTCGGTTCGACGTTGCTCACGAGCCGCGACGACATCTCGATCTCCGAGAAGCAGATCGACGTGTTCTCCTCGCACCAGCCCGCAGGCCTGATGAACCGGCTGATGGGCCACAACATGATGCGCAAGGATGGCGAGGCGCATCAGGTCGAGCGGCGCGCGATGTTTCCGACGGTGTCGCCGAAGACGGTGAAGGCGCACTGGACGGCGCAATTCCAGGCCCATGCCGACCGCATCATTGACGGCATCGAACCGGGGCGGATCGATTTCATGCGCGATTTCGCGCTGCCGTTCTCCGGCGAATGCCTGAAGTCGATCACCGGCCTTACCAACATCGGCTTCCAGGACATGGATGCGTGGTCGCAGGGCATGATCGAAGGCATCACCAATTACAGCGGCGATCCCGCGGTGGAGGCGCGATGCCACGCCGCGACGTCAGGCATCGATGCCGCGATCGACGACATGCTGCCGGTGATACGCAAGAAGCCCGACCAGAGCATCCTCGGCGTCCTCGTTGCCTCCGGGATGCCGATGGAGAGCGTGCGTGCCAACGTCAAACTCGCGATCTCCGGCGGCCAGAACGAGCCGCGCAAGGCGATTGCCGGCACGGTGTGGGCGCTGCTCACCCATCCCGAGCAGCTCGATCTCGTGCGCAAGGGCGAGGTGTCCTGGCTCGAGGCCTTCGAGGAATACGCCCGCTGGATTTCGCCGATCGGCATGTCGCCGCGGCGCATCGCAAAGCCGTGGACCATCCGCGACGTGTCCTTCGAAACCGACGAGCGCGTGTTCCTGATGTTCGGCTCGGCCAACCGCGACGAGAAGCATTTTGAGCGCGCCGACCAGTTCGACATCAGGCGCGACGTCTCCAAGAGCGTCGCCTTCGGCGCCGGCCCGCATTTCTGCGCCGGCGCCTTCGCCTCCCGCGCTATGATCGCCGACGTCGCGCTGCCGACCGTGTTCGCGCGGACGGGGCGGATCGAGATTGCCGACGACGAGCCGGTGCGGATCGGCGGCTGGGCCTTCCGCGGGCTGCTCAATCTGCCCGTGAGATGGTTGCAATAGCCCGGCAGGGGCCGGTCCATCCCTTTTTGCTGCATGATGGCATCTTGCCCCTGTTTTGCCCGACGCGTCAAACGAATTTCGAAAAATAAGAAATGCGTTCTGAAAGAAGACGTTGGCTACTGTGCATGGGGTTGTTTTCGAATTTTTTTAGTCTCGGACCGGGTGCGTGCGATTGTCACATTCGCGTGCAGAAAAAATCTCCCTGCATTCGCGCCGCGGATTGAAAGATTAATCATGCGCGCCGCCCCGGGCGCAGTGCTCGCATCGCTATTTTTCCGCACGTCTCGACACCTCCGGTAAGCCGCACCATCATTCCCGAAGGCGAATGAATGGCGGCCACGCGCGGCCGGGAGTGTGGAATGCAGCGTCGGGACTTTTTGAAACTCTCCGTTGGAACAGCCGCCGCCGCGTTTGCCGCGCGCGCGAACGCGCAAGGCGCGGTGAAGGAAATTCGTGTCGGCTACCAGAAGAACGGCGTGCTGGTCATCACGCGCCAGCAGGCCGCCCTGGAAAAACATTTCGCTCCCTTAGGCATCGAGGTGAAATGGGTCGAGTTCTCCTCGGGCCCGCCGATGATGGAGGCGATGAATGTCGGCAGCGTCGACTATGGCGCGGTCGGCGATTCCCCGCCGGTGTTCGCCCAGGCCGCCGGCGCCGCGATCGTCTATGCCGCCGGCCAGCCCATCACCAACGGCCAGGGCATTCTGGTGCCGAAGGATTCGCCGATCCGTTCGATCACGGAGCTGAAAGGCAAGCGCGTCGGCTTCACCAAGGGCTCGAGCGCCCACAACATCGTGGTGCAGACGCTGGAGAAGGCGGGGCTCACTTACGCCGACATCACCCCGGTCTATCTGACGCCGCCGGATGCCGGCCCTGCATTTGCCAATGGCAGCATCGATGCCTGGGCGATCTGGGATCCCTATTTCGCGATCGGCGAGACCAGGCAGAGCGGCCGCATTCTGATCAATGCACGCGAGGTCACCAAGAGCAATTCGTTCTACATCGCCAACCGCGATTTCGCCAAGAACCACGGCGCCATCCTGCAACAGATTGTCGATGTCACGACCGCGACCGCCAAATGGGCCGAACAGCATCGCGATGAAGTCGCCAAATCGCTGGCCGCAGTCACCGGCATCCCCCTGGACATCCAGACCATCGCGGCGAACCGCTCGGCCTTCGTGGTCGGACCCGTCACCGACGACATCGTCGTGACCCAGCAGGGCGTCGCCGATCGCTTCCACAAGCTCGGCCTGATCCCGAAGCCGATCGCGATCCGCGACATCGTCTGGCGCAACCCGGCAGCCTGATCGTGCCGACCAATCTCCCCATTTCAAAGGGTCTGAACATGAGGCGTATTATTCAGCGTCTGATCGCAGCCATCGTGCTGTCGATCGGCATCGTCGCGGCCGCGGTCGGCACGTCCTACGGCCAGGACAAACAAGACAAGGTGGTCCGCATCGGCTACCAGAAATACGGCAAGCTGGTGCTGCTCAAGAGCAAGGGCACGCTGGAGCCGAAGTTAGCTGCCGACGGCTATAAGGTGGTGTGGACGGAATTCCCGTCCGGCCCGCCGCTGCTCGAGGCGCTCAATGTCGGCGCGATCGATTTCGGCAACACCGGCGAAGCCCCGCCGATCTTCGCACAGGCCGCCGGCGCGCCGATCCAGTATGTCGCCTATGAGCCGCCGGCGCCGAAGGGCGAGGCGATCCTGGTGCCGAAGGACAGCCCGCTGAAGTCCGTCGCCGGTCTCAAGGGCAGGAAGGTCGCGCTGAACAAGGGCTCCAATGTCCATTATCTTCTGGTCAAGGCGCTCGAGAAAGCCGGCGTCAAATATTCCGAGATCGAGCCGGTTTTCCTGGCGCCGGCTGATGCGCGCGCAGCCTTCGAGCGCGGCGCGGTCGATGCCTGGGTAATCTGGGATCCATTCCAGGCTGCCGCGGAAGCGGCGACCGGCGCGCGCACGCTCGCCGACGGCACCAACATCGTCTCGAACTACCAGTTCTATTTCTCCTCGAAGAAATTCCTCGAAGCCAATCCGAGGATTGTCGACGCCGTGCTGGCTGAGCTGAGCGCGGTCGACGGTTGGGCCAAGGGCGACATCCATGCCGTTGCCGAGCAGCTGGCGCCGGCGATTGGATTGTCCGTGCCGGTCGTCGAGGTGGCGCTGAAGCGGCAGTCCTACGGCATCAAGCCGATCACCGACGCTGTCGTCGCCGACCAGCAGCAGGTTGCCGACGCGTTCTTCGCGCTCAACCTGATCCCGAAAGCAATCAAGATTTCCGACGTGGCGCGGAGGCCAGGATCATGAGCAAACAGATGAGCAAGCAATCGAACGCCAACATCCTCTGGTTCCTGCCGACCCACGGTGACGGCCGCTATCTTGGCACCGGTGTCGGCGGCCGCGAGGTCAATTTCAACTATCTGCGCCAGATCGCGCAGGCCGCCGACCAGCTCGGCTATTACGGCGTGCTGCTGCCGACCGGGCGGAGCTGCGAGGATTCCTGGATCGTGGCCTCCTCGGTTGCGCCGTTCACCGAGCGGCTGCGCTATCTCGTGGCTGTCCGTCCCGGCCTGCAATCGCCGAGCGTGGCGGCGCGCATGACGGCGACGCTCGATCGCGTCACCAATGGCCGGCTTCTCGTCAACGTCGTCACCGGCGGCGATCCCGTCGAGAACAAGGGCGACGGCATCTTCCTCGGCCATGACGAGCGCTACGAGGTCACGCGCGAGTTCCTCGGTGTCTATAGCGACCTGCTCGCCGGCAAGACGGTCAATGTCGAAGGCAGGCACATCCATGTCGAGGGTGGCAAGCTGCTGTTCCCGCCGGTCCAGTCACCGCGGCCGCCGCTCTATTTCGGCGGCTCGTCGGATGCCGGCATCGACGTCGCCGTCGACGCCGTCGATAAATATCTCACCTGGGGCGAGCCGCCGGCCTTGGTTGCCGAGAAGATCGCGAAGGTGAGGGAGGTCGCTGCTGCGCGCGGCCGGAAGCTCTCCTTCGGCATCCGGCTTCATGTGATTGTCCGCGAGACCAATGAGGCGGCCTGGCGCGCGGCGAACGAGCTGATCAAGCATGTCAGCGACGAGACGATCGCGACCGCGCAGAAGAACTTCGCGCGCATGGACTCCGTCGGCCAGCAGCGCATGGCGCAGCTCCATGGTGGCAAGCGCGACAAGCTCGAGATCGCCCCGAACCTGTGGGCCGGTGTCGGTCTCGTGCGCGGCGGCGCCGGCACGGCCCTGGTCGGCGACGCCCAGACCGTCGCGGCCCGTATCAGGGAGTATCAGGATATCGGCATCGATACCTTCATCATGTCGGGCTACCCGCATCTGGAGGAAGCATATCGCTTCGCCGAGCTCGTCTTCCCGCTGCTCTCGCTGGAGCAGCCCAGCAACGTGACGAAGCTGAACTTCAACGGCGGTCCCTTCGGCGAGACGGTCGGCAGCGACTTCCGCCCACAGCAGAAGGTGTCGCAGTCATGAGCCTGATCGACACCGTTTCGCTTCCGCGCAGCTTTCGCCTGCCGCGGGTCGACGGCCTGATCCAGTGGATCGTGCCGCTCGCCATCATCGCAATCTGGCAGGTGGCGAGCGTCACCGGCTTCGTGCCGACGCGGGTGCTGCCGGCGCCGAGCGACGTCGTGCTGGCGGGGTGGAAGCTGCTGCTGTCCGGCGAGCTCGTCCGCAACATCTGGGTCTCGTTCTGGCGTGCCTCGATCGGCTTCCTGATCGGCGGCAGTATCGGTTTCGCGTTCGGTCTCGCCAACGGCCTGTCGCAGCTCTCGGCAAAGCTCACCGACACCACGCTGCAGATGGTCCGCAACGTGCCGCATCTGGCGCTGATCCCGCTCGTCATCCTCTGGTTCGGCATCGACGAGAGCGCAAAGTTGTTTTTGGTGGCGCTCGGGGTGTTCTTCCCGATCTACCTCAACACGCTGCATGGCATCCGCACCGTCGATCCCCAGCTGATCGAGATGGGCCGCATCTACGGCATGACCGATAGCGAGCTGTTTCGCCGCGTGATCTTCCCGGGCGCGCTGCCCTCGATCTTCGTCGGCATCCGCTTCGCGCTCGGCATCATGTGGCTCACCCTGATCGTCGCGGAAACCATCGCGGCGTCTTCAGGCCTCGGCTACATGGCGATGCAGGCGCGCGAGTTCATGCTGATCGACGTCGTCGTGCTCTCGATCCTGATCTACGCGCTGCTCGGCAAGCTCGCCGACAGCGCCTCCCGCGTGCTGGAGCGTCTCACGCTCTCCTGGCACCCCGCCTTCCAGAAACGTTGAGAGTGACATGCAGACAGCGCTTCGGACGTCCCTTCCCGAGACCGAGCTCGCCAGTCGCGCCAATTTCGCGCCTCAAGCCCGTATGCTGCGCGAGGAGCGGCCGCTGCAGACCAGCGGCCTGCCGCTCAGCATCCGCGGCTTGCGCAAATCCTTCGGCGACAATGAGGTGCTGCGCGGCATCGACCTCTACATTCCCGCCGGCCAGTTCGTCGCGATCGTGGGCAAGAGCGGCTGCGGCAAGAGCACGCTGCTGCGCCTGATCGCGGGCCTCGAGAAAATCGACGCCGGCAGCATCAGCTTCGGCGACGCAGTCCAGCCCGAGGACATCCGCGTGATGTTCCAGGAGCCGCGGCTGTTGCCCTGGGCCCGCGTGCTCTCGAATGTCGAGGTCGGCCTCGGCCGCGATCGTGCCTCGGCTGACGCGCACGCTCGCGCCGAGAAGGCGCTGACCGAGGTCGGCCTGACCGACAAGCGCGACCAGTGGCCTTCGGTGCTGTCCGGCGGCCAGAAGCAGCGGGTCGCGCTCGCCCGCGCGCTGGTCTCGCGTCCCCGCGTGCTCGCCTTCGACGAACCCCTTGGTGCATTGGACGCGCTGACCCGTATCTCGATGCAGCGGCTCCTGGAGCGCGTCTGGCGCGATCAGGGCTTTACCGCGATCCTGGTGACCCACGACGTCTCCGAGGCGGTCGCGCTGGCCGACCGGGTGCTGGTGATCGACGAGGGCCGCATTGCGCATGACGTTACGGTTAACGCGGCCCGGCCGCGCCAGCGAGGCTCCGCCGAGCTTGCGAGCCTGGAAGGCTCGATCCTGAGCCATCTTTTGTCAGCGGACGATCGTACCTAAATAGAGGGAACCCCACTTTCGGGGAGCATGCCATGAATGTAGTGCCCCGCGATCTCATGACCGAAATTGCCGTCTCGCCTGCCGATTTCCGCGGCGCCATGCGCCACCTCACCGGCGGCGTCAGTATCATCACCGCCGGACGGGGCAAGGACGTCACGGGCATGACGGTCACGTCGGTGACGTCGCTGTCGGCCGAGCCGCCGACGCTGCTGGTCAGCATCAACCGCGATGCCTCCTCGTTCCCGCTGATCCGCCGCTACGGCGCCTTCGGCGTGAACATCCTCAACGCAGACCAGCTCGATATCGCCGAACGTTTTGCCGGCAAGGGCGGGCTGAAGGGCGCCGATCGTTTCGCCGGCACTCAATGGGTGACGGCCGTTTCGGGCGTTCCGCTGCTGGCCGGCGCGTTGTCGGCTTTCGATTGCGAGGTCGAGGAGATCATCGAGCGGCACTCGCATGCCATCGTCATCGGCCGTGTCAGGGATATCAAGAGCTCGACCCGCAACGCCGCGCTGGCCTATTGGCACGGCCGGTATGTGGCGGTCGATCAGGACGAAGACGCGGCCAGGCTCGCGGAGGTCAGCGTTCCCGCGCGCGGCCGGCGCGGCGTTTGATCGCCGCGGCCACCGGCCGCGCAGGCTGGCCTTTTCCCCTTCATCGCTCTAGAAGCGCTGCCTGGGCCTCCCGCCGGGACGGCAATGGAGCGGATTGATGAAGCGTGTCGCGACCTGGGCCTTCTACGCCGTCGGCGCGCTCGCGATCGCCTATCTCGCGCTCTACGCCTATGCGATGTTCAGCGGCCAGCCGATCGTGCCGGGCGACCCCATCCACATCTTCCGCAAGCCGGACGCGCCGAGTTATTCGTGACGGCTCTCTCCGCACGTCATGGCCGGGCTTGACCCGGCCATCCACGTGCAGCCACGCTTCGGGAGAGACGTGGATGCCCGGGTCAAGCCCGGGCATGACGACGGAGTGTGTGACGATCACCCCCTCAAAATCGCCAGCGCCAGCGCCTGCGCGCGCGGCACCATGCTGTCGAGCTCGAGATATTCCTCCGGCGTATGCGCAAGCCCGCCGACCGGGCCGAGGCCGCAGATGGTTGGCGTGCCGACCTCGGCGGTGAAGCCGGAATCGGCGCAGCCGCCGGAAAACTCGCCCTGGAGCGTGGTGAGGCCGGCCTTCTTGGCGGCGGCCTGATAGCTCTCGAACAGCGCCTTCGAAGCCTCGCTCTGCACCACCGGCACGAACTCGCCCTTGATGGTCAGCGTCGCGCTGGTGCCCGGCACGTAAGAGGTCGCAATGATTGTCTCTATCGCGGCCATGATCCTGGCGCGATCGGCCGGATCGACATAGCGCAGGTCGATCTGGCCTTCGGCTGAGGGCGCCGTGGTGTTGACGGACTGCCCGCCCGAGACCAGGCCGACATTCAACGTGATGCCCTTGTCGAGATCGGTCAGGGCGTGGATCTGCACGATCTTGTGCGCGAGTTCGCCGATCGCGCTGACGCCGGCGGCGAAATTGGCGCCGGAATGCGCGGCTTTGCCGGTGATGGCAAAGTGCATGAAGATGCCGCCCTTGCGGCCGGTGACGATGTTGCCGGTCGGGCGGCCCGGCTCGGAATTGAACACCGCGCGCGCGGCGCGTCCTTCGCGCTCGATCACCGGGCGCGAGGAAGGCGAGCCGATCTCCTCGTCCGAGGTGATCAACAGCTTGATCGGATGCGGGCTGCCGCCGAATTTGTGGAACGCGGTCGCAACGAAGATATTCATCACGACGCCGGACTTCATGTCGGCAACGCCAGGACCGTAGGCGCGCGTGCCCTGGATCGTAAACGGACGCCGTCCGGCCTCGCCCTTGCCGAACACGGTGTCGCGATGCCCCATCAACAGCACCGGCTTCTCGTTGCTGCCGGGTTTTGCGACGTCGGCATGGATCGCGTCGCCGAATGTGCCGTGGCTTTCGCGCCGGAATGGAATGCCGTGCTCGGAAAAATGCCGCTCGAACCGCGCGCCGACCGCATCAACGCCTTCCTTGTCATAGGATCCGGAATCGATGTTCACGACATCGCGCAGCAGATCGATCATCGCCTGCCGCTGCGATGCCAGCCAGTCCGTGATTTGAGCTTCAGACATGTTCACCCTCGTATGGTTCTCTGCGCGGTTATAGGGCGTTGTACGAGCGTGACCTAGTCGAAGAAAGCAGTGCGGCCCTGCGCCCAGTACTTTGTTCGACCGTCACCCTGAGGTGCTCGCCAAGCGGCGCAAATGCGCCGCTTGGCGAGCCTCGAAGGGCGACGGCCCGGCTGCATCGGTGGCCGTCCATCCTTCGAGGCTCGGCCTGCGCTGCATGCGCATCGCAGACCTCGCGCCTCAGGATGACGGGGAGGGAATGCGCATGGCCGGCGGCAAAGAAAATGCCCGGAACCAGCCCGGGCATTCGTATCCTCAACAATCGCGGGACGCCGCCTACGCCCCCACCATCGGCATGCGCGAATATTCGCCCGGAGTGCCGGCGGGGGTGATCGGGATGCCGCCGTCGGAATATTCGTTGAGCTTGTTGCGCAGCGTACGGATCGAGATTCCCAAAATGTTGGCGGCATGGGTCCGGTTGCCGAGGCAGTGCTTCAGTGTCTCCAGGATCAGGTCGCGTTCGACGTCGGCGACGGTGCGGCCGACCAGGGCGCGCGTCACCTGCTCGGCAGCGAACGTGGCATGCGCGACCGCGGGCGGGGTCTTGGCGAGGTCGAGGCGGTCGCCGTCCGGCGTGAGGATCGCGTCGACGCCGATCTCGTCGCCCTGCGCCATCAGCACCGCGCGATGCATGGTGTTTTCGAGCTCGCGAACGTTGCCCTGCCAGCGGTTGGCGGAGAGCACGCGGCCGGCTTCGGCCGAGACCGGACGCAGCGGCACGCCGTTGGCCTCGGCATATTTCTTCGCGAAGTGCTGGGCGAGCTCGAGAATGTCGGCAGGACGCTCGCGTAGCGGCGGGATTTTCAGGTTCACGACGTTGAGGCGGAACAGCAAATCTTCGCGGAACGAGCCTTCGCGCACGGCTTCCGCCAAATTGCGGTTCGAGGTCGCGATGATGCGGATGTCGACCGGGACCGGCTTGGTGCCGCCGACGCGGTCGATGACGCGCTCCTGGATCGCGCGGAGCAGCTTCGATTGCAGGCGGACGTCCATCTCCGAGATTTCGTCGAGCAGCAGCGTTCCGCCGGTCGCTTCCTCGAACTTGCCGATGCGGCGGGCGATCGCTCCGGTGAAGGCGCCCTTCTCGTGGCCGAACAGCTCGGACTCCAGCAGGTGCTCGGGGATTGCGGCGCAGTTGATCGAGATGAAGGGACGTTTTGCACGCGCCGAGCGCGTATGGACGTAACGCGCCAGCACTTCCTTGCCGGTGCCGGATTCGCCGGTGATCATCACCGAGGCGTCCGAGCCCGCGATCTGCTGCGCGAGCTTGATCACCTTCGCCATCGCCTCGTCGCGATAGACCAGTTCGCGGGAATCGTTGGCGACCGCGGCGAGCACGGCCGCGATCAGCTCCGGGTCCGGCGGCAGCGGGATGTATTCCTTGGCGCCGGCATGGATCGCGGCGACCGCAGCGCGGGCGTCATTGGTGATGCCGCAGGCGATGATCGGAGCGTGGATGTGCTCGGCTTCGAGCCGCATCACGAGGTCGCGGATGTCGAGGGCGACGTCGACCAGCAGGAGGTCGGCGCCCTTGCCGCCGCGCAGCACGCGCATCGCCTGGTCGTGATCCTCGGCGTGGGTCACGGTGGCGCCGTTCTCCATCGCGATCTTGGTGGCGGTGGTGAGCTGGCCCTTCAATGTGCCAACGATGAGAAGCCGCATGTCAGTCTCCTGTCCGTCTGGTCGCGCTGCCGCGCATCATTCGCTTATTTGGCTAGCTGCGTTCAGCCTTGATGATTTCGGTCATGGTCACGCCGAGCTTGTCCTCGACCAGGACGACTTCGCCGCGGGCGACCAGCTTGTTGTTGACGTAGATGTCGATGGCCTCGCCCACGCGGCGGTCGAGCTCGAGCACGGTGCCGGGCCCGAGCTTCAACAGCTCGCTGACGTCCATCTTGGAGCGGCCGAGCACGGCCGAGACCTGCACCGGAACGTCGAACACGGCCTCGAGGTCGGCGGCGGCGCGCGCCGCGTATTCGTCCTCGTTGTAGCCGACGTCGGTGCCGGCAGGCGGCATCGGGCCGTTGAGATCGGGCAGCGGGACCTGTCCGTCGATGTCGCTCATGGTTAGCTCCCCCTGCGGGACGCGATGTAGCGTCCGACCATTTCGTCGATCTTGGCCGCGATGGCGCCGCGTTCCAGCACCACGCCGCCATCGGCCCATTCGATCCGGCAGTCGCCGGTGACAATTTCGGGCTCGGCCAGGATCACCAGCCGACCCTCGAAGCCGCTCTGCTTGGCGAGTCGCTCGATCTTCTCGCGCGCGCTGTCGTAGAGCGCGTCGTTGATGCGGACGACGAGATGCGGCGTGGCGACCAGATGCGAGAAGCAGTCCTTGACCAGCGCCATGATCTCGCCGAGCGGTTCGGCGGCGACCAGATCGGCGCACAGCTTGCGCGCCACCGCCACCGCGACGTCGACCGCTTCGGTCTCCATCCTGGACTCGATGTTGCCGATGCCGGAGGCGATGCTCCGGATCGCGATGTTGATCTCTTCCATGGCAAGCGCGACGCGGCGGTCGCTCTCGGCCCTGGCTTCGCGCTGGCCGGCGGCAAAGCCGTCCTGATAGGCGCGCGCCTCGGCTTCCGCGACCTTCTGGGCGATCTCCGCTGTGGTCGCAGCCTTCTCGCGCGTCGTCCGCTCCGGCGCCGCGAAGTCGGTGTCGAACAGGAATTTTGCCGGAGCGCCCATCAATACACCAGTTCGTCGTCGGCACGGTTCTTGGTCAGCATGATCTCGCCCTTGGCGGCGAGGTCTTTTGCGAGGTTGACGAGCAGCGCCTGGGCCTCGTCGACGTCGCGCAGGCGCACGGGTCCCATTGCCGCCATGTCGTCCTGGAGCATCTTGGCCGCGCGCGAGGACATGTTGCCGAAGAAGAAGTTGCGGACATCCTCGTTGGCGCTCTTGAGCGCGACGCCGAGCTTGTCCTTGTCGACATTGCGCATCAACGTCTGGGCAGAGCCGGCATCGAGCTTCACGAGGTCGTCGAAGGTGAACATCAGCGCCTTGATGCGCTCGGCCGATTCGCGGTTGTCTTCTTCCAGCGAGGTGATGAAGCGGGTTTCGGTCTGGCGGTCGAAATTGTTGAAGATCTCCGCCATCACCTCGTGGGCGTCGCGGCGGCGGGTCTGCGACAGGTTGGACATGAATTCGGTGCGCAGCGTCTTCTCGACGCTCTCGATCACCTCCTTCTGAACCGCCTCCATCTTCAGCATGCGGTTGACGACGTCGAGCGCGAGTTCCTCGGGGAAGATTCCGAGCACGCGTGCGGCGTGTTCCGGCTTCAGCTTCGACAGCACGACCGCGATGGTCTGCGGATATTCGTTCTTGAGATAGTTCGCGAGCACCTCTTCCTGCACGTTCGAGAGCTTCTCCCACATGTTGCGGCCGGCGGGTCCGCGGATCTCGTCCATGATGCCGTTGACGCGCTCGGGCGCCAAATATTGCTGGAGCAGCCGCTCGGTGGCGTCGAAATTGCCCATCAGGGCGCCCGAGGCCGACATGCGCGAGACGAATTCGAGCAGCATGTCCTCCACCGTGTCGACCTCGACCGTGCCGAGCGTCGACATCTCCAGCGAAAGCTGGCGGACCTCGTCATCGTCGAGCAGCGACCAGATCTTGCCGCCGTATTGCTCGCCGAGCGCCAGCATCAGGATCGCGGCGCGCTTCGGCCCCGCCACCGCTTCCACCTTGGCGCCGCCACGGCTGCCGGCACGCTGACCGAGCGTGGAGATCACGCTGGTGATGTCGTTGGAGTTGGCGTTTTGCAAGTTACCGGCCATGTCAGATCTCGTCTCGAATCATTTCGCGGGTTCGGTCAGCCACTGACGGATGATGGCGACGGTTTCGTTGGGGTTGCGCTCGGCGAGCTCGCCGACGCGGTGAACGGACTGGGCATGGACCTGGCCCTGGATAGTGGCGACGTCGATCGCGCTCGGCGCGCCGCTCGGCAGGAGCGGCTGACCGCTGGCCGGCGCCTCGTCCGAGGCGGCGGGGCCGGTCAGGACGCCGGAGATGGCGGCGGCGACTTCGTCGGAAGCCAGGATGCGCTTGACCAGCGGGCGGATCACCATGAACAGCACGACCAGGCCGAGCAGCATCATCATGCCGAGCTCGACGAAGTACATGACGTCGTCCTTGGTGAACTGGAGCATGCTGAGGAAGCCTGAGGGCTCGCTGATCGGGGCGGTGGAGGGCGCATCGGCAAAGCGGAGGTTGACGACCTCGACCTGATCGCCGCGCTTCTGGTCGAAGCCGATCGCCGAGCGCACCAGGGTGGCGATGCGGTCGAGCTGCTCCTTGGTGCGGTCCTGGTAAGCCTGCTCGCCCTTTTCGTTCTTGGAATAGATGCCGTCGACCAGCACCGCGACCGAGATGCGGTTGACCCGGCCGGCCTCGGTCACCTCGGTCTTGGTGGTGCGGGAGATCTCGTAATTGTTGGTCTCTTCGGTCTTCTTGCTCTGGTCCTTCGCCGTCTGACCGCTGTTCTGCTGGTTGCCGGGCAGCTCGTTATTGACCGTGACCTGGCCGTTGTTGTCGGCGGTCATGCTCTGTTCTTCGCGGGTCTGGCTCGAGCGCAGCACGCGGCCCTCGGGATCGAACTTGTCCGAGGTCTGGGTGACCTTGTTGAAGTCGAAATCGGCCGAAAGCTGCACGCGGGCGCGGCCCGAGCCGACCACGGAGGAGACGATGTCCTCGACCTGCTTGCGCATCCGCTTCTCGAAGGCGGTGCGGCGCTCGTCGCCGATCTGCTGGTCCGGATCGGTCTGGGCGCCGTCCGCGAGCAGCTGGCCGGCCTCGTCCACGATCGAGACCCGCTGCGGCTTCAACCCGTTGACGGCGGAGGCGACGAGGTGGCGGATGGCGCGGATCTGCTGGGCCTCGAGCGCGCCGCGGACCCGAACCACGATCGAGGCCGACGGCTCCGGCGCCTCGCGCGAGAACAGCGGGCGCTCGGGCAGCACGAGGTGGACGCGGGCGGCCTGGATGCGGTCGATGGCGCGGATGGTGCGGGCAAGCTCGCCTTCGAGCGCGCGGAGATGATTGATGTTCTGGACGAAAGAGGTGGTGCCGAGCGCGTCCGACTTGTCGAACACCTCGTAGCCGACGCCGCCGCCCTTGGGCAGGCCGCCCTCGGCGAGCTTCATCCGCAGGCGGGTGACCTTGTCCTTAGGCACCATGATGATGGTGCCCTCGTTGCGCAGCTCGAACTGGATACCCTGGCGCTCCAGGTCCTTGATGATGCCGGAGGAGTCCTCGACGCTGAGGTCGGTGAACAGCGTCGTCATCTGCGGCGTGGTGACGCGCATGATGACGAACGCGAAGAAGCCGACGAGCGCGGCGGTGACCGCGATCATCGCCCCGAACCGGGCGGCGCCGATACCTTTTAGAAAGTCCGCAAGACCTTGCAAGCAACCGCCCCAGAAGATTCGGCTGCTTTCCCTGGAAAGGCCGACTGGGCAATTATTGCCTAGGGGATGGTTTCGATATGGTTAACGAAGGTTAAGAGCTGGGACAAAAGTCGCGCTAAAAACGAACATGAAAAAAATCGGCCTCGCAGGGCGAGGCCGATTTTCGTCAAAAGCCGCAGATTTCCGGATCGCTTACTGGCGATATTGCTGAATGCGGGTGGTGCGAAGCCCCGCCAGACCATGCTGGTCAATGGAAAACTGCCAGGAAAGGAACTCGTCGACCGTCAGAGTGTAACGGCTGCAGGCCTCCTCGAGGGACAGGAGTCCGCCGCGGACGGCGGCGACGACTTCGGCCTTGCGGCGGATGACCCAGCGTTTGGTGCCGGGTGCGGGCAGATCGGCGATCGTCAGCGGACTGCCGTCCGGCCCGATGACGTATTTTACCCTCGGGCGATGGGGTTCTGTCATGGCGTACTCACAAACTCTCAACCACTGAACTCACTGAGTAACCCTACGCGTGGCGGCTTAAAAATCCGCTAAGCCTAAGGCTTCAATACAATTCTCGTTGAAAATGGCTGGAACGCGAGCGTCCCGGCCGGCGGAACGGTCGCGTCCGGGCCGGTCCAGGGGACCTTCGTAAATACTTTACCTGATGAACGAGCGCGTTAAGACGGCGCGCGAGCCCCAGGCGGATCGCATCGGCCTTGGCACGGAAGAAGGAGCCGACAATCCCCCGTTCACGAGCGCAACTCATCCGCCGCGCTGACGTTCTTTTTTATCACCCGCTGGCCGACCAGATCGGAGACAGCGGGATCGCGTCCACTGTGAGATGCGGCGCGTGGGTTGACGCCAAGAATTGCTGTGAGCGTTCCTGGCAATTGGCGTAGGCACACTGCACGCGCGCTCGATCTGATGCATCTTCTCCTTCTCCGCGCTGTCCGGCCCCGGTCCACCGGCTCGGCGCAAAGGGAACTTCCGCCCCGCACGCCAATTGGAAGCGGAGCAGGTCGTGGAGAGGATCAGTGCACGCGCGAGATCCCGAGATTCCAGCGCCGGGGATGGAACATTCGGCAGATGGCGATGCGTTCAAACTCGCTCCGCGCACCAAAACCGAGCAGTTCTATTCGAACGTTCTGGCGGAGCTCCTCGAAGCGGCGCTTCCGTTCATGGTTGGCGGCGGATATGCCGTCAATGTCTATACCGACGCGCGGCGGCCGACAAAGGACCTCGACGTCTTCACGACCCAGGCGGAATTCCCCCGACTGCTTGCTCACCTGCAGCACAACCACAGGATATCCGCGAGCGAGCGCTGGTTGGGAAAAGTTCACCGCGGCCGCGATTTCGTCGACGTGATCTTTGATTCCAGCAATGGCGCCGTTCCCGTCCAGCAAGAATGGTTCCAGTACGCGCGACAGGCGCAAGTGCTCGGCCATTGCGTACCCGTGATCAGTCCGACCGAACTGATCTGGTCCAAGGTCTTCATCCAGAAGCGGAACCGTCATGACGGTTCCGACATCGTCAATCTGATTCTCAGACAGCGCGACGAGGTCGATTGGCGGCGACTGATCGCGTACATGGACCCGCATTGGGAGGTCTTGCTGTGTCATCTGCTCACGTTTCGCTGGATCTATCCGAGCGAGCGCGACGCCATTCCAGGCTGGCTGTTTGACGATCTTCTTGAACGATTGAACCGGCAACGAGAATATCCGCCACCGGCGTCGAAACGTTGTCGCGGCCGGTTGTTTTCCAGCTCCGACTACCGGAGCGCTATCGAGAAATGGGGCTTCCTGAATGGCGAAGACGACTGAGCCGAAGGCGAGTAAGCCAATGAAGGACGATGCCAATTCGTTCACATTTGCGAGCATCGGCGACCTTCACGTCAAAGAAGGGCAGTCGGGCTCGTTGCGGGATTTGTTCCGGGACATCTCGAAGAAGGCGGGCGCTCTGGTCCTTTGCGGCGACCTCACAGATACCGGAACGCCGACCCAAGCCGAGATTCTTGCGGAACAGCTCCGTGCTTGTTCAATCCCGGTCATCGGCGTTCTCGGCAACCACGATTACGAGTCGGGACATGCCGATCAGGTCAAACGGATTCTCTGTGACGGAGGCGTTCGCCTGCTCGACGGCCAGGCCACCGAAGTGAACGGCGTCGCGTTCATCGGCGTGAAGGGATTTGCCGGCGGATTTGGTCCACGCATGCTGAGTTCGTTCGGCGAGCCGGCGATCAAAACGTTTGTTGCCGAAGCGATGAACGAAGCGATGCGGCTGGAGAACATCATGCGCACGGTAAACAGCCGGCGTGCCGTCGTCGTCCTGCATTATGCCCCGATAGCTGACACGGTTGAAGGCGAACCTCTGGAAATTTATCCCTTTCTTGGGTGCTCGCGGCTCGCCGAGACCATTGACCGCTTCAAGGTGTGCGCCGTCGTGCATGGTCATGCCCACCGCGGCAAGTATGAGGGCCAAACACCTGCCGGAGCCCGGGTGTATAACGTCGCCATGGCTGTGCAGAAGCCTTCAGGCTTGGCTTATGCGCTTATTTCCGTCTGAGGGCGGTCGACGGGGCAAACGTGAGATTACGATGACGCGGAGGCATCGCCCGGTGCAGCCATCCAGTCTTCCAGGACGTCTTCAGACGCATCATCGGCCAATCTTCGGTGGCGGCATTTGCGCGACCGAGGATGATGATCACAACGCAGAATGTGCCTTTGATGCCACCGCATCGCTGTTGTCCTTGGTTTCGTGACAAACAGGCCAGCCCTTCCCTTGTTCCTACCGCAGTCCACCGGCACTGGCATTTGAGGCTCTCTGCCCGATGCGCTCGTTCCACCCTCCAGATCTTTCGGCGAGAAACGGGTGTCGCGGGCAGCGCAACCGCGGTGAGCAGGGAACGTCACAATGGCCGAAGACCTACAGCGCGCACGCAACAAAGGTGAGAGTGCCAGCCCCAGCACCAAGTGAGACGCCCCCAAGCACAAGGGCGGCGATCAGGCCCGAAAAGCCCAGGAATGGGGCGGCGGCAACAAGGCGTCCAAAGGAGCGGCCCGCCCTGACGATCGGCGCACCAGAACTCGTCAACAAAGGCGTAGCGCTTGCCCCTCATCGGAGTGCAGCCCATGAGCGATATTCGAACCGTTGACCTCAACAATGCCGACGTGGAGGAGCTGAAAGCGCTCAAAGGCGTGAGACAAGGCCGAGCTGAGGAGATCGTGCGCTACAGGACCGAGCATGGCCCGTTCACGGACGTCGAGCAGCTTGGCAATGTTCCTCATGTGGGCAACATGCCCGCGGCCGAACTGGAAGCGGTCAAGCAGAAGCTCTGCATCCGGCCCGGGGGCGCCCGAAAGCCGCGGGTGGAGCAAGATATCTGATCGATCACGGCGCAGGCCCGTTGCCGCCGATTTCCGAAAAGATCAGTCAGCCTGTCACTGCTTGGGACATCGTGAAGCACCGTTGTGTATTCGTTCGGCTCACGACCGTCCAGGTTGCCACTGTTCCCGGTCAACGATCGTGCGCGTGGCCCCTCGATCGCAGCTCAAGCTGTTGGATCATGGTTTTTCGAGGCGATCCTGTCTTCCGATTGTGCTCCCCACAGATCGAGTTTGGATGGCGACTAGTTGCTGGCGGTGGCGACGATGCTCTTCACCTGGCTGACCGTGTAGGTCTGGCCGTCGATGGTCAAAAGCGGCGGCGACTGGGTCAGGTCCACGGACGACACCGTGCCCTGGACCTGCGCCGCGATGCCGATATTGTTGCCGGCGAGATCCTTCCCTGTCGCCGTGATCGTGTACTTGCCGTCCGGCCATTGCGTGCCGTCATTGCCCTGGCCGTTCCAGGTGAAGGGAATGTCGCTGCCGGCGCCCGCCGTATATTTACCGGTGAACACGGTCTGGCCGGTGGAATTGGCGACCGAGATGTCGACCGTGGCGCTCGAGGGCACGTTGAGATGCCAGGTCGCCGAGGATTGCGACATCGTCGCGGTGGTGCCGTCGACCACAGCGGTCTTGCCGACGAAACCCAGCGCCTGGGTCGCCTGCGTGGTCTGCTGCAGGGTGACGAGCTGAGAGAGCGAGTCGTTGGTCTTGAGCTGCTGCTCGACGCCGGCGAACTGCACCAGTTGCTGGGTGAACTGGTTGGTGTCGAGCGGATCGAGCGGGTTTTGGTTCTGCAGCTGCGTCGTCAGCAGCGTCAGGAAGGTCTGGAAATTGCCGGCGAGCGTCGCGCTTGTGTTCGAGCCCAGGCTCGAGCTCGACGAGGAGGATTTCGGGATGTCGGTCGTCCCGGAGACGACGGCAGGTGCGGTAGCGCCAGTCGTGGTGGTCATTTGCGAATACTCCTCACACTCTGATGTCGACGCCGCTGCTCGATCCGAGCATGCGGCCGTAGCCGCGCCCGACGGGCGCCGCAGCAACATTGTCGTCCTTGCTGATGATCAGCCGGCGGGCATTGCCGCCATTGTCGTTGTTCTGGCCGGAATTCTGGCCCGACGAATTCTGGTCGCGCAGGCTGAAGGACAGCCCGTTGCTGCCGGTCTTGAGGCCGGCATCGTCGAGCGCGCGCTGCAATTGCGGTGCGTCCTGCCGCAGCATCTGCAGCGTCTCCGGCCTCTCGACGGTGAGATGCGAGGTGACCTGGCCGTTGCGGTCGACATTGATGCGGACGTCGATGCGGCCGAGGTCGAGCGGATCGAGGCTGATGTCGAAGCGCGTCTTGCCGGCGCGCGCGGCCGCGGCGATCTCGATCGGCACGCCGCTGATCGGCACGGCTGTCGAATTTGCCGCGGTCGCAGTGAGGGTCGCAGTCGATGCAGTGGCGGCAGACGTCGTATTGGTTAGCGGCGCCTGGATGGCGGAGGCGGCCTGCGCGCCGGTGTCGGTCGTGGGGACAGCGGCTTGCGCGCCCGCATGAGCGTGCGTGGTCGATGTCGCCGGTGTCGCGTCAGTGGCACCGGTCTTCGCATCGGTCTTGACGTCGGTCGCGGCGGCCTCACTGTGCGGCTTGGCAGCCTCGGCATGTGCGGCGTCGGCGGTCGTCGCCGGAGTCTGCGTGGTAGCGCCGTTCGCCTCACCCGCGGCCTGGCCGATATTAGAGACGTCGCTCTCGCCTTGCGCGGTGGCGACGGCCTTGAACGAGGTTTTTGGCGTGCCCTGGTCGATGGCGGCGATCAGCCCGCCATTGGTCTTGGCATCGGCTGCGGTCGCGTCGGCCGTGCCGGTGGCGGCATCGCCCAGCGCTCCCGTCGTGCCGGCGTCGACCTTGGCGCCGGCGGTCTTGGCGTTCTTGTCGCCGACCGTAGCGTTATCGGGCTTGCCGCCTGCGATCTGCGCCGCGGTGGAGGCGCTGGCGGCGATGCCGGCGGCGGCGATCGTCAGCGGCGAGGCGGCGGTAGTCGCCTGGTTCGCGGCCGCATTCGCATCAACAGGCACGACCGGCGCGGCAATGACGATCGCGTTCGGATCGGGCGTCGCGGTCTGCATCGCGTCGGTCTGCGCGATTGCTGCGGCATCGACGGCGGCGGCAAGACCGTCGCTGCCGTCGGTCTTGTCATCCTTGGTCTCGTCGGATTTGTCCGCCGATTTGGTGCCGGACGTCTCGGACTTGTCCTTGGCCTTATTGGGCTTGGCCGGATCGGTCGTCGCGTCACTCCTGGTGTCGTTCTTGGCGGGCGCCGAATTGTCGGTGTCGTCGCCGGCCCTGCTCTGCGAGGACGGGTCGGTCGAGGAGGTATCGCGCGGGCTCTTGTCCGAGGCGGATGACGATGACGAATCGGTCCGGCGCGGCGGGGTGTCCTGCGACTGCGCGTTGTTGCCGATCGCCTGGGTGTTGCTGTCCACCAGGGAGCCGAAGGAGTCGCTCGGCGGCGTGTCTTTCGAGCCCTGCGACTTGGCAGGCTTTTGCTGCGTGCTCTGGACTTGCACGCTTGCCGCTACATCTGACATACGACCGACCACAGGCGACCCCTTGGAAACATCTTCGGCTGATGGGTAGCAAGGAGCGGGCCAGCCTTGTTCGCCGAAATTTTATCAATAAAATCAGTAACTTGCCAAAGCGGCGCCGGGACTGACAGGCCCTCCGCGACCCCTCCATTTCTGCCTCCCCGGCAAGAATTGCCCTAAGCTGGCCGCCCGCGTGATTGCTTCACCGGAATGCCGCCTATATTAAAGGGGTGCTCTCAGCCGCTTTCGACCGGGCCAGCCAGCCTCAGGGGAACCAGAGTTCCCCGGGACCGCTGATGTCCCGGCCAAAAGCACATCGCGGACCGCCAAACACCGCCGTCACAACCGCAAGCCCATGCTCAACAGTCTGGATCTCGAAGGCCGTCCTGAGGATACCAGGGTCGTCGTTGCCATGTCGGGCGGCGTCGATTCCTCGACGACGGCTGCGCTGCTCAAGGCGGAAGGCTACGATGTGGTCGGCATCACGCTCCAGCTCTACGACCATGGCGCGGCGACCCACCGCAAGGGCGCCTGCTGCGCCGGCCAGGACATCCACGACGCCCGCAACGTCGCGGCCAAGCTCGGCATTCCCCATTACGTGCTCGATTACGAGGACCGCTTTCGCGAGTCCGTCATCGACAATTTCGCCGACTCTTACGCGCTCGGCGAGACGCCGGTGCCGTGCATCGAATGCAACCGCTCGGTCAAGTTCCGCGACCTCCTGAAGACCGCACGCGAGCTTGGCGCCACCGCGCTCGCCACCGGCCATTATGTCGCCTCGCGCCGCCTCGATGACGGCTCGCGCGCGCTGGTCTGCGCGGCCGACAGCGACCGCGACCAGAGCTACTTCCTGTTCGCGACCACGCGCGAGCAGCTCGACTTCCTGCGCTTTCCGCTCGGCGACATGACCAAGCCCGAGACCCGCGAGCTCGCGCGCCGCTATGGCCTCAGCGTTGCCGACAAGCACGACAGTCAGGACATCTGCTTCGTGCCGACGGGCCGCTACACCGACATCATCACCCGCCTGCGTCCGAACGCGATGGACCCCGGCGACATCGTCGATCTCGACGGACGCGTGCTCGGCCGCCATAACGGCATTGCCAATTTCACCGTCGGCCAGCGCCGCGGCCTCGGCATCGCGGCTCACGCGCCGCTGTTCGTGGTGCGGTTAGAGGCCGCCAACCGCCGCGTCGTCGTCGGCCCGCGCGATGCGCTGAAGATGCACCGCATCAGCTTGCGCGACGTCAACTGGATCGGCGACGGCGACATCGACCGCGCCATCGGCAACGGTCTCGAGATGTTCGTCCGCGTCCGCTCGACCCGCAGCCCCCAGCCGGCCTGGCTGCGCGGCGCCGACGGCCATTACGAGGTCGAGCTCGTCGCCGGCGAAGAGGGCGTCTCGCCGGGACAAGCCTGCGTCTTCTACGACGCGCCCTCAGGCCAAGCCCGCGTGCTCGGCGGCGGTTTTATCCAGAGCGCCGCGGCGAAGGTCGCGAGCAATGCAGCGAGGCCGCTGGTGGAAGCGGTTCGCGGCTAAAAAAGTTCAGGGCAGGGGGCATGGCAGCAGACATCTCGCGGGCCGGGGTCGAGAAGGCCTATGGCCGCTGGGCGCCGGTCTATGATCTCGTGTTCGGCAAGGTGTTTGACGCCGGAAGGCAGTCGACCATCGTGGAGGCCGACCGCATCGGCGGCCGCATTCTCGATGTCGGCGTCGGCACCGGGCTGTCGCTGTCGGACTATGCGCGCACCACGAAGATCTGTGGCGTCGACATTTCCGAGCCGATGCTGCGCAAGGCGCAGGCGCGCGTGCGCGCGCTGCGGCTGTCCAATGTCGAAGTGCTCTCGGTAATGGATGCCAAGAACCTCGCCTTCCCCGAAAACTTCTTCGATGCGGTGGTCGCGCAATATGTCATCACCGCCGTGCCCGATCCCGAAGGCACGCTCGACGAGTTCGTGCGCGTGCTGAGGCCTGGCGGCGAGCTGATCCTCGTCAACCACATCGGCGCCGAGAGCGGCCCGCGAAGACTGTTCGAGCTCGCCTTCGCACCCATAGCCCGCCGCCTCGGCTGGCGCCCGGAATTCCCGTGGGACCGCCTCGTCAACTGGGCCGCCAGGCACGGCGGCGTCACGCTCGCCGAGCGCCGTCCCATGCCGCCGATGGGGCACTTTTCGCTGATCCGCTACGTCAAATCGTGATCGGAGCACGATCCGGAAGAGTGTGAAGCGGTTTTCCGATCGGATCATGCTCAAATCGAAGATTAAAGCGCGATCACTTCGCGCTTTGGCAGGGAACGCGGGGTGCGACCTGCGCGTTTCCGTTCCATGCGCACAACATCGAAACTGATTTTCACAAGCCTCCTGATCGCCGCCTCAGGCAGCGCGATCGCGCAGGCCCCGCCCGCGCCGGCGACGCCGCCGCAACAGACCGCGCCGCCATCCCCGCAGCATGCGGCCAACTGCACGCCCGCCGACCGCCCCAACCGCCAGGCCGACGGCACCACCACCGGCCAGTCCCGGGAACCGCTCGGCGACAAGCTGGCAAAGTCCGAGGGCGTGCTCTGCCCGCCCTCCGGTGTCGACCCCGAGATGCATGCCCCCGCCCCGGACACTGGCAACACCCCGGTGATCCCGCCCCCCGGCAGCCCCGGCGGCGACCCGAACGTCCGGCCGAAATAGGGGCCGTTCCGAATCCCAAATCTCGTCATGCCCGGGCTAGTCCCGGGCATCCACGTTCTCTGGGCCCAAGTGAGGTCGTGGATGGCCGGGACTAGCCCGGCCATGACGGATTCAGTGCTCAAAAGGTCAAAATTCGTCCGCCGACCCGTCCGCCGAAGCTTTAGCGAAGGCGAAGGCGGAAGCTTTAGCAAACGCGGATTGACAGCCCGCCGCCCCCTTCCTTATATGCCGCGCGTTCGCGAGATCGGCCGTTTCGGCGCCCGCGAGCCCTGTGGCGGGGTAGCTCAGCTGGTTAGAGCACGGGAATCATAATCCTGGGGTCGGGGGTTCGAGTCCCTCTCCCGCTACCATCGTTTTCAAGCGCTTACCGGCAAATCCACTGGCTCTGAAGGCTCGGCTGACGCACGAGCGGCGTGGCATGCGGACATTGCCCGTCGCGCCGGTGGTCCGGCATGGCGCTCGCTTCGTACCAGCTGCGGCAGAGGACGATGACGAGCAAGGGCTGAGGCCCGGCCGCATCTCAAGCAGCATTCTCGATCCAGGTCCGGCCCGCCCGCGCCGATCGGCCCCGGCTCAAACTAGGAACTCTCAGGCCCGATCAAAGCTTGAATCCGCGGACCAGAATCGCCGCCGATTGCTGGTCTGCACGGCCCCGCCTCCAAGCCCCCATACCCCCCGGGGTGGGCCGTGCTTTCTGGCAGGAGATTGCCATGCCTGAGCCGACCGAGCAGGAGATCAGAGAACGCGCGCACCGGCTGTGGGAGCAAGCAGGCAAGCCCGAAGGCCGCGAGAACGAATTTTGGCACGCGGCCGAGCAGGAGTTGCGCAACGAGGACAAGTCGAACCCCATGCGGACGCCGGACACGCTGTGACAGCCAAGAAGTGCCCATTCTGCTACGGCCTGGGATGGGTCTGCGAAAACCATCCGCTCCGGGCCTGGAGTGAAGAGTTGGGCGGCTGCCGGTGCGGCGAGGGGATGCCCTGCACCTGCAACACGACGGAAGATCCCGAGATCAGAGTCGTCGTGATCGATGCGGACGTAACCTGGCATTAGGCAGCGTCGAGTCGTTCGGGCTCGCAGCGGTGGTGCGCAGCTGCGTAGAAGCTGCCGGCAGAACGCGCATCAGCGGCGGCGGAAAGCGCGCCAGTCGTCTTCACAACATCCCAGCATCGAGCTGAAGCACGGGGCGCCACAAGCCGTGCGGCGGCACAGGGAACGGCGCTTTCCAGAATTGAGTTGAGTCTCTCGGCAGCACGGTTGCGTGGCGGGGCCGGTTCGAAGGTCGTGATGCGCCGCGGCAAGGTGGCCGCAAGCCAGTCGCCGGCTCCGGCCGCGCGGCTCCCTCGCGAAAAAGAAAAAGCCGCCGAGTTCTTCACCCTGGCGGCGTCACAAAGTCCGTAGCTGTTGATCCGTCCTCAGCCTCGTGCGTACCGCCGTTACCTTGTTTGCGGCCATGCCCGGTCATTGTACGGGAGGGCGCGTGATTCTGCTGTGACCTGGAGCACACAGTGGAAGGAGGATGGCGGGGCGGAGGTCAGGAAGATTGGGGGGCGCAGCTGGTTAGAGCACGGGAATCATGACCCTGGAGTCGGGGGGCGAGTCCCTCTCCCGCTACAAAAACTCCCCTGTTACCGCATCGGAACTACGGTGATAGGTGCGCTCGCCGAATTGTGCCACGCCCTCACATCGTGAGATATAGCGGCAGGCGGCCTGTCGCGCTTGTACAAGCCACTGGCGCAACGGTAAGGAGCAGGGCGACATGGTCAATGGTCTGCCAAGCGAAGTTGAAGTCATCACGTTGTTTGTCGATGACATTGCATCGTCGAAAGCGTTTTACGCCAAGGTTTTCGCATCTGAGACCATTTGGGAGGACGCGGTCTCATCCGTGCTCAGATTCGGCGGGCTCCTGATCAATCTTCTCGACGTGTCTCAGGCGCCGCCGCTCGTTGAACCGTTGCGTGTCGCGCAATCGTCCGTAGGTGTGCGCGCACTCTTGACGATCAGGGTCGCTGACGTCGACCAAATGTGTTCGGCCCTTCGGGAGATTGGTGTCGATCTGCTCAATGGGCCGATCGATCGCCCTTGGGGACGGCGAACCGCGTCCTTTGCCGATCCCTCAGGCCATGCCTGGGAGATCGCACAGGTAATTAAACGAGGATAGAAAGCGCTTACAGCGAATCTGGCTCTCCGCTCCTGTGAGCTCTCGGCTCAAGAGGATGGAGCGACGAAGCAAAGCTCGGGCGAAAACGCGCCGCGAGATCGGAAAGGCGTGTCTGCGGGCCAGAGACCAGAGCCTGGACCGGCGAGGAACGCTTGCGGTGGCTCTCCGTTAGCGGAGCAAACTTGCGGAGCCGCTCCATGACCGACTATCCAAGGCCGCCTTTTCCTGCGCAGCAGCAGCCGATGCCCGGTTCGACGCGGGCGATGAATCCTCGGCCGGATCACGGCGAGGAGAGTTACAGGGGCGCCGGGCGCCTTTCCGGAAAGAAGGCGATCATCACCGGGGGCGACAGCGGCATCGGCCGTGCGGTCGCGATCGCCTATGCCAGGGAAGGCGCCGACATCGTCATCGCCTATCTGAACGAGGACGAGGATGCCGCCGCCGAGGTCAAGGCGCTGGTGGAGCGGGAGGGACGCAAGGCCATCCTGATCCCCGGTGACATCCGCAATCCCGATCATTGCCGTGCGATCGTCCGGCGCACCGTCGAGGAGCTTGGCGGCATCGACATCCTCGTCAACAATGCGGCCCATCAGGCCACGTTCAAGGACATCGCCGATATCAGCGACGAGGAATGGCAGCGGACGTTCGAGACCAACATCCACGCCATGTTCTATCTGACCAAGGCCGCCGTCCCCCATATGCGCCCGGGCGCGGCGATCGTGAACACGGCCTCGGTGAATTCCGACATGCCGAACCCGAGCCTGCTCGCCTATGCCACGACCAAGGGAGCCATTCAGAATTTTACCGGCGGGCTTGCCCAGATGCTGGCGGAGAAGGGCATTCGCGTCAACGCCGTCGCGCCGGGTCCGATCTGGACGCCGCTCATTCCCTCGACCATGCCGGAGGAAAGGGTCAAGAATTTTGGCAAGCAGGTCCCGATGCAGCGCGCAGGCCAGCCGGCCGAGCTCGCAACCGCCTATGTCATGCTCGCCGATCCGCTCTCGAGCTACACATCAGGAGCGACCCTGGCTGTCACGGGTGGAAAGCCGTTCATCTGACCCGTGCCATTCCGGTGCCCCTGCACTTCACCGCCGTCGCGAAGCAAAGCTCGGGCGATTCGCGCCGCGAGAATGCGAAGACGTGTCTGCGAGACGAAATGTGTGTTGGAGGATGACGATGTCGCCCCTTGCTCCGTCATTGCGAGCGGAGCGAAGCAATCCAGAATCCCTCCGCGGAAACGCTCCGGATTGCTTCGCTCCGCTCGCAATGACGATGTGGAGAGAGCGTTCGCCGCAATCCCGCTTCCGCCCTCAAATCCGATACCACGCCGCCAGATTCCACGTCGTGACGTCCCAGCCCGACATGTCGACCATGAGGTTGTTGACGCCGGCGTTGACGACGTTGCGCGAGAGCAGCGGCAGGAAGACGTGGGCGTCGCAGAAGGTCTCGTCGACCTTGATCAGCAGCGCGGCGCGCTTGACCGGATCGAGCTCGTGCTGCGCGGCCTTGTAGGCGTTGTCAACCTCGGGGTCGGACCAGCGCGAGATGTTGCGGCCGAGCCATTTGTTGTCCTTGGTGGCGATCTCCCAGGACACGCACTGGTTCAGGAAGCGCTCCGGATCGGGCTGCGGCTGCGTGGTGTTGTACATCTCGATGTCGGCATAGAATTTCGAGTAGGTGTCGGGGTTGCCGACATCGGAGGAGAAGAACACCGATGCGGTGACCGACTTGATCTCGATCTCGATGCCGGCCTTCTGGCAGGCCTGCTTGATGATGGCCTGCGTCTTCTGGCGCGGCGCGTTGGTCGAGGTCTGGAACACGTATTTGAGCCTCTTGCCGTCCTTCTCGCGGATGCCGTCCGCGCCCTTTTTCCAGCCCGCTTCGTCGAGGATATTGTTCGCCTTGTCGGCGTCGAACTCGTATTTGAGCTTGGGCGACTTGAACTGCTTGGGCGCGTTGACGAAGCTCGCCGTGGCGACGCCGCCGCGGCCGTAGATGAACTTCTGGATCGAATCGCGATCGATCAGCAGGTTGATCGCCCGGCGCACGGCCGGATCGGACAGCGTCGGGTGCTTGGTCTTGACGCTGGAGCGCTCGCCGTCGACCTCGGTCCACGGGTCGGTCGTGTTGAGCATGATGAACTCGACGTTGCCGGACGGCGTGACGTCGAGCTTGCCCTTGCCGCTCGCCTCCATGCGCTTGAGGACCTCCTCCTCAACCTGCATGTTCCAGGCATAATCATATTCGCCGGTCTGCAGCACGGCGCGCGCCGCAGACACCGCATCGCCGCCGCCCTTGATCTCGAGCGTGTCGAAATGCGGCTGGTTCTTGATGTGATAGTCGGCGTTGCGTTCGGCGCGGATCAAATCGCCCGGCTTGAACTCGACGAACTTGTACGGGCCGGTGCCGACTGGCTTCAGATTGCCCGGCGCATCGCGCGACTTCGCGCCGGCATACTCACCGAAATGGTGCTTCGGCAGGATCTGGCCGACCGAGCCGACGAAGGGGTCGGCCCAGAACGGCGTCGGCGCCTTGAAGATCACCTTGACGGCGTGGTCGTCGATCTTCTCGACCTTGATGTCCTTGTAGGATCCCGTGCTGTACGCCGCTGTTGCGAGATCCGCGGCGTATTGCCAGGTGAAGACGACGTCGTCGGCGGTGAAGGGCTTGCCGTCATGCCACTTGACGCCCTGCTTCAGCTTCCAGATCACGCTCATGCCGTCCGCGGAGAGGCCGCCATTCACCTTGGTTGGAACCTCGGCGGCGAGGCAGGGAATGAGGTTACCCTCCTTGTCCCAGCCGGCGAGCGGCTCGAAGAAGACGCGCGAGGCGATCTGGTCCTTGCTGCCGATCGCGAAATGCGGATTGAGCAGGGTCGGGGCCTGCCAGAGCAGGATCTTGAGCGGACCGCCGCCGCCGGCCTTGGTCGGCTTGTATTGCAGCGTGGCATCCGCCATCGCCACGTCGTTCCAGAGCAGGATCTGGCTCGCGACCGGCGCTGCGATCCCGACCGCTGCCATGGCCCGGACGAACGCGCGCCGCGACAGCGTGCCTTGCTTCACCTCCGCGATGCGTTCACGGATTTCGTTTTCGTTCATCGGATGACCTCCACCTCAAAGACAAGTCGTCAACGGCGGCCCATCATGTTTCATGATGGGCGAGGCGGCAATGCCGGCCATGCGGCAAAGCCCTGCGACGAAATGACGATGTGGGATTGGATTGCTGCGCCGCGCTCGCAATGAACTGTGCGGGGAGAGCCGTGTAGAAGCCCGGATGGAGCGCAGGGCAATCCGGCGTCAGGTCGGCCAGCGTGGCCCGCTTGTGCAGGCGCATTCGTTCCCCACATCAGGTCGAACGGAGAAGCGTTGTCCGCGTCCGCCGACAAATATGGATTTCCATTTCATTGATTTCGCCCGGCGGAGAAGCGAATACGGTTCCAGTCATTGCCGCAGACCTACGGAGACCAAGATGTCGTTTCGCCTCCCCCTGATCCTCTCGACCGTGCTCGCCGCCTGGTCGGCCGCAGCGACAGCCGAGACCATCAAGATCGGCGTGACGCCGGGACCGCATGCACAGATCCTCGAAGCGGTGAAGCCGATCGCAGCGAAGAACGGCCTCGATATCCAGCTCATCGAGTTCTCCGATTATGTCGTGCCGAATGCCGCGCTGGACGCGGGCGAGATTCAGGCCAATTCGTTCCAGAACCAGCCCTATCTCGACAACCAGAAGACCGATCGCGGCTACAAGATCGAGGCCGTCGGGCTGACCGTGAATTTTCCGATCGGCGTCTATTCGAAGAAGCACAAGGCCTTCGCCGACATCCCCGAGGGCGGCAAGGTCTCGATCCCGAACGATCCGACCAATGGCGGCCGCGTGCTGCTGCTGCTGCGCGACAAGGGCGTGATCAAGCTGAAGGACGGCACAGGCTTCAAGCCGACGGTGCTTGATATCACCGAAAATTCCAAGAAGCTGAAATTCATCGAGGTCGATGCGGCGCAGGCGCCGCGCGCGCTCGACGATGTCGACGCCGCCGCGATCAACACCAATTATGCAACCCAGGCGGGACTCGATCCCGTCAAGGACCCGATCCTGCGCGAGGACCCGAAAGGCCCCTACGTCAACCTGATCGCCATTCGCACGGCGGACAAGGACAAGCCCTGGGTCAAGATCCTCGTGGACAGCTACCACGCGGCGGAGGTCAAGGAGTTCGTCCTGACCAAGTTCAAGGGCGCGGTGCTGCCGAGCTGGTAGGCAGTCTGCCCAGCGAAAGTCCAGCACAATCCAGGGCAGGGGCGATCCCGGCGGGCAGCCTTGCGCAATGCCCGCTTGTCTGGAGCTGCGGCAACCGACATCATCGGGGCCCATCCTCGCCCGACAGGGGTCGTATGAAACGTTTTGCAAACCTGAAACGACTTGGGTTCTTCACGCGGCTGCTCGATGAAGCCTTGCCCGCCGAGCGATACCGCTTCGCCGCCGAGCAGATCGTGCGCGCGGAAAAGGCGGGCCTCGATTCCGCGTGGATCGCGCAGCATCATTTCCACGAGCGCGAGGGTGGCCTGCCGTCGCCCTTCACCTTCCTCGGCTACGTCGCGGCGCAGACCTCGCGCATCCGCCTCGGCACCGGCATCGTCACGCTGCCGCTGGAGAATGCTGTGAGGGTGGCCGAAGACGCCGCGGTGCTCGATCTTCTGTGCAACGGCCGCTTCGAACTCGGCGTCGGCACCGGCGGGAATCCCTCGGCCTTTGCTGCCTTCGGCCTCGACAGCGCCCAGCGCAATGAGATTTTCGCCCGCAACCTGGACGTCGTTCGCACGGCGCTGATGGGGAAGCCGCTCACCGGCGGCGATACGCTGTACCCGCAGCGGCCCCAATTGGACAACCGGATCTGGCAGGCGACATTCTCGGTCGCGGGTGGCGCCCGTGCCGGCAGAGCGGGCGACGGCCTCTTGCTGTCGCGGACCCAGCCCCGCACCAAGGAGGCGCCGAAGGCCACGCTCGCCGAGATTCAGAATCCGGTCATCGATGCCTATCTCGAAGCGCTGCCGCCAGGATGCGAGCCGCGCATCATGGCCTCGCGCAGCGTCTTCGTCGCCGACGATCGAGCCGAGGCGTTGCGCCTGGCCGATATCGGGCTGCGGCGTGCGCTCCCGCAGTTTCTCAAGGGCGGCCACGCCAGGCCGGGCGAGACGCTGGAGGAGATGATCACGGCGTTCGACACGCATGTCGGTGCGGCCGACGACGTCATCGCTTCGCTCCGCACTGATGCCACGCTGGAGCGGGTGACCGATCTCGTCTTCCAGGCCCATTCGGTCGATGCGCCGCATCCCCATATCCTGCGCTCGATCGAGCTTGTCGCAGCCAAGGTCGCGCCGGCGCTGGGCTGGACCCGGACGGCGGCTGATGTGGCTCTGGCGGGCTGATCGGAATGAATTTGATCGTGTCGCACGAGGTTGAATGATGGCTACGAAAGATATCATCGACACGCTCGCCGGGATCGAACCCGGCTCGGCGCTGGATGCCATTCGCACACGCCGCCCGCAGGCGCGCGAGAACGCGCAGAAGAGCTATCTCTCGCTGTTCGAGCCGATCGAGGCCGGAGATGTTTCGCTTGTGGAGCGCGCCGCAGTTGCGCTTTTCGTGATCGGCCTTCACCGCGAGCCCGCCGCGGCCGCCTTCTACCGGGCGAAGCTCGCGGCAACTGCCGATGGCGCGCGCCTGGTTGAAGCGATCGAGGCCGAAATCGCGCGGGGCGAAACCTCAGGCCCGTACGGCGCCTTTCCGACCGGCCCGCTGTCGGTCGAGAACAAGGCCGGTTTGATCTATCGCGTGAGCGCAGAGCGCAAGCCCGACCTCGGACCTCGGCTCGTTGCGGCGTTTGAGCATGCGCATCTGCTGGTGTTCCGGCCGCGCGATGCGGCGGCCGCCGACATGAAGGCGCTGCTCGCGGTCGGCTGGTCGAACACCGGCATCGTCACTTTCTCTCAGCTCGTCGCTTTCCTGTCGTTCCAGGTGCGCGTCGTCGCCGGACTGCGCGTGCTCGCTGCCTCGCTCGGGCGCACCGTAAAAGCCGCAGCTGGCGCGTAAGGAGGCTGCATCATGAACGCTGCAAACAAAGTCAATCCGCCCGTCGTCTTCACCCAGGACGAGCTCGGCTGGGTGTCGTGGATCGATCCGCTGCCCGAGGCTGAACTGACCGAGCGGCATTTCGCGGGCCTGGTCGATCGCGCCCGTGCCAAGTCCGAATATTTCCGTCTTCTCGTGCGTGATCCCGAGGTGCTGGAAGCCCGCACCAGGACCGACAAGGACATCTTCTACAACGTCGCCGATGGCCTGCCGCGCGCCGAGCGCGAGCTCGCGGCGGCAGCGACCTCGCGCTACAACGGCTGCATCTATTGCGCCTCCGTGCATGCGCGTTTTGCCAGCACCTATTCCAAACGCCGTGACGACGTGCAGCGTCTGCTCGACGAGGGCATCGGCGCCGATCTCGGTGAACGCTGGAACGCGATCGTCAGGGCGTCGGTCGCCCTGGCTGCGGCGCCGATTGCGTTCGGCCAAGACAATATCGAGGAGCTGCGCCGCGCGGGTCTTGACGATGGCGAGATCGTCGATGTCATCAACGGCGCGTCGTTCTTCAACTGGGCAAACCGGCTGATGCTATCGCTCGGTGAGCCCTCGAAATAGGCAGTCTCACTGGCACAAGAATTGCCACTTGTTTTAACACTGGATGGAGCCGTGCATGAGCAACATCGATCGTCGTACCCTGGTCAAGTGCTCGCTCGCCACCATGATGGCGGGAGCAGCCTTCCCGCGCGGAGCCTTCGCGCAACCGTCCGAACCGATCCTGCTCGGTGTCAGCGGTCCCCTGACCGGGCCGAACGCGCAATATGGCACGCAGTGGAAGCAGGGCTTTGATCTCGCGCTCGACGAGATTCTTGCAGCCGGTGGCATCAATGGCCGCAAGCTCGCCTACAATTTCGAGGACAGCCAGAGCGACCCGCGCCAGTCGGTGGCGATCGCCCAGAAATTCGTCTCCGATCCCCGCATCGTCATGGAGCTCGGCGACTTCTCCAGCCCGGCCTCGATGGCCGCCTCGCCGATCTATCAGCGCGCAGGCCTGGTGCAATTCGGTTTCACCAATTCGCATCCTGATTTCACCAAGGGCGGCGACTTCATGTGGAGCACGTCGGTCAGCCAGGCCGACGAACAGCCGCTGCTGGCGTCATATGCCGTAAAGCGCCTCGGTCTGAAGAAGCTCGCGGTGCTGCATCTCAACACCGATTGGGGCCGCACCAGCCGCGACTATTTCGTCAATGCGGCGAAGGAATACGGCGCGGAGATCGCGGTCACCGAGGGCTATATCGCGGAGGAGCGCGACTTCCGCTCCACCTTGGTGCGCGTCCGCGACGCTAGTCCCGACGGGCTGATCCTGATCTCCTATTATTCCGACGGCGCGCTGATCGCGCGTCAGGCGCGACAAGTCGGGCTGAAGCAGGTGATCTGTGCGGCAAGCTCGGTGTACTCGCCGAAGTTCCTGGAGCTCGGCGGCGATGCGGTCGAGGACGTCCATGTCGGCACACGCTACTTCCCGGAAGACCCGCGTCCCGAGGTGCAGAAATTCATCGCCGGTTTCAAGAAGAAATACAACGGGCAGGAGCCCGACGCTTTCAATGCCTATGCCTACGACGCGATGAACATGGCGGCCGCCGTCGTCAAGATCGGCGGCACGGACCGCCGTGCCATCCGCGAGGCCTTCACCAAGGTGCGCGACGTGCCGAGCGTCATCTTCGGTGCCGCGACGTTCGACGCCGCGAGCCGCCGCGTCAAGGGCGCCATGAACGCAGAGCTGGTCGTGCGCAAGGGCCAGTTCGCGCTCTGGGACGGCAAGCCGACCTGACGTGATGGCCGGAGCGGACGCTCCGGTTGCTTTCCTCTCAACTCGGGAATCACCCGCGTGTCTTCCTGGCTCGACTACACGATCAACGGGCTGATCGTCGGCAATGTCTACGCCCTCGTGGCGGTCGGGCTCGCGCTGATCTTCGGCGTCAGCCGGCTGATCAACTTCGCCCAGGGCTCGATCTATCTCGTCGGCGCCTATATCGGCTGGGTCGCGGTGGTGCAGCTGCACACGCCGCTGCCGCTCACGATCATCGTGGTGGCAGTGGCCGCGGCGCTGGTCGGATTGATCATCGAACGGTTCGGCCTCCGTCCGCTGCAGAACTCGGTGCGGATTGCGCCGCTGCTCGCGACCATCGGCATCAGCTTCGTGCTCGATCAGCTGGTGATGCTGACCTTCTCGCCGAACCCGCGCGCGCTGCCGAGCCAATTGCCGGATGTCCGCTTCCAGGTCGGTGGCGGCACGATCGGCCCGCTTGATTTGCTCATTGCCGGCGTCGGCATCACAAGCGCGCTGCTGCTGTTCGTGTTCCTGCGCTACAGCAAGCTCGGCTGGGCAATACGTGCCACCGCGCAGGACCGCGACGCCGCGATGCAGATGGGCGTCGACGTCAACCGCGTCAATCAGGCCGTGTTCGGCATCGCGGCCGCGCTCGGCGGCGTCTCCGGCATGCTGGTCGGCATGTACTACAACCAGATCGACACCGCGATGAGCCTTCAGGCGACGCTGAAGGGCGTCGTTGCGGAGGTGGTCGGCGGCGCCGGCAACGTGCCGGGTGCGGTGGTCGGCAGCCTGCTGCTCGGGCTGGTCGAGAGCTACGGCGTTGCCGTATTCGGCACCAGCTACCGCAATCTGTTCGCGTTCCTGCTGCTGGTCGTCGTTCTCGTTCTCCGCCCGAACGGCCTGTTCGCCAGCGCGCGTCAGGCGCCGCCCGAGCCGCTCACCGGCACTTTTATTGCGCCGAGCCGCCCGGTACGCATTCCGCGTTGGGCGCTGCTGGTTGCGGCCGGCGTGTTCGCGATCCTGCCGTTCTTTCCGGTGTCCTTCTACGTGCTCCAGACCCTGATCAACGCCTGGCTGCTGGGCATGCTCGCGCTGAGTCTGACATTGGTTGCGGGCACGATCGGGCAGGTCTCGCTCGGACATGCTGCGCTGCTCGCGATCGGCGCCTACACGTCCGCGCTGCTGTCGCTGAATTTCTCCGTCCCCGTCGGCCTCGCGATCATCGGCGGTGGCCTGATGAGCGCCGCGCTCGGCACCGCGCTGATCTCGCCGTCGTTCCGCCTGCGCGGGCATTACGTGTCGATCGCGACGCTCGCCATCGGCGAGATCGTATCGCTGGTGATCCTGAACTGGGAAAGCGTTACCCGTGGGCCGATCGGCATTTCCGGCATCCCGCCGCTGTCGCTGTTCGGCTATGACCTGATCAGCGCGACGTCGATCTACTGGTTCAGCTTCAGCGCGATGGTCGTGCTGGCGTTGCTCCAGGGCCGCCTGCTCGGCTCGCATCTCGGCCGCAGCTTCCGCGCCATTCGCGACGACGACATCGCCGCGCGCGCCTATGGCCTCAGCCTGAACCGCTACAAATCGCTGGCCTTCATTTTCGGCGGGTTCGCCGCCGGCGTCAGCGGCGGCATCGCGGCGCACCTCTATTCCTATATCAACCACGAGACCTTCAACACGCAGCAATCGATCCTGGCGCTCACGGTCGTCATCCTCGGCGGCCTCGGTAACGTCGTCGGCGCGATTCTCGGATCGGTGGCGCTGGTCGGACTGCCTGAAGTCTTCCGGATCGCCGCGGAGTACCGCATCCTGATCTACGGCATCGTGCTGCTGCTTCTCGTGCGGTTCAGGCCGCAGGGCCTGCTGGGGACGATCTGATGGCGCATCACCATACGCCGATGCTGTCCCTGCGCGGACTGACGCGCCGCTTCGGCGGCCTCACCGCCGTCGATGCCATCGATCTCGACCTTGCCAAAGGCAAGCTCATCAGCATCATCGGCCCGAACGGTGCCGGCAAGACGACGCTGTTCAATCTCGTGACCGGGCTTGATCGGCCCGATGCCGGCAATGTCGGTTTCGAAGGGCAGGACATCACGGGTCTCTCGCCCGAACGGCTCGCTGCTGGAGGCATCGCGCGCACGTTCCAGCTCGGCCGCGTCTTCGGCAATCTCAGCGTGATGGACAACGTCCTGATCGGCGCCCACACCCGGCTGCGCGCGGTGAAGCCGGCGGTGCCGGTGATCGGTCCGCTCCTGGAGTTGGGACTGGCGCTGTTGCGTCCGGCCAGCGTCAAAGCCGAAGAAGAGCAGCTGCGCGAGGAGGCCAAAGCCATTCTCGCCCGCTTCGGTGAGCGGCTGCTGCCGCGGATCGACCAGCCGGCCTACAGCCTCTCCTATGCCAACCGCCGCCGCGTCGAGATCGCACGCGCGCTCGCGCTGAAGCCGCGCCTGCTGCTGCTCGACGAGCCCACCGCCGGCATGAATCCGACTGAGACCGCTGAGATGCAGGGGCTCGTCGCCGAACTGAAAGCCGAAGGGCTCACCATCCTCCTGATCGAGCACAAGCTGGAGATGGTGATGCGCCTGTCCGACCGCGTCATCGTCATGGACGAGGGCAAGAAGATCGCGGAAGGGCCGGGCGAGGCGGTGCGCACCGATCCCAAGGTGATCGAGGCGTATCTCGGTCACGGCCTGTCGCGGACGGCGGAGCAGGAGAGCGCGGCATGACGGACAGTGCACCCGAACCGCTGCTGGCGCTGTCGAACGTCAATACGTTCTACGGCCAGGCCCAGGTTCATTTCGACCTGTCGATCACGGTCGGGCGCGGCCATATCGTCTGCCTGCTCGGCGGCAATGCCAGCGGCAAGTCGACGACAATGAAGATCATTCTGGGCCTCGTGAGACCGCGCTCAGGTGATGTGACCTTCGATGGCGCCTCGTTGCTCGGATTGACGACGCCGCAGATCGTCCGCCGGGGTATCGCCTCTGTCCCGGAGGCGCGGCGGCTGTTTGCGGACATGAGCGTGCGCGAGAACATTTTGATGGGCGCCTTCGTGCGCAACGACCGCGATGTGGTGGCGCAGGATCTCGACCGCATGCTCACGCTGTTCCCGAAACTTGGCCAGCGGCTGTCGCAGCGCGCGGGCTCCCTCTCCGGCGGCGAGCAGCAGATGGTGGCAATGGCGCGCGCGTTGATGAGTCGGCCGCGAATGATCGTGATGGACGAGCCGACCATGGGATTGTCGCCGCTCTATGTCGACCGTGTGCTGGAGCTGATCCGCACCATCAACCAGGAAGGTGTGTCGGTGTTCATGGTCGAGCAGAATGCGAGCCTCGCGCTCGAGATCGCGCACGAGGCCTATGTGCTCCAGACCGGCACGATCGTGCTCTCCGGTCCGGCGCAGGCGCTGAAGGACGATCCTCGTGTGCGCGACGCCTATCTCGGCGGCTCCGAGGCCGCCTAGCTCTGCGCAAGACTCGCCCCGGCCCGCCGGAATTGCACTGGTCGATATGATCATTTTCTGGAAAGATCATACTGTTGCCGCGATGGGGCGTGCAACGGACGGAATGATTGTCTTGACGCGATGGTCTTTGCGGGCGGTCGAGCCCGGAATGGTGCTGCTGTTCGGCGCGCTCACCCTCGCCAACATCGCCGCATGGGCCTGGGCCTTCGCGGCGTTCGGCGACCGGCCGACGGTGATGGCGACCGCGCTGCTGGCTTGGGTGTTTGGCCTCCGCCACGCCGTCGACGCCGACCACGTCGCCGCCATCGACAATGTCGTGCGCAGGCTGATGCAGGCAGGCGATATGCCGCGAAGTGTCGGCCTCTACTTCGCACTCGGCCATTCCACCGTCGTCGTGGTCGCGACCATGCTGCTGGCGCTGGGCGTGGTGAACCTTGGCGGCGACAGCCTGCTCAAGGAGATCGGTGGCTTGATCGGCACGTCGGTGTCGGCGCTGTTCCTGCTCGTGATCGCAGCCATCAATCTCGCCATCTTCGCCGGCCTGTGGCGGACGTTTCGCATCGCGCGCGAGCAGGGCGTTCACGAAGCAGCAGGCCTCGACGCGCTTCTCGCCAATCGCGGCTTGCTGGCGCGGCTGCTCGGCCCGATGTTTCGCCTCGTGACAAAACCCTGGCACATGTTTCCGCTTGGCTTCCTGTTCGGCCTCGGCTTCGACACCGCAACCGAGATCGGCCTGCTCAGCATCTCGGCGAGCGAAGCCGCGCGTGGCGCTTCGCTCGCCGATGTCCTGGTCTTTCCCGCGCTGTTCGCAGCCGGCATGGCGCTGGTCGACACCGCCGACTCGGCGCTGATGGTGAGCGCCTATCGCTGGGCCTTTGTCGATCCCCTGCGCAAGCTCTGGTACAACCTCACGATCACTGGCGCCTCCGTCGCGGTGGCGCTGTTGATCGGCGGCATCGAGGCGCTCGGCTTGATCGCCGACCGGCTCGGTCTGTCCGGGGGCATGTGGACGCTGGTCGATGCCCTCAACGAGTCGCTCGCCAATGTCGGCTTCGCCGTGATCGCGCTGTTCGCTATCGCCTGGCTCGTCTCGGTCGTGCTCTATCGCCGCATGTTTGCGGACGATCGCGCTGCTGCGCCAAAAGTGCTGGAATGTGCCGATGCGAGCGAGGCGGCCTGAGCCTGGCCGTCGCGGTGGCGCGCTGACGGCATTCTCGGCCATGGTGCTGCTGGCGGATGACGGCAGCGCCTTGGCGCAAAGCAATAGCACCTCGCGTGAATTGCCGCCGATTCAGATCTCCGGTCGCGAGACGCCGCGTCGCAAGCAGCCGCCCGCATCGCGACGCGCCAGCAAACCCATCCAGCCCAACGGCCGCATCGTTGTTGATCCGGCCACAACGCAAGCGGCCGACGACCGCAGCGTCGCCTCCGGCGCAAAGGGCCCGCCGAGCATGGCAAGCGAGATCACCGTCTCCGGCGAGGAGATCAACGCGCGCCCTTTCACGCGGCCGGGCGAGGCGCTCGAAGCCGTGCCGGGCCTGATCGTGACCCAGCATTCCGGCGAGGGCAAAGCCAATCAGTATTTTCTGCGCGGCTATAACCTCGATCACGGCACTGATCTCGCGATCTATGTCGACGGCGTCCCCGTCAACATGCGCACCCACGCGCATGGCCAGGGCTATGCAGACCTGAACTGGCTGATCCCGGAAACCATCAGCGCGATGGACGTGCGCAAGGGACCGTACTTCGTCGACGAAGGTGATTTCGCTTCCGTCGGCAGCGTGCGTATCGGCCTGATCGACCGGACCGAAAAAGGCCTCGCGCAGGTGACCGCCGGCAGTTTCGGCTATCGGCGTTTGCTCGGCATGGACTCTGCGAAGCTTGGTGACGGTTCGCTGCTCCTCGCCGGCGAACTCGGCACGTATAACGGCCCATGGGACAATCCGGACAATGTCCGCAAGCTCAACGGTCTCGTGCGCTACAGCCAGGGGACCGCGACGGATGGCGTGTCCGTCACCGGCATGGCCTATGCCAACAGATGGAATTCGACCGATCAGGTGCCGCAGCGCGCGATTATGAGCGGCCTGCTCGACCGCTTCGGCTCGGAGGATCCAACCGACGGCGGCAACACCAACCGCTTCGCGCTCTCAGGCCGCTTCGCGCAGAGTGACGATCTCGGGTCGTGGAAGGCCAACGCCTATGTCGTGAAGAGCCAGCTCGATCTCTTCAATAATTTCACCTATTTCCTCGGCGATCCCAGACTCGGCGATCAGTTCCACCAGCACGACGACCGCCTGATGACCGGCGCCAACATCTCGCGCACGCTGAACGGCTCGTTCGCAGGCCTGCCGATGCAGACGGCCATCGGTCTGCAATCGCGCTATGACGCGATCGATCTGGCGCTGGCCAGCACGTTTCGGCGCGGCTTCGTCTCCAACGTCCGCAATGACAAGGTCGGCGAGGGCAGTGTCGGCCTCTATGCCGAGAACACCGTGCGCTGGACGGATTGGCTCAGGACCACAATTGGCGTACGCGGCGATTATTACGCCGCTGACGTCACCTCGCTGCTCAACTCGAACAACTCCGGCCGCGCCGATGCGACGCTCGGCAGCCCGAAATTCAGGATGGTGCTCGGGCCCTTCAACCAGACCGAATTCTTCCTCGGCGCCGGCTACGGCATGCACTCGAACGACGCGCGCGGCGCGACGACGACGGAGGACCCCGGCGATCCCGGCACTAGGCTTACGCGGTCGCCGCTGCTGGTGCGCACGAAGGGCGCGGAGGTCGGCGTCCGCAGCAGGATCGTTCGCGGCCTCGATACCTCGCTCAGCGTCTTCATCCTCGATCAGGATTCCGAGATCCTGTTCTCCGGCGATGCCGGCGATTCCTCGGCGACACGCGCCAGCCGCCGCTACGGCTTCGAGTGGACCAACCACTATCGCCCAAAAGCCTGGATCGACATCGACGCCGATCTCGCGATGACGCATGCGCGCTTTCGTGGCTATGACAGCGATCAGGCGGAGGTCTACGCCTCGCTGGCGGGCTATCCGGAGGCGCAGATCGGCAACGCGCCCGGCAACTACATTCCGAACGCACCGGCGATGGTGGCATCAGTCGGCCTCACGCTCGGCGAGAAGACCGGCTGGTTCGGCAGCTTGCGCTGGCGCTATCTGGCGCCGAGTCCACTGACGGAAGACAATGCGTTCCGGTCGTCCGCAACCAGCATCTTGAACGGACGCCTCGGTTATCGCATCGACAATGGCTGGCGCGTTCAGCTCGACGCGCTCAATCTCTTCAACACGAGAGCGAACCAGATCACTTATGCTTACGGCTCGCTGCTCAAGACCGACACGCTCACCAATCTCTGCACGTCAGGTACCGCGCCGACCGCGGTTTGCCAGAACGGCGTGATGGATTACGTGCTGCACCCGGTCGAGCCGCTGACGTTCCGCCTGACCATGGTTGGAGCGTTCTGACACGAGCCACATCGTCATGGCCGGGCTTGTCCCGGGCAGCAATGAAGTTTAAGCCGAAGCCGCGCTCTGAATTTGCTCCGCCGGCAGATCGTCGGCATGGGGATCACCCGGCGCGGTCGCCCAGGCCAGCTCCACCAACGTCACGAATCTCCGGCCGGCACCGTCGAGCTGGCAGACGATCAGGCCCTGCTCCTCCATATAGCCGAGCAGGCGCTGCGCCCGGCGCAGCGAATGCGAGCCGTAGGCGCGGGCAATCGCGGCATCGCCGGGACATGGCCAGCCTTCTTTCGCCGCACGGGCGATCATCATGAACACGCCCTGCATGTCGTCAGGCAGGATCGAGGCGCGGAGCGACACCTCCTGCCAGGCGTCGTCCTCGGCGAGCTCTGCGCCGAGCCCGGCCCGCGCGTGCGTCAGCATGCGGCGGAATTCGTTGAGATCAGGCACCGCCGTGCCGAGGCCTTCGATCCGGCAGCGGACCACGAATTCCTGATAGAGCACGCCGATGGCGCGGAAGCCGGCATCAGGCGCGGCAAGCACGGCGCGCAAGGTGCGGTCCACGCGCTCGCGCCGCGTTGCGAGCTCTTCGGCGCTGACCGTTACCTCTATCACCTCAGGCCGGATCTCCGGCGCAGCCGCCTTTGCCGCGCGGAGCTGTTCGAGCAGATCCGGTGCCGGCCTTCGCTGCGGGCGGCTGGCATCGGGCGGCGGCGCGGCCAGGATCACGGCGCGCGCATTTTCAAGTGCGGCTTCCGGCAGCGGCATCAGCCGCGGTGTGGAATTGCGCGGCTGGGTGTCGGTCGCGCCGATGTGCAGACGCAGCGGACGGCGCGACAGCGCCGGGCCGAGCGCCATGAACTGCCCGCGCTCGAGATCGCGAAACGTCTCCGCCTGCCGGCGCTCCATGCCGAGCAGGTCGGCGGCGCGCGCCATGTCGATGTCGAGGAAGGTCCGGCCCATCAGGAAGTTGGAGGCTTCGGCTGCGACGTTCTTGGCTAGCTTTGCCAGGCGCTGGGTCGCGATGATGCCGGCGAGGCCGCGCTTGCGGCCGCGGCACATCAGATTGGTCATCGCGCCGAGAGAGAGTTTGCGTGCTTCGTCGGAGACTTCGCCCGCAACCGCCGGCGCAAACAGCTGCGCCTCGTCGACCACCACCAGCATCGGGTACCAATGGTCGCGGCCGACATCGAAGAGACCGCCGAGGAAGGCCGCGGCACGGCGCATCTGGTTCTCGGCGTCCAGCCCTTCGAGATTGAGCACGGTCGAGACGCGATGCAGCCGCGCACGCTCGCCGGCGACCTGAAGGCCGCGCTCGGTATGATCTTCGGCCTCGATCACGAGGTGGCCGAAACGCTCGGCCAGCGTGACGAAATCGCCTTCGGGGTCGATGATGGCCTGCTGCACCCAGGGCGCGCTCTGTTCGAGCAGCCGCCGCAACAGATGCGACTTGCCGGAGCCCGAATTGCCCTGCACCAGGAGGCGGGTCGCCAGCAGTTCCTCGAGGTCCATGGCCGCCGCGGCGCCCGCCGTGGTCTGCCCCATCTCGATTGCAACCGTCATGTCCCGACTCAAGTCCCATCATTCGCGGACAGGGGCTTATCAATCCGGCCGCGGCGCGTCGAGCGCTACTGCGCGAATCATGCCGTTGCCCACGGCGGAGTTCAGGCGTGGTTCGATTGCCGTAGAAGCGCGGGCCGGTAGGGCGCTTGCGGATCGTCGTCCTCGTTCTCGGGGATTGCGCAGGAGCCGAATTCCTGCCTGATCCGCTCGATCTCGGCGATGCGCTCGTGCAGCCGCCGCAAGTGCTCCTGCGATGTCGCCCGCCAGAACCGGAATGTGTCGGCGGTGAGCGGCAGGAACGCCGTTCCGAACAGCGTCGGATCGGCAACGATGGTGCGCCCGAGCAGCAGGAAGCGGTCGGCACCGGAGACCACGAGGGTCGCGTAGCCGCGGTTTCCGATCCGCCTGATCCCGTTCAGCGACCATTCGGCGAGCTTGCTGAAATAGGGCTCCTCGCGCCAGCGATCGGGACAATCGTCATCGACCGTGACGTTGACCGCGTCCTGGCTGAAATGCACGATGATGCCCGATGTCGCGGGAAACCACTCGTCGTCGAGATGGCCCTGCAGCCAGGCGCAGACGAATGAGCGGCACATCTGCGGACGGCGATCGTAGGTGGTACACCCGGTGCCGGTCTGCCAATGCCTGCACAGCTGGTTCACCGGCTTGTCGACGGCGGCCACCTCGAGGACATCACAGCAGGCGTTGCAGGATCCGCATTGCCGGGTCAGCGGCGCCGTGTTCGGCAGGCCAGTCGGCCGAAAACCCTGGCCGTCGCGGATCAGGAGCTTCTGCCTCTCCAGCGCACTCAACGCACGTTCGATCTTGAGACGGGATAGTCCGGTGGCGTCGATCACGCCCTTCATCGTCGTCGCGCCTGCCTCGACCGCGCAGACGACGCTCAGCATCGCCTGATCCATTACTTCTTTTTCTTCGTTTGTTCTTGTCTGGATCCCGAACGCAGGGACTGCAAACCATGTCGGGAAAGTCGTGAAAGACAGCTGAGTTGCAAAGCTACGTTACTCAGTAAGCCCCCGGTGAAGGCTGCCTTCCCGGATCGTGCTCAAGCGTGAGATGCTTTGCTCATTAATTTGCAAACAAATGAGCAAACGTGACGACGGTAACGGTTCTATCCGGTCCAGAGC
>NZ_JADPKS010000163.1 GCF_023074175.1 Bradyrhizobium sp. 139
GTCCCGATGAAGTGCCGACCGCGATCTTGCTACGAAACGCAGCCCTCAAGGCTTCGGTGGGCATCGATCCGATCGATCGGCGGCCCAGCTCGGGTGGCCACCCGGGCTGGGCCATTCCTCACGGAACGAGGCCATCCTACCTCGGCGCGCTAATACAAGGGTGGGCAAAGGCGCACTTGCGCCGTGCCCACCATGATCCGCATCCGCGACGACAATGGTGGGCACGCTTCCGCTTTGCCCACCCTACGGCACCTTCCCTTGGGTAAACACTTAACCCTACCGCGAACAATCCTCACGGCCCCGGCCGCCCCACCCCATTTCTGCGCTACCTAATCGGCGCGGACACTCCCGCGTCCGCCGAAGGACGCGTCATGACCCTCAACCGCCGTCATCTCATCGGAGCCTCGGCCACCGGCATCGCCGGCGCGCTGGCCATGCCCGTCGATGCTGCGCGCGCAGCGCCGCTGACGTCCCTGCTCGGCCGCGATGCGACCCAATATGGCGTGCGTCCCGGCAGCAGCGAGGACCAGACCCGCGCACTCCAGCGTGCCATCGACGAGGCCGCGCGGGCGCAGGCGCCGCTGGCGCTGCCGCCCGGCGTCTACCGCAGCGGATTGCTGCGGTTGCCGAAAGGTGCGCAGCTGATCGGCGTGCGCGGCGCGACCAAATTCGTCTTCACCGGCGGAGCCGCGGCGATCCAGAGCGACAGTTCTGACGCAATCGGCCTCACCGGCATCACCTTCGACGGCGGCAGCATTGCGCTGCCGGCGCGACGCGGGCTGATCCATTGTGTCGGCGGCCGCGACGTACGGATCGTTGATTGCGAGATCAGAGGCTCCGGCGGCAGCGGCATCTGGCTTGAGCAGGTGTCCGGCGACATCTCCGGGAATATTTTCACCAACATTGCCGTGACGGCGGTAGTCTCGTTCGATGCACGGGGCCTCAGCGTATCCCGCAACACCATCGTCGGCACCAACGACAACGGCATCGAGATCCTGCGCACTGCAATCGGCGATGACGGCACGCTGGTCACCGACAACCGCATCGAGGACATCAAGGCCGGCCCCGGCGGCTCCGACCAGTACGGCAACGCCATCAACGCCTTCCGTGCCGGCAACGTGATCGTGCGCGGCAACCGCATCAGGAATTGCGACTATTCGGCGGTGCGCGGCAATTCGGCCTCGAACATTCAGATCACCGGCAACAGCGTCAGCGACGTGCGCGAGGTCGCGCTGTATTCGGAGTTTGCGTTCGAGGCCGCGGTTATCGCCAACAACACGGTCGATGGCGCCGCCGTCGGCGTCTCCGTCTGCAATTTCAACGAGGGTGGCCGCATCGCGGTGGTCCAGGGCAACATCATCCGCAATTTGATCCCGAAGCGGCCGATCGGCACCGCCCCCGACGACGATGCCGGCGTCGGCATCTACATCGAGGCAGACACCTCCGTGACCGGCAACGTGATCGAGAACGCGCCGTCCTACGGCATCGTCGCCGGCTGGGGCAAATATCTGCGCGACGTCGCGATCACGGGCAACGTGATCCGCAAGGCGCTGGCCGGCGTCGGCGTCTCCGTGGTTTCCGGCGCAGGCACCGCGCTGGTCAACAACAACATGATCTCGGAGACTCCGCGCGGCGCCGTGGTTGGGCTCGATCACGCGCGCGCGGTGACGTTGGATCTGTCGGCGGACGGCGCGCAGCGGTTTGCGCAGGTGGTGGTCGGTGGCAATGTGGTGCGGCGATAGGTGCAGCGCCTTGTATCTCGCTCCCAAACGCTAGAACGCGTTGCGCAGCAGCGGATATCTCGCTTCCAGGCCGTCGAGGCTGAAGGTGAATTCGACGACGCGCTCAGGGGCTGCGACGATTTCGGCGGCGGGCGGGGAGAACTGCGGCAGAAGCGTTGCCATCGCAGCAGGCGCCGTAGGCGGCGCCATGGCAGCGGGCACCTTGAGCAGTGTCACCGCAGCGGGCACGGCGAGCGGCGCTTCGGTGATTTCGGAAAGAACGTCCGGCTTGGGCTCGAGCCTGACCGGCACAGCGGTCTCTGCGGCGATGTGGACGGCCTTCGGCTGCACGGCCTGCGCCTGTTGCTCGCGCGGAAACATGCGGGGCATGGTCGCCGGCGACCAGCCGAATGCGGGAGAGACGCTCGCGGCCGCCGCGGCCACATCAGCGCCGGTCGCGAGCGCGCGCCAGGTCTGGACGGCGCGCTTGGCTTCCTGGATGTTTTCGAGGAATGCGATCTCGGAGTGATACCGGCGCCAGCGTCCGGTTTCGAACATTTCGGAAAGATGTTCCAGCCGCTGCTCGGCGAGAGCGCACCAGCGTGCCGCAATGGCGCAGCCACCAGCCACGTCGCGAACAGCCTCTTGGCGATGTGTCATAAACCAGCCCGTCAGGAGAAAGATACGGACGCGACGCAACGCACACGAATCAATTTAGAGGCGACATGAATATTTTGTGGAAAAGTTTTGACTTGTCCAGCAACGACGCGGCACTCGCCATCAAATACCGTAGTCGTGCGGAGATTTGCTGTGTTCTCGAGTCAAGCTCCGCACAAGCATAACCGGCTTGCGGGGCGCCCCACAGGACGCTGACCCTGGGCGCAGCCGCGATCGTTCAACCGGAAGCTGATCGCGCGCAGCGGTTCAAGAAATCAGCCCCCTAAAAAGAAAAGACCCGTCCGGGGGGACAACCGGACGGGTCGAGCCATATGGGCGCTTGGGGTGGATGGGCGCTCGCGCCTAATATGACTTATGGGGAGGGATGACCGCTCCCACATATTTTGGTCGTGGCAGGACGCTGAACGTTCAATGCGGCGATTGATTTTTTGGTCTTCGCGCCGCGTGCATCTTTGTCGCAGCCGCTATCGCGTCGCCGGCCTATCCGCCTGAGAAACCGTGGATTTATCGTCGGCGCTCGACAGCGGGGGTTGTTCAATTGCGCGGACGCCAGGCTCTTCGCGACGCTCCCGCATATCTTCACGTTTTGTTGTACCGGACGCAGCCGCAACTGGCGTCGCGCTGTCGGCGGGAACGGCCATGACCGCGGCAAACGCGTCAGCCTCACCGTCGCCGAAGAGATCATCACGCCCGGCTGAACCGAGGTCGCGCGCGGTCTTCGCCAGCGTCATGCGCAGCGCTTCCGGCTTCAGGGCGTAGTTGCGCTCGAGCAGCAGCGCCGCGACGCCGGAGACATAGGCGGCCGAAAACGAGGTTCCCGACGTCACCTGATATTTGCCGTCAGGCGCCGGCAGGAAGATGTCGACGCCAGGCGCCGCCAGCGCGATGTAATTGCCGCGGTTGGAGCCGGAGAACAGCTTGTCCTGCCGGTCGGTCGCGCTGACCGCGATCACGTTGGGATTGGCGGCCGGATAGAGCGGCGGCGATTTCGCGCCGGCATTGCCGGCGGCCGCGATCAGCACCAGCCCGCGCGCGGCAGTCGCCGCGATGGCGCGCTCGATCAGGGCATCCTTCGGACCGGCAAAGCTCATATTGACGATCTGCGCGCCGTGCTCGGCGGCGTAATTCAGCGAGCGCAGGATGATGTAGGACGAGCTCTGGGCTCCGCCCGTCGTGCCGCCGAAGGCGCGGATGGCGATGATGCGCGCCTCGGGCGCGCTGCCCATCAGCTTGGCATGCGCCACGATGGCGCCGGCAATGCCGGTGCCGTGGACATGCGGGCCGTCGCTGCTGCCGAGCGCATCAAAATTGTCGGCGACGGAATGGGCGAGCTCGGGATGATTGGCGTCGATGCCAGAGTCGATCACGGCAACGGTCACGTTGGCGCCGTGCGCCAACGTATGCGCCTGCGGCAGACGGAGCCTGGCCAGCGCATATTGCGCAGGATCGCCCTCGGTCGGCACGGACGATCTCTGGTCCTGCAGCAGGTAGCGGAAGTTCGGCTGGAGCGAGCGCACGCTGCCCTCGGCGGCAAACTCGCGCTGCACCGTCTCGGATGGCCGGCCGTCAGTGATGCGGAACAGGCCGAACGTCGCCCCAATCAGCGGGAAATTCTCGGATGCGACCCGCATCAAGCCGTGGCGACGCGCAAGCTCGTTGGCCTCGGTCACCGACAGCGCGCTGTCGATCTCGGCGACGAATTCATTGGCAAAGGTGCGCAAGTCGACGGCGGCGGGCATGTCGCGGCCCCGCCCCTTGCCGGCGCTCTTCTTGCCCGATTTGCCTGCGCCGTCGCCGCCTGCGTTCGGCTGCGCCAGGCATTCGCCGTCGGCATCGCGGTAGGGGGCGGTGCAGGCCGGATAGAGGTTCGGCGAATAGCGCGCATAGGGCAGGACCGGCGTCGGCCCCATCCGTGCGGTGACCCGGGGCGTCGTGGCAAGCGCACGCGGGCCGCGGTCGACACTGACCGCCCGCGCGGCAACACCGGGACCGATGCGCGGGGCGATGCCGGGAGAGATCGTCGGCATGCGCGAGGGGACGCTGATCGCCGGCGTGCGCATGATCGCCTGCGCCTGCGCAACCTCGGCGCCGAGACAGGCGGCGAGCAAGAGCGCAGCTCCAGCCGACGAAGCGTAGGCCCTGCCTCTTACCCCGCTCTCGGACTTGCGTGTCATCGGCCTGGAGGCGCCTTACGGCGCCGCGACGGCGAGATTGACGAACTTCTCGCGCTGCATCCTGCCGAGCAGCGAGGCGAGTTCGTCGTGGCTCATCGCCTTGTCGAACTGGAGACGGAACATGCCGCCCTTGGCATCACCGATGATCGAAGCCTGATAGCTGTCGAGCAGCGCGGTGATGTCCGCGACGCGCGCCTCGGGCGTGAAGCGCACCAGCGCGCGCGCGGGTGCAGCTCCAAGCTCGCGCGTGATCGGTGCGCCGACCGACAGCGAAGCGGTCTGGAAGGTCGCGGTCTGGGTCTTCATCAGCACGGCGCCGATGATGCCGGCCTGGAGCAGCAGCGCGACGGCACCCAAACTCGCCGACCAGGCCAGCGTGCGTGGCGACAGGCTCGCAAAGAAGGTCGCGATGCGCGCAGAGAGCGGCAGCGAACCGGCTGCCCGCGCCGGCTCGGCATCGATCGCAGCAAACAGCTTCTGCATCGCGCGCGCCGACGGAGCACCGAGGCTCTCGTTCAGATGGATGGTCTCTTCGTACTCGCCGCGGATCGCGGCATATTGCTTCGCGAGCTCGGGATCGCGCGCCAGCGCTTCCTCGACGCGGCGGGCATCGCGCGCGTTCAGCGTGCCGGCGGCGTGCCAGGGCAGCAGCAGTTCAATTTCACTGGGCTCGTGCTCCAGCATCTTCTTGCTCAATGCCATCATGGCCAGCCTCGCTCAACGCCGGCTGCCTTCAGCAGTTCGGCCAGTTTCTTGCGCGCATAGAACAAGCGCGTCTTCACAGTGTTCTCCGGGATGCCAACGATTTCGGCCACCTCTTCCACGGACTTCTCGTGGTAGTAGACGAGATCGACGATTTCCCGATGGTCCGGCGAGAGGCCCGTCAGACAGTCTCGCAACGCTTGACTGGTATCCTTCTTCTGCACCACCGTTTCCGGATCGTCGGACGTGTCCTCGATCGCGTTCGCGGCTTCGTCGTCCAACTCAAAATCCTTTCTGCGCCGGAGCGCAGACAGGGCCTTGAATCGGGTGATTGCCAGCAGCCAGGTTGAAACGGCGGACCGGCCCTCGAACTTGCCGGCTTGACGCCAGACGTCGAGAAACACCTCACTGATGAGGTCTTCCGCCGCCTGCTCGTTCCGCACGAGCCTCAGCCCAAACCTGTAAACCCTAACATGGTGCCGCCCGTACAGCACCTGCATGGCGAGGCGGTCACCTTGAGCGATCCTCGCGATCAGGACCTCGTCCGAAGCCGCCTGTGTCACGCTCAAAGCCCGTCTCGCAAAGTTGGTCGGGTCGACGCGGCGGACGGTTCGACGGGAGGAGCGAAATTCTTCAACCTACCGCAGTCACACGGGCGCTTGTGTGATCTACCCCACATACGCGAATTTTCCTTTTGCCACTCGCGGCGGTCGGCCGTATCGCCCGAGAACGGTAATATAGTAATGATGAACTTTCCTGCGCAGCGCTTCCGACATGATGGAACCATAGCAGCCCTGCACGACGTATGTCTCACCAAGCCTTGCCCTGTTGCGCGCTGCACCGTTTGGATTCGGTTACAAAGGATACCAAACCTAAAGGCTTGCCACGTAGATTTTTGGACTGACATCCACCATTGGCGGGACAATGAGCACGGCCGCGACGTCCTTACCGGAGAGGAATGCCGCTGAGGTCGCGGATCTCGTTATTGCGCCCGACGCAGCTGCACCCGAAGTGAGGGCACGCCGGGTCCGGCAGCGCCGGCAGATGTATGTCGGCCAGGTCGCAAGCTACTCGCTCGGCGCCTTCGTGCTGCTGCTCTATGCCCATGACGGCGCCATCCGGATCAACGTTCCGTCGCTGTTCTGGATCGGCGGCCTGATGATCATCGGCATCTTCGTCGTGATGTCGGAAGCCGGCGTCGGCGACGGTCACGCCGACCACTATCTCACCGTCTTCCAGATCTCGGCGCACATGGCGCTGCAGTTCATCTTCCTGGTGTCGGTGCCGACCATCGGCATCGCCTTCATCAGCGTGCTGTTCCTGATCTTCGCCTTCGGCACGCTGCGCATGACCTCGGCGCAGGCGATGTTGACCTGGGCGATCGCGACGGCCGGCCTCGCAGCCGTCTTCCTCGCCTCCGACCTGCCCATCGGCATGCCAGTTGCCACCAAGCTCCAGCGCACCGCCTCGATGCTGTGCTTCGTGCTGGTGATCGGCCAGTGCGCCACCCTCGGCCTGTTCGGCGCTACGCTGCGCAAGATCCTGTACCGGCGCAGCGTCGAGCTGAAATCCGCCTATCAGCGCATCGAGGAGCTCGCCGAGCTCGACGAACTCACCGGCTCCTACAACCGCCGCTGCATCATGCGGCTTCTCGACGCCGATATCGAAAAGTCGCGGCAGGCATCGACGCCTTGCGCGATCGCGCTGATCGACCTCGACTGGTTCAAGCGCATCAACGACACCCACGGCCACCCCGTCGGCGACGAGGTGCTGCGCACTTTCGCCATCACCATTTTTGCAAACATCCGCCCGGCCGACTGTTTCGGCCGCTACGGAGGCGAGGAATTTTTGCTGCTGCTGCCGGGCACCGACGGCGGCGCGGCGGCGCGCATGCTCGAGCGGCTGCGCGGCATCGTCGCCGATCTCGACTGGAGCGCATTTTCCCCCGGCATGCGGGTGACGATTTCCGCCGGCGTCGTGACGCTGCGCGACACCGATACTGCCGACACGTTTCTCGCACGCGCCGACAGGGCGCTTTATTCCGCCAAGGCGCAAGGGCGCGACCGAATTGCAACGAGCTGACCAATCCATTTCCTCCCGCCGCGTGAGAATCCGCCGCCGGGCCAAACGCTCCAGGACAGGGCAATGAGATCCAGATCCGCAAGACCATCGGAGAACCTGCTGGAGGAATTGCAGGCCGCGCTCTCGCACGGCACCGTCGCGCGCCGGGTCGAGGCCCTGCGCCGCGTCACCGATCTGTTCGTGGGCAACGCGATGGATTATTCCGACGAGCACATCAGGGTGTTCGACGACGTGTTCCAGTGCCTGATCGAGCGGATCGAGACCTCGGCGAGAGCGCTGCTCGCAGACCGTCTCGCGCCGATCGCGGCCGCCCCGCCCAAGATCATCCGCACGCTCGCGCTCGACGAGGTGATCGAGGTCTCCGGCCCCGTGCTCTCGAAATCGGAACGGCTGGACGAGGCGACGCTGATCGAGATCGCGCGCACCAGGGGCCAGGCGCATCTCAAGGCGATCTCGCTGCGGCGGGTGCTTTCGGAAGCGCTGACCGACGTGCTGGTGACGCGCGGCAACGAGGACGTGGTGCAATCGACTGCCGGCAATCCGGGCGCGCAGCTCTCCGAGGGAAGTCTCACCGACCTCGTCACGCGCGCCGAACGCGACGATGAGCTCGCCACCTGCATCGGCCTGCGGCCCGACCTGCCGCGCCATCACTACCTGAAGCTGGTCGCCAAGGCGTCCCTGAGCGTGCGCAGGAAGCTCGAGGCCGCGCATCCGGAGCTCGCGGACGAAGTGTCCAGCGTGGTCCAGGAAGCGACCCAGCGGGTCCGCGCCGCCGCCATGACCAAGCAGACCGAAATGGCGCGCGCGCTGGTGAAGTCGCTGCATGACGACGGCCGTCTCAACGAATTCCAGGTCACCACCTTCGCCGAGCAGGGCAAGTTCGACGAGACCAATGCAGGGCTCGCGGCACTCGCGGGCGTCGCGGTCGAGACCGCCGAAACCATGATGATCGAGAGCCGCACCGAGGGCGTGATGATCCTCGCCAAGGTCGCGGGCATGCAATGGTCGAGCGTCCGCGCGATCATCGCCATGCGCGAAAAGCTCTCGGGCGGCTCGCAAAGCGACATGCTGACGCTGCGCGATGCCTACGAGGCCCTGCGCAGCTCGACCGCGCAGCAGGTGCTGCGCTTCCACCGCATGCAGCAGGGCACGACGCCGGCGGCGTGAGGCCGGCGCGGCTAGTAGCGCAAGACTTTCGACCCCACCAGTGCACCAATCGCCGTCACCAACGCGGTCGCAAGCGTGTACCAGGTCGCGACGAACAGCGGGGAATCGTCGGTGCAGTGCGAGGCGTACAGCGTCGCGGCTAGGCCGGCTGACACCAGGCCGGCGAGCGCGCCGGCGAGCGCGGGGTGCGACGGCGCCCCGTGGCGCAGGCCGAACAGCGCCCCGGCAAGCAGCGGCAGCGACATCGCAGGGATCGCGAGCAGGCATACCCTGGAGTTCTTGCCCATCAGCCGCATCGTCATCGGCATCGCCGGGGCCATCATCGTCTCGCTGCCGATCGCAACCGCAAGCAGCCCGACGGGAAGCAGCAACAGCCAGCCCCAGCCGCGCATCAAGGCTTCGGGCCGCGACAGATGCAGGCTGACGATGATCGCAGGGATCGCGAGCGAGAGCGTGACCGCGAACTTCATGTCGAAGAACGGATTGTGCATCGCGCTCATCACGTCGTGACGCACGCCGAGAAACGTCGCGAAGATCAGGATCGACAGGGGCGCGGCGACCAGCAGCGCCATCGTCAGCACGGCGCCGACGCGCGGCGCGCGATGGGCGTTGTCGGCCGCGAGCGTGCGAATGAGTTGATCGGTATCCATGACTACTGGTCCCGCAGTTTGGCGGTCAGCGCCGCAAGTCCGCGATGCAGCGCGACCCGCACCGCGCCTTCGCTCATCGAATATTTCACGGCCGTGTCCTTGATCGATGCGCTGTCGACGGCGATCGACTGCAACACGTCGCGCTGGCGCTGCGGCAGCGTATTGAGCTGGCTGGCGACCTCGCCGGCCGAAGCGGTCTCGTGCGGCACCTCGCCCGGCAGCATCTCGGCGAAATCGTCGATGTTGACGAAGACCCGCCTGCCGCGCCGCCGGAGCGTATCGATCAGCTTGTTGCGCGCGATCGCAAACAGCCACGGGGCGAAGGGGGCTTCGCTGTCCCAGGTGTGCCGCTTCAGATGCACCGCCAACAAAATCTCCTGCACGATATCCTCGGCCTGATCGGGAGGCTGCCCGGCCCGCGCCAAGCCCCGCCTCGCGGCAGCGCGCAGCACAGGCGTGACCGCCTTCAACAGGCGATGATACGCCGCATCATCGCCCGCCATGGCCGACCGCATCAGGCCGGTCCACTCGTCCTCACGTCCGCGCACGTGCGCCCTCACCATGCAATTCGGCCGCTCTTTCAATTTGTTACGCCGGCAGCAGAAAAATCACGAATTCGTGATCTACGCGCGCGTCGTCACTCGATGCGGCCGCAAAACCCGCGACGGCTCATAACACCGATCGGTCCCGTCCGCATCCGGCGGCCGGCTGCGAGGGGCGGTTTGCCCCGCTTTTGCCCGGAGTAGCCCGAAGATTCCCATTTTCTGCCCCGCTGTGGTCACGCCCCAGGGTCTCTGTTCGGTCCCGGGACGGGCGGAATTGGGGAGATCGTCAACATGATGAAAGCCAGCGGGCGCGCGGCATTGATTCTTCTTGCCGGCCTTTTCGTGCTGTTCGGAGCCGCGGCACAGGCAGAACCGAACTCAGCGGCAAGCAGCAAATCGGACAACGCAGGCAAACAGGCCGAGGCAGTCAAGCCGAGCAAGCAGCGGCGCGATGCTTCGCGCCACCGCGACAGCGGCAAGACGGCGCAAAAGTCCGACGACAAGGCCGAGAAGCAGGACGGTGCGGCAAAGGCCGACAACGACGTGCCGGCCTCGAGCCAGATGCCGCCGGAAGTCGCCAACGCCAAGGCGCAGATCGCCGCAACCGATACGCCGACGGCTGCCGCTGCGTCCGCGATGACCGGCCGCGCCAACGACAACGTTCAGGCAGCGGCCGATAATACCGCCGCCCCGAATGACGAGACTCAAGTGGTGGCGCCCGATCAGCTCAATGACATCGACCGCGCCGTGCAACAGGGCAATCCGCCGGCACAGAAGGCGGCGATTGCCGCAGCCGACGCGCAGCCGCGGCCGGCCCCGGTGATGGCGAGTAGTCAGAACTCGGCCTGGGACCAGAGCTCCCTGATCGGCAAGATCTTCATCGGCGTCGGTACGCTGCTGACGCTGGCCTCTGCCGCGCGCATGTTCTTGGCCTGATTTTTGGCCTGAGGGGACCTCGTCCGGAACGCGCGTCTCGCCGCGTTCCGGCGGCCTTGTTCCGACGGCTTTGGACCCCCTTGAAGCTCACCGCGCCAGCGGGCACATTGCCTGCCCAATCAAAAGCGTGGGTGGAGCATGAGCACGTTCGAACACATCATCGTCGAGAGCAAAGGCGCGGTCGGCATTATCAAGCTGAACCGGCCGAAGATGCTCAACGCACTCTCCTTCGGCGTCTTCCGCGAGATCGCGGCGGCCGTCGAGGATCTCGAGGCCGATGACGCCATCGGCTGCATCGTCGTGACCGGCAGCGAGAAGGCCTTTGCCGCTGGCGCCGACATCAAGGAGATGCAGCCGAAAGGCTTCATCGACATGTTCTCCGAGGATTTCGCCGCGATCGGCGGCGACCGCATCGCGCGCTGCCGCAAGCCGACCATCGCCGCGGTTGCGGGCTATGCGCTCGGCGGCGGCTGCGAGCTCGCCATGATGTGCGACTTCATCATCGCCGCCGACACGGCCAAGTTCGGCCAGCCCGAAATCACGCTCGGCACCATTCCCGGTATCGGCGGCACCCAGCGGCTGACCCGCGCGATCGGCAAGTCGAAGGCGATGGACCTCTGCCTCACCGGCCGCATGATGGATGCGGCGGAAGCCGAGCGCAGCGGCCTCGTCAGCCGCATTGTGCCCGCTGACAAGCTCATGGACGAAGTCATGGCCGCCGCCGAGAAGATCGCATCGATGTCGCGGCCCGCCGTCGCCATGGCCAAGGAAGCGGTCAACCGCGCCTTCGAGACCACGCTCGCCGAGGGCATGAGCGTCGAGCGCAACCTGTTCCACTCGACCTTCGCGCTGGAGGACCGCTCCGAGGGCATGGCGGCGTTCATCGAGAAGCGTAAGCCGGTGAACAAGAACCGGTAACACCGCGAGCGGTCAGGCTAGTGTAAGACTCTGCCGCCCTCCTGCAGAAACCCTGTGACGCACCTGCAACAAGCACGGAATACATGGGGGTTTTCCCCGCGGCAGTTTGCCTGCGGGACCTCGGCTGGCTAAACAGTTAAGAGGGCGGCTGTCGGCGGGGGCGGACAGCCAGGATTTAGCGGGATTACATGATTGGGCGTGCCGCCAGAGCTGGTCGCGTGATGACGCGGCATCGATCGGGCGTGGGTGTTGTGCTTGCGACATGGACCACGCTGGCGCTCTGTTGCGCCCTGCCCTCCGCCGCACGGGCGGAAGCCCTGCCGGAGGCGCTCGCCAAGGCCTACCAGACCAACCCGCAGCTCAATGCCGAGCGCGCGCGGCAACGCGCCACGGATGAAAACGTGCCGCAGGCCCTCGCCGGCTACCGGCCGCAGATCGTGGCGAGCCTTAGCGCCGGCCTGCAATCGGTGCGCAATTTGCTGCCCGACAACACGATCCAGACCGCCAATCTGAAGCCGTGGGTCATCGGCGTCACCGTGACGCAGACCCTCTTCAATGGGTTCCGCACCGCCAACAGCGTACGCGCTGCGGAACTTCAGGTGCAGTCCGGCCGCGAGGCTCTGCGCAATGTCGGCCAGGGCGTGCTGCTCGACGCGGTCACCGCCTACACCAACGTGCTGGCCAACCAGTCACTGGTCGAGGCGCAACGCTCCAACGTCGCGTTCCTGCGCGAGACGCTCTCCGTCACCCAGCGCCGCCTCAACGCAGGCGATGTCACGCCGACCGACAGCGCCCAGGCCGAGGCGCGGCTCAACCGGGGGCTGGCCGATCTCAACGCCGCGGAAGTCGCGCTGGCGGTGAGCCAGGCGGTATACGCGCAGGTGATCGGCAATGCGCCATCGCAGCTTCGGGCCGCCGAAGTCGTCGACCGCTATCTGCCGAAGAGCCGCGAGGATGCGCTGACGACGGCGATCCGCCAGCATCCGGCAGTGATGGCGGCAGGCTTCGACGTCGATGTGGCCTCGACCAACATCCGCATCGCCGAAGGCGCGCTGCTGCCGAGCGCCAGCCTCCAGGGCAGCGCCAGTCGCAGCCGCAACAACGACCCGACGCTCGGAACGTTCGCCGAGGACCAGGCCTCGATCGTCGCCAACGTCACCGCGCCGATCTACGACGGCGGCCAGGCCGCCGCGCAGACCCGGCAGGCCAAGGAGATCACGGCGCAGAGCCGGCTCGTGCTCGATCAGGTGCGCAACCAGGCGCGCACGGCGGCGACCAGCGCCTGGGCTGCCAATGAGGGCGCCAAGATCGCGGTCTCCGCTTCCGAATCAGAGGTGAAGGCGGCGACCGTCGCGCTCCAGGGCGTGCAGCGCGAGGCCGCCGGCGGGCAGCGCACCACGGTGGACGTGCTGAACTCGCAGGCCGATTTGATCCAGGCCAAGGCCCGCCTGATCGGCGCGCTGCGCGACCGCGTGATCGCCTCCTACACGCTGCTCAGTGCCGTCGGCCATCTCGACGTCAAGACGCTCAGCCTCAACACGCCGGACTATCTGCCCGAGGTGCACTACCAGCAGGTCCGCGACGCCTGGCACGGCCTGCGCACACCGTCGGGGCAGTAGACGTTCGCCAATATCTGCTCAGGTTCTCGCGTCTCGACGCGACACCTGGCTCTGATTGATGCTCCCGCGACGATCGGGCGACCATCAAAGCGACGCCGGGTTGCGTAAGAGGCGCACCTGCTCCCGGGCGAAATATGATATCTATCCGGAAACGATAAATGCGGGAGAGAAACCATGCTCAACCGACGCAGCGTCCTGCTTGCCTCCCTTGCCGCCGGAGTTGCCATGACCAACAAAGCTCACGCCCGTGCGTCGCAGCCCGCGACGCCGGTCAATTTCGACGTCCCGGCGCATGCCTGCGACTGCCACACCCACATCCATGGCGATGTTGAAAAGTTTCCGTTCTTCGCGGGGCGCGTCTATACGCCGGAGCCGGCGAGCCCTGAAGAAATGGCCGCGCTGCACAAGGCGTTGCATATCGAGCGCGTTGTGATCGTGACGCCGAGCGTCTACGGCACCGACAACTCCTCCACCTCGTTCGGCATGAAGGCGCGCGGCGCGACCGCACGCGCAGTCGCCGTGATCGACGACAAGACGACGGAAGCCCAGCTCGATACGATGCAGCAGGACGGCTTCCGCGGCATCCGCCTCAATCTCGCGACCGGCGGCGTCAACGATCCCACCGTCGGCCGGCCACGCTTCACCGCCGCGGTCGAGCGCATGAAGGCGCGCGGCTGGCATGTGCAGCTCTACACCACGCTGCCGATGATCTCGGCGATCAAGGACCTTGTGCTGTCTGCGCCCGTGCCCGCTGTGTTCGACCATTTCGGTGGTCTCGAGGCTTCGCTCGGACTGGAGCAGCCGGGCTTTGCGGACCTGATCGAGCTCGTCAAATCCGGCAAAGCCTATGTGAAGATTTCGGGAGCTTATCGCTCGTCAAAGCTCGCGCCCGACTATCAGGACATGGTGCCCTATGCGCGTGCGCTGATCGCGGCCAATGCCGACCGCATCGTCTGGGGCACCGACTGGCCGCATCCGGATTCGAGCCGCGTCGAGGGACGCAAAGCCACCGACATCGCGCCGCTCTACCAGATCGACGACGGCCGCCTGCTCAATCAGCTTCCGGCATGGGCGCCGGATGCAGGCGTTCGCAAGAAGATCCTGGTCGACAATCCGGCGCGACTTTACGGATTCTGAGCCGTCAGCGCGCGCGGCGGGAGAAGAAGGAGATCAACACCGGCAGCGTCACCAGAATCACGATCGGGGCCAGTATCATGCCGGTCACCACGACTACCGCGAGCGGCTTCTGCACCTGCGAGCCGATGCCTTCCGACAGCGCCGCCGGCAGCAGGCCGACGCCTGCGACGACGCACGTCATCAGCACCGGACGGAGCTGCAATTCGCCGGTGCGTATCACTGCGCTCATGCGGTCCATGCCCTCGTCGATCAGCTGGTTGAACTGCGACAGGATGATGATGCCATCCATGACCGCGATGCCGAACAGCGCGATGAAGCCGATCGCGGCGGAGACACTGAAGGCGGTGCCGGTGATCAAAAGTCCGAGCACGCCGCCGAAGATCGCCATCGGGATCACGCTCATGGCGAGCAACGTGTCGGTCATCGAGCCGAAATTGAACCAGAGCAGGACGCCGATCAGCGCCAGCGAAATCGGCACCACGATCGACAGCCGCCGGATCGCGTCCTGAAGATTGCCGAACTCGCCGACCCAGTCCATGTGCGCGCCGGGCGGCAACTGCACCTGCTCGGCGATCTTCTGCTGCGCCTCGCGGATCGCGCTGCCGAGGTCGCGCTCGCGCACCGAGAACTTGATCGGCAGATAACGTTCCTGCTGCTCGCGATAGATGTAGGCGGCGCCGGAAACGAGGCTGATGCTGGCAACTTCGCTCAGCGGAATTTGCGTGACGGTCCCGTTCGGCCCGGGCGCGCCGATCCGCAAATTCTGGATCGCCTCGGCGCTCCTGCGGAATTCCGGCGCAAGGCGAACGATGATCGGGAAGTGACGATCGGAGCCGGGCTCATAGAGATCGCCCGCGGTATCGCCGCCGATCGCGACCTTGATGGTGGCGTTGATGTCGCCGGGAGCGAGCCCATAGCGCGCGGCCTTGGCGCGGTCGATGTCGATCTGGACGGTCGGCTGGCCGAGCGAGGTGAACACCGCAAGGTCGGTCACGCCCTGCACGGTCGCCAGCACCGACTTGATCTTGTTGGCGGTGTCGGTGAGCGCCTGGAGATCGCTGCCGAACAGCTTGATCGAGTTCTCGCCCTTCACGCCGGAGACGGCTTCGGAGACGTTGTCCTGGAGATATTGCGAGAAGTTGAACTCGACTCCGGGGAAGCGGTCATCGAGCTGCTTGAGCAGTTGCGCTGTCAGCTCTTCCTTGTCGTGCGTGCCGGGCCATTGGCTGGCGGGCTTCAGCGGCGCGAAGAATTCGGCGTTGAAGAAGCCGGCGGCGTCGGTGCCATCGTCGGGGCGGCCGTGCTGCGACACCACGGATTCCACCTCGGGCCGGGCGCGGATCACCTTGCGCATCTCGTTGACGTAGGAATTGCCTTCCTGAAGCGAGATGGTCGGCGGCAGCGTGGCGCGGATCCAGAGATTGCCTTCTTCCAGCTTCGGCAGGAATTCGAGACCGAGCAGCCGGCTGAGCGCAACCGTCATCAGCACGAGGCCGATCGCGCCGCCGAGCACGATGTTGCGATTGGCGACCGCCCAATTCAGCAACGGCATGTAGAGCCGGTGCAGGATCAGCATGACTTTGGTCTCGGTCTCCCTGACATGCGCGGGCAGGATGATCGCGGATAGCGCAGGAGTCACCGTGAAGGTGGCCAGCAGGCCGCCGGCCAGCGCGTAGGCATAAGTGCGCGCCATCGGCCCGAAGATATTGCCTTCGACGCCGGAGAGCGTGAACAGCGGCAGGAAGGCCGCGATGATGATCGCCGCGGCAAAGAAGATCGAGCGCGAGACGTCGGCCGCGGCGCTGAGGATGGCATGGCTCTTCATGCCAAACAGCGTCTCGGACGACATCTGCTCGGACTCCGACATAGGTGTCGTCTGCGTCAGGCGGCGGAAGATCGCCTCCACCATGATGACAGTGGCGTCGACGATCAGACCGAAATCGATCGCGCCGACCGACAGCAGGTTCGCCGATTCCCCGCGCAGCACCAGGATGATCACCGCGAAGAACAGCGCGAACGGGATGGTGGCGCCGACGATCAGCGCACTGCGGAGATCGCCGAGGAATATCCATTGCAACAGCACGATCAGCAAGATGCCGACCACCATGTTGTGCAGCACGGTGTGGGTGGTGAGGTCGATCAGATCTCCGCGGTCGTAGATGCGCTCGATGCGCACACCGGGCGGCAGGATGCTGGAGTCGTTAATGGTTTGAACGAGTTGGTGGACGCGCTTGATGGTCGGCGTGCTCTGCTCGCCGCGACGCATCAGGACGATGCCCTGCACGATATCGTCGGCCTCGTCGAGACCGGCGATGCCGAGACGCGGCCTCTGCCCGACGGTGACGGTGGCGACGTCCTTGACCAGCACCGGATTGCCGCCGGTCTGCGCCACCATGGTGTTGGCGAGGTCGTCGATCGAGCGGATCAGGCCGACGCCGCGCACCACGGCCGATTGTTGGCCGATATTGACGGTGTTGCCGCCGACATTGACGTTGGAATTGCCGATCGCCTGGAGCAATTGCGGCAATGTCAGGCCGTTGGCGACCAGCTTGTTGAAATCGACCTGGAGCTCGTAGGTCTTGCTCCTGCCGCCCCAGCCGGTGACGTCGATCACGCCGGGCACGGCGCGGAAGCGGCGCTGGAGGATCCAGTCCTGGATGGTCTTGAGGTCGAGCACGCTGTAGTTTGGCGGACCGACCAGACGGTAGCGGAAGATTTCGCCGATCGGGCTGAGCGGCGAGATCTGCGGCTGCACATTGCCCGGCAGCGGCGCGAGCTGCGCCAGGCGGTTCAACACCTGCTGCAACGCCTCGTCATAGGTGTAGGCGAAGGAGAACTGGAGTTTGACGTCGGAGAGGCCGTAGAGCGAGATGGTGCGAATAGTCGTGAGGTTCTTCAGACCTGCGACCTGGGTCTCGATCGGTATCGTGATGTAGCGCTCGATCTCTTCCGCCGACAGGCCCGGGCTCTGCGTCACGATGTCGACCATCGGCGGCGTCGGATCGGGATAGGCCTCGATGTTGAGCTGGTTGAACGCGATCAGGCCGCCGATCAGCACGGCGACGAACATGCCGACCATCAGGAAGCGCCGGTTGACGGCAAGGGCGACGAGACGATCCATTCAGGTCTTCAGGCTTCTCCCTCTCCCCGCTTGCGGGGAGAGGGTTGGGGTGAGGGGGATTCTCCGCGAGGACGGTGAGAGTTCGACTCGCCGAGCGTCCTCCTCACCCGGATTGCACTGGACGACGCCTTGCGTCGCCAGGCGCAATCCGACGTCTCCCCGCAAGCGGGGTGAAGTGAAATCGCGCGCTGAGCAACTGATTCAATCAAGCGTCACTGCTCTAGCTGCCGGACGCCGCGCGGTCGATGAACAGGCTGCCCCTGGTGACGATCTGCTCGCCGGGTTGCAGGTTGCTGGTGACCTCGACGAGATTGCCATTGATGAGGCCGATCTTGATCTGGCGCAGCTCGACCGACTTGTCCTCGCGCGCGACCCAGATGCGGACCTTGTCGGCCTCGTAGATCAACGCCTGTTTCGGCACCGCCGGTGCGGCACGGTCGCCGGCCGAATAGATCGTGACGTTGGCGAACATCTCGGGCTTGAGCAGCCCGTCCTTGTTGTCGATGGTGGCGCGAACCAACAGGCGGCGGGTGCTGGGATCGATCGCGGCGGCGACGTAGTTGATCTTGGCGGTCAGCGGCCGGCCCGGCAACGCCATCACGTTGACGGTGATGTCCTGCCCGATGCACACCGCGGCAGCATCGCTCTCGCGCACGAAGGCGGTGAGCCAGACCGTGGAGAGGTCGCCGATCACGAAGACCGGATCGCTGGCACCGGAATTGACGTACTGGCCGGGACCGATCTTGCGCTGCACGACCGTGCCGGAGATCGGCGAATAGATCGTGACCTCGGGATTGATGGCGCCCTTGTCCTGGAACGCCTTGATGGTCTCGTCGGTGAAGCCGAGGATGCGCAGCTTGTTGCGCGCAGCCTCCAGCGCCGTCGCCGAGGAGCGCATGTCGTTCTGCGCCTGAACCTGGGTCGCTTCGGCCTGCTGATAGTCCTTCAGCGGGATGGCATGGCCCTCATAGAGGTCCTTGGCGCGCTTGAACTGGATGTCGGCGAGATCGATCGCAGACTTCGCCTTGTTCTGCGAGCTCATCGCCGCGATGAAATCGTTCTGGGCCTGCACGGTGTCGGCGGCCTCGATCGTGAACAGCGGTTGACCCTGCTTCAGCATCTCGCCCGGCTTGGCGAGCAGCTTGGTCACCCGTCCTGCATAGGGCGAGAACACCGGCGTCGAACGATCCTCGTCGACCGCGACCTTGCCCTCGGTGACATATTCGGCCCGGAAGGTCTTGGCCTTGACCGGCTCGATCGTCAGCGTCGCCCATTCGGACGGCGTCGGCGTAAAATTCTGCGCATTCCTGCGCGACTGGCTGGAGATCTCGGAGTGGCTCTTCTCCTTGGCCCCCGCACGCAGGAAGCCATAGGCACCGGCGCCGGCGAGTGCCAGTAAAACTACGGATGCGATCACCCGTTGTTTTGTAAACACCTGCAATCTCTTGGTATTCTCAACTACCATGGGGCCCGGTCTAGTCTGCGACGATCCCGGCAAATGACTGCCTCATCGGTCGCGCTAATAGTGCCGAATTGAGATTTCAAACAACCTAAAAAGTACCGATCGCCTCGAGGTTTGCGTTAAAACTTTGCGCCGCGTCAGCTCCACGTCAGGTTCGCTCCGGCCACTCAGGTGGATGAGCGCCGAGAGGCATCGCGGGACGGCTCCATCGTGCCGGCGTCTTCGACAGCAGCGCTGAATGGCGCACCGTCTTCAAGGTGCCGAAGCCAGATGGCATGGTCTCGATGAATGCAGCATGTACAGCCTCGTCCGCAATATCCGGGGTGTTCAGGCCGCCGTCGAGCCGGCCGAGATTCCACAGCCAGCGCCCGGTCTGGGCCAACGACACGCGCACGTGCCAGCTCCCGCCTTCGCCGGCCTGGCGCACCTTGGCCATCATCGCGCCGAACGCCATCAGATAGCCGGTGGCGTGATCGAGCATCTGCGCCGGCAATTCCTTCGGCTCGTCGATTCCGGCGGCCTGCCCCTCGGCGTGGTTGAAGCCGGTCGTGGTCTGCACCAGCGAATCGAAACCGCGCCGCTCCGCCCAGGGGCCGGCATGGCCATAGGCCGACAGCGTGACGTAGACGATGCGCGGATTGATTTTCGCTGCGTCCTCGGGCGCGAAACCGAGGGCAGCAAGCGCGCGCGGGCGATAACCTTGCGAGAAGATGTCGGCCTCTTTCAAGAGCTCGCGCAGTTGCGCACGCCCGGCCTCGCTCTTGAGCTCGACGAAACTGGTGAGCTTGCCGCGGCCGGTGTCGATGGTGAGCCAGGGAATTGCGGGCAGCTCGGGCCCGGAGACAAGCAGCACATCCGCGCCGTGCGCGGCGAGCGTTCGGCCGGCGACGGGGCCCGCTATGACGCGGGAGAGATCGAGCACGCGCAGGCCGGAAAGCGGACGATCGCTGTTCGACAATCCTCGAGGCCACGGCTTTGGCGGGGCATCGCCGATCTTCTCGATCGAGATCAGCGGCAGCTCAGCCAACGCACGTGCCTGCGGCAGCGCGGACCATTCGTCGTAAGAGCGCATCAGGGCAACGACGCCGCCCGCGCCGTAGGCCGCAGTTTCAAAATCCTCGCCCTTCCATTGCATCAGCGCTGCCTGCACCTTCTCACGTTCGGGTTCGCAGGCGAGCACCTTGCAGACGGCGTCGCGGTGATGCGGGAAATTGGTGTGGCACCGGACGAAGCGGCCGTCGCCGGTCCGATAGACGCCGGCGATGGCGTCCCAGGCCGGGGGCGGCGGCTTGCCCTCGAGGCGCAAATAACGTTCCGAGCGGCATTCGACGATGGCGTGGCGCACGTCGACATGGACGTCCTGCGCCTCTTCGCTGCGCAGCCTCCAGATTTCGGCAGCGGCAAGACCGGCCGCAGCGATCGTCGTTTGTCCGGCAACGGCAACACGACACGAGGATGGGATCTGCGGCTCCTCGCCCGTCAACCGCACACGGCCGAGCGCGGCAGGATCGCCGCCGACGGAGGTCCAGATATCGCTGAGAATGTCGGCGGGGCTTTGCATGTCCGCTTCTCTCCCTTACTTTTGCGACCATCCATCAGCACATAAGGGAAAGCAATGGCCGCCATCGATCCCCTCACCGCGGGCGCCGTGTTCATCGCAACGGCGGCCACCGACGCGGTCTATGTCATGTTCACCTCGGCCGTGATCGCGCGCAAGCGCGTGCCGGCGGCGAACTGGAGCGCGGTCTGGTACCTGCTCTCCTCCTATGCGGTGATCAGCTACACGGAAAACGCCTTCTATGTCGCTTTCGCGGCGATCGGCTCCTGGGCCGGCGCCTATGTCTCGCTGACCTTCCTGCACCGCCCGCCCGGCGGCCCGCCGGTGGGCGCGGCGCCGGAGTAAGGGGGAAATCGTAGGGTGGGCAAAAAGCGAAGCGTGCCCACCGCTTTCGTGCACGTTGGTGGGCACGGCGCTTATGCGCCTTTGCCCGCCCTACAGCTGTCTCCACATCGTCATTGCGAGCGCAGCGAAGCATCCAGAATCTTTCCGCGTGACAGTCTGGATTGCTTCGCTGCGCTCGCAATGACGGCGTCGCAGCAGAGTGCACTACATTCCTCAACGAAAATCCCGCGACGGCGGCAGGATGCGGACGTTGCGGGGGTGGCGGATTTTTTGCGCAGGTGTATCGGCGTGGTCGCGGCGGTCGTCGTTGAGCGGCTCGATCAGGGCGGCGCCTGATGGCACCGGGTGCTTGCGGCTCAGGGCGTCATTGGCGAGGCTGACCAGATCGTGCGAGCGGTCGATCATGCGCTGGGCGATGAGATGCGTCACCTTCTCGGGGCTGCTCTGGATATAGCCTTCGACCAGAATGAGGCGCGCGCCCATCACCTCTTTGCGGTACTGCTCCATGATCTTGGGCCACACCACGACATTGGCGATGCCGGTTTCGTCCTCCAGCGTCATGAACACGACGCCGCTGGCGCTGCCCGGCCGCTGCCGCACCAGCACAACGCCGGCGCAGCGGACGCGGCGCCGCTCGTTCGCATAACTGATGTCCTTGCAGGCGACAACACGCTCGCGCGACAACATTTCGCGCAAAAATTCCATCGGATGGCCTTTGAGTGAAAGGCGGATGGTCTGGTAGTCGGCGACCACCTGCTCGGCCCGCGGCATCTCCGGCAATGGTTTTGCGTGCTCGTCCGGCTGCTCGCGCGCAGTGGCCGCCTCGAACAGCGGCAGCGGCACGTCATCGGGCAGCCGCCGCACCTGCCACAGCGCCTCGCGGCGATCGAGCCCGAGCGAGCGGAACGCGTCGGCATCGGCGAGCAGGATCAGGGCACGCTTGGGCAGGCCGGTGTCGCGGGCGAAGTCTTCCAGCGAGGTGAAGGGCCAGCGGCTACGCGCGGCGACGATGCGGTCGGCCCAGTCCTGGGCTGTCCCCACATTGACATTCCGAGGCGCGCCACTTGGCACGAGCCCGGAATTCATTGAGCCGCTTGCGCCTGGATAAATGGATTCCAGGTTCGCGCTTTGCGCGCCCCGGAACGACGATTGAATTTGCTTCAGTCTCTCCTCATCCGGATCGAGCCAGTGAAAACCGTCGATCTGGCGGAAACCGAGGCGCACGGCGCAGTATTTGCCGTTCCCCTCCTCCAGCATGTTTTGCGCAAAACTGTATGACACGTCGATGTCGCGGACATCGACGCCGTTCTTGCGGGCGTCGCCGACGATCTGCGCCGGGGCATAAAAGCCCATCGGCTGCGAATTCAACAAGCCGCAGCAGAATGCATCAGGATGATAATGCTTCAGCCACGACGAGATGTAGACGAGCTGCGCGAAGCTCGCTGCGTGGCTCTCCGGAAAACCGTAGGAGCCAAAGCCCTTGATCTGGTCAAAGCAGCTTCTGGCGAAGTTAGCATCGTAGCCGCGTGCAACCATGTTGCCGATCAGCTTCTCCTCATATTGGCCGATGGTGCCGACATTGCGGAAGGTCGCCATCGAGCGGCGCAGGCCATTGGCCTCCTCGGAGGTGAATTTTGCCGCCTCGATCGCGATGCGCATGGCCTGCTCCTGGAACAGGGGCACCCCGAGCGTTTTGTGCAGCACCTTGTAAAGCTCGTCCTTGTCGCCATGATCCGGCGACGGCGATGGATAGCTCACTTTTTCCAAGCCGTTTCGCCGCCGCAAGTAAGGATGCACCATGTCGCCCTGGATCGGACCCGGGCGCACGATCGCAACTTCGATCACGAGATCGTAGAAGGTCCGCGGCTTCAGGCGCGGCAACATGTTCATCTGGGCGCGGCTCTCGACCTGGAACACACCGAGCGACTCTCCATCACATAGCATGTCGTAGACCTCAGGATCATCCTGCGGGACGCTCGCCAAAACCCAGCGTTCGCCCTTGTGCTCGTCGATCAAATCAAAACATTTCCGGATGCAGGTCAGCATGCCCAGCGCGAGCACGTCGACCTTCATCATGTTGAGCGCGTCGACGTCATCCTTGTCCCATTCGATGAAGGTGCGGTCGTCCATCGCCGCGTTGCCGATCGGCACATAGGTATCGAGCCGGTCCTGCGTCAGCACATAGCCGCCAACATGCTGGGAGAGATGGCGCGGGAAATCGATCAGTTCGGTCGCAAGCTCGACCGCGAGATTGATCATGGCATTGTTGGGATCGAGCCCGGCCTGCCTGACCTGCATGTCGTTGAGGCCCTTGCCCCAGCTACCCCAGACGGTGTCGGCGAGCGCGGCAGTGACGTCCTCGGTCAGGCCCAGCGCCTTGCCGACGTCGCGGATGGCGCTGCGCGGACGATAATGAATGACGGTGGCGATGATTGCGGCGCGGTGGCGGCCGTAGCGGCGATAGACATATTGCATCACCTCCTCGCGCCGGGAATGCTCGAAATCGACGTCGATGTCCGGCGGCTCCAGCCGCTCCTTGGAGATGAAGCGCTCGAACAGGAGATCGACCTTGGTCGGATCGACCGAGGTGATGCCGAGCATGTAGCAGACGGCCGAGTTCGCCGCCGATCCCCGCCCCTGACACAAGATGCTCTGGCTGCGTGCGTAGCGCACGATGTCGTGCACGGTGAGGAAGTAATGCGCGTATTTCAGCTCGGCGATCAGCGCGAGCTCCTTCTTCAGGGTCGTGCGAAGCTTGTCATCGATCCTGCCGCCGAAGTATTTGTCGACACCGGCCCAGGTCAGATCCTCCAGATGTCCTTGCGCGGTCTTGCCCCGCGGCACCGGCTCGTCCGGATACTGGTATTTGAGCTGGTCGAGCGTGAAATCGATCTTGTCCGCAAAGCGCATGGTCTCCGCGATCGCCTCGGGAAAGTCGCGGAACAGCCGCGACATTTCTCTGGGAGTCTTCAGGAAGCGCTCGGCATTGGCTTCCAGCTTCCGTCCGACAGCTTCAATGGTGGTCTTTTCCCGGATGCAGGTGAGCACGTCCTGAAGCGGACGGCGGCCGGGATCGTGATAGAGCACCTCGTTGGTCGCGAGCAGCGGCACTTTTGCTTTTGCGGCGAGATCGTCGAGCCGCGCCAGGCGGCGGCGGTCGTCGCCGCGATAGACCAGGCTCGCCGCCAGCCACACGCCCTCGGCGCGGCTCGCCCTGAGCTTGGCGAGAACATCCAGCGCCTGCACTGGCTCGAAGCGATGCGGCAGCGTCAACGCCAGGAGCTGGCCTTCCGAAAACTCAAGAAGATCGGCAAAAGTGAGACGGCATTCGCCCTTCTCGATCCGCGTGATGTCGTCGCCGCGCTTGCCCCTGGTGAGGAGCTGGCACAGCCGGCCATAGGCGGCGCGGTCGCGCGGATAGACAAAAATGTCGGGCGTGCCGTCGATGAAGACGATGCGCGCGCCGATCAGGAGTTTTGGCTTGTGCAGCACCTTGTCATTGTCGAGCTCGTTGTAGGCGCGCACCACGCCGGCGAGCGTGTTGTGATCGGCAATGCCGATCACGGGAATGCCAAGGATGCTGGCCTGATGCACATAGGCGCGCGGATCCGAGCCGCCGCGCAGGAAGGAGAAGTTGGTGGTGATGCCGATCTCGGCATAAGCTGATATCTTCATGCAAAGAGACCGTGCACATACCAGTTGGGAGGAATGGGCTTGCCTTCTTTGTCGAAACACTCCCCTTCGTAAAGACCGTCGCGAAAAATCCAGAAGCGCAGGCCTTCGGCATCCTCGATGCGGAAATAATCCCGGGTCAATTGCTTGCCGTCCTGCCACCATTCCATCGCGATGCGCTCGGGCCCTTCCACCCGCGCCACTGAATGTTGCGCGCGGCGCCAGGTGAATTGATGCGGCGGGCCGTCGGGCACGGTCGCGAACGGCACCTTGATCGGCTCCGGCTTCTCGAACAGCCTGAGCGGGCGCAGCGGTGGCTCGCTCTCGGCGCGCGCCGGCCATGCGGCCTGCATGGCCACGGCGAGATGGTGTTGGGCAGGCGCGGCCAGCACCGCACACTCGGGAATATGGGTGTCCTGCGGCAGGTGCACGACAACGCGCTTTCCGCCGATGCGGGCGGCGATGCGGTCGATCAACGCGGCGATTTCGTCATTGTCGTGGACATGGGCGTCGAGATCGCGCTGCTCCTGCACCACAATCTCGGTGCGGCTCGCCGACAACCGCACCATGTCGAAGCCGAAGCCGGGGTCCAGCGGATCGGCGAGCGCGTCGAGGCGCTCGCGGAACAGACGGTCGACGACGGCGCTTCGCGTCACGGGACGTCCGGTCTCGACCATGATCGCGCGCACCACGCCGTCGGTGCGAAAGAAGGCGGCCTCAAGCCTCCGCGCGCCCTTGCCCTGCTTCTCCATGGACGCGATCAGCGTATCGGCGAGCCGCGACAGCGTCATCGCGATCATGGTGTCGGTCGCGATCGGTTCGGCAAAGCGCTTCTCCACGATGTAATCCGGCAGCGGTTTGCGCGGATTGATCGGGGCATCGCCATGCCCCAGCGCATGCGCGAGCAGCGTGAAGAACCGCGCGCCGAACCGCGCCGTGATCTCATGTGGCTCGCGCGAGGCGACATCGCCGATGGTTTTCAAGCCGGCGCGGCGCAGACCAGTGGTGATGGCCTCGCCCGCACCGAGCGCGGATACCGGCAGGGCGCTGATCGCCGCCGCCTCCCTGCCATCGGCGACGATGGTGCCAGAGGCCTGCCGCGTCAGCGTGCGCGCGCAGACCGAGGTGCCGGCGATCGCCGCGCTGACGGCAAAACCCTGCCGGGCGAGCGCGCGGACGAGTGTCTGCAACAACGCAGCTTCCCCGCCGAACAGATGCGCGCAGCCGGTGATGTCGAGGAACAGACCATGCGGCGGATCGAGCGCCACCAGCGGCGTGAAGCGGTCGCACCAGTCTGCGATGTCGCTAAGCGTCTTCGCATCGGCCACGACATCGGCGTCGAAAACTTTCAGATCCGGGCACATCGCCCGGGCATTGGCGAGTGGCAGACCAATGTGCAGGCCGAGGCGCTCAGCGGCCTCATCCAGCGCATGGATCACCAGCGCATTGTTGTCCTTGATGACGACGATGCTAGGTTCGTCTTTTTGTTTTGACGCGTTTTCTTCACGCGAACCGGCGTCCACTTCGCTTGAAAACGCTTTGCCTTTATCCAGCCCGACGTTGCTGAAAAACCGCCTGATCCGGTCGATGGGCAGGCGCGGCAGCCACAGGCTGAGAATGCGCCGACGATTCAGAGAACTGGCACTCATCACATTTCCATTCCATGATCCACCGGCCACATGGGCCGTGACGATTGCGCAAGAGTTCGGCATCGAAGCGCGGCGCGCCCCAGGCACTCCACATCGCCCCCGACGGCGAATGCGCCGCGCGCAACATCCATCGTGTCTCCGCGGTCGACGGCAAAGGTTGCGCGGCCATCCGCAACAACAAGCCGGTGACACCGGAAGACTGCGCTGCCAGCGTCAGCTTGCGGCTCGCCACGAGATCGAACTGTCTGCTCTCGCCCCAGAGCTCGAGCACGACGGCGCCCAGGGCATCGCAGGCGAGCGCGTCGGCCGAGGTGCGCAGCGCGCTCTCCACATCGGCGGCACGCACCATCACCACGCGGCGCGGATCGAGGCCGAGCTCGGCGAGCCCGCTCATCGACAGCGCGCCGGTTTCAATTTCCGAAAAATCCTGCCGCACCCACAGCAGCGGTTTGCGTGCCGTCATGCGGCCCGCAAGTCCCGTGACAAAACCCGTCGCGGTCGCGCCCTGGCGACCCTCGCAAAACACCTCGTGGATCGCCGCGCGCGCGAGCCCGCCCTTCAATGCGCTATCGACCTCGCTATGGCCGAGCGCCACGCGATTATGCTGATGCACGACCTCCGCCGTCTCGATGTGCTCGATCTGGGCGCGCAAGATCGCAAGCGCGCGCATGCGTGCGCTGCTCATGGCCGCCGCTCCTTCAGGGGTGATTGCCGATGGCTCTCGCAAGAGAACCAACGGCTGGCTCATTTGTTCATGATATGTTCTAATATAAAGCTAACGGGCGCACGAGAGTCAATCGAATTGGCGCCTCCACAGATTCATGAACAGAATCAAGAGGATTCAGTGCCATGTACCTCATCACCCTCGACAGCGAGACCGATTTCGACGGCTGGCGCAAAGCTGCGCGCGCACTTGCGCTGCATCAGGTCGCGCCGGCGGACGTGACCTGGGGCGTGCAAGGCCAAATGCAGGACCGGATGCCGCTCGGCCTGTCGGAAGCGCCAAGCCTTCCGCCGATCGAGACCGAAACCACATTCAGCGTGCCGGCCAATTTCATCGAGCTCGCACGCATCGCGATCCTGCATCGCGACAACGAACGCTTTGCGCTGCTCTATCGTGTGCTGTGGCGGTTGAAGGCCGATCACGATCTTCTGGAAACGATGGCCGATCCTGACGTGGCGCAGGCCGCCGCGATGGCCGGCAGCGTGCAGCGCGACGCGCAACGGATGCGCGACATCGTCCGCTTCCGCGAGATCGGGCGCGAGCAGAAGGCGCATTACGCCGCCTGGTTCGAGCCGGAGCACCACATCGTCGCTTTCACCGCGCCGTTTTTCGCCCGCCGCTTTGCCGACATGCCCTGGTCGATCCTCACGCCTGACATCTGCGCTCATTGGGACGGTCATGCGATCTCCTTCACGCCGGGGATCAGCCGGACGGAGACGCCCGCGCCGGGCCGCCTGGAGGAAACCTGGCGTCGCCATTTCCAGCCGGACCGGATGCCGACGCCTGAAGCACCGAGGACATTCCCGAGGAACCTCCAGGAAGCGTCGATACTTGGACCCCTGCTCGCTGATGCCGAACGCTGGACCGGCGGGCGGATTTCCCCGCGTCCGGAGGTTCCGATGAAACGCAAGACCGCAGCCAACGATCTCGAAACGCTTCGGGAGGAAGCCGCCCATTGCCGCGCCTGCCATCTCTACAAGGACGCGACGCAGACCGTGTTCGGCGAAGGCCCGACCTCCGCCAACATCATGCTGGTCGGCGAGCAACCCGGCGACAAGGAAGACCTCGCCGGCCATCCCTTCGTCGGTCCGGCCGGCCAGATGCTCAATCGGGCGCTGGAGGAGGCCGGCGTCGACCGCAAGAAGGTCTATGTCACCAACGCGGTCAAACATTTCAAATTCGTGCCGCGGGGCAAAATCCGCCTGCACCAGAAGCCGGCGACGCCCGAGATCCGGGCATGCCGGCAATGGTATGAGCGGGAAGTTTCGGCCATCCAGCCCGATCTCATCGTCGCGATGGGCGCCACCGCCGCGCAAAGCGTGTTCGGAAAGATCACCCCGATCGGCAAAAACCGCGGCCGGCTCATCGACCTTCCCGATGGACGCAAAGCGCTGGTGACGGTGCACCCGTCCTATCTCCTCCGGCTGCCGGATCCGAAGGCCAAGATGCTGGAATATCAGCGCTTCGTCGAGGATATGAAGATCGCCGCCGGCTTGCAGAAGAAAGCCGCGCGGGCGGCCTGAATACTGGCGGGAAAACGGCTTTCAAGCCTCGGTTGTCATCCAGCCTTCAAATCCATCGCGGACAATACCTTTACTTGAAAGTTAAGGGGCGTCCAGACATGACCGATATTGCATTCGACCGCGCGGTAGGCGATCCGGCGCCTGTCCAGCCGGCCTCGCGGCCAAATCTCGACAAGGGTTTTAACCCGCTCACGATGATCCTGTTCTTCGGCATTCTCGCCGCGGGCCTGCTGTTCGTCGCCTACAGCATCTATGTCGACGTCAACGCGACCGGCGTGCGGGTCACAACCTATCTGCCCTACATCCTGCTGTTCGTCGCGCTCCTGATTGCGCTCGGCTTCGAGTTCGTCAACGGCTTCCACGACACCGCCAACGCGGTGGCAACCGTGATCTACACCCATTCGCTGCCGGCCGAGATCGCGGTGATGTGGTCGGGCTTCTTCAACTTCCTCGGCGTGCTCATGTCCTCCGGCGCGGTCGCCTTCGGCATCGTCTCGCTGCTGCCGGTCGAGCTGATCCTCCAGGTCGGCTCCAGCGCCGGGTTCGCCATGGTGTTCGCACTGCTGATCGCCGCGATCCTGTGGAATCTCGGCACCTGGTTCTTCGGCCTGCCCGCCTCCTCCTCGCACACGCTGATCGGCTCGATCATCGGCGTCGGCATCGCCAACGCCGTCATGCGCGGCCGCGACGGCACCTCGGGCGTGGACTGGAGCAAGGCGACCGAGATCGGCTATGCGCTGCTGCTGTCGCCGCTGGTCGGCTTCATCTGTGCTGCCGTGCTGCTGCTCGTGCTCAAGATGATCGTGCGCAACCTGGCGCTCTATGGCGCGCCCGAAGGCAACAAGGCGCCGCCGCTCTGGATCCGGGGCCTCCTGATCGCGACCTGCACCGGGGTGAGCTTCGCGCACGGCTCGAACGACGGCCAGAAGGGCATGGGCCTGATCATGCTGATCCTGATCGGCACCGTACCGACGGCCTACGCGCTCAACCGCGCGCTGCCGGAATCCCAGATCGTCCAGTTCCAGAAGACCTCGGATGCCGCCTCCAAGGTGATCTCGGCGAAGGGCGCGGGCCACAGCATCATCGGCGATCCCCGTCCGGCCGTGACGCAGTACATCGCACTGCATCAGCTCAGCGACGGCACCTATCCCTCGCTCGCCGCGCTGGTGAAGGACGTCGGCGACCAGGTCGCCAAATACGGCTCGCTGACCAAGGTGCCGGCGGAAGCCATCGGCAACACCCGCAATGACATGTACCTGACCTCGGAAGCGATCCGTTTCCTGATGAAGGACAAGGAAAACGATCTCAGCAAGGACGAGGTCGCGGTGCTCAACACCTACAAGGGCTCGCTCGATGCCGCCACCAAGTTCATCCCGACCTGGGTGAAGGTTGCGGTTGCGATCGCACTCGGCCTCGGCACCATGATCGGCTGGAAGCGCATCGTGGTTACGGTCGGTGAGAAAATCGGCAAGACCCATCTCACCTATGCGCAGGGCGCCTCCGCCGAGCTCGTCGCCGCCGCAACGATCGGCGCCGCCGATGTGTTCGGCCTGCCGGTCTCGACCACCCATGTGCTGTCGTCGGGCGTCGCCGGCACCATGGCCGCGAACGGCTCCGGCCTGCAATGGTCGACCATCCGCAACCTGCTGATGGCCTGGGTTCTGACGCTGCCCTGCGCGATCGCGTTGTCGGCCACGCTCTACGTGATCTTCTCGCGGATATTTTTTGACGTCTCCTCTCCCTCGCCCCGTTCTTACGGGGAGAGGGTTGGGGTGAGGGGCTGTATCCGCGAAGACGGTAACAGTTGGACTCGCGGAGAGTCCCCCTCACCCGATCGCTTCGCGATCGACCTCTCCCCGCAAGCGGGGCGAGGTGAATGACGAGCCGAGCCTATGACGCCGCGAGCGATTCCTCGACCAGCTTGACCCAATAGGACGTGCCGAACACGATCGCCTCGTCGTTGAAATTGTAGGCGGGGTGATGCAGGCCGGCGCTATCGCCGTTGCCGCAGAAGATGAAGGCGCCAGGGCGCGCTTCCAGCATGTAGGCAAAGTCCTCGCCGCCCATCAGCGGCGGCATCTCGAGCACATTGGCGTCGCCCGCGACCTGCTTGGCGATCCGCTTCGCCACCTCGGTCTCCGCGGCGTGATTGACCACCACCGGATAATTGCGCTTGTAGTGCAGGTCGATCCTCGCACCGGTCATCTGCGCGACGCCGGCGACCACCTCATGCACCCGCTTCTCGACCAGCTTGCGCACGTCCGGCGACAGCGTGCGGATGGTGCCGCGCAGTGTCGCAGTCTGCGGAATGACGTTGCGGGCATTGCCGGCGTGGAATTCGCAGATCGAGATCACGGCCGATTCCAGGGGATCGACGCTGCGCGCAACGATCGATTGCAGCGCCGTGATCACCTGTGCGCCGACCAGAACGGAATCGACGCATTTGTGCGGACGCGCGGCATGGCCGCCGACGCCCTCGATCAGGATGTCGACCTCGTCGGTCGCAGCCATGATCGGACCCGGCCGGATCGCGAAGGAGCCGATCGGAATGCCCGGGCCGTTGTGCATGCCGTACACCTGCTCGATGCCGAAGCGCTCCATCAGACCGTCCTTGACCATGGCCGCGCCGCCGGCGCCGCCCTCCTCGGCCGGCTGGAAGATCACCACCGCCTCGCCGGCAAAATTGCGGGTCTCGGCGAGGTAGCGGGCTGCACCGAGCAACATCGCAGTATGGCCGTCATGGCCGCAGGCGTGCATCTTGCCCGGGTTCTTGGAGGCATAAGGCAGGTTGGTCTGTTCCTCGACAGGCAACGCATCCATGTCCGCGCGCAGGCCGATGGTCTTGAGCCCCTCGCCGGCCGGCTTGTTGCCCTTGATGACGCCGACCACGCCGGTCTGGCCGAGGCCGGTCACAACCTCATCGCAGCCGAACTCGCGCAGCCGATCCGCAACGAATGCTGCAGTGCGGTGGACGTCGTACAGCAGCTCCGGATGCTGGTGGATGTCCCGGCGCCAGGCCTGAATATCGGGTTGAAGGTCGGCGACGCGGTTCACGATGGGCATGGAGGGGTCTCGAGCTTTGTTGGGAATACAGGACTGTCTACCATGCAAGCGCCGGTCCACCTAACTGCCGCAGATCGACGGTCGCCCTGTTCTCTGGTCATGGACGGGCTTGTCCCGATCCGCCGCGTCTGCCTATTAGGACGGAACGTTAAGTGACCATCCGGGTGGAAGTAGAATGCCAAGGCGGCTCGAAGGTGAGTTTGACTACATTGTCGTCGGAGCCGGCACGGCCGGCTGCATCGTCGCCAACCGGCTGTCGGCCGATCCCAAGAACCGCGTGCTGATCCTGGAGGCCGGCGGCGACGACAATTGGATCTGGTTCCACATTCCGGTCGGCTATCTCTTCGCGATCGGCAATCCGCGCTCGGACTGGATGTTCAGGACCGAGGCCGAGCCGGGCCTGAACGGCCGCTCGCTGGCTTATCCCCGTGGCAAGGTGATCGGCGGCTCTTCGGCGATCAACGCCATGATCTCGATGCGCGGGCAGGCTGCAGATTACGACCATTGGCGCCAGCTCGGCATGACCGGCTGGGGTTATGACGACGTGCTGCCGCTGTTCAAGCGGCTCGAGGATCACTTCCTCGGCGCGAGCGAGCATCACGGCGCAGGCGGCGGCTGGCGCATCGAGGCGCCGCGGCTGTCATGGACCGTTCTCGATGCCGTCGGCGATGCCGCCGAACAGATGGGCATTAAGCGCATCCCGGATTTCAACACCGGCGATAACGAAGGCACCAGCTATTTCCACGTCAACCAGAAGCGCGGCCGGCGCTGGTCGTCGGCGCGCGGCTTCCTCAAGCCCGCGCTGAACCGCCCGAACCTGCGGCTCGAGAAGCATGTGCTGGTCGACCGCCTGATCATCGAGCAGGGCCGCGCCGTCGGCGTGCGCTTCATCCAGAACGGCGAGATCATCGAGGCGCGTGCCAAACGCGAGGTGATCCTCTCGGCCGGCGCCATCGGCTCGGTGCAGGTGCTGCATCGTTCCGGCATCGGGCCCGCCGACTGGCTGTCTCCGCTCGGCATCGACACCGTGATGGACAGGCCCGGCGTCGGCCGCAACCTCCAGGACCATCTCCAGCAGCGCGCGATCTATAAGGTCGAGGGTGTGCGCACACTGAACGAGACCTATTACAATCTGGTCCGCCGCGGCCTGATGGGGCTCGACTACGCCTTCCGCCGTCGCGGGCCTCTGACCATGGCGCCGTCGCAACTTGGCATCTTCACGCGCTCGGACGCGACGCGCGCGCGCGCCAACATCCAGTTCCACGTGCAGCCGCTGTCGCTCGATAAGTTCGGCGATCCCCTGCATCGCTTCCCCGCGATCACGGTGAGCGCCTGCAATCTCCAGCCGACTTCGCGCGGCACGGTGCGGCTGCGCTCGGCGATCCCGGACGAGAAACCGATCCTCGCGCCGAACTATCTGTCGACCGACGACGATCGCCAGGTCGGCGCCGACGCCATCCGCACCACGCGCCGCCTGATGCAGCAGAAGGCGCTCGCAAAGTACCGCCCGAGAGAATATCTGCCCGGCCCCTCCGTCGGCGACGACGATGCGTCGCTTGCCAAAGCCGCCGGCGACATCGGCACCACCATCTTTCATCCCGTCGGCACCGCGAAGATGGGCGCGGCGAACGATCCGATGGCGGTGGTCGACGAGCGCCTGCGCTTCTACGGCCTCGGCAATCTCCGCATCATCGACGCCTCGATCATGCCGACAATCACGTCCGGCAACACCAACACGCCGACGGCGATGATCGCCGAGAAAGGCGCGACGATGATTCTGGAGGATGCGAAGTGAAGAAGCCCGGATGGAGCGCGCAGCGCAATCCGGGATTCGTGACCGACCCCGCATTCCGCTTTGGTCCATGCGGGCTACACCCCATCTCCGCTCACGAAAAGGTCATCGCCTTCCCCGAATAAACCTGCCCCTCCCCCAATCACCTCCCCGAAGCCCAATTCCGGGCGAGTGGAGCTGCGCGATGAGCGGACACGATCACGGCGAAGACGGCCTAAGCCGCCGTAAGGTGCTGGAATGCATGACCTGGGCCGGCACCGGGGTGCTCTGGACCATCACGGGCGGCGTGCCGCGCTCGCTCGGCATCATCGATTCCGCACAAGCTGCAACCACGGCCGTGCCGGGCATGACCTTCCTCCAGATCAGTGACAGCCATGTCGGCTTCGACAAGCCGGCGAATCCCAACGCGCTCGGCACGCTGGAAGAAGCCATCAACAAGATCAACGCGATGCCGGCAAAACCCTCCTTCATGATCCACACCGGCGACATCACGCATCTGTCGAAGGCCGCCGAGTTCGACAATGCCGACCGCATCATCTCGCAGAGCAAGCTGGACGTGCACTATGTGCCCGGCGAGCATGATTTCCTCGACGAGAATGTGAAGTTCTATCGCGAGCGTTACGGCCGCGGCACCAAGGGCGCGGGCTGGTACTCGTTCGACGCCGGCGGCGTGCACTTCATCGGCCTCGTCAACGTCGTCGACCTCAAGGCCAGCGGCCTCGGCAATCTCGGCGCCGAGCAACTCGCCTGGCTCGAGGACGATCTGCGCGGCAAGTCGAAATCGACGCCGATCGTGCTGTTCGCCCACATCCCGCTCTGGACCGTTTATCCCGAATGGGGCTGGGGCACCGAGGACGGCGGCCGCGCGCTCGAATACGTCAAGGGTTTTGGCTCGGTCACCGTGCTGAACGGCCACATCCACCAGGTCATGCAGAAGGTCGAGGGCAACGTCACCTTCCACACCGCGCGCTCAACCGCCTTCCCGCAGCCGGCGCCGGGGGCCGCCCCCTCGCCCGGACCGATGAAGGTCGAGGACGCAAAACTCCGCTCCATGCTCGGCGTTGCCAGCATCAACTTCAAGCAGAACGAGCAGCGGCTCGCGATCATCGACACGCCGATCCAGGGCTGATTCAGGCTGAACGGAAGCTGACAATGAAGACTCTCAATCGCCGCGACTTCGGTGTCGATCTCGGTCTCGCTTTGGCCGCGGCTATCCTGTTGCCCGCAACAACTGCCCGTGCCGACGACATGGAAGTGCATATCGACAATTTCGTTTTCCAGCCGGCCGAGCTCAGGATCAAGGTCGGCACCACCGTGACCTGGACCAACCGGGACGACATCCCCCACACCGTAGTGTCGGCCGGCAAGTTCAGGTCCAAGACCCTGGACACCGACGACAAGTTCTCGTTCACCTTCACCAATGCGGGCGACTACAAGTATTTTTGTTCGCTGCACCCGCACATGACGGGGATAATCAAGGTTGAGTAACGTCTCCAACCAAGGCATCAACGTCTTGCCCGGCCGGTGGTCCCACGCCGGCCGGGCTCGTGTGCCCTCGGTCACACACGCCGACGAAACGAGCAGGGACGAAACAACGCGACGCGCGGAAGCGGAAGAGGCAAAGCGAGGAGCGATGCCCGTGAGCGACGATTTGCAGAAGACGCAACGTTTCCGCGAGGCGGCGCTGCCCTATCTCGACGACGTCTACACGCTCGCGCGCTATCTCCTGCGCGATGCCTCCGATGCCGAAGACGCGGTGCAGGAATGCTATCTGCGCGCGCTGAAGCATTTTGACAGCTATCGCGGGCCGGCGATGAAGCCCTGGTTGTTCGCGATCCTGCGCAACGTCTGCAATGCAGAATATGCGCGGCGCGCCCACAAGCACAGCGCGATCGAGGATACGCCCGGTGCCGCCGAGCAGACGCCGCTATGGCAGGAGAGCGAGGCGAGCCCGGAAACCGAAGTGTTGCGCAGTCGCGATGCCGGCGCCATCCGCAAGCTGATCGACGCGCTCGCCGAGCCGTTCAAGGAAACATTCGTGCTGCGCGAGATCAACAACCTGTCCTATCGTGAAATTGCCGAGGCCGCCGGCGTGCCCGTCGGCACCGTGATGTCCCGCCTCGCCCGCGCCCGCGCCATGCTGCGCGCGGCCTGGATGGCGGAAGAGGAGCAAGCAAGATGACCTGCGACGAAGCAAAGATCCTGCTTCACGCGCTGCTCGACAACGAGCTCGATGCCGGCCACGCGCGCGAGGTCGAAGCCCATATCGCAAGTTGCCCGGCCTGCGCCGCCGAGTTCGCAGCGCAACGCGACATGCAGCGCGTGCTCGCTGACGCCGATTTGCGCTATACCGCGCCGGCGAGCCTGCGCGCCCGGATCGAGGCGTCGCTGCCTCAGCCGCAGCGCCAACGGCCGACCCGCCGCTCCGTGCTGCGCGGTTTTGCGATGGGCTCGGCCGTCTCCGCGCTCGCCGCCTCCGGCGTCGTCGCCGTGGTGCTGCGCCAGGACGACCAGCAGCGCATCCTGTCGGAGGTGGTCTCCGCGCATCTGCGCTCGCTCCAGGCCGGACACCTCATCGACGTGGTCTCCACCGACCAGCACACGGTGAAGCCGTGGTTCAACGGCAAGCTCGACGTCGCCCCGCCCGTGATCGACCTCACCGCACAGGGTTTTACGCTGGTCGGCGGCCGACTCGACTATGTCGACGCACGCGCCATCGGAGCGGTCGTCTACAAGCGCCGGCAGCACGTGATCAACCTGTTCGTGGCGCAGACCGCCAGCACCGAACACCGGCCGCCGAAGACCCAGACCATGCAGGGCTTCAACTGCCGCCGCTGGGGCGAGCGCGGCCTGAACTTCTGGGCGATCAGCGATCTCGGCGCCGACGAGCTCGCCGAGTTCGTCGACAAATTTGAGGCGGCGATGAAGGCGAATGTGGAGGGGTAGCCGGCCTCAAGGTGTATCATTTGTTGATACGCCTTAACCTTGAATGGTGTATCAGACAATGATACACCACTTGAGTGATCAAGAGCTTCCGGGATAAGACAACTGAGGCGGTCTTTGACGGCGAAAGTCCTAAAGGTTTTCCAGCCGATCTGGTGAAGGTTGCGCGCCGGAAATTGCGCTATCTACACGCAGCGGGCGAACTTGGTGACCTAAGGGCGCCCCCCGGCAACCGCCTCAAGGCCCTGGCAGGCGATCGCAAGGGACAGCACTCGATCAGAATCAACGATCAGTTCCGAGTGTGTTCGTCTGGACAACGCAAGGCCCCGCCGAAGTCGAGATCGTGGACTATCGCTAGGAGATGCGACGATGGCCAAAAAACTAAAGCCCATGCATCCTGGTGAGGTTCTTCGGGAGGAATTTCTCGTCCCGCTGGACATGTCCGCTGGCGCCCTTGCGAAGGCATGCAGCTTGCCTCGCACCCGAATTGAGCGGATCGCGAACGAGCAGACCGGGATGACCGCCGACACGGCACTTCGGCTGGCGAAGGCGCTCGGCACGACGGCGCAGCTTTGGCTCAATCTTCAGAACGATTACGACATCCAGATCGCCAAACGCGATCTAGGCAAGGCTCTCGATCGCATCGAGACCGTGAACAAGCCGAAAGCAGCCTGAACGCTCCGCCTAAGCCGACCGCCTCACCGCGTTGTCCACCAAGGTCTTGCCGAGCGACCAGATCGCGCCGGGGACCTTGTGGCTGCCGGCGATGACGTCGTCGAAGGCACGCTCGATCCAGCCGCAGTCTTCCTCGGTGATGGTGAGCGGCGGCAAGAGCTTGATGGTGTGGCTGCCGTGACCGGCAACCTGGGTCAGGATCTTGTGGTCCTTGAACAGCGGCACGGTAATGAGCTGGCAGAACAGGCCCTTGTTGGCGGCCTCCAGCACGTTCCAGGAAGCGCGGAGGCGCAGCGATTTCGGCGGACCGAACTCGACGCCGATCATCAGGCCCTTGCCGCGCACTTCCTTCATTAGCTCGTAGCCGGGCACCATGCGCGTCAGCGCGAGGCGCAGCTCGGCGCCGCGCTTGGCGGCGGACTCGATCAGCTTCTCGGATTCCATGACGTCGAGCGTGGCGATGCCGGCAGCCATTGCGAGATCGTTCTTGGAGAAGGTGGAGCCGTGCACCACCGCGCGGTCCATCTGGTTGAATATCTTGTCGAAGATGCTCTTGCGCGTCAGCACCGCGCCGACCGGCACGTGGCCGCCGGACAGCGACTTCGACAGCAGCACCATGTCGGGCTCGACGTTCCAGTGCTCGACCGCGAGGAAGCGGCCGGTGCGGCCCATGCCGGTCTGGATCTCGTCGGCGACGAACAGCGTGCCGTATTTCTTGCAGAGCGCGGCCGCGCCGGGCAGGAACTCGTCCGTGGGCATGTTGACGCCCTTGCCCTGGATCGGCTCGACGACGAAGGCCGCGACCTCGCGCGAGGCCAGCGCCTTTTCGAGCGCGGCCAGATCGTTGAACGGGATCGAGGTGCAGCCCGGCAGCAGCGGCTCGAAGCCGGTGCGGAAATTCGAATCGCCCGTCAGCGACAGCGCGCCATAGGTCAGGCCGTGATAGCCATGGGCGCAATAGACGATGCCGGGACGACCAGTCGCGCCGCGGGCGAACTTGATCGCCGCTTCGACGCATTCGGCGCCGGAATTGGCGAAGAATACCTTGTCGAGATAGGGGACGTACTTCAAAAGCCGCTCGGCGAGCACGCCGGCGAGCACCGAGACGTCGAACTGGACGAGGTTGGGCAGGTCGGCATCGAGCACGCTCTTGAGCGCCTCGCGCATGACGGGATGATTGCGCCCGATCGCAAACACGCCAAAGCCGGACAACAGGTCGAGATAACGCGCCCCATCCCGATCGAAGAGGTACTGCCCCTGCCCCTTCTGGAAGCCGACATCGTAGCCGATGGTCTTGAGGACCCGAACGAACTGCTCGTTCAGATGCCGATTATGCAGGGCGCTGCGCTGGGCCTGACGGTCCACGAACAGCTGATACATGTCTGGATTTGGGCTGTGCATCCGCTACATACTTCGGTTGAGGGCCGTCTCGTCAACTGAAAACGGACCGTTCCTGAAAACGGTCTGTGCGGCCTTTTGCCCTTTTTCGGACCATCTTCGCAAGCACAGCTTTAGACCATGTTGCACTGCCGAGGAACTATCATGCGTTTGGCCCTTTACACCGGATTAATACTGGCTGGCGGTTACACCGGCCTGACTCCCGCGCTCGCCGTTGATCCCACCGGCGACTGGCGGGTCGCCGACGGCGTCGCCAACATCCGCGTCGCCCAGTGCAGTGGCAGCATGTGGGGCGCGGTTTCCTGGGAAAAGCAGCCCGGTGGCCGCGACGAGAACAACCCGGATGCGTCAAAAAAGAACAGGCCGACGCTGGGCATGCCGACCCTGATCGACATGAAGAAGAAGCCCGGCGCCGATCAGTGGGAGGGACAGGTCTACAACGCGAAAGACGGCCAGCTCTACAGCGCGACCATCACGCCTGTTGGCACCGACCAGCTCGAAATCAAGGGCTGCGTGATGGGCTTCCTTTGCGGCGGCGAGACCTGGACCCGGGTCGGCCCGCCGATTCCTTTGAGCCCCGCCAACGCCATGGCCAAGGGCGCACCGAAGCCCACCGGCGCGGCGCCGAAAGCCCAAGGCACGACAGGCGGCACGACGGGCGCCACCGCTCCGGCCCCGGCCCCTGCCGCCCCGAAGACCGCCGCGACCGTCAAGCCCGGTCAGAAGAGCGCCGCCGATCCGGTCGGCGACATCTGCCTACTCTCTGAGATTGCGGGGTTTGCCCATTAGGGCTGGCTGGAACAGCAGCACAGCGGCAAGCGTCGTCACCAGCGAGAGTGCGAGCAGCTTGCCCATGCTGGACGTTCCAGGGTGGCTCGACAGCCACAGGCTGCCGAACGCGGTTGCTGTCGTCAGCGCGCTGAAAAAGATCGCGCGCGTCAGGCTGGTCTGGAGCAGGTTCGTCCTGCCCGAGCGCCAGGCCACGACATAATAGATCTTGAAGGCGACGCCGACGCCGAGCAGCAGCGGGAACGCGACGATGTTGGCGAAATTGAGCGGCAGGCCGATCAACACGCAGATTTCGAGCGTGACCGCGCCGGCCACCAACAGCGGCACCAGCGTCATCAGCACGTCGACGAACCGCCGCAGCGTGATCCAAAGCAACAGGCCGATCACCAGCAACGCGTAGATGCCGGCGTGGATGAACGCCTTCACCACGGTGTCGCCGGATTTCAGGATCGAGACCGGGCCGCCGATCGCGGTCGGCTCGGCAACGAGCACCGCCGCTGCAAACTTGCGCAGCGTGTCGTTGTCGTTCGGATCGCCCTTGGGCAGCGCCTCGACGCGGATGATGCCATCCTTGCTCTTCCAGGCACTCACGAGATCTGGCGGCAGTGACTTCTGGGTGACCGTCTCGGCCTGCAACGCGTTCCGGAGCTGGTCGAACACGATCTTCATCGGCGTGACGAACACGTCCTGCGCCTTGTTCCGCGTCGCCTCGTCGCCATTGGCGAGCTTCTCGAGGCCATCGGCAAGCCGGCGCGAGGCGACCGCACCCGGACCCTTCGCGTCACCCGCGGTCCGGCGCAGATTCTCGACCGAGGATTTCAGCGAGTCGACGTTCTCCTTGTCCGTCGGCGCCGCGTCGATCTGGTCCGGATTGAGCGCGGGGTTCAGCACCTTGGCGCCCTGCGCGAGCAGCTTCAGCTTCGGCGGCTGATCTTGCGGCACGAAACTGTCGAGCGACATCACCCGCAGCACTTCCGGCACCTTCTCGAGCTTCGCCTCGACCTGCCTTGCCTGCTCTTCCGAATTGGTCATCACGTTGATGGCATTGGCGCCGGTGTTGGGGTCCTTGCGCAGGTCGAGGAAAGTCGCGATCGACTCGGCCTTCGGGTTGCGCAGGTTCATCGGGTTGAAGTCGAACTTCATGAAGTAGAGCAGCGGCAGGCCGGCGAGCGCCAGCAGCAGCGTGCCGCCGACGACCAGCACACGGTGCTTCTCCAGAAAGTGATCGAGCGGCGCCAGGAAGGCGTAACCGACCGGCTCCTGCTCGCCGGGCGGATTCAGCAGCTTCAGCAGCGCCGGCAGAATAGTGATGCTCGAGAGGAAGGCCACCAGCATACCGACGCCGGCGATCTGGCCGAGTTCGGAGATGCCCTTGTAGTCGGTCGGCATGAAGCAGAGGAAGCCGGCCGCGGTCGCCATCGCCGCGAGCGACAGCGGCACAGCCGAACGCTTCGCCGCCAGCACCAGCGCACCCGAGAGGTCGTTGTGCTTGTAGCGCTCCGAACGGTAGCGGACGCTGTACTGGATGCCGAAATCGACGCCGAGACCGACGAACAGCACCGCGAACGCGATCGACAGCAGGTTGAGCGAGCCGACCATCATCAGGCCGGCAGCGGTCGTGATCGCAAGTCCGACGAAGAGATTGATGAACACGGCGAAGATGATCTTCGCCGAATGCAGCGCCAGCCACAGGATGAGCAGCACGACGAGGACGGTACCGATGCCGTTGACGACGGCGCCTTCCTGGACGGTAGCGTATTCCTCGTTCGCGATCGGGACCGGGCCGGTCAGCCGCACCCGCGCCTGGTATTTGGTCGGGAAATCCAGATCGGCCGCCGCTTTCCGGATCGCGTCGGTGGCGCCCTTGCCGGGCTCCAGCGCGTTGTAGTCGAGGATCGGCTTGAACTCGATAAAGGCGCGCTTGTCGGAATCCGACAGCGGCTCGTCGCTGACGAGCTCGCGCCAGGAGAAGCTCGCATTGCCCTTGTTGAGCACGGTCTCGACGGTCTGCGCGATCAGGTTGAAAGGCCGCGCGGTATTGTCGAGCTTGACCTGGCCGCGCTTGACGCCGGCAAGTCCCGTCTCCAGCGCGCCGGTCAGGCCGCGGATCGAGGGATCGCCCGCCATGATCTCGATCAGGGGCGCGGCGGATTCGAACTGGCCGGTGACCTTGGCGACCTCCTCGGTCGGCAGGAACAACAGGCCGTTCTTCTCGAAGAACTCGCCGGTGCCGAGCTGCTGCATCGACTGGAAGTCGGTTTTGTCGTCCTTCAGCTTGGCATAGAGCGCGTCCGACGCCGCAGTAGCCATCTCCGGCGTTTTGGCTTCGACCACCGCCGTGATCGTCGCATCGCGGTCGAAAGCGCGATCGAATTGCTGGTCGCGTTGGCGCCAGTCCAGATTTTGGGCAATCAGCGAATTGATGTCGGTGTTGATGGCGAAATGCTGCGACGTGTAATAGCCGGCCCCCACCGCCAGCAGGAGCCCGAGAACGACGACGAGGGGGGCAAACCGGGTGCAGGCCCTGACGATGGCAACGACTACGCTTTGCAGCACTTCTTTTCTTTCTGTGTGAACAGCTTGCCGAAAACGCCCGCTGTTTATCGGAGTTCCGAGGCGAAACCTATTGCTGTTTTGAGTGGTTCTCGCCGCAACAAGGTTCGAGGTAAACGGCGACAGGCCGCGGAAAAATCATGCGGGGCGGTCGGTATAGCCGGGAAGTTGAGGCGAGAACGTGACGAAGAACTGGGCACAAATGTTGCCATTTTGCGCGCCGGGAAGGTGTATTCTAATACCGCATCGTTCTGCCGGCACGGAACCCGGCTTCATCCCACCTTTCCTTTTTGCCGATTTTTTGACACAAAGCGATGCGCCTCCAGGCGCCGGGGCCTCGTAGGTGGGCAGTTACCGCCTGCGCGAACCCCCTGGTGCGGTTATTGCAACCATTAGGCAGTATCGAGGTGCCGCCGGGAACTTGAGAAGCGGAGTGGTGCAACTTGCGTGATGGGCGTCCTATGGAAGTTTATCTGGCGCAGCCGCGTGGCTTTTGCGCGGGCGTGGTGCGTGCGATCGAGATCGTGGAACGGGCGCTGGAGAAGTATGGCCCGCCCGTCTATGTGCGCCACGAGATCGTGCACAACAAATACGTGGTCGAGAGCCTGAAGAACAAGGGCGCGATCTTCGTCGAGGAATTGTCCGAGGTGCCGCCGAAGGCGGTGACGGTTTTCAGCGCCCATGGCGTCGCCCGCAGCGTTGAGGAGGAGGCCGCCGCGCGCGACCTTCCGGTGCTCAATGCCACCTGCCCCCTGGTCACGAAAGTTCACAATCAGGGGAAGCGCTACATCACCAAGGGACGCACCCTGATCCTGATCGGCCATGCCGGCCACCCCGAGGTCGAGGGCACGATGGGCCAGGTTCCCGCCCCCGTGCTGCTGGTCCAGAGCGTTGATGAGGTTAATGCCCTTACGCTGCCGGCAGATACGCCAATGGCCTACATCACCCAGACCACGTTGTCGGTCGACGACACCAAGGACGTTATTGCGGCCCTCCAGGCCCGCTTTACAGATATTCAAGGCCCGGATATCCGGGATATCTGCTATGCGACACAAAACCGCCAATCTGCGGTAAGGGACTTAAGCAAGCTGGTCGACGTGATCTTGGTGGTGGGCGCTGCCAATAGCTCGAACTCGAACCGGCTCCGCGAAATCGGCACTGAGGCCGGCGTCGCGAGTTATTTGATTGCCGACGGCAGCGCGCTCAATCCGGAGTGGTTGGAAGATGCCAGGACCGTCGGCGTCACGGCCGGCGCTTCGGCGCCCGAGGTACTCGTGGATGACGTAATCGAAGCGATGCGGCGGATCGGACCGGTCAAGGTCTCGGTGCTGCCGGGCCGCGAGGAAAAGATCGAATTCCGGCTTCCGGCCCAACTGGCTGCGAGCTGACCCACCCGAATTTCAAGCCCAGAGAGAAACTTGTAATGGCTATCCCCTTCTTCAAGGAAATGCGTATCGGCGGCTATTTGCTCAAGCAGAAACTGCTTGGCCGCAAGCGCTATCCGCTCGTTCTGATGCTGGAGCCGCTGTTTCGCTGCAACCTCGCCTGCGTCGGCTGCGGCAAGATCGATTATCCGGATGCGATCCTCAATCGCCGCATGACCGCACAGGAGTGCTGGGACGCGGCCGACGAGTGCGGCGCGCCGATGGTTGCCATTCCCGGCGGCGAGCCGCTGATCCATAAGGAGATCGGCGAGATCGTGCGCGGCCTCGTCGCGCGCAAGAAGTTCGTCTCGCTCTGCACCAACGCGCTGCTGCTCGAGAAGAAGCTCGATCTGTTCGAGCCCTCGCCCTATCTGTTCTTCTCCGTGCATCTCGACGGCCTGAAGGACCATCACGACAAGGCCGTGTCGCAGAAGGGCGTGTTCGACCGCGCCGTCTCGGCGATCAAGGCGGCCAAGGCGCGCGGCTTCACCGTCAACGTCAACGCCACCATCTTCGACGGTCATCCGGCCGAGGAGATCGCAAAATTCCTCGACTTCACCACCGAGCTCGGCGTCGGCGTGTCGATGTCGCCCGGCTACGCCTATGAGCGTGCGCCGGACCAGGAGCACTTCCTCAACCGCACCAAGACCAAGAAGCTGTTTCGCGACGTCTTTGCGTTGGGCAAGGGCAAGAAGTGGAATTTCATGCATTCCGGCCTGTTCCTGGACTTCCTCGCCGGCAACCAGGAATACGAGTGCACGCCGTGGGGCATGCCCGCGCGCAACATCTTCGGCTGGCAGAAGCCCTGCTATCTGCTCGGCGAAGGCTATGCCAAGACCTTCAAGGAGCTGATGGACACCACCGACTGGGAGACCTACGGCACCGGCAAGTACGAGAAGTGCGCCGACTGTATGGCCCATTGCGGCTACGAGCCGACGGCGGCCACCGCAGCGTTCAACAATCCGCTGAAGGCGATGTGGGTGTCGCTGCGCGGCGTCAGGACCACCGGCCCGATGGCGCCGGAGATCGACATGTCCAAGCAGCGCCCGGCGCAGTACATCTTCTCGGCGGAAGTGCAGAAGCGCCTGTCGGAGATCCGCAAGGACGAGGCCGCCGCCGCGCAGGAGAAGGCCGCACGGAAGGCGTCGACTGCTGCGTAAGAGCGCGAGTCGGCACGAACGAAAAAAGCCCGGTCGCGATGGCGACCGGGCTTTTTCATTTGTTCAGCCAAGTCCCGGAGCAAAAGGGGAGCGGTGTGCGGGCTACGCTCCCCTCCTTACTGGGCCGGGCTGCCCTTACGCAGAAAAATGAAAAACAACCCCATGCACAGTAGAGGCGCGACTGCTGGCCGGCACAGAGGCCGGTCGGTCAAATGATTGACGCGTCGAGCAAATCAGCAGCAAACCGGCAAGGCTCGCGGCATCTGCGGCGTGGGTTCGTTTTCGCAGCCAGATATGCCGTCAGCCGGGCGCGATTCACGGTGGCACGAATTTCGTATTTTACGAATACCGTTTGACCCGTCGGGCAAAACAGTGGCAATATGCGATGCTGGCCCATTTTGGAAATCGCTACCGGCCTAGCTGCCCTGCGCCACGCGCGCGCTCCCTGCTTTTCCGAAATCCAATGGACGGGCGATCCTCACTCCATGTTTGCTTCGTCGAGGATCCGGCGGAACTGTGCCAGCGCACTTTCGCCTTCATTTTAGAAGCCATTGGAATCTGACGGTTCTTTCTCATGCTGCCCGCAGGTCACCCTCGAAATGCCTGTCACTGCGACTATCGTGTCTCGCTTTAGGGGGCAGTTCAGCGCTGTCACCACAATTCCATGATCGCCATGTGCTGCTAACCTGCTGATAGCGAATCGAGCTCCCTCTTTCATCAGCTTATGCGTAGCAACGTGATGCCTCAAAGAACAGATTCCTCCGTCACTCCACCAGCCATCCAGCGTTCTTTTCGAGACCTGTCTGACGTCGAGGTCGCCGATATCGAAAGAGCCTCGATGCTTGCTCGCATTGGTTGGCGCGGCAATTTCGGCTGGGACGAGCTCTTGCTCTCGCAACGCGTCATCATGGTCTCGGAGGCTGGGGCGGGAAAGACGTATGAGTGCCAGGCACAGCAGGCCAGGCTCTGGAGCGCGGGAGAGCCTGCGTTCTTTCTGGAACTTGCGACCCTGTCAGGAAGCTCAGTTCGCGACATGCTTAGCCATGAGGAGGATTGCGCTTTGACGCGTGGCTACGATCTCAATCCGAAACAGCGACGTTCTTCCTAGATTCCTACGATGAGCTGAAGCTTACGCTTGGTAGCTTCGAGCAGGCACTTAAGCGGCTCAACAAGGCGCTGGCTGGTCAGTTGAGCCGTGCGCGCATCGTCGTCACAACCCGGCCGGTGCCGATCGATCGTGAGCTTTTCAGGGAGCATCTGCGATCAGCTCCTGGCCAAATACATGACGGCCGATGAGTGCCGCGCGGGCTGTCTACTCGTGACCATCGCAAGGCATCGTCAGTGGGAACATCCAAAAACGGGGGAGCGTCTAAGCTTCGAGCAGTTAATCGCTGTTCTTAACGACGAGGCTGAGCGGCTGGCAAATGGGCTCGGCGGTACCGTGAGGCTGATGGCGAGAGGATTGGATCTCAGACCCAGGCTTTCGAAGGAGAAGGATACCCGATCAGGAGATCGGTAAGTGATGCCAGGCGTTCGATGCGGACTTGTGTGAGAGGCGGCGGATCACCACATGTTGGTGTTCGAAGTCCTTGGAGTTTGTGTCCGTGAGTACCCGTCAACAAGTCACCTCCACCGAATTGAAGCAGATTATCCAGCAACGGCTTGGTTTTGCTGCCTTCGTTACAATCCATCGGAATGCGCAGCTTGGTTTCACAGCCACAGTAATCGCCCCGATAAAGGCAGTCGCCGTGCAGCAAGCAATCGATACGATCGTGCAAGATCTGCGGCTTGCCTACGAACTCGTCGATCTGAAGGCTCATTCTTCAGCCTCCGATCTGTGACGGACAATCAGCTACCTCAATAGCACAAATACCCAGATCAGTGCGGCCAACACGAACGGTGCCGCAGCAGCAGAGTTACGGTGACTGTCGCCGAAATTGGTCCTTATTGCTCCATCGGGCTATAGGCATCAAAAAGAGAAGGCCCGGACGCCATGGCAACCGGGCCTTTTTATCTTTTGCCAGATCGAAGAAGCCGCTCAGACCGTCTCCGGGACCAGCGCCTCGCTGTCGGCGAGCTCGGTGCCGATCAGGAAGTCGCGGCAGCCGCGCAGGGAGCGCAGCGCGCGGTTGAAGTCGATGCCGGTCGAGACCAGCGCATGCAGCGTTGCCGGATTGCGCACGATGCCGCGCAGCACGGCCGCGAGGTCGATCTGGCCGTTCGGCTTGATGGCGGCGCGGGCGAGCGCCGGCAGCGCGCGGTGGGCGGGATCGCTGATGACCCGAACCGCGGCAAAGGGCAGCCCGGCCTCGGCGGCATAGGCGGCCGCGATGTGGCTTTCCATGTCGACGGCAGAGGCTCCGGTCTCCGAATGCAGCGCCGCCTTGCAGGACCGCCCCGTAACCACTTGCTCGGCGCCGGCGAGGCTGCCGCGCACCACGCGGCGGCGCCCCGACGTCAGGCGGTCGATGAGGTCGTCGCCGAGCGACAGCCCGGCGGCCCAGCGGGTATCGCCGGAGAGCACTTCGCTCGCCAGCACGACGTCGCCGGGGCGCAGCGTCGGGTCGAGCCCGCCGGCCACGCCGAAGGAGATGACGCCGCGAATCGTCTCGGGATCCACCACCGTCAGCAGCGCCCGCAACTGAGTGGGGCTGCTCGACGAACAAATGACCGCCATTCCGGGCCCGGCCGCGATGCGGGCCTCCTGAACCAGTCCGGTCACGATAAGTATCGGCCGCGGGTCGATGGCATTACCCGCGGTAATATAGTCCCCCGTCCCCAAAGTCACATTCCGACCCCTACCACCCTGCTGTTGGTGCTCCGCAAGTTCCGATACCGCGCCAATGCCCACAGCGGAAAGAACTTCGGATAACCATGGTACCGTAGATAGAATACACGGGGGAAGCCTGTGGCGGTGTACCGCTGCTCCTCCCACAGTCCTTTTTTGTTCTGTGTGGCAATCAGGTACTCCACCCCGCGGGCGACGGCCGGGTGATCAACCTCGCCAGCTGCCATGAGGGCAAGCAAGGCCCATGCCGTTTGCGAGGCGGTCGAGGGGGCGGCCTGCCATCCCCGGTAGTCCAGACGGTAGCTGACGGCGTCCTCGCCCCAGCCGCCGTCCTGATTCTGGATCGAGACCAGCCAGTCGGCTGCCTTGCGCATCGTCGCGTCGTTGTGGCTGACACCGGCCATGTTGAGGGCTGAGAGCACCGACCAGGTTCCATAGATGAAGTTCATGCCCCAGCGGCCGTACCAGGACCCTTCCGGGTGCTGGGTCCTCCTGAGATAGGCGACCCCGTCGGCAACATGCTTGCTGGTCTTCTCGGTCTCGCCAAGCTGGGCCAGCATCGAGATGCAGCGCGCGGTGACGTCCTCGGTCGGCGGATCGAGCAGCGCGCCATGGTCCGAGAACGGGATATTGTTCAGATAATATTCGAGATTGTTCACGTCGAAGGCAGCCCAGCCGCCGTCGTCGCTCTGCATGCCCTCGATCCATTCCCGGCCGCGGTCGATCGCGGCATCATAGCCGGTCGCACCGTGCTCCCGCCGCATGCGGTCCATCGACATCACCACGACAGCGGTGTCGTCGAGATCGGGATAGTGCGGGTTGTTGTACTGGAAGGCCCAGCCGCCCGGGCGCACGTCGGGCCGCTTCACCGCCCAGTCGCCCTTCACCTCGAGCTCCTGCTTCGGGATCAGCCAGTCGAGGCCCTGCTTGGCCGCAGGCAGAGCCTTGTCACCGCCGGCTTCCAGCAGCGCGTGGGCGGTCAGCGTCGTATCCCACACCGGAGAGACGCAGGGCTGGCAATAGGCCTCGTCGCCCTTGATCACGAGCAGCTTGTCGATGCCCCGGCGCGTGATCGCGCGCGGCGGATAGGTTTCGTCCTTGCCGAGCGCGTCATACATCATGACGATGTTGGCCATCGGCGGATAGATCGCGCCCATGCCATCCTCGCCGTTGAGCCGTTCCTCGGTGAAAGCGAGAGCCGCATCGATGGCGCGCTTGCGCAAGCTCTTGGGAAACATCGGCTCGATCACGCGCAGGATGCCGTCGAGCGCGCGGAACAGCACGAACCAGGCCATGCTCTGGTGCGGCGCCTTTGCGGTCATGCCGATCGAGCGCGGATCCTGGAGAAACAGCTCGTCGATGCCGACGCCCTTCGGATTCTTTGCGCGCGGCTTCAGCGCGGCAAGCACCATCAGCGGCACCATGGTGGTGCGCGCCCAGTACGAGATCTTGTTGAGGTGGAACGGCGACCAGAATGGCAGCAGCACGATCTCGATCGGCAGCACCGGCACCGCGCGCCAGGTCACGACGCCGAACATCGCGAGCATGAAACGCGTGAAGACGTTGCTGTTGATGGCGCCGCCGCGCGAGTGGATCGCCTCGCGCGCACGCACCATGTGCGGGCTATCTGTGGAATCGCCGATCATCTTGAGCGCGAAGTAAGCCTTCACACTCGCACTCATGTCGAACTCGCCCTCATGCACCAGCGGCCAGCCGCCATGCGCGCCCTGGACGCGGCGGAGATAGTTGCCGATCCTGGCCTCGAGCGCCGTGTCGACGGGCTCTGCGAGATAATGGCGCAGCAGGATGTATTCGGCCGGAATCGTGGAGTCGGCCTCGAGCTCGAAGACCCAATGGCCGTCGGATTGCTGGAAGCCGAGGACGCCTTGCGTGGCCGACGCAATGCTCGATTCCAAGTTCCTAGATCCTTGGGCTTCGCGGGCCGTCGCGTTCACGGAATCCATCTTGCTCGATTGCTCCGATAGTTGCTTGGAATTGACCGGGACGAATGCCCGTCAGGGCCGCTGCGCGGCCAGAACCAGATCGGCGGCGCGATCACCGGATCGGACCGATCCCTCGATGGTTGCAGGCAATCCCGTAGCAGTCCAATCGCCGGCAAGAAACAGGTTTTTCAGCGCAGTGACCGGCCCCGGACGCAGGGCATTCTGTGCCGGCGTGGCGGCAAAAGTGGCCCGGCGCTCACGCACGATCTGCCAAGGAGGCAATTGAGCCGGCAACTCGCCGGAAACGCCGCCCGCCTTGCAGACGTCGTTCCAGATCGCCTGCGCGAGTTCCTCGCGCGGCATGTCGACCAGGCGGTCGCCATTGCTGATGGTCACGGACAGCCGGTTCGGGAACGCGAACAGCCATTCCACGACGCCGCCGATCACGCCCAGGATCGGCGCCGAACCCGGCGGCGGTGTGATGCGGAAATGCGCATTCACGATGGCGCGGAATTCGGTCGGCGTCTTCAGGCCGGGCAGCAGGCTGGAGGCGGCACGCGGCGGCACCGCCATCACGACGACGTCGCCTTCACCGATATGGATCACATCCTCGCCGCCGAAATCCAGCGCGCCGACCTTGCCATCACTGGTCGCAAACGGGCGTAGCTCATGGCCGAGCTGAACGGTGTGGCCGCGCTCCTGCAAGAATTTGACGGCAGGCTCGATCAGCACGGCGCTCAAGCCGTCGCGCGCGATCAGCGGTCGGCACGCCTGTCCGCCGGCGAGCAGCGTCTCGCGCACGATCGCGCCGGCAAGCCCGGCCGAGCCCTCGGGCGGATCGACGTTGAGCGCCGCAAGCAGCAGCGGCTGCACCAGGCGCTGGTAGAGGACGCCCTCGCAGGGAATGGACTTGCCGACCAGCGTCTCCTCCGACGCCCAGATCAGCGGCGCCAGCTTGAGATAGTCCGTTAGCCCGGTGTCGGGAACGCGGCGGCTCTCGTCGAGCACCCAGGTCGGCAACCGGCCATCGCCGAGATCGATCTGCCAGCGCTGCCCGGTCTTGATATCGACGAACGGAAACTGCGCGCGTTCGGGGCCGACGAGGCCCGCCTCGGTGCCGATCGAGCGGGCATAGGCGCGCGCATGGCTGTTGCCCGACAGCAGCAGATGATTGCCGTTGTCGATGGTGAGATTGGTGGCGCCGTCGAAATAGGAACGGCAGCGGCCGCCGGCCTGCTGCGTCGCTTCGTGCACGGCGACCTTGAAGCCGGCATTGGCGAGCCGCACGGCGGCGGAGAGGCCGGAAATTCCGGCACCGATGATGTGAGCTGTCTTTTGCATCAGATGAAAGCGTAACGGAGCAGGATCAAGGCGCGTGTGACCTTCGACACACGCACCGGCTCACGCGGCGCGTTGAAGCCGCGCGCGATCAGCAGGTCCAGAATGGAATGATAGTATTTCGACATGATCCGCGGCGCGCGCACGGCGCGGCGCTTGTTGCGGTTCATGATCTCGTCCGACTTCTCGAAATGCGCTTTGGCACGCTGCGTCAGCGGCAGACAGACCTTTGGCAGCGCTCGCTCGGTGATCACGCGGTTCGGCTCGTCCGAGGTGATGCCGGCATGCAGCAACGCCTCGCGCGGCAGATAGAGCCGGCCGAGGCCAGCGTCCTCGTCGATGTCGCGCAGGATGTTGGTGAGCTGGAGCGCGCGACCGAGATGATACGCGAGCAGGACGCCGTCTTCCTCGGGCAGGCCAAACACCCGCACCGACAGCCGTCCTACGGCACTGGCGACACGATCGCAGTAGAGATCCAGCGTCGCCATATCCGGCGCGCGGATGTCCTGCGGCACGTCCATCTCCATGCCATCGACGATGGCAAGGAAATCTTCCCGCTTGAGATTGAAGGCCTTTACCGAGGCGACGTAGTCCTTCAACCGCGGCGGCGGATTGCCCTGATAGAGCGCATCGATGTCGTTGCGCCACGCCTGAAGCGCGGCGAGCCGCTCGTCGCGCGGGCCGTCGGAATCGGCGATGTCATCGACCTGGCGGCAAAAGCTGTAGATCTGGAACATCGCCTCGCGCTGGTCGCGCGGCAGGATGCGCATCGCGGCGTAGAAGGAACTGCCGGATGCGGCCGAGCCATAATTGGCGCCGGGCGAGGTCGCCTCAAGCGTCATGAGCAGTCCCCGGTTTGGTAATGGCCTTGCGCCCGATCGCGCGGCGGCCGACTTCGCCGATCATCCCGGCGAAGCTAAAAGCGAGGAGCTCGAACTTGTTGAGATGCACCCGCTCGCGCAGCGGATCGCGTACCTTCAGGAGGCGGACGATGCGGTCGGCATAGGCGTGGATCACCGAAATATCGACGCCGAGGCGAAAATCCTTCACCTCCGCGCTGAGCGGCTTGCTCTCGTTAAGCAGCGCTTCGTTGCGAACGGCGAGTGCCTGAAGGCAGGCCAGCAACGCCGGCGGCGACTGCGTCAGCCCGAGCTGCTCGACCGAGGCGCCACTTGCCGCAAGCGCATCGCGCGGCAGATAGACGCGATTGAGCTCGCGAAAATCCTTGCCGCAATCCTGGAGGTGGTTGTTGATCTGAAGCGCCGCGCAGAGCGCGTCCGATGCGACCCAGGTCGAGGTGCTCTCGCCATGGACGTCGAGCATGAAGCGGCCGACCGGCATCGCCGAGTAACGGCAATAGTGGATGACCTCGTCCCAGTTCTCGTAGCGCAGCTTGGTCACATCCATGCGGAACGCGACCAGCACGTCAAGCGCGTGGCGCGGTGCCATGCCCCGCTCGGCCAGCGCGCGCCGCAGAATGACGGCTTCGGCCTGGGTATCGCCCTTGCCGAGCAGTTCGGCCTCGAGCAGGTCAAGATAAGCTAGCTTCTCGTCGGGCGGCAGCGTCGCGTGATCGGCAATGTCGTCGGCGGTGCGGACGAAATTGTAGTAGGCCAGGATCACCGCGCGATGGCGCGGATGAATGATCCAGGACGCAACGGGAAAATTCTCGTCGCGGTCACCCTTGCCGGATCGCAATTCGCTCGCAGAGGTCATCGAGGGCTGGTTTACAATCGTTTGGACAGGAAGGGCTTTCTCGCTCGCGCGAGCTCATGCCGGCGATGCCGCCGCGGCCCCATATAGGGGAATACGGCCGCAAAACCAATCCTGTCTCTCGATGGCCGCCCTTCCGGATCCGGCCGAAAAGGCGGCCGCGGGGCCGCCCTTGTGAGCCAGTGGCCGAGCTTACTGATTGTGGTTCTTCAGGACCTGGTCGCAGGCCTGCGAGATCTTGGCCCGGTTCTCCTTGAGGCAGGCCAGGACGGTGAAATCGCCTTGATCGATGACCGGACGGCAGAACTTCTGCACATCGCGTGTGCAGGCCTTCTGCTCGCTGTCCGTGCCGCGTCCTGCCTGGGCGAATGCCGCCGTCGAAAGGGATGCCGACAGCAGGGTGAGAGCGACGAGAAGCTTACGCATTGTATTCCTTCATTCTGACGGCAGAATCGCACCGATCCCGGACAGCACAGGGCGGACAACCGGAACGGATTGTTCTGATGGCAAGTCGCCGCGGAAAGTGCGGCCTCGGAGAAGGCACAAGCGCTGGCAAATGCGGCCAAATTGGCGCCACATCCACCAAATCAGGTCTTCCCTCGATGTTCATTGGCAGATGTAAGAGATTGATACCACGTCACAATTCAGGAATGCTGCGTTTTGCTGCGCACCTGTTGCAGAGCTGCATCTCTCCGCCCTGCTTTCCCCGCCAGAAACACACCGAAACAGAGGGAATCGAGGGGTCTGAGCCGGGCGCGAGGGTGTCGTGAACCGCCATCCCTGCCTGTCGGGCTTTGAACCTGACACAGCCTTGGAACACTAAACCTTCGATGTGGCGAGACGTTCTCCATCGCAAGCGAACGTCGCTCGAAAACGGGATATTCAAAATGCAATTCATTGGGCGATCTGGACAGGCAATCAAGGCGGCCGGCATCGGGGCTGCGCTGCTCTTCTCGGTTTCGGCAAGCCATGCTCAGTCGTCCGGGCCGTTTGCCGGTTTCGACGGCGCGTGGGCCGGCACCGGCACGGTGTCGCTGTCCGACGGTTCCACCGAGCGCATCCGCTGCAAGGCGGACTACAAGGTCGCCGGCAGCGGCCTCAACCTGAAGCAGGCCCTGCACTGCGCGTCCGACAGCTACAAGTTCGACCTCACCAGCGACGTGACGAGCCAGGGCGACCGCATCTCGGGCAACTGGAGCGAAGCGAGCCGCAACATCTTCGGCAATCTCCAGGGCACCGCCGGCGGCGGCCAGATCGAGGTGTTCGTCGAGGCCAACGGCTTCGCCGCCAACCTCTCGCTGCGCACCAACGGCACCAAGCAGACCGTGCAGATCAGCTCCAAGGGCGAGATCCGCGGCGTCAACATCACGATGACGAAGAGCTGATAGCCCTTCCAGCTTCGAAAGCAACAAGCCCCGGTTCTCGCGAACCGGGGCTTGTTTGTTTTTCGAAAAACGCGGGCGCAGTCGCCCGGACTGCGCCGATTCCATGTCCGATGGATGACCCGGTTCAGATCGCGCGCTTGTCCGCACCCTGCAGCTTTGCGTGCAGATTGATCAGCCACATCGCGGTCGGCCGCAGGATGAAGAGGTCGGCGACGAGCGCCATCACCATCGAGAAGGCGCTGAGCCAGCCGAACAGCCGCAGCGACGGCAGATCGGAGAACACGGTGACGACGAGACCGCAGGCCAGCACCAGCGTGGTCAAGATCAACGCCGGGCCGACCAGCACGGTGGCGCGCTCCACCGCGAGCGCCGAGCCGACGCCCGGCTTGCTCTCGAGCCTGAGGCGATTGAGGAAGTGGATGGTCGCGCTCAGCCCCAAGCCGAACGAAACGGTCAGCGCCACGACACTGGCGAATTGCAGGCCCTCGTCCATCGCCCACAGCACCGTTCCCGACATCACCACGGGGAAGATGCCCGGCAGGATGCAGGCGAACATCACAACCCAGGAGCGGAAGGCAAGGCCGATGAAGATCGCGACCAGCGCGAATTCGACGGTGAGCCCGCGGTTAAGCTTCTCGATCATGCCGGCCGAGTTGCGCGCGGCAATCGCGGCAAGACCAGTGACCGCCACTTCATACCCGGGATGCTTCTTGCGGACGGCGTCGAGCTCGGAATCGAGCTTGTCGACGATCGGCAGGAGCTGGCTGGAATCCTTGTCCGGCACGCGGCCTGCGACCACGACGGCGTCCTGCTCGGCATCGATGAATCGACGCACCAGATGCTCCGGGATGACGCTGACATATTCCTTCAGCGTCGCAACGTCGGCATTGCCGGCCTTTTCCGCAAGCCAGCGGCGCAGGGTCTCGACCGACCAGACATTGCCGACACCGGCCGTCTTCTCCACCGTCGCGTGCACGTCCGCGATGGTCTGGAGCGTCTCCGGCGAATAGAGCGATTCACCCTTGGGGAACTGGATCAGCACGTTCACCGGATTGGCGCCGGTGAGCTTGGCATCGAGCCGGTCGCTGGCGGCGACCGCCTGGCGCTTGTCCGGCACCTGGTCGGCGAGCCGGTAGCGCGGCTCCAGATTGGCGTAGATGACGCCAAGGCTGCCGACGAACAGCACCGCGATCAGGCTGAACAGGCCGGGACGGCCCACCATGCGCACCGCGATCCAGTAGCAGAAATTGCGCAGCGCCTGCACGCCGGCATCCGCGGTCTGGAACTTGGTGGCAAAGACTTTCTCGTTGCGCACGAGCAGCACGCCGAACACCGGAACCAGCGACAACACCGCGACCAGCGCGATGATGGTGGCGGCGAGCCCCGCCTCGCCGAACTTGCGGATCAGGTCGGAGTCGGAGAACTGGAGCGCGATGAAGGAGATGCCGGCGGTGCCATGCGTCAGCACGCACGCCGGTCCCACCACCAGCACCGCGTTCTTGAACGCGGTGAACTTGTCCTGGCCTGCGATCAGCCGGTCGCGCGCGGCGAAGGTGAGCTGCATCGAATCCGAGAAGCTGATGACCATGATGAGCGGCGTCATCACGTTCAGGAACATGTTGAGATTGAAATTGGCCCAGCCGAGCGCACCAAGCGCCAGCAGGATCGCGATCATCGGCGGGAACGCCGCCGCCACCATGAACGAGATTTTTCTGAAGAAGATGATGGCGATGACGCAGCCGGCGAGAATACCGAGGATGTTGTAGGTGAGCCCGTCGCGCTCGACCGCGTTGCGGATCTCGAGCTGCATCACCGGCACGCCGGAGAGCTGCACGTTGAGCCCGGTCTCGCTGAGGTCTTCCTTCATCAGCGCACGGATGTCGCCGACGGTCTTGGTCAGTTTGTTGGAGGCGACCACCTCCGGATCGAGCGAGAGCACGATCAGCGCCAGCGTACCGTCCTCCGACAACAGCTTGCCGCGGATGATCTCGTTGGCTTTGACGGTCTCGATAAACTTGTCATAGGCCTCGCCCTCGGGCAGATCGCCCGGGAACAATGCGGCCGGCAGCTTGCCCGGCGCCGGCGCCTGCCGCGCCGAGAACAGCGAGACCAGCCCGCGCGTGCCTTCGACCAGCTGCATGTCGGTGACGAAGTCGCGCAGCTTCTCGAGATTGTTTCGCGCCAAAAGGTTCTTGCCCTCGACCACGACGAGAACGTCGAATTCCTCGGCCGGGAACTTCTTGGTCACCTCTTCATACTGGCGGAATTCGCGCGTGTTGGAGCGGAACAGCTGCGACAGCGAATCGTCGATCTTGATCCGGTGGATGCCGAACACGGCCCCGACGATCAGCACGAGCAGAACGATGCAGGAAACGATCGGCGCCCGGACGGCGATCAGCCCGATGCGCTCCAGCCCGAAGGCGATGGAGGACGCAGGTCCCTGCTCGACCTTGTCGACATGAACCTCACTCTCGCTGTGCTTTTCGAGCATGCCTTGTCCAGTTCCTAAATCGATTCGGTCTGTGAGCTTATTGCGCCCCGCGAACGGCTTGAAAATGCCATACCAATGGGAGGCTTGCCCTTTGAAAATGCGCGGAAAATCGCTGCGGGGGGTTTAGCAGGTCACGAGGCCCCCTCGCAAGCAGGCGAAGTGTGGCCAAATCGATCAAGATGTGGCGATTTTGCCGGAATGCCCGTCATTCGGGCAAAGCCGTGCCAATTCGGCGCGGGGCGCGGTCGGCGCTCTCGTCTTTCAGTGCCACGCCGGTGACCTCCCGGGCCATCCCCTCACGGACGAGCCAGACGATCTTAAAGGCGGCCTCGTCATAGCTCAACCCGGCATTGTGGATGTTCGAGACGCAATTGCGCTCGGCATCGGTGCGGCCCGGCTTTGGCGCGAAGGTCAGATAGACGCCGAGGCTGTCGGGCGCGGACAGGCCGGGCCGCTCGCCGATCAACGTCACGACCATGCGCGCGCCGAGAATGGCGCCGATCTCGTCGCCGAGCGCGACGCGCGCGCCTGAGGCGACAACGACACATCCGATCGCGACATCGTCCTCGTCCGCGAGCAGCGGCAGCAGGTGGGACACCAGCGCCGCCGCATGGGCGTGGACCGCCGCCGTCGACAGGCCGTCGCCGATCACGATCGCGAGCTGGCACGGCTCCGAGGCATTTCGTGCCAACAGTTCGGCCGAGCCGGCATCGAGTTGCCGCCCCAGATCCGGCCGCCGCAGATAATCCCTGCGGTCGACCGCCCGGCTCCGCGCCTCCACGACGACGAGGCCGAGCTCGCGGAGATCGGCGGCCAGCAGCGGCGCATCGAAGACGGCATGCACGGCATCGCGGGCGCGGGCATGGTCCAGCGTGAAATCGAGCAGCGCCCTTGTCGGCAGGCTCGCGCCGCTGCGGCCGAGCGCGACGCGCGCAGGCGTGAGCGACCGCAGATCGAGGGTGGGGCGGCGCGGAGCGGCCGGATCAGACATGTCGCGTCATTCGGCGGGAATGGCGGCCTCGCGCAGCCGCAGCGAATAGTTCGACGCGTTTTGCTGGCCACTGGAGGCCGCGCGAGCGAACTTGATCAGATGGTGCGCGATCATCGCGGAGCCGATCAGGCCTTCGAGGTCGCCGCGCCTGATCCGCCCCAGCGCGAACTTCCAGAATACCTTCTTGTAGTCGCCGAGCACGCCAACCTTCCAGAAGATGTTTCGCAGCATGATCAGGGCGCGCTTGATGTTGGCCCAGGTCTTCATCTCCGGGGCCACCGGCACCTGGAGGCGGTTGGCATAGGTGTAGTCGCATTGATGCTGATAGCGGGCGTAGACCTTTTCGGGCTCGTAGGCGACCTCCATGCAGTGCCTCCAGGAGGCCACGACCTCGTCATAGGGCAACAGAAAGTTGACGTTGGAATCGCGGCCTTCGTCGCTGACGAGCCGCCCCTCGCGCTCCAACCGGTCCCACAGCGGCGTCTTCGGCAGTGCCTGCAACAGATTGATCGTGAGCAGCGGAATCCTGGATTCTTCGACGAAGTTGATGAGCGCGTCGGCAGTGTTCGGCTTGTCGGTGTCGAGCCCCATGATGATGCCCGAGACGACTTCCATGCCGTAGGCGTTGATGGTGCGCACGCCCTCCAGGATCGGGACCATCATATTGTGGTCCTTGTGCATCGCGTGCAGCGCGTCGGGATCGGGGGTCTCGATGCCGCAGAAGATGGTGACGAACATGGCCTCGCGCATCTTCTCGAGAATTTCCGGGCGCTTTGCGATATTGAGCGTCGCCTCGCAGGCAAGCCGCATCACATAATTGTTCTTCTTCTGCCACTCGATCAGATGCGGCAGCAGGTCCATCGCCGCCTTGCGGTTGCCGATGAAATTGTCGTCGACGAAATAGACCGTGTCGGTCATGCCGCATTCACGCAGGCGGTCGAGCTCGGCGATGATCTGCTGGGGCGACTTGATGCGCGGATTGCGGCCGTAGAGGCCGGGAATATCGCAGAACTCGCACTGATAGGGACAGCCGCTGGAATATTGGATACTGCCGAGGAAGTATTTCTTCACGTCGGCGAGTTCATAGGCCGGGATCGGAAACTCCGTCATCGGCACGCGGTCCCTGGTCGTGAGCACGACCTGCTGCTCGGGGCGCGAGGTGTCGCGCGACAGGATCTCGATCAGCTCGTTGGTGGCGTCGCCGAGCTCGCCGACATGGAGATAGTCGAAGGCCGGATAATAGTCCGGGCAGGCGCTGACGGAGGGACCGCCGAGCGCGACCGGCAGATCGAATTCATGGGCGCGGCGGCAGATGTCGTTCATCTGCTGGCGCTGGATGTGCATGCCACTGACAAAGACCGCCTCCGCCCATTCGAACTCGTCCTCGGTCGTGCGGCGGAGGTTCTCGTCGACGAATTTGACCTGCCACTCACTGGGCAGATAGGCCGCGAGCAGCAGCAGTCCCTGCGGCGGCATGAAGGCGCTGACGCCGTCGGTCAGCGGGTAGGAATACTCGAACGTCCCGAACGACGAGGTGTAGCGCGGAAACACACAAAGAATCCGCCGGGCCGTACCGTTACTTTCAGCTCGCATCAAAGCTCCCCCGCCACGCTCGATAGATGGTGCGGAAATTGGCAGCCAGACACATAGCGTAACGCTGCCGCCGGAATTTCTCAATATTGTGGCATCATCTTAATTCGCGAGAGGCGCCAATAGTTTCCTAAGGGGGAAATCGGCGTTTCCGCCGCGTCACGCGATCAGCCGCGAGGCAAAATCGGGCAGCAGGCCCGCATCGCCGGCCAGACGGAAATCGGCGCCCGCTATGCCGGACTGCACCAGCCAGTCGTCGAATTCTGGCGCGCGGCGCAGGCCGAAGACGTCGCGGACATAGAGTGCGTCGTGAAAAGACGTCGACTGGTAGTTCAGCATGACGTCGTCGGCGCCGGGGACGCCCATGATGAAGGTGACGCCGGCGGCAGCGAGCAGCGTCAGCAGATTGTCCATGTCGTCCTGGTCCGCCTCGGCATGGTTGGTGTAGCAGATGTCGATCCCCAGCGGCAGGCCGAGCAGCTTGCCGCAAAAGTGATCCTCCAGCCCGGCGCGGATGATTTCCTTGCCGTCGTAGAGATATTCGGGGCCGATGAAGCCGACCACGCTGTTGACCAGGAGCGGGGCAAACGCGCGGGCGACCGCATAGGCGCGCGCCTCGCAGGTCTGCTGGTCGACGCCGTGATGGGCATTGGCCGACAGCGCCGAGCCCTGGCCGGTCTCGAAATACATCACGTTTTGACCGGTCGTGCCGCGCTTCTGCGACAGCCCGGCGTCCTGTGCCTCCTTCAGAAGCGCGAGGTCGACGCCAAAACTGCGATTGGCGGCCTCGGTGCCGGCGACCGACTGGAAAACGAGGTCGACCGGCACGCCCTGCCCGATCAGCGACAACGTCGTCGTGACATGGGTGAGCACGCAAGCCTGCGTCGGGATCTTCAGTCGCGCGATGATCTCGTCGAGCAGCCGCAGCAATCGCGCGATCACGGCCGGATCGTCGCTCGCCGGGTTGATGCCGATGCAGGCATCGCCGGCGCCGAGCAGGAGGCCGTCGAGGATCGAGGCGGTGATGCCCCTGGTATCGTCGAAGGGGTGATTGGGCTGGAGCCGCGTGCTCATTCGGCCCTTCAGACCGATCGTGTTGCGGAAGGCGGTGGTGACCTCGCATTTCCGCGCCGCCAGGATCAGGTCCTGGTTGCGCATCAGCTTTGAGACCGCGGCCGCCATCTCCGGGGTGATGCCGCCCGAGAGCGTACGCAAAACCTCTGATGTCGCCGCATCCGACAGCAGCCAGTCGCGGAAGGCTCCGACCGTCAGCGAAGCCACCGGCACGAACGCCTTGGCGTCGTGGCTGTCGATGACGAGGCGGGTAACCTCGTCGGCTTCATACGGGATGACAGCTTCCTGCAAGAACTGCTCGAGCGGGACGTCGGCCAGCGCCATCCGCGCCGCGATCATCTGCTCGGCGGTGCCGGCGGCAATCCCGGCCAGCCGGTCGCCTGAGCGCGGCGGCGTCGCCTTGGCGAGGAGGTCGCGCAGGTCCGGAAATGTGTAGGTCGTGGCGTCGATGGTGTGGCGGTAGACCAAAGGCCCCTCCGGGGTTCGTCGGCCAGTGACCGACCTCAAATCGAATACGCGCTTGGCGGCCGGCGCGCACGCCGATGTTTGGGGCATTGCGGGCGAATCCCGGATTGGTCTGCCGCAAAACCGGGACAATGGAACCAAGAGCCTGAAATGCTGACCTTTCTTTCGACTAAGGAAGAAGGGGCCGAGCCGCCACGGTGTTAACGCTGCGTCCATCTTCATTCTGCATAGTTTTGCATCAATTTTATACGACCGCGCTTTCCGGCCGCTCCCGGCCGTTCGGGCCCCTGACACCATGACAATCAACCGATCTGGGAATGCCAGCCGCCTGGCAGGCCGTTTCACGCTTGCGACCAAGCTCTATGCGATCTTCGCGCTGTTCGCCCTGCTCACGGCGGCGATCGCTATGCTGTCCGACTACAACAGCCGCCGCGGCGCCGACCTGACCAGCGCGATCGAAACGGCGAACGCCGCCGCGCTGAACGTCGAGCGAGTCAACTCGCTGGTCTATGCGGTGGTGATGGAATCGCGCGGCGTCTACATGTCGACCGAACCGGCCGTCGTGAAGAAATACGGCGAGGGCCTGCGCAAGTTCAACGCGCAGATCCTCGAGGTCGTGAAAGGCTGGGAGGGCATCGTCAAAGCCGACGATGCCGAGCAGTTCGCGACCTTCAAGAAGCGCATCGACCAGTTCGTCGAGTTCCGCAACGAGCTGGTGCGCCGCGGCATCGAGATCAATGCGGCCGCCGGCCGCGAATGGGGCGACAACGACGCCAACCGCGCCGTGCGCTCGGCGCTGAACAAGGATCTGGAGGCGCTGTCCAAGGTCTATGCCGGTCGCGCCAGGGAGATCGCGCAGCAGACCAAGACCAATCGTATCCTGTCGATGGTGCTGACCTGCCTCGGCGGCGTGGCGCTGGCGCTGGTCGTGATCGGCATCGTCATCATCGCCCGCTCGATCGCCCGCCCCCTTTCCGCCATCACCGCGACCATCAAGCAGGTCGCTGACGGCGCCGAGAATGTCATAGTGCCGCACAGCGACCGCGCCGACGAGATCGGCGCGCTGGCGCGCGCCATCCAGATCTTCCAGGACGCGATGGGCCGCAACCGCAATCTCGCCTCGCAGGTCTCGCAGGGCTCCGCCGCGCGCGAAGCGCGCGCCCGCCACATCGAGCAATCCGTCGAGGCGTTTCGCGAGGCGATCGGCGCGATCATGCGCGGCCTCAGCGACAATGCCTCCGTCATGCGCGAGACTGCACAGACCATCACCCGCGTCACCGGGGATGCGAGCAGCCGCGCCGGCACGGCGGCGAACGCTACCGAGCAGGCCTCGCACAACGTCACGGCGGTGGCGAGTGCCGCCGAGGAGCTATCTGCGTCGGTGGTGGAGATCGGCCGCCAGGTGCGGCAGTCCGCGGGCGCGGTCGAGCAGACCGGCCAGCGCACCGAAAAATCGATCTCCGAGATCGAGAGCCTTGCAGCCGCGACGCAGCGCATCGATGGCGTGCTCAGCCTGATCCAGGCAATCGCCGAGCAGACCAATCTGCTCGCGCTCAACGCCACCATCGAGGCCGCGCGTGCGGGCGACGCCGGCCGCGGCTTTGCCGTCGTCGCGCACGAAGTGAAGGCGCTCGCCGGCCAGACCGCCAAAGCGACGGCCGAGATCGGCGAGAACGTCGCGATGATCCAGACGTCCACCCGCAACGCGGTCGATGCCGTCCGCGAGATCGGCGGCGCGGTCCGCGAGATCAACGACGTCACCTCGGCGATTGCGGGTGCCATCGGCCAGCAGGACGCCGCCACGCGCGAGATCTCGTCCAACGCGCAATCGGCGGCCCAAGGCAACGAGACGCTTGTGGCCAACATCACCTCGCTCCGCGACGCCATCGGCGAGACCGACACGGCGGCGTCCTCCGTGCTGACGGCGGCGAGCAGCCTGACGGAGACGGCGGAGACGCTGTCGCGCGAGGTGGAGAAGTTCTTTCAAAATCTGCGCTCGGGAGCGGCGGACAGCCGCGTCGCCAAAGCGGGATGACAGCGCGCTCACCCCCCGTGAAGCCAGCGGTGGGTTCGCTCCGACAAGAAACGCGAAAACAGCGGAAGCGATCATCTCGCCTCGGCAAGTCGGCGAAGGGCCGCGCCCGGCGCAAAATAGAACCGATCAACACCGATATCGGCCAGACTCGCACCCAGGCTCTGGCTGAGCTGTGGCGCGACGACCGCGATGCTCTGGAACCGGAGAGCGATGGCGGCACGAGCGACAAACAGCACAGCAAGAATGGTCCAGCGGCTTCGCATTCGGGTTTTCCCCGATGCCGCGAACTATTGATGTCCGTCGTTCGACCTGTGCCAATGAAGCGGCGTCACAATGTCGGGCTTGCGGGCACGCAAGCCGCGCATTGCGAGTTGACCTTTGCCTTGCGGCGAAGAGCTCCGATTGAAATGACGGCCGATGAGAGAACGAGGATGACGGCGCTGAACAGGAAAGTGGCCCGATAGCCGCTGCTGTCGAACAGCACGCCGCCACCCGCCGCACCCGTGGCGATCGCAAGCTGAACCACCGCCACCATCAGGCCTCCGCCTGCTTCCGCGTCATCCGGCAAAGCCTTGCTGAGCCAGGTCCACCAGCCAACGGGCGCCGCCGTGCCGATGAAGCCCCACAGGACCATTACCGCAGCCGTGGCGCCAAGGGAAGAACCAAACACCGTCAACGCTGCAGCCATCGCAGCCATGGCGAGCGACATGAAGACGAGGCAAGCGTAAAGACGTTCGCGGATGACGAACCCGATGATTGACGTGCCGACAAGACCGGCAATGCCCATCACGAGCAGGAGTGCCGAGATCGTCGTGACATCGACGCGCGTCACCGTTTCGAGGAATGGCCGCAAGTACGTAAAGACTGCGAACTGTCCGAGGAAGAACAGCGCTGCCGCGAGCATGCCGTAAGGCACTTCCGGGCGGCGCAAGACCTTAAACGCTGCTGCCGCACCGGCCTGCTCGTGGCTTGGCATCCTGGGCAGCGTGAGGAATTGCCAGACCAGGGTCAGCGCGGCGACGGGAACAACACAGAAGAACGCGCCGCGCCAGCCGATGTACTGACCCAGAAAGCTGCCGAGCGGCGCAGCAATCGTGGTCGCGAGCGCATTACCGCCATTCAGAACTGCAAGAGCGCGCGACAGACGGGCGGTCGGTACGAGCCGGATCATCGTCGCGGCCGACATCGACCAGAAACCGCCAATCGTGATCCCGACAAGCGCCCGTCCGGCCATGAACACAGGATAGTTGGGAGCGAAGGCCACGATGACGCCAGACACCAGCATCAGGCCGGTCAGCCACAGCAAGAGCGAACGACGATCGCAGCCAGCAGTCGCCGCCGAGATGAACAGACTGGTCACAAGCGCGAACAGCCCCGAAACCGAGATTGCCTGCCCTGCCTGTCCTTCCGTCAAGTGCAGGCCGCTGGCAATCGGCGTGAGCAGACTGACAGGCATGAATTCTGATGCGACGAGCGTCGAGGCGCAAAGCGACAACGCGAAAACCGCGCTCCATGCGGCCAATGGCTGCGTTGTCTCGTGATCTGTCGTGAGTTTCATCGGGGATCCATATGTCGAGGAGCGCCCACGCCGGCGCTGTTCACGGCAACACATAAAGCCCCGGCCGGCGTTCGATTAGCCGATATAATTTGCTTGCATTAATCGATCGTGGCCATGAATAGTAACGGCCATGGCAAGCCAGGATTTCAACGATTTGCTGGCGTTCGTGGCCGTCGCCCGCGAGCGCAGCTTTACGAAGGCCGCCGCGAAACTGGGCGTCGTGCAGTCAACGCTCAGCCACACGATCAAGCGCCTGGAATCGCAGATGGGCCTGCGGCTCCTCACGCGCACGACCCGAAGCGTCGGCCTGACCGAAGCGGGCGAGCGGCTTCAACGATCCGTTGCGCCCCGCATCGAAGAGATCGAGCGCGATATCGCCGCGCTGATGTCCCTGCGCGACAAGCCGTCGGGCACCATCCGGATTACGCTCTCGGACCATGCTCTCGAAAAGGTCGTCTGGCCGAAGCTGGCGCCGGTCCTGAAGCAATACCCCGACATCAAGGTCGAGTTCAGCCTCGACACGGCTTTGCGCAACATCGTCGAAGACCGCTTCGATGCGGGCATCCGCCTCGGCGAAAGAGTCGAGAAGGACATGATCGCGGTGCGCATAGGTCCGGATTGGCGACTGGTCGCGGTCGCCTCGCCTGCATATCTGAAAGAGCATCCCAAACCGAAGCACCCGCAAGATCTCTTGAAGCACGTCTGCATCAAACGGCGTGAGGCGGCCGGCGGCCATTATGTATGGGAGTTCGCCAGGAACGGCCCTGACCTCAGGGTGCGCGTCGAGGGGCAAGTGACCTTCAATGACTCTCGCGCAATGATCGACGCCGCCGTCAAAGGCTTCGGCATCGCCTATGTCCCCGAAGACATGGTGACCCAGCACGTCCGGTCCGGCGACCTTGCCATCGTGCTCGACGACTGGTCGCCGAAGTTCGATGGCTACTATGTCTATTATCCAACCTCGCGGCAGAATTCGGCTGCATTCAAGGTGATTGTCGATGCGCTACGCCATCACGAAGCGCGAAGAAAACGCGGCTAGCCCCCGTCGCCGGATTGAGCAACGAATATGGGAACGCGGCCGAAGCAGTCCTGCTTCATGGCCGGTGAGCGAGAACTTGTTTTCGGTCGGACCGAGGGTTGCCGGCGAGACACCCGGCCGCACACGCCTGGAAGACGGTAGCAGCCCTACCCCATCACCCCGCCCCGCTTGATCAACTCCTTGCCGACGGCCGCGAGATGCACCTGGTCCGGCCCGTCGCCGATGCGGATGAAGCGGGCGTAGACGTAGGCGCGGGCCAGGAACGTGTCCTGCGAGACGCCGGCGGCGCCGTGGATCTGGATGGCGCGGTCGATGACGCGGGCGGCCATGCTGGGCACCACGATCTTGGCTGCGGCGATCAGGTCGCGCGCGGCCTTGTTGCCCTCGCGGTCCATCCTGTCGGCGGCTTGCAGCGTGAGTAGCCGCGCCTGGACGATCTCGCAGAAGGAGTGCGCGATGTCCTCGCGCACCGAGCCTTGGTCTGCGAGCGGCTTGCCGAAGGCTGTGCGCGAGACCGCGCGCTGAGACATCAATTCGAGCGCGCGCTGGGCGCAGCCGATCAGCCGCATGCAATGGTGGATGCGGCCGGGGCCGAGCCGGCCCTGCGCGATCTCGAAGCCGCGGCCCTCGCCGAGCAAAATGTTCTCGGCCGGGACGCGGACGTTGTCGTAGACGATCTCGGGATGGCCGGCCGGCGCGTCGTCGTAGCCGTAGGTCAGCATGTCGCGGACGATGCGCACGCCCGGCGTCGCCTTCGGCACCAGGATCATGGATTGCTGGCGATGGCGGTCGGGATGGTCGGGCGCGGTCTTGCCCATCACGATCAGGATCTCGCAATCCTCGTTCATCGCGCCTGACGTGAACCATTTGCGGCCGTTGATGACGTAGTCGCCGCCGTCGCGCCTGATCTCGCACTGGATGTTGGTGGCATCGCTGGAGGCGACCTGGGGCTCCGTCATCGAGAAGCCGGAGCGGATGCGCCCTTCCAATAGCGGCTTCAGCCAGCGCTCCTGCTGTGCCGGCGTGCCGTAGTTTGCCAGCACCTCCATGTTGCCGACGTCGGGCGCCGAGCAATTGAAGACTTCGGGCGCCCAGAGGATGCGGCCCATGATCTCCTTCACGGGCGCGTAGTCGAGGTTGGTCAGGCCCGGTCCGTGCTCGCCCGAGAGGAACAAATTCCAGAGCCCCTGCTCGCGCGCCAGCCGTTGCAGGTCCTGCAGAACCTGCGGCGTCTTGTAGCGCACGGCCTCCGGCTTGACCTGCTCGTAATAGAGCTCCTCGACCGGCTCGACATGGGTGCGCATGAACTGGCGGACGCGCTCCTGCAATTCCAGCGAACGGTTGGAGTGTTGAAAGTCCATGTGTCCTCCTGTTCGCGAGAGTGATCGTACCAGGTCTTCCGCGGTAGGTGGAGTGCACGCCTCGCCCTTCGAGACGACCGCTGCGCGGTCTCCTCAGGGTGAGGCTAAGCGGCATTCGCGCCTGTTAAACCTGCCGCCGCGCACTCCGCCCTCATCCTGAGGAGCCCGCGAAAGCGGGCGTCTCGAAGGATGCGCCGTCAGAGACCGTTCCTCGAGCGCGATAGCCGGGCTCCCGCCTCACGTCCCGCGCAACAGCTCGCTCGCCACGATCCAGTCGTTGCCGTCGAACTGGAGCATATAGCCGTCCTTGATGGGGCGGAAATCCTGCGGCGTGGTGTTCAGGGTGATGCCGGGCATCAGCAGCGACAGCGGCACGCTCTTCATGTTTGCCGCCTGCGCCATGATGTTCTCGCGCGTCAGATTGTCCTTGCACTGCTTCAGCAGGACCACCAGCGCCTCGGCGACGGTGTAGCCATAGAGGCCCGCGACGTTGTTGACGTCCGCATTGGGCAGGCGCCGCTTCATGAAGTCGATATAGGCCGCCATCGCCGGATCGTTCTTCGGCTCGGCCACGAACGGCTTGAGCGAACCGAGCGACAGCACGCCCTTGCCGGCATCGAGCCCTGCCGGCACCATCACGGTGGCCTTGTTGGCGCAGCCGCTGGCGAGGAAGCGCGTCGCCTGCCAGCCGACCTCGTGCGCCTTGCGAATCGCCTGGGCGCAGGCGCGCGGCGTCACCGAATAGATCATGAAGAATTCGGCCTTGGTGTTGGCCAGCGTCAGCACCTGGGAATCGACGGTGGGGTCGGCGACCTCGAAGCTCGAGGCCATCGCGATCGCCTTGTCGGCGTCGGCACCGAGCGCCTCCTTGACGCCGCGCAGATATTCCTTGCCGGCATCGTCGTTCTGATAGAGCACCGCGAACCGCGCGTTCGGGTTTTTGGCCCGCGCATAAGCGACGTCGATTGCGGCCTCGCTGGTGTAGTTCGGCGCCCATGGCAGCGCCATCGACCACGGCATGTTGGCGGGATCGTTCCACTTCGAGGCCGAACTGATCAAGAAGAGCTGCGGCACCTTGTTGCTGTTGAGATATTTCGCGATCGCCGAGCTCGGCGCGGTGCCCATGGTCGCGAAGATGAAGGCGACACCGTCGCCCTCGACCAGCCGCCGCGCCGCCTCCATGGTCTTGGGCGGCGAGAACGCATCGTCGAGCGTTAGGAGATTGAGCTTGCGTCCGTTGATGCCGCCCTTGTCGTTGATCTCGTCGAAATAGGCCGCGATCACTCTGCCGGTGATGCCGAGCGGCGAAGCCGGCCCGCTATAGGGCATGGTGTTGCCGATCTTGATCTCGGTGTCGCTGACGCCGGGACCATAGGACTTTTGCGCGGAGACAGACGTGGACAGGCAGGCGGCAGCCAGCGCTGCGGCCAGGGCCAAAGCGGCTTTCATGGTTTCTCCCCAGTGACGATCGTCCGCGCGACCCGAGCGCGCGGCGTGCTGCTTTTTGTCAGCGCGTCAGATCAGCGGAGTTCCGCAGGACGGTCTTGCGTCGAGTTGCTGGTTTACTGGCGGCGGCGCCGCAGCCCGAGGCCCAGGCTGACCCAGCCGGCACCCGCCATGATCAGGTCGATGCCGAGGAACAGGCCGAGGATGTAGACGCTGTTCACCGGCCAGCGCGCCACGATCAGGAGACCAAGCAGCAGCGTGATGGCGCCCGATAGCGCCACCCACACCCACGGGCTTTCGCGCTTCATGCTGAAGGCGAGAAACAGCCTGACGGCGCCTGAGGCGAGCAGTGACGCGCCCAGGAAGAGCGTCAGCAGCACTGCCGCGAACAGCGGATTCTCGAAGGTCAGGAAGCCCGCGATGACATAGAGCACGCCGAGCAAGGCCCAGATCAGGAACCTGCCCCAGCTCTTCATCTGGAATGCGCCGACGATTTCGGTGACGCCGGCCACGATCATCATGGCGCCGACCACGATCACGCTCGCCACCGTCGCCATCATCACGCTGCCGAGCGCGACAAAGCCGGCGATGAGGTAGACGACACCGAGCGCGACGATCCAGCCCCATTTGGCATGCAGCGCCGCAATGCCCGAGCCCAGGCTTGAATGATGAGACGTATCCGAAGCAATTGTCATGGCGCCACTCCTGCATGCGAAGCCCAACGGAACAATTCAGGATAGCACGGGCCACGCCGGGACGACAGCCTGCAGAGCAGCCCTTCCGGGCAGCAACATTGACGCAAATCAAGATCTAATGCGGCGGTTCAGGCCGGGGACCGCTCCATCTCCAGCTCGGACCTGAGACTATCGAGATCGCGATAAATCGAGGCGACCGCGAACACGCGCCCGCCCTTGCGGTACTTCAGCAGGCAATCCCTTCCAGAGATGCTGCCATCGATCACGATGTCATCAAAGCTCTCGGCATGGCCGACATAGTTGATCGGCACGTCATAATGCTGGCTCCAGAAGAACGGCACGGCGTCGAAGCATTCGCGCCGGTCCAGCATGTTGCGCGCCGCGGTCTGGCCCTGGCGCTCGGCCAGCACCCAGTGCTCAACGCGAATGTTTTGGCCTGAATGCGGATCGGGCCAACGCGCGATGTCGCCGGCTGCGAAAATGCCGGAGGAGCTGGTTTCGAGACATTCATTGACGCTCACGCCGCGATCGATCGCAAGCCCTGCCTGCTCGGCCAGCGCAAGGCGAGGCCTCACGCCGATGCCGACCACGACGAGATCGGCCTCGATGCCGCCTCCACTCTTCAGCGTCGCGCGCATTCCATCGAGCTTTTCCACGGTGTCCTTGAGATGGAAGTTGACGCCGTTCTCTTCATGCAGCGCGCGAACGAAGTCGCCCATCTCGGGTCCGAGCACGCGTTGCATCGGCCGCTCGTCCGGCGCGACCACATGCACCTCGAGCTTGCGTGCTCGCAAGGACGCCGCGACTTCGAGGCCGATGAAGCTGGCGCCGATCACCAGCACGCGCTTCGCGCCGCCCGCGGCCTTGATGATGGCGCGGCTGTCGGCAACGGAGCGCAAGGTGTGCACATGTGGCTGGTCCGCGCCCGGAACCTGCAATTTGACCGGTTCGGCACCGGTCGCGAGCAGCAACCTGTCAAACTGCAAGACGTCGCCATTGCCCAGCGTCACGCCTCGCGCCTCTGGATCAATCGCTGCAACATTCGTGTTGAGCCTGAGATCGATGCCAGCATCCTGATAATAGTCCTCGCCCCGCATTGGCAGCCAGTCCTCCGGCGCGTTGCCGGCGAGATAGTCCTTGGACAGGTTCGGCCGGTCGACCGGCATCGCGCCGTCATTGCTGAGCATGGTGATGGCGCCGGCAAAGCCCTCGCGCCGAAGCGTCTCGGCTGCCGCAAAGCCCGCCGCGCCGCCGCCGACAATGACGAATTTCTCAGGCGTCGGCGCAGCACGATGGGAGGCCGGGGGTTTTGGCATCTCGCGGTTGCGCTGGACCACAATCCTGTTTTGATCGCGCGTCACCTCCCAGACCGCCAGCGCATTCAGCGCCGGCGGGCGCGTGGGCTCGCCGGTGCGCAAGGAAAAGCACGCATGATGCCAGGGGCAGCGGATCGTGTCGCCGACGACCAGCCCTTCGGCGAGCGGGCCGTGGTAGTGGGTGCAAGCCGGCTCGATCGCGAAGATCTCGCTGCCGGCCTGCACCAGCAAAATGTCTTCCTCCCCGACATGGCCGAGCAGCTTGCCGTCTTTGAACGCGTCGAGCGACACGCCCTTGGTCAGGTCAGGCCCGTTCGGCTTGCTTTCCTCGCCCATGATCATCTCCCTCGCAGCTCTCGCTCAGGATTTGGACGGCGCTATCGGCGAAAAGTTCCCGGCGACGCCGAAAATCGGGAGTCACCCGGCCGCCTTGCGAACATCGAGCACGGCCTGCGCCCATTCTGCGGGCCGCTCCTGCGGCAGGTTGTGGCCGGCTCCGGCGAAGACACGGCGTTCGAAGAAGCCTTCGAACTTGCGGGCGTGATGGGCGGTGCCGGGATTGACGCCGTCGCTGTCGCCGTCGATCGCGATCGTGGGGACACGGATCGGCGGCTGCGCGGCGAGCTTCGCCTCGATCGCGGCATAGGCGGGATCGCCCGCGACCAGTGCATAGCGGTGGCGGTAGGAATGGATCACGACATCGACAAAATCAGGATTGTCGAACGACATTGCGCTGTTCTCGAATGTCGCGTCGTCGAAGGCCCATTTCGGCGACCACATCGCCCAGAGCTGGCGCGCAAGATCGCGGCGATTGCGCTCAAGTGCGCGGCGGCCGCGTTCGTTGTGGAAGAGATATTGATACCAGAGCGCCGCTTCCTCCGGCGGCGAAGCCGGCTCCATCGAACGCGCGATGTCCTGGATGTTGTAGGAATTGCCGGAGACGAGCCCGATTGCGCGCTCGGGATGCAGCGCCGAGACCACGCAGGCCGCGCGCCCGCCCCAATCATAGCCGCCGAGGACCGCGCGCGAAATCTTCAGCGCATCCATGAAGGCCAGGAGATCGGCTCCGAGCGCCGCCTGCTCGCCGGAGCGAAGCGTCTCGGCCGAACGAAAACGCGTCGGCCCGTAACCGCGCAGCCAGGGCACCAGCACCCGCGCGCCCGCTTCCGCGATGATCGGCGCAGTCTCGGCATAGGCGTTCGCATCATAGGGAAAGCCGTGGCCCATGATGCAGGGCCAGCCATCCGGCGCGCCGTATTCGCGATAGGCAATGTCGAGAACACCGGTGGTGATGGTTTTTTGTTGCATGATTTTCTCACCCCTTCCTCGCATCGTACCCCGGACGGTGTGCAGGGATTCGCGAATGCAGGCGTCCCCGCATTGCGCTTCCGCCTTCGCTCTTTGAGCTACGGCGGACAAGTCGCTCCATGCGGGCTACAAGAGCGAAGCTATTTCTGCGGTCCGGACAGCGAGATGTCGCGCTCGGCGCGGAAGACGTTGCTGTAGAGGTTGGCAATCCACTGCCGGCCGATCTCGGTCTTGTTGAGATAGCCGATCTCGGTCTGGATGTGCGGTGCGACGCTGTTCCAGTAGAACTGTGGGTAGCGGTTCACGATGTCGGCGGGCGAGTCGTAGCCGAGCTGGCGGTTGATGCCGACCTCCTCGAACTCGTAGTAGAGCGCGTTGGCCTTACGCAGATAGTTGGGATCGCCGAGCTGTCCGATGAAATCGGCCGCGCGCAGGATGGAAGCTTCGTCGTCGTACTCCTGCCCTTCCTGGGCCGGGAAACGCGTCCCCTCGATGGCGCGGGCAATGCGTTCCGGATCGAGTCCGGGAATATGTCGCAGGCGCCGCGTCACATAAAGCTTGGAGCGATCGACGTGATACATCATCAAGCTCGCATCCGATGCACCGCGCGGCAATGAGATCTTGGCGTCGGCCGCATCGATCACGAAGCCGTCGGCGTCATCCTCCTCGAACAGGCCGCGCACATAGCCGATGTCGTGGGCGAGGCAGGCGATCAGGACATGGACGTAATCCTGGGCCGACAGATGAGTATGAAGACTTCGGCCACTAAGGATGGAATGGCCGGCCAGCGTCACCAGCATCGTGTGCTCGATATTGTGATAGAGCGCATCACTATTGCCGATGCATTCCATCGCAGTGCGGGTCGCGCTTTCGACGATACTTGCGGACGTCTCGTCGTACCGCCGACGCATGAACGTACCGAGCAACTTCTCCAGGGATTCAGCCGCCAGTCTCGGTAACGTCATCATGGATGCAGTCCCGCTTGTCGTTGGTGTCCCACACCAACTCCCGACGTCTCACTCTTGTTCTCGACGCCGCGCTAGCATAGCTTATCCTGGACCGACTGACCAAACTCCAGGATTAAATTACAGTAAAAATGTTGCAGTTGTGCCCGCGACATCGCGGTTGCGTTGACGGACCGATACACCTGGAGCGGGCGGCCGGGACGCCGGACTGCGGTCATTCCACCGGCAGCACGTCCACGGCGACGCCGAGCTTCTGCTTCGGCGAGCCGACGATGATGCCATCGACCGGCGAGACGTCGGAAAAGTCGCGGCCGACCGCGAGCACGATGTGGTCGTTCGCGGCCGGCCGATCATTGGTCGGATCGAAATCGACCCAGCCAAGCTCAGCCCCGCACCACAGCGATACCCAGGCATGGGTGGCATCGGCGCCCTGCAAACGCGGCTGGCCCGGCGGCGGAATGGTGCGCAAGTATCCGCTGACATAGGCCGCCGGAAGGCCGAGCCCGCGCAGCCCTGCGATCATCACATGGGCAAAGTCCTGGCAGACGCCGTGGCGCTTGTCGAAGACCTCGCCAAGCGGCGTCGAGATCACCGTCGCCTTCGGATCGTAGCGGAATTCGGTGCGGATGCGTTGCATGAGATCGGCTGCGCCGGCAAGGATGCCCGCGCCGGGCGCAAAGCTCATGGCCGCATAGGCGCTGACCGGGCGCAGCACCGGCACCAACGGGCTCGCAAAGACATAGCCGACCGGCGAGGAAGGCCCGAGGCTCGTCGCGTCGAACGCGATGTCGCGGATGCTCTCCCAGGCCGGGCTGACGGCATCGCGCGCGGGCGGCTGCCGCGAGACGGAGACGCGCGAGCGCGAGTCGATGCGCAAATTGCGATGCGCAGCTTCGATCACGACGCTCTCGGTCAGGGTGCCGAAGAAATCGCGCCGCACATTGCGCTCGGTGGGGCGCGGACGGATCTCGACATGGTGCGAGATCAGCTCCTGGCCATGACCGCTCCTTGGCTCAAGCCGCAGCGTGCAGCGGGCGAAGCTGACCGGACTCTCGTATTCATAAGTCGTGACGTGCCGGATGTCGTAGATCACGCCAGCCCCGTCAGCTTCTCCGGCCGGCTGGCATTGGGGCCGTGCGGGAAGTAGTGCAGCCCGATCGCCTCCGCGATTTTGAGCAGGTCCTGCTCCAGCGCGAACAGGGTTTTGACCTCGAGCTTCTCGGCCTCGGCGGTCGCCAGCATCGCCTGCACCGCGACCGCAAGCCGCTGCGGCTGCTCGATCAGACCGTGCTCCTTCAGGCTCGGCAGCGAAGCGATGTGCTCGTTCAGCGTCGTCACCTGGAACGCGACCGACCGTGGATTGTAGCTGTCGAGCACCGCGAGGTCGCGCACCGGCGCCAGGATCGGCGCCAGCAGATAGCGCGAGCGGTAGGTGATCTGGGAATCCACCAGCGTCAGCAGGATATCGAGATCCTCGTCACCGGCCTCGTCATAGGCGAACTGGCGCGCAAAGCGCGTGGTGTTGATGGCGCGCTCGGTGCGGCGGCCGATATCGAGGAAGCGCCAGCCGGCGGCGCGGTTCATGTTCTCCTGCGCAAGACCTGCAAAGCTCGCAAGCTCCTGCAAGGTCAGTTCGGCCGCACTCAGCACGCTGTCGTCGCCCTCGACCTCGTAGGCCAGCCGCTCGGCCATTTCGGTGATGACCTGCCAGGCATCCGGCGAGAGCCGCTCGCGCAGGGACGTCGCCGTGCGCTGGGCGGCGCGGACCAGCGACAGGGCCGAGCCGAAACGCTCCGCGCTCTGCAGCGCTTCGGCGGTGATGCGTCCCGGCGTAGCACGCGAGGCTTGCGAGATCGCGCCCCAGGCCACCAGCAGGCGCTGGATGCGTTCGGCCGATTGCAGCGAGGCCGCGGTGCCCTTGTTGGGCCCGCTTGGCGAGCCCAGCGCGCGCACCAGCCGCAGCGTCGCTTCGGCGCGCTCGAGATAGCGGCCGAGCCAGAACAGATTGTCGGCGGCGCGGCTCGGCAGCACGCCCGCGATGCGGCGAATCCGCACCTTGTCGGTCGCCGGCAGCAACGACGCGGTCGCGACCTTTTTCTCCGAGACCACCCAGACGTCGGCGGCACGTGCGCCGTCGCCCATCGACACCGCGCGCGCATCCGCCTGCTCGGCGATCCGGCAGAAGCCGCCGGGCATGATGGCCCAGCCGTCGGACGTGGCGGCCGCGAACACGCGCAGCACGAAGGGACGAGGTGTGATCTGCCCCTGCTCCCACACCGGCATGGTCGAGAGTCGCACCACCTCCTGACCGACATAGTCCATGCCGCGCGCGGCGATGGCGTCGGTCAGGCGCTGCCGGCCCTTCGCATCAAGCTCGCTCGCAAGCACCGGGCCGTTGCTGTCGAAGCCGGGAACGCCGCGCCCGTAGGCGCCTTCGATCGCGACCTCGTCGAGCCGCGACAACACCTCGTCACGCGCCGAACGCTGGCCGCACCACCAGGTCGCGATATGCGGCATCTTCAGCTCTTCACCGAGAAGGCGGCGGCTCAGGGCCGGCAGGAAGCCGAGCATCGCGCGCGCCTCCAGCACGCCAGAGCCCGGCATGTTGGCGACGACGACGCCATCCTTGCGCAGCACGTCGATCAGGCCGGGAACACCAAGCCGCGATGAGGCATCGAGCTCGAGCGGATCGAGCGAGTTGGAATCGACCCGGCGCAGCAGCACGTCGAGGCGCTTGAGCCCCGCGACGGTGCGGATGTGGATACGGTTGTCGCTGACGGCGAGATCGTCACCCTCGACCAGCAGGAAGCCGAGATAGCGCGCCAGCGTCGCGTGCTCGAAATAGGTCTCGCTGAAGCTGCCCGGCGTGAGCACGCCGATGCGCGGCTCGTCGCGATCGGCGCGCGCGCGCAGGCTATCGCGGAACGCCTCGAAGAACGGCGCGACGCGCGGCACGTTCATCGACTTGTAGAGATCGGAGAACGCGCGCGAGAGCACCAGGCGGTTCTCCAGCGCATAGCCCGCCCCCGACGGCGCCTGCGTGCGGTCGCCCAGCACCCACCAGCGACCATCGGGCCCGCGGCCGACATCGGCGGCGTAGAGCGAGAGATAGCGGCCGCCGGGCGGCGGCATGCCGCAGACGGGACGGAGATATTCGGCGCTGCCGGCGATCGCGGCCGCAGGCAGCGCGCCCTCGGCAACGAGACGGCCTTCGCCATATATGTCGCGCAGCACGAGCTCGAGCAGCTCGGCGCGCTGGGTGATGCCGGCGGAAAGCTGCTTCCAGTCGGCCTCATCGATCAGCAGCGGCAGATGGCTGATCGACCAGGGCCGGTCGGCGCTGTCACCGGGCGCGCGGTAGGTGACGCCGGCCTCGCGCAAATGGCGGTCGGCCATGCCGAAACGCCGTTCGATCTCGTCCGGCGCGAGCGCGCCGAAGGCGTCGAAGAAGCGGCTCCAGACCGCGCGGGGGGCGCCGTCCGGCCCCAGGAACTCGTCGGGAATGCTGGGCAGACGGCTATAATCGCGGACCCATTGCGCGAGGCGGCGCTGGCCGGCTGCCCTGTCCGCCTGATCGTTTTCTTCGGCCGCGCCCTCGCCCATGCGCCTCTCCCTGCCCCACCATCATACTCATTGCAGGAGCGGGGTCCGCAAGTCGAGGGTCAGCGGAAACTCATTTGTGCGTTCCTCGGGCGGCGGCTGCATCGGACCCGGCGTATGGCCGTGGTCCTGGAAGCGCGCCAGCCGCCGCGCCTCGGCCTCGTAGGTGTTGACCGGCTTGGTGTCGTAGCTGCGCCCGCCGGGATGGGCAACGTGGTAAACGCAGCCGCCGAGCGAGCGCCCGTTCCAGGTGTCGATCAGGTCGAAGGTCAAAGGCGCGTGAACGGGGATGGTCGGGTGCAGACCCGAAGCCGGCTGCCAGGCCTTGAAGCGAACGCCGGCCACGGCCTCGCCCGAGCGGCCGGTCGAGGTCATCGGCAGGCGGCGGCCGTTGCAGGTCACGATGTGGCGGCCCTCGACGAATCCCTCAGCCTTGACCTGGAGCCGCTCCACCGAGCTGTCGACATAGCGCACGGTGCCGCCGGCCGAGCCCTCCTCGCCGAGCACGTGCCAGGGCTCCAGCGCCTGGCGCAGTTCCAGCGTCACGCCGCCATGGTGAACGCGGCCGAAGGCGGGAAAGCGGAATTCGAGCTGGGCCAGATACCATTCCGGCTCGAACGGATAGCCGGAGTGCTTCAACTCGGTGAGCACATCGAGGAAATCTTCCCAGATGAAATGCGGCAGCATGAAGCGGTCATGCAGCGCGGTGCCCCAGCGCACGAATTTGCCTGCCTGCGGCTCGCGCCAGAACTTTGCGATCAGCGCGCGGATCAGGAGCTGCTGCGCCAGCGACATGCGCGGATCGGGCGGCATTTCGAGCGCGCGGAATTCGACGAGGCCGAGCCGACCGGTCGAACTATCCGGCGAGTAGAGCTTGTCGATGCAGATCTCGGCGCGATGGGTGTTGCCGGTGATGTCAACGAGCAGATGCCGGAATAGCCGGTCGACCAGCCACAGCGGCGCCTGGTAACCGGGCGGCGGCACGTGCGACAGCGCGACCTCGAGCTCGTAAATGCTGTCGTGGCGGGCTTCGTCGATGCGCGGTGCCTGGCTGGTCGGGCCGATGAAGAGACCCGAGAAGAAGTAGGACAGCGAGGGGTGACGCTGCCAATACAGCACCAAGCTCTTCAAGAGATCAGGCCGGCGCAGGAACGGCGAATCCTGCGGACTGGAGCCGCCGACCACGACGTGATTGCCGCCGCCGGTGCCGGTATGGCGGCCATCGACCAGGAAGCGGTTGGCACCGAGGCGCACCTTGCCGGCGTCCTCATAGAGACCGGCGGTGATGTCCGCCGCCTCGCGCCAGCTCTTCGCCGGCTGGATGTTGACCTCGATCACGCCGGGATCGGGCGTCACCTTGATGACCTCGATGCGCGGATCGAACGGCGGCGGGTAGCCCTCGACATGGACCTGGAGCTGCATCTCCTCGGCCGTGGCTTCGAGAGCCGCGATCAGCTCGAGATAATCCTCGATGCGCTCGACCGGCGGCATGAAGGCGCAGAGCACGCCGTCGCGGACTTCGACCGACATCGCGGTGCGGACCGGCTCCGACGTGTCGCGGCTTTCCGGCGCGAGCTGCGGCGCCGGCGATGGCAGGCCCTGCATGCGGCCGAACACCGGCAGCTTGGTCCGCGCCTCCATCGGATCCTGTTCGATGATATAGGGATAGCGCTCGGGCGGTACATATTCGAGCGCGTTGAGCGGCAATCGCAGGCCGAGCGGAGAATCGCCGGGCATCAGGAACAAATGGTTGCGGCGCAGATTCCAGCGCTCGCTACGCCAGCGCGGCGCTTTCGCGTTCCAGCGCTGCACTGGCAGCACGAAGCCCTTCGGCGTGCTCAGCCCCTCGTCGAACACCCGCGCCATCCGCGCGCGCTCTTCCGGATCGGACAGCTTGGAGTCCGAGGGATCGACGTTGACGGGAAGCTCGCCCTCCTTCTGCAGCCAGTAGGCGGGATCTTCATAAGCCGGCATGATGTAGCCAGGATCCAGGCCGAGCCGCGCCACCGTGCCTTCCATGAAGGCTTCGGCGTCCTTGGCCTCGGCGCGCCGCGGATTCTCGATTTTGGCGATCAGATCGGCATTCTTCCAGATCGGCACGCCGTCCTTGCGCCAGTACAGACCGAAGGCCCAGCGCGGCAGGCTTTCGCCGGGATACCATTTGCCCTGGCCGAAGTGCAGCAAGCCGCCAGGTGCGAAGCGCCCGCGCAGGCGGCGAATCAGGTCGTCGGCCACTGCGCGCTTGGTCGGACCGACGGCCTCGGTGTTCCATTCCCCCGCTTCGAGGTCGTCAACGGAGACGAAAGTCGGCTCGCCGCCCATGGTGAGCCGGACATCCAGCGCGGCGAGATCGCCGTCGACCTGCTCGCCGAGATCGTTGAGCCGCGCCCAGGCCTCGTCGGAGAACGGCTTTGTGATGCGCGGCGCCTCGCGAATGCGCCTGACGCTCATATCGAAGGCGAACTCGACCTCGGCAAAGCCGGCACCGCCGGAGATCGGCGCCGCCGAGCGGTAGTGCGGCGTCGCAGCGACCGGAATGTGCCCCTCGCCCGCGAGCATGCCAGAGGTGGCGTCGAAGCCGATCCAACCTGCGCCCGGCAGATAGACCTCGGCCCAGGCGTGCAGATCGGTGAAATCGTTCTCGACCTCCGGCGGTCCCTCGATCGGATCGATATCGGGACGGACCTGGATGAGATAGCCCGAGACGAAACGGGCGGCGAGACCGAGATGACGGAAGGTCTGGATCAGGAGCCAGGCGGAGTCGCGGCAGGAGCCGGCGCAGGACGACAACGTCTCCTCGGGCGTCTGCACGCCCGCCTCCATGCGGATGACGTAGCCGATCCTTTGCTGCAACTCCCTGTTGAGATCGACCAGGAAGTTGACGGTATTCGGGGCTTCGTGCGGGATTGTGTCGAGATATTTCGCGAACAGCCGATCGGGCTTGATCGTCTCGAGATAAGGCGCGAGCTCCGTCTTGAGATCTTGCGGATATTCGAACGGAAAGCTGTCGGCATAGGGCTCGACGAAGAAGTCGAACGGATTGACCACGGTCATCTGCGCCGTGAAATCGACCTCGATCTTCAGCTCGGTGGTCTTCTCAGGAAAGACGTAGCGCGCGAGCCAGTTGCCTTGCGGATCCTGCTGCCAGTTCACGAAATGATTTGAGGGCGTGACCTTGAGCGAATAGCTCAGGATCGGCGTGCGCGTATGCGGCGCCGGCCGCAGGCGGATGGTTTGCGGGCCAAGATCGATCGGGCGGTCGTATTTGTAGTGCGTGACGTGGTGCAATGCGACGTAGATCGACACGGGGTGCGGTACTCCAGCAGCCTTTTTGAGCAGAACACCGCTGGTGACCACGATCAAGCACTAACAACGGGCAGCACGTGCCTAGGAAGTATCCGCCGTAGCCCGGATAGAGCGTAGAGACTGGGCAAGATTCTTATAGCGAAGGAAGGTACGATTCGGCATGACGAATCGTACCTTCAAGACCGGTGTCAGCCGGGATCAGCCGAGCTTTCTGC
>NZ_JADPKS010000096.1 GCF_023074175.1 Bradyrhizobium sp. 139
TGATCCGGGCGTATCTGAACAGCGGGATCATGAACGATGGCGTGATCCAGACGCGCACGATGGGGACGCCGCAAGGCGGGCCGCTATCGCCGCTGCTGGCCAATGTCCTGCTCGATGAAGTGGACAAGGCGCTGGAACGTCGGGGCCATTGCTTCGTGCGTTACGCCGACGATGCGAACGTTTACGTTCGCAGCCGCCGGGCGGGTGAACGGGTGATGGCGCTACTTCGGCGGCTCTACGGCAAGCTGCACTTGACGGTCAACGAGACCAAAAGTGCGGTGGCCAGTGTGTTTGGTCGCAAGTTCCTCGGCTACAGCTTTTGGGTAGCCCCGGGCGGCATGATCAAGCGCAAGGTCGCCGAAAAGCCGCTGAGGACGTTCAAGCAGCGCATCCGGCAACTGACCGGCCGCAGTGGCGGGCGCAGTATGCAGGATGTGGTGGATCGTCTGCGGCCCTATGTTCGGGGTTGGAAGACGTACTTCCGGCTGGCGCAAACACCACGGGTCTGGCGAGAGCTCGACCAGTGGCTGCGTCACCGGCTGCGCGCCATCCAGCTCAAGCAGTGGAAGCGCGGTACGACCATGTACAGGGAATTGCTGGCAATGGGAGCCAAGCCTAACGTTGTGCGACAGGTGGCGGCCAACAGCCGTCGCTGGTGGCGCAACAGCGGCATGCTCCTCAACGCCGTACTGACCCTGAATTGGTCGGACCGGCTGGGATTGCCCCGTCTCTCATGACCTCAACTTCTCGAACCGCCCGGTGCGGACCCGCATGCCGGGTGGTGTGGCAGGGGAGCGACCCACAAGGTCGC
>NZ_JADPKS010000085.1 GCF_023074175.1 Bradyrhizobium sp. 139
GATCCGCCATCGCCCAGCCGACGATCTTGCGGCTGTAGAGGTCCATGACCGTGGCCAGATAGAGCCAGCCCTGATCAGTCTGGACATAGGTGATGTCGGCGAGCCAGATGTGGTTCGGCGCGGCGGCGACGAAGTTGCGCTCGAGCAAGTTCGGCGCGATCGGGAAATCGTGACGGCTGTCGGTGGTGCGCACCCGTCGCGGCCTCGCCATGATGGCTCTGATACCGTGACAACGCATCAACCGCTCGATGCGACCACGGCTCGCTCCACGGCCTTCTCTCAACTCGGCATGGATGCGCGGGCTGCCGTAGCGGCCGTTTGTGTCGCGATGAACCCGCTTGATGTCGTCGACGAGCTCACGGTTGGCAATGGCCCGCTGGCTCTCAGGGCGCGCTCGCCAGGCGTAATAGCCAGCAGGCGAGACGCCAAGCACGTCGCACATGATCGTCACTGGATAGTCGGCGCGGCGATCTTCGATGAAGCGAAATCTCATTTCTGAACTCCAGCAAAGATCGCAATGGACTTTTTTAAAATATCGCGCTCCATGCGCAGCCGGTCGTTCTCGCGCTGTAGACGAGCGATCTCCGCCGCGTGGTCCGCCGACGGCAGCGTCGCCTGCGTTGTGGGGCGCCGCGCCGCCGCCGTCGGCTCCAGCCGGGCCCCTCGCTGCTCCACCCACCGCCGTAGCACGGAATCACGCAAGCCAAGTTCCTTGGCAACCGAGCCGATCGAGCGACCGCTAGACGCTACGAGATCAACCGCTTGCCGCTTGTAGTCATCGGTAAACGAGCGACGTTGACGTCCTTCC
>NZ_JADPKS010000028.1 GCF_023074175.1 Bradyrhizobium sp. 139
CCAGCAGCGGCGATAGCGGCCCGCCTTGCGGCGTCCCCATCGTGCGCGTCTGGATCACGCCATCGTTCATGATCCCGCTGTTCAGATACGCCCGGATCAGCCGGATGACCCCGGTGTCCCCGATCCGTTTCTGTAGGCGGTCGATGAGGATGTCGTGATCGACCCGGTCAAAGAACTTTTCCAGGTCCACGTCCACCACGATCCGGCGGCCCGATTGCACGTATGACTGCGCCGCGAGGACGGCGTCATGCGCACCTCGGCCCGGCCGGAAGCCGTAGCTGTGCTCGCTGAAGGTCGGATCAAGAATGGGCTGCAGCACTTGCAGCAGCGCCTGCTGGATCAAACGATCCGTCACCGTCGGGATGCCGAGCTCGCGCTCGCCGCCGTCAGGCTTGGGAATCGTCACCCGTCGCACCGGACTGGGCCGGTACGCCCCCGACAACAGTTGTTCGCGGATCGCCGGCCACGCCGTACGCAGATGCGCGGCGGTCTGGTCAATGTCCAGACTGTCCACACCGGCTACGCCTTTGTTGGCCCGCACCCGCTTGAGCGCCCGTTGCAGGTTCTCTCGTGTCAGCGCCGCCAGAAGCAGCGCTGACCCTGTGCCCTTTGGTTCATGCCGCGGGCGACGAGCTTCATCGCTACCCGAGCCACACGCGGCTTCACCGCGTCCTACCCCGGACCGCCCTGCTTGCGCAGGCATCTGATGCGATGCTCGCCACATCGGCATGGCCTCGAACACTCCCTCTCGTTCGGCCCTTCACCTGCGGGACGGCTTCGCAGCCTTCCCACCGACTACTACGACCTCGGCTGACTTCTCGCTCCGGCTCGACACCGTTGCCCTTTCAGGCACGAGGCGAGATCTCCCCAGGTAAGAACGCACTCCTTCACTGCACGGCCGCCGGATCTACGCTGCTTCCCCTTGATCACGAGAGCTTCGCGGTTTCTGGCCCGCTCGCCCTGGTCGGCAACGCCTTCTATCCGGTTCTTGTCCATCGGCCCGCAGCTTCGTTCCACGCTTCCTCCCCACAATCGGTCGCCCTCATGCAGTTGCGCTTCACTTCGCTCGTTGTGATCAACTCACGATGGGACTTTCACCCATAAGAGTGCACCCATGCTGGGCGCACCAAAAAAAGAGCGGGGCCCTAGCCCCGCTCGAAAATTGTGTCGACCCTATTATCCCCGATTCTAAGATTTGCTCTTGATTGACGGGGCGACGCTGCGTTTTGCGCGCCAGGGGCTCCTCCCGAGACTTGGACCACCAGACTTCAACCTTCACAGTCAAGCCTGAGCAAGAGGATGCTAGATCAACTTTTCTCACTTGTCATCATTTTCGGCAACGATTGTTCAAAATTCGAGCAATGGACGAAATGTTCGAGATTTTGACCTCGTAAGCGTATGACAAATATAAGAAATCTGTGGACGGACAGGGTTGCGCGACTGCCTCAAATGCCGGACCTCCCTTCGGAGGGGCGGCTCGACCACAGTTTTCGAGAAATTTGCGCTGGGCCAAGAAGCCGGCGGAACTGGCCTCGACTCGGTCGGCGGGGAGGTGTTTAGTTCGTAGGCGAACGAATGGTTCGGCGGATGCGCGCACGGCTGCAAAAATTCTTACCCCTGGTCCTGCTCGCCCTGGCGATGCAGGTGCTGGCGCCGATTGCCGCCTGTCTGGCGGCCGGTCAGGCCATAGCCGCTCCGTTATCCGCCGGCGTCATCTGCCACAGCGCGGGCGAGCAGGGTGGCCTGAACGATCAGACCGGCACACCGACTGCGCATGGCGGCGCCTGCGCACTCTGCTGTCTGGCGCAGGCGGGCGCCTCGCTCGATTCGCCGCCGCACGCCGCGTTCGCCGTTCCCTACCGCCACGCCGAGCGCGTGGTGTGGCATGCGGCGGATCTATCCGCCGTCGCCGCCCATAAGGGCACAAGCGCCCAGGCGCGCGCGCCGCCCCAATTTTCCTGACGACCCTCGGTGTCGCCGCGGCCCGTCCGCCGGCGATTGATGTTGTCAATTGGCCGGCGATGGCTGCCGGCGTCAGGAATGCCCCATGTTACGTTGTCATGCCCGCCGCGGCGTGAGCGTTGTCGCCGTTCAGGTCGCGCTGCTCGCGTCATCGGGCGCAGTATCCGCCCAAAGCAGCGATACTGCGCTTCCCCCGGTGACCGTCGAGGCTCCGCAGGCTACCCGTCCCAAGCCGATAGCCCGACCCACGCGACAGCGCTCTGTCGTGGCAAGCCGGCCGACGAGGCCCGTTGCGGGGAATGTGAGCGCGAGCGCGCCGACCCAAAACAAGCGAGCCACTGCCGGCGCAGCGCGAGATGGCCTCAATCAGGCGCCGGCCGGCCAGACCGCGACCACCATCGATCGCAGCCAGTTCGACAACCGGCCGGCGTTTTCGGTCAGTGACGTGCTGCGGGACAGCCCGGGCATCTCGATCAAACAGGGGAACGGCCCGCGCGATTTCGGTATCTCGATTCGCGGATCCAACGCCCGGAACGGATTTGGGATCCGCAATCTCGTGATCTTCGACGACGGTTTTCCGGTGACGCAGCCGGATGGCTTGTCGCGCAGCGACCTGATTGATCCCCACGCCTACGGCGCGATCGATGTCATCCGCGGCCCCTCGTCGGCACTCTACGGCAATTACGCGACCGGCGGCGCGCTCAATTTCCGGACGCGGCCAGGCGGCTCGATCGACGGCGTCGAATATGGCGTCGACGGCGGCAGCTATGGCTATCTCAACAACTATCTCGCCGCCGGCAAGAAGGTCGGCAATTTCGAGGGCTCGCTGTTCGCAAGCGACACGCGGGGCGACGGCTACATCGGCAATAGCTGGTTCAACACACAGACCGTCAATTTCCTCGGCACGCTCAAGGCGACGCCGGGCGATCGCTTCACGGTCAAGATCATCAACAACGACCTCAGCGCACGACTGCCGATCCGTTCCTCGCTGAACCAGTACTACCAAAATCCCTTTCAGCAGGGCTGTGCGACAGGTGTCTCGGCGGCAGTCGGATGCGGCACGGTCACGCTGAACAACAACGGTTTTAACGCGACGACAGGTACGGACAAGGAGACCGCGGTGCAGGCCGGGCTCGGCCGCAACGACCGCCGCACCATCGTCGGTGGCCGATGGGAGCACGATTTCGACAACACCACGATCTGGCGCAACCAGTTCGTGTTCGACGACAGGAGCATTAGTCAACCGACCGGAGCGACCAGCGCGATCGGCGATTTTCCTTCGTACAACTTCATGAGCGACGTGACCAAGCGCGGCGAGATTCTCGGTCTGGAATCGACCGGGTTCTTCGGCGCGTTCTACAATACCCTGACGGCCTCGAGTGACACGCGAAACGTGATGCCGGGGGGCAATGCGACGCTCGGCTGGCTCTCGAGCAATCTCTACAGCGAAACGACCAATTATGGTGTTCGCGCCAGGGAGGAGCTCAAGCTCACGTCATCGCTGACGGCCATTGCCGGCATCGGCTGGGAAACAACCCTCCTGAAGGGTATCAACACGGCGTATGCCTACGCCGGCTCCACTGGCATCACCACGACGACGCTCACGAGCGCAGATCGGCAGTTTCAGAATGCGGCGCCTGAGGTGGCACTCCTCTACAATCTCAACAATGAGTGGCTGTTCAGGGGACGGGTCGCCACGGGATACGGTACTCCGCAGGTCTCCAACCTCTTCGTCCTCCCAACGGGTTTGTCGGGCAACAATACCCAGCTCCAAACTCAGAAGAATCTTGGCTACGATCTCGGTTTTGACTGGACGCCGAACAACACGCTCAAGCTGAGCGCGACTGGCTTCTACGAATTCTTCCGCAACGAGATCGTCAGTCAGGCAACCCCGATCAACGGCATTTCCTATACGTTCAACGCACCGCGCTCGGAGCATCGGGGTATCGAGCTTGCCGCCGACTGGAAGTTCCATCCGGGCTGGCGGTTGATGGCGGCTTACACCTATCTCGACGAGGTCTACACCGAGTATGTCGAGAACATCACGAATGGAGCGGTGTTCAGCTTCAACCGGGCAGGCAACAAAATTCCCGGCATCTCGCCCAACGAACTGACGGCGCGTGTTGGCTACGACGAGTTTGCCGGGCCGCTGGCGGGGCTCGGTGGCTTCGTCGAGTTCCAGTGGAAGGACTCCTTCTACATGGACAATGCAAACCTGCTGAAGGCGCCGGGTTATGAACTGGTCAATGTGAACGTCCACTACAAGACCGATCTGGTGTCCGACACTTTCAGATCCCTGAACCTTTTCCTCGAAGTCAGGAATGTGTTCGACCGCACTTATGTTGCGTCGGCCAACAACATCGCCAATACAATCACCGTGGCCGGCCTTCAAAATCCTGCGAGCGTGCTCGCAAACACGACGGGATCGATCTATGCCGGCTCGCCGCGTGCCTTCGTTGCGGGTATGAAGGTGGCGTTCAAATGATCCGGGCTCTCGAAGGGAATAGGGCCATGGTCCGAAGCGGATTGCTCGGGATAGTTGCTCTCGCCTTATTGCAAGGCACGGCGCTCGCGCAGATGCACGGTCAGCATGCCTCCGAAGCGGCGTGTGAAGAGCCGACGCTGCGCTGTGCGAACAAGGTGACGCCGGCATTCGGTCCGGACGGGACGCTGTGGCTGGTCTGGATGGCGGGCGGGCAGGTCTCGGTTGCGAGTTCGCAGGATGCCGGGCGCAGTTTCTCGGCTCCCGTCCAGGTCACAACCAAGCGGCTGAACCTCGATTGGGGACCGGATGCCCGGCCCAAGATCGTGGTCGATCGCAAGGGCGGCATCGCACTCGCGTTCTCGATTTTCAGGGATGAAGCGTTCAACGGGCAGGTGCTCTACTCACGATCTAGCGATGGCGGGAAGAGCTTCGCGGAGCTGAAGCCCATTACCGCAAACAACGAGACCCAGCGATTTGAGGCGCTGGCGCTCGATCAGGACGGAACGGTCTTCGCGGCGTGGCTCGACAAGCGCAATTGCGTGCCTGCGAAGGAGACGGGACGGAAGTATGAGGGAGCGGGGCTGTTCTTTGCCTCGTCGCGCGATGGCGGCGCCACCTACGCAGAGGCCAGCCTCGCGCGAAACAACACCTGTGAATGTTGCCGTTTGGGACTGACACTCGCGGCGCCCGGGCGGCCGGCCGTGATCTTCAGAAATATTTTTGACGGCGGTGTGCGCGATCATGCGGTGATGACATTCTCCGACGTCTCGACGCCAGGTGAAATCCATCGGGTCAGCAACGACGACTGGCAGATTAACGCCTGTCCGCATCATGGGCCGAGCCTAACAGTTGGGCCGAACGGGACCTATCACGTTGCCTGGTACACGAACGGGAAGACGCGGAAGGGATTGTTCTACGCGCACTCGCGCGACGACGGCCGGACCTTCTCTGCGCCGATGGCGATCGGACAGCCGGGCCGCAATCCGACACGCCCTTACGTGCTCGCGGGCGCGACGGGAACGGTGATGGTCTGGAAGGAGTTCGATGGCGAGAAGACGTCGGTCCAGATGATGATTTCGCGTGACGATGGCGAGAGCTGGTCGCCACCGAAAGCGATATCGAGCACGATCGATACATCCGACCATCCATTGCTGATCTCCAACGGCCGGCAGACCTACCTGTCATGGATGACGAAGGCGGACGGCTATCGTTTCACAGCCATCGAGGACTAACCATGAGACGTCGCGTTACGGGCATTCTGGGGCTAGCCATCCTGATCGCATCAGTGGTCGCACTTGACGCGGCGCCGGCTCTCAAGCCGTTCGAACGCGGCACCTGGCAAAGCGTGCTTAAGGGCCATGCCGGCCGCCCCACACTCGTGCATTTCTGGAGCGTGACCTGCGGGCCCTGCAGGATCGAACTGCCGCTGCTCGCGCAGTTTGCGAAAGACCATCCCGGGATTGACGTCGTCACGATCAGCGCCGATCTCGTGCCGAACCTTCCGGCCGCGACGCAATCGATGCTCGACAAGGCGGGGCTGTCGTCGACCGAGAACTTCATCTTCAGCGACGGTTTTGTCGAACGTCTGAGGTTCGAGATCGACCCCGCCTGGCAGGGCGACATTCCCCGGACAATGCTCATCTCCCGGGATGGGACCATCACGACGATAGAGGGTTCGGCCGAGATTGCCGACCTCGAGAAATGGTTGACCCAACAGCTCGCCATACGCTGAAACTCAATCTGCAAACAGGAATGCCAATATGAAGACCATGTTGAAAGATGTGCTGATCGCAGCGTTCGCTCTCGTCCTCTTCGCCGCACCAGTGCGCGCCGACGAAATCAAGGCCGGCGATCTCGTCATCTCGCAGGCCTGGAGCCGGGCGACACCGGGCGGCGCGAAGGTCGCCGGCGGCTATCTCACCATCGAGAACAAGGGGACGGCGGCGGACAAGCTGGTCAGCGTCTCGGCCGATATCGCCGGCAAGGCTGAGGTTCACGAGATGGCGATGGACAACGGCGTGATGAAGATGCGCCTGCTCGACAAGGGCCTCGTGATCGATCCGGGCAAGACCGTGAAGTTCGCTCCCGGCGGCTACCATCTGATGCTCCAGGAGTTGAAGGGCGCGTTCAAGCAGGGTGACAAGGTGCCGGTGACGCTGCAGTTCGAGAAGGCTGGCAAGGTCGCCGTCTCCCTCGATGTCCAGAGCGTCGGCGCACAGGCCCCCGGAGATGCTGGCCATTCCGGCCACATGGACATGAAGAAAATGCCGGATCATTCGGGAATGAAGATGTGACGAGCATGATCTGGACTTGCGGGAGACCAAATATGACGAAGGCATTCTGGCTCGTTGTTCTGGGCGTAGTTGCGACGACGCCTGTGACTGCGCACGTCTTCCTCGAGGCCAAGCAGGCCACCATCGGTGGTTCATACAAGGCCGTCTTCGCCGTGCCCCACGGCTGTTCGGGCTCGCCCACGGTGAAGATCCGCGTGCAGATCCCTGAGGGCGTGATTGCTGTGAAGCCGATGCCGAAGGCGGGCTGGAACGTCGATGTCGTCGAGGGCAAGTATGCCGGCGAATACAACTATCACGGCAACAAGCTCTCCTCCGGGGTCAAGGAGGTGATGTGGTCCGGCGGCAAGCTGCCGGACAAGAACTACGACGAGTTCGTCATGCACACGGTCCTGACCGACACGCTCAAGCCGAACACGACCCTGTATTTTCCCGTCGTCCAGGAATGCGAGACCGGCGTCAGCCGCTGGATCGAAATCCCAGCGGAAGGGGCAGGGCATTCGCAGGAGGGCAAGTCGCCGGCACCGGGCGTGAAGCTCCTGCCAAAACCCTGATGCGCCTGCTCGCCGCGCTCGCGACGCTGCTCCTCGTCGTCGGCTTCGCGACCGGCGCGTTTGCGCACGCCGCACTGGTGTCGGTCGAGCCGGAGAGCGGCAGCATGCTTGCGACCGCGCCGAAGACGGTGGAGCTGCGCTTCAACGAGGCAGTGACACCGGGCGCGATCCGGTTGATCGACGGCGCGGGCAGGGCGCGGGGCGATGCGCGCGTCGGCGCATCGGGCGAGACAATCTCAGTCGCCATGCCGGCGGACCTGCCGCAGGGCACGGCGGTCGTCAGCTATCGCGTGATCTCGCAGGACGGCCATCCTGTCACGGGGTCGGTGATCTTCTCAATCGGGATACCGACGGCAACGAAGCCGCCGGTCAATGCGGATGGTGGACTTGACATCCTGATTTGGTTGTCGCGGATCGGCCTCTATCTCGGGCTCTTCGTGGGCGTCGGCGGCGTATTCTTTGCGCGCTGGGTCGCGTGGTCGATAACGGGCACGACCATACCGCGTGTGGCGCTTGCCATCGGCCTTCCGAGCGCGATTGTCTCTCTCGGGGTGTTAGGCCTCGATCTTCTCGGGTTGCCGCTGGCGGCTCTCTGGACGGTTGCTCCCTGGAAGGTCGCGTTCGCGACCAGTGCGGGTCCGGCCTTGCTGGTTTCCATCGCTGCGATGCTGCTCGCGCTGATGGCGCTGCGCAGCGCATGGTACGCACGCGCTCTTGCGATCATTGCCTTCGTCGGCATCGGCCTATCGCTCGCGATGACCGGCCACGCGGCAACGGCGCCGCCGGAGGCGTTGACGCGGCCGGCGATCTTTCTCCATGGCCTCGGAATCGCCTTCTGGACCGGTGCGCTCGCGCCGCTTGCCGTTCTGGTGTCGAAGCCGGCGGCCGCGACATTGCCCGTCGTGAACCGCTTTTCCCGTATCGCCATGCCGGCGGTCGGCATCCTGGCGTTGACGGGCCTTGGGCTTGCGATCATCCAGCTCGAAAGGCTGTCCGCGCTGGCTGAAACCAGGTACGGCCTCATTCTCTCGATCAAGCTGGCGCTGGTCCTTATCCTTCTGGCGCTTGCCGGGCTCAATCGCTTCCGCCTGACGCCGGCCCTGACGCGGGATCACAAGGCCGCTCGCGCGTTGAAGCGCTCAATCCTGCTGGAATGCGCAATGGCCCTTGCGATCTTCGCCGTCGTGGCCGGCTGGCGCTTCACACCGCCGCCGCGGACGATCGTTCCGGAGACGCCGTTGGTGATCCACATCCATACTGATGAGGCGATGTTCCAGGTTCTGGTGTCCCCCGGTAAAGCCGGCGTCGACGATTTCGTGCTCCAGCTCATGACGGGCGAGGCGACGCCGCTGATCGCCAAGGAGGTGACGCTGACCCTGAGCCTGCCCGAACGCGGCATCGAGCCGATGGAGCGGGGCGCCTCGCTTGGGCCGGACGGTTACTGGCATGTGCGCAAGGTCGCGCTTCCTTTTGCGGGGCGGTGGCATGTGCGGATCGACGCGCTGGTGACCGATTTCGAGAAGGTCACGCTCGAGGACGAACTCGAGGTGGGGCCGCCCTAGAGGGTCGCATCGCGGCTCAAGTCGAACCTGAAGTCGACGGAAAAATGACAGGAATTCCGTTGCGTTAGCGGCTTTTCCTCACTCCCGGTCTTGTGTTTTCGCTCCCAATCCGGTTTCACTGCAAACGGTCACTGATTCCCAGAGTATTGCCATGCGGTTGTCGCGGTTCTTTCTGCCGATCCTGAAGGAAAATCCGAAAGAGGCGGAGATCGTCTCGCACCGGCTGATGCTGCGCGCCGGCATGATCCGGCAGGAGGCGGCCGGCATCTATGCGTGGCTGCCGCTCGGCTTCCGCGTGCTGAAGAAGATTGAGCAGATCGTGCGCGAGGAGCAGGACCGCTCCGGCGCGCTGGAACTCTTGATGCCGACGCTCCAGCTCGCCGACCTCTGGCGCGAGAGTGGCCGTTACGACGCCTACGGCCCGGAGATGCTGCGCATCGCCGACCGCCACAAGCGCGAGCTGCTGTACGGGCCGACTAACGAGGAAATGATCACCGAGATCTTCCGCGCCTACGTGAAGTCCTACAAGAACCTGCCGCTCAACCTCTATCATATTCAATGGAAATTCCGCGACGAGCAGCGTCCGCGTTTCGGCGTGATGCGCGGCCGCGAGTTCCTGATGAAGGACGCCTACTCGTTCGACCTCAACGAGGCCGCGGCGCGCGTTGCCTACAACAAGATGTTCGTCGCTTACCTGCGCACCTTCGCGCGGATGGGGCTGAAGGCGATTCCGATGCGCGCCGAGACCGGCCCGATCGGCGGCGATCTCAGCCACGAATTCATCGTGCTTGCGGAGACCGGTGAATCCGGCGTTTTCATCAATCGCGACGTGCTGGACCTGCCGGTGCCGGGCGAAGACGTCGACTATGAGAGCGACCTGACGCCCATCATCAAGCAATGGACCTCGGTCTATGCGGCGACGGAAGACGTGCACGACGCCGCGCGGTTCGAGCAGGAAGTGCCCGAAGGCAAGCGGGTGAACACCCGCGGCATCGAGGTCGGGCAGATCTTCTATTTCGGCACGAAGTATTCCGACGCGATGAAGGCGCTGGTGGCGGGCCCCGACGGCGTCGACGTGCCGATCCATGGCGGCTCCTACGGCGTCGGCGTCTCCCGCCTGCTGGGAGCCATCATCGAGGCCTGCCATGACGATGCCGGCATCAAATGGCCGGAAGCGGTGGCTCCGTTCCGCGTCTCAATTCTCAACCTCAAGCAGGGCGATGCGGCGGTCGATGCGGCCTGCGAGAAGCTCTATGCCGAGCTCTCCGCCAAAGGCGTCGACGTGCTCTACGACGACACCGACCAGCGCGCCGGTGCCAAATTCGCTGCGGCCGACCTGATCGGTATCCCCTGGCAGATCATGATCGGGCCGAAGAGGCTGGCCGACGGCAAGGTCGAGATCAAGCGGCGAGCCGACGGCTCCCGCGAAACCATGTCGCCTGCGGACGCAGTCGCCCGGCTGGTCGGCTGAATATTGTTTATCGCCCGATTTCGCGGCCGCCAATCCGGCCACATTTGACCCCGAATCATGGGATTATCGAGCGATGGATGAGACCATGACCGAAAACGTTCAAACCGCGCCCTTTGCGCCATTCGAGTGGATGCTGTCGGCGCGCTACTTACGGGCGCGCCGCAAGGAGGGATTCATCTCGGTCATCGCCGGGTTCTCCTTTCTCGGCATCATGCTGGGCGTGGCGACGCTGATCATCGTCATGGCCGTGATGAACGGCTTCCGCAAAGAGCTGCTCGACAAGATTTTGGGCCTCAACGGCCATATCCTGGTCCAGCCGCTGGAATCGCCGCTGACCGACTGGAAGGACGTGGCCGAGCGTATCAGCCAGGTCCAGGGCATCCGGCTTGCGGCGCCCGTGGTGGACGGCCAGGCGCTGGCGTCCTCGCCGTGGAACGCCTCGGGTGTCCTGGTGCGCGGCATCAGGGCCGACGACCTCAACAACCTCACCTCGATCGCCAAGAACATCAAGCAGGGCTCACTTGACGGATTTGACGACGGGCAGGGGGTCGCGATCGGCCGGCGTCTCGCCGACCAGCTGTCGCTGCATGCCGGCGACAGCGTGACGCTGGTGGCGCCGAAGGGCGCGGTCACGCCGATGGGCACGACGCCGCGCATCAAGCCCTACAAGATCGTCGCGGTGTTCGAGATCGGCATGTCCGAGTATGATCTCGGCTTCGTGTTCATGCCGCTTGCGGAAGCGCAGGCCTATTTCAACCGCAGCAGCGACGTCACCTCGATCGAGGTGTTCACCACCAACCCCGACCAGATCGACGCCTTCCGCAAGGCGGTGACGGAGGCCGCGGGCCGCCCGGTGTTCCTGGTCGACTGGCGCCAGCGCAACTCGACCTTCTTCAACGCGCTGCAGGTCGAGCGCAACGTGATGTTCCTGATCCTGACCATGATCGTGCTGGTCGCGGCCCTCAACATCGTCTCCGGCCTGATCATGCTGGTGAAGGACAAGGGCAGCGACATCGCGATCCTGCGCACGATGGGCGCCTCGCAAGGCTCGATCATGCGCATCTTCCTGATTACGGGCGCCTCGATCGGCGTGGTCGGCACGCTGGTCGGCTTCTTCGTCGGCCTTGTGATCTGCCTCAACATCGAATCGATCCGGCAATTCCTGTCCTGGCTGACCAGCACCGAGCTGTTCTCGCCGGAGCTGTACTTCCTCTCGAAGCTGCCAGCCGAGATCGACGTCGGCGAGACTACGGCGGTCGTCGTCATGGCGCTGACCCTGTCGTTTCTTGCGACGCTCTATCCGTCGTGGCGCGCCGCGCGGCTCGATCCCGTCGAAGCGCTGCGGTATGAGTGAGGGGTTGATGGAGCAGCAGGGGGCGGACGATGTACCGGTCATTTATCTCCACGAGATAAAGCGGCAGTATTTGCAAGGTGAGGCGACGCTGACCATCCTCGACGGCGCCAAGCTCGCGCTGTGGGCGGGCCAGTCGGTCGCGCTGGTGGCGCCGTCGGGCTCCGGCAAGTCGACGCTGCTGCATATCGCGGGGCTGCTCGAAGCGCCCGATTCCGGCGAGGTCTATGTCTCGGGCGCGCCGACCTCGCAACTGCCCGACATCGAGCGCACCCAGCTCCGACGTACCGATATCGGCTTCGTCTACCAGTCGCACCGGCTGCTGCCGGAGTTCTCGGCGCTGGAGAACGTCATGATGCCGCAGATGATCCGCGGGCTAAAGAAGTCCGAGAGCGTCAAGCGCGCCAAGGAGATCCTGGGCTATCTCGGCCTCGGCGACCGCATCACGCATCGCCCGGCCGAGCTGTCGGGCGGCGAGCAGCAGCGCGTCGCGATCGCGCGCGCGGTGGCCAACGCGCCGCGCGTGCTGTTTGCCGACGAGCCGACCGGCAACCTCGATCCGCACACGGCGGATCACGTCTTCCAGGCCCTGATGCAGCTCGTCAAGGCGACCAAGGTCTCCATGCTGATCGCGACGCACAACATGGAGCTCGCCGGCCGCATGGACCGGCGCGTGTCGCTGTCGGACGGCCAGGTGGTCGAGCTCGAATAAAACGCGAAAACAACCCCATGCACAGTAGCCGTCCCCAGCCAGCTGCGAGCGGGGTGACCCCTCCCAGCCCGTTGCGATGTCGGACAAATCCGCTGCGACGGCGCACAGCCGCGGCGGCAGGGCCTGTTACGGCCTGATCACCGTCAATTTGAACGGTCCCGCATGGGCTGCGGCGTGATCCACCGCGTCATTGGCGTGGTCGAGATCGAAGGCTGTCGCCTCGTATTCGTCCAGTCGCAGCAACCCCGCGCGCACCAGCGCGATCAGGCGGCTTGCCGCATCCGGCGGATACATCCAGACGCCGTGGATGCTGATGCAGTTGTGCATGATCCAGGGGTACGGCAGCTCGAGGCCCGCACCGCCCGCCATGCCGACGCCGCCCATCAGCACGACGCGGCCGTAGGCGCGCACCGTCATGATCGCCGCGCGCACCACATTCGTGCTGACCGAGGGCGGCATGATGTCGAACACGCAGTCGATCGGCCCCGGAGCCGCGCGCTTCATGCTCTCGCGATCGTCGTCCTCGTTGCCGGTGAGTTTCACCGGCTTCACCCGATTGCCGAAGCGGCGGACGAGGTCGGCCAAAATCTTGTCGTTGCGGCCCGGGGCGACCACGCAGGCCGCGCCCATCGCGAGCGCGACGGCGACGGCCGCGCTGCCGAAATTGCCGGTCGCGCCGCTCACCAGCACGGTCTCACCCGGTTGCAGCTTGGCGGCAAGGAAGCCGCCATAGGGCACCAGCAGCGTCCCCAGCGCGCACCATTGCGTCGCTTCCTCGGACGTGATCGTGCCGAGCCGTTTCACGTTCTCCGTCGGCACCCGCATCTGCTCGGCAAACGAGCCGTGGCGAAAATGCTTTTGCAGGAGCATGCCGCCGGCACCGGCGGCAGTGAGCCCTTGCAGGGCGATATCGGGCGCAACGGCGTCGTCGCGCGAGCGCACCGTCGGATCGCAGAACACCCAGTCGCCGATCGCGAGCCTGGTTGCGTCCGGGCCGACCGCGCGCACCCGGCCGATGGCGCCCGGGCCCGGGATGATCGGCAGGTCGAGCGCATAATTGCGCATCCCGCTGAAGACCTCGTTCATATAGGACAGCACGCGCGTAGCGACGATGTCGATGATGACCTCACCGGTCCCGAGCACTGGCTTCGGAGCATTCTCGATCACCAGCGGTGATCCCAGGGATTTGAGTAGGGCAGCTTTCATGGCGTTGACCTCATATTCGGGTGATCGCCGTATGCACCGGTCTTGAACGGACAAGAAGGCCTGGTATTATCCTAGTATTCCACGGGGCCTCCATCGAGGACATCCATCATGGCCGACCCACGCCGCGTCGAATTCGGCGATTTCCTCAGATCCCGCCGCGAACAGCTGTCGCCGAAGACCGTCGGGCTGCCGGCAGGCAGCCGGCGGCGCACCGCGGGCCTGCGCCGCGAGGAGGTCGCACAGCTCGCCGGCATCGGCGTCGACTGGTACATCCGCCTCGAGCAGGGCCGCACCGTCAGCCCGTCGATGACCACCGTCGACGCGCTGGCGCGTGCGCTACGGCTCAGCAAGACCGAGCATGCGCATCTGAAGGCGCTGGCGCGCGACGGCGACAAGCGGGCGTTCACTCGCGAGATCGTGCCGCCGCCGATGCTGCGGCTGATCGAGGGCCTGCCGCACCCGGCCTACATCACCGGGCGGCGCTGGGACGTGCTGGCCTGGAACGAAGCCGCCGAGCAAGTCTTTGCATTCGGCCGATTGCCGGAGGCGGATCGCAACACGATGCTCCTGATGATGACCAACAAGCAGACGCGAAAGGCTTACGGTGCGGGCTGGGCGGACGTCGCCAAGCGCATGGTCGCGATGTTTCGCGCCACGCACGACGTCTGGGCCGGCGATCCCGCCTTCACCGAATTGCTGACGCGGCTGCGCCAGGGCAGTCCGGAATTCGTCAAATGGTGGGAAGCGCACGAGGTCCGCAGCACCGCCTCCGGCCTCAAGACCATGTCCCATCCGACGCTGGGCGTGCTGCATTTCGAGCACACGAGCTTTCAGGCCAACGACGATCCCGCGCTGAAGCTGGTGATCTACACGCCGGTGTAGGGCGAGGGGAACACGAAGACCGGCCGTCGACCCACGGCTAAGCGGGAACGCGGCGACACGGCCAAGACCTAAGCGGACCCCCGGCAGGGCGGAAGTCATTTCCGTCATCCTCTAGAAAAAATATGACTTCATCATTAAGCCGCGGCGGTAGGCAGAAACTGCGTCCTCGTGCGCCACAACAAGAGAGAGAGGCTCCTCAACTACCAACTTTCCTGAACTGGATTAAGCTGAACGAGCCGATACCAGTCGCCCCGACGAAGGCGAAGCCAGTCAAGACGGCCAACCTACGGTACTCAGCTTCCGTTCGCTCGCAGCCGCCGGGCCCGCGCAGCATGTTGAGGTCGCTCATGACGCACGAGCGGTCCTCGGAGTCCGTCGTAACAGACTCCGGCATGTGCGTATTAGGACCCACTTCAATCGGTTGGGACGAACCCCGTAGCCTCTACGATCGCCTTCCACCGCTCGGATTCGGACGCGATCAGGCGGGCAAGATCACCCATCGCGATCGCGTCAGGCTCGACGGCCAGCTTTGCCATGCCGGACTTGACCTCATTGGTGAGCATGGCCGCCTGGATCGCAGCATTGAGCTTTTGGACGACAGGCGCGGGCGTCTTGGCCGGAACGAAAAACGCATACCATGTGAGGTCCTCGAGCGACGGATATCCAGCTTCCCGCACCGTCGGCACGGCAGGAGCAAACGAGCAGCGGCGCGAGCCGGTGGTCACCAGTGCGCGAAGGTCTCCGGACCGGACGAGACCAAGTGAGCTCCCGACCGGCAGGATTGCCGACGCGATCTCGCCCTTAACCAGATCCTGAATAGCGCCATTGCCCTGATAGGGCACGTGCAAAAAATCGAATCCCGCGGTGCGCGCCAGTGTCGCGCCGAGGAAATGCAGCGTGGTTCCGGCGCCCGCCGTGCCGTAGGTGGCGAGCTTCGGGTTAGCGCGGCACCAGCGGACAAACTCCGCCATCGTCCTTACGTCCGCCGGCACCTTCGGGCCAACGGTCAGTAATGTCGGGGTCGAGGCCACGGTCGACACAGGCGTGAAATCCCGCGGCTGATATGTCAGCGTCTTGTAAACGTGCGGAAACAGCATCATGAAGCCAAGCGGAGCGAACAGCATCGTCGATCCGTCGGCCTCGGCGGTTTTCGCCGCCTCCACCGCGATGCGACCTGCCGCACCGGGCCGGGTCTCCATCACGATCGTTTCGGCATAATTGTTCATCTGGGCAGCAATGAGCCGCGCCAGCGCGTCTTGCAGACCGGGCGTGAAGCCGGTCAGAATGTGCACGGTTTTTGCGAGCGGCTGTGCGAGCGCCCGCGGCACGAGGCACGCGGCGGAAATCGCGACACCGGCCGCCGACGCGGTCAATACATCACGACGCGTGATCATCACTTGTCTCCCTGATCTATCTGGTCTCCGCGCGGGTTCTATCTTTGGATGTACCCCACCGGAGATGGACGGGCTTGATCGACGGCTTACTTTTTCCTTATCGACAGCTTATCCTTGGCACATGCACCGGATTTCGCGGATGACCGCGGTCGCGGGGAAGTGGCTTGCGCTATTTTTTTTGAGAACTTTTCTCTCGATACCGACCGGCGCGAGCTGCGTCGCGGGACGGACGTGCTCGCGATCGCGCCGCAAGTGTTCGACCTGCTGGGCTATCTGATCAGTAACCGGGAACGCGTCGTTAGCAAGGACGACCTCATCAACGCCATCTGGCAAGGCCGCGCTGTCTCGGAGGTTGCTCTGACCACGCGCCTCAATGCGGTGCGGAAGGCGATCGGCGATTCCGGAGACGAACAGCGCTTCATCAAGACCTTTCAACGCAAGGGTTTGCGCTTCGTGGCCCCTGTGCGCGACGGGCCCGGGCAGACGGCAGCGACTATCACGGGCAGCCTACCGAGTCCGGTCCCTGCCAAGCCATCGCTCATCGTTCTGCCTTTCGCCAATCTGAGCCCTGCTTCTGAGCAGGATTATTTCGTCGACGGCGTGACAGAGAGCCTGACCACGGATTTGTCGCGGCTGGCCGGCATCTTCGTGATCGGTCGCAACACCGCCTTCACGTTCAAGGGAAAGCATGTAGATCTGAAGCAGATCGGCCGCGAGTTCGGCGTTCGTTATGTCCTCGAGGGCTCGGTGCAGCGAGGCGGCAGCCGGATGCGCATCAACGTCCAGCTCATCGATGCCGAGACCGGCAACCACCTCTGGGCCGAACGTTTCGACAAACCGATCGCCGACCTCTTCGACATGCAGGACGAGATCGGCGCCCGTCTTGCCAATCAGCTGGGAACGGAGCTGGTCTCGGCGGAGGCGCGGCGCGCGGCCCGGGCGCCGCATCCGAATTCGATGGACCTCTATTTCCTGGGCATGGCGAGCGTGAACCGCGGATCGGACCCTGCAAACCTCGCGCAGGCGCGACGGTTCTTCGAACACGCTCTCTGCCGGGACCCGGCGAACCTTGAAGCTATGGTGGGCATGGCATTCGTCGATACCACGCGGGCTACGTCCATGCTGATCGACCGGACGGCGCCCCTGCAGGTGGTCGAATCGTCCTTGGCCAAGATACTTGCCCACACGCCCAACCACGCGATGGCGCATTGCCTGATGGGCGTCGTCCAGATTTTCACCAAACGCGCCGCTCAGGGCATTGCCGAATGTGAGCGGTCTTTGGAGCTGGATCGGAACCTGGCCATTGCTCATGCGTGGATCGGACTTGGCAAGTGCAATCTCGGTCGGGCGGAGGAGACCGAAGCCTGTGTCATGGAAGCATTCCGGCTCTCTCCACGCGATAACAGGGCCTTCTCATGGATGAACACGGCGGGCGTAGCGCAGTCATATCTTGGTCTCGATACGGCGGCTGTTCACTGGTTCAAGCGCTCCATCGAGACCAACCGGAACATTGCCCCGTTCGTCTATTTCTATCTCGCCGTCGCATTGGCTCATCTCGGTCAGACCGAAGAAGCGCGGGCTTATGTCAAGGCGGGGCTAATCCTCGCTCCTACTTTCAGCATCGCCCAGTTCCACGCCAGTTCGCCAACCGACCATCCGACCTGTCTCGCGCAGCGAGCTCGTATTGCCGAGGGCCTGCGCAAGGCAGGACTTCCCGAGCAGTGAATGGCGGGCCGAGCAGTCGAGGCTGAGGTATCGCTCTGAGGCGTCGCTCCGCAAGCTCCGGTTGCTGCCTAACTCAGACCTCAGGAGCACAGCGGACCTCTTGCGAGCTGTGAGCATGCAGCTTAGTTGGCGCGCCTTGTCCCGGCAGCGGCCTTGCCTTTGCGAAATTGCCCATACGGCTTCGCCAGGGCAGCCCGGAATTCGTCAAATGGTGGGAAGCGCACGAGATCCGCAGCACCGCCTCCGGCCTCAAGACCATGTCCCATCCGACCCTTGGCGTGCTGCATTTCGAGCACACGAGTTTTCAGGCCAACGACGATCCCGCGCTGAAGCTGGTGATCTACACGCCGGGCCAAAGCGCGATGAGATTGGGATGAATCGTCATCGCGCTTTAGGTTATTGAACGTGATCTTTTCGGAAAACCGCTGCAAACTCTTCCGGATCATGCTCTAGGGCGTAGAACGGGCGGCGCCCCGACTAGAGATCGATGCTAACGGCGATGTTACGGCCTCGTAGTTCGGCAATCTTCATTCCGTCAGCCTGCACCTGCGCAAACTCCGGGTCCTTTGCCATGGCCTCCTGCACTTTGCCGTAATCTTCCCAACTGGAGTAGCGCGTCGTAACGAGCAGCTCTCCTGCCCAAGGACCGGTGTGGAAACGGGAGAGCCGAAGAAATTCGGCACCATGTTTTTCAAAGATTTTCTTCGCCTGCCTGATGATCTGGATCGTTTCCTCGACCTTGTCGGTTTTGAAGCGAGTAAATTGAACGATCGGCATGGGCTACCTCCATAGCTGTGTAAACTGTCCAAGAGGCATGTATCGAGCAACGTTTGAGGAGCGAACCTCCAGTTCGATCTCGATGAAGGTTCGTCTTCAGCGGCTTGATTCTGGTTCAGGCTTCGTAAGCGGAAGCAACTCTGCCCTTTCTCGGCGGATGGGCTCGCATCGTCACTGGCAGGCAATTTTCGCGCGGAGTGGTGTTCGCGGCGAACCTGAGAATTGCCGAGTTTAATCGACGTAACGCCTTCGAGTGCCAGAGGGGCTGTTCGAACGTCGCGATCGCGGCGAAGCGCGTTATGCACGCTGGTGGGCGGAGTTGCAGATTGAATCGTCGGACCCGTGGTGCTACGTTTCAGCCACGTCATTCCGTTTTCGGTTTGATGCGACGGGCTATCGGGCTTACGGACTGCCGCCCGTTGATTTGAAATTGGAATACTTGAGCCAATAGCGCCCCGCCTCCGGCCCCCCTTTTGAGTGCGGTCGGACAATGTTTTTTCATTGGCCTCCGTTCTTCCCATTGACTCGGAGGCGGGTTCTTTCAGTCGAACTTTGCAACAAAGTCGATCTTCGACATGTGCATTCTGACAAGCCACGCGGATCGCGCCGCACTAGATCATCATCCGAACGCGGGGCGAAGCAGGCATTGCCTGATTGTTGCGTTGCTCTGTGCCGCCCCCTTGTTTCAGTCCACGCTGCAGGCATGGGGACAATGCTCGGCGCGCGACGTCTTACAGAATCAACCGAAGCTCGGCAAAGTTCGTGCAGTTGATCTGCCGCAAAAACTCATCGGGGCCGCCCGCGATGTTCCGACATGGAAGACGATAGCGGTCGGCACCTTTGCCAATTCCATTGCGTTGCGCAATGCATTGGATTCCGTAGGTTGCAGTATTGGCGGGCTGGCCGCGGAAGTTCTCGCTCGATCGGCCTTCACCGTCAGTTCCAACAAGACGGGCGTGGAGCTTGTAATGGTGTCCGCGATCGAGCTTGGCTTCAAAACCGATAGCGTGCCGCTGGCCGTCATTTACGCGCGGGCCCGGCAACTTGGCTTTGAACTTGCGGCAGCGGAGATCGGTCCGCAATTGCGCCTTCAATATTTTGATCAGCCCATGGGCGAATTTCTCATCGTGGGAATGCAGCCAATCAAGACGTGGAGCGGAGAGCCGGTGGTTCTTAACGTGGCAAATGGCGGAGCCGGATTGATCCTGATCGGCCAGGACGGCAGGGATGACGCTGAAATACCGGCGACCTCTCGTTTTCTTTTCGTGCGGTCGCCCGAACTCAGCGGCGGGCTCGATACAGCGGCCGCTCTCCTGCCACCATGAGGACGAACCAACAAAGTTCGAGCAAACAGTGGGTGTCCGCAACTGCCTCTCGTCTGGAGAGGCATCAACAGTAGGGAGTAGCATCATGCGTAGAGTTGGATCTGTATTTATCTCGCTGTTACTATCAGCAATTCCTGCGACTGCGTCAGATCAAAATCTCAAAGAAGAAATTGGAAAGATAGGTTCTGCCTACGAGCGGTACTTCAACAACAAGGACGCCGCCGGGATTACTTCACTTTATACGAAGAGCTATATGCGTGTTACTGAAGACGGAGTCGTGGATAATACCAAGTACTATGAGAACGCCTTCAAAGCGGGCGTTAGTCGTCTCGAGGTAAAGATGACCGAGGTTGAGTCATTGTCAGAAAGCACGGCTCTGGCAACTGGCGAATCTCGCGTTACTGGCAAGAGCGAGACAGGTGCTCCCATAGACTTCACTGTTATTTGGACCGCTCTCGACGTTCGTGAGGACGGGCAATGGAAGATTCGCATGCTCACGTCGATTCCCAAGCCGCCGCCGCCCCAGCCGCAGCAGGCAGCAAAGTAACTCAAGGCATAGCCTGCTCTGCTCGCAATAGTTCTCTGCACCACCTTAACTTAAAGGGAGCTAACGATGGTCATTTTACACGCAAACATCGCATTGCTTTCAGTCGCGGTCGTTCTGACAACTACGGGTGTCCAGGCTCAGAGTATGCCGCCGGAAGGCCCCGTCTCGGTCATATTTACCGCCACGCCGATTCCTGCTCCCAAGCCGATGCCGATCGGCGGCGGCAGAGAGTTTGTTCTCATGAACCAAGCCATGGCAGCCTCAAACGAGGCGGGAAATCCTGTACTCAACAACATGGGTGGACGTTGTCAGCTCAGCCGCCTAACGGATCCATCGGCGAAGACCGCCGAAATTCATGGGTTCTGTACTTACGTCGACAAGGATGGCGATCAAGTGTTCGAGCAATGCGACTGGATGCCCGCATCCCCCAACAATTGCAACATAACCGGGGGGACCGGCAAATTCGAAGGTCTTCAAGCCGCGCTCGTCGTCACCATCGACCCTCTCAAGAGCAACTTCGATGGCATCAGTCAGGTCATTGGCCACAAGAAGGGGACGTACAAGTTCGTCAAGACGAACTAAGCCCGCCATGTCGATGCCGAACCTTGTTGTGTCTGGCTTTCCGTCCGGCATCGGCGTGATCTCGCGGACATGCAGGGAGCGGGAGCGCCAGCATCGCCATGACCATGTCAGGGGCGATGCGGCCGCGCCAGACCCCGTGCTTGCCGGCCTGCAGCGGAAACCCTGCGGTCTCCTCCGCTTTGCCTACGCGCAGGGTGTCGGGCACCGTCTCGCGGTCAGGCCAGCGCGTCTCGCCGATGTGGCGGCGCAGGTCGTCGAGGTCCGAGTCAGGAATGCTGATGTTGAATTTGCGGATGCCGGCGGCGCCTGCGGGGCTTGCTGCGCTATCTGCGGCCTGAGCGGATGATGCGATCGCCGTGAGCGGAAGGTTGAGGCCAATGGTACCGATCACCGACGATACAAGGAAGTCTCGCCGGCCGATTCCGGTGTTGGTGACAGACACACTCATTCTCCAGTTCTCTCGTCTGTGTTGTCGAGAGCGAGAGGCAGATAGCATCGCTGACATGTCATATGAACGGCAATTGCGACGTTCGGAACGTCAAGTCGTGCTTTCTCGAAACAGCGGGCAGTCTCGCGCGTCACGTCAGGCGGTCAATGATTCCGAAGAGCTGCGCGCACGACTCTTCGATTCTCTTTTGCGGAGATGTGGCGACGCCGAGCAACAGACCGGCCCGCACCGAAGCTGCCGACGCATACCAGAGCGATAGCGGAGTAGGCGCCAGTCCAAGCGATGCCGCTTGCCTGGCGATGGCGAGATCAGGTGCGCCGTCAGGCAATGGCAGGACCGCTGCCAATCCGGCAATCGCGACATTCGCGGCGCGCGCCCGAAGCTGTTTCAGCAATGCATCGCCTTGCGCGGCGTAGACCCGCTTCGTGCGTCGGAGATGCCGCAGATAATGCCCCTCGCGCATGAAATCGGCCGTCGCGAGCTGCACCGCGGGCCCGGGCGCCGGTGCGAGGCAAGCCGCGGCTTCGGCAAATCGCGATGCCAGAGCGGCCGGTGCCACGACAAAGCCCAGCCGCAGGGCGGGGGTCACGGTCTTGCTGAACGAGCCGATGTGGATGACGCGGCCGGCGCGATCGAGCGAGGCGAGTGCCGGCGTGGCCCGGCCCTTGAGCTGAAGCTCGCTGAGATAGTCGTCCTCGATCACCCACGCCTTGCTTCGGGCGGCCCAATCGAGCAGGCGCGAACGTCTCGCCAGCGACAATGTGGATCCGAGCGGCGCCTGCTGTCCGGGCGTCACAACAACAAGTGCTGCGTCAGGAGCATGTTTCAGGCCGTAATCGACATCGATGCCATCAGCGTCAACCGGGATCGGCGCGATCGATAATCTTGCAAGCGCGAGGCCGTGCCGGGTGAAGGGAAAGCCTGGATCCTCCACCCAGACCTTCTTCTGCTCGAGGCCTAGGACACGGAGCGCCAATCCGAGGCCGCCGCTGAAACCGCTGGTGATGATGATCTGGGACGGTGCGCAATCGAGCCCGCGCGCCAGCGCAAGGTAAGCCGCGATCTCGCGTCGCAAGTCGAGCTCGCCACCGGGATCCGGATAAATCGCCGGCGCGCTCATTTCGACGCGAACCGCCTGCGCGCGCATCCTTGCGAACAGCGTGGCAGGAAAAGTCTCTTGCGCAGGCACGCCCATCTGGAAGATCGCCGGCCCCGCCGTGAGCTCCTGGTACATTTCCATGAACGAGCCGGGGGCCGGGGCTTTGTCCTTGCGAACGGGAAAGGACGGCCGATCCGCGACATGCGTTCCAGTTGCGCGGGACGCGACGATCAGTTGGGCAGAGGACAATTTTTCATATGCCGATCGCACCGTGCCGCGTGCGACGCCAAGCTGGGCTGCGAGATCCTGCCAGGAGGGCAGGCGCGCTCCCGGGGCGAGCACGCCGCTCTCGATGGCGGCCCTGATCCCCTTGCCGATCTGCTCCGCCAGCGGCGTTTTCGCAGATCGATCCAGCTCCAGCCGCAGCGGTTTGGTCATGCCCAGTGGTACACGATTTTTGTGCGTTCTTGGTACTTTCCTGTGGACCACGGCGCTAGCACTTATGGGCAGAGGAGGGCCCCGGCAGCCACAACTGGCGAGCGGGACCGATCATCAAGGAGCAAGGAAATGAGTGAACGCCTCGATTACAGCCACGTCGCACCGGCTGGCGCGAAAGCATTGGGCGGTGTCTACGGCTACGTCATGCAGAGCGGGCTTCCTGCAACGCTGGTCAACCTCGTCTATCTGCGCGTGTCGCAGATCAACAACTGCGCCTATTGCCTCGACATGCACACGCGCGATCTGCTCAAGAGCGGACAGAAGATCGAAAAGCTCGCGCTGCTGCAGGCGTGGGCGGAAGCCGGCAACCTCTTCGACGCGCGTGAACGCGCTGCCCTCGCATGGGCCGAGACGGTGACCCGCGTTGCGGACACCGGCGTGCCGGATCAAGCGTACGAGGCTGCCCGCAAGGTCTTCGCCGAGCGCGAACTCGTCGATCTCACCATCGCGATCGGCCTGATGAATGCGTACAATCGCATGGCGATCAGCTTCCGGAATACGCCGCAGGCCGCCATCGAGAAGGCCGCCTGACGGGCCGCGAACGGCATCAACCGACATCGATGCAAAGCAGGAGCTTGAATATGACGAGCCTGATTTCCGGAATCAAAATTCCCGACAGCAAGCTGGCGCGCGAGGCCACCGAATTGGTGCGCCAGTACGAAGACAAGATGCTGTTCAATCATTCAGTTCGCGTCTACGTGTTCGGTGCACTCAAGGGACTGCGTCAAAAGCTGAAATTCGACTCGGAACTGCTCTACGTCGCGGCGCTGTTTCACGACCTCGGCTTGGTCGATCATTACCATACGGAGACCAGGCGATTTGAGGTCGACGGAGCCGACGCCGCGCGCGACTTTCTCCGGGGACACGGGATTTCCCAGCCGCAGGCTGATCTGGTGTGGGAAGCCATTGCGCTGCATACCACCCCCGGCATTCCGCAATATATGAGGCCAGAAATCGCGCTCACGAACGCAGGCGTTCTGGTGGATGTCGTCGGCGTTGGATTTGACGACTACACGGCCGAGCAACGCGAGCAGGTGATCACCGCATTTCCGCGCGGTGATTTCAAGAACGAGTTCCTGAAGGTGCAGACCTGCTCAGCCCTGAAGAAGCCCCAGACGACGTTTGGGACGGTCAATTTCGACTACATCGAGGATCATGATCCCACCTTCCGCAAGCCAAATGCGTGTACGCGCATCCGCAACACGCCCTGGCAGAGCTGAGCCGTCGTCGGCATTCCCCTGCGAGGGACGGACATTGCGGGCGGAGCCGTTACGCCACCGGATCTCTGGCGGCGGGTGCGCCGCATCTCAGCGCGGCAAGTAATAGCCCGGCGTCTGCATGCGCGGACGATTCTGATAGGCGTAGGGATCGTCGCTCTGGCCTGCGAAATACGGATTCGCGATGCAGGTGAGGGCGCGGCCTGACGAGCTCGCCTGACACTGTGCATAGGTGTCGAACGTGCAATTGCTCAGCCCCGGCCATTCGTCGCCGGTGAGGCAGAAAGCATGATGCGTGCCGAAGGCGCCTGCGGGCGTGCTGGCGCCGAGCGCAAATGCGGCGATTGCGAGCGAAAATGTGGCGGCAATGGGGAGAACGACTTGTCCACGCATCTCTGGTCTCCAATCACGCGAATGTGCGCGCGTCACTGTTACGCGTGCACGCTGCGTATGTCGTGTAGTCGACATTGGAACTCATGAAAACTCTTGTTTCAAAGGGTTTCCCGCCCGCGCTGCTAAACATCCATTAACGCAGCACGGCCCTTTGGCCCTGACTGTTGCGTCGGGGTTACAGCAATTCCGTCGAGCGCTGTTATGACGATATTACGGCCCGGGGGCCTTAACGACGAAACTGGAACGGGAATCAAATGAACAAGAATTTGTTGCTTGCCGCTGTGAGCCTCGTCGCGCTCAGCGCGACTGCGCCGGCGCTGGCTGCTGATCTCGCCGCGCGGCCTTACACCAAGGCGCCCGCGATGGTCGCCACGATTTATGACTGGAGCGGCTTCTACATCGGCATCAACGGCGGCGGCGGTTCTTCGCACGCGAGCTGGGACGTGGTCGGCTTCGGCCGCGACGGTTCGCATGACGCGACCGGAGGCACCGTCGGTGGCCAGATCGGTTATCGCTGGCAGTCCGGCCAGTTCGTGTTCGGCGTGGAAGGCCAGGGCAACTGGGCCGACTTCTCCGGCAGCCACGTTGGCGCGCTCTTCGGCAACACCAACAGCACCAAGATCGATTCGTTCGGTCTGATCACCGGTCAGGTCGGCTACGCCTGGAACAACGTGCTGCTCTACGTGAAGGGCGGTGCTGCGGTGGTTGGCACCAAGTACGACACCTCTTTCGCTGGTGTGTCTCTTGCTTCGGCCAACGACACCCGTTGGGGCGGCACGGTCGGCGCAGGCATCGAGTTCGGCTTTGCGCCGAACTGGTCGGTTGGCGCCGAGTACAACCACATCTTCCTGGGTGGCAACGATCGGACCCTGACTGGCGCCGGCGGTGTTCTTCCGGTCCACGTCAGCCAGGACGTCGACATGGGTCTCGTCCGCCTGAACTACAAGTTCGGCGGCCCGATCATCGGCAGGTACTGAGACTAAGTCGCTCATTTCGAGCGATCGTCGAAAAGCCCCGGCCACGTGCTGGGGCTTTTTTGTTGCGCGAATTCAGCGAGTTAACCATCAGTTTTCGAGATGGCTCATGCGGCTTGACTCCTGAGAACGAAAAGAGAACAATGTTCTTCATACGTTCTGGTGATGGAGCAAGCCATGTTCAGGATTTTCGTGGAAGAAGCCGCCGCACTCGCCTCGATCTCGCTGTTCGTCGGGATGATCGCGATCTGGGCGCAGGTGATTCCGCAGCTCTAGCGCCGCGGTTTACAAAACCGATGCTCAGGAACCCGAGTGGGCCCCCGGGTGTCCCTGGGGAAAAGCGGGACGACGCGGCCGATCGGCCGCTCCGGCGTGGACTCTGAAGTGGCGACGCCCCACCATTGTGAGGCGAGTCGGCCGGGCGGATGCAGGATGTCCTCATGATCCTCTTGTGATTCCCTTGGCGCCGGCGACCGCTCCATTCCATCTGCAAGAGGCCGTCACGCGACCATGCCGAGCGCCGGATTTGTCCACCTTCACGTTCACTCGGCCTATTCGTTGCTCAAGGGCTCGATCAAGATCGCCAAGCTCGCCGAGCTTGCGAAGAAAGACCACCAGCCCGCGCTGGCGCTGACCGACACCGACAATATGTTCGGCGCGCTGGAGTTCTCCGACAAGATGGCGGGCTCCGGCATTCAGCCGATCGTCGGCTGCGAGCTCGCGATCGATTTCGGCGACCAGGATCCCAATGCGCGCAACGCGCTGCTGCCGTCGCGCGTGGTGCTGCTGGCGGCCCACGAGCGCGGCTATCGCAGCCTGATGCGGCTGAACTCGCGCGCGTTTCTGGAGACGCCCGACACCTCTGCCTGCCACATCAAGTTCGACTGGCTCGAAGGCGAGAGCGACGGCCTGATCGCGCTGACGGGCGGGCCGGAGGGGCCGATCTCGCTGGCGCTCGCCGCCGGACAGGCCGAGGTTGCGGCCTCGCGCTGCGAACGTCTCGCCAAACTGTTCGGCGATCGCCTCTACGTCGAATTGCAGCGCCACGGCCTCGACAAGGAGCGGCGCATCGAAAGCAGCTTGATCGACATCGCCTACGCCAAAGGGCTGCCCCTGGTCGCGACCAACGAGCCGTATTTCGCCGCGACCGATGATTACGAGGCGCACGATGCGCTGCTCTGTATCGCCGGCGGGCGGCTGATCGCCGAGACCGATCGCGTTCAGCTCACGCCCGATCACCGCTTCAAGACCCGCGCCGAGATGGCGGTGCTGTTCGCCGACATTCCGGAGGCGCTGGCCTCGACGGTGGAGATCGCCGAGCGCTGCTCGTTCCGTCCGATGACGCGCAAGCCGATCCTGCCGTTCTTCACGGTCGGCGCTGCCGCAAGCTCCGATGCCGCCTCGGTCGAGGCGGTCGAGCTCAAGCGCCAGGCGGAGGAGGGGCTCGCCAACCGCCTCAGCGTCCACGGCCTGTCGCAGGGCACCACGGAAGAGGACTACAACAAGCGTCTGGCGTTCGAGCTCGACGTCATCATGCGCATGAAATACGCGGGCTATTTCCTGATCGTGTCGGACTTCATCAAATGGGCGAAGTCGCAAGGGATTCCGGTCGGGCCGGGCCGCGGTTCGGGCGCCGGCTCGCTGGTCGCCTGGGCGCTGACCATCACCGACCTCGACCCGATCAAGTTCGGCCTGCTGTTCGAGCGCTTCCTCAATCCGGAGCGCGTCTCGATGCCGGACTTCGACATCGACTTCTGCCAGGACCGCCGCGGCGAGGTGATCCAGTACGTGCAGCAGCGCTACGGCCGCGACCAGGTCGCGCAGATCATCACCTTCGGTACGCTGCAGGCGCGCGGCGTGCTGCGCGACGTCGGCCGCGTGCTGCAAATGCCCTATGGCCAGGTCGACAAGCTGACAAAACTCGTGCCGCAGAATCCGGCAGCGCCCGTGACGCTGGCGGCTGCGATCGAGAGCGAGCCGAAGCTCCAGGCGTTTCGCGACGAAGATCCGGTGGTGGCGCGCGCCTTCGACATCGCCCAGCGCCTCGAAGGCCTGACCCGTCACGCCTCGACGCACGCGGCCGGCATCGTGATCGGCGATCGCCCGTTGAGCGAACTCGTGCCGATGTATCGCGATCCCAAGTCAGACATGCCGGTGACCCAGTTCAACATGAAATGGGTCGAGCCGGCCGGCCTCGTGAAGTTCGACTTCCTCGGCCTGAAGACGCTGACCGTGCTCGACGTCGCGATCAAGCTGCTCAAGCCGCGCGACATCCATGTCGATCTCGCGACGCTGCCGATCGACGATGCCGAAAGCTACCAGATGCTGGCGCGCGGCGAGGTGGTCGGCGTGTTCCAGGTTGAAAGCCAGGGCATGCGGCGCGCGCTGGTCGACATGCGCCCCGACCGTTTCGAGGACATCATCGCGCTGGTCGCGCTCTATCGCCCCGGTCCGATGGCGAACATTCCGACCTATTGCGCGCGCAAGCACGGCGACGAGGAGCCGGAATATCTCCATCCCGTGCTGGAGCCGATCCTGAAGGAGACGTTCGGCGTCATCATCTACCAGGAACAGGTGATGCAGATCGCGCAGGTGATGTCGGGCTATTCGCTCGGCGACGCCGACCTCCTGCGCCGCGCCATGGGCAAGAAGATCCGCGCCGAGATGGAGAAGCAGCGCGAGATCTTCGTCGCCGGTGCGGTGAAGAACGGCGTACCGAAGGGACAAGCCGATACCATCTTCGAGCTGCTGGCGAAATTCGCCGACTACGGCTTCAACAAGAGCCATGCGGCGGCGTATGCGCTGGTGTCCTACCATACCGCCTATATGAAGGCGCATTACCCGGTGGAGTTCATCGCGGCGTCGATGACGCTCGATCTTAACAATACCGACAAGCTTTCCGAATTCCGCTCCGAGGCGCAGCGCCTCGGCATCAAGGTCGAGCCGCCGAACATCAATCGCTCCGGGGCGACCTTCGAGGTCGGCGACAAGACGATCTACTACGCGCTGGCCGCGCTGAAGGGCGTCGGCATTGCGGCCGTCGAGCAGATCATCGCGGAGCGGACCAGGAACGGCCTGTTCACCTCGCTTGCCGACTTCGCCGCGCGGGTCAATCCGCGCGCGATCAACAAGCGCATCATCGAGAGTCTCGCCGCCGCCGGCGCCTTCGATACGCTGGAGCCGAGCCGGGCCCGCGTCTTCGCCGGCGCGGATGCCATCCTCGCCGCCTGCCAGCGCTCCCATGAGGCGGCGACCATCGGCCAGAATGACATGTTCGGCAGCGCGGCCGACGCACCGACCATCATGCTGCCCCAGATCGAGCCGTGGCTGCCGGCCGAGCGGCTGCGCCGCGAATATGATGCGATCGGCTTCTTTTTGTCCGGCCATCCGCTCGACGATTACGCAACCGTGCTGAAGCGGCTGCGCGTGCAGTCATGGGCCGAGTTCTCGCGTGCGGTGAAGACCGGCGCCACCGCCGGCAAGGTCGCGGCCACCGTGGTGTCGCGGATGGAGCGGCGCACCAAGACCGGCAACAAGATGGGCATCATGGGCCTGTCCGACCCGACCGGCCATTTCGAGGCCGTGCTGTTCTCCGAAGGCCTAGCGCAATACCGCGATGTGCTCGAGCCGGGCGCCGCCGTGTTGCTCCAGCTGGGTGCGGAATTGCAGGGCGAGGACGTCCGCGCCCGCGTGCTGCATGCCGAGCCGCTCGACGACGCCGCCGCCAAGACGCAGAAGGGCCTGCGCATCTTCGTGCGCGACACCAAGCCGCTGGACTCGATCGCCAAGCGTCTGGCCGGACCCGACATAGCCGCGTCGAACGGCGCCGCGCCAAAAGCCGGCAGTCCCGGCATTGCGCCGCGCTCCAACGGCGACGGCGAGGTCTCCCTGGTGATGATGCTCGACCTCGAGACCGAGGTCGAGATGAAGCTGCCCGGCCGCTTCAAGGTCTCCCCGCAGATCGCCGGCGCGATCAAGGCGGTCGCGGGTGTCGTGGACGTACAGCAGATCTAGCGGCGTTCGCTGCGCGGGTAGGGTGGTGACGTCGTTGCAACCAGACGATGTTTTCGGCTAACATGCTGCCGGGGAATTTCTCGGGGGCGTGATGTTACTGCGTGGACTGGTGCTGCTCGTGGCCGCAGCGTTGCTGTGCGGCTGTGAGACGACCGCGAGGAGCGGGCTGGATTATTCGGAGACGCTGCGGAAGGTCGGGCCGCCGAAGGCCGGCCAAACGCGGATCGTTGTGCTTCGCGAAAAAGGTTATGGCGGCCTCGCCGATGCGGGCTGGGAATTCCGCCTCGACGGCGCGCCGCTCGCAGGTCTGAAGACCGGGACTTATGTCTATGTCGATCGCCCGGCCGGTCAACATCAGTTCGTGGCGGAGGAGGCCGGCTTTCCCGGCGTCACGCGCATCGATTTTTCCGCGCGTTCGGGCGAGACCCTGTTTTTCGCGGCACGCATGAGCGAGCGCAAGAATGCCGTGATCGCAAATGCGAGCACGGGATTGTTGGGCTACGGCCTCACGCTCGCGATGACCTCCGGCTACAAGAACCAGGGGCCGATGGATTTCCTGGCGCTGGACGAAACGGCGGCGAGGACGACGATCGCCGAGCTGAAACTGGCCCAATAGGGCAGAGCTCGGCTTTCAGGGTTGGTGACGCTGTCGGAGCCGGGATGTAAGGTGACGCGTCTGCACTGATCTTCCTGAAACGGCCGGGGAAACGAACAATGTGCGAAAAATGCTCTGAAGATCGCTCCAATCAAACCGCGCCGTCGCGGCGGTCCGCGATGTTGTTTGGTGCCTCGGCGCTCGGCCTCGCCTTGACCGGCGGAGCCTTCGCCAAGGAAACCAAGCCACCGCCCAAGCCGCAGAACGTGCTGTCGCCCGACGCGGCGCTGAAGCGACTGATGGAAGGCAATGCCCGCTACGTCGACGGCGTGTCTCGGCGCCACGATTTCAAGCACGAGCGCGAAGCGCTGGCCGGCGGGCAGAATCCGTTTGCGGCCGTGCTGAGCTGTGCCGATTCCCGCATCGCGCCGGAATATGCCTTCGACGCCGGCCGCGGCGATCTCTTCGTCTGCCGCGTCGCCGGAAATTTTGCCGGCACCGAGACCATCGCCAGCATGGAATATGCGGTCGCCGTGCTGGGCGCTCCGCTGATCCTCGTGCTCGGCCACGACAGTTGCGGCGCGGTCGATGCGACGCTGAAGGCGATCAAGGACGACAAGCCGCCGCCGGGACACATTCCCTCGCTGGTCGATGCGATCGCGCCCGCCGCAAGAGCTGCGATGCAGCAGGGCGGGGACGTGCTCAACAAGGCGATCCGGCAGAACGTGATCGACAACATCGCCAAGCTGAAGTCGGCCGCGCCGATCCTCAATGCCGCCGTGGAGCAGGGCAACCTGAAAGTCGTCGGCGGCATCTACCGGCTCACGACCGGAACGGTCGAGCTGATCGCGCAGGGTTGAGGATTGCACGGAGCTGACGGCGGTGCCTAGCGGCCATGCCACCGCCTCAATCCAAGCTTTTCGTTACACAAGCCTTTCGTTCAAGCGCCATTCAGCTGGCCGGGCGTTTCATGCGCGGTGGCACCTCAACGACAATAGCGGGCAAGCAAGCCATGCGTGGGACGCTCAAAGTCTTCATCTGCCTTCTCCTGCCGTTCGTTGCCCTCGCCGCGGCTGCGCCGGAGCCAGCGCGCGCGCAGCAGCAGGAAAAGCGCATCGCGCTCGTGGTCGGCAACGGCGCCTACGCCAAGTCGCCGCTGGCGACGACGGCGAACGACGCCGGCCTGATCGCGCAGACGCTGCAAGCGGCGGGCTTCGACGTGGTCGGCGCGCGCGACCTCGACGGCGACACGCTGCGCAAGAGCTTTCGCGATTTCATCCAGAAGGCGCAGGCCTCCGGGCCCGGCACGGTCGCGATGGTCTATCTGGCCGGCTACGGCGTCCAGCTCGCCGGTGAGAACTATTTCATCCCGGTCGATTCCAACATCACCCGCGACACCGACATTCCGACCGAAGGCCTGCGCATCAGCGACTATCTGCGCCAGCTCGCCGCCATTCCGCTCAAGGCCAATATCGTCGTGCTCGATGCGGCGCGCGCGCAGCCGTTCGTCGAGGGCGGCCAGCAGATCGCGAGCGGACTTGCGCTGGTTGAGCCCGACGCCAACATGCTGATCGCCTTCAACGCCGCGCCCGGCACGGTGGCGCCGGAAGAGCCCGGCCCGTACGGCATCTACGCGCAGTCGCTGGCCGAGATGATCCGCACCGGCGGCCTGCCGCTGCCTGATGTGTTCGACCGCGTCCGTCTGCGCGTCAACGAGGCCAGCAAGGGCGCGCAGGTGCCCTGGAACGAGGCGAAGATATCGGCACCCTTCTCGTTCTTCGAGCGCGGGCCCGATGCGCCGCCGCCAGCGCAGCCGACGGACCAGGTCGCCGCGATCCGCAACAAGCCGATCCGCGACCTCGGCGTGCAGGATGCCTATGCGGCCGCGCTCGAGCGCGACACGCTGCCGGCCTATGAGGAGTTTCTGAGCGCCTATCCCGGTGATCCGCTGTCGAAGCGCGTGATGGCAATCGTCGCGGCGCGCCGCGAGGCGATTACCTGGCGGCGGACCTATCGGAACGACACGCCGGAAGCGTACTGGTCGTATCTGCGTCGCTATCCGCGCGGGCCGCATGCGGCCGATGCGCGCCGTCGTCTCGCAATCCTCACCGCGCCGGTCGAGCCACCGCCGACCTTTGCGATGATCGACTATGACGTGCCGCCACCGCCGCCGGAGGAGGTGGTCTATGTCGATCGTCCCGTGCTGTACTTCAGCGACCCCGATTTCGGCTTTGCGCCACCACCGCCGCCGCCGGTCTATTATTTGCCGCCGCCACCGCCGGATTTCGTCGTGCTGTCGCCGCCGATGCCGGTGGTCGGCCTGTTCGTGCTGCCGCAGCCGGTGTTCGTTCCGATCCCGGTATTCGTCAGGCCGCCGGTCTATGTCGCGCCGCCGCCGAACAACATCATCTACCAGAACATCCACAACACCACGGTGATCAACACCGTGATCAACCGCCCGCCGGCGCCGACGCCGGGAGCGGGGCCGGGCCCCGGACCGGGCAATCTCGCGCCGGCCGTTGCCGGCCGCGCCAACCCGGCAGGTCCGGCCGTGCCGCAGGCGGTCGCGCAACGCGCCGCCCTGATCCAGCAGGGCAAGGCGCCGATGCCGCCGAGCGCGACCATGCAACCGACAGTGAAGCCGGGGACGCCTCCGGCGACGCCGGCCAACGTCGCGCCGACCGCGGCGCCATCCGCTGCGCCGCCGGTCAGACTGCCCCAGGCCAACACGCTGCCGGTTCCCGGGGCCCATGGCGCCCCGCCGGCACCGCCCGCCGGGGCAGGGAGCCTTCCGGGCGGCAGGCCCGCACCGACGGCGACTGCACCTGTCACGGCGCCGCCGACGCATCCGGGGGCGCCGACGGCGGCGGCTCCCGGCACGACGCTGCCGGCCCATCCCGGTGCGCCAACGGCCGCCGCGCCGGCGGCTGCTACGCCCACCATGGCAAACCCGGCCGCTGCGCCAGGCCAATCGGCCAAGCCGCCGGTGGCTCAGACCCCACCCGGGACCGGGCCCGCCGATCGTGCCAAATCTGCAACCCGTGAGCCGGCCGGCTCGCCGCCTCCTGCTGCGGGCGCGCTCGGCACGCCTCCGCGCTCGGCGGCCCGGCCGGTCCCGCCGCCGCCCTCGGCTGCGCGCGAGCCGATCAGGCCGCTGAATCTGCCCTCGGCTGCTCCAGCGCAGGCCAATCGGCCGTCGGCACCGCCATCGCGGCCCCAGGCCGTGGCGAGGCCGGCGCCTCCGCCGCCGCAGGCCGTCGCGCGCCCGACACCGCCGCCGCATGTCGCATCGCCGCCGCCGGCACGGGTGGCTCCGCCCGTGGCGGTCGCACGGCCCGCGCCCCCGCCAATGGCTCGGCCCGCGCCGCCGCCGCCGGTAGCCCGGCCGGCGCCTCCGCCGCCGCCCCGGATGGTGGTGGCGCCTCCGCCGCACCCCGCAGCACCTCCGCCGCGTCCGGCGGCCCCGCCGCCGGCGGCAAAGAAGTGCCTGCCGAACCAGCCGAAGTGCTAGGGAGCAGCGTGGCCTTGACGAAGTGGCCTTTCCGAAATGGGGCCTTCGGCGGGCGAAATCCGCCCCCGAAAGGCCCTTATTTCCTTGCTTCTGGCTGTAATCGCGCTATACAGCGCGCCATCTCACACGGAAGCATGGCTCACAAGGCCGTCCGGTGGCAGCCGGGGCGACAACGCTCCGTTTTGCTCACACGCTTCCGGAGGAACCAACCGGAGAACTAGAACAATGGCACTGCCCGATTTCACTATGCGTCAGCTCCTCGAAGCTGGCGTGCACTTTGGTCACCAGTCTCACCGCTGGAATCCGAAAATGGCCCCGTTCATTTTCGGCGCCCGCAACAATATCCACATCGTCGACCTCGCCCAGACCGTGCCACTGCTGCACACGGCCTTGCAGGCGGTCAGCGACACCGTCGCCAAGGGCGGCCGCATCCTGTTCGTCGGCACCAAGCGCCAGGCGCAGGACGGCGTCGCGGATGCAGCCAAGCGCTGCGCGCAGTATTTCGTCAACTCGCGCTGGCTCGGCGGCACGTTGACCAACTGGAAGACGATCTCGGCCTCGATCAAGCGGCTGCGTCATCTCGATGACGTGCTCGCCGGCGGCGATGCCTCCTCCTACACCAAGAAGGAGCGCCTGACGCTTCAGCGCGAGCGCGACAAGCTCGACCGTTCGCTCGGCGGCATCAAGGACATGGGCGGTCTGCCCGACCTGATCTTCGTGATCGACACCAACAAGGAAGACATCGCGATCCAGGAAGCCCAGCGGCTCAACATCCCGGTCGCCGCGATCGTCGACACCAATTCGGATCCCAAGGGCATCACCTTTGTGGTCCCTGGCAATGACGACGCCGGCCGCGCGATCGCTCTGTATTGCGACCTGATCGCCCGTGCGGCGATCGACGGAATCTCGCGCGCCCAGGGCGATTCGGGCATCGACATCGGCGCGTCGGTTCGTCCGGTCGCCGAAGAGCTGCCGGCTTCGTCGGCGAGCGGCTTCCAGGGCCTTGCCGGTCCGCGCGGCACCGCCGACGACCTCAAGAAGCTCCCGGGCGTGTCGGGTGCGATCGAGAAGAAGTTCAACGACCTCGGCATCTTCCACTTCTGGCAGCTTGCCGAGCTCGACCACGACACCGCGCACAAGATCGGCGAAGAAGTCGGCCTGCCGAGCCGTGCGGATGCCTGGGTGGCCAAGGCCAAGGCGCTGACCGCGGAAGCGGAATAGTCAAAAAGAGCGAGACGGGTTGGCCGGACGGCGTCCGGCCACCATTTCAGTTGACGCGAATTCCTGAGATGGACCGCGGCAGGGCGTTTTGATGCCACGCCGCGGTAAACCGGCAGGCAACAAGGATTTCAACAATGGCAACGATCACAGCTGCGATGGTCAAGGACCTGCGCGAGTCCACCGGCGCAGGCATGATGGACTGCAAGGCCGCGCTCACCGAAAACGACGGCAACATGGAAGCGGCGCAGGATTGGCTGCGCAAGAAGGGCCTGTCGAAGGCCGCCAAGAAGTCCGGCCGCGTCGCCGCGGAAGGCCTGATCGGCGCGCTCACCAGGGGCACCCGGGGCGTCGTGGTCGAGGTCAATTCCGAGACCGACTTCGTCGCGCGCAACGGTCAGTTCCAAGGCCTCGTCAAGATGATCGCCCAGGTTGCATTCGACGTCGGCGCCGATGTCGAGAAGATCAAGGCCGCCAAGGTCGGCGAGGTCACGGTCGAAGCTGCGATCAATGACGCAATCGCCACCATCGGCGAGAACATGACGCTGCGCCGCGCAGCTTCCCTCGAAGTGAAGCAGGGCGTCGTGTCGAGCTACGTCCACGGCGCCGTCGTCGAGGGCGCCGGCAAAATGGGCGTGATCGTCGCGCTGGAATCGCCCGGCAAGGCCGACGAGCTCGCAGCCCTCGGCCGCCAGATCGCGATGCATGTCGCGGCCACCAACCCGCTCGCGCTCGACCCGTCCGGCCTCGATCCGGCGGTCGTCAAGCGCGAGAAGGACGTGCTCGCCGACAAATATCGCCAGCAGGGCAAGCCCGAGAACGTGATCGAGAAGATCGTCGAGTCCGGCCTCAAGACCTACTACAAGGAAGTCTGCCTGCTCGAGCAGGCCTTTATCCACGACACCGGCAAATCGGTGGCGCAGGCGGTCAAGGAGGCCGAAGGCAAGGTCGGCGGCGCGGTGAAGATCGCGGGCTTTGTGCGCTATGCTCTCGGTGAGGGAATCGAGAAGCAGGAAAGCGACTTCGCGGCCGAGGTCGCGGCGGCCAGCGGCAAGAAGTAAGCGCCGGAACGTTCCTTCCGGCGTGCCGCCGGAAGCGGCGCCCGGACAAGGAAAGTGCCCATGACTGATCCGGTCTATCGTCGCGTCGTGATCAAGCTGTCCGGCGAATATCTCGCGGGACAGCAGGGTTTTGGCATCGATCAGCCGACCCTCGACCGGGTTGCCGACGATCTGATCGCTGCCCGCCAGCTCGGCACCGAGGTTGCGGTGGTGATCGGCGGCGGCAACATCGTGCGCGGCGTCGAGGTGTCCTCGCGCGGGGTGTCGCGCACCACCGGCGACACCATGGGCATGCTCGCCACCATGATGAACTGCCTGGCGCTGGAGGCGACGATCGAGCGCATGGGGACCCCGGCGCGCACGCTGTCGGCCTTCGTCATGCCCGAAATTTCCGAACTGTTCACCCGCACCGCGGCGCACAAATACCTCGCCGAGGGCCGAATCGTGCTGCTCGGCGGCGGAACCGGCAATCCGTTCTTCACCACCGATACGACCGCTGTGCTGCGCGCCGCGGAGATCGGAGCCCAGGCGGTGCTGAAGGCAACCAATGTCGATGGCGTCTACTCGGCCGACCCGAAAACGGACCCGGCCGCCACGCGGTTCGACCGGTTGACGCATTCGCAGGCGATCGAGGGCGGCTATAAGGTGATGGATGCGACCGCCTTCGCGCTTGCCCGCGAGACGTCGTTGCCTATCATCGTGTTCTCGATCGCGGAGCCGGGCTCGATCGGCGCTGTACTGCGTGGCGGCGGCCACGGAACCATCGTCGCCGGCTGACGGCTCGTCGTTGCACCCTGAGGGAAGGGTGCGGAGAGGTCGCCGGGATTTTGAAGGAGAAACGTGATGGCCACGGACAATTTCGATCTCAACGAAGTCAAGCGCCGCATGCAGGGCGCCATCCAGTCGCTCAAGCACGAACTCGGTGGCCTGCGCACCGGTCGCGCCTCCGCATCGATGCTCGATCCGGTGCAGGTCGACGCTTATGGCAGCCACATGCCGCTCAATCAGCTCGCCACCGTCAGCGTGCCGGAGCCGCGGCTGATCTCGGTGCAGGTCTGGGACAAGTCGATGGTCAAGGCGGTTGAGAAGGCGATCGTCGATTCCAATCTCGGCCTGTCGCCGGCGACCGAAGGCCAGGTGCTGCGCCTGCGCATCCCCGAGCTCAACGAGGAGCGTCGCAAGGAACTCGTCAAGGTCGCGCACAAATACGCGGAAGCCGCCAAGGTCGCCGCACGCCATGTCCGCCGCGACGGTCTCGACGTTCTCAAGAAGCTCGAGAAGAGTCACGAGATGTCCGAGGACGATCAGAAGCGCCACGCCGACGAGGTGCAGAAGGCGACCGATGGCACGATCTCCGAGATCGACCAGTTGCTGGGTGCCAAGGAAAAAGAAATCCTCACCGTCTAAGGCTGCCTCCATGTCCAACGCCGCCGCGCCAGCAAGGGAAGGACCCGACCGGTCCGACGCGCCTGCGCATGTCGCCATCATCATGGATGGCAACGGGCGTTGGGCGGCCGCGCGCGGGCTGCCGCGGGCCGAAGGGCATCGCCGCGGTGTCGAGGCGCTGCGCCGCGTGGTGCGTGCCTCGCACGAGCTCGGCATCCGCTATCTCACCATCTTCTCCTTCAGCTCGGAGAACTGGTCGCGCCCGGCGAGCGAGATCGGCGATCTCTTCGGTCTGCTCCGCCGCTTCATCCGCAACGATCTCGCGAGCCTGCATCGTGACGGCGTCAAGGTCCGCATCATCGGCGAGCGCGACGGACTCGAGAGCGACATCTGCGCGCTCCTCAACGAGGCCGAGGAACTGACGCGTGACAACACGCGCCTGACGCTGGTCGTCGCCTTCAATTACGGTTCGCGGCAGGAAATCGCGAAAGCCGCGCAGAAACTCGCGCGGGAAGTCGCGGACGGCAAGCGCGATCCCGACACGATCGATGCCGAGACGATCGGGGTTCATCTCGATGCGCCCGACATTCCCGATCCCGATCTCATCATCCGCACCAGCGGCGAGCAGCGGCTGTCCAACTTCCTGATGTGGCAGGCCGCCTACAGCGAGCTCGTCTTCGTGCCGATCCACTGGCCCGATTTCGACAAGGCTGCGCTGGAAAGTGCGATCGCCGAATTTGCCAGGCGCGAGCGCCGTTTCGGCGGTCTGGTCGCGAAAACCGCCTCGTGAGCGAACCCGACGCCGCATCGGCGGGCCCCAAGCCTGCCCCGAGCAATCTCGTGATGCGAGTCCTCGCAGCGCTGGTGCTGGCGCCGCTCGCCATCGCGCTGGCTTACGCCGGCGGCTGGCTGTGGGCGCTTCTCGTCACCCTGGTGTCGATCGGGCTGTTTGCGGAATGGCTGATGGTGGTGGGCGCGGGCTCGGTCGCGCTGACCGGGGCAGGGACCATCGTCCTCGCCATGATGGGATTCTGCGTCGCCTTCGGCGCGCTCAAGACCGCCGTCGTCACCGGCCTCATTGGCGGCGCGATCGTGACGCTGATCGCAAGGAGCAAGTTCGTCTGGGCGGCTTCCGGCTTCGCCTACGCATCGGCGGCGCTGCTGGCCTCAATCCTGGTGCGGCAGGATCTCGTGAACGGCTTCGCTGCGCTGATGTTCGTGCTGCTCGTGGTGTGGGCGACCGATATCGGCGGCTACTTCGCCGGCCGCAGCATTGGCGGACCGAAGCTGTGGCCGCGCGTGAGCCCGAAGAAGACCTGGTCCGGGGCGCTCGGCGGCTTTGTGGCGAGCCTTTTGGTTGCAGTCGGCTTTGCGGCGTGCGGGTTCGGAAAGACGATTCCACTGCTGCTCGTCAGCGCCGCGCTGTCGGTGGTGTCGGCATGCGGCGATCTGTTCGAATCCGCGGTAAAGCGGCGCTTCGATGTCAAGGATTCCAGTCACTTAATTCCCGGCCATGGCGGGCTACTGGACCGTCTGGACGGTTTTGTCGCCGCCATCCTGATGGCATGGATTATCGGCTTTCTCCGCCATGGTGTGCATAGCGCCGGAAGCGGTCTTATGGTTTGGTGAAGGTATGAGCGCGGTTCCATTGCGTAACAACAAAGCTGCGGCGACTGCCGTCCGCAGCGTCACGGTTCTCGGCGCCACCGGCTCGATCGGCGACAGCACGATGGACCTGCTGCGCGCTTCGCCCGAGCGCTACCGCGTCGAGGCGTTGACGGCGAACGGCAATGTCGAAGCATTGGCAAAGCTCGCCAAGGAATTTTCCGCGCGTTTCGTGGCGATTGCCGACACCTCCAAGTTCGCCGAACTCAAAGCCGCACTTGCGGGAACGAGCACCGAATGCGGCGCGGGCGAAAGCGCTGTGATCGAAGCCGGCGCGCGTCCGGCCGATTGGGTGATGGCCGCCGTGAGTGGCGCCGCCGGGCTGAAGCCGGCCCTGGCCGCCGTCGATCGCGGCGCGCATGTCGCGCTCGCCAACAAGGAATGTCTGGTCTGTGCCGGCGATTTCTTCATGCAACGCGCGGCCAAGGCGGGCGCCTGCATCCTGCCGGCCGATTCCGAGCACAATGCGCTGTTCCAGGCGCTGGGCTCAGGCAATCGCGACGAGCTCGTCCGCGTCATCATCACCGCCTCGGGCGGGCCGTTCCGGACCTGGAAGAGCGTCGACATCGAGCAGGCGACACTCGAGCAGGCCCTGAAGCATCCGAACTGGAGCATGGGCCAGAAGATCACGATCGATTCCGCCTCGATGATGAACAAGGGGCTCGAGGTGATCGAGGCGTCCTATCTGTTCGCGCTGAGCCCGGACGAGATCGAAGTCCTCGTTCATCCGCAGTCGATCATCCATGGCATGGTCGAGTTCTCCGATTGCTCGGTGGTGGCCCAGCTCGGCGCCCCCGACATGCGCACGCCGATCGCGCATTGCCTCGGCTGGCCCGACCGCATCAAGGGGCCGGCGGCCAAGCTGGATCTGGCCAAGATCGGCCAGCTGACCTTCGAGGCGCCGGATTTCGAGCGCTTCCCCGGACTTCGGCTGGCCTTCGATTCGCTGCGGACCGGGAAGGGGGCGACCACCGTCTACAATGCCGCCAACGAGGTCGCAGTCGCCGCCTTCATCGCCGGCAAGATCCGGTTCGGGGCGATCGCGCGGCTGGTCGAGGCGACGCTGGACGACTGGATCCGTGGCGGGAATCAGGCCCCCCTGATGTCCGCCGACGATGCAATCTCTGTTGACCATGTTGCGCGAAATAGAGCTGCCGCCCTATTGCCTCAAATTGCCTTAAAGGCATCCTAGATGGTTCGCGGCCAGGGCCTTGCGGCGCTGGATGAGGGAATTCGATGATCGACTTTTTCGTCCATAGTTTCAATACGTTGAGCCATGGGCTCCTCGGCTACGCGGTTCCCTTCCTGTTCGTCCTGACGATCGTCGTGTTCTTCCATGAGCTCGGCCATTTCCTGGTCGCGCGCTGGGCGGGCGTGCGGGTGTTAACCTTCTCGCTCGGTTTCGGACCTGAGCTGGTCGGTTTCAACGACCGCCATGGCACCCGCTGGAAGATCTCGGCGATCCCGCTCGGCGGCTACGTCAAGTTCTTCGGCGACGACAGCGAGGCCTCGACGCCGTCGACCGAGACGCTCGCGGCCATGACGGCCGAGGAGCGCGCCGGCAGCTTCCACCACAAGAAGGTGGGCCCGCGCGCTGCCATCGTGGCCGCCGGACCGATCGCCAATTTCATCCTGGGCGCGCTGATCTTCGCCGGCATGGCGCTCTATTACGGCAAGCCGAGCACGATCGCGCGCGTCGATGGCGTCGTCGCTGACGGCGTTGCGGCCGCTGCCGGCTTCAAGATCGGCGACGTCGTGGTGCAGATCGATGGCAAGCCGATCGAGAGCTTTGCCGACATGCAGCGAATCGTTGCGATGAACGCCGGTTCGGCGCTTACCTTCCAGGTCAAGCGGGAGGGGACCGTCGTCGCCCTGACCGCGACCCCGGCGCTGCTCGAGCGGAAGGATCCCTTCGGCAACAGTCACCGCCTCGGCGTGCTCGGCGTCGAGCACAAGTCCCAGGCCGGTGAGGCCTCGACCACGCCGGTCGGCATCGGCGAAGCGCTCAAGATCGGGGTCGAGCAGGTCTGGTTCATCATCACCAGCACCTTCAAGTTTCTTGGCTCGCTGTTCATCGGACAAGGCAATCCCAACGAGGTCAGCGGCGTTCTTGGCATCGCGAAGATGTCGGGGCAGGCGGCCAGCGCCGGGTTCCAGTTCGTGATCAATCTGTGCGCGGTGCTGTCGGTGTCGATCGGGCTGCTGAACCTATTCCCGATCCCGCTGCTCGATGGCGGTCACCTTATGTTCTATGTGGCGGAGGTGGTCCGCGGCCGGCCCTTGTCGGAGCGGACTCAGGAGATGGGGTTCCGAATCGGGCTCGGTTTGGTGCTGATGCTGATGGTGTTCGCCACCTACAACGACATCCTGCGAATGGCGGCTTCCTGATAGGGGCTTTTTTGTGGCGTTGCTGTTGGGCAACGTCTTGGAATGAAATTGAAATTGCGGCGCGCTCGGCCGTTTGCGGCGTCGGTGAAATTGGCTACAAGCGGCCCAGAAGTTGGGGAATCTGCCAGACCGGCTTTGGGGTTGGGTCTGGTACGGAATGATAAGGGCGCGCTGCGCATGAAGTTTGGACTGCGACTCCGGGGGGGCTTGCTTGCAACCCTGATCATGTTCGGCGCGCCGGTGCTTGCCCCGGTTGGGGCTGCTTTTGTGTCTTCGTCTGCGCTTGCTCAGACCGTCCAGTCGATTTCGGTTGAAGGAAATCGCCGCGTCGAGGTGGAGACGATCCGCTCCTATTTCAAGCCGGGTCCGGGTGGGCGCCTGGATCAGGGCGCCATCGATGACGGCCTGAAGGCGCTGATCGAGACCGGCCTGTTCCAGGACGTGCGAATCAACCGCGGCCCCGGTGGCCAGATCGTCGTCTCCGTGGTGGAAAACCCGGTGATCGGCCGCATCGCGTTCGAGGGCAACAAGAAGATCAAGGACGAGCAGCTCACCGCCGAAGTCCAGTCCAAGGCGCGCGGCACCTTCTCCCGTGCCATGGTGCAGTCCGACACGCTGCGAATCGCCGAAATCTATCGCCGTTCCGGCCGCTACGACGTGCGTGTCACGCCCGAGGTCATCGAGCAGCCGAACAACCGCGTCGACCTGATCTTCACGGTCGATGAGGGTGCCAAGACCGGCGTCAAGTCGATCGAGTTCGTCGGCAACAACGCGTTCTCGTCCTACCGCCTGCGCGACATCATCAAGACGCACGAATCGAATCTGCTGAGCTTCCTCGCCAGCAACGACATCTATGATCCCGATCGCGTCGAAGCCGACCGCGACCTGATCCGCCGCTTCTATCTCAAGAACGGTTTCGCCGACGTCCAGGTCGTGGCCGCGCTCACCGAATACGATCCGGAGAAGAAGGGCTTCCTCGTCACCTTCAAGATCGAGGAGGGCGCTCAGTACCGCGTCGGTGCGATCGACTTCCGCTCCAGCATTGCGAACTTCGATCCGACCTCGATGCGTGCCTATTCGCGCGTCAATGTCGGCGCGCTCTACAACGTCGAATCGGTCGAGAAGTCGGTCGAGGAAATGCAGATCGAGGCGTCGCGCCGCGGCTATGCCTTCGCCGTGGTCCGCCCCGGCGGTGACCGCAATTTCGAGGCGCACACCGTCTCCGTCGTGTTCAACATCGACGAGGGCCCGCGCACTTATATCGAGCGCATCAACGTCCGCGGCAACACCCGTACGCGCGACTATGTGATCCGGCGCGAGTTCGACATCTCCGAGGGCGATGCCTACAACCGTGCGCTGGTCGATCGTGCCGAGCGCCGCCTGAAGAACCTCGACTACTTCAAGACCGTGAAGATCACGACGGAGCCGGGCTCCTCCAGCGACCGCGTGGTCCTGATCGTCGATCTCGAAGAGAAATCGACCGGCGACTTCTCGATCTCGGGCGGTTACTCCACGACTGACGGCGCGCTCGCCGAAGTCTCGATCTCCGAGCGAAATTTGCTCGGCCGCGGCCTGTTCGCCAAGGCGTCGGTGACTTACGGCCAGTACGCGCGCGGCTACTCGCTGTCATTCGTCGAGCCGTACCTGCTCGACTACCGCGTCGCGCTCGGCCTCGACCTCTATCAGCGCGAGCAGCTGTCCAACAGCTACATTTCCTATGGCACCAAGACGCTGGGCTTCAGCCCGCGCCTCGGCTTCTCCTTGCGTGAAGATCTGGCGCTTCAGCTGCGTTACTCGGTCTACCAGCAGGAAATTACGCTGCCGTATTACCTGTCGAACTGTAATAACGTCTTGGGATCGTCGGCGTTTAATCCGAGCCCGGCCTTCGCCAATACGCAAACGCCGCCGATTGATCTGACCTCGACCGGTGGCCTCGGTTGCTACAGCGACGGCGAAGCCTCGCTGCCGGTGCGCAAGGAGCTTGCCAACGGCAAGACGCTGACCTCGGCGCTCGGCTACACGCTGACCTACAACACGCTGGACAACAACAAGAACCCCACCGACGGTCTGCTCGTCGACTTCCGGCAGGACTTCGCCGGCGTCGGCGGCGACGTCTCCTACCTGAAGTCCGTTGTCGACGCGAAATACTATGCTCCGCTGGTGTCGGACATCGTCGGCCTCGTCCGCGTCCAGGGCGGCATGCTGAACAAGATCGGCGAGGATCTGCGCATGCTCGACCACTTCCAGATGGGTCCGAACCTGGTCCGCGGCTTTGCCCCGAACGGCATCGGCCCGCGTGATTTGAATCCCTTTGGCACGCAGGACGCGCTTGGCGGCACCAAGTACTGGGGCGCTTCGCTCGAATTGCAGATGCCGTTCTGGTTCCTGCCGAAGGAAGTCGGTCTGAAGGGTGCGGTCTACGCTGACGCCGGCGGCCTTTTCGACTATCAGGGTCCGACGACGTGGTCGGTAACCAATGAAATGACCACGACCAGGAATTCGAACTGTACGGCGTCGACCGTCAATCCGCCTACGGCTGGAACCTGTACCGGCCTGGTGTATGACAACGGCAATGTCGTCCGTTCGTCGGTCGGTGTCGGCCTGATCTGGCAGTCGCCATTCGGACCGCTGCGGTTCGACTACGCCGTACCGCTCACCAAGGGCAAGTATGACCGCACGCAGGAGTTCCGGTTCGGCGGCGGCACCTCGTTCTAATTCGATCAGCAGGGCATGATCCGTCCCCTTGGGTTTTCCTTGGGGGCCGGTCTCCAAAAAGATCGTGCTCAGTCCATGAGATAAGGCATGATGCGGCCTCATCGCTTCATGCCGAAGCCGGACCGCGACGGGGTGGAATGGCGCAGCCGACCTTCTTCAAAAAGCCGCCGACCTCAGCGCTGGCTGACATTGCTCTGCTGAGCAAGGCGCAGCTGGTCGATCCCGCCAGGGGCGGCCAAATCATCACGGGTCTGGCTTCGCTCGACGAAGCCGGCCCGATGCATCTGGCGTTCTTCGACAACGTCAAATATGCCGATGAGCTCAAGGCGACCAGGGCCGGCGCCTGCCTGGTCAGTCCGCGCTTCGAAGCCCAGGTGCCCGCGCATGTGGCCGTGCTGCGGACGGCGCAGCCGTTTCGCGCCTTCGTCGAGCTCGCCCGGGAATGGCACGGTGACGCGTTGCGCCCGCAGTCCTGGGTCGCCAATGATGGCATTGCGCCGTCGGCCATCATCGATCCCTCGGCGCGGCTGGAGGACGACGTCATCGTCGATCCCCTGGCCGTCATCGGCCCGGAGGTCGAGATCGGCAGCGGCACCGTGATCGGCGCGGGCGCAGTCATCGGCCCCGGCGTCAAGATCGGCCGGGACTGCAATGTCGGCGCCCGCACGGCCATCCAGTGCGCGCTGATCGGCAACAACGTGCTGATCCATCCCGGCTGCTCGATTGGCCAGGACGGCTACGGCTTCATCTTCTTCGGGCCCGAGGGCCATCTGAAGGTGCCCCAGACCGGCCGCGTGCTGATCCAGAACAATGTGGAAGTCGGCGCCGGTACCACCATCGATCGCGGATCCCTGCGCGACACCGCGATTGGGGAGGGCACCAAAATCGACAATCAGGTCCAGATCGGCCACAATGTGACCATTGGCCGGCACTGCCTGCTGGCAGCCCAGATCGGGCTCGCCGGCAGCCTGACCATCGGCGATAACGTGGCGCTGGGAGCAAAGGTTGGCATCAACAATCACCTCAAGATCGGCGATGGAGCCCAGGTGACTGCGATGAGCGGCGTCAAGGACGACATTCCGCCGGGCGGACGCTGGGGCGGTTTTTTCGCCAAGCCGACCAGGCAGTGGTTCAAGGAGATTTTGGCGGTGGAGCGCCTCGCGCGTGAGAGCAAGGCCGATCCAAAGCAGGAGGAACGGGAGTGACGGAGGAAGCACCGGTCAGGTTCGAGCTTGTGGACATCAACATGATCCTGCAAACGCTCCCGCATCGCTTTCCGATGCTGCTGATCGATCGGGTGATCAACATCCGCACCGATTACAGCGGCATCGGCATCAAGAACGTCACCTTCAACGAGCCGCCGTTCCAAGGCCATTTCCCGGATCGCCCGGTCTATCCCGGCGTGATGATGATCGAGGCGATGGCGCAGACTGCGGGCGTGATCGGCATCAAGTCCGTCGAGGGCACCGAAAAGCCGCGGGCGGTTTATTTCCTCACCATCGACAAGTGCAAGTTCCGCAAACCCGTGCTGCCCGGGGACACGATCGAATATCACATGCGTTCGATCGGACGCCGCAAGGCGATGTGGTGGTTTCACGGCGACGCCAAGGTCAACGGCCAGGTCGTTGCGGAAGCCGACGTCGGCGCCATGCTGACGGACTGAGCGGCAAGGACTACGCTCTCAAGGCGCGGCGCCCACACCGTTTTTGATCGGCCGTTGATCGGCCTGATGCGCGCGCGGCCAGGATCGGCCCTGTTCCGCATCACGCGCGCCCTGAAGCTTCGGATGAAGTCGTTGATGCATCAAGACGACCGGCTCAACCGCCGCTTGAAACAGGCCGAGATCATACGTCACTGGACAGATCGGGCGCAGTCGCGCTAACCACCGGAAAACTTAGCGACTTCAACACATAATCAGACCTTCTTGATGAGTCAGATTGCTTGATGAGTAAGATTGATCCCACCGCACGGGTCGAGGACGGCGCCGTGATCGGCGAGGGCACCGAGATCGGGCCCTTTTGCATCATCGGCCCGAATGCGGTGATCGGCGCGAATTGCAAGCTGATCGGACAAGTCACGGTCATCGGCCACACCTCGATCGGCGACGGCTGCGTGATCTCGCCGTTCGCGGTGCTGGGCGGTGCGCCCCAGGATCTCAGCTACAAGGGCGAGCCGACCAGGCTTGAGATCGGTTCCAGCTGCACCATCCGCGAAGGCGCGACGATGAATGTCGGCACCATCAAGGGCGGCGGGCTGACGCGCGTAGGCGATGGCGGCTACTTCATGAACAACAGCCATGTCGGCCATGACTGCATGGTCGGCAACAACGTGATCTTCGCGACGTCGGCGACGCTCGGCGGCCACTGCGAGATCGGCGACTTCGTCTATATCGGCGGCCTGTCGGCGGTGCATCAGCTCACGCGAATCGGCCAGCAGGTGATGGTCGGAGGCGTCTGCGGCGTGCGCGACGACATCATTCCGTTCGGCCTCGCCAATGGCCAGTATGCGGCGCTGGAAGGTCTCAATCTGATCGGCATGAAGCGGCGGCAGTTCAGCAGGGAGCGGCGCGCAACCGTGCAATCGTTCTATCAGAAGCTCTTCCACGGCCCCGGCACCTTCGCCGAGCGCCTCGCGGCGGCCCAGCCGCTCGCGAGCGAAGATTCCGCGATAGCCGAGATCCTCGACTTCATCGGCAAGCGCAAGCATCGCCCGATCTGTCTTCCCGCCATCGCGAAGTGATGTCGGGATGGCCGCGGGCATGACATCGGCGGCTCCGGAGATTTCGTCGCCGGTCGGTGTGGTCGCCGGCGGCGGCGCCATGCCGTTCGCGGTCGCCGACTCGCTTGCCGCGCGCGGCATCACGCCGGTGCTGTTCCCGCTGCGTGGCGCCTGCGATCCGACCCGGGTTGAGAAATTCCGCCATCGCTGGATCTCGGTCGGCCAGCTCGGCCGCGCGATGCGGCTGTTCCGCGAAGAAGGCTGCCGCGACCTGATCTTCATCGGCACCTTGGTGCGGCCCTCGCTCTCCGAGATCCGGTTCGACGTCACGACGCTGCGGCTGCTCGGCAATGTCATCCGCGCTTTTCGTGGCGGCGACGATCATTTGTTGTCCGGCGTCGGGCGCATTCTCGAGCAGGGCGGGTTTCGCATGGTCGGCATCAGGGATATCGCGCCCGATCTCCTGATGCCCGAGGGCTGCATCAGTCGCGCCTGGCCGAGCGACAACGGCAAGACCGACATCGAGCGCGGACGCGCGGTGCTGGCTGCACTTGGTCCGTTCGATATCGGCCAGGCCGCGGTCGTGATCGACGGCCATGTGGTGGCGGTCGAGGATATCGAGGGCACCGACGCGCTGCTCGCGCGCGTGGCGCGCCTGCGCGAAGAAGGTCGCATCCGCGCTGCGACAGGACGCGGGGTGCTGGTGAAGGTGCCGAAGAGCGGGCAGGATTTGCGCTTCGACCTGCCGACGATCGGCCCGCGCACCCTCGAGGGCATCGCCAAGGCCGGCCTTGCCGGCATCGCCGTCGTCGCCGGCAACACCATCGCCGCCGAGCCGCAGGCGATGATCTCGCTCGCCGACGCCAAATATCTCTTTGTCATCGGCCTGCCGGCGTGATGCAGGGCCGCGATCCCAAGCGGAAGATATTCCTGATCGCGACGGAGGAATCCGGCGACCGGCTCGGCAGCGCCTTGATGAAGGTGTTGCGCCAGCGGCTCGGCGACGCAGTGCAGTTCGTCGGCATCGGCGGCCGGACCATGGCGCGCGAGGGGCTCGAGACGCTGTTTCCGATCGAGGAGCTGTCGATCGTCGGGTTCGCGGCAGTGGTGCAGCAGCTGCCAAAGATCCTGCGGCTGATCCGCGAGACCGCAGATGCCGTGACCGAGGCCTCGCCCGACGCGCTCGTCATTATCGACAGTCCCGATTTTACTCATCGCGTCGCCCGTCGCGTACGCGCGCGCAATCCCGCGATCCCGGTCGTCGACTATGTCTCGCCGCAGCTCTGGGCCTGGCGGCCGGGACGGGCGCGGACCATGCTCGGCTATGTCGATCATGTGCTCGGCTTGTTGCCGTTCGAGCCGGAGGAATACCGCAAGCTCGGCGGGCCGCCATGCAGCTATGTCGGCCATCCCCTGATCGAGCAGTTGTCGTCGCTGCGGCCGAATGCGGAGGAGCAGAGGCGCCGCGACGGCGAGCCGCCGGTGTTGCTGGTGCTGCCCGGCAGCCGCCGCAGCGAGATCAGGCACCATCTCGAAATGTTCGGCGCAACGGTCGGACGGCTCCAGGCCGAAGGCCGCGCCTTCGAACTGAAGCTGCCGACCATGCCGCATCTCGAAGCCACAATCCGCGAAGGGATCGCGAGCTGGCCCGTCAAGCCGCAAATCGTGATCGGCGAGAACGAGAAGCGCGCCGCCTTCCGGATCGCGCGCGCGGCGCTGGCCAAATCCGGCACCGTGACGCTGGAGCTCGCGCTGTCGGGGATTCCGATGGTGACGGCCTATCGCGTCGGCGCGATCGAAGCCTTCATCCTGCGCCGCGCGATCCGCGTTTCTTCGGTGATCCTCGCCAATCTCGTGATCGGCGAGGACGTCATTCCGGAGTTCTTGCAGGAGGATTGCGCGCCGGAGAATCTGGCGCCTGCGCTGTCGGAGCTTCTGACGGATTCACCGCTGCGCCGCCGGCAGGTCGAGGCCTTCGCACGGCTCGACACCATCATGTCGACCGGCAACAAGTCGCCGAGCGTGCTCGCCGCCGACATCGTGCTCGCGACGATGCGCAAGGGCACGCGGGCGAGCTAGGACGTGTACTCATAAACGTCGGCTTACCAGCGCAAAGCGGAAGTCTCCCACCTTGGGCGTGATCGGCGGCTTGTGACCCGGAGCGGACATGATGGCAGCTCCGTTTTACCGCGTATTTGACGTTGCGCGTCATCCGAAGCGTCGATGCCGCCCGGCTCGGCGAGCCCTTCGAGGCGGGCCGCGATATTGACGCCGTCGCCGAAAATATCGTTCATCGATGCTGATGTCGCCAACGTGAATGCCGATGCGAAATTCGATCCACTTATTTTGTGGCACACTGCTGTTTTGCTTTGCCATGGCGTGCTGAATTTCAGCGGCACCTCTCGCAGCGTCGACGACGCTCGCGAACTCGGCCAACAGGCCGTCGCCAGGGCCTTAACTATCCGCCCTCGATGAGCGGCGATTATCGGATCAACAAGTGTCTTCCTGAGCGTCGTGAGCTGGACCAGCGTGCCTTCTTCGTCGCACCCATCAAACGGCTATATCCGACGACGTCCGCTGCCAGAACGGTCGCTGATCGGCGTTGGAGGGTTTCGTCGGCCACGACGGCGCCTGGGACCAGTTCAGCTCAACATATCAAATTCGGCCGTAAGCGTTGACCGGATTGTGCTACGCTTGATCTGGCGCCGGGGGGCAATGAAGCGACGCGAATTGGTCCACGCTATTGGTAGCGCCGAAGCCACAACGCACTTGTCGCCCCAATAAGTTTCGCGAGGCTCCATGAATCCATTGCTTAAAGAGATTCGTCACAGTCCTCTGCTCTGGTTGCTGGTTTTTGTGCCCGCGCTGTTTGCCGCTCAGAAGCTCAAACCAGAAACGCACACACTGCTTTTTGTGCTGTCTGTCCTGGCAGTCGTTCCACTGGCTGCGCTGCTGAGTCACGCCACCGAATCTGTCGCGGCCAAAACGGGCGATACGGTCGGTGGCTTGCTCAACGCCACGCTCGGAAACCTGACCGAACTTGTCATCGCGCTGACCGCGTTGCACGCGGGGCAACATACCCTGGTGAAGGCATCCATCGCCGGGGCGATTGTCACCAACACGTTGTTCATGTTGGGAGCGTCGTTTCTCCTCGGCGGCCTCAAGCATCACGTGCAGGAATACAACAGGGCCAGCGCCCGCCTGCAAGCGGGTCTGCTCTTTCTGGCCACGGTCGCGATCCTGATTCCGTCGGCGGTCACCGAATCCGATTCCGTGGCGGGGTCGGCGGTCACCGAGACGTTGAGCGTCAGCTTGTCTGTGCTGCTCATCGTCGTGTACGGACTGGGCCTGCTGTTCTCACTCAAGACACATCGCAAGTTTTTCGGCGGTGCGGAGCATGCGGAGGCGGGCGAAGCGCCGTGGCCGTTGGGCCTCGCCCTGGCCACGCTGGCTGGCGTCACTGTACTGGTCGCGCTGGTGAGCGAAGTGTTCGTCGAGTCAGTGCAGCAAGCCGCGGTGGCATTCGGGATGACTCCTGCGTTCGTGGGTTTCATCGTGGTGGCGTTGGTAGGCGGCGCGGCGGAAATGGTCTCGGCGTTTTCAGGCGCGCGCAAGAACCGCCTGGACCTGAGTGTGGGCATCGCGCTGGGAAGCGCATCCCAAATCGCGCTCTTCGTCGCTCCGGTGCTTGTACTGCTCAGTTACGTCATCGGCCCAGCACCGATGAACCTGCAGTTCTGGCCGGGCGCAGTGGTAATGATGCTCATCGCCACCATGACCGCGTCTCTGATGACCAACGGCGGACGCTCGGCATGGTTTGTCGGAGTGCTTGTCCTGACGGTCTACCTGATTTTCGCCATGACGCTTTACTTGTTGCCGCCCCGGCTACAAGGTGAAGGGAATAGGCCTCTAAAACAACTGACCACTCTACTGCCGGCGAATACCAGGTGAGCAAGCTCGAGACTCTTGACGCCGCGCCGGAAATAAAACGGTCAAAACACAAAGCCGAATTTACTTTGGCTTAGGCCGTCATTGCAGCGAGTGCCGAGTTGCCTTAGTCCTTACTTTGGGCCGGAGCGGACCGGAGTGACAGTCCGCATCACCGGAGCGATCCGTATGCTGCGCCAGTTGCTCGTGAGCATTGCAGTCAGTCTTTGCAACATTGCGACCCAAGCCCTCGTGATGGCAGCCGTATTGCGGGTGGCGCGCGTCGCGAATGAACGTGAAACATCGCATCAATCGTTTCGACTGATCGTCGTCATGACTGCGACCGTATCGGTCTTGATGGCCGCGCATATTGCTGAAGTTGTCGCTTGGTCAATTGCGTACGCCATTGTCGGCGTAGCACCTGCCGGCACTGATCTCATCTATTTTGCCTTTGTAAACTACACGACACTTGGTTACGGCGACGTGACTCCGTTACAGCGCTGGCACCTGCTTGGGCCATTGACGGCGATGAACGGCGTGCTGTTGTTTGGTTGGTCGACCGCTGTCATTTTTGCGGTCTTGCAGAAAGCTTTGATGACAGGAATTTCAAGATGATCGAATGGGAAAGGGGATGTCGGCTTCTGGCCCAACTCGGACTTGGGTGAGGTGCGCCAACGCGGCTGCTATCGGAGACGGAGCGGACCTCTACGAACAGCAGCTCGAATCATGCTCTAGCCGAGACCCGCGTCGATCTGAAAACACTGCCGGGTGATGCGCTGGCTCTCGTCGGAGGCGAGGAACAGCGCCATGTTTGCGATGTCGTCGGGCGCCACCGCGTCGGGAATGGCCTGACGCGTGCGCAGCTTGGCGATCGCCTGCTCGTCCGGATACCACAGCCGGCGCTGACGCTCGGTGATCACCATCCCCGGCGCTATCGCGTTGACGCGGATGCGGTCGGGACCGACCAGCCGGGCCAGGGAGTTGGTGAAGCCGACGATCGCGGCCTTTGCCGCGGCGTAGACCGGCAGCGCCGGCGCGCCGCGCATCCAGGCAATCGACGACATGTTGATGATCGAACCGCCGCCGCGTGCCTGCATCTGCGGCACCACCGCTTGCGCGGCAAAGAAGACGTGCTTGAGGTTGACGCCGATCATCCAGTCGAACTCGGCCGGGGTCACCTCGGCCAGTTCCTGGCGCTGATCATTGGCGGCGTTGTTGACGAGGACCGCAGCATCGCCAAGCGATCCGTGGACCTGCGCCATGGCGCCGCGCAAGGCGTCGATGTCGAGAAGATCGCACGGCACGAACAGTGGTACGGTTCCGGCCAAGGCCTTCACTTCCGCGACCAGCGCCCGGCCGGCTGCTTCATCGAGATCCAGGAGCGCGACGCGAGCACCTTGGGCCGCGAACGCCCGCACAATGGCGGCACCGATGCCGCTGGCGCCACCGGTGATCAATACCACGCGGTCCTTGAGACCGGCATAGCTCGTCTTTGTCATGCGATCAGTCGCTCCGTCTCGGGGTCGAACAGGCAGATGCGGCGCGTGTCGAGCGCGAAGGGGGCGTGGGCGCCTGGTGTGGGGCGGATATCCGGCGTGATGCGCGCCAGCGCAGGCTCGCCGCCAAGCCGCAGCAGCACGATCGTTTCGGCCCCCGTCGGCTCGACCATCTCCACCGGCGCGTTGACGACGACGGGCGCATCGCCGGAAAATACGCGGCTGCCCTCGGCGATGCATTCCGGCCTGATTCCGACCACCACGTCACGGCCGACGAAGGGTGCCGCTGCGTCGTATTGCCCAAGGCGGAGGCGAACCTCGTCCGGCCTTCCTGCGCCGATCACGGCCACAGGCCCGCCGGCAGCGGCCTCGAGCCGTGCCGGCATCGTGTTCATCGGCGGCGAGCCCATGAAACGGGCCACGAACAGATTGGCGGGATAGCGATACACGGTATCAGGGTCGGCAAACTGCTGCACCACGCCCCGATGCATCACGGCGATGCGCGTCGCCATCGTCATCGCCTCGATCTGGTCGTGGGTGACATAGACGATGATGGCGCCGATGCGCTGGTGCAGCCGCTTGATCTCCATCCGCATCTCGACGCGCAGCTTGGCGTCGAGATTTGAGAGCGGCTCGTCGAACAGAAAGAGCAGGGGATCGCGCACCAGCGCCCGGCCCATCGCCACACGCTGGCGCTGGCCGCCGGAGAGCTGCGCCGGCTTGCGCCCGAGCAGCGGCTCGATCTGGAGCAGCTTGGCCACATTCGCCAGCGCCTTCTCCTGCTCCGCTTTCGGCACGTGGCGGCATTCCATGCCGAAGGTGATGTTCTGGTGCACCGTCATCGACGGATAGAGCGCGTAGGATTGGAACACCATGGCGATGTCGCGGTCCTTCGGCGGAATGTCGTTGACGACACGTCCGCCGATTTCCACGGTGCCTGCACTCGGGCGGTCGAGCCCGGCGATGATGTTGAGCAGCGTGGACTTGCCGCAGCCCGATGGGCCGACCAGCACGGTGAATTCACCGCTCTCGATGTCGAGGTCGATGCCCTTCAGCACCTCCAGACTGGCGTAGCGCTTGGACAGGGAGCGAATGCTTAGTGCTGCCATGACAATCCCATCATTTCACGGCCCCGGCGGTAAGGCCGCGCACGAAATACTTGCCGCCGATCAGATAGATCAGCAGGGTGGGCAGGGCGGCGATCATCACCGCCGCGCTTTGCACGCCGTGCTGCGGGATGTCGGCGACCGCGGCGGATAGCGCGATCAGCGCGGCGGTGACCGGCTGCTGCTGACCGGTCGTGAATGTCACGCCGTAGAGAAACTCGTTCCAGATATGCGTGAACTGCCAGATCACGGTGACGACCAGAATAGGCGGCGAGAGCGGCAGGATAATGCGCCAGAAAATACGAAAGAACCCTGCGCCATCGATGCGCGCAGCTCTTATCAACTCCTGCGGGATGGCAGTGTAGTAGTTTCGGCAGAACAAAGTGGTAAAGGAGAGCCCCTGGATCGTGTGGATCACGACCAGGCCCGTTAGCGTGTTCATCAGGCCCGTATCGCGCAACACGATGGTCCAGGGAAGCAAGCGCATCTGCTGGGGAAGGAAGAGGCCCAGAGTCACGATGCCGTAGATCCAGCTATCGCCACGAAAACGCCAGAGCGACACGGCGTAACCGGCAATCGCACCGAGCAGGGTAGAGAAGATCGTCGCGGGAATCGTGACGAGCGCGGAGTTCAGCATGTACGGCCGTATGCCGGCGCAGGTCTCAGCGACGCAGAAACCGCTCCAGGCAGCGGCGTAGTTACTCCATGCCCATTGTTTCGGCCAGCCGATCATCGAGGCCTGTGCGATCTCCTCGTTGGTACGGAGCGAGTTCAGCACGACAACAGCCAATGGCGCGAGCCATGCTGCAGCGATCAGCGAGACGATGAGATAGATCAGAAGCCGGCTTGGTGCGAAGGTTCGGTCACGCATGGATCGCCTGCCGCCGCTGGACATATCGCCACGCTGCGTAGGGCAGCAAAACCGCGAGGAGAATGAGCAACATGAGCACTGCCGCCGCCGCTCCCCGTCCGAGCAGGCTGCGCTGGAACATCAGGTCATAGACGACAAGGGCCGGCAGCTGGGTGGCGATCCCGGGCCCGCCATTGGTGAGCGCGCGGACGAGGTCGAAGGTCGAAATCGCGAACTGCAGCTGGATGACGATAACGGTGATGGTGATCGGCCAAAGGGTCGGCAGGATGACGCGCCGGTACATTCGGATCGGTCCGGCGCCGTCGATCTGTGCGGCCTTGATCAGGTCTGCGTCGACTGAGCGAAGGCCGGCGAGGAAAAGCGCCATGGCGAAACCGGAGGATTGCCAGATCGCAGCGATGACAATGGTCCAGATGGCCATGTCGCGGTCGATCAGCCAGTCGAACCGGAAGGAGGTCCAGCCGAGGTCGTGGACCAGCTTCTGGATCCCGAGGCCAGGATTGAGCAGCCAACTCCAGACCGTGCCGGTGACCACGAATGACACAGCCAGGGGATAGAGGAAGATGGATCGCAGCAGGTTCTCTCCGCGAATGCGCTGATCGAGCAGGATCGCAAGGATGAGGCCGGTCGCCAGACTCAGCAACACGAAGGCGCTGCCGAACAGCAGCAGGTTGTCCAAGGCAATCTGCCAGTTCCGCGATGCTGCAACGGCAGAATAATTGCGCAAACCCACCCAGCCCGAGACCGGGACCAGAGTGGATGGTGTGAACGATATCCAGATCGTCCACAGCGAGAACGCAATGAGGTGCGCGGCGGACAACAGCAGCGGCACCCAGATCGTCAGATATTCAGGCAGCCGGCGTACCAAGTCAAAAGTCGCCGACCGGCCCGGTCTTGTCGAGATAGCGATGTTCAACGTGCGCCCTCGACGGCCTCGGCAAGGCGTGTGACCGCTTGCTCAGGCTTTATCGTCTTGTTCTTCACGTACTCCGTGATCACGTCGATCATCGCTGCGGTCATACCGTTTTCCTGCGCCATATTATGCGCAAGACTAAGGACGGCCTGATTGCTGGCGATAGCATCTTTCAGGGCTGTTGCGGTCCGCCGTTGACCGTCCGACCAGCCTTCGCCGGACAGATCGACATCGGTGCGCACGGGTATGGATCCCGTGATCTGCGAATACATCGTCTGGATCGCTGGATCCATGACGAGCTGGGCCATTAGCGTCTGGCCGGCCTGCAAATCGGGCTCCTTACGCTGCCAGAATATGAAGGCATCGGCATTCAACAGGAAGACCGGCTTGCTATTGTCGCTCGGGCCCGGGGCGATGATGAAGTCGTCGAACTTGAAACCGGCGTTGCGCAATACGCCCTGCGCCCACCCGCCCATGATCATCATGCCCATGTCGCCGTCGACGAAGCGCTTCAGGTTGGTCGAAAAGTGCTGGGCGCCGACGTTGGGGTCCATCCAGTCGGCGATCTTGCGTACCTGTACGAAGGCAGCCTTTATCTCGGGGCCCTCCAAGGCCTTCTTGTCGAGATTCATGATGGCTGCGCGGTATGCAGTGGGACTGATGCCTGCCAAAGCGGCCTCGAATTTTTGGCCGTCGTCCGGGCGGGTGCCACCGTTGGCGATGGGATAAGGGACTCCGCCTGCTTTCATCTTCTCGGCGAGATCGTTGAACTCAGCCCATGTGACGGGGATCTTGTCGGCCTTGGCCTTGTCCATCGCGCGTTTGGAGAGAAACAGCATGTTGGTGCTGTAGATCTGCAACGGCAGTGCAATCCACTTGCCCCCCGGCTTGTGCAATTTTGCAAGGTCTGGAGCGACAACCTTTTCGTAGCCGGCGGCAGCCACGACGGCGTCGAGATCGACGGTTGGGGCAATCTTCGACCAGGCTGCAATCTCGGGACCTTTGAGCTGCGAGCAGGCCGGTGGATCGCCGGCCATGATCTGGGCACGCAGCTTGTTCATCATCTCGGTGGTGAACCCGGGGACGGGCGAGTGCTGCCAAATCCCGCCCTTCTCGTCGAATTTCTTGCCGAGCGCCGTGATGGCCGCCCCGTCGCTACCTGCGGACCATTGCGAGATCGCAGTCAGACGCGGCTTGATCGCGCCTTGCGCGCGGGCAAATGCCGGCAGCGCGAGCGCGGCAGCAGATCCGGCGAGCAGACGGCGCCTTGTTGTTGTGATCGGCATGGCAAGTTCCTCCCGGTGTGAACTCTTTCGCGCGAGAGCCGCGCGGCATCAGGTATCTCAGGCGGCCTCGGCCGATGCGGCCGGCATGCCGCCGCGACAAGCGAGGCAGAAAGCCGCGAATGCAAGCGCCGCCCGCGGATCGTTGCCATTCGACGGCGGCACGAAAGCGAGCGACACTTGCGCGTGCTTGCGACCGCCCAACAGGCATGCGTCGATCCCCTCGACGAGAGCGTTGCGATCGTCCTCGGTGAGAAGCGACGGCCAGCCGCTGATCGCGACGCCGTTGCATGGCTTCACGTTCAGCGTGTTGCCGATCGCAAGGCCAAGCCGGAACAGCCGCCGGCGCAATTCCTGCCGCACGCGCGACGAGAGCGGCATCGCGGTCACCCATTCGCTGCCGAGTTGAAGCAACTCGGCTTCGGCGACGCCAAGAAGCTCGGCCAAAGCGGGAAGCGACGTATAGGCCTCGACGCAGCCATGATGACCACAGCGGCAACGCGGTCCGTCAGCTCCGAACACCATGTGACCGAGTTCGACCGGCTGGAGGGCATCGTCCTCGATCGGATCATCCATCCAGGCGCCCGCGACGCCCTGGCCGACGAAGACGAACAGATGCGCGCCGCTGAATGGATAATTCTCCGTGCGGCAACGGTGAAAAATGGCGTGCGCGACGACCGAATTGGTGAACTCGACCGGCACGCTGGCAAACGTCTCGCCGAGCATCTCGCTGATACGCCCGACGTCGCAGGGAATGATCGGATTGCTTGATGCGCCCAACCGGCCGAGGCCCGGAATGGAGACGCCGATCTGCGCGAGAGGGATGCGCCGGCGCCGGGTCCAGTCGCGCAGCAATGTCATCGCCTCGCGAAACGCCCGGCCGACGGCCGCAACGGTCGGCGTCTTTGGTAGCGGCACATGCCCGGTGTAGTGCAACTCACCCGACAGGCCCCCAACGCCGACGCTGAGCCGCTGGGTGGTGAGTTCGAAAGCCGCGAGCGCCACCGCCCCCTCGAGCGACACGAGGCCCGTCGGACCACCGACATAAGGGGCAGGGCGCCGCACTTCCTCGATCAGGCCTTCGGCTTTCAGATCAAACAGGATGCGCGACAGGCTCGCTTCCGACAGGCGCACGGCCTTGGCCAGCGGCGGGCGAAACGAGCCGCCTGACTGAAGCAGATGAGTCAAAATGGCAGCACGCGTCTGCCGCCGACTTCTCGGCCGCTCCGGCATTTCCATCCCTGTCGTCATTCTTACTTAGTGTAAGAATGTGCGCCCGGAGCATTTCAACTGTCAAGCGCCCGACGGCCTGATGCGTCGACTTGATGTTGTGCGCGGCAGCAAAATCGGATCTGCTGCGATGACAGTGTCACGGCGAACATGATGGTGGCGGTGATCAAACCAGCGCGAGGCCATGCCAATGGTGCGATATCGGCTGCATTGCGTGGGTACGTCCGGCAATTCGTTCAAGGTCGCGCTGTTTCTCAGTTGCGCCGGGATTGTGGAGAAGGCCGATCGGTGTGTCTTCCGGCAGGTTGCGCAATGGCAGTGAATGATGACGCCCGGGGGTGCATCGATTTCGTAGGCGACGCTTCCGCAGAGGCAGCTTCCGTTCAGCATCAGGGTGTCCCTTGATCTGGCAAGCGCCAAACAAAAACGGCGCCATTTCGCGATGGCGCCGTTCCGAAGGACCGTGAGGTCCGAACTTTACGTGCGGTCCTTGATCGCAACGTAGTCGCGGCGGGGGACGCCGGTGTAGAGCTGGCGCGGGCGGCCGATCTTCTGCTGCGGGTCCTCGATCATCTCGCTCCACTGGCTGATCCAGCCGACGGTGCGGGCGACCGCGAACAGCACGGTGAACATCGAGACCGGGAAGCCCATCGCCTTCAGCGTGATGCCCGAATAGAAGTCGACGTTCGGGTAGAGCTTGCGGTCGATGAAGTACTGGTCGCTGAGCGCAATCCGCTCCAGCTCCAGCGCCACCTTGAGCATCGGATCGTCGCCATGGCCGGTCTCCTTGAGCACGGCGTGACACATCTTCTGCATGATCTTGGCGCGCGGATCGTAGTTCTTGTAGACGCGGTGGCCAAAGCCCATCAGGCGGACTTCGCTGTTCTTGTCCTTCACCTTGGCGATGAATTCCGGAATTTTGTCGACCGAACCGATCTCGGCGAGCATCGCGAGCGCGGCTTCGTTGGCGCCGCCATGCGCCGGGCCCCAGAGGCAGGCGATGCCGGCGGCGATGCAGGCGAACGGGTTGGCGCCGGAGGAACCGGCGATGCGAACCGTCGAGGTCGAGGCGTTCTGCTCGTGGTCGGCGTGCAGGATGAAGATCTTGTCCAGCGCATCCGCCAGCACCGGATTGATCTGGTACTCCTCGCACGGCACAGCGAAGCACATGTGCAGGAAGTTCTCGGCGAACTTCAGCGAGTTCTTCGGATACACGAAGGGCTGGCCGATCGTGTACTTGTAGGCCATTGCCGCCAGCGTCGGAATCTTGGCGACCATCCGCATCGACGCAATCATGCGCTGCTTCGGATCGTTGATGTCGGTGCTGTCGTGGTAGAACGCGGCCAGCGCGCCGACGGCGGCCACCATGATTGCCATCGGATGAGCGTCGCGGCGGAAGCCCTGGAAGAAGCGGGCCATCTGCTCGTGCACCATCGTGTGATGGATCACGCGATCGTCGAAATCCTTCTTCTGCGAGGCGTTCGGCAGGCTGCCGTAGAGCAGGAGGTAGCAGGTCTCCAGGAAGTCGCCCTGCTCGGCGAGCTGCTCGATCGGGTAGCCGCGGTATTCCAGCACGCCCGCGTCGCCGTCGATATAGGTGATCTTGGACTGGCAGCTCGCGGTCGAGGTGAAGCCGGGATCGTAGGTGAAGAGGCCGGACTGGCCGTAAAGCTTGCCGATATCGACGACATCAGGCCCGACGCTGCCGCTGAGGATCGGGAGATCGAAATTCTTGTTTCCAACCGTCAGCGTGGCGGTCTTATTGCTTGGTTTTGCGTCCATCAGAGGTCCCCGATGTATGGTGAAACGGGCCGGACCCGGAGGCCCCGATGAGAGATGGTGGGGCAGGCCGGATGTTCCAGAAGGTACGGGTGAGATGGGTATATTATTGCTGTGTGCGCTGCAAGATGGCGCCGCGCATGGTCGACTTACGTCGTAGCCTAGTCCTTGGCTTGATCCTCAAGCCGGCCCAGGCTTTCCTGACGTCCGAGCACGTCCAAAACCTCGAAAATCCCGGGCGATGTCGACCGTCCGGTGAGCGCCGCCCGCAGCGGCTGGGCGACCGCGCCGAGCTTGAGACTATTTTCCTCGGCAAAGGCGCGCAGCGCAGCCTCGGCATTCGCGGCGCTCCAGGTCTCGACATTCTCCAGCGCGGAATGAAGCTGGCCGATCAGCTTGCGGTTCTCGGGCGTCAGCAGCGTTTGCGCCTTGGGATCGAGATCCAGCGGCCGGTCGGCAAAGATGAAATAGGCGCCGTCGATCAGCTCGAGCAACGTCTTGGCGCGCTCCTTCAGGGCCGGCATGGCCTTGAGAAGCTGCGCGCGCGTGGTGTCGTTTAACTTGGCCTTGAGCTCGTCGCGGCCGGGAATGTGGTCGAGCACGTCCTCGAACATCTTCACGAGTGATTGATCGTCGGCATTGCGGATGTAATGGCCATTGAGACTCTCCAGCTTGGCGAAATCGAAGCGGGCGGCGGCACGGCCGACGCTGGCGAGGTCGAACGCCGCGATCATTTCCTCGGTCGAGAAGATCTCCTGGTCGCCATGGCTCCAGCCGAGGCGGACGAGGTAGTTGCGAAGCGCGGCCGGAAGGTACCCCATGGCGCGGTAGGCATCGACGCCCAGGGCGCCGTGCCTCTTGGAGAGCTTCGAGCCGTCCGGGCCGTGGATCAGCGGGATGTGGGACATGCTCGGCAGCGCCCAGCCCATGGCGTCGTAGATCTGCTTCTGGCGGGCGGCGTTGATCAGATGGTCGTCGCCACGGATGACATGGGTGACGGCCATGTCGTGGTCGTCGACCACCACCGCGAGCATGTAGGTCGGGTTGCCATCGCCGCGCAGAAGGACGAGGTCGTCGAGGTTCTCGTTCTGCCAGACCACGCGGCCCTGGACCTGGTCCTCGATCACGGTTTCGCCGGTCTGCGGCGCGCGCAGGCGGATCGTCGGCTTCACGTCGGCCGGGGCGGTCGCAGGATCACGGTCGCGCCACAGGCCGTCATAGAGGCGGGTGCGGCCTTCCGCACGCGCCTTCTCGCGCATGGCGGTGAGCTCGTCGGCCGTGGCGTAGCAACGGTAGGCCTTGCCGTCGGCGAGCAGTTGCTCGGCGACCTCGCGGTGGCGGGCGGCGCGGCTGAACTGATAGATGACCTCGCCGTCCCAGCCGAGCTCCAGCCATTTGAGGCCGTCCAGGATGGCGCCGATCGCGGCCTCGGTGGAGCGCTCCCGGTCGGTGTCCTCGATCCGGAGCAGCATCTTGCCGCCGTGCTTCTTCGCATAGAGCCAGTTGAACAGCGCCGTGCGGGCGCCCCCGATATGGAGGAAGCCTGTCGGCGAGGGAGCGAAGCGTGTGACGACGGAATCGGTCATTCTTGGCAGGGCCTATGCATTGGAGGCGGTGGTATATAGCAGGACCGGTGCATAACTAAAGCCCGGCAGCGGACGGCTTAAGGCCTTGGCTCGGCCACGCGAATTTGGCAGAAGGGCCGCTGATTTCCCTACAGGATTGCAGGATGAGCACAGAACCGGTGGCGACTGAGGTTGGGCGCGATTTCATTCGTGACATCATCCAGGCTGACCTCGATCAGGGCAAATACCAGGAGATCGTGACCCGGTTCCCGCCGGAGCCGAACGGCTACCTGCATATCGGCCACGCCAAGTCGATCGCGCTCAATTTCGGCATCGCCCAGGAGTTTCCGGGCCGCTGCCATCTGCGCTTCGACGACACCAATCCGGTCAAGGAGGAGCAGGAATATATCGATTCCATCCAGGCCGACGTGCGCTGGCTCGGCTTCGACTGGGGCAGGAATCTGTTCTTCGCATCCGACTATTTCGACCGCCTGTACGAATGGGCGGAGCAGCTGATCCGCGACGGGCTCGCCTATGTCGACGACCAGACCCAGGAGGAGATCCGTCTCTCCCGCGGCACGCTGACCGAGCCCGGCAAGAACTCGCCGTTCCGCGACCGCAGCGTGGATGACAACCTCGATTTGTTCCGCCGCATGAAGGCCGGCGAATTCCCGAACGGCGCGCGCGTGCTGCGGGCCAAGATCGACATGTCGGCGGGCAACATCAACCTGCGCGATCCCGTGCTGTACCGCATCCTGCATGCGCATCATCCGCGCACCGGCGACAAATGGTGCATCTATCCGAGCTATGACTACGCGCACGGCCAGTCGGATGCCATCGAAGGCATCACGCATTCGATCTGCACGCTGGAGTTCGAGGACCACCGGCCGCTCTATGACTGGTTCATCGAGAAGCTGCCGGTGCCATCGCAGCCGCATCAGTACGAGTTCGCACGGCTCAACCTGACCTACACGCTGCTGTCCAAGCGCGTGCTGACCCAGCTCGTGCGCGAGGGCCATGTCGCCGGCTGGGACGATCCACGCATGCCGACCATGGCGGGGATGCGCCGCCGCGGCGTGCCGCCGGCAGCGCTCCGCGAATTCGTCAAGCGCATCGGCGTTGCCAAGGCCAACAGCGTGGTCGATGTCGGCATGCTGGAGTTCTGCATCCGCGAGGAGCTGAACCGCAGCGCGCAGCGACGCATGGGCGTGCTGCGGCCACTCAAGGTGGTGATCGAGAACTATCCGGAAGGGCAGGTCGAGGAGCTTGAGGCGATCAACCATCCCGACGACGCCAGCGCCGGCACGCGCAAGATCACGTTCGGCCGCGAGCTCTATATCGAGCGGGACGACTTCATGGAGACCCCGCCGAAGAAGTTCTTCCGCCTGTCGCCGGGCAACGAGGTGCGGTTGCGCTACGCCTATTTCATCAAATGCACCGGCGTGATCAAGGACGATTCCGGTGAGGTGGTCGAGCTGCGCTGCACCTATGATCCCGCGACCAAGGGCGGCAACGCGCCCGATGGCCGCAAGGTCAAGGCGACCATGCACTGGCTGTCGGCGGCGACGTCGAAGCCTGCGGAGATCCGCATCTACAACCAGCTCTTCTCGAATCCCAGCCCGGACGCCTCGAACTTCGCGGCCGATCTCAATCCGCAGTCGCTGGAGATTCTCAGCGACGCACGGATCGAGGCATCGGTCGCGGAGAGCAATTCGATGGAACCGATGCAGTTCGAGCGTCAGGGCTATTTCGTTCGCGACAAGGACTCGACGCCGGGCAAGCCGGTGTTCTCCAGAACGATCGGCCTGCGCGATACGTTTGCGAAGGAAGTTGCAAAGGGCTGAGAGACGACATGAGCAACGAAGCCGACTCCATCATTTCCGCCATCATCGCGAAATGGTGCGCTGGCTTCGCAACGCTCGATGCGGCCTCGCTGTCGTCGCTCTATTCGAGCAACGCGTTCTTCTTCGGCTCCAATCCAAAGCTCTATCGGGGCAGGGACGGTGTCGCCGATTATTTCAACGGCCTGCCGCGCTGGCGCGCGCCAAGCGCAGTGTTTTCCGAGGTGAACGCAGCGCAGGCAGGTCCTGAGCTGATCAACATGGCTGCGACCATCTCGTTCGACCTCTCGGGCGAGCGCCCGATCTCGTCGTCAAGATGAGCTGGGTCATCATCCGCGAGGATGGTGATTGGAAAATCGTCAATCACCATGCCTCGTCTAAAGCGGCGCTGATCTGACGAGCGGGTGGCACACGGCTTCGTCATTCCCGTGAGAGAACGAACGGGCTGCCGGCGCGTTAAGCTGGATCCAAACAAGGATCCCACCATGCAGAACATCGCAGAGCATATGGAAGTCATCGGCGCCGACGGCGTCCACGTCGGCACGGTCGATCGTGTCGAGGGCAATCGCATCAAGCTGACCAAGAAGGACAGCGGCGAGGGCAGCCACAAGGGACATCATCACTTCATCGACAAGGGACTCGTCGCCGACGTCGAGGGCAACAAGGTGCGGCTCTCGGCCAAGGCGGATGTGGCCGTAAAGATGGAAGAGGAAAAGTAGGGCCGTCACGGTTCGTTCCTGATCCGTACCGCTATTCGCGCAGCCGCACGTTCCGGTAGCCTCCGCTTCCGTCGCGTATCGTAAGGTGTTGGGAATGGCGGAGCCGGGCCGGCCAGTACGGTCCCAGGGTATCGCGGGGACTTGGCCCGTCGGCCGAGCTGCACCCGCGGGCGGCCTCGTGCCGGCCGGGTTCGACCTCTGGACATCGCTGGCCGAGACACTGCGCGAATGGGCGCGTGCCGAGGCCGGCGCCGGGCGGCTGTTGCCGTGGGTGCCTGTCGCTTTCGGCGGCGGCATCGCGCTCTATTTCGCCGCCGATCATGAGCCGGTGCTCTGGGTCGTTGCCGCGACGGCCATCGTGCTCATGCTTGGCGCGGGGCTGTTGCGGCGGAGCCGGTTGTTTGCTCCGGCGATCATGATCGCGGCGGTCGCGGCCGGTCTTGCCACGGCGACCTGGAAGACGGCGTGGATCGGCCACACCGTACTGGCCAAGCCGCTCTATTCGGTGTCGCTGTCGGGTTTCGTCGAGACCCGCGACATCCGCGAGCGCACCGATCGGTTCGTGCTGCGCGTCACCGCGATGGAGGCGCAGCGCAGCGACGTCAGGCTGGAGCGGGTGCGCCTCTCGGTGCGCAAGGGGACGGCGCCGGAGGTCGGCAGCTTCGTGCAGTTGAAGGCGCGGCTGATGCCGCCGCTGTCGCCGGTGCGGCCCGGCAGCTATGATTTTTCCCGCGACATGTTCTTCCAGGGCATCGGCGCCTCCGGTTTCGTGATGGGCGCGATCACGGCTTCAGTGTCGCCGGACGCCGGCGGCTTGCGGCTGCGTTATGCCGCCTTCATGCAGGGCCTGCGCGATGCGATCGACGCGCGCATCCGTGCCACGCTCGACGGCGACAATCGCGCGATCGCGACCGCGCTGCTGACCGGGCGACGCGATGCGATCACCACGCCTGTCAACGATGCCATGTTCATCTCGGGACTCGGACATGTGCTCTCGATCTCCGGCTACCACATGGCGGTCGTCGCCGGCGTGGTCTTCTTCGCGGTGCGCGCGCTGCTGGCGTTGATCCCTGGAATGGCGGCCGGCTTCGCCATCAAGAAATGGTCGGCGACCGCCGCGCTGGTCGCGGCTGCGTTCTATCTGCTGCTGTCGGGTGCGGAGGTCGCGACGCAACGATCATTCTTCATGACTGCGGTGGTGCTGATCGCGGTCATGGTCGATCGCCGCGCCATCACGTTCCGCACCCTGGCCGTGGCGGCGCTGATCGTGCTTGCGGTCGCGCCCGAAGCGCTGGTCCATCCGAGCTTCCAGATGTCGTTTGCGGCAACGCTCGGACTGGTGGCGCTGGTGCAGATCGGCATGCCGAACCTGTTTGCGTCGCCCGATCATTCGACGACCGCGCGCATCGCGCTGTGGGGAGGGCGCGAGATCGTGATGCTGTTCCTGGCCTCGCTGATCGCGGGGCTTGCGACCACGCCCTATGCCGCCTTCCACTTCCACCGCGTCACGCCGTTCGGCGTGCTCGCCAATCTCGGGGCGATGCCGGTGGTCTCGGCGCTGGTGATGCCCGCGGGGCTCTTGGGATTGATTGCAGCGCCGTTCGGACTCGATGGTCCGTTCTGGTGGCTGATGGGGATCGGCATCGACTGGATGGTCGCGGTGTCGCGCTGGGTGGCCGCATTGCCGGGCGCGGTCGGCCGCATCCCGGCTTTCGGCATCGCACCGCTGATCGCTGCAAGTTTGGGGATCATCGTGATGGGCCTGCTTCGCACGCCCTTGCGCTGGTCCGGCGCGGTGGTGCTGTTGGCTGCGATCCTCTGGGGGCTGTCCGTGCGGCAGCCCGACATTTTGATCGCCGGTGACGGCCAGAGCGTCGCGGTGCGGGGCAGGGACGGACACCTGCATCTGATCAGGTCGAGCAAGGACAGCTTTCTGCTCAAGGAATGGCTCGCGGCCGACGCCGATCCGCGCGGCGCCGGCGGTGCTGCGCTGGCCGATGGCGTGTCGTGCGATGAGTCCGGCTGCGTGACGCCGCTCGCCGACGGGCGCCTCGTCGCGCTTTCCTTGCGCGTCGACGCGCTGGCCGACGATTGCAGCCGCGCCGCGCTGGTGGTGACGGCGCGGCCCGCGCCGCCCGATTGCGCGGCGATGGTTGTCGACCGTCAGCGTCTCGCAAGGCAGGGCGCGCTGGCGCTGACGCGAAGCGGCGACGGCTTTGCGGTGCAGGCGGCGAAGGCGAGGGGCGCAAACCGCCCGTGGTCGCCGGCTCTCGCCGGCGAGGGCGATTTCGATGGGAGCCTTGCGCCGAAGACGGCCGCGTCCCGCAACCGGGACGCAACGCCATCAGAGGCCGACTTGCAGTCAGAGGATTGAGCCGCATGCGCGTCGGGTCGGGCACCCAGAGTTCAACAACGCGAATGAAGGTCTTCATCGAACGTGTCCGCCGTCGCAAGCCGCACCATGCATCGGCCATTTGGCTGCGGAACGGACGTTCAAAATTCAGGCAGGACAGCGCAAACGTCACAGCGCAAACGTCGTGCGGTGGGGAGGCGCAGCCCCCTGGCCCGCCCGATGGAGCTTCGCGGGACACGAACGATACCATCTCGCCGGCCTCAGCCGGCGATGGCAATTTCAATCCCGGCCCGACCTGTCGGCCGGGGATGGTTGTATCAACCGATCGGCAGGCGGGTGACGGTCGGCCGGCTGTCGGCGATGATCTGCGGCTTGTGCTCGCGCTCGCCGATCGACTGGGTCACCGGCAGTTGCAGCACTGTCGCGCGCTGGCCTTCGACAAGCTGCGTCACCAGCACATATTTGCCGTCGGGGAATTCGATCGCATCATGATGACGATCGGGAATGTGCGGATCCATCTTGCCGAACTTGCCGACGCGCGAATTGATGGTCCGCGTCCAGATCCAGCGATTGTCGTAGCGCACGTTGTCGGCGAAGGCGAGCTCCGTTCCCGGCAGCAGGCAGACCGCGACCGTCGGATCGGCTGCGGACGCAAAGCCGCGCGTCGAGGTGCCGCGGAAGGTTGTCGTGATGATCGTCTCGCCGACTTCGGCGGGACGCGACGCGATGGCATGCAGGCTGTAGTCACACATCGGGTGCTCCTCATTTCAGGGATAGCGACCCGCGTCTGTTTCGGAGGCGCAGGCCTCTATCAGAGTGGAAATATGGAAGAGTCTGCCCGGTTGTAGGCAAATCTGCGGCTCGCCGTCACAGCCCGCGATCACATTATCTTTCCCGAATCCACTAGGAACAAAGCTCGCTCCCGTGCATTTGGGACGCGCGTCTCAGCGCCCAGCAGGCGCCGACCAGCCGGAATATTGCGAGCGCGGCTGCGACGGTTGCTCGACGGCGTTGCGAGCATTGCGGACCTGCTCGTTCACAGCGCGAACGTGGTGTCGCGATTGCGCGGCGAAGGCTTGCGGCGCTGACGCTGCGATCAGCGCCGCAGCGACTGTTCTCAGAACGATCTTGCGCATGACTTCTCGAACCTGAAGGCCCCGAAGCAGTGTTGCTTCGTGCGGCGTGCCGAGGATGTAGCGCTGGAGGAGGGGCCGGCTACCCAGCGGGAGCGGACAATCGTCCGCTCCAATCTCGGATCGGAGACGCCGATCAAAAGCGCGAGGCGCTCGGGACGTCCGGCATCAGTACTTCCGGTACAGCCCGATCAGCTTGCCCTGGATCTTCACCCGGTTCGGCGGCAGGATGCGGACCTCATAGGCCGCATTGGCGGGCTCGAGCGCGATCGAGGCGCCGCGCCGGCGGAAGCGCTTCAGGGTTGCTTCCTCCTCGTCGATCAGCGCCACGACGATGTCGCCGGTATCGGCGCTCTCGTTGCGCTGGATCAGTGCCATGTCGCCGTCGAGAATGCCGGCCTCGACCATGGAATCGCCGCGCACTTCGAGCGCGTAGTGCTCGCCCGAGCCGAGCATGTCCGGCGGGACGCTGATGGTGTGGCTGCGGGTCTGCAAGGCCTCGATCGGCGTGCCGGCCGCGATGCGGCCCATCACGGGCACCGCCACGGGGCGCTCGCCCTCGTCAGGGGCCGGGCTGGATGTCGTGCGGACCTTGCCGAGATTGCCTTCGATGACGCTCGGCGTGAAGCCGCGGCGGCTGCCGGCGGCGGCCTGAAGCTCGGGCAGCTTGATCACCTCGATGGCGCGGGCGCGGTTGGGCAGGCGCCGGATGAAGCCGCGCTCCTCGAGCGCGGTGATCAGGCGATGGATGCCCGATTTCGAGCGCAGGTCGAGCGCGTCCTTCATCTCGTCGAAGGACGGCGGCACGCCGCTTTCCTTCAGCCGTTCGCTGATGAACCGCAGAAGCTCGTATTGTTTGCGCGTTAACATCTCGACCAAAATCCCCCGGTTGATGTCGTTCGATTCCGAGACGCTGAATTCAGCAGTAAGCCGCTGCATGCTCGAAACAAATCATGAACGGACACTATATGTTCGATATGTGTTCCGCAACTGCTTAATTTACCGTGAACGCGACAAAGTTGGCGGAACGCACGCGAACGAAGGGTTCAGACGGGCAGCCGCAAGACCTCGCAAGGCGTGCCGGCCTCGGCTTTCGGCGCAAATGGTGCGCGCACGAGGAGTGCCTGTGCCGCAGCAAGATTCGCAAGCAGCGAGGAATCCTGGTGATTGACCGGAAGGGCGAGGAGCGTGCCGTCGTCGCGCAACTCAAGGCGTGCGCGCAGATAATCCTCGCGCTGGTCATTGGCGCCGACGTCGCGGCCGAGTACCGCGCGTTCGCGGCGGTGATGAATCACCTGCCGGCCCGACAGCGCACGAATCAGCGGCACCATGAACAGGAAGGCGCAAACGTAGGATGACACGGGATTGCCGGGCAGGCCGATCACACGCGTCGTGCTGAGCCGCCCGTTCATCATCGGTTTGCCCGGCCGCATCGCGATCTTCCAGAACGCCATCAAGATGCCTTCGGCGTTGAGCGCCTGCTGGACCAGATCGTGGTCGCCGACCGAAGCGCCGCCGATCGTGATCAGGATGTCGGCGCCGTTCTCCCGCGCGCGGCGGATGCCGGCCGTGGTGGCCTCCAGCGTGTCGGCGGCAACGCCGAGATCGATGGTCTCGGCGCCCTCGCTGCGGGCGAGCGCGTGCAGGGCAAAGCCGTTGGAATAGACGATCTGGCCGTGGCCGGGCGTCGTGCCCGGCATCACCAACTCGTCGCCGGTGGCGAGGACCGCGACCTTTGGGCGGCGGCGGACGGGCAGTTGAGGATGGTTCATCCCGGCGGCGAGCGCGAGGTCGCGCTCGGTCAGCCGGATCCCCTTGCGCAGGAGCACGTCACCCTCGCGAAAATCGACGCCTGCGGGGCGGATGTGCCGTCCGGTCACAGTGGCCTCCTTGATCGTGATGCGCTTGCCCTCGGCGACCGTGTCCTCCTGGATCACGACGGCATCCGCGCCATCGGGAACGACGCCGCCGGTGAAGATCCGCACGGCCTCGCCGGTGCCGACCGTCCCTGTGAACGGACGGCCCGCCGCCACCTCGCCGATGACGGTGAGCGTGGCATCGATCTTCGCCGCATCGGCCGCGCGCACGGCGTAGCCGTCCATCGCCGACATTGCCTCCGGCGGCTGTGTGCGCCGCGCCGCAACGTCCGACGCAAGCACGCGATGGTGGGCATCCTCAAGCGCGACCGTCTCTTCGGGCAGCGGTTCTGCACCCGCCAGCACCGCGGCAAGCGCGTCAGAAACCGGCATCAAGGCCAAAGTGAACTCCCGCAACAAGTCGAGGACTCGGTCAGCAAGGTTCTAGCCGAGCGGAAGGGCTGACGCAAAAGGGCTATATTGGCGCAAAGCGTACGCTTGGTGGGCCTTGCACAAACCCGATCACCGGCAATTTGCGTCGGATGCCGAAGCCGCGCTCCGCCGCTTGAGCAATAGAACTCACGTCCGTCGTGGCATGATCCGGAAGGCGAGACAGACCGGCACGAGGATGGCCACGGCGAGGACGAGAATGACCAGAGCCATGGCCAGCGTCGGTCAGGTCCCCGGCTGCCTGTCCGGACTGACGTCCGGCGCCGCGGGGCCCTGATCCTTGTCAGGCAGCGGGTCGGCCCGGGATTTCAGGTCGGCGGCCTTGCTGATCAGCTTGGCGGAAAGCTCAGAATCCGATGTGGTTCTGGCGAATTTCATCAGCAGAGAGGCCTGCTTGGTGAGGTAGGTTTTGCCCAACACGATGATAAGTCCGATGTAGAGTTCCCAACGAACTCATGAGTCCCGAGGCGGGCATTCGTTCCGGGAACTCTGTATAAAATGCACAAGGGTTTGGGTTCCTCGCCTCCGGGGCAAAATAGTTCCGGGCGCGGCGGGTTCGCGGTCTGTCGGCTCGAGATCAGATTCCGAGCGCCTTGAGGGCGTTCCCGACGTCGCGGGGCGAGGTCACGTGCACCGCGGTCAGGCCGCGCGACCGCGCTCCTTCGATGTTCTCGCCAAGATCATCGAAGAACACGATACGGTTCGCCGGCATGCCGATCGCGGCCACGACATGGTCGAAGGCCTCCGCATCCGGTTTGCGCAGGCCGATGCTGGACGACAGATAGAGCTCGCGGAAATGGCCGAGCAGGCCGGCATATTCCTTCGAGAAGTAGTCCACATGCGGGCGGTTGGTGTTGGAGAAGGCGTAGAGCGGCATCCGCTTTGCCGCGCGCGGCAACAGCTCGGCGATGTCGGGCATCTCGCCGGCGAAGATCGCGTTCCAGCCCTCCAGGAACTGCGCGTCCGAAATGCCGATCCCGAGCGAGACGCGCAGCGAGTCAAAATAGGCCTCGTCGCTGATCTTGCCGACCTCGTGCAGCCGGTAGGCTTCGCTGTCCCGGACATAGCGCGCAACGATGGCTTCCGGCTTGCAGCCGGCATGTCCCGCCCAGCACGCGATCGCCTTGGAGAAATCGATGTCGAGCACGACGCGCCCGAGATCGAACAGAAGCGCGTCCGCGCTGCCGGGAGAGAGCGAGTTCATTGCATCCTTTCACTCAATATCGATATGGGTCGTGGTCGAACAGCGGGAACGCGCTGAACACGCTCGGCGCATTCGTTGCGGTCGCCTGGTGCAGGCAGGACTTGTTGACCTCGGCGAACGAGGTGGCGCCCAAAAGGCCGAGGCAGCGCAGCACCTCGTCCTCCAGCAGCTCCAGCATCCGTCTCACGCCGGCTTCGCCGGCCGCCGCCAGCGCCCAGCACTGCAGCCGGCCGATGCCGACCATGTCCGCACCCGCCGCGATCGCCTTGACGATGTCGGTGCCGCGGCAGAAGCCGCCATCGACCATGATCCTGGCGCGGCCCTTCACCGCCTCGACGATCTCGGGCAGCACATGCATGGCGCCGCGGCCGTGATCGAGCTGGCGGCCGCCATGGTTGGAGACGTAGATCCACTCGACGCCATGATCAATCGCAATCTGCGCGTCCTCGGCGGTGGCGATGCCCTTCAGGATGAGCGGAATTTTGAACTTGTCCTTGACCATCTTCACGGTCCGCCACTCCAGACCCTTCTGGTAATCGCCGCCGGTGGCGCGCAGGCGGCTCTCGCGAACATAGCGCTTGGCAATGTCGCGTTCGCGACGGCTGTAATGGGCGGTGTCAACGGTCAGGCAGAAGGCGGCGTAGGCGTTCTTCTCGCTCCGGCTGACGACATCGGCGACGAAGTCGTCGTCACCGCGCACATAGAGTTGATAGAGCCGCAGCGCATTAGGGGCGGCTTCGGCGGTCTTCTCCAGGCCGGGCTCGGATACCGAACTCAGCATGTGCGCGGCGCCGAAGGTGCCGCAGGCGCGGGCGACGCTGGCCGCGCCATGCGGGTCGAAGGTCTCCAGTGCGCCGACGGGGGCCAGCACCACCGGCAGGCGCATCTTGCGCCCGAACAGCTCGACCGAGCCGTCGACATTGCGGACGTCGCGCAGCACGCGCGGCCGGAAGGCGATTTCGTCCAGCGCCATTCGGTTGCGGCGCATCGTGGTCTCGGTCTCGGCAGCGCCGACGATATAGTCCCAGGCGTTCTGGTTCAGGTTGGTGCGCGCCTTCCGAACGAATTCGTGCAGGTTCTGGAATAGCTCGTTGCTAGCGCCGAGTTCGACGTTCCTTTCCGGCTGGATGCGGGGCGCGTCGTTCATTGTTGTCCTCCCGAGAATTTGAAGTCTTATTGTCATCGCCTATCGCGTCCGGCCCTCCAAAACCATCTTAAAATCGCATAGCTGCGACGCGTGGGCCGATTCCCGCTTTGCGCGAAATGGTTTCGGAACGTTGCCAAAAGTTTAGCCGGGGGCGAAGGGATTTTTACGGTGTAGCCGCCAGCGTGGCGTCCCGGCCTTGAAGAAACCAGAATGGTATTGTGAACAACGGGCTGGATCGCCATTTGCATGGCACCTCCCAAGCCCAAAGCAAGCTCCAAGCAAGAAGGCCAGCCTATCCATGCGGAAAACCCTGCTGTTCCCCCTGGGCGCGCTCACGGGAGCCTGTCTGACCCTTTTGGTAGCCAGCCCGCACGGCGGAGTATGGGCGGCACGGGCGGCGGCGCGCGCGGATGATGCCTATTCCCGGCTCAATTTGTTCGGCGAAGTGTTCGAGCGGGTCAAGGCGAGCTATGTCGAGAAGCCCGACAATTCCAAACTGATCGAGGGCGCGATCGCCGGCATGGTGACCTCGCTCGATCCGCATTCGCGCTACATGAACGACAAAGCCTGGACCGAGATGCAGGAGACCACCTCCGGCGAGTTCGGCGGGCTCGGCATCGAGGTCACGATGGAGGAGGGCCTCGTCAAGGTGGTCTCGCCGATCGACGACACGCCGGCGTCAAAGGCCGGCATCATGTCAGGCGACCTTATCAGCAAGATCGACGGCGATGCCGTGCAGGGCATGACGCTCGAGCAGGCTGTCAACAAGATGAAGGGGCCGGTCGATACCCAGACCAAGCTCACCATCGTGCGCAAGGGTGCCGACGCCCCGCTCGATGTCGCGATCAAGCGCGAGATCATCCATGTGCGTCCGGTGCGCTTCCACGTCGAGAACGGCGACATCGGCTATATCCGCGTCACCTCGTTCAACGAGCAGACCACCGACGGCCTGAAGAAGGCGATCGCGTCGATCTCCAAGGACGTCCCGCCCGAGAAGCTCGTGGGCTACGTGATGGACCTGCGCAACAATCCGGGCGGATTGCTCGACCAGGCCGTGTCGGTGTCGAGCGCGTTCCTTCAGCGCGGCGAGGTCGTTTCGACCCGCGGCCGCAATCCGGAAGAGACCCAGCGCTTCACCGCGCGTGGCGGCGACTTCACCAAGGGCAAGCCGCTGGTGGTTCTGGTCAACGGCGGTTCGGCCTCGGCCTCGGAGATCGTGGCCGGCGCGCTGCATGACCACAAGCGCGCAACGCTGATCGGCACACGCTCGTTCGGTAAGGGCTCGGTGCAGACCATCATTCCGCTCGGCGCCGGCAACGGCGCGCTGGCGCTGACCACGGCGCGCTACTACACGCCGTCGGGCCGCTCGATCCAGGCCCAGGGCATCGCGCCCGACATCGAGATCCTCCAGGATGTGCCGCCCGAGCTGAAGGGCCGGATGGACACCATGGCGGAGTCCCAGATGCGCGGCCATCTGTCGGCCGCCGACGGTACCGAGCAGACAGGATCGCAATCCTACGTCCCGCCGGAAGAGAAGGACGACAAGGCCTTGCATACGGCCTACGACTTTCTGCACGGCGTCACCGCGAATGCGGTCGCCGCCAAGCCCGCGCCGAAGGCTGCGGTGCCGAACTAAGCCTTACGATGTCCAGATATCGCCCGGGAGCGGATGACCGCTCCCGGGCGTATTCGTTTGGGACGCTGCAACGACGCGACTTCCAGGGTCACATCGGTCAAGCGCTCGGTCTCAGCTGTGTCATGGCGACGCCGGAGATCGCGAGCAGTCCACCGACAATCAACTTTGGGGTGATGTGTTCGCCAAGGAACAGCACGCTCGACATCAGGGCGAACACCGGAAGCAGCAGACCGAAGGGTGCGATGCGGCTCATGGAGCAATGGGCGATCAACCAGAACCAAAGGCCAAACCCGACAATTCCTCCGATGAAAATCGTGTAGGCGAGCGTCAGCCAGCCACGTCCATCCGCCGCGGCAAGGCTCGCGATTTGTCCATACTCAAAGAGCAGTGACATCAACATCACCTGCGGCACCGTGAACAACGACGACCATCCCATCAACATCAGGGGATCAAAAGGGCCGAAGCGTTTCGTCAAGACGTTGGACACGGCGAATGCGAAGGCCGCCGCGACCACAAGCAGTAGCGGAAGGGCGTTTGCCGACAGACCGGGCGCCGCTGCCAGCACGACCACGCCTGCGAACGCAAGCACCACGCCGGCGGAGGTGGTTAGCGACGGCCTCTCGGCGAGCAACGGCCAGGCCAACAGGACGGTGAAGGGCGTGGCGAGTTGGTATGCGACGGCCGACATGCTTCCCGAGCCGAGCCCAAGGCCAACATAGAACAGCCCGAAGTTCAGTCCACCGAGGAAAATCGAAATAGCTGCGATCGGGCCGAACTGCCGACGCGTGGGTTTTTTGACGAATGGAACGAGCAGCATCGCGATCGCCAGGAAGCGCAGTGCGAGGAAGAAGAGAGGGGGAAACTCCGTAACGCCCACCTTGATGGCCACGAACTGATAACCCCAGAGCAGGGGGACGGCCACGGCACAGATGATCTGGATGGCGGACATGGCATCATTCCTTTCAAGACCGTTCGGTCCAGATATTGGCGCGCTGACGGCGGAGGTGTCCAAGGCCGTTGTCCTGATGACGGGTTGTCTACCTGATGAAGCGGTCGAGAAGGGCGTCAACGGTGGCCTGCGACGCGCTCCGTGTCGGCGCCGTTTTGCCGACCACGCGCAGCCCCTCGACGAAACAGACGAGAATTCTGGCGGCACTTGAAGGCTCAACGCCGTCGGCCAACCTGCCCGCCGCCTTCGCGCGGGAAAGTGCATCGGCCAACCCGGCCTCCATGGCTTCGAAAAAGCTCCCGATGCGACGACCAACGTCGGCATCCTGACCAGCCAGTTCCATGGCCGTGGCCACCAGCAGGCATCCGCGCCGACCTTTGGCACCGCTCGTTCGGTCAACATACCCGGCAAGGAACGCCCGCAGGCCGTCCACCGGCTCCCGGCGGGACGCGAGTTCGACATCCATCCGTTTCAAGGCATCGGCGACGTAGCGATCAAGCGCGAGCAAGAACAGCGAGTGCTTGTCGCCGAAAGCGGCATAGAGGCTGCCCCGCGAGAGCTTCGTCGCACGAAGAAGGTCCGGCAGCGCCGTGGCGTGATAGCCACGCGACCAGAACACACCCATCGCGCGTTCGACGGCGGCTTCCGTGTCGAAACCTCGGGGCCGGCCACGGGGCAACTGCACTGGGATTCGGTGACGCATTGCCGATATATAGACCAAACAGTCTTTAATTCCAAGCGGCCCCGCTTGGCCCCATGAACTGACGATCGCGCCTGTGTGGGGACAGATCCCTAGCTCGCCTCGCGGCGGTGGCTTTCCTTGCCGCCGCGCTGGGCAAGGCGGCTGCGGTGCAGCGCGAACAGCTCCAGCACCTTGTCGGCCGGCTTCGCGGCGCTGAACAGATAGCCCTGCATCTCCGAGCAGCCGAGCGCGCGGAGCAGGCGCTGCTGCTCCTCGGTCTCGACGCCCTCGGCCGTGGTGGTCATGCGGCGGGCGGCAGCTAAGTTGACGACGGCTTGCACGATGCTGGCGGAGCCGTCGGGACCGGCGATGTCGTTGACGAAGCAGCGGTCGATCTTGATCTTGTCGAACGGGAAGCGGTGCAGATAGCTCAGCGAGGAGTAGCCGGTGCCGAAATCGTCGAGCGCGATGCGCACGCCGATGGCGCGGAGCTGGTGCAGGATCGCAAGCGCGGTGTCGTCGTCGCGGATCAGTACGGCCTCGGTGATCTCGAGCTCGAGCCGGCTCGCCGGCAAATTGGAGGCGGCAAGGGCCGCCATGATCTTCAGCGCCAACGTGCCGCTCTTGAATTGAACCGGCGAGACGTTGACGGCGAGGCGGATGTCGTCGGGCCAGTTGGCGGCATCGCGGCAGGCGGTTGCCAGCACCCATTCGCCGATCTCGTTGATCAGGCCGGTGTCTTCGGCGATCGGGATGAACTCGGCGGGCGAGACCATGCCGCGCTCGGGATGGCGCCAGCGCACCAGCGCCTCGCAGCCGGTGATGCGGTCGTCCTTCAGGGCGAGGCAGGGCTGGTAGTAGACCTCGAGCCCGCCATAGGCGATAGCGTGGCGCAGATCGATCTCGAGCTGGCGCCGCTCGCGAATCTTGGCGTCCATCTCCGGCTCAAAGAAGCGATAGGTCCGGCGTCCTGCGGCCTTGGCGGCGTACATCGCCATGTCCGCGTTCTTCAGGATCTGGTCCAGCACCGTGCCGTGTGCCGGCGCCAACGCGATGCCGATGCTGGCGTCGCTGGTGAGATGATGGCCCATGCAGTCGAACGGCGTGCGGATGGCCTCGAAGACCCGCGCGACGAGATCGCTAACCTGCTCCAGCGACGTCACCGCGCTTTGCACGATGGCGAATTCGTCGCCGCCGAGCCGCGCCACGAAGTCCGCCGGGCCTGCGCAGCGGCGCAGACTCCGCGCGACCGATTTCAACAGCTCGTCGCCGACGAGATGGCCGAGTGCGTCGTTGACGCCCTTGAACTCGTCGATGTCGATGTAATGCACCGCGATCTCTTCCTCGCCGGCGATGGCAGCCAGCTCTTCGCGCAGATGCTCGTGGAACAGGGTGCGGTTGGGCAGATCGGTCAGCGCATCATAGTGGGCGAGGTGGGTGATGCGCTCCTCGGTCCGCCGGCGCTCGGTGACGTCTTCGTGGGTCGCCACCCAGCCGCCGTCCGCGAGCGGCTCGTTAAGGATGTGGATCGAGCGCCCGTCGGACGTATCGACCACCATGGAGTTGCGCACATGGATGTCGCGCAGCACGCGCGCGACATACGAGTCCAGGTCGCCTGTGAACGAGCCGGTGGCCTTGCGGTGCGCAATGATGTCGTGGAAACTACAGCCGGGTCTCACGACATCGGCCGACAGCCCGTACATCTCGATGTAGCGCTGGTTGCACACCACGAGCCGCCGCTCGGCGTCGAACAGCAGCAGGCCCTGCGTCATGTTGTTGACGGCTCGGTCGAGGCGCTGTTTCTCCAGCGTCAGTCGCTCGCGGGAGGCACGGTGCTGCTCCAGGAGCTTGCGCACGATCGCGATCAGCACGCCCGCAATGGCGAGCGCGGAGGCGCTTGCAACCGAGATCAGGATGCCAATCTGTTCGCGCCAGTCCGTCAGCGCGGCCGTGCGCGTCATGGTGGCCATCATCAGGATCGGGAAGTGGGGCAGGGCGCGCGAGGAGATCAGCCGGTCCTCACCGTCGACGGGGCTCATGAAGCGGCCGACGAAATGATCGAGCCCGAAGACCCTCTGATGCTCGAACGGGCCGGCCTTGAAATTCCTGCCCATCAATTCGCTGGAATGGGGATAGCGGGCGAGCAGCGTGCCGTCCCGATGCAGCATCGAGATCGTCGCGCCCCCGCCGAGCACGACGGAGGCGAAGAATTTCTCGAAACTGGCAGGCTCGATGCCGCGCCCGACCACCCCCATGAATTCGCCGTTCGGCCCGACGATCTTGCGGATGATCAGGATGGTCCATTCGCCGGAGATGCGGCTGTGCACCGGCTCGATCAGCACGTCGGGTGCATGCGGATCATATCTGAAAGTCCGGAAATAGGCGCGATCGGCAACGTTGACCTTTGGTGCCGGCCATGTCGTTGAGGAGTTGATCAGGTTGCCGTCGGCATCGATGATGTTGACGCCGCCCATATAGGGCAGCGCCTCGATCTTGGAACGGAGCATCCGGTGGATGTCCTGGCCGGAGAGGCGTTTGCGATAGTCCTCCGCGCTCGCAATCCCGTTTGCGCGAACATGGTCGACGAAGTCCTTCTGGATGACCGCGAAATCCTGCAATTGCTGGTCGAAATGATGGGTGAGCAGCAGCACGGTGTTTTCCAGCTCGCGGCCGGAGTTGCGCAGCGCGCGTTCGCGAAAGTTCTGCGCCATCAGCGTGGCACCGATGGCGATCGCGGCGATCAGGAATATCCCACCCACCACCAGCCAGCGGATCGGCCCGCTGCGGACGAGCGCTGCCTGGTCGAAGAGGCGACTGCCGAATCTCGTCATCATGCTCGATCATTACCGTGCACACGCCAGGGTCAACTCTCGGCCCTGGAAACATCCGTTGGTTTACGGGAACTGGGTGGAGGCGAAGTTAGGAAGCGCGGTTAACGCGTCATGAATGGACGCGCACAAAAGCAATCAATGCCCGGGGCGGCCGGCATTGCGCTTGCCATCATCACCATCGTGAACGGCATGGGCAGCAGGCTCAGCGCAAATTCGGATCGATCAGCAGGTCACGGAAGTAGCGGCGCGCTCAGGCGCGGTAGTGGCCCGACTTGCCGCCGAGCTTCTCGACGAGATGGATGCCCTCGATGCGCACGCCGCGTTCCACCGCTTTGATCATGTCGTAGATGGTGAGGCAGGCGACCGAAACGGCCGTGAGCGCCTCCATCTCGACGCCGGTCGGACCCGTCACCTTCACGCTGGCCCGGACGAGGCAGCCCGGCAGTTTCGCGTCGGGCTCGATGTCGACCGTGACCTTCGACAGGGCGAGGGGATGACAGAGCGGGATCAGCTCCGAGGTGCGCTTGGCGGCCATGATGCCGGCGATGCGCGCGGTGCCGAGCACGTCGCCTTTTTTGGCGTTGCCCGAGACGATGAGATCAAGCGTCGCCTTGGTCATGATGACGCGGCCTTCGGCGACCGCGAGCCGCTCGGTCGACGCCTTGTCCGACACGTCCACCATCCGGGCCTCGCCGGAGGCGGCGATATGGGTGAGGGCAGGGCCGGCCGTCTTGGAAGGCTTGGTCTTGGAAGGCTTGGTCTTCGAGGGCTTGCGCGCCATGTCAGCGCGTACCCGTCGCGCGCGGCGCGTTCTCGCGCGCGAGCAGCGTGCGGGTGGCGGCGGTCACGTCGGCCTGGCGCATCAGGCTCTCGCCGACCAGGAAGGTCGACATGCCGGCGCGTTCGAGCCGGCCGAGATCGGCGGACGTGAAGATGCCGCTCTCGCCGACCATCAGCCGCTCCGCAGGGATCAGCGGCGCCAGCGTCTCGCTGGTCGCGAGCGTGGTCTCAAAGGTGCGCAAATTCCGGTTGTTGACGCCGATCATCGGCGAACGCAGCTTCAGCGCGCGGTCGAGCTCGGCGCGGTCGTGGATTTCGATCAGCACATCCATGCCGTAGGCGAGGGCAGCGTCCTCGAGATCTTTGGCGGTGGCATCGTCGAGCGCGGCCATGATGATCAGGATGCAGTCGGCGCCATGCGCGCGCGCTTCAGTCACCTGGTAGGTGTCGAACATGAAATCCTTGCGCAGCACCGGGAGCGACGTCGCCGCGCGCGCCGCCACCATGAAGTCGAGATGGCCCTGGAACGATGGCGTGTCGGTCAGGACCGACAGACAGGCCGCGCCGCCGGCCTCATAGGCCTTGGCGAGAAGCGGCGGATCGAAATCGGCGCGGATCAACCCTTTCGACGGCGATGCCTTCTTGACCTCGGCGATCAGCGCGTAGTCGCCATTGGCGTGCTTGGCCTTGATCGCGCGCACGAAGCCGCGCGGGGCGGGTTGCGCCTTGGCCTTGGCCTCGACTTCCGGGAGCGGCTGCGCGCGCTTGGCGGCTGCGATCTCCTCGCGCTTGTACGCTTCGATCTTGGTCAGGATGTCCGACATGTCAGGCTCAGCCGTTCGAAACCGCGATCAGATGCTTCAGTCGCGCGCTCGCGGCCCCGCTGTCGAGCGATTTGGCGCCGATCGCAACGCCCTCCTTGAGGTCCTTGGCGCGACCGGCCACGACCAGCGCGGCGGCGGCGTTTATCAGCGCCACATCACGATAGGGGCTCGGCTTGCCGTCGAGCACGCTCTGCAAGGCGATCGCATTGGCGTCGGCGTCGCCGCCCTTGAGCGCACCGGGATCGCAGCGCGACAGGCCGGCGTCTTCCGGCGTCACCTCGAAATTCCGGATCTCGCCATTGTGGAGCGCGGAGACGAAGGTCGGGCCGGTGAGGGTGATCTCATCGAGGCCGTCGGAGCCGTGCACGACCCAGGCGGATTCGGAGCCGAGGTTCTTCAGCACTTGCGCCAGCGGCTGCACCCATTGCCGCGAGAACACGCCGACCATCTGCCGCTTTACGCCCGCCGGGTTCGACAGAGGGCCGAGCAGGTTGAAGATCGTGCGCGTGGCGAGCTCGACCCGGGTCGGGCCGACGTTCTTCATGGCGGGATGATGGGCGGGGGCGAACATGAAGCCGATGCCGCATTCACGCACGCAGAGCCCCACCTGCTCAGGCCTGAGATCAATTTTCACGCCGAGCGAGGCCAGCACGTCGGCCGCGCCCGAGCGCGACGACAGCGCGCGGTTACCGTGCTTGGCCACCGGCAGGCCGGCGCCCGCGACGATGAAGGAGGCGCAGGTCGAGACGTTGACCGAGCCGGAGCCGTCGCCGCCGGTGCCGACGATGTCGACGGCTTCGGGCGGTGCCGTCACGGTCAGCATCTTGGAGCGCATCGCCGAGACGGCGCCGGTGATCTCGTCGACGGTCTCGCCGCGCACCCTGAGCGCCATCAGGAGGCCACCCATTTGCGAGGGGGTGGCCTCGCCGGACATCATGGCATCGAAGGCGGAAGCTGCTTCGTCACGCGACAGGCTGGCGCCGGTCGCCACTTTTCCAATGATCGATTTCAGGTCGTCCATCGCGTGCTTTCAACTCACTGGTTCGCGCCGGTCACCTGCGCGAAGGCGGCCTGATTAATCGTGGTCCCGATGTCGGTTTCGAGCTTGTTGACGTAGGAGGCGACCTGCTCGTCGGTTAGCGCGCGGTCGAGGCTGTCCTTCAGCTTCTTCACCGCGTCGGAGGCGGCGTCGAGCGCGGGTTCGACGATGTCTGTGACGCGGAAGATGATCACCTCGCTGCCGCCGCTCACGGCCGTCTGTCCGACTCCGTCCTTGGCAGTGCGGAAAACGGCCGAAATGACGTTGGCGGGCACGCCGGCAGGCGAGTCGTCACGCTTGAAGCCGGTGGCGGTCTCGACCTTGGCGCTGATCGCGGCAGCTTCATCAGACAGCTTGTCGCCCTGTTCGAGCTTCTGCACCATCTCGGTCGCCTTGGTTTTCAGCTTGGCGGCGATCTGGTCCTGGCGCCAGCGCGCCTCAACCTGGTCGCGGACCTCGTCGAGATTGCGGTCGCGCGAGGGCGTGATGGCAAGCACGTCGTACCAGACATAGCCGCCCTTGAACGAGATTGAGTCGTTGTCGACCCCGACATCGGTGTTGAAGGCCTGCGACACCACGTCGAGGCCCTGCGGGATGCTGGAGACGGGCTGGCCGTTCGGAGCACGGCCGGAGCGGTCGACGGCGTCGACGGTCACGGCGGCAAGACCGAGCTTCTGCGCCGCGTCGATCACGCTGGCGCCGCCGCCGCGCTCGTCTTCCATCTTGTCGCGGAGATCGGCGATCTTGACGCGCGCGCGCTCGGTCGCGATCTCGCGCTTGATGTCGCCGACAACGCTGGCGTAGTTCGCCTCAGCGCCAGGCTCGATCTTGTCGACCTTGACGATCGCGGTGCCGAGACGGCCCTGGATCGGCTGGCTGATCTCACCGGCGGGAAGCGAGAAGGCGGCGTCTCCGACCGCGGGATCGAGCGAAGACTTGGTCACGAGGCCAAGGTCGACGTCGGACGCGCTCAGCCCGCGCTCCTTGCCGAGGTCCTCGAACGACATCCCGCCAGCAAGGCGCTCGCGCGCGGTCTGCGCCTCGGCCGCGTTGGGGAATACGATCTGATGAATCTGGCGCTTCTCCGGCGTGCCGAGCCGGTCCTTGCGCTGATCGAACACTTTCTTGGCGTCCTCGTCGGAGACTTCGCTCCATTTGCCGATCTCTTCCGGCGAGACCACGACGAAGGAAATCTTGCGATATTCGGGCGCGCGGAACTGGACCTTGTGATCCTCGAAATAGGCGGCGAGCGTTTCGGGCGAGGGTGCGTCGATGGTGCCCGCCTGCGCGGCGTCGAGCCTGACGAATTCGATCGCACGCTGCTCGTTCTGGAACCGCGTCAGCACGTCAATCATGGCCTTCGGCGGTTCGAGGCCGGCGCCGATCGTGCCAGTGATCTGCCGGCGCAGCGACACCTTGCGTTGCTCGGAGACGTAGCGCTGCTCGGTGTAGCCGAAATTGCGGATCAGGGCCTGAAAGCGGTTCGGATCGAAGCTGCCGCCGACGCCCTTGAAGTTGGGGTCGTTCATGATGACCTGGCGGATCTGCTCGTCGGACTGGCCGAGCCCGATCCGGCGCGCCTCTTCATCGAGGGCGGCTTCCGCGATCGTCTGCTGGAGCACCTGGCGGTCGAGGCCGAAGGCGCGCGCCTGGTCGGGCGTCAGCGGCCGGCCGAACTGGCGGCTGATCTGTTGCAGCCGCTCGGTATAGGTCTGCCGGAACTCGTTCAACGAGATTTCGGTGCCGCCGACCTTGGCCAGGGTGGACTGCCCGAAGCCTTTGAAGATGTCGGCGATGCCCCAAACGCCGAAACTGATGATCAGCACACCCATCACCACGGCCATGATGGTCTTGCCGAGCCAGTTTGATGAGGCCTTGCGCATTCCTCGAAGCATTTGGTCCAACTTATTTGGCAGGAGGGGAACGGGAGCGCGTCTTAATGCAGATTCCGCAGAAGCGCGTCACCAAATTGATAGATCATCATAAAGTGGCAGCTTTCCCCCCGCAACCTCAGGTCAGGCGGTCTCTCGAAGCTGCGGTTAAAAGCCCTTAGCTCTCTGGAACTGCCGCAACAGCTCTGCTAGCGCATGCACAAACCTCATTTTGCTGGAAATTGACATGACCGATGCCATCCGACCGCTGATCGCCGGCAACTGGAAAATGAACGGCCTCAAGGGCTCGGCTGCCGAATTCGACGCCATGCTCAAGGGCGCGGCGGAGGTGGCCGCCAAAGCCGACTTGCTGATCTGCCCGCCGGCGACCCTGATCGCGGCCTATGCCGGCATGGCGAGCGGCAAAAAGGTCGCGGTGGGGGCGCAGGATTGCCACCCCGAGGCCTCCGGCGCCCATACCGGCGATATCGCCGCCGAAATGCTGACAGACGCGGGCGCGACCGCCGTCATCGTCGGCCATTCCGAGCGTCGGGCCGACCACGGCGAGGGCGATGCGCTGATCCGGCAGAAGGCCGAGGCCGCCTGGCGCGCTGGCGCGACGGCGATCGTCTGCATCGGCGAAACGCAAGGCCAGCGCGATGCCGGCCAAACCCTGGACATCGTGCGCAGCCAGCTTGAGGGCTCCCTGCCGGACGGCTCGACCGCCGCCAACCTGGTCGTGGCCTACGAGCCGGTCTGGGCGATCGGCACCGGCCTGACCCCGACCGCCCGGGATGTCGAGCAGATTCATGGCTTTATCCGGGAACTCCTGACCTCCCGGTTCAGGGCGGACGGGGCGAAGATGCGCATCCTGTACGGCGGCTCGGTCAAGCCGTCGAACGCGACCGAGCTGATGGCCGTGAAAAACGTCAACGGCGCGCTGGTCGGCGGCGCCAGCCTGAAGGCGGCCGATTTCCTTGCGATTGCGAAGGGCTGCCCCTAGCTAACCTCAAAGCGCGGCCGCGGCTGATCTGGGGTGGCAATGCCGTTTCCGATCGTGTAACACCGCGCAACTTCAGGAAAACCCGCGAAGCGCGATCGGCTGCCGGCACCGGCGCTGTCGGCTTGTGACGGAAGGGTACTATGCAGACTGTTGTCATTGTCATTCACCTCATGATCGTCGTCGTCATGATCGGCGCCGTCCTGCTCCAGAAATCGGAAGGCGGCGGCCTCGGCATGGGGGGAGGTGCAGGCTTCATGTCGAGCCGCGGCACCGCGAATCTTTTGTCGCGGACGACTGCTGTTCTGGCCGTGGGCTTCTTCCTCACCAGCCTGTTCCTGTCCTGGTACGCCGGCTACGACCGCAAGCCGTCCTCGATCATCGGCCAGCCGACGTCGCAGACCCAGCCCGCCGGTGGCGGGCCGATCGCGCCGCCGACCTCGGGCGGCATTCTGGATTCGTTGAAGAAGTCGGATGAGCAGCAGCAGAACCAGGCGCCCGCCGGCCCGCAGGTGCCGCGCTCGCAATAAAGCAGGGGGGCCATGCAGGGGGACTTCTACCGTCCTGCATCAACAATCCCCATCAAGGCTCTGTCATCACTCTTTGTTTTGGTTCACCCACAGGCCCGCAAAATCTTTGGGGCGGAATACGAATCGCTTTGGCGAATCGGATTCGAGGGATTAGAGGTTAAGTCCCATGGCGCGGTACATATTCATCACCGGCGGCGTGGTTTCCTCGCTCGGCAAGGGTCTGGGTTCAGCGGCACTCGGTGCTCTGTTGCAAGCCCGGGGCTACAAGGTCCGCCTCCGCAAGCTCGATCCTTATCTCAACCTCGATCCCGGAACGATGTCGCCGTATCAACACGGCGAAGTGTTCGTGACCGATGATGGCGCGGAGACCGATCTCGATCTCGGTCACTACGAGCGCTTCACCGGGCGGCCTGCGACCAAGGCCGACAACATCACGACCGGACGCATCTACCAGGACATCATCTCCAAGGAGCGCCGCGGTGACTATCTCGGCGCCACCATCCAGGTGGTTCCGCATGTCACCAACGCCATCAAGGAATTCGTCCTCGACGGCAACGATGATTACGATTTCGTGCTGGTGGAGATCGGCGGCACTGTCGGCGACATCGAAGGCCTGCCGTTCTTCGAGGCGATCCGTCAGCTTAAGAACGAGCTGCCGCGCGATCACGCCGTCTACATCCATCTGACGCTGCTGCCTTACATCCCGAGCGCCGGCGAGCTCAAGACCAAGCCGACGCAGCACTCGGTGAAGGAGCTGCGCTCGATCGGCATCCAGCCGGACATCCTGCTCTGCCGCACCGACCGCGAGATCCCGAAGGAGGAGCGGCGCAAGCTGGGGCTGTTCTGCAACGTGCGCGAAAGCGCCGTGATCGAGGCGCGCGACGTCGACAACATCTATGCCGTGCCCGAGGCCTATCATAACGCGGGCCTGGACGACGAAGTGCTCGCCGCCTTCGGCATTGGCTCGCGGATTCCGCCGGAGCTGCGAAGCTGGCAGCAGATCAACGAGCGCGTCCGCAGTCCCGAAGGCAACGTCACCATCGCCATCGTCGGCAAATACACCGGCATGAAGGACGCCTACAAGTCGCTGATCGAGGCGCTCTCGCATGGCGGAATCGCCAACAAGGTGAAGGTCAATCTCGACTGGATCGAGAGCGAGATCTTCGAGAAGGAAGATCCGGCGCCGTTCCTCGAGCACGTCAACGGCATTCTGGTGCCCGGCGGCTTCGGCCAGCGCGGCGCCGAAGGCAAGATCCGCGCGGCGCAGTTCGCGCGCGAGCGCGACGTGCCGTATTTCGGTATCTGCTTCGGCATGCAGATGGCGGTGATCGAAGCCGCGCGAAATCTCGTCGGCATCGAGGAGGCCAATTCCACCGAATTCGGTCCGACTAGGGAGCCGCTGGTCGGCCTGATGACGGAATGGCTGCGTGGCAACGAGCTGGAGAAGCGTTCCAAGGCCGGCGATCTCGGCGGCACGATGCGTCTGGGCGCCTATCCCGCGGCGCTCAGCCGCGGCAGCCGCGTCTCGCAGATTTACGGCGACGCGACCGAGATTTCGGAGCGCCACCGCCACCGCTACGAGGTCAACACCGCCTATAAGGACCGCCTCGAGCAGCACGGGCTGAAATTCTCCGGCCTGTCGCCCGATGGCATTTTGCCGGAGATTGTCGAGTACGAGGATCACCCCTGGTTCATCGGCGTCCAGTTCCACCCCGAGCTGAAGTCGCGGCCCTTCGAGCCACACCCGCTGTTCGCCTCGTTCATTCAGGCGGCGATGGTGCAGAGCCGGTTGGTGTAGCGCATTCTCGCCCTTTGACGATTGCGACGTTTGTTGCGACAACTCTCTGCCGCAAGAACAGCAATGCAGGGAGTTGAACTTCGATGATCTACGAAATGCGCGTCTATCGCTGCGTGCCCGGCCGTTTGCCGGCGCTGCTGAAGCGGTTCGAGACGGTGACGCTGAAGCTTTGGGAAAAGCACGGCATTCGCCAAGCCGGGTTCTTCACCACGCTGATCGGTGAATCCAACCAGGAGCTGACCTATTTCCTGGCCTGGGACTCGCTCGCCGAGCGCGAGAAGAAGTGGGGTGCGTTCATGACCGATCCGGACTGGATGGATGCGCGAGCGAAGTCGGAGGCGGACGGCCAGATCGTCGGCAACATCGTCAGCCAGTTCCTGACGCCGACGGCCTTCTCGTCGGTGAAGTAGGGCACCCCGGAAGCCTTGCGGAGAGCTTTGGCGCAATCCTGATATTCGAATGGCCGGGCCGAATAGGGTTGATCCGACCTGTTCGGCCGCTATGGTCGCGGCGAAACGAGGGAAATTGGCCTTGAGCTCTTCGAATTCAGCAGCGCCGGTCGTCACCATTGGCACGGTCAAGTTCGGCAATGATCTGCCGATCTCGATCATTGCCGGGCCGTGTCAGCTCGAAAGCCGCCAGCATGCGCTGGAGGTGGCCTCCGCGCTGAAGGAGATCGCCGCGCGGCTGAAGATTGGCCTCGTGTACAAGACCTCGTTCGACAAGGCCAACCGCACCAGCGCGTCGGCTGCCCGCGGTCTCGGGCTCGCACAGTCGCTGCCGATCTTCGCCGAGATCCGCGCCTCGCTCGGCTTGCCGGTCCTGACCGACGTGCATGACGCTGCGCAGTGCGCCGAGGTGGCGCAAGCCGTGGACATCCTCCAGATCCCGGCCTTCCTGTGCCGGCAGACCGATCTGCTGCTGGCGGCGGCCGCGACGGGCAAGGTCGTCAACGTCAAGAAGGGGCAATTTCTCGCGCCCTGGGACATGGCGAATGTCGTGACCAAGATCACGAGTGCTAACAACCCCAACGTGCTCGTCACCGAGCGCGGCGCCTCGTTCGGCTACAACACGCTGGTCTCCGACATGCGTGCGCTGCCGATCCTGGCGCGCACCACCGGCGCGCCCGTGATCTTCGACGCCACCCATTCGGTCCAGCAGCCCGGCGGGAAGGGGACTTCCTCCGGCGGCGAGCGCGAATTCGTCCCGGTGCTCGCACGCGCGGCTGTTGCCGTAGGCGTTGCCGGCGTCTTCATCGAGACCCATCCCGATCCTGATCGCGCACCCTCGGACGGGCCCAACATGGTGCCGCTGCGCGAATTCGAAGGACTGATTCGCACGCTGATGGCGTTCGACGCGCTGGCAAAAAGCACAATGCGCTGATGCACCAGCCTGTGACGAGGCCGTCCTCCGACCAGAAGTTTCCGCCCGCGATCAATATCATCGCGCTCGCCGGATTCTCGGCGGCGTTGTCGACGCGGGCGCTTGATCCTGTCCTGCCGCATGTCGCGGACGACTTCGCGATCAGCATCACGACGGCGGCGAGCATCGCGGCCGGATTCGCCTTGATCTACGCGCTGGTTCAGCCGGCCATCGGAGCGGCTGCCGACCTGTTCGGCAAGGCGCGATTGATGACGCTGTGCCTGGCGCTGCTCGGCGTCGCCTGCATTCTCGGCGCGCTCGCCAGCTCCTTCTCGGGCCTGTTCGCGAGCCGCATCCTGGCCGGCATCGCCGCGGGCGGCGTGTTTCCCGTCGCACTCGGCCTGACCGCCGACCTCGTTGCGCCCGCCAAGCGGCAGGTCGCGATCGGGCGCACGATGGCCGGTTCGATGACCGGCAATCTGCTCGGCTCATCCGCCAGCGGAATCATTGGCGATCTCATCGGGTGGCGCGGCGTGCTCGCGATCCTCGGGGCACTCGGCCTCATTGCGGCCGTCGCGGTTGCGGCGGGCTTTCGTGGTGCCGCGCTGACGGCACCGCCGAAGACCGACCTGAAAACCTTGAGGCAGGGCTACCGCACCATCTTCGCCAATCCCAACACGCGCTTCTGCTACTCGGCCGTGTTCGTGGAAGGCTGCTGCGTGTTCGGCCTGTTTCCCTTCATAGCCGCTTTCCTGTTCGATCTCGGCGAGAAATCTCTGTCGATCGCGGGCGTCGTGATCGCGGGTTTTGCGGTCGGTGGGTTGTTCTACACCTTGACGGTATCGCGCTTCCTGCCGCGGCTCGGCGTCAAGGGCATGATGATCGCGGGCGCGAGCCTCGTGGGGTTGCAGCTCGGCGTGCTCGCCTTCGGTCCTGGCTGGAAGCTGCAATTCGTCAGCATGCTGGCGATGGGCTGGGGCTTCTACATGATCCATGGCTGTTTGCAGGTGTTCGCCAGCGAGCTGTCGATCGGGGCGCGGGCGACGGCGATGTCGCTGCACTCGTTTTTCTTTTTCATGGGGCAGACCGTCGGTCCGCTCGCCTATGGGTTCGGCCTCGCGCATGCCGGCAAAGGACCGACCCTGCTTACGAGCGCGGGAATCATGGTGGTGCTGGGCCTCGTCTGCGCCCGCCTGCTCAAACAGCGGGCACCTTCTGACGCGCGCGCCTGACGAAGTATTGGATTACCGATTCCTGCATTTTTCCGTGGAAGAACGGTAGCGCAATCCCTTCGATCTTTAATCAAATCTCACCCTTCGATCCCTGAAGTGCCGGCAAGTCGTCGGTTGCGGCATCATCTGCGTAGCCGAGCGCGCCCTATCGCTCGGACCCCGTTCCCCGGATGCAGCCTGGCTTGCGGCGTGGCGCGCTGAGGCCGGCAAAATCAACGAGACCGATGCGCCCGCGCAGCGATCGCTTGCGCGCGCTCGAGGAGTGCTTCTGCCCGCTGAACGATCGGGATGTCGATCATCTTGCCATCGATGGCGAAGGAGGCGCGCCCTTCGGCCGCCGCCTGCTTGTTGAGTGTAACGACCCGCTCCGCGTCAGCCACCTCATGTGGGGATGGGCTGAAACCCGCGTTGAGGATCGGCACCAGAGATGGGTGAATACAGGCAGAGCCCACGAATCCAAAATCCGCTGACCGCCTCACGATCCTGGTATAGCCTTCCAGATCGGAGAAATCGGCTACCGAGCCGATGGTGCCGAGCGGCATGATACCCGCGGCTCGCGCTGCCTGCACAATCTGTTGCTTGGGCATCAACAGGGTCTCTTCCGTCGGCTTGGCGCCGATGGCGGTCGCATAATCTTCTGCCCCCAATGAAATGCCCGCCAGCCGCGGGATCGACCGCGCGATGTCATGGGCCCTGGAGAGCGGTCCCGGCGCCTCGATCAGGCCGACGAACCAGATCTTGCCGAGGGGCAAACCGCGATCGATCTCCAATCTTGTCACCATTTCGTCGAGCAGGCGCAGATGCTCGGCGCCTTCGACCTTGGTGATCTTGATCGCGTCCACGCCGGGGATGACGGCCGCTTCCAGATCGGGCACCGCCAATTCGAGCGGCTGGTTGATCCGCACCATGACGTCCGAATTCCCGGTGTCGCGAAAGCGCTTCACGATGCCGGGTATCAGCGCGCGGGCGTTCGCTTTTTCAGCAAGCGGGACACTATCCTCGAGATCGATGATCAGTGCGTCCGCGCCACGCTCGACGGCTTTGACGACGAACCGCTCCACGTTCGCGGGTACGAACAGCGCCGAGCGCCAGACCGGGAATTTTCGTTGAACTGTCATGTCCTGGTTTCCTTCACAAGGCCCGAGGCGAGGGCGGTATCGATCTCGTCGGAGCTGAGGCCGGATTCGGCCAAGATGGTGCGGCTGTGCTGTCCGAGCCGTGGCGCCGGCGTCCGGATGCTGCCCGGCGTTTCGGACAGGCGCACCGGAACGGCGTGCATCGGGAACGTTCCCATGTCCTCGTCGGGATAGTCGGCCAGCAGTTCGCGGGCCCGAACGTGGCGATCGTTCATCAATCGCACGGTATCGTTGACCGGACCGATGGTCACCTCGGCCGCTTCGAAGAAAGCCACGTTGTCATCGACCGTCCGCGTCGCAATGAAATCGCCGATGATCTTGTCCAGTTCGGCGACATGGACGAGCCTCTGTTCGTTAGTCCTGAACCGCGGATCATCGCAAAGCTCGGGGCGGCCGATTGAACGCAGCACCCGCATTGCCATACCTTGCGTGGAAGCCGACAGGCAAACCCAACCGCCATCGAGTGTACAATAGACGTTGCGCGGCACCGAGCCGCTTGAGCGGCTCCCGCTGCGCGGCTTGACCACGCCGGTCAAACGATAATTTGCCGCCTGAGGACCGAGCGAGTTGACGATCGGGTCGAGCAGCGGCAGATCGATCACCTGTCCTTTTCCGCCGTTGATTTCGACTTCCCGCAACGCCGCCATGGCTGCGAACGCTCCGGTGAGACCGGACAATGCGTCCGCGAGATACATCGGCGGCAACACCGGCTCGCGATCAGGGAATCCGTTCATCTCGGCGAAGCCGGAAAAGCCTTCCACCAGCGTCCCGAAGCCGGGGCGGCGATGATAAGGGCCGGTCTGTCCCCATCCCGATATTCGAACGATCACGAGCTTGGGCTCGAGCCGTAGCAGTTCTTCGGGAGGAAGCCCCATCTGCTCGAGCGTACCGGGACGGAAGCTTTCAATCAGCATCGCTGCGCCGGGAATGAGCTTGCGAATCAGCGGCACCGCTTCATCGCGACGAAATTCCAGACAGATGCTGCGCTTGTTGCGCGAATGTATCTTCCAGTTCGTTTCGACACCCTTTGTACGCCAGCCACGCAGGGTATCGCCTTCGCGCGGTTCGACCTTGACGACATCGGCGCCGAAGTCGGCGAGATGCTGGGTGAGCAGATTGCCCGCGACCAGCCTCGAAAGGTCGACGACGCGAAGCCCTGTCAGCGGGCCGCGGACGCCGGGCGTATAGTCGCCCCGATGCAGTCCGCTTTCGGGTGAGGTGGCGTCAGTGAGATTTGCCATGGTTCCGATCTGTAAACAGGATGCCGCCGGTTACAGGCAGCCACAGGCGCAATTGGCGGTCAGTCGTTGCGTCCTGGGTTTCGATGCGAATCTGATTTCCGCCGACGCTCAATCCGATTTGCCACCGGCCACCAACGTAGGAATGGCTGACCACGTCGGCCTCGATGATCGAACCTCCGATCGTCTGGTCGTTGGCTGCTGCCAGGCGCATCTGCTCGGGACGATAGGCAAACGTGACCTTGTCGCCCAGCGACGGACGTTTGTCGGACTTGATCAGAATGCGCTGACCGTCGGCGAGACTGACCAGCGTCTGCCCATCGCCGTCGGGCGCCCCGACCACGTCGCCGCTCAGAAAATTCGTCGTCCCGATGAAGTCGGCCACGAAACTGTCCGCCGGCCGCGTGTAGATCTCCTGGGGCGAGCCGATCTGACTGATACGGCCGCCATTCATGACGACGATGCGGTCGGACAAGGCCAGTGCTTCGACCTGGTCGTGTGTCACGTAGATCGTCGTCAAGCCAAGACGCGTGCGTAATTCGGCGAGCCAGGTCCGGGCACGGTCGCGCAGCTTCGCGTCGAGGTTCGACAGGGGTTCGTCAAGCAAGAGGATTTCGGGCTGGTAGACCAGCGTTCGCGCGAGTGCGACGCGCTGCTGCTGGCCACCGGAAAGCTGATGTGGATAGCGATCCTGAAGGCGCTCCATCTCGACGAGAGCAAGACTCTCCTCGACGCGGCGCTTGCAATCGGCGGTCGACACCTTGCGCAGCTTGAGCGGAAACACGACGTTGTCGTAAACCGTCATGTGCGGCCACAACGCGTAGCTCTGGAATACGAGCCCGCAATTGCGGGCTTCCGGCGGCAGGAAGATCGCCTTCTCGCCGTCGAAATAGGTCTTGTTGCCGACGCGGATGCGGCCGCTCGTCGGCTGATCCAGTCCGGCAATGGCGCCGAGGGTCGTTGACTTGCCGCACCCCGACGGCCCCAGCAGCGTGACGAACTCCCCATCCGCAACGTGGATGTTGACATCGTCGATCGCTTTGACCGGTCCGTACCGCTTATGCAGGTTCTCGATCAACAACTCAGCCATAAAGCTTCACTCCGAGAAAGGCGCGCGCCGCCGTGACACAGATCCCGATCACCAGGATCTGTATGGTCGCCAGCGCGGATACCAGGCCGACCTCGCCCTGAGTCCAGGCTTGAAGCAGCGTGGTCCCGATGACCTCGCTGCCAGGGGCGAACAGGAAGATCGCGGTCGTGTACTCCTTGAAGAACGTGATGAAGAGGATGATGAAGCAGGCGACGAGCGCCGGCCGGAGCAAAGGCAGAACGATCCGCCGGCTCGTCGTCCACCAGTCCGCGCCCTGCGTGCGTGCGGCGCGGTCGAAATCCGGACTCATCTGCAACAACATCGGCGCGACCGCACCGAGCCCCACGGGAATGAAGTGCATCGTGAAGGCGGCCACCAGAATCCAGATCGTGTTTCGAAGGCTTCCCAGGCCTGGAACGAGCGCAAACGCGTAGAAGAAACCCACGCCGGCCACGACACCCGGCACTGCGCGGGGAAACAGCGCGATGTAGTGCAGTGGGCCACGCCATCGGAAGTCCGACCGCAGCACGATGATGGCGATCAGAGCGACCATCGCGGTGGCGATGACGCCGCCGAGCGTGCTGACGATGAACGAATTCCAGATAGAGCGTAGGTAGACCGGATATTCGAGCATGTTGGTGAAGTTGCCGAGCGTCAGCACCTCGGTGATCGGCACCATCGGCGACAGCAGGCTTGTGAAAGCGCGCAGCAGGAGCGCGCCGATCGGCATCACGACCGTTGCGGTGATGTAGATTGCAGCGACGGTGCAAAGCGGCCAGCGCAGTCCGTTCAAGCGGAAAGGGCGCGGTCGTGTGGCTTTGCCACCCAGTGTGACAAAACGCCTTGTGTTGCCGAGCAGACGTCCTTGCAACCAGACCAGGACGCAGACGACGGCCAGCATCAGCACGGCCGCCGTTGCCACCAGCCCGTGATCGGGGCGGGCCGACGCCACGCCGTTATTGTAGAGGAAGGTGGTCAGCACGGTGATGCCGACGGGATCTCCGAACACCAAAGGGATCGCGAGCAGTTCCAGTCCCACCGTGAAATTCAGCACGGCACTGTAGGCGATCGCCGGCATCAGCAGCGGCAGCGTGATCCGCCACAAGGTCCTCAAGGTGCCGGCGCCGGCCACGCGCGCGGCTTCCTCCAGTGTCGGATCGGTAATCGAGGCCGATGACATGCAGTAGATGTAGGCGACGGGGGCTTGCGAGACGCCGGCGATCATCGCCATGCCCGGCAAAGAGTAAAGATTCCAGGGCGCGCCGTCGAAGATCGACTGGATCAGAAGCGTCAGGTAACCGGCCGGCCCATAGATCGTGTACCAGCCGAACGACAGCACCAGCGCGGAGAGATAGATCGGCCACAGGAAGAGCTCACCGAAAAGCCGTGCGAACGGCATGTCGGTGCGGCCGAACAGCACCGCCGCCAACGTGCCTAGTGTTTGCGAGATGACGGTGGTGAGGGTGGCGAAGACTAACGTGTTCCAGATCACGAGGCCGAAGCCGTCGGTGCGAAGCAGGCGGCCGAAGTTGTTCAGCGTCAGCTGCTGGCCGGAATCATAGAGCGCGCGGTCCAGTATGGATTGATAGAGGACGGGAAGCAGAGGCGCTGCGATCAGGCCGACCGTCAGCAGCGCCATGCCGTACTGGATGACGGTATCCCGGCCGGGTAGCGGCTTCGGCAAAGCATCTGCCGACGCGGGCCTGAGCGTCGTGCTTGCCTCAAGCGACATTGAAGGTTTTTTTCCAGCGTGCCACGAAGCTGTCGTAGTCCCGCAGGGCGTCCCGGTCGTAACCGATGTAGCAGATGTTCTGCTCGCCAACGGCTTCCACGATCGAAGAATACGTATGGCGGATGCCGTCGCCCGGTTGCACACCTGGACGCGCCGGCGTCAGGCCACCTCGTCCGAATGCGCGCTGCCCGTCTTCCGAGATGACGTAGTCGAGCATCAATTTGGCGGCGTTGACGTTCTTCGAGCCCTTCGGAATGGCGATTCCCCGCAGCACGACGGGCTGGCCGTCTCCGATGAAACTCCAACCGAGGATTCGTGCCCGCGCCGGATCATTAAGCCGCGGCCAGAAGGTGATGGCCGAGACAAACCAGCCCGTGACGTATTCGCCCGAGGTGACCTTTTCGGTCATCGGCCCGCCGGAGCGTTCGAAACGCGGCGAAAGCTTTGCAAGCTGCGCGAACCAGTCCCAGGCCTTCTCGCCATGCTTCTTCACGAACGCATAGCTGATGCCGTAGCCGAAAGTCGTTTGATGCACGCCGTAGCTGGTGATGCGGTTACGCCAGGCTTTCTCATTTGCGACCGCAAGTTCGACGAATTCGGCAAGGGTCTTGGGCCGCTTGCCGTCAGGCACCAGGGCATTATTCCAGATCAGCGCCATCGGATCGGACGAAACGGTGTAGACGCCGGGAAACGGCTTTGACCAATCCGGCCAAGCCTTGGCTTCGGGCGACGCATAGTCGAGGACTTCGCCGCGCTCCTGGAAATCGATCCATCCGCCCGGATCGGCGGTCGCGATGAGGTCGCAGGTGCGGCTGTTGGTGCTCCGCTCAGCCAGATAGCGCTCGAAGCTCTCGCGGGAGGCGGGGAGATCCAGGGTCTCGACCTTGATCTTCGGGTAGAGCTTGTTGAAGCCCTCGATCACGGGCCGCCAGTTTTCCGGCGACATGATCGAATAAATGAGGAGGCTGCCCTCGTTCTGGGCGTCCTCGATAATTTTTTGATAGATCTCAGGATATCCGTTCGGCGCAGCCTGGGCCGTGCCCCGGAGCCCCATCGTGGCACCGAGCATCGACATCACCATTAAGCTTCTACGATCGATGCCGGACATCCACTGTTCCTCCCGTCGCCGCGATTTGTTATGCATATTTATTGGCGCCAATTTGTGCGCAATAATTTTGGCAAGTCAAGCGCGTCAAAGAGGGAAGCAGCCATGAAAGTACGGAAGGAGCAAAGGCGATTGTTGGCGGCGGAAATCGGTGCCGCCATCCTCCAGGGCGACTATCGGCCGGGCGAATGGTTGCGCCAGATCGACCTCGAAGAAGCGTTCGTTGCCAAACGGTTTGACGTTCGAAGTGCGCTGACCCAACTCGCCGCAAGCGGGATGGTCACTCATGTCGAAAATCGCGGATACCGGGTCGCCCAGCCCGACTTGAACGTAGTGCGCGAGATCTTGGCAATTCGGATGCTGCTCGAGGTCGAAGCGGTCACACAGGCGCTACCGAACATAGGGCCGGCTGAACTGGAGAACATCAAGCTGGCCCAAAAGACTTTTGAAGATGCTGTGGTGCGCGGCAGCAAAGCCGATCAAGCAAATACCAACGCAGCCTTTCACGACGAAATCTACCGTCATGCAGCGAACCGATCGCTCGCCAGCCTCATCGTGGAGATCCGAAACCGCGCCAGACCAGGACCGATCGCCTTGTGGCCGTCGAATGCCGAGTTGCAGAGAAGTGCTGCACACCACGTCGAGATTGTCGATGCGATCGAGTCTCGCAATCTCGCTGCACTCATTGCAGCGGTGCGGCGCCACATTGCAGAATCCGGCGCCAACTATCCGGCGCGCGATCACGGTCCGATCAGGGAGACCTCGGCAGCCCCCGGCTAGTGGAGAAAGCTCCCGTGTGTTTCCGCTGCGTTGGCGCCCAGTTAGTGTGGCATGACGCTTCAATTCGTGATCGAGAAAAAACTAGCCCCGCCCGCGGTACGGCGCGACACCTTGCTCCGGGACCCAGAGGCCCTTCGGCACGCGGCCGGTCTGCCAGAACACGTCGATGGGAATGCCGCCGCGCGGATACCAGTAGCCGCCGATGCGCAAGAACTTCGGCTTGATCTCGGAGGCGATGCGCTTGCCGATCATCACGGTGCAGTCCTCATGGAATGCGCCGTGATTGCGGAAGCTCGCGATGTAAAGCTTCAGCGACTTCGACTCCAGCAGCCAGGGGCCAGGCGCATAGTCGATCATCAGATGCGCGAAATCCGGTTGTCCCGTAACCGGGCAGAGCGAGGTGAATTCCGGCACAGTGAAGCGCACCAGATAGTCCGTGCCGCTTTGCGGATTGGGCACGCGGTCGAGCTGGGCTTCTTCCGGTGTGTGCGGCCACTCGACCGCGCGGCCGAGCTGGAGGGATTTTTTCGCCATCGTCGTCACATCCTGTTTTGGGTGCCGGGATGGACGCAAATGTCGCTGTCGTCAACCAGCCGCGACCGTCTGGATCATGACGATGCGGTCGTTGCCGGACTCGCAGCCCCAGAGCTCGCCCGGACGGCCGTCGAGCTGGCGCACATTGGCATTGGCCCTGTCGCTGGCGAAAACGTTGAACCGCTCGGTCGTGGGATCGAAGCGGACGATGGCATTGGCGGCGAAATCGGTGAGCCAGACCTTGTCCTTGTCGTCGACATAAACGGCATAGGTGCGGGGACGATCGCCCGGCAGCTTCCAGGTTTTCCAGGAGCCGTTGGCGGGATCGTGCACCGAGACATGGCCGCTGTTCCACTCGCTGACCCAAATCCGGCTTTGCGAATCTGACCAGACCCGCCGCGAACCCTGGTTCGGTGTCGGCGGCTCGACCACGGTCGCATTGCCGCTCGCCAGATCGATCTTCGCGATATGGCTGCCGGCGAGCGAGGCGTACCAGACCTCGCCCTTGGGCGTGACCGTGATGCCGTAGGGGCCGACGCCCTTCGGTGCCTTGAACACCGTCATGTCGCCGGACTTTGGTGCGAGCCGTCCGTAATACCCGGACTGGCCGGTGAACCAGTAGGTGCCGGCTTTGTCGAACACGCCGGTGTTGAGATTGGCGGAGGCGAATTTCTCCGGCAAGCGGAACAGCGTGACCTTGAGATCGCCGGGATCGACTCGCGCGATCGCGTTCTGGCCGCCCTCGGTGATCCAGGGCGCCCCGTCGGGGCCGATCGTCACGCCGTGCGGGGCGGCGCCCTGGCCGAGGCTCACGGTCTTGAAACTGCCGTCCTTCGGATCGAGCCTGCCAAGCATGCCCTGGCCCTGCGCGGTGAACCAGACCGTGCCATCAGGAGCGGGCGCGAGGTCGTGCAGGCCGATGCCAGGGCTGATCGGGAAATATTTTGTCCGGAACGGGGCTTCCTGCGCAAAACCTGGGCGGACGGCGAGGGTGGCGACGCTCGAGGCAAGAAACTGGCGGCGATTCATGGCGTTACCCCGACTGTTTCAGATTGAGGTTGGACGCGCAGATCAGGCGAAGTCTAGCTTAGCCTTGGGGGCTTCGCGCGCCAGTCAAAGCACGCGGTCCAAGCGTTCACATTTGCTTGCGCTCCGTGTAAGACCCGCGGCACCGATCAGCCCTAACGAACGGAAGTGGACATCATGACCGCCATCATCGACATCATCGGCCGCGAAATTCTCGATAGCCGTGGCAATCCCACCGTCGAGGTCGACGTCGTGCTGGAAGATGGTGCGCTCGGCCGTGCCGCGGTGCCCTCCGGCGCCTCCACGGGCGCTCATGAGGCGGTGGAACTGCGCGATGGCGACAAGGCTCGCTATCTCGGCAAGGGCGTCACCAAGGCGGTCGGCGCCGTCAACGGCGAGATCTTCGAGGCCCTGAGCGGCCTCGATGTCGAGCAGCAGGCCCAGCTCGACCAGATCATGATCGACCTCGACGGCACCGCCAACAAGAGCCGGCTCGGCGCCAATGCCATTCTCGGCGTGTCGCTGGCCTGCGCCAAGGCGGCCGCGAATTCGCTCGACATGCCGCTCTATCGCTATGTCGGCGGCACCTCGGCGCGGCTGCTGCCGGTGCCGATGATGAACATCATCAATGGCGGCGTGCATGCCGACAATCCGATCGACTTCCAGGAGTTCATGATCCTGCCGGTCGGCGCATCTTCCTTCGCCGAGGGCCTGCGCTACGGTACGGAGGTCTTCCACACGCTGAAATCCGAGCTGAAGAAGGCCGGGCACAACACCAATGTCGGCGACGAGGGCGGTTTTGCCCCGAACCTGCCGTCGGCCGACGCCGCGCTCGAGTTCGTCATGAACGCGATCGGCAAGGCCGGCTACAAGGCAGGGACTGACATCGTGATCGGTCTCGACTGCGCCTCGACCGAGTTCTTCAAGGATGGCAAGTACGTCTATGAAGGCGAGGGCAAGACCCGCTCGATCTCCGAACAGGCCAAGTATCTTGCTGACCTCGTCTCGCGCTATCCGATCGTCACCATCGAGGACGGTATGTCGGAAGACGACATGGACGGCTGGAAGGAGCTCACCGACCTCATCGGCAAGAAGTGCCAGCTGGTCGGCGACGATCTCTTCGTCACCAACGTCAAGCGCCTTGCCGAAGGCATCAAGGCCGGCCGGGCCAACTCGATCCTGATCAAGGTCAACCAGATCGGCACGCTGACCGAGACGCTCGCCGCCGTCGAGATGGCGCACAAGGCCGGCTACACCTCGGTGATGTCGCACCGTTCCGGCGAGACCGAGGATTCAACTATTGCCGACCTCGCGGTCGCCACCAACTGCGGGCAGATCAAGACCGGCTCCCTTGCACGTTCTGACCGCACCGCCAAATACAACCAGCTCCTGCGCATCGAACAGCAGCTCGGCAAGCAGGCACTCTACGGCGGCAAGGCGGCACTGAAGGCGCTGGCGTAAGCCGGCGCTTTGACAAAACAGGGGAGGATCGAGATGAGCGACGGCAAGACCGGACTGCAACTGCGTTCGCTGATCAAGACGAGCGGCGAGCTCGAGATCTCGCTCGCCGATGTGTCGACCCCTGAACCCGCCGCGGACGAGGTCGTCGTCCGCGTCGAGGCGGCGCCGATCAACCCGTCCGACCTCGGGCTCCTGATCGGCGCGGCCGATATGAGCACGGCGAAGGCGTCGGGCACGAAGGACTCTCCCGTCATCACCGCGAAAGTGCCGGAGGGCGCGATGCGCGCGATGGCAGGCCGGCTCGACGAATCCATGCCGGTCGGTAACGAAGGCGCGGGCGTCGTCATCAAGACCGGCTCGTCCGATGCCGCGAAGGCGCTGATGGGCAAGACCGTCGCCATGATCGGCGGCGCGATGTACGCGCAGTATCGCACTCTGAAGGTGCGCGAGTGCCTGCCATTGCCGGAAGGCACCACGCCGGCTGAAGGCGCCTCCTGCTTCGTCAATCCGCTCACAGCGCTCGGCATGACCGAGACCATGCGGCGCGAGGGTCACAAGGCGCTGGTGCACACCGCGGCCGCCTCCAATCTCGGCCAGATGCTGAACAAGATCTGCATCAAGGACGGCATCCCGCTGGTCAACATCGTGCGCAGCAAGGAGCAGGCCGACATCCTGCACAAGCTCGGCGCCAAATACGTCGTCGATTCCACCGCGCCGAGCTTCCTCGGCGATCTCACCGATGCGCTGGTCGAGACCGGCGCCACCATCGCGTTCGATGCCATCGGCGGCGGCAAGCTCGCCGGCGACATCCTCAACTGCATGGAAGTCGCGATCAACAAGACCGCGAAGGAGTACAGCCGTTACGGCTCCAACGTGCACAAGCAGGTCTATGTCTACGGCGGACTCGATGTCCGTCCGATCGAGCTGCCGCGCGGCTTCGGCATGGCCTGGGGCGTCGGCGGCTGGCTGCTGTTTCCGTTCCTGATGAAGATCGGGCAGGCTGACGCGGCAAAGCTGCGCCAGCGCGTGGTCGATGAATTGAAGACCACCTTCGCGAGCCACTACACCAAGGTGGTGTCGCTTCAGGAGGCGCTCGATCCCGCCAACATCGCGGTCTACGCCAAACGCGCCACCGGCGAAAAATTCCTCATCAACCCAAATAAATTGTCGTGATGTGCGACGGCACGTCACGCAAAAGAGGTCTTGCCTTCTGAGCGAAGCGGGAGATTATTCCGCCGCCATTTGAAAGCGGAAAAGCCGCAGGGCGCTCAGAAGGGGACCTCTCCATGACCGATCTCAATCGCCGCCATTTGCTCGCAGGCGCCGCCGCGCTCAGTGCGGCTGCCGTGACCAGGCTTGGACCGACCGCCGCCAATGCCGCAGTGCCGCAAGCCGGGACGCAGGCGCCGGGCTTCTACCGCTACAAGGTCGGCAGCTACGAGTGCACATCGATCAATGACGGTGCGCGCACCTTCCCGATGCCGGACAAATTCGTCGTCAACGCGCCGAAGGAGGAAGCGCTGGCCGCGGGCGAGGCGGCCTACATGCCGAAGGACATGGTCACGGTGCCGTTCAATCCGCAGCTCATCAACACCGGCTCCAAGCTCGTGCTGATCGACACCGGCAACGGTGTCGCCAATCTCGAGCCCAGCAAGGGCGCAGTCGGCCGCACGCTGCAAAACCTCACTGCTGCCGGCGTCGATCCGAAGAGCATCGACATCGTGCTGCTCTCGCATCTGCATCCCGACCACACCAACGGCATCCGCCTCGCCGACGGCGCGCTCGCCTTCCCGAACGCGGAGATCATGGTGCCGGGCAAGGACTGGGAATTCTGGACCAGCGAGGACAACACCGCCAAGGCCGAGTCCAATCCGATGATGAAGAACTATTTCGCCAACGTGAAAAAGACCTTTGCCGGTCTCGAATCCAAGGTGACGAAGTATGAGTGGGGCAAGGAGGTCGCGCCGGGCATCACCTCGATCGCGACGCCGGGCCACACCCCCGGCCACACCTCGTTCGCGGTCGCCTCGGGCGACGCCAAGGTGCTGATCCAGTCCGACGTCACCAACATTCCGGAATTCTTCCTGCGCAATCCGGACTGGCATGTGGTGTTCGACACCGATGCCGCGCTGGCGCAGGAGACGCGCCACAAATTCTACGACATGGCGGCAGCCGAGAAGGCGACCGTGATCGGCTTCCACTTCACCTTCCCCTCGGTCGGTCATGTCGAGAAGGAAGGCGCCAAGTATCGCCTGATCCCGTCGGCGTGGAATCCGACGATCTGATCCGGATCAGCCGATTCCGGGAAACATCAGGCCGCCGCTTGGCGGCCTGATTGTTTTGGCAATCGTTTCAGAAACGCTGCGTTTCCAAATCGGACCGGTTCATGCACTTGCATCCATCCGTGGAGATGGCTTAAGTGCCGACCCGGCATTCCCGCTGAAGATTTCGAGGACATCCCATGGCCTATAACATCGTCACGATCGCCGGCAGCCTGCGCAAGGACAGCTTTTCGCTGAAGCTCGCCAACGCGCTCGCAAAACTCGCGCCGGCCTCGCTCAAGCTCGAGGTCATCACCCCGGCGGGCATCTCGTTCTTCAACCAGGACCTCGAGGGCGCGCCGCCCGCGGACTGGCTGGCCTTCCGTGAAAAGCTGCAGAAGTCGGACGGCGTCATCTTCGTCACCCCCGAATACAACCGCGCGATCCCGGGCGTGCTGAAGAACGCCATCGACGTTGGTTCGCGGCCCTACGGCAAGAGCTCCTTCAACGGCAAGCCGGTCGGCATCATCTCCAACTCGCCGGGCCCGCTCGGCGGCGTCAGCGCCGCCAAGACGCTGCAGAACATCCTGCCGGGCATTTCCGGCCCGATCATGCAGCAGCCGGAAGCCTATCTGAATGCGGTCGGCGACGCCTTCGATTCGGACGGCAACCTGGCCAAGGATTCCCTGAAGCCGGTGCTTCAGGCCTATATCGACGCCTTCGCCGCGCACGTTGCGAAGCACCACGGCTGAGGCTTATTGTGCCGCGGCCACATCGTAAGTCCTCATCCGGAGGGGACCGCGGAACGGTCGTCTCAAAGGATGGCCGCAGGCGACAGCCGCGCCTTCATCGTTCTCCCGGCGATGCGAAGCATCGTCCGGAGACGGCCGCTGCGCGGCCTCCTCATCATGTGGATCTGGTGACATGATTGGGCGGGGCGGTTAGGCCGAAATTAGCACTCCCTTAACCAGCCTGTCGCATCTTCCCAAGATGGTCTCCCGTGCGCGCCTGAAATCGATCCTGACCGGCCTTGCCCTCTATGTCATGGCGGCCGCCATCGTCGGCTATTTCGGCGTCAACGCCTACACCGGCAAATACGGCCTCAACGCCCGCCAGGAACTCGATCAGGAGATCGTCGCGCTGACAAGCGAACTCGCCCAGCTCAAGCGCGAGCGTGCCAGGAGCGAGCAGCGCGTCTCGTTGCTGCGCACATCGAGGATTGATCCGGACATGCTGGACGAGCGGGCGCGCTTTCAGCTCGACTATGTCAATCCGCATGATCTCGTTCGCATGATCCCGGCGAAATAGCGCCTTCCGCTATATCGAAATCGGCATCGACAGCCGCTGCCGAAATTCGGCAGGCGTGTCGTAACTCGCTCGCAATGACGATCGGGGAAAAGTGCCCTCGGCGTCAGCCGCGCCACGCTGCACAGGAAGCTCAAGCGGTTCGATCTGAACGCGCACTGAGCTGCTTTTCCCCAATCGCCATCATTGCGAGTTGGGACCGGCTTGAGGAGCCGACGCGGGCGCGAGACCCACAAGATGATGCTCGATCATTACCAGCAGACCAAGAATCTCTGGTCAGCGACAGCCCGAAGAAACTCGGCTTCTTCTGATCGGGCAGGAACGGGCGGCGTCATTTTGGCGCCGCTCGCTCCGGCAGACGGGCGCTGACCGGCGCCGCGCTTCCAAGGCGTGGCACGGCGAATCGCCTGTGGTTAAATTTGTTGCCCCACCGACGCCAAAGATTTTGCAATATTTCGATCACATTGCAGTGCGGCATAATGAAAGTCGTGTCATGCCGCTGCAGTGCTTTCGCGCGCGTTTGAACTGGGTTAGAGAGGTCGAAAGTTTTCTCTGACCCGGAATTCCCATGGCCGCACCCAAGAAAGCCGCCGCAAGCACTCCACAGGACAAGACCGACGGCGGTTCGCCCCCGGAATTCACCAGGGAGCAGGAGCTAAAGGCGCTCCGCGACATGCTCCTGATCCGGCGGTTCGAGGAAAAGGCCGGCCAACTCTACGGCATGGGCGCGATCGGCGGCTTCTGCCATCTTTATATCGGCCAGGAGGCCGTGGTGGTCGGTATGCAGATGGCCCTGAAGCTGGGCGATCAGGTCATCACCGGCTATCGCGATCACGGCCATATGCTCGCCACCGGCATGGAGGCCAACGGCGTCATGTCCGAGCTTACCGGCCGTCGCGGCGGCTATTCCAAGGGCAAGGGCGGCTCCATGCACATGTTCAGCAAGGAGAAGCACTTTTACGGCGGCCACGGCATCGTCGGCGCGCAGGTCTCGCTCGGCACCGGTCTCGCGTTCGCCAATCACTATCGCGGCAACGACAATGTCAGCGTCACCTATTTCGGCGACGGCGCGGCCAACCAGGGCCAGGTCTATGAGAGCTTCAACATGGCGGAGCTGTGGAAGCTGCCGGTGATCTACGTCATCGAGAACAATCGCTACGCCATGGGCACTTCGGTGTCGCGCGCTTCGGCCCAGCAGGATTTCTCCAAGCGCGGCGCCTCCTTCAACATTCCCGGCCAGCAGGTCGACGGCATGGACGTCCGCGCCGTGAAGGCCGCGGGCGACGAGGCGGCGGCCTGGTGCCGCGCCGGCAAGGGCCCCTTCATCCTGGAGATGCAGACCTACCGCTATCGCGGCCACTCGATGTCCGATCCCGCAAAGTACAGAACGCGCGAGGAGGTCGAAAAGGTCCGCCACGACCAGGATCCGATCGAGCAGGTGCGCAACCGCCTGCTGGCCGCCAAGGTCAGCGAGCAGGATCTGAAGGCGATCGATGCCGAGGTGCGCGAAATCGTCAATGCCTCCGCCGACTTTGCCCAGCATGATCCCGAGCCGGATGCCGCCGAGCTCTGGACCGACATTTACCGCTGAACGCGCGCAAGCTTTCTTTTGGAGTCGATATGCCAATTCAAGTGCTGATGCCCGCGTTGTCACCCACGATGGAGAAGGGCAACCTCGCCAAGTGGCTGAAAAAAGAGGGTGAGACGATCAAGTCGGGCGATGTCATCGCCGAGATCGAGACCGACAAGGCTACCATGGAGGTCGAGGCGACCGATGAAGGCACGCTGGGCAAGATCCTGATTCCCGAGGGTACCGCCGACGTTGCCGTGAACACGCCGATCGCGACGATCTTGGCCGATGGCGAGAGCGCGGCCGATCTTGCCAAGACGCCCGCGCCTGCCCAGCAGCAGAAGGCCGCCGAATCCGCAGCCCCTGCGCCCGCAAAGGCCGAGGCGCCCGCGCCGAAGACTGCGCCGTCCGCGCCGCAGGTCGTCGCCGAACCCGATCCTGAGGTGCCCGCCGGCACCGAGATGGTGACGCAGACCATCCGCGAAGCGTTGCGCGACGCCATGGCCGAAGAGATGCGCCGCGACGCCGACGTTTTCGTGATGGGCGAGGAGGTCGCCGAATACCAGGGCGCCTACAAGGTTACGCAAGGATTGCTCCAGGAATTCGGCGCCAGGCGCGTCATCGACACGCCGATCACCGAGCACGGCTTTGCCGGCATTGGCGTCGGCGCCGCGATGACCGGGCTGAAGCCGGTCGTCGAGTTCATGACCTTCAACTTCGCCATGCAAGCGATCGACCAGATCATCAACTCCGCCGCCAAGACGCTCTATATGTCCGGCGGCCAGATGGGCTGCTCGATCGTGTTCCGCGGCCCGAATGGTGCCGCGGCGCGCGTCGCCGCCCAGCACAGCCAGGATTACTCGTCCTGGTATTCGAACGTCCCGGGTCTCAAAGTTGTCGCGCCGTTCTCGGCCGCGGATTACAAGGGCCTGCTCAAGGCCGCGATCCGCGATCCCAATCCGGTGATCTTCCTCGAGAACGAAATGCTCTACGGTCACACCGGCGAGGTGCCGAAGCTCGATGACTTCGTGATCCCGATCGGCAAGGCGCGCATCGTGCGCGCCGGCAGCCACGTCACCATCATCTCCTGGTCGAACGGCATGAGCTATGCGCTCAAGGCCGCCGAGGAGCTCACCAAGGACGGCATCGAGGCCGAGGTGATCGACCTGCGCACGCTGCGGCCGATGGACACCGAAACGATCGTCAATTCGGTCAAGAAGACCGGCCGGGCCGTCACGGTGGAAGAGGGCTGGGCGCAGAGCGGCGTCGGCGCCGAAATCGCTGCGCGCATCGTGGAAAATGCGTTCGATTATCTGGATGCGCCTGTCGCCCGCGTCTCCGGCAAGGACGTGCCGATGCCCTATGCCGCGAACCTGGAGAAGCTCGCGCTACCATCCGCGGCCGAAGTGGTCGAGGCCGCCAAAGCCGTCTGCTACAGGTAGGCCATGGCGGGTCCGAAGGAGCAGCCATTGCCACCCGACGTCCTCGCCCGCGATGATGCGGTCGAGATCCTGCGCGTATTCGTGCTGGACGGCGGGCTGTCGATGGCGTTCCAGCGTGCCTTCGACGAACCTGACATGTGGGGCCTTTTGCTCGTTGATCTCGCCCGTCATGCCGCGCGTGCCTATGCGCGCGAGAGCGAATATACCGAGGAAGACGCCATGAACCGGATCCTGGAGATGTTCCAGGCGGAGATTGAGCGTCCCACGGACACCGGCACCACGACGCCGCGCGGGAAGGGACACTGACGGTGGCGATCGAGCCCTATCATTTCGATTTGATGCTGGAGGCGATCCGCGAGGCGGAGGCTTCGATCGCGCAGGGCGGCCTGCCGATCGGCGCCGTGCTGACGCGCAATAATGAGATCATCGCCCGCGGCCACAACAACCGCGTGCAGGAAAAGAACGTCATCCTGCACGGCGAGATGAGCTGCCTGCGCGAAGCCGGCGTGATCTCGTTCCACGACACCGTCATGTACACCACGCTGTCGCCATGCTCGATGTGTGCCGGCGCGCTCGCTTTGTTCAAGGTTCAGCTGGTGGTGATCGGGGAATCCGTCACCTTCCCGGGCTCCAAGGACATCCTCGACAAGTTCGGCATCCCCTGGATCGATCTTGCCGACGACCGCTCCATCACCATGATGAAGAATTGGCGTTCGATCCCTGCCAATGAGCGCCTCTGGCAAGGCGACATCGGCAACTAAACCTGGTCAGTTCGTCTTCGCTTCGAGGGCGACGTTTTGAAAAGTTCTTCGTGAGGTCAGCATGCCCATCAACATCCTGATGCCCGCTCTCTCGCCAACGATGGAGAAGGGCAACCTCGCCAAGTGGCTGAAGAAGGAAGGCGACAAGGTCAAATCCGGCGACGTCATTGCCGAGATCGAGACCGACAAGGCGACCATGGAGGTCGAAGCCATCGACGAGGGCACGATCGCCAAGATCCTCGTGCCCGAGGGCACGCAGGACGTTCCGGTTAATGACGTGATCGCGGTGCTGGCTGGAGAAGGAGAGGACGTGAAGGCGGCAGGTGCTGCAAAGCCCGGCGCCTCGGCCGCACCTCCGAAAGCTGCTGAGACTCCCGCTGCTGCGCCGACTCCCACGCCCGCTGCACCAAGAGCCGCACCGCCACCCGCGGCTGCTCCGGCGCCGCAGGCCGCGGCTCCGGCTGCGCAGAGCAACGGCCATGGCGGCCGTGTGTTCTCATCACCGCTGGCGCGCCGTCTCGCCAGGGAATCCGGCATCGACGTTGCGATGGTCGCCGGCACCGGCCCGCATGGCCGCGTCGTCGCGCGCGACGTCGAGCAGGCCAAATCCGGCAAGGGTCTCAAGGCGCCGGCGGCGGCGCCGTCCGGTGCGCCCTCGATCGCGCCGACCATGTCGGACAAGCAGATCCTTTCGCTGTTCGAGCCCGGCTCTTACGATGTCGTCCCGCATGACGGCATGCGCCGCACCATTGCCCAACGTTTGACCGCGTCGATCCAGAACGTCCCGCACTTCTATCTCACCATCGACTGCGACATCGGCAAGCTGCTCGCCGCGCGCGAGGAGATCAACGCCGCCGCGCCGAAAGACAAGGAGAAGAAGCCGCTCTACAAGATCTCGGTCAACGACTTCGTCATCAAGGCGATGGCGGTCGCACTCCAGAGGATTCCGAACTGCAATGTGAGCTGGACCGAATCCGGCATGGTCAAGCACCATCATTCCGACGTCGGCGTCGCCGTGGCGATGCCCGGCGGTCTGATCACGCCGATCATCCGCAAGGCCGAGACCAAGACGCTCTCGACCATCTCCAACGAGATGAAGGATTTCGCCGCCCGCGCCCGCTCGCGCAAGCTGAAGCCGGAAGAGTACCAGGGCGGCACCACGGCCGTTTCCAACCTCGGCATGTTCGGCATCAGCCACTTCACCGCCGTGATCAATCCGCCGCATGCCACCATCCTCGCGGTCGGCACCAGCGAGGAGCGCCCCGTCGTGCGCGGCGGCAAGATCGAGATCGCGCACATGATGAGCGTGACGCTCTCCTGCGATCACCGCGCCATCGACGGCGCGCTCGGGGCCGAGTTGATCGGCGCGTTCAAGCAGCTGATCGAAAATCCCGTCATGATGATGGTGTGAGCCGAGAACGGTGAATACGTAGGGTGGGCAAAGGCGCGAGGCGCCGTGCCCACCTTATTTCATAAGCGTTAGAGGGCGGTGGGCACGCTTCGCTTTGCCCACCCTACGAATTTCAGTGGAATGGGAGCCGCCATGGCCGACACATCCTTCGACGTCATCATCATCGGCTCCGGTCCCGGCGGCTATGTCACGGCGATCCGCGCCGCACAGCTCGGTCTCAAGACCGCGATTGTCGAGAAGTCGTATCTGGGCGGCATCTGCCTGAACTGGGGCTGCATCCCGACCAAGGCGCTGCTGCGCTCGGCCGAGATCTATCACTACATGCAGCACGCCAAGGATTACGGCCTGTCGGCGGAGAACGTGTCGTTCGATCCAAAAGCCGTGGTGCAGCGCTCGCGCGGTGTCTCGAAGCGGCTGAACGACGGCGTTGGCTTTCTGATGAAGAAGAACAAGGTCAGCGTGATCTGGGGCGCCGCTTCGATCGACGCACCCGGCAAGGTCACCGTGAAGAAGTCCGACGTTGAGGGGCCCAAGGGCGCGCTGGGCGAGGGGGCTTATCAGGCCAAGCACATCATCGTCGCGACCGGCGCGCGGCCGCGCGTGCTGCCGGGGCTCGAGCCTGACAAGAAGCTGATCTGGACCTACTTTGAAGCGATGGTGCCGGAGCGGATGCCGAAGTCGCTGCTGGTCGTCGGCTCCGGCGCGATCGGAATCGAGTTCGCATCCTTCTTCCAAACCATGGGCTCTGATGTGACCGTGGTCGAGGTGCTGCCGCAGATCCTCCCCGTCGAGGACGCAGAGATCGCCGGTCTTGCCCGCAAGCGTCTTGAGAAGCAGGGCATCAAGATCATGTCCTCGACCAAGGTGACGAAGCTTGAGAAAAAGGCCGACAGCGTCGTCGCCACCATCGATGACGGCAAGGGCAAGCCTGTCACGACCGAGTTCGAGCGTGTGATCTCCGCGGTCGGCGTGGTCGGTAACATCGAGAATCTCGGACTCGAGAAGCTCGGTGTCAAAACCGACCGTGGCGTCATCGTGATCGATGGCTACGGCAAGACCAACATCCCCGGTATCTACGCGATCGGCGACGTTGCAGGTCCCCCGATGCTCGCGCACAAGGCCGAGCACGAAGGCGTGATCTGCGTCGAGGCGATCAAGGGCCTGCATCCGCATCCCATGGATAAGAACCTGATCCCGGGCTGCACCTATTGCCAGCCGCAGGTGGCCTCTGTCGGCCTCACTGAAGCCAAGGCCAAGGAGAACGGCCGCGAGATCCGCGTCGGCCGTTTCCCCTTCGTCGGCAACGGCAAGGCGATTGCGCTCGGCGAAGACCAGGGCCTGGTCAAGGTGATCTTCGACAAGAAGACCGGCCAGCTCCTCGGCGCCCACATGGTCGGCGCGGAGGTGACCGAGCTGATCCAGGGCTACGTCGTCGCCATGAACCTGGAGACCACGGAAGAAGAGCTGATGCACACGGTCTTCCCGCATCCGACGCTGTCGGAGATGATGAAGGAAGCGGTGCTGGATGCCTATGGAAGGGTGTTGAATATCTAAGGGATGAGATCCGGACGGGCCGATCCGTCATCCTGAGGCGCGAGCGGCGCGGTGCATTTGCACCGCGGAGCGAGCCTCGAAGGATGAACGGCCGAGATGCAGCCGGGCTCGTCGCCCTTCGAGGCCCTTCATACGGCGCGTTGCGCCGCATGAAGGGCGCCTCAGGCTGATTAAGAGTGGAACACGAGAACAAGAATAGGGATGAACCCATGCACGACAACGACAACCTGACCATCGAACGTCCGACCTTCGTCAGCCATCTCGAATGCGCGATGGAGGGCGATCACTACGCGGCCGACCAGGTGCACAACCTCTCTAAGGCCGGCAAGCCGCTTTTGGTGCGCTACGACCTCGCGGGCGTGAAGAAGGCGCTGACCAAGGATGCGCTGGCCCAGCGTCCCGGCGACATGTGGCGCTACCGCGAACTCTTGCCCGTGCGCAAATGCAAGGACATCGTCTCGCTCGGCGAGGTCACGACGCCGCTGATCCGGCTGTCGAAGCTCGGCGCCAGGCTTGGCGGCGGCGAGATCATTGTAAAAGACGAAGGTCGCCTGCCGACCGGCTCGTTCAAGGCGCGCGGCCTCGTGATGGCGGTGTCGATGGGCAAGGCGCTCGGCATCAAGCACATGGCGATGCCGACCAACGGCAATGCCGGCGCGGCGCTCGCGGCCTACGCGACCTCCTGCGGAATCAAGACCACGATCTTCTGTCCGGCCGACACGCCGGAGGTGAACGTCAGCGAGATCGAGCTCCAGGGCGCGACCGTCTATCGCGTCAACGGCTACATCGACGATTGCGGCAAGATCGTCGGCGAGGGCAAAGCCAAGATCGGCTGGTTCGACACGTCCACGCTCAAGGAGCCGTACCGCATCGAAGGCAAGAAGACGATGGGTCTGGAACTCGCCGAGCAGCTCGGCTGGGACGTGCCCGACGTGATCTTCTATCCGACCGGCGGCGGCACCGGCCTGATCGGCATGTGGAAGGCCTTTGACGAGCTGGAGAAGATCGGCTTCATCGGAAGCAAGCGCCCGCGCATGGTCGCGGTGCAGGCCTCTGGCTGCGCGCCGATGGTGCGGGCCTATGACGCCGGCACCGAGCACGCGACACGCTGGGAGGACGCCCACACCATCGCCTCCGGCATCCGCGTGCCGCAGGCGATCGGCGACTTCCTGATCCTGCGCGCGGTGCGCGAGAGCAAGGGCTTTGCCATCGCTGTCGACGACGACAAGATCTCGTCGGCGCTGAACGAAGTCGCGCGCGAGGAGGGGCTGCTGCTCTGCCCCGAGGGCGCCGCGACCTACGCCGCCTACAAGGAGAGCCTCGCCGACGGCCGCGTCGGCAAAACCGACCGCGTGATGCTGTTCAACTGCGCGACCGGCCTGAAGTACCCGCTGCCGCCGGTCACGCGCACGCTCGACCGCCACAAGCCGATCGACTACACGCAGTTCTGACTTGCTTCTCCCTCGCCCCGCTTGCGGGGCGCGACGAGCTTCGCTCGCGCTGAGAGGGTTGGGTGAGGGGGAGTCTCCGCGGGGAAGGTGACAGCTGAATTTGCGGAGGCTCCCCCTCACCTGAATTGCTTCGCAATTCGACCTCTCCCCGCAAGCGGGGAGAGTAAAGAAAAAAGAAAACGCTGGGGAGAAGACAATGATAATGATGAAGGCCATCCGGGCCGGGCTGATCGGTATTCTCGCTGCTATCGGCGCCGCGCGCGCCGACGACTATCCCTCGCATCCCATCACCATCATCGTTCCCTTCGCCGCCGGCGGCCCGTCGGACGCGATGGCGCGCGTGCTCGCCGAGCGCATGCGGGTGACGCTCGGCCAGCCGCTGGTGATCGAGAATGTCACCGGCGCGGGCGGCTCGATCGGCGTCGGCCGCGCCGCGCAATCGCCGCCGGACGGCTACACGATCTCCTTCGGTCATCTCGGCACCCACGTCGCCAACGGTGCCGTCTACAAGCTCAAATACGACCTCGTCGCCGATCTCGAGCCCGTGGTGCTGCTGCCGAGCAATCCGATGATCGTCGTCAGCAAGAACGCGGTGCCCGCGGCCTCGCTGAAGGAGCTCATTGAGTGGCTGAAGTCGCGGCCGTCGCCGCCGACCGCCGGCACCGCCGGCGCGGGCTCCGGCAGCCATATCGCTGGCGTCTATTTCGAGAGCGTCAGCGGCACCAAGCTGCAATACGTGCCGTATCGCGGCACGGCCCCCGCACTGAACGATCTCATCGCCGGCCAGATCGACGTCATCATCGATCAGACCTCCAATTCCATCAACCAGGTGCGCGCCGGCACGATCCGCGCCTACGCCATCACCGACGACAAGCGACTCTCGTCAGCGCCGGGTATCCCGACGGCAGCCGAGGCGGGGCTGAAAGGCTTCAACATGACATTGTGGTCGGGCCTGTGGGTGCCGAAGGGCACACCGAAGGAGATCGTCACCAGGCTCAACGCGGCCGCGGTCGAAGCGCTGGGCGATCCCGCCGTGAAGAAGCAGCTCGAAGGCCAGGGCCTGGAGATGACGCCGCAGGATCAGCTCAAGCCCGAAGCGCTCGGTGCGCGACAGAAGGCCGAGATCGCCAAATGGTGGCCGATCATCAAGGCCGCCAACATCAAGGTGGATTGAGCGCCTTGCCTCTTCGCATGCGGCCACACCGACAAATCGCACCCCGAGGAACTATCAGGCCACGCGCGGCCGCGTTACGTCTTGGCTTCACCGGGCCCCGACAGGGCCGTCTCGAGGCATTCGATCAGAGCCGGCGTCGAAAACGGCTTCGCGAGAAAGCAGATGGCGCCAGCTTCCAGCGCGCGGTCGCGTACGGCATCGTCGTGAAAGGCCGTCACGAAGATGAATGGCGTGTGATGACCAAGGCCGCGCATATGCATCAATAGGTCAACGCCGCTCATGACCGACATCTGCACATCCGCGATCACGCAGGACGTCGTCTTCAGTTCGGCCGATTGGAGAAATTCGCGAGCGGAGCCAAAGACACAAACGGTGTATCCCCGCGACGTCAGGAGATTGTTCGTCGCGAGGCGGACCGATGGATCATCGTCAATGACGGAAATGACCGAGGGGACTGACAAGATGATTGCTCCTGATCGGGAAGCCGCCGATCATGGTGCAGCGCCCACCGGAAAATGGGCCCTCGGAGCGAGCTTGAAAAGCATACTTAGGTTTGCACGTTTCCCCTTGGACGTGGGATTCCGAGCGCCTCGGTCATTCTGACGAGATCGGCCAATGACTTCGCGCCCATTTTCCGCATGATCTGCCCGCGATAGATCTTGACGGTAATCTCAGCCAATCCAAGCTCGGCAGCGACTTGCTTGTTCATCAGGCCGGACGCAACCAGGGCGAGGATGTCGCGCTGACGCGCTGTCAAGCCTTCAAAGCGAGTCCGCACGCTTGACACCGACTTCTCGGCATCGCGCCGCCTGCGATCCCGTTCGATCGCAGCCTGGACCGCATCCAGCATGTCCTGGTCGCGCACCGGTTTGGTCAGAAAATCGATGGCGCCACTCTTCATGGCCCTGACTGTCATGGGGATATCGCCATGACCGGTGATGAAGATAATCGGCGTGCGAATGTCGGCCTTCACGAGGTCCGCCTGGAGGTCGAAGCCGCTCGAGCCGGGCAGGCGAATGTCGAGCACAAGGCAACTGGGGACCGCCGGCGGCTTGGCTTCCATCACCTCCGCCGCTGAGCCGAAGGCCTGCACCCTTAGGCCGACCGATTGAAAGAGATTGGTGAGCGCACGTCTCATCGACGGATCGTCATCGACGACTAGGACGATCGGATCATCGGCGCTCGCCTGTGCCTGCGGCGTTGGCTTGTCGTGGTCAGTCACGACATGTCCTCGTGTGGGAAGGGCAGGGCAATCTGGAATGTTGCACCGATCCCCTCATTGGAGAACGCCGAAAGCCGGCCTGCGTGAGCCTCGATGATCGATCGGCAGATCGATAGTCCCATCCCCAGGCCGCTCGACTTTGTGGTGAAGAACGGCGTGAAGATGCGGTCTGTCACATCGCTGCCAAGGCCGACACCGCGATCTGTCACGGTCAGGAGCAGGTGCCCGTCGCCGTCCTCGTCAGCCCGCCTGGAGCAAATCGCCAGTTCGCGCGGGCGGTCGACATTGGCCTGCATGGCTTCGATCCCGTTCATGACAAGATTGATCAGCACCTGCTGAAGCTGGATCCGATCGCCGCAAATCTTGGGCAGGCCGGACGACAACTCCATCCGCACCGTCACCGCATGGATAGCGAGCTCGCGCCGAACGAGAGCCATCACCTCCCTGACGACCTGATTGATGTCGAGTGGAACCATCTCGATCTCGGTCTTCTTCGCAAGCGCCCGGATCCGGCGGATCACCTCGCTAGCCCGATTGGCGTCTTCGACAATCCATTCCAGGGAACGGCGCGCAGCATCCAGATTAGCCGGGTCGCGGCCGAGCCACCCGATGCAGGCATCCGCATTGGAAATTACGGCGGCAAGAGGCTGGTTGATTTCGTGGGCAATCGAGGCGGTGAGTTCGCCGAGTGTCGTGACGCGCGTGACATGGGCAAGCTCGGCTTGCGCTTTGCGTAGCGCGTCTTCCGCCTGCTCGGCGCGGATCGCCGCCGTCACATCGCTGCTGACGCCCCGATAGCCGAGAAAATGGCCGTCCGCGTCATGCAAGGGCTTGCCGCTGGTGCGCACGTAAATTGGAGATCCATTGCGATCTCTACCGCGGTAGACCAAATCGCGGAATGGGAGGTGGGCGTCGAGCGCCGCGCGATGCTGCTCCCATTTGCCCGGCTCGAGCTCGGCGTCGGGCCGAATGTCCCAACGGGTCAGGCCGATCAATCCCGACGGCGCAGCACTGGCCGTATCGGCGTGTTCCGATATCCGCGTGATGCGGTGATCCGGTCCGGTCTCCCAAAACCAGTCGGATGCCGTTTCAGCATAGTCGCGGAATCGCTGCTCGGATGTCTTGAGTTCATCAAATGCCTTTTGCAGTGCTTCTTTTGCAGCGACCTGCTCGGTGACGTCCACGTGCGTGCCGATGATCTCCATCACTTCGCCGTCGCTGCCGACAACAGGAAGTCCCTCGGTATGGACACGTCGTATCGAGCCGTCCGGGCGCGCAATGCGAAAGTCAATTTCGAAGGGTTCCCTTCGCCGGACGGCCTGACGTTCCACCCCGACGATCTGTTGGAAATCCTCCGGGAGGATGCGTTGCTGGAAAGCCCGTGCAGGTAAGTCGATCTGGCCCGGGTCAAATCCGAACAGGCGGTAGAGTTCAGCCGATCGGTAGGCAAACTCCTGACGACGCACATCCCAGGCCCAGCTGCTTGTATGGCTGAGCCGCTGGGCCTCGGCCAAATAGGCCTCGCTGCGACGCAGCCTCTGTTCCGCCTCCTTTGCAACCGTAACATCGGTGACAGCCCCGACAAATTCGATGAGCCCGGGTCCATGTCTTACCGCGCGTGCCACGGAATGGAGATATTTGACTGATCCATCCGGCATCAGCAGGCGATATTCATGGTCGAAATCCGCTGCTCGGCGGGCGGCACGATCGAGGGTCTTGCTGACCGCATCGCGATCTTCCGGATGGATGCGCTGAACAACAAAATCCAAGGTCGGCTTCACCGTCAGGTCGCATTGGAAGATGCGAAAGGTTTCCCTTGACCAGACAATTGCACCTGTTGCGATGTTCAGGCCGAAGCTGCCGGTGCGGCTCAGTTCCTGTGCTTGGGCGAGGTAGGCCTCGCTCTGGCGCAACGCATCCTCCGCCTCCTTGCGCTGGGTTATGTTTTCGCAGGCAACCAGCACGATCGGCGTGCCGTCGCCGCGCAGCATCGCCTTGGCGTTCTCACGGACCCAAAGAACCGAGCCGTCCTTCCGGAACTTGCGAATCTCCCAGGTATGCGGCTGGTCCAAGGTTTCCAGGGACAACGCTACGCATCGGCGAACGAAATCGTGGTCCTCCTCGAAGAAGACGTTGAGCACGGACTGGCCAATCAGCTCGGCCGCCGTGTAGCCCAGTTGTGCGGCGCCGAATGTGTTGACGTTGAGCACTGTTCCGGCCGGATCGACCATGAAGTACATGACCGGATTGTGCTCGAACACCTCGCGCCACTGCTTCACGGCGTCGCGTAGATCGACGGTGTGTTGTCGCGAGTCATCTTCGACCGCGGTGCTGTCCTTCTCGCCGTTGCCGAAAGATCGAAGCGCTGCGAGGCCGCCGAGCAACAATTGCGCGGCCGAATTCCCAAATTTCGCGATTTGGCCAGGCATCATCGCAGGCGTCCCGGCTCGCTGGGATCGAAGCAAGTAGAGCACTTTGCAACAACGGGAGCAATTCCCTCCGACCCAAAGTAGAGCTGCGCGCCGCAACTCGCGGCAGCCGTGCAGCCCGCCGGTCTGGCGCCGTCTCGTGCGAAGGTGCGGCGAAGGTCCGAAGAACTACGGGACAAACCTACGTATAGCTCGCGCATCCCAAGTCATAGGGCACATTTACCTCCGTACAATTGATCGGTCCGTTGCATGCGGATTAGTCTCACAAACATTGAGGAGACGCGATGTGCAAGACACAAGCCGGCGATTGGTCGATGTGCGGTTCATAGCTCTGCGTCCGTTGCCAGACTTGCCGCAGGACTGGCTGGTCACGAATGAAGGCTGCATTCACGAACGAGCGTGGATGGCCCTGCGTCAGCGTACGAGCGAAGCCACGACCATGAAGCCGGGAGGAGAGCATGATGTGCGATACGCCTGAACACTCCGAGCGCGGTCCTGCCGTAAAAGGTTGCGCTGTCTGCAGCGGCAAGTTTGGCCTGATCCGATATTATTCCTGGCGAACCCCGCTGTGCTCCAGAAAATGTCTCGATCGCTTCAGGGCGCGCCGCGAACGCGACCGCCGATGGTTGTTCCGATGTCAGGCGGCATGAGGATTAGCCGCTCGATCCGCTCCATTCGCCAATTCTGCAGGAGGCTGCGTGCTGAACCGTGCTTGCAACCTCCTCTTGATGATCGCGCTGCCGCTTCCGTCGATAACGGGAGTGGAGGCCGAGGAGGTTGGACAGGATGGTGCACACCGTCATCATCCGCTCCAGGATCAGCTCCTGCACGAGAAATTCTATTCCAGCTGGCATATGCCCGACAGTCCGGCGCTCAGCTGCTGCAATAAAGCGGATTGCTTGCCGACCGAGGTGCGATACGTCGACGGCAGGGTCTACGCGCGACGCCGGGAAGACGGGAAGTACATTCTCATCCCGTCGGCGCGCTCTCGCCAGCGCTGACGGGATCATTTCTGCGCGCGCACGAACCTTCTGACCACGGAAGGAGGTGACGGCTAGCCGAACGATGCGGGCCGCGCAGAGTGGTCGGCCGCAGTCACTGCATCCAGCTTCGCGCCGCGTCCAGCCCCGGCGTTGCGAAGCTAGGGCGCGGAGGCTGCGGCCGCTGCCGCGCTGACTTCGTGCGTCTTAACGCGCTGCTCGGACTTCGCCGTGGCTATGCCGCTTGCCTCGAACCGCGCGCGATAGACCAGCACGTTCTCCATCACGCGCTGGACGTAGTTGCGCGTCTCCGACAGCGGGATGCGCTCGACCCAGTCGACCGGATCGACTTTGGGGTCCCGCGGATCGCCACGCGCCTGCACCCATTCACGCACTCGGCCGCGGCCGGCATTGTAGCCGGCGAAGGTCATGATCTGGTTGCCGCGATATTCCGACAGCAGCGCGCTGAGCTCGGCCGCGCCCATCTGCGTGTTGTAGACGGGATCGGAGACCATCTTGTCCCAGTCATAGGTCAGGCCAAAGCGCTTTGCGGTGTCGCGGCCCGCCTCCGGCGTCACCTGCATCAGCCCGACCGCGTTGGCGGCAGATTTGTCGCGTTGGTCGAACGAGCTTTCGGTGCGTGCCACCGAATAGATCACGCTGGTCTCGATCGCGGGCGCGACCTGCTTGTGCTCGGGAATGCCGATGGTCGGAAAGGCGTAATGATCGAGCGCAAGCCCGCGCGCCAGCGCCGACTTGCCGACCTCCAGCATCACGCGCGCATCGTTGCGCCGGCCGGCGAGCTCGCCGAGCGCTTCGAGGGCTGCGACGTCGGTGCTCTCCCTGGCAAAATCCTCGGCATAGTAAAACACCACGTCGCGCTCGCCGATGCCGTAGAGCATGTCGGCCGCGCGTACGCGCTCGTCCGCGGGCTGTGTATCGGCGGCCGCCAGCACGGGCGAGGGCGGGCGCAGCTCGATCTGGTCGAGGCCGAGCCTGGCGCGTGCGAGCTGGCCGTAATAGGCTGTTGGATAGCGCGCGGCGGCCTGATAGCTCATGCGCGCATCCGCCGTTGCCCCCAACGCCTCCGCCGCGCGGCCGCGCCAGTAATGCGCCCGCGACAGCGCGATCGGATTGGCTGAGCCTTCGTCGATCGCGGCGAAATGGACAATGGCCGCTTTGGGATCGTCGAGATAGCGCAGCGCGATCCAGCCGCACATGAAGTGGTAGTCGACGCGATAGACTTCCATCGCGGGCACGGCCGCCGTGCGCACCACGTCATAGGCCGCCTTGAACTTGCCCTGGTCGAGCAGCTTTCGCGCGAGCAGGCGGCGCTCGCGCCACCAGGCATCGGTGTCCTGCGCCGCCATCGTGTCGGGCGCGGCGGCCAGAATCACTTCGGCGGCGTCGTCGATGCGGTCGTTCTGGAGATGCCACTGTGCGCGGCAAAGCACATAGCCGAGATCGCGGCGCGCCTCGGCTGAGACGTCCTCGAGATAGTCCTTGGCCTTGTTGGCCTTGCCGGTGACCGCGGCGCAGGCCTTCACGATCGCGAGCGCATCTTCGCCGAGTCGCTTGGCTGCACGCCTTGCACTGGCATAGTCCTTGGCGCCAAGGCGCTTGTCCATGCGGGCGCGATGGTCGTCAGCAGTCAGGAGATCGCGGAACGCCTCGTAGGAATCCTCCTCGCTGCGCTCCGACAATTCGTCCGTGCGCCAGGCCTCGCGCACGAGGCGAGCGGCCCTGTCGGCCTCGCCCTCGGTGAGCAGCACGCGGGCGAGCGCGAACTTGCCCTTGGCGCTGGTCGGCCGGTCCATCATGAATTTGTGCACGGTCGCCGCATCGCTCCTCTCCTGCCATAGCCGGGCCTCGGCGCGGCGGCGGAGCAGTGCGTTGCTCGGCCAGTCCGGATTGGCTCCGACGAAGGCCGCGTAGCGCTTGAAATTCGCCGTGCTCTCGGAATGGCGCAGCATGAACCAGTCGGCGAGCTTCTGTCCGGCGGGATCGGCAATGCGGTCGCGGGCCGCGCTCGCATCCTCGGTCTTGCCCTTGCGCGCGAGATTGATGGCGTCTTTCAGCGCGGCAAGGTCGCCGGTGAGCGGCGGCGGCGGCGGCGCCGGCTTGTCCGACGGCTCGTCGTCCTGCTTCTTCGATTTGCGTTTGGCCTCGGCGTGTTTGCCATGGCGCGACTTGACCGCAGCATGGCGCGTCTTGCCGGCTTTCGCCTCATGCGTCTTCTTCGACGCGGACGATTTGTGACTGCTCTTCGCGGCCAGCCCGGTAGGGATCAAGGCCAAAGCGGCCACGGCAACGACACACGCGAGCGAGCGTAGGCACTGGTTCATTCGATGGTCCCCCTGCGAAACCACTACAAACCAAGGTCCGCGACGACATGCGGCTTGAGAATCAAAGACGACATCTAGAACGATGACGCGGCATCGTCTCGCATTCCTCACGCTGTTTCAACAATGCGGCAAAATACCGGATTGAGAGAGGGAACTTCCGGAACTTGCAGAAAGGGCAGCACCCTTAACCTTTCTTACGAACGAAATAGGGCTCGCGCAACGGTTGCGCACGGTTCAGGACGCCAGGAAGGGGGTAGATTGCGCGTGTTCCCGTGATCGAATCCGGTGTATTGAGGGTTCCCCAAAACCGTCCTTTGAGCCTTTGCCCCGAATTCCATGCTGCTTTTCAACCAGTCGATCCGGCGCAAGATCGTCGGCATCGCCCTCGGATTGATCGTCCTGATGCTGGTCACCTCGATCCTGTCGATGGTGATGTCGAGCCAGGTCGGGGTCCTGCTTGACGAACTGACCAACCGTTACATCCCGGCCTACGGGCACCTCGCGCGCGCCAACATCCGATCGCTGGAACGAGCGCTGGCGCTGCGGCGCATGGTGATGACCAAGATGCAGTCGCCGTCGGACGAAGAGGGCTATGCCGCGCGCCTTCGCGAGTTCGAGCAAACCGACCGCAGGATCGAGGAGGAGGCCGAGAGCGCACGCACGCTGATCAACGCTATCATCGACGATCCCAGAACTCCGTCCGACAATGCCGCGCTGGCCCGGATCGAGATCCGGATCGAAACCGCCGTCACTGAGCTGCGCCGCGATCTGAACGAGGATCACGGAAAGCTCCTCAAGCAGGTCGACGCCAGGCAGATGGCGGAGGCCCGCGGCACGCTGGAGCACATCGACGGGCTGCGCGACCAGTTCAATCTGAAAATCGATGCGATCCGTGCCGACATGCTGACGCAGGTTTTCGTGTCGACATCGCAGGTGATCGGCCAGCAGCGCCAGGCGATCATCGTGTCGGGCATCGTGACCCTGCTCGCAGCGATCGTCGGATTTGCCTTTGCGCTCCTGGTCTCCAGCGGCATCACGCGCCCGGTACGGCTGCTGCTGGCCGGCACCCGCGAGGTCGAGGCGGGCCGGTTCGACAAGACCATCACCGTCTCCACGCAGGACGAGATCGGCGAGCTTGCCGCGGCCTTCAACCGCATGATCGAGCAGTTGCGCCATAACGAGCGCATCCGCGAAACTTTTGGCCGCTACATCGACCCCAAGGTGGTGCAGGGACTGATCGACCGGCCGGAGGTCGCCATCGACGGCCAGCGCCGGGTGATGACCATCATGTTCTGCGACATGAGTGGCTTCACCTCGATGAGCGAGGGCATGACCCCGCGCGGCCTCGTCAGGGTGATGAATCACTATTTCACGGTGATGTCCGGCCCGATCAGGAACAATCGCGGCATCATCGACAAATATATCGGCGATGCCATCATGGCCTATTGGGGCCCTCCCTTCGTCGAGGAGGACGAGCCGGCGCTGCTCGCCTGCTTGGCCGCCATCGACATGGCCGACCAGGTGCCCGCGCTCCAGAAGCAGTTGCCGGACCTGCTCGGCATCCGCACCATGCCGGCGCCGTGCGACTTGCGGATCGGCATCGCCACCGGCGAGGTCCTGACCGGCAGCATCGGCTCCGAGCTGATGATGAGCTTTACGGTGATGGGCGACGCTGTGAACCTCGCTTCACGGTTGGAGGCTGTCAACAAGATCTACGGCACCCGCATCATGATCTCACAGGCGACGGCGGACGCGATCGGCTCGACCTGCGAGCTGCGCGAGATCGATCGCCTGACGGTCGCCGGCCAGAGCCTGCCGCAAGCCATTTTCGAGGTGATGGGCAAGGCGCACGGGCTCAGCGTCCCGCAAGCGAGTCTGCGTTCGCACTATGCCGAAGGCCTCGCCGCCTATCGCGCGCAGCGCTTCGACGACGCCCGCGCCGCCTTCAACGCGGCGCTCGAAGCCGTTCCCGGCGATGGCCCCTCGCGCACGCTGCTCGCCCGCATAGCGCAGTTCGAGACCGATCCGCCGGACCAGGGTTGGGACGGCGCCTGGCGGCTGGAGCAGAAGTAAGCTGCCGCGGGGTCACTATGCCGCCCGTGCCAACGAAAATTGATTCTACTCCATAACGATGTTCGCCGTGACCTATTTCCTAAGTTTAGTTTGAGTGTCCTTGAGGCGTTTGATGGGGATACGCCGATGACAGAACTTGAGGACAGGCTGGAGCGGTTCGAGACGCTCACCGCCGAATGCGAGCTGATCGCCAAGCTCGCCACCGACAGCAGGAAGCGCGAGTTCTATCTGAAGCTTTCGGAGCAGTACCGCCAGCTGGCGGCGGATATGCGTCAGGCGCTCGCGACCAGGGCCGCGGCCTGAGGCCGGCTGCAAGTTGTTCTTAATGTTTGGCGCGCATCCTGGAGATGCGAGCGTCACGATTCACGATTGCTCGCAGTGGGAATGCCGAGGTCCGTTGCGGTGCAGCGTACCTCGCTGACGTCGCTTTGCCGCTCCTTACCAGGGCAATCCCATGCGCCTTCTTGCAGTCCTCATCTTCGCGCTCATGACGGCGGCCTGCAACCAGGAGCAGGACGTCACCGGCTCGACCCCGGTCTGCGCGATACGGACCTACAGCTCCTACAATCCACGCGACATGAACCAGTGCGTTGCCGCCTGCAAGGCGTGCGACCACGGCAATACCGTCACCTGCAGTACGTCATGCACGCTCAAGGGCGCCCACTGAGCGGCGCAGCTTCCTCGAGCCGAAGGCTGACGGTGCGGGGGCACCGGAACGATTCGCACGGGCTAGTCATTGAAGGGGCGGGCAGGATGCGGAGTCCTATCGAATGGGTATGCTCGATCCCGGCCGGTTCCTGGTGTCGTGCTCACATTGCGATGCATGGCCGATGGCGGCCAACGTAAAACGGTCGAGCTGGTCGGCGTCGCCGCACGAGGTCCGCTTCGTATGCCCGCGCTGCCGCCGCGAGGAGACCGCCATCATCTCCGCCTCCGGGGAGCTGACGCCGATCCGGCGCATCGACGTCCCGCCGCGTGACGTTGCCGCCGCCTGGGCTCAGGCCCAGCGTCCAAGAGGGCGGGCGTAGCCCGCCCGTCGCGGCACCAGAGGCAGATGCCAATGTTCTGGTTTTACTTCCGCTTTCGGGGGAACAGCCGACATGGCTAGACCTGCTGCCGGCCGCGTCCCGGGAGCGACTGACCCAACGCGGACGTCGATCAGATGACGCGCGCTTACAACAACCCAACTCGCAACTATCCCGGTTCCATGCCCATTTGCTTTATTGCCGGTAGCGCTTGTGGAGCTCTGAGGTGTCTGACCAGGTCTTGCGCGGCATCTGGGGCTGGCGCCGCGGTGTGCACACCAATGGAGTAGGTTGTGAAGTTCTGAATGTTGTCGGGCAATGGTCCCAGGTCGACGATTGCAGGAACGTTCAAGAACTCGCTCACTTGAGCGAAGCCGAAGTCCGCCTCGCCACGAGCGAGCAGTGAGGCCACCTCGGCGCCGGAGGAGGGTTGCTTGATCTTAACGGCTATCTGCTCGGCAATGCCCATTTTGTTGAGCAATTCCACGATATAGGCGCCGCTGGGTCCAGCCGAGTAGGCGACCGACTGCGCGTTCAAAACGGCTGTTCTTACAGCGTCGCTCGTGGAAACGTCAGGCTTCGGCAGCCCGGCTCGAACCGCAACACCAACGCCGCTTTTTGCGAAATCGGCGCGGCTGCCAGCGACCAGCTTCCCGGCTGCGATCAACTGATCGATGTTGCTCGAGCCAATGATAACAAGATCATAAATCTCGCCATCGCCAACTCTCTTTGTTGCATTTACTGTCCCGGTCCAAGTAGTCATGACCCTATGACCGCTAGCTTTTTCAAAGCTTGCAACAAGCTGGCTGTAGCCATCCTTCAGAGCGTTCGCCGCAATTACCTTGATTTCAGCCGATTGAGTGACCTGAGGGAATAGTCCGACAGTAGCGGCAATGAGCACAGTACGCCAATTCAGCTGCATCACGCATGCTCCATATCCTCGATCGGGAACTAGCATAGCGCCTCTGGTGCAGCTGGGAAGACCTCCACTCCTTGCCTCTTCATGGCCTTCGGCGAGCTCGGGCGATGTCCATTTTTTCCGCCGCTTGTTGGAGGCCGAGCGGACAGTCAGTTGGGTTAGCCGCTTCATGAGTACACGGCCTAGCCCAATTGGTTCGCCGCTCGCCTGCATGTCATGTCGCGGCGGGTTCATCTCCCGGCAAATGTGTTAGGGTCAGCGTCGGGAGATCAATGATGCCCGCTGACATGCTTTCGCCTCACGCCGACCGTTTCCGGCTTCATCCGGTTGCGCCGCGCCTTGCGCCGATGTTTTGCTTTGCGCTGCTGACCGTGTCATGCGCGCTCGCAAGCTTTGCACTGGCCTGCGCAACGCCGTTTGCGGCCTTCGCCGTCGTCGCCGCCGCGATGCTGCCGCTGCGTTCGGCGCTGCTCGTCGTCACCGGCGCCTGGCTCGTGAACCAGTGCATCGGCTTCGGCGCGCTGCATTATCCGATCGACGGCAGTACGATCGCCTGGAGTTTTGTGATCGGCGCTGCTGCGCTGGTTGCCACGGCGATCTCGTCGGCCACGCTTCGCATGCTGCCGCAGGGCCGCACGCCGCTGATGCTGGCGATCACGCTCGCCGTCGCCTATGCGGCCTACGAGCTCGCGCTGCTTGCCGCGACGCCGGTCCTCGGCGGAGAGGGCGCCTTCACCGCGGCCATCGTCACGCGCATTTGGCTGACCAGCGCCGTCTGGCTCGCCGGCCTCGTTGCCGCCTGGGAGATCGTTCGCCTGATCGATCCGTTCGGGCGCGCGATGCGGAATGCATGAGTGCCAGTCAAGGCATGGAGGTCCGGTCATGGCGGCGATGTGCGCCGCGACCGTCCTGACCGCCAGCACAGACGATCGGATTTTCGAGCCCGTCGTCACGATCGCCAGACGATCCAGCGCCAAGCCGGGATCTGGATCCGCGTGACCTGGAGCGGAGCCGCGACGTTCGCTGATCGCACGATGGCAGCTTCGTTGCCCGACGGGCAAAACACTTGAAGGTCTTGATCGGTGCCGCTGTCAATCCGCGCGCGCGAAAATATTCCACTTTACCGAAATTCGGAAAGGGCGTATGTATCGCGCATCCCGGCTCATCTTGAGGGGCGATCTTGTGTCGTCACGTTCGCGAGCCGGGCTTGCGGTGGACGCAGCAACGTCGGGCGCGAGAGGTTAAGGGCAGGGCGGATTGCTCTCCGTGAGCCCGAGGCTTCGCGCGGACGGACGGCGCTGTCAGGTTCGTCTCGCCAGCATTCTTCCGGCAACGTCGACAACGTCGGGAGATAATGTGGCGAGCAAGCGAACCGTGCGTACGGCAAAACCGTGTGGTCCTGGCCGTCGTTGCTACGGTCAAGCTCTTGCGGATGCGGCATTTGCGTCAACCGGCGCGGTGTCGGCGACTTTCGCTGGGGTAAGGGAGGCCAGAAGGAACTCGGCTCCCGGGAGAGCACGGCATAAGCCGTCCAACCATCGCGCAGGGAAGGCCGAGTGATTGGCTACACCTGTATGCTGCTGTGCGGTTTTTCTGCGTGTGTTTTTCGCGCAGCGGACCGCGGGTGCCAGCCGGCACCCGGCCTTCCCTGCGCTCTCTTGGCTCAAGAGGGTGGAGCGACCAAGCAAAGCTCGGGCGAAATGCGCCGCGAGGGCGCGAAGCTGTGTCTGGAAGTTGAAACGAGAGTTGGAGGATGCCGCCCCTTGCTCCGCCATTGCGAGCGCAGCGAAGACGCCGACTCACCCTCGCCGCGCTCCGTCATCGAGCCAAATCCGGGGGGCGCGTCGCGGCCGACAAAATCTGAAGTTGTGGATGGTCCCCTCACTGCGAGGTATTAAGGTAGGCCAAAGCGTGTCTTCCGCGCCACGATTGTTGTGCATACGCAACAGTCATCCGCGATTTCACCATATCTCCGTCCGTTCGCATCAGCGCCGCTTTTTTGCCACACCCGAACATGAATAAAATCGCTCTAAAGTTTGAAGGGTAAGCGGCAGTCTTCGAAGGACGGGAAATCCCAAGGTCGATTCAAATCTCGGCTTTGATTTTTCGGGTCGGAAAGGGTTGACCGGGGAAACTGGTTGCGATGGGCGCGAAGAGCAACATCAAGCAGAGGCTGCCGAGCCGTCACGTGACGGAAGGTCCCGCGCGCGCGCCCCATCGCTCCTACCTCTACGCCATGGGTCTGACCACCGAGCAGATCCACCAGCCCTTCGTCGGCGTCGCCTCGTGCTGGAACGAGGCCGCCCCATGCAATATCGCCTTGATGCGCCAGGCGCAGGCGGTGAAGAAGGGCGTCGTATCGGCCGGCGGCACACCGCGCGAGTTCTGCACCATCACCGTCACCGACGGCATCGCCATGGGCCATGACGGCATGCGGTCCTCGCTGCCGTCGCGCGAATGTATCGCCGACTCTGTCGAACTGACCATCCGCGGCCACGCCTATGACGCGCTGGTCGGTCTTGCCGGGTGCGACAAGTCGCTGCCGGGCATGATGATGGCGATGGTCCGCCTCAACGTGCCCTCGATCTTCATCTATGGCGGCTCGATCCTGCCCGGCAATTTCCGCGGCCAGCAAGTCACGGTCCAGGATATGTTCGAGGCGGTCGGCAAGCATTCGGTCGGCGCCATGTCGGACGAGGATCTCGACGAGATCGAGCGCGTGGCATGCCCCTCGGCGGGCGCCTGCGGCGCGCAGTTCACTGCCAACACCATGGCGACTGTCTCCGAGGCGATCGGCCTCGCGTTGCCTTACTCGGCAGGCGCCCCGGCACCTTACGAAATCCGCGACGCCTTCTGCATGACCGCGGGCGAGAAGGTGATGGACCTGATCGCGTCCAACATCCGGCCGCGCGACATTGTCACCCTCAAGGCATTGGAGAACGCGGCCGCCGTCGTTGCGGCCTCCGGTGGCTCGACCAATGCTGCGCTGCACCTGCCGGCGATCGCGCATGAGGCTGGCATCAAGTTCGACTTGTTTGATGTTGCCGAAATCTTCAAAAAGACACCATATGTCGCGGATTTGAAGCCCGGTGGCCGTTATGTCGCCAAAGACATGTTTGAAGTAGGTGGCATACCGCTTCTGATGAAGACGCTGCTCGACAACGGATTTCTCCACGGTGATTGCCTCACCGTCACGGGTCGAACGATCGCCGAAAACCTCAAGAGCGTGAAATGGAATCCGCACCAGGACGTGGTGCACCCGGCAGACAAGCCGATCACCGTTACAGGCGGTGTGGTCGGTCTGAAGGGCAATTTGGCGCCAGAAGGTGCGATCGTGAAAGTCGCGGGAATGTCCAACCTGAGGTTCACCGGTCCAGCTCGCTGCTTCGACCGGGAAGAGGATGCCTTTGAGGCGGTCCAGAACCGCACCTACCGCGAGGGCGAAGTCATCGTGATCCGCTACGAGGGGCCGAAGGGCGGTCCCGGCATGCGGGAAATGCTCCAGACCACTGCGGCGCTGACCGGGCAGGGGATGGGCGGCAAGATCGCGCTCATCACAGACGGCCGGTTCTCCGGCGCCACGCGCGGCTTCTGCATCGGCCATGTCGGGCCCGAAGCCGCCATTGGGGGCCCGATCGGACTGTTGCAGGATGGCGACATCATCGCGATCGACGCGGTCGCCGGCACTCTTGACGTAAATTTGAGCGACGACGAGTTGGCTCAGCGCAAGACCAAATGGCGCGCTCGCGCGACTAACCATACGTCGGGTGCGCTCTGGAAATATGCCCAGCAGGTTGGACCGGCGGTCGATGGGGCAGTGACCCATCCGGGCGGCGCGCACGAGAAACAGTGCTATGCGGACATCTAGGCGTGCCATAGTTGCGTTTGTGTTGGGGGCTGCTGCGCTGGCCGCGCCGGCGCTCGCCTTCGACGGTGCGCCCGTCAATCAGAAGGACGCGACCATCCCGGTGGTGACCACTCTGCCGGGCGCAGCGGGCAAGGTGCGCAATGTGCCGCCGGCGGTGGCGAGCCAGGAAACCTCGCTCAGCGCTCTGCAATATGCCGCAGAGGGTGGCCACCCGATCGCGCAATGGAAGCTCGGCCGCATGTACGCCAATGGCGACGGCGTCGCCCAGGACGATGTGCGCGCATTCGAATATTTCAGCCGGATTGCCAACGCGCATGCCGAGGACAGCCCGTCGGCGCCGCAGGCGCAGGTCGTGGCCAACGCCTTCGTCGCGCTCGGCCGCTACTATCTGAGCGGTATCCCGAACTCGAAGATCAAGCCCGACCCGGACCGGGCGCGGGAGATGTTCTCCTATGCGGCCTCCTATTTCGGCAATGCGGATGCGCAGTACGATCTCGCCCGACTGTATCTGAAGACCCCGGACGCCTCGCGCGAGGATTTCCGCTATGGCGCGCGCTGGCTCGGTCTTGCCGCCCAGAAGGGCCAGCACGAGGCGCAGGCGCTGCTCGGTCAGATGCTGTTCAGCGGCGACCGCCTGCCGCGGCAGGCCGCGCGTGGGCTGATGTGGCTGACGCTGGCGCGTGACAGCGCCGGTCTCGAGGAGACGTGGATCAAGGAAAGCTACAACCGCGCTTTCGCCAAGGCCTCGGATGACGACCGCGCCATGTGCCTGCAAATGCTGGAACAGTGGGTGCAGGGCGTGCAGGGCCGCCGGTAATACGGTGCCCAGGGCAGGTTAGCTCGCGGCTGCGCGAAGCGCAGTTCGCCGGCGTAACCTGGCGCGCTCACGCACCAGCTCAAGCCGCCTCCAGATCCAGGTCCGCCCATACCGGCACGTGATCCGACGGCTTCTCCCAAGCCCGCACAAAGCTGTCGATGCCGACATTGGCGAGCCGGTCGCTGGCCTGTGGCGACAGCAGCAAATGGTCGATCCTCAAGCCATGGTTCTTCTGCCAGGCGCCGGCCTGGTAGTCCCAGAAGGTGTAGAGCCCGGGCTCGTCGGTGACGGTCCGCAGCGCGTCGGTGAGGCCGAGGCCGAGCAGGGACTGAAAGCTCTCCCGCGTCTCGGCCTTGAACAGGGCGTCCTCGGTCCAGGCGGCGGGATTATGGACGTCGCGGGCATGCGGGATGACGTTGAAGTCGCCTGCGAGGATCAGCGGCTCCTCGGTCTTGAGGCGCTCCTTTGAATACTCAAGAAGCCGGGACATCCATTTGAGCTTATAGGGATATTTCTCTGTCCCGACCGGATTGCCATTGGGCAGATAGAGGCAGGCGATGCGCAGCACCCCGGTCTTGAGCGTGACCACGCCCTCGAGGAAGCGGGCATGGGCGTCCTCGTCGTCGCCGGCGAGCCCCGACTTGGTCTCGTCGAAGCGGAGCTTCGAGAGCAACGCGACGCCGTTGAAGGTCTTCTGCCCGTGGGTGACGACATTGTAGCCCAGCGCCTCGATCTCCAGCCGCGGGAAGGCATCGTCGACGCATTTGATCTCCTGGAGGCAGACGATGTCCGGCTGGCACTCCTTCAGCCAGGTCAGCAGCAGGCCAATCCGCTGCCGGACCGAGTTCACGTTCCAGGTGGCTATTCTGATGGGCATTGGTGGGCTCCGGGCAGGGGCCATGGTTAGAACAAACTGTAAACGCGCCCGTCAAGGACGCAGCAAAATCTCCCACAAAATTAACCTGGCTTAAGCTGGCCTCGGGCCATTGATGCCGAAAAGGTTTTTCGAATGGGATGGCCGGACAAATTCATGAAGCCAAGTCAGCCGCGCGACGGCCTGATCGGCGCGATCCTGTACTGGCGCGGCGGCTTCGAGATCGAGGACGGCCTGATCGCCGATCTCAGCGAGCGCGAACTGCGCCGCATCCGCGCCAAGCAGATCGACGCGGTGACGCGGCTGATCCCGGTGACGATGGCCGTCACCATGCTCAACGTCGCCATCGTGCTGATCCTGTTCTGGGGCAGGGGGTGGAACGATTTCCTCGTGATCTGGGGCATGACCCTCGCCGCCACCGCCTCGCTCGCGGTTCGCGCGTGGCGGCGGTCCCACCAGAACCCGCCGCAGGAGGCCACGGTGCGCGCCGCGCGGCAGATGCTGCGGCAGGCGTTCTTCCTTGCGGCGATCTGGGGCACGCTGCCGCTCGCTCTGTTCAGCCGCATCGAGCCGACCAGCCAGCTCATCCTGGCCTGCCTGATGGTCGGCATGATGTCCGGCGGCGCCTTCACGCTGTCGACGTTCCCGCGCGCCGGCCTCGTCTATCTCGCGACCGTGACGATGGCCTCTGTCGGCGCGCTGCTCCTGTGCGGCACCGGGCCGTATCAGGTGACTGCGGTGTTGCTGCTGCTGTTCGCGTTCTTCATGGCGCGCAACATCGTCTCTCAGGGCAATCTGTTCCTCGGCAATCTCAAGGCCCAACTCGAGCTCGAACGGCAGACCGAAATTATCTCGCTGCTGCTGAAGGACTTTCAGGAGAACGCCAGCGACTGGTTGTGGCAGACCGACGCCGAAGGGCATCTGGTCGACGTGCCCCAACGCTTCGCCGAAGTCGCGCAGCTTCCGCTTCCGCTCCTCAAGGGTTCGCATTTCGCCGACGTGCTCGACTTGCTCTGTCCCGAGGACAAGAGCGCGGCCTACAACGTCGTCGGACTGATGGAGCACAGCGAGCCGTTGCATGAGATGAACCTCAAGGTCGTCGCCGGCGGCGAGGCGCGGCTGTGGTCGCTGACCGCGAAGCCGGCCTATGACCGCGACGGCCAGTTTCTCGGCTACCGCGGCTTCGGCCGCGACGTCACCGAGCGCTGGCGCGCAGAAAAGGCGGAGGCCGAGAGCCGTGCCAAATCCAACTTCCTGGCAGTGATGAGCCACGAGATCCGCACGCCCATGAACGGCGTGCTCGGGCTTGCCAGCATGCTGCTGGAAACCAAGCTCGATCCGGAGCAGCATGAGGCCGTCACCACGATCCGGGAGTCCGGCGACAATCTCCAGCGCATCCTCAACGATATTCTCGATCTGTCCAAGCTCGAGGCCGGACGCTTCGCGTTCGAGGCGATCGACTTCGCCCCGCAGGCGCTGGTCGAGGCGGTCGCGACCGTCGTGCGAGCGAGTGCCAACAGCAAGGGACTGGCGGTCAAGATCGAGCTCGATCCGACGCTGCCGCCGACGCTGCGCGGCGACGCCGCGCGCATCCGGCAGGTGCTGCTCAACCTCGCCTCCAACGCGGTGAAGTTCACCGACGAGGGCGAAATCATGATCTCAGCCGTCTGCCAGGCGCGCCGCGATCTGCTCGCGACCGTCGAGTGGACGGTGACCGATAGCGGCATCGGCATTGCGCCCGAAAAGGTCGGGCAACTCTTCAGCGACTTCGCACAGGCCGACGCCTCGATCAGCCGCCGCTTCGGCGGCAGCGGACTCGGGCTTGCGATCTCCCGGCGCATCATCGAGCAGATGGGCGGCACGATCGGCGTCACCTCGACGCCGGGCGAGGGCTCCATCTTCCGCTTTACGCTGGTGCTGCCGTGGAGTCAGGCGCAGGCATCCGACCAGGCGGCCGGCCGCGATGAAGCCGACGAGCTCAAGGCCCGGATCGCCGAGCTCGACCGGCCGCTTAAAGTGCTGGTCGCCGAGGACGATGCCGTCAACCGCATGGTCGTGAGCAAGATGCTCGGCGCCTTCGATGTCGAGCTGCGTGTCGTGACCGACGGCGTCCAGGCCGTCGCGGCGGTTTCCGAGGGCGACTACGATGTCGTGCTGATGGACGTGCGCATGCCGGACATGGACGGCCTTGCCGCGACGCGGGCGATCCGCGTGCAAGGTGGGCGGTTCGAAGCCTTGCCGATCATCGCGCTGACCGCCAATGCCTTCCCCGAGGACGTTAAGATTTGCCGCGAAGCGGGGATGTCGGACTTCCTGGCCAAACCGCTGCGCAAGTCCAGCCTCGCGACAGCATTGTTGCGCGCGCTGAACCACGAGATGGGGGACGACGTGCCCCTTCAACCGGAGCTGACGCCGGTCGAGCTGGAGTGGACGGACGAAGAAAGGCAGATGACCGGCGCCTAACCAGTCAGATTAGATCGAGAAGCTGGTCCCGCAGCCGCAGGACGCTGTCGCGTTCGGATTGATGACGCGGAACGAGGCGCCGATCAGATCGTCGACGAAATCGACCTGTGAGCCCGCCAGGAACGGCTGGGAGGCGGAATCGACCAGCACAACCGCATTCTCCTGCTCGATCACGAGATCGCCGTCGGTGCGGTCGCGGTCGATGTCGAATTTGTACTGGAAGCCCGAGCAGCCGCCTCCCTCGACGGAGATGCGCAGCATCGCGCCTGAGCCTTCGCCCCTGAGGATCTGCCCAATCCGGCGTGCGGCCCGGTCACTGATGGTCACGGCAGTCGTCATCGTTCGTCTCCGATAGTCCCGCGGTCACACCAGGGTCACTCGGCCAAAGGGTCACTTGGCCAATTCATTTGGTATCCCGCGCACGGCATAGTTATGTGTCACCATACGCAGAATCAAATGGATAGGGACTAAATTCGTCGTGTCCGTCGGAATGGCAGCCCCCCGCGCGCCCTATGCCTGCGATCCCGATCGCAGTCGCGGCCGGTTGGTCGCGGAGCCGCCGAGCCGGACCCGCAGCCCGTTCCGCCGGGATTGCGACCGGGTGATCCATTCCACCGCGTTCCGCCGCCTGAAGTACAAGACCCAGGTGTTCGTGTTCCACGAGGGCGACCATTACCGCACCCGGCTGACCCATTCGCTTGAGGTGGCGCAGATTGCCCGCGCGCTCGCCCGGCAGCTCGGGCTAGACGAGGACCTCACCGAAACCCTGGCGCTCGCCCATGATCTCGGCCATCCGCCGTTCGGCCATGCCGGCGAGCGGGCGTTGGATGCCTGCCTGAAAGATTTTGGCGGCTTCGACCACAACGCTCAGACGCTCCGCGTCGTCGCCGCGCTGGAGCACCGTTACCCAGAGTTCGACGGTCTCAACCTGACCTGGGAGGCGCTGGAGGGCATCGTCAAGCACAACGGCCCGTTGAGGGATCGCAGCGGCGCGCCGGTCGGGCGCTATCGCGAGCATGGCATTCCCGTCGGCATCGCCGACTACATCAAGACCTACGATCTGGAATTGTGGAGCTTCGCCTCGCTGGAGGCGCAGGTCGCCGCGATCGCCGACGATATCGCCTATGACGCCCACGACATCGATGACGGTCTGCGCGCCGGTCTGTTCCATCTCGACGATCTTAAGGTGATGCCGCTGACCGCGGAGATCATCGCCGAGACCTCTGCGCATTACCCCGATCTCGAAGGCGTCAGGCGCGGCGCCGAGCTGGTGCGCGAGCTGATCTCGCACCTGATCGGCGCGGTGTTTGCGGAGGCGCAGAAGAATCTCGCCGTCGTGAAACCGCAATCGGCCCAGGACGTGCGTCAGCAGAGCCGGGCGCTGATCACGTTCCCAGCGGCGGTTGCCGAGGAGGAAGCTGCCATCAAGCGCTTTCTGTATCAGCACATGTACCGCCACAAGCGGGTGATGCGGGTGATGGAGGAGGCGGAACAGATCCTGTTCGACCTGTTCGCCAGATACCTGACATCGCCGGCCGAGCTGCCGCCGGAATGGCTGCTGGGGGCGGAGGCGGACAATGCGGGCGACCGGGCCCGCCGGATCGGCAATTTCATTGCCGGAATGACTGACCGTTTCGCCCTGACCGAGCATCAGCGGCTCTTTGACTCGACCCCGGATTTGCGTTAGGCGGCGGCCATGCCCGACACATCCTCATCGCTGCATCTGTTCGCTGACGTGCTCGCACGCGTGCACGCCGCCTGCCGCGTGCTCGCGGCGGAAGCCAACTGGCCCGAGGGTATCGATTTCTCGCGCGTGGTGGTCGAGCCGCCGCGCGACGCCTCCCATGGCGACATGGCGACCAACGCCGCCATGGTGCTGGCGAAAGAGGCAAAGGCAAAGCCGCGCGACCTCGCCGAGCGGATCGCCGAGCGGCTGCGTGCGGACGCGCTGATCGCCAAGGTCGACGTCGCCGGTCCCGGCTTCATCAACCTGACGCTGAAGCCGGCCGCCTGGGCGGAGGCGCTGCGGACGGTTCTGCGCGAGGGCGCCGACTACGGCCGCGTCCGCGGCGGCTCCAAGGTCAACGTCGAATATGTCTCGGCCAACCCGACCGGACCGATGCATGTCGGCCATTGCCGCGGCGCCGTGTTCGGCGATGCGCTGGCGAGCCTGCTCCAGTTCGGTGGCCACGACGTCACCCGCGAATATTACATCAACGACGCCGGCGCCCAGGTTGACGTGCTCGCGCATTCGGCGTTCCTCAGGTATCGCGAGGCGCTGGGGCAGGACATCGGTGCCATTCCGGAAGGGCTCTATCCCGGCGACTATCTGAAGCCGGTGGGTGCGGCGCTCGCGAAAGAACACGGCGACAAGCTCCTCGACATGAGCGAGGCGGAGTGGCTGCCGACCGTGCGCGCCAAGGCGATCGCGATGATGATGGAGGAGATCAGGGACGATCTCGCCGCCCTCAACATCCGCCACGACGTATTTTTCTCCGAGCGCTCGTTGACCGAGACCGGCAACAACAAAGTTGCCGAGACCATCGATTTCCTGCGCGCCAAGGGCGACATCTATGAGGGCCGCCTGCCGCCACCGAAGGGCGCGCCGATCGAGGACTGGGAAGACCGCGTGCAGCTGCTGTTCAAGGCGACCGCTTATGGCGACGACGTTGATCGTCCGCTGATCAAGTCGGACAATTCCTACACCTACTTCGCCTCCGATATTGCCTACCACAAGAACAAGTTCGACCGTGGTTTTGCGGAGATGATCGACGTCTGGGGCGCCGACCATGGCGGCTATATCAAGCGCATGCAGGCGGCGGTGAAGGCGACAACCTCCGGCAAGGGCGCGCTCGACGTCAAGATCGTCCAGCTCGTGAGGTTGCTGCGCAATGGCGAGCCGGTGAAAATGTCGAAGCGGTCCGGGGATTTCGTCACCTTGCGTGAGGTGGTGGATGAAGTCGGTCAGGACGCCGTCCGCTTCATGATGCTCTACCGCAAGAACGACGCTGTGCTCGACTTCGACCTCGCCAAGGTCATGGAACAGTCGCGCGACAATCCGGTGTTCTACGTCCAGTACGGCCACGCCCGCGGCCACTCGATCTTCCGCAACGCGCGGGCCGAGGTGTTCCCGGAACTCCCTGAGGATACGAGCAAGCGCATCGCCTGGCTGGGTGAGTCGGCCGTGGAACGACTGTCTGACCCGGTTGAACTGGAGCTGCTCAAGCGCCTCGCAATTTTTCCGCGCATGCTGGAGGCCGCCGCCACGGCCCATGAGCCACACCGAATTGCCTTTTATCTCTATGATTTAGCCAGCGAATTTCATGCACTTTGGACGAAGGGGCGCGATTTGCCCTATTTACGCTTCATTATCAATAATGATGCAGATCTTACAAAAGCGCGACTGGCCATGGTCCAGGGCGTCGTCTCTGTCCTGGCATCGGGCCTCGCCATCCTCGGCGTCCATGCTCCGGACGAGATGCGGTAGTTTGGGGCGAACTACTTAAGGGCATTTGGGGGTAACCGGCAGAAGCCGGATCGCTTAGACTTGGTTGAAAAGCCTTGTGGGTCGAAGGCCGCGCCTTGGTCGAGGGGCGCGCGGCTTTCCCGAAGGGACACATCATCACGATGGCCGAACGATATCAGGACAGACCGTTTCCTTCCGATGACTATGGTCGCGGTGGCGACCAGCACGGGAACGCGGAAAACGATCCCTTGGCCGAACTCGCCCGTCTGATCGGACAGACCGATCCGTTCGCAGCGCAGGGGCGGCCCAGTGCACGCGCGCCGGCAGCGCCAGCGCCCATCCAGAACCAACGGGAAGACGACTATTCGCAGGACGATTATCAGCAAGACTATGCCGAGCAGGCCCCGCCGCCTCCACCCGGGCCGCCCTCATGGATGCGGCGCGCCAACGTGCAGCCGCAGCCCGCATCAGCTGCCGAGTCCGACTATCCCGTCTCTGTGAACCCGGTTCATCCATTGCATCGCTATTCAGCCCAGCCGACCGCGCCCGGGCCTGATTTTCATCAGCAGGCCTATCAGGACCACGCCTACCAAGATCAGGCCTATCGGGATCGGGCCCATCACGGGCATGGTCACCAGCAGCATGACCAGGCCGATCAGGAGCAGGCCTATCAGGAGCCGCATCAGCAGCCCGATCCGGCGCGCTACGACGACGCGCTCTATGGACGGCTGGAGGCGGGCGAGCAGGATTATCAGCGCGATCCCGCCTATCCGGACGATCCTTACGCGTTCCAGAGCGACTACCCCGAGGCCGATCTCGATGAGCCGAAGAAGCAGCGCGGCGGCATGATGACGGTCGCGGCGATCCTCGCGCTTGCCGTGGTCGGCACTGGCGCGGCCTTCGCCTACAAGACCTATGTCGGTTCCCCCCGCAGCGGCGAGCCGCCGATCATCAAGGCCGACAACACGCCGACCAAGATCGTGCCGGCGCCGACCGACTCCTCGGCCAAAGTGCCGGATCGCATGGCGAGCGGCGACGGCTCCGAGAAGATCGTGCCGCGCGAAGAGGCGCCTGTCGACGTCGCTGCCAAGGCGGGTGGTCCCCGCGTGGTGTTCCCGCCGCTGAACCAGAACGCGAACCCGCCGCCGGTGGCGAGCGTCTCGCCGTCCACGATCCCGCCGCCGAGCGCGGGTCCGATCCCGAGCAACGGCACGCTGCCGACCAACACGCCGCGCGCGATCAGGACCGTGGCGGTGAAGGGCGATCAAACCGATAGCGCCACGCCGCAATCGGCAGCCGCCAAGCCGACCGCAGCCGCGCCGAAGCCCGTTGCCGCGCCCGCTGCATCGGCCGCGCCGCACAATTCGCTGACTTCGGCCAATGCCAGCGCCAACCAGCCGCTGTCGCTGGCGCCGCAATCGGCGCCGGCTGCGGAGCCGCCGCAGCGGATGGCTGCGACCAACCCGACGCAACTCGCGCCCGCCAGCAATGCTGGTGGCGGCTACGTCGTGCAGGTCTCCTCGCAGCAGAGCGAGGACAGCGCCGCCGCGTCGTACCGGGTGCTTCAGAGCAAGTATGGCAGCGTGCTTGGATCCCGTTCGCCGGTGATCAAGCGGGTCGATCTAACCGACAAGGGCAAGGGGATCGTCTATCGTGCCTTCGCCGGACCCTATGCTTCGGCCGAGGAAGCGACGCAGGCTTGCAACAGCCTGAAGTCTGCTGGCCTGTCCGCCTGCTTCGTCCAGAGGAATTAACGGCCGTTTCCTTGACCCCCTCGCGGGGCGGGGTTAATCGGCCGTTATGAGCATGCGGGCCTTCATTACCGGCGTATCCGGAACGGAACTGACCGCCGCCGAGCGGGAGTTTATCCGTGCCGAGCGCCCATGGGGCTTCATCCTCTTCAAGCGCAACGTCGAGACGCCGGCTCAAGTTGCTGCACTGGTTGAGGAATTGCGGGCGGTTGCGGGCGCGGCTGACGCGCCTGTCCTGATCGACCAGGAGGGCGGGCGGGTGCAGCGACTGGGGCCGCCGCATTGGCCGGTCTATCCGCCGGGCGCCATTTTCGCGGGCCTCTACGACACTGATTCGGCGCTTGGACTGACGGCTGCGCGCCTCAGCGCCCGGCTGATTGCGGCCGATCTCGCCGATCTCGGCATCACCGTGGATTGCCTGCCGCTGGCTGACGTCCCGGTGCCGGGCGCCGATGCCGTCATTGGGAACAGGGCTTACGGCACCGAACCGGGCAAGGTCGCCGCGATCGCTCGCGCGGTCACCGAGGGCCTGGAGCAGGGCGGCGTTCTGCCGGTTCTGAAGCACATTCCCGGTCATGGACGCGCCACAGCCGACACCCATGTCAACCTGCCGACGGTCGAGACCCCGAGGGACGAACTCGACCGGACCGACTTTGCGGCCTTCAGGCCGCTCGCGGACCTGCCGATGGCCATGACTGCACATGTTGTGTTTAGCGCTATCGACCCCGCCCATCCGGCGACGACTTCTGCGACAATGATTGCTCAGGTGATTCGTGGCGTGATCGGGTTCCAGGGTTTGTTAATGAGTGATGACGTGTCGATGAACGCGCTGTCGGGGAATATCGCCGAACGGACCCGCGCCATCTTCGCGGCCGGCTGCGATATGGCCCTCCATTGCAACGGCAACATCGAGGAGATGCGCGAGGTCGCCGCCCAGACACCTGAGCTGTCTGGCACGGCGCTGGAGCGGGCGAAAGCCGCACTTGCGGCGCGCAAGGCGCCGCAAGTGTTCGACCGGGCGGCCGCACGCGCCGAACTGGACGCTTTGATCGCGCTGGCAAACACGGCATCCGCATGACCGCAGAAATACTATCTTTCGAAACCGGGCGGCCCGCAGAGCTCGCCGAGGGTGAGCCGGCGTTGGTGGTGGACGTCGAGGGCTATGAGGGCCCGCTCGACCTGCTGCTTGCGCTGGCGCGGCAGCAGAAGGTCGATCTCGCCAAGATCTCGATCCTGGCGCTGGCCGACCAGTACCTCCACTTCATCGAAGCCGCGCGAAAGATCCGACTTGAGCTTGCCGCTGACTATCTTGTCATGGCGGCCTGGCTCGCCTTCCTGAAGTCGCGCCTGCTGCTGCCGGAGCCGCCGAGTGCGGAAGGTCCGAGCGCGGAAGAGATGGCGACGGCGCTGGCCAACCGCCTGCGCCGGCTGGAAGCCATTCGCGAAGCCGCCAACCGGCTGATGAACAGGCCGCAATTGCAGCGCGACATCTTCCCGCGCGGCGAGCCCGAGCATATCGCCGAGATCAAGCATCCGAAATACACCGCGACACTGTACGACCTGCTCACTGCCTATGCTGCGCAGCGCCAGTCGCGCGTGCTGGCGAGCGTGCATCTGGCCAAGCGCACGGTGTGGTCGCTCGCCGAGGCGCGCGCCACGCTGGAGCGGCTGGTCGGCAGCATCAGCGAACAGGACGACTGGGGCGTTCTCGACGATTTTCTGCTCCGGCACGTCGCCGATCCGACGCAGCGCGCGACGGTGCTCGCCTCGAGCTTTGCGGCTGCGCTCGAGCTCGTGCGTGAAGGTCAGCTCGAGCTGAACCAGAAAGAGGCGTTTGCGCCGATCTATTTCCGGAAGGGGCGCCCTAAGCCGGTCATGGACGCAGCTCCTGCGCCCGACGCGCCGGTCGCTTAAGTGCAACAAGGAGAATCTGCCATGGCAAGCCTGGCTGAAGTGCGGGTAGAAGAGGCCGAGCCGATGGAGAACGAATCCCAGGCGCGTCCCGAAGAATTGCGGCTGCTGGAAGCACTGCTGTTCGCTTCGAATGAACCGCTGGACACGGCGACGCTGGCCAAGCGCATGCCCGATGGCGTCGACGTCAAGGCTGCGCTCGAACAGCTCCAGGCCGACTATGCCTTGCGCGGTGTGAATCTCGTGCGCGTCGCCAACAAATGGACCTTCCGCACCGCCGGCGATCTCGCCTGGCTGATGACGCGGGAGAGCACCGAGACCCGCCGCCTGTCGCGCGCCGCGATCGAGGTGCTGGCAATCATCGCCTATCACCAGCCGGTGACGCGCGCCGAGATCGAAGAGATCCGCGGTGTCGTCACCTCGAAGGGCACGCTCGACGTGCTGCTGGAGACCGGTTGGATCAAGCCGCGCGGCCGTCGCAAGACCCCCGGACGCCCCTTGACGTTCGGAACCACCGAGGACTTCCTGTCGCAATTCACCCTGGAACAGCTTGGCGATCTGCCGGGCCTGGAAGAACTGAAGGGCACGGGCCTGCTGGATTCGCGCCTGCCGACCGGATTCAGCGTGCCGACCCCGTCGGATGATCCGCAGCTGCGCGAGGACGAGGATCCGCTGGAACCCGGCGAGGACCTGGATCTGGCGCTGGCGCCTGCGGTCGAGCCCGAGGCGCCGGAAGGCGGCAATGAGGGGGGCGAGGGTAGCAGCGAGGACTGACGTCCCGGCCTTTTAGGGGCCGCCTGCGACCAGTTAACACTAGCAAAATTACGTAGCGCCAACAGCGAATTGGCGCTGCCTTGGTCCTTGTTTTTGAGGCCTGCCAAGCCTAGGTTTCGGGGAAGATCGGCCGGGTCCCCGGCCATGGTGTTTGGAGGGTTGCAGGATGGGTTCGCTTAGCATTTGGCACTGGATCCTGGTGATCGCAGTCGTCCTGCTGCTGTTCGGCCGCGGCAAGATTTCGGATCTGATGGGCGACGTGGCACAGGGCATCAAGGCCTTCAAGAAAGGCATGCAGGACGACGACAAGGTCGCCGACAAGCCCGAGCCGGCCAAGTCCATCGAGCAGCACAACGCCGCGCCGACCGCGGCCCGGTCCGACGTCGGCAGCAAGGCCGTCTGAGCAAGGCCGTCTGAGTAAGACTACGCGAGACGCGGGTAGCGGCGCCGATCCTGTGCGCGAGGGATTGGGCCGGTCGCGGCTGGCGTGAACGGAAGACCTCATGTTCGACATCGGGTGGAGTGAACTGGTCCTGATCGGGGTGGTGGCCCTGGTCGCCATCGGCCCGAAAGAGCTGCCGGGCGTGCTGCGCATGGTTGGGCAGTGGATGGGCAAGGCCCGCAAGATGGCCGCCGAATTCCAGGGCCAGTTCCAGGAGGCGATGCGCGAGGCCGAGATGGCCGACCTCAAGAAGAGCTTTGACGAGGTCAAGGAAGCGGCGGCCGGTTTTGCCGGCAACAATCTGATGACCTCGCTGCAGAAGGACGTCAGCGACGCGCTTCGCGTCGATGCGCTGGACAAGCCCGCCGAGACGACGACCATCACGGCTGTCGAGCCGCCGGCGACACCAACGACGCCGGAAGCGCCGACGCCGGAAACCTTCGTGGAAGCTGAGGAGCATGCGGTGGCGAACGAGCCGCTCGCCATCAGCCGCGAGGTCGAGCAAGCACCGGTCGCACAGGACACATCGCCATCCGAGGCGATCAAGGACGTCAAAGCGTCATGAGCGACGCCGATATCGAGGCCAGCAAAGCCCCTCTGATGGACCACCTGATCGAGCTGCGTTCGCGGTTGATCAAGGCGCTGCTCGGCTTCGGCGTGGCCTTCATCGTCTGCTTCTTCTTCGCCAAGCAGATCTACAACGTGCTGGTCTGGCCGTTCGTGTGGGTCGCGGGGCCGGAGAATTCGAAGTTCATCTACACGGCGCTGCTGGAATATTTCATCACCCAGCTCAAGCTCGCGCTGTTCGGCGCCGGCTTCATCTCGTTCCCGATCATTGCGACGCAGATCTACAAGTTTGTGGCGCCGGGCCTCTACAAGCACGAGAAGCAGGCCTTCCTGCCGTATCTGGTCGCGACGCCGTTCTTCTTCGTGCTGGGCGCTGCGCTAGTCTATTTCGTGGTGCTGCCGATGCTGGTCCGCTTCTCGCTCGGCATGCAGCAGGCCGGCAGCGACGAGACCGCGCAGATCCAGCTCCTGCCCAAGGTCGGCGAATATCTGTCGCTGATGATGTCGCTGATCTTTGCCTTCGGCATCGCCTTCCAGCTTCCGGTGATCCTGACGCTGCTCGGTCGCATCGGTATCGTCACCTCGAAAATGCTCCGCGAGAAGCGCCGCTATTTCATCGTCATCGCCTTCGTCATCGCAGCCGTGCTGACCCCGCCGGACGTGCTCAGCCAGTGTTCGCTCGCGATTCCTCTGCTTCTGCTCTACGAGGGCTCGATCATCGCGGTCGGGATAGTGGAGAAGAAGGCGGCGGCCTCGCAGGCTCCCACCGGCACTGACGTGTCGACGCCGCCCAATCCAGCGGAGTAGGAGCGCTTTTCGCCTACCATGTCGTTGCTCATCCCATGATTCGTCATGCCCGGGCTTGACCCGGGCATCTACGGCTTGATCTAAGGCGGCAGAGACGTGGATGGCCGGGATAAACCCGGCCATGACGGGAAATCAGCCATGCACGACATCAAATCGATCCGCGACAATCCGCAAGGCTTCGACGCCGGCCTCGCGAGGCGGGGCCTGAAGCCGTTGTCGGCATCGCTGCTTGCGATCGACGAGACGCGGCGTTCGGCGATCCTGGCTTCCGAGCAGGCGCAGGCGCGGCGCAATGCGGTCTCCAAGGAGATCGGCGATGCCAAGAAGGCGAAGGACGAGGCGCGCGCGGCCAAGCTGATGGCCGAGGTCGCAGAGCTCAAGACGACGATGCCGCAGCTCGAAGCCGCCGCGAAAGCCGCCGACGAGGAGTTGGCCAAGGAACTGTCGGCGATCCCCAATCTGCCGCTCGGCGAGGTGCCCGATGGGGTCGACGAGCACGGCAATGTGCAGCGCCATGTCTTCGGCAACAGGCGCAACTACGCGTTCGCGCCCAAGCCTCATGATGATCTCGGCGGCGCGCTCGGCGAGATGGATTTCGAGACGGCGGCAAAGCTCTCCGGTGCGCGTTTCGTCGTGCTGAAGAAAGGGCTGGCGCGGCTCGAACGCGCGCTCGGTCAGTTCATGCTCAATCTGCACATCGACGAGCACGGTTATACCGAGATCAATCCGCCGCTGCTGGTGCGCAACGAGATCATGTTCGGCACGGGACAATTGCCGAAGTTCGAGGACGACCAGTTCTGGGCGATCAAGGGCGAGTTGCTCGCCGCGCCCGACCACGAGCGGCTGCGCACCGAGCGGCTCGGTATCATTCCGACCGCAGAGGTGGCGCTGACCAATCTCGTCCGCGAATCCATCCTCGAGGAGAAGCAGCTTCCGATGCGGCTCACTGCGCTGACACCGTGTTTTCGCGCGGAGGCGGGGGCTGCCGGGCGCGACACCCGCGGCATGATCCGCCAGCACCAGTTCACGAAGGTCGAGCTGGTCTCGATCACGACGCCGGAGACCAGCAAGGACGAGCACGAACGCATGCTTGCGTGCGCCGAGGAAGTGCTGCGGAGACTCGACCTGCATTACCGCGTGATGACGCTGTGCACCGGAGATATGGGCTTTTCGTCGCAAAAGACCTATGACATCGAAGTCTGGATGCCGGGCCAGGGTGAGGGCGGCGCATTCCGCGAGATTTCGAGCTGCTCGGTGTGCGGCGATTTCCAGGCCCGGCGCATGGACGCGCGCTCGCGCGGCCCCGACGGTAAGCCGCGCTTCGTGCACACGCTGAACGGCTCCGGCACTGCGCTGGGCCGTGCACTGATCGCGGTGATGGAGACCTATCAGCAGGAGGACGGCTCGATCGCGGTCCCCAGCGTGCTCCAGCCCTATATGGGCGGGCTCAAGGTGGTCGCGCGCGACTAGAGCGTTTTCGAGCGAAGTGGGTACCGGTTCGCGTAAAGAAAACGAGTCAAAATAAGAATCTGGAGCCCCGTTCCGAGTCCATCGGAACGGGGCTCCAGGGCGTGTTGCCCCGGCTGTGACGCAGAAACGTTTGGTTGCGAAGATCGAGCGGCCGGTTATCCTGCCGGCCACCCGACAACGCGAACCCACCGTTCATGGCCTTGCACAGCGACATCTTCTGGGTCGGCAGACAATGGGCGGTGACAGGCGCCGGAATCCAGGCTGTCGATCAGCGCCTGCGTGGTGTCCTCGACATCGAGATCGCGCGGATCTGGGATGACGACCTCGTGCGAAGCCGGCGAGCCAAGCCCGGCGTGAATGCTGCGGATTTCGACAAGGCGCTGACCATGGCACGCGAACGCTTTCCGCAGACGCCGGTGCCGGACCCGATCGTTGCGCAGCTGGAAGCGCTCGGCGTGATCGAGGCTCCGGTCGTGATGCCGGCGATGCCGGCGATGAGGCTGCGTGTGGAAGGCAGGCTCGCGCGCTTCCTGCCGCAATGGCGCATCCGCCGGTAGCAGGACAAGCCGGGAACCTGCCGCCGGACCCAATCGGCCGGTTTGCCTGATCGGCCCCAGCCGGATAAGACGGCTCAGACCCGCTTCAGGAATCGACCCTTCGCATGCGCATTCTCTGCACCAATGACGACGGCATTCACGCCCCCGGCCTCAAGGTCGTGGAGGAGATCGCACGCGCATTGTCCGACGACGTCTGGATCGTTGCGCCCGAGCTCGACCAGTCGGGCGTGTCGCATTCGCTCTCGCTGAACGATCCGTTGCGCCTGCGCGAGGTCGGCCCGCGGCATTTTGCGGTGCGCGGCACGCCGACCGACTGCGTCATCATGGGCGCGCGCCATATCCTCGGCGCCAAGCTGCCCGATGTCGTGCTGTCCGGCGTCAACAAGGGCCGCAACGTCGCCGAGGACGTGGTCTATTCCGGCACCATCGCCGGCGCGCTGGAGGGCACCATCCTGGGTCTGCCCTCGTTCGCGCTGTCGCAGGAGTTCAGCATCGAGACGCGCGAGCGGCCGCCGTGGGACACCGCGCGCAAGTTCGGGCCCGACATCCTGCGCAAGGTGATCGCCGCCGGCATCCCGAAGGACACCGTCATCAACGTCAATTTCCCGTCCTGCGCGCCGCAAGATGTGCTCGGCATCCGCGTCACGCGGCAGGGCAAGCGCAATCTCGGCTTCCTCAGGATCGACGAGCGCAAGGACGGCCGCGGCAATCCCTATTTCTGGATCGGCTTCGAGCGCACGGCGATGGTGGACACGCCCGCCGATGGCACTGACCTAGCGGCGCTGCGCGAACGCTATGTCTCCGTCACACCGCTCAGGCTCGACCGTACCAACGAAGCGTTTTCAGAAGAATTGAGCGCGACGCTGAAGTAAGTCCGACTGGACCTGGGCCTAGCCGCCGCGAAGTGCGGCCTCGATGGTCTTGCCGAGCGCGTCGAGCTGAAACGGCTTCTGGAGCGCCGGCCGGTCGCGGTATTGCTCGGGCAGGCCGGAGGAGCCGTAGCCGGTGGCGAAGATGAACGGGCAGCCCTTCGCCTTGATGACGTCGGCAACCGGCGAAATGACCTTGCCGTTGACGTTGACGTCGAGAATGGCGATGTCGAACTCGGTCGCCTGGGCGAGCCGCATTGCCTCGGTGATATCGCCGGCTTCGGCTGCGATCTTGTAGCCGAGCTCTTCGAGCATGTCCGCGACCATCATCCTGATCATCACCTCGTCCTCGACGAGGAATACAGAGCGGCCCGAAAGCCCTGCCACGGTCATTATCGTTGAGTCCTTGCCCATTCCGGAAAAACGTTCGCAGATAACACGAATCGACGCAATGCGCGTTTCGGCAAACGGACGCCGGAAATGGCGATCACGGTTGGCCCGTTGGACGCCAATCTGTGATCAAATGTCCAGGCCGAATGGTATCACGGGTTCCCGCCTAAGGAACAGGATTCTCCCGCCCGGGTTTGGCGGGCCTACAAGACAACGCTGGCAGCGATGACCTCCAATCAGCACCCACCGGAAAAGATGATGTTTCAGCTCATGCTGAGACGCCGGGGCATCAGCGACCAGGCGGTGCTGCGGACCATGGAGGAAGTGCCGCGCGAGCAGTTCGTCGACGAAGCCGATCGCAACGGCGCCTATCGTGACAGCGCGCTGCCGATCGCCTGCGGGCAGACCATCAGCCAGCCCTTCGTCGTCGCCTACATGACCGAGCAGCTGCAGCTCCAGAAGAAGCACCGCGTGCTCGAGGTCGGCGCCGGCTCGGGCTATCAGGCCGCGGTGCTGTCGCGGCTCGCAGGCCAGGTGCTGACCGTCGAGCGTTACCGCAAGCTCGCGGATGCGGCACGCGCCCGGCTCGAAAAGCTCGACTGTCACAATGTCGAGGTGATGCTCGGTGACGGTCTCAATCTGCCGGCCAACATCGGCCCGTTCGATCGCATCATCGTGACCGCTGCGATGGAGCAGCTTCCGGAGAATCTGGTCGAGCGGCTGGAGGTCGGTGGCATCCTGATCGCGCCCGTCGGCCCGCACCAGGGTGTGCAGACGCTGGTCCGTCTCAGCCGGACCGAAGCCGGGATCGAGCGCAAGGAACTCGTCGAGGTCCGCTTCGTGCCGGCGCTGCCCGGGGTGGCGCGGGAGCTGTAGATTTCCGGATCGGCTGTGCTGCCAACATCTTATTGGGAGGGTTAAGCCGTTATTTACTCGGCGCGTGTTTACTTAAAAGACCAGTTCTGTTGCGTACGAGTGAGTAACCATGTCCGTCGTCGCCGAGTTGCTTTACTCGCGCCGCGTACCGCAGGTCGCGGTGCTGGCGCTGATCTCCTTCAGCTTCGCAGGGTGCAGCGCCGACATGTCGTCGCGGCTGTCCCAGTCGAACTTCTCCAATCCTTTCTCGCAGGAATCGACCGGCTCGGTGCAGCAGGCACCGCCGCCGCAGCGTGAGCTGCCGCAATATTCGCGGCCGCAGACGCAGCCCGGTTATTATCAGTCGCAGGCCTTGCCGCCGCCGGCGGTCTCCGCACCGCAATCCTATCCCGTTGCGGCGGGTGGTGGCGTGTCCGGAGGCGGCCGAGGCGTCGGCTCCTACGCGCCCCCGGCGCAGCCGCATCTTGAGACCACGGCCACCGTGCCGCCGCGCTCGGTTGCAGCCGCCCAGCCGGCCGGCGGGACCAAAATCATCGTCGGCACCAGCGACACGCTCGAGGTGCTCGCCAAGCGCTATCACGTCACGCCGCAGGCGCTCCTCGCCGCCAACGGCTACAAGGGCCCGCGCGCGCTCTCGCCGGGCCAGCAACTGATCATCCCGCATCCGGCCACACCGGCGATGGCGCCGGTCGCGGCGGCTCCCGCGACAGCGCCTGCTGCGAAGCCGGTTGCAGCCGTCGCAGCGCCGCCGAGCACGCACTTCGTCAACCATGGCGACACGCTCGCCAGCATTGCCCGCAAGAACCATATCTCGGCGGCCGAGCTTGCCCGTGCCAACGGCCTCGATCCGTCGGCCAAGCTCAAGCTCGGTACCAGACTGACCGTGCCCGGTGCCAAGACCGTCGCCGTCGCGGCGCCGGTTGCTGCTGCCCCTGTCGCCGGGACGTTGCAGCCCGTTGCGGCGGCTCCCGCACCCGCCACCAAGATGGCCGCTGTCGCTGCGCCAGTGCAGAGCGCGCGTCTGGCTCAGGCCACGGCCAATGTCGAAGAGAAGCCTGCCGAGACGCCGGCGAAGGCTGCGGACGCCACCGGCGCACTGCCGACCTTCCGCTGGCCGGTGCGTGGCAAGGTGGTCACGAGCTACGGCGCCAAGACCAACGGCAAGTCCAATGACGGCATCAATCTCGCGGTGCCCGAGGGTACGCCGGTCAAGGCGGCTGAAGACGGCGTCGTCGCCTATTCCGGCAACGAGCTGAAGGGTTACGGCAATTTGGTCCTGGTTCGGCACTCCAACGGCTACGTCACCGCATATGCCCATGCGAGTGAGCTGATGGTGAAGCGCGGAGATACCATCAAGCGCGGCCAGGTCATTGCCAAGTCGGGTCAATCCGGGGAGGTGGCGTCGCCGCAGCTCCACTTCGAGATCCGTAAGGGATCGAGCCCGGTTGACCCGCTTCAATTCCTGAACGGGGCGTGAGGCCCGGTCAGCGTCCGCAATGACGGCGTCGTCGCCCGGCTTGGCCGGGCGATCCCGTATTCAGAGATAGTCGTGACTCAGCCGATAAGCTGCCGCGTACTGGATTCCCCGCTTTCGCGGGGAATGACAGTTGTGGGTCGGGCTCTATCGATCGCGCTACTTCGCCGTCAGCTTCACGCCGAGCCGTCCCGCCAGCTCCTGCACGAACTGCCAGGCGACGCGGCCCGAGCGCGAGCCGCGCGTGGTCGACCATTCCAGCGCCTCACGCTCCAGCGCCTCGTCGTCGACCTTGATGCCGAAATGACTGCAATAGCCGCGCACCATCGCAAGATATTCGTCCTGGCTGCAGCGGTGGAAACCGAGCCACAGTCCGAAGCGATCCGACAACGAGACCTTCTCCTCCACCGCTTCGCCTGGATTGATCGCGGTCGAACGCTCGTTCTCGATCATCTCGCGCGCCAGCAGATGGCGCCGGTTGGAGGTGGCGTAGAGGATGACGTTCTCGGGTCGGCCCTCGATGCCGCCTTCGAGCACCGCCTTGAGCGACTTGTAGGAGGCATCATTGCCGTCGAAGGAGAGGTCGTCGCAGAACACGACGAAGCCGAAGGATGAGGCACGCAACTGCTCCATCAGCGCGGGCAGGCTCTCGATGTCCTCGCGGTGGATCTCGATCAGCTTGAGTTTGTTCGCAGGCTTTCGGTCGGCATTGATGCTGGCATGGACCGCCTTCACCAGCGACGACTTGCCCATGCCGCGCGCGCCCCAGAGCAGTGCATTGTTGGCGGGCAGGCCGCCTGCGAAGCGTTCGGTGTTCTCCATCAGGATGTCGCGCACCCGCTCGACGCCCTTCAGCAGGAACAACTCGACGCGGCTGACCCGCGGCACCGCCGAAAGGCGGCCGTCCGGGTGCCAGACATAGGCGTCCGCTCGCTCGAACGATTCGCGTTCGACGGCCGGATTGCCTTGGGCGGAGAGGTGCGCCGCGATGCTCTCCAGCGCGCGGACGATGCGATCCTGGGAGAGGTCCCGGGCCGCCTTAGGGACTGCCGTGGGGCGTTTTGCCGCGACGCGGGCAGGCCTCGTGGCAGGGGTACGGGGGCCTTTGCCGGCCGGGCTTTTGCTTGGTTTTCTGGGCATGTCCGAAGTTCCTGAGAACGCAGCCTTATCGGGCCTGACCGCCCGCCGCAAGGTGGCCAAAAGGGCGGTCTGGCAGCGTTGCAATTGGGGCGGTGGCCGCTATAGTCCGCGCGAATTTGACCGAGCCGGTGGCCCAAGGGGCCTGACCGGCTTTCCCCCGTTCTCACGAGGATCGTCCGAATGCTGATTACTCCTGCGTATGCCCAGGCTGCGGGCGCCGGCGACACCAACAGCATGTTGATGTCGTTGCTGCCGTTCGCCCTGATCTTCGTGATCATGTACTTCCTGATTCTGCGCCCGCAGCAGAAGAAGGTGAAGGACCATGCCGACCTCGTGAAGAACATCCGCCGCGGCGATACCGTCGTGACCTCGGGCGGCCTCGTCGGCAAGGTCACCAAGGTCGTCGACGACGACCAGATCGAGTTCGAGATCGCCGATGGCGTGCGAGTGCGGCAGATGCGTTCGATGGTCTCCGGCGTACGAGCCAAGGGCGAGCCGGCCAAAGAAAGCGCCAAGGAAAGCGCCAAGGACGACACCGCCGCGAAGTGATCGCCTGCGCGAGTATCTCAAGTCTCCTGATCTGACAGGTCCAGTCGATGTTGTATTTCACGCGGTGGAAAGCGCTCGGGATCATCCTGACGGCGCTGATCGTGTGCCTCTGCGCGGTCCCGAACTTCTTCCCCGAGGCGCAGGTCAAGACCTGGCCCGCCTGGGCGCAGCGTCGGCTCGTGCTCGGCCTCGACCTTCAGGGCGGCTCTTATTTGCTGCTCGAGGTCGACGGCAACTATGTAAAGAAGGAAAGGCTCGACCAGGTCCGCGACGACGTTCGCCGGACCCTGCGCGATGCCAAGATCGGATTCACCGGCGGCGTGACCGTGCGCAACGACGCGGCCGAGGTTCGCATCACCAAGGAATCGGACGTGCAGCCTGCGCTCGCCAAGCTGCGCGAGCTGTCCCAGCCGCTGGGCGGACTGATGGGATCGAGCGGTCAGCGCGACCTTGACGTGACCGAAGCCGGCGGCGGCGTGATCCGTTTGACCATCCCGCAGGCCGCGATGCTCGACCGTATGCGCAAGACCATCGAGCAGTCGATCCAGATCGTCGAGCGCCGCGTCAACGAGCTCGGCACCGTCGAGCCTGTGATCCAGCGCCAGGGCAACGACCGCATCCTGGTGCAGGTCCCCGGCCTCCAGGATCCGACCCGCCTCAAGGAGCTGCTGGGCAAGACCGCGAAAATGGAATTCCGCATGGTCGATACGTCCGTGCCGCCGGATCAGGCGCAGCAGGGGCGGTTGCCGCCGGAATCCGAACTGTTGATGAGCGCGTCGCCGCCGCCCACGCCCTATGTGGTGAAGAAGCAGGTGCTAGTGGCCGGCGGCGATCTGACCGATGCCCAGGCGAGCTTCGACCAGCGCACGAGTGAGCCGGTCGTCAGCTTCAAATTCAATACGTCGGGCGCGCGCAAGTTCTCGCAGGCCACGCAGGAGAACGTGGGGCTGCCCTTCGCAATCGTTCTCGACAACAAGGTGATCTCGGCGCCCGTCATCCGCGAGCCCATCACCGGCGGCCAGGGCCAGATCTCCGGCAATTTCACCGTACAATCGGCCAATGATCTCGCTATCCTGCTGCGCGCCGGCGCGCTGCCGGCGCCGCTCACGGTGGTCGAAGAGCGCACGGTCGGCCCGGGTCTTGGTCAGGACTCGATCGAAAAGGGCGAGCTCGCGGCCTATGTCGGCTCGATCCTGGTTATCGTGTTCATGCTGCTGACCTACCGGCTGTTCGGCGTGTTCGCCAACATCGCAGTGGCGATCAACGTCGCGATGATCTTCGGCCTGTTGTCGCTGCTCAACGCCACGCTCACGCTGCCCGGCATCGCCGGCATCGTACTCACCGTCGGCATCGCGGTCGATTCCAACGTGCTGATCTACGAGCGTATCCGCGAGGAGCTGCGCGGCGGCCGCAACGCGATCTCGGCGATCGACGCCGGCTTCAAGCGGGCGCTTGCGACCATCCTCGATTCCAACATCACCACCTTCATTGCCGCCGCGGTGCTGTTCTACATCGGCACCGGCCCGGTGCGCGGCTTCGCCGTGACGCTCGGGATCGGCATCATCACCACGGTGTTCACCGCCTTCACCTTGACGCGACTGATCGTGGCCTGGTGGGTGCGGTGGAAGCGGCCGCAGAGCGTGCCGATCTAGGAGCCTGATCGTGACTCACACCGTTCTCATCGGGCTCGGCATCCTCATTGTCGTCCTCACCGTGGTCGCCGCGCTCGGGCTGCTGCCGTCGCTCCGCATTGTCCCGGACGACACGCATTTCGACTTCACGCGCTTCCGCCGGATCAGCTTCCCGATCTCGGCGGCGCTGTCGATCGTCGCGATCACGCTGTTCTTCACCCACGGCCTCAATTTCGGCATCGACTTCCGCGGCGGCACGCTGCTGGAGGTGCAGGCCAAGTCCGGCACGGCCGACATCGCGGCAATGCGCACGACGCTCGATGCGCTGCATCTGGGTGAAGTCCAGCTCCAGCAGTTCGGCGGTCCCGCCGACGTCCTGATCCGCGTCGCGGAGCAGCCGGGCGGCGATGCCGCCCAGCAGGCAGCCGTGCAGAAGGTCCGCACCGCGCTCGGCGATTCCGTCGACTATCGCCGCGTCGAAGTGGTCGGCCCGCGCGTCTCCGGCGAACTCCTGGCCTATGGCATGCTCGGCCTGATGCTCGCGATCGTCTCGATCCTGATCTATCTCTGGTTCCGCTTCGAGTGGCAGTTCGCGCTGGGCGCCATGATCGCAAACGTGCACGACATCGTGCTGACGATCGGCTTCATGTCGATCAGCCAGGTCGATTTCGATCTGACCAGCATAGCCGCGCTTCTGACCATCCTAGGCTATTCGCTCAACGACACCGTCGTGATCTACGACCGCATCCGCGAAATGCTGCGCCGCTACAAGAAGATGCCGATGCCGCAGCTTCTCAACGAGTCCATCAACTCCACCCTGTCGCGTTCGATCATCACCCACTTCACCGTGACGTTGGCGCTGCTGGCTCTGCTGCTGTTCGGCGGCCATGCCATCCACAGCTTCACCGCGGTGATGATGTTCGGCGTTGTGCTGGTCGGCACCTATACCTCGATCTTCATCGCGGCTCCGATCCTGATCTATCTCGGCGTCGGCGAGCATCGCGAAGATGCGCCCGATAAGGCTACGCCGGCGAAGAAAAACAAGGCATGATCCGAACCGCATGCCCTCGCACGCGTTTGCGAGGGCAGTAAGCTCATTCGGACGAGGCTGATGGCCGGCGATCCCAACGCTCCGCATTTCCCGCGCTCGGCGCCGATCGAAGCCTATGGCAAGGGCGGCTTCGCCTTTGCCGGCATGTCCCATCGGGGATCGCTGCTCTGCCTGCCCGACGCGATCTGGGCCTGGGATGTGACGGACCCTACCGGGATCGACCGTTATTCGCTGGACCGGGTCTTCATGGCGGCCAACAGCATTGACACGCTTCTGATCGGCACCGGAACCGGTGTCTGGCTGCCGCCGCCGGACCTGCGGCAGGCGCTGAAGGCGGTGAGGGTGGTTCTGGACACGATGCAAACCGGTCCTGCCGTGCGCACCTACAACATCATGATCGGCGAGCGGCGCCGCGTCGCGGCCGCGCTGATCGCCGTCCCATGAGCAGCGCTGCGCCTCTGCCCGATTCGGTTGCCTTCTGCGCCGGCCTCGTGCGCAGCCATGACTTTCCGCGCTATGCCGCAACGCTGTTCGCGCCGGCCGCCGAGCGCCAAGCGCTGCTGGCGCTCTATGCCTTCAATGTCGAGATCGTCCGCGTCCGCGACCAGGTGAGCCAGCCCTTGCCCGGCGAAATCCGCCTGCAATGGTGGACCGACATGCTGTCGGGCCACGTCCATGGCAGCGCCGAGGGCAATCCCGTGGCAGCAGAGCTATTGCGTGCGATCCGCGATTTCGACCTTCCGGTCGGGCCGCTATCGCTGCTCGCCGACGAGCATCAGTTCGATCTCTATAACGATCCGATGCCGACCATGACGGCTCTGGAGGGTTATCTGGACGCGACCTGTTCGGCATTGTTTGCCCTCGCGGCCCGGGTCATGGCGCCGCCCTCGGAGGCGGCCGAGCATATCGCAAGGCATGCCGGGCTCGCCCAGGGCATCGCGCAGGTGATCGCAAATCTGCCGCGCGACTCGGCGCACCGACAACTATTCCTGCCGCAGCAGCTGCTGGCGAGCCATGGCTGCCCGATGGAGGACGTGTTCGCCGGCAAGGAGACGCCGAATCTGCATGCGGTGCTGGGCCAGCTCGTGGGCGAAGCCGAGCAGCATTTGACGACGGCCTGGTCGCTGTTGGCGGAGGTGCCAGCGTCGGCACGGCCAGCGTTTCTGCTGCTGGCCCAGGTGCGGGACGACCTCAAGCGCCTGTCGCAACCCGGGCGCAATCCGTTTGCGCTGCAGCCGTCGTCGCGGCTGCGCACGCTATGGACCCTGTGGCGGGCTTCACGTTCCAGCGAATTTACCAAATAGCGGCCGGCTTATCGCCTCAAACCGCCGAATGCTCTATGCTGTCCTATGGCTGAGTTGTCCCAGAACACATCCTCCGATCTCAGCGGCTTTCCGGTCGCGCCGGCCGACATTCATGCCGCCGCCGACACCATCCGCGGCGCCGTCGTCGAGACGCCCTGTAGCTACAGCCGCACGCTGAGCAACATCTGCGGCTGCGACATCTGGCTGAAATTCGAGAACCTCCAGTTCACGTCCTCGTTCAAGGAGCGGGGCGCGCTTAACCGGCTCACCGCGCTGACGCCAGAGGAGCGTGCGCGTGGTGTCATCGCGATGTCGGCGGGCAACCATGCGCAGGGCGTCGCCTATCACGCCAAGCGGCTCGGCATTCCCGCCACCATCGTCATGCCGGTCGGCACGCCCATGGTGAAGGTCGAGAACACGAAGCACCACGGCGCGGAGGTGGTGGTGACGGGCGCGACGCTGGAGGAGGCGGCCGCGTATGCGCGAAGCCACGGCGAAGCCCGCGGCATGATTTTCGTCCACCCCTACGACGATCCGCTTGTCATCGCGGGGCAGGGCACTGTCGGGCTCGAGATGCTGAAGGAAGTGCCCGAGCTCGATACGCTGGTGGTCCCGATCGGCGGCGGTGGCCTGATCAGCGGCATCGGCATTGCTGCGAAATCGATCAAGCCGTCACTCCGGATTTTGGGCGTCGAGGCCTGGCTCTATCCCTCGATGTACAACGCCATCCATGACGGCAATCTGCCCGCGCGCGGCGATACCCTCGCCGAAGGCATCGCGGTGAAATCGCCGGGCAAGATCACCACCGAGATCGTCCGCCGCCTCGTCGACGATATCGCGCTGGTGAACGAAGCCGAGCTCGAACGCGCGGTCGCGGCCCTGATCTCGATCGAGAAGACGGTCGTCGAGGGCGCCGGCGCTGCCGGCCTTGCCGCGCTGATGTCCGATCCGTCCCGCTTTGCTGGCCAGAAGGTTGGCCTGGTGCTGAGCGGCGGCAACATCGACACGAGGCTGATCGCATCTGTCCTTACACGTGAGCTGGCACGCGAAGGGCGGCTGACCCAATTGTCGCTCGATATCCCTGATCGGCCGGGGCAATTGGCTGCCGTCGCGGCGCTTCTGGCCGAGGCCGGCGCCAACATCATCGAGGTCTCGCATCAGCGGACCTTCTCCGATCTGCCGGCCAAGGCGACGCTGCTCCAGCTGGTCATCGAAACCCGCGACAGTGCGCATCTCGACGAGGTCATGGCCAGGCTCAGTGCATCCGGACTGAGCGCGCGCTGCACCTGAGCGGCGCGCACCCGTGTGCTATCGCGGTGTCAAACTCGCGAGGTGCCCGATCAGCCGATCGATCTCGGCATCCGTATTGTAGTAATGCGGGGATGCCCGCACGACCGGCGGCAGCGCGCGGACTTCGGCATCGATGCGGGTGCTTGACGGATGTGAAACGCCGATCGTGATGCCGGCCGAAGCGGCACTTCTGACAATGGCGTCCGCCTCACGCCCATCGATCGTGAAGCTGACGATGGCACCCGGCGCGCGGCCGAGATCGCGAATGGTGATACCGCGAATGGCGGCAATGCCGTAGCGAAGCCGGCCTGCAAGCAGGCGGCAGCGCTGCTCGATGGGGCCGAGGCCTATCGCGAGGGCATAATCGACAGCAGCGCCGAGACCGAGACGTGCCGCGTAATTGTTCTCCCATGTCTCGAAACGACGGGCATCATCGCGGAGCCGATATTCATCTCGCGAAACCCAAGGCGCGGCGAAGTGGTCGATCATCGGCGGTTCGAGCCGTTGCAGCATCTCGCGGCGGACGTAGAGAAAGCCGGTGCCGCGCGGGCCGCGGAGGAATTTGCGCCCCGTCGCCGACAACATGTCACAGCCGATGGCTTCGACGTCGACCGCCATCTGGCCGACCGCCTGGCAGGCGTCGAGCAGATAGGGAATGCCCCGCGCCCGCGCGATCTTGCCGATCGCCGCCGCGGGATTGACCAGCCCGCCATTGGTCGGAACCCAGGTGATGGCGATCAGCTTCACCCGCTCATCGATCATGCGTTCGAGCGCCTGGATGTCGAGCTCGCCACCGGCATCGCTCGGCACCACATCGATGATCGCGCCCGTGCGCTTGGCGAGCTGAAGAAACGCGACATAGTTGGCGGCGTATTCCGCCTCGGCGGTCAGGATGCGATCGCCGGCGCGAAACGGAAGCGCGTAGAACGCCATCTGCCAGGCGACCGTTGCGTTCTCCATGAGCGCGATCTCATCGGGGGCGGCATTCAGCAGACGCGCCACCGAGCCGTAGACCGCTTCAAGCCGGTCGGACTCGCGGTCAGCGGCAGCATAACCTCCGATCTCGCTTTCCAGATCGATATGCTGCTTCATGGCTTCGACGACAGGGACAGGCATGAGAGCCGCCCCCGCGTTGTGCAGGTACGCAACCCGGGAGGTGGCTGGCGTGTCGGCACGTATTCGCTCGATGTCGATCAAGTGCGCCGCCTTTGCTCTCGCGATCTCACTGCATGAATTAGATGCGCCGAGGAATGCGGACAAGAGGCCGGTTGCAACATCTGGTTTCGCCTCAGATGCAGAGGCTGAGCAGCTTGATGTGGCAGCCGCTGGATTTCGGCTTGCTGGCGGGCGCGGCCTCGCGCTTCACGGCAACCAGCGGCTCCTTGCCCTTCTTGCCTTTGCCCTTCGGCTCGTAATCGCCGGCGATCACCATCGCCCAATAGGTGCGCTTGCCGCCGGCGTTCCTGGCGCTCGCGATGCCGATCCGGGAGGCGTTGTGCAGCAGCAGGTTCTTGCGATGCCCGGACGAGTCGATCCACTGGCCGAGAGTCTTCTCGAAATTGTCGTAGCCGTAAGCGATATTCTCGGCGGCGCGTCCCGCGCCGGCCGGTGCGACGCGCCGGTTGAACGGGCCGAGGGCGTCGTGGCTGAGATCGTCCTTCGCTGCCATCGCGCGGGCCTGGTCCATGGCGATGCGGTCGAGGGTTGAATCGCGCACGACGCGGACTTCACCGTGCTTGAGGCGGAAGCTCGAGATCAGCTCGGCCGGCGTTTCGGCCATTGCGGGCGCGGCTGCGAGCAGCAGAAGGCCGGCGATCATGGCGCCAGCCACACGATGCATCATCGTCCCCCGAGTGCCCATAACCCCCACCTGGCTAGCGCTATCTGTTTGCTTCTCTATTGCCAATGTGGACGCTTCAAGGCGCGGTGCGCGATGCTAGCCCGCCGGCAGGTCCGCCTCGAAATTGAAGCGGTCGCGCAGGTTCTTGCGCTGTTCCAGGATGTCCTTGAGGAACGCGCGGTCCTGATCGTTCTTCATCATCGGTTCGATCAGGTCGAGCTGGTTCATGGCGACCAGTTGCAGGATCTCGGTGCGCGGCTTGCCGTTGGGATCGCGCGGCAGGGAATGCACGACCTGGATGTGCTCCGGCGGCTTCGGTCCCTTGGCTGCGGTCAGTTCGTTGCGAAGTTGGCCTTCGAGCGAGGCCCGATCGCCTTCCACGAACGCATAGAGCCCGACGCCGGAACGGCGATCGGCAAAGGCGACGATGGCGGTGTCACGCACGGCCGGATTCTTGCGGATCAGCTCGGCCAGAACCGGCGCGTCGTTGACCAGCCGGCGGCCGCCGCCTTCGCGGTCGGTGAAGTTGAACAGACCGCGCGTGATTGCCCGGTAGACCTTCTTGCCGGTGGCCAGCCACAGACTCGCGGCGAACGACTTCTTCGCCAGGATCTTGCGTTCCCGCGGTGTCAGCGCCTCGGGTGCATAGGAACGCTTGTGCTTGAGCAGATGCCGCAGGTCCTCGTAGGCCAGGATGCGGTAGAGTCGGCCGCGTCGGTTGAAGCACGCCGCGAGCTGGAAGTCGGTCACATAGGCGCGGCCATCTCGGCCGACCAGCCAGTTCTGCTCCTTGGCGAGATCGTTGTGGCAGATGCCGGCGCGGCGCAGCCGGCGTAGCGCCGCCTTGGCTGAGCGGAAATAGGCGAGATCGCCGTGCGGCTTCGCCAGATGCAGCGCAACGCCGTCGACGAAGCCGCGCACGAGTGCACGGCGGCCGCCCCACAGCAAACCGGGTCCAACATTGAGGCCTTTGGCCAGCGCCAGCGCGTGCTTCTCACGCGCGAACAGGTGGCGCGCCAGCAGGTAGGACCACCACGGCACCTCGTCGAGCCGGCGCAGCACCGCGTCGACCTCGCCGCTGTCACCACGGAAGCGGCCGCGCTCAACGGTCGAGAACACATCGCGCTTGAGCAGCACGCCCTCGGTCCAGCGCGCCGAGAGGATCGCGGCGTCGTCTTTGGGGAGGCTCATCGAATTCTCACGCGGCGGCGGCAATGCGCAAATGATCGGCGATCCAGCGATCGAGATCGGCGAGCGCCAGCGCGCTCATCGCCTGCTTCTTGGCCACCGTCTTCTCGTTGCCGCGCAGGCGCGTGCCGTCGGGCTTCTTCGTCGGCACGGTCGCGAGCGGCGGGAACAGGCCGAAATTGACGTTCATCGGCTGGAACGAGCGCGTTCCCGGCTCCACGGTTTCGAGATGGCCGCTGGTGATGTGGCCGAGCAGCGACCCGAGCGCTGTGGTGCCCGGCGGGCTCGCAAGTGTCTCGCCGCGCGCATCCGCTGCTGCGTAGAGACCCGCGATCAGGCCGACGCTGGCAGACTCCACATAGCCCTCGCAGCCCGTCATTTGGCCGGCGAAGCGGAGCCGCGGCTGCGCGCGCAGGCGCAACTGGCCGTCGAGCAGCTTTGGCGAATTGAGGAAGGTGTTGCGATGCAGGCCGCCGAGGCGGGCGAATTCGGCCTTCTCCAGCCCGGGAATGGTGCGGAAGATGCGTTGCTGCTCGCCGTATTTCAGCTTCGTCTGAAAGCCGACGATGTTGTAGAGCGTGCCGAGCTTGTTGTCCTGACGGAGCTGCACGATCGCATAGGCTTTCGTGGTGGGATCGTGCGGATTGGTGAGGCCGACGGGCTTCATCGGGCCGTGGCGCAGCGTCTCGGGGCCGCGCTCCGCCATCACCTCGATCGGCAGACAGCCGTCGAAATAGGGCGTGTTGGTCTCCCACTCCTTGAACTCGGTCTTCTCGCCGGCGATCAGCGCGGCCACGAAGCCGTCATACTGCTCCTTGGTCATGGGGCAGTTGATGTAGTCGGCGCCGTTGCCGCCGGGGCCGACCTTGTCATAGCGCGACTGGAACCAGGCCACCGACATGTCGATGGACTCGCGATGCACGATGGGCGCGATCGCGTCGAAGAAAGCGAGTGCGTTCTCGTCGGTCAGCTCGCGGATGGCATCGGCGAGTGGCGCGGAGGTGAGGGGGCCGGTCGCAACGATGACGTTGCTCCAGTCGGCCGGCGGCAGCCCTGAAACCTCGCCGCGGGCGATCTCGATCAGGGGGTGGTCGTTGAGCGCGCTGGTGACGGCTGCGGAGAAGCCGTCGCGGTCGACCGCGAGCGCGCCGCCGGCGGGCACCTGGTTGGCGTCGGCCGCGCGCATGATCAGCGAGCCGAGCCGACGCATTTCGGCGTGCAGCAGGCCGACGGCGTTGTTGGCGGCGTCGTCCGAGCGGAATGAGTTGGAGCAGACCAGTTCGGCGAGCCCGTCGGTGCGGTGCGCCTCGGTCATGCGCGTCGGCCGCATCTCGTGCAGCATCACGGGCAAGCCGGATTTGGCCACCTGCCAGGCGGCTTCGGAACCGGCAAGGCCGGCGCCGATCACGTGCACAATGTTGGATTGGGGTCCTGTCATGGGGCGGACAGGTAGCGCTTTTCGGCGGCCAGTGGAATCGCCGAGATCGAGTTTTCTGCCATCGGATGCGACAACGCCCGCACGAGGCGGGCGCTATCGGTTCGTCCGGTGAAGGGCTGACGATATCAGCCCTGATACTGACCGGCGGCAACGCGCGGGATGTCCGAGCGATCAAGGCCGATGTCGGCCAGTTCGCGATCGCTGAGCTGGGACAGCTCGGCAACATTGCGCTGATAGTCCCGGAAAGCCTGGATCATGCGGATGAGCGAGAGCAGCATTGGTAGTCTCCTGTAGTTCGATTCAGCCCTTGCCCGGGCCTCATCGTTGAAATGAATATAGAGTGGAGTGGTGCAGTGCGAAAGTTCCGATGTTGCGATGCAGCTAAGCGCCCAATGCATGGCGTCGGTAACGGATGATTAACCCAAGAGCAGCCCCGCCCAAAGGGCAGGCGGAATGCGCGACGAGGCGCCATAAGCGCCCGTGAATTCACGGGTTTGCGGCATCGCCTAGGTTCCGAGAGGCGACGAAATAAGTTGGATTTCGATCCATCGCAAGGCGGGCGATTAGCTGCTGGACCCAAGTCTCACATGCGCGAACCGCATGAGCGATTGGTTATAAATTTGAATATATATTCATTCTTTATGCAAAACGCAGGTTTCCAGATCTCCGCTGGACCGGCCTTGGGCGTTTTGCGAGAGGAGTACCTTAAGGGGCGTGTGCGAGCTGGATCGCAAAATAGGCGACAGTCTTGGAGTAGACTTCGCTCTTATTCCACTGCTGTAGCACCGCAAAATTCGGACTGCCGGGCTGCCAATCCTTGCCGCGCTGCCAGCCATAGCCGGCAAGATAATTGGCGGTGGAGGCGAGCACGTCGGGTGCGTTGTGCAGGAGGTCGCGCTTGCCATTGCCGTCGAAGTCGACGGCGTATTTCATCCAGGACGACGGCATGAACTGGGTCTGGCCGAGCTCGCCGGCCCAGGCGCCGCGCATGTCGCCGGGCGCGAGGTCGCCGCGCTGGACGATGCGCAGCGCATCCAATAGCTCGGCACGAAACTGGTCGGAGCGGCGGCAATCATAGGCCAGCGTCGCCAGCGAGCGGATGGTGGCGAATTTGCCGGTGTTGACGCCGAAATCGGTCTCGAGACCCCAGATCGCGACCAGCACCTCGCCCGGCACGCCGTAGGTCTGTTCGATGCGGGAGAGCACCGAGCCGTATTGCTTCATCATGTTGGAGCCGCGCTGTATGCGCGGCGGCACCATGCGGCCGGAGAACTCCTCGAACGTCTGGGTGAAGACCTTTTGCGAGCGGTCGCGGTTGAGCACGCCCTGATCGAGCGTCACGCCGGCAAGCCCGGCGGTGATGGCCTGCTGCGAGATACCCTTGGCCGCGGCGTCGGTTTTGAAGTCCGCGAGCCAGGCATCGAAGTTGCCCGAGCCACAGGCAGCAGCGGCGAGAGCTGGCTGGGTTAGGATTGACGCGAAGAGGGCGAAGGCTGCGAGAGCGAGACGAGAAATCGTCGGGGTCATTCGATAAAATTAATTCCGTGAAGTGATCCGATCGGCGGGCGCAATTTCGGCGGTAACCGCGGCCAAAGCAAGGCGCATGACAGTGCGCGATCCTGCCCGAGGCCGGGCAGGATCGGATGTCACGATATCGTCAGGCGTCAGTGCGATTCCGCCAGGGGAAGAGGTTGGCGGGGAAGTCGGCGGCCGGCTTGCGCGGACGATGCGGCGGGGGCGGCACCGGACGTGCACCGGGCTCCGAGACGATCACCTTGCGGTAGAGGTGCCAAGTGGCGTGGCCGAGCAGAGGGATCACCACGGCAAGGCCAAGGAACGCCGGAATCGTGCCGAGCGCCAGCAGCACCGCGACGATCAGGCCCCAAGCCGCCATCGGCACCGGGTTCTTGGCGACAACGCGCAGTGACGTCACCATCGCGTCGAACGCGCCGGCATGGCGATCGAGCATCAACGGGAACGACACGGCGCTGATGCAGAGTGCGGCAAGCGCGAACAGGAAGCCGGTGCCGCAGCCGACGGCGATCAGCCACCAGCCTTGCCGGCTGGTGAGAACGCGCATCATGAAATCAGAGATCCCGGTTGCGCCCTCATAGCCGAACGCCGCGACATAGATCGCCTGCGCGGTTGCAACCCAGGTCACGAACAGCGCGAGCAGCAATGTGCCGAGACCGAGCATGGCGCCGAACGAAGGCGAGCGCAGCACCTCCATGGCATCCCAGGCGCTGGCCTCTTCATAGCGTTCGCGTCGGCTGGAGAGCTCATAGAGACCGAGAGCGGCGAACGGGCCGATCAGCGCGAAGCCTGCGGCCAGCGGGAACAACAGCGGCAGCACCGAATAGCCCATCACCACGCGGGCGAGCACGAGGCCCAGCACCGGATAGATCACGCAGAGGATGATGGCATGGCTCGGCACCGCCTTGAAATCTTCCCAGCCGCGCCTGAGCGCGTCGTGCAGATCGGACAGTCGGATGGTTCGGATCACCGGTCCAGCCGCATCCGCGGTCGGGGCCATGGGGGGGACATTGCCCTGGTAGAGTGTCGCCATGCTCGCTAGCTCCCTTGCCATGCGGCCGAATTCGGCGCCGACAACGGCGCGGACGGCCGCCCTTCTGAGTTTCGCGATCCGACCAGACGCGAAATCCGCACGGCATCGCGAGCTGAAGCTGGAGCGTACGCCCATTTCCGAGTCCTGTCCCTCACGCTTGGGTAAGATTCGATGCCGCACTGCAACCTCAATCATGTCATTCGGTCGTCATTTCGCCGCAGATAAGCTGATGCTGCGTGTCGGTTCGCAGGACTTAGCGGGCGCAACGCAGACACTTCGTCTATAAGTGCCACTCAAGGCCCTTCCAACGGATCCTATTCGGGGAGCAGATATGAGCATTTTCGGGAAAATCATGGGCGCGATCTTCGGCAGTCATCCGGCTTCCGCCGCACCCGCAGGCAGCGCACCGTCGGGCAGCGCGCCCGCCGGTGCCGCGCCGAGCGGATCGGCGCCCGGAGCCGCGCCCGCGGCGACGGTGGACGTCGCTTCGATCGTCGACAAGGCGGCGGCCGCCCACAAGGGCGCGAAGCTGGAATGGCGTACCTCGATCGTCGACCTCATGAAGGCGCTCGACATCGATTCCAGCCTCGCTGCGCGCAAGGATCTCGCCAAGGAGCTCGGCTACAGCGGCGACACCAACGATTCGGCGAGCATGAACGTCTGGCTGCACAAGCAGGTCATGTCCAAGCTCGCCGCCAATGGCGGCAAGCTGCCGCCGGAGATCAAGCACTGACCGATCGCTCGGTCGTGAGCCAAGGGCCCGCGATCTCGCGGGCCCTTTTGCATTCAGGAGACGAGATCCGCATCCTCCGGATGCCTGTCGAGATAGTCGCCGACGAAGCCGCAACCAGCGACCACCTTCTTGCCGTCGCGGCGGATTAAATCCAGCGCACCCTTGACCAACTCGGATGCAATGCCGCGGCCGCGCAACGCGCGCGGCGTCTCGGTATGGGTGATGATCACGGCCGCCGGCGTCAGCCGGTAATTGGCGAATGCGATTTCGTTGCCGACATCGAGCTCGAAGCGACTCCTGTCCCTGTTGTCCCGTACCGATGCCGCCATGCAAGATCCTTCCGACGTGCTGCCCGTTGTCTGATCTAGGCGCCAACAAGGGCGGCCTTCCGACTACGACAAGGCACTGCAATACCCCAAATAATCCTCAACATGGCCCTTGCAAGTTCCAGGGCGATGGCCACGTCATTTTGAGGACATACGCTCGAATGCGGCCGGCAGAGTTGCCAGACATTCGGAGTGTCATGATCGCCAGCCGCAGACGTATGCCTCTGTCGTAGGAGGGTACTATGTCGGACTTTGGTTTCTTGAAGACTCATCGAACGTGGGAAGATTGGTGCGGGATGTTACTCGGCGCGCTGATCGTCGTTTCGCCGTGGTTTCCCATCCAGGATCAGCCGACGATCGTCGGACACGAGACGATGATCCTGAACGCGGTCGCGGTCGGTCTGGTCGTGTTTGGTATTAGCCAGCTCGAATATGTCGCATTGCAGCGTTGGCAAGAGGTGATGACGATCCTGATCGGATTGTGGCTCATCGCCTCGCCCTATGTCCTCGGTTATTCCGGTGGAGGCTTTCTCCGCATCTACCACACGAGCCTCGGCGCGGTGGTGGTGCTCCTCGGCATCCTCCAGCTCTGGCAGGACTGGGATCTGAACGATCAGGACCTGCTCGGGCATCGGCAATAGCCCTAGAGACCGGCAGGCCCGCCGGCTGGCGGGCCTGCGCGGTTATCTCTTCACCAGGTCCTGATAATCCCGGTGCTTCTCAATCCACGCCTTCACGAACGGGCATTCAGGGATCAGCTTCAAGCCGGCCGCGCGGACCTGATCGAGCGCGCCTTGCACCAGCTTCGAACCGACGCCCTTGCCGCCGAGCTCCTTTGGCACGTCCGTGTGCTCGAACGTGATGAAATTGCCGTCGAGCTTGTATTGCTCGGTCGCAAGATGGCCCTCCATCTCGAGCTCATAGCGGTGATGGGTTTTGTTGTTGATGATTTCGCTCATGTCGTCTCCGGTCAGCTCTTCAGGGAGTCCGTCAGCATCTTGCGGATCCACCAGGCTTCGCCGTCGGAGGAGCCCTTGATGTCGTCGATCCGCCAGCTATCGGCCTCTTGCACGAAGTCGTAACGCACGACCTGGTCGGAAGGTTTGCGGTCGTTGCCGGGATCGGTAATGGTCACCGCGATCGTCGCCTTGTCAGCCTCCATCTTTTCCGCGTCAACCTTGAAGGATTTCACGTCCGGTTCCTGCGACAGGATGGTGATGGGATCGCCGGGGGCAGGGGTGACGGCGAATGTCGGGGAAGCGATGGCAAGCAGAGAAGCGGAGACAAAGGTCCGACGGGTGAGCATGAATGTCCTGAGATGATGGCGCGCGACGTCGGGCCGGAGCGGCCGGTGTCAGCGCGTATCTCTGTAGACCGATGGAGGAGCGGTTCGGTTCAATCGGTCGCTTTGGCGAGCCTGGAATCGTCGGGCTGCGGCTGCGGGCGAAGACAGCCTTGGCAGATGACGAGTGAGCGGTTGACCCTGGCATCCTGCTCGGCCTCGATGCCGTCCTGTGCCTGCCACCATTCCTTCGAATAGGGCGCAAGCTCGGCGTGCGACCTGTTGCGCTCGGATCGGGCCGCGGTCCGCGCAGGTCCGGACGCCGCACGCGGCTGGTTGGGATCCTCGCCGGCGCCATCCCAGGCATAGCGCGCAGGCTTGAAGGTGGGGTCGGAGGAGAGGTGCGCCTGCGGAGCCACGGCACATCCGGCGAGCGCCAGCGACAACAGAAGGAAGGCGGGCGCTTTGACCATGATGCGGCACTCTGTACGCGAGAACTGAGCGAGATTGCGCCGATCATGTTTAAAATTCCCTGAATGGTTGCGGCTACGCTGGCGACAAGCGCGCATGAGCTATCTGATCTTCATGCTCGCACACTACGCCACCGCTGCGCCTGCCGACGAAGCAAAGCCGTTCAATCTCGTCGAATATCCGCCCGCCGTTCGCGTTCAGGCACCGTAAGTCAGGTGTGCGGCCGGCGGCCTTGCAGGGGCGCTGGCGATGGCGATAAATGGGCTGCAATGAGCGGGCGGCTCGCGCGCCGTCCGCCGCCGAAGAGGAAGCCCGATGCAGCCCCTGCGCATGTCTCGCCGCGTCATGAATCTCGCTCACATGCTGACCCAGAATGCGCGGCGGCATGGATCGCGCCCCGGCCTTGTCTGGGGAGATAAATCCTGGACCTGGCGCGAGATCGATGCGCAGGTCTCGGCGCTGGCGGCTGCGCTCGCCGCGCGCGGCATCGCCAAGGGCGATCGCATCCTCGTCCATTCCAAGAATGGCGACGAGATGTTCTTCTCGATGTTCGCTGCGTTCCGGCTGGGGGCGGTCTGGGTGCCCACCAATTTCCGTCTGATGCCGGACGAGGTCACCTATCTCGCGCAGGCCTCCGGCGCGAAGGCGTTTCTGTGCCACGTCGATTTTCCCGAGCACGCCGCGGCGGTGAGCGGTGGCGCGCTGGAATTCACCTGGAGCGTCGACGGCAAGGGCTCGTTCGGCGAACGCTCGGTCGCTGATGCCATCGCCTCGCAGGCCGGCGCAAGCATTGCAAATGTCGACGTCGAGCACGATGATCCCTGCTGGTTCTTCTTCACCTCGGGCACCACGGGCCGCTCCAAGGCCGCGGTGCTGACCCATGGCCAGATGGGCTTTGTCGTCACCAACCATCTCGCCGATCTCACCCCCGGCGTAACAGAAGAGGATGCGTCGCTGGTGGTGGCGCCGCTGTCGCATGGCGCCGGCGTGCATCAGCTGGTGCAGACGGCGCGCGGCGTCCGCACCGTGCTGCTGCCGACCGAGAAATTCGACATCGATGAGGCATTCCGCCTGATCGAGGCCCATCGCGTCAGCAATCTCTTCACGGTGCCGACGATCCTGAAGATGATGGTCGAGCACCCCGCCGCCGACAAATACGATCATTCCTCGCTGCGTCAGGTGATCTACGCCGGCGCGCCGATGTACCGCGAGGACCAGAAGGCCGCGCTGAAGAAGCTCGGCCAAGTCATCGTGCAATATTTCGGCCTCGGCGAGGTCACAGGCAACATCACGGTGCTGCCGGCGGCGCTGCACGATCCCGAGGACGGCCCGCACGCGAAGATCGGCACCTGCGGCTTCGAGCGCACCGGCATGCAGGTCTCGATCCAGGACGACGAGGGCCGCGAGCTCGCCGCCAACCAGAGCGGCGAGATATGCGTGATCGGGCCTGCCGTACTCGCCGGCTATTACGACAACCCCGAGGCCAATGCGAAGGCGTTCCGCAACGGCTGGTTCCGCACCGGCGATCTCGGTCACATGGACGAGGAGGGGTTCGTCTACATCACGGGTCGCGCCTCCGACATGTACATCTCCGGCGGCTCCAACATCTATCCGCGCGAGATCGAGGAGAAGATCCTGACCCATCCAGCGGTCGGCGAGGTCGCGGTCGTCGGCGTGCCCGATCCGACCTGGGGCGAGGTCGGCGTCGCCGTTTGCGTTGCGTGCGAAGGTGCCAAGCCGGTGAGCGAAGCGGAGATGGCGGCGTTTCTCATGCCAAAAGTGCCGCGCTACAAGATGCCGAAGCGGTTCTTCTTCTGGGAGGCGCTGCCGAAATCCGGCTACGGCAAGATTCCAAAACGCATGGTGCGCGACGAGCTCGAGGCGCGCGGGCTGCTCGATCTCGACAAGACGAAGGCGGGCTGAGCGTAGGTTATGCGGATCATCAAGCAGCCGGGCGCGCCGCTTCCCGAACGCATCCAGTGGGTGGAGGCGAGGGGACGCGCCTTTTCGTTCACGCTTCAAGCTGGCCTGCCGTTGCTCGAAGCCGCGCGCCGCGGGTTTGCCGCGGAAGGTTTTACGAGCGGCGTACTGAATTTCGGCCATGGCGCGCTCGGGCCGTTCGCCTACGTTATGCCGGCGCTGTCGAAGACCGGCGAGAATGCAGCCTTCTACAGTGACACGTTCCGGCCGAGCGGCGTGACACGCACAAGGCTTGGCAGCATGACGCTTGGGACGCGCGACGGTGCGCCGTTCTTTCATTGCCACGCGCTTTGGACCGAAGTCGACGGCCGCGCCAGCGGCGGCCACATGCTGCCGGACGAGACTGTTGTCGCCGAGCCGTTCGCGGTGGAGGCCTTCGGGATCGATGGAGCGACGTTCACGGCCGAGATCGATCCCGAGACGAACTTTAAGCTGTTCGGGCCGGTCGTTTCGGCCGCAACCGGCGCACGCACGACCAGCCGCGCGTTTGCCATGCGGTTGCGGCCGAACCAGGATTTTGCTGGCTGCCTCGAAGGCTTCTGCCGCGACCACGGCATCGCGCGCGCCAAAATCCACGGTGGCGTCGGCTCGACCATCGGCGCGCGCTTCACGGATGGCGGCGTGACCGAGCCGTTTGCGACGGAGCTTGCGATAACAGCCGGTGCGATTGCGCCCGGCTCCTCTGGCGCACTCGAAGCTGCGCTCGATGTTGCCCTGATCGACTACACCGGCGGCGTTGCCGAGGGCCGCCTGGTTCGCGGCGACAATCCCGTGCTGATGACCATGGAGCTGGTGCTGGAAGCGCTGGACTGATGGGCGGCCGACGGCCGAGATGCGAGATAGGCCTTTCGCAACCTGATTGTTCCTGTTATGTTCCGGGGAAGGTTCGGGTTCTGGAGGCCAACAGTGGCGCGGAAGGGCAATCGCACGATCAACCTGCCTGCGCCGTATCTGAAGCGGGTCTGGCTCGACCCGTCGCAGGTTCACGATCGCGAGGCTTATCCGTTTTGCCTGCCCATCTTTCCGGATGATTTCGAGCTCAACTTCGACGCCGCGATCACGATCATCGTCGGCGAGAACGGCACCGGGAAATCGACGATCCTCGAGGGCATAGCCACGCTCGCCGGCTACGACGATGCCGGTGGCGGAAAGGGCTACATGCCCGTCGATCACTCCGAAGCTAGCGAGAAGATGGGCGGCCAACTCTCCAAGGCACTGCGCGCAAGCTGGTTGCCGAAAATTACCAATGGCTGGTTTTTTCGCGCCGAGAGTTTTTTCTCGGTGGCGCGATATCTTGACAAGGCTGCGCGTGATGCTGGCCAGCTCGGTCCCGATTTCCTGTCGCATTCCCATGGCGAAGGCTTCCTGCGCTTCTTCGAGGAGCGGTGCCAGCGCCAGGGCATCTTTATTTTCGACGAGCCGGAATCGGCGCTGTCGCCGGCGCGCCAGATCGAATTTCTGAAACTGCTGCAACGCATGGAAGACTCCCGCATCTGTCAGGTTATCATGGCGACGCACGCGCCGATGCTGATGGCTTATCCGAACGCGAAGTTGTTGCGGCTGACCAGAGCAGGCATCGAACCGGTGATGTTGCGAGAGACGGAGCACTTCAAGGTCATGCGGGAGTTCTGCGATGATCCGGACCGATTTATCGGCACCGCGCTGGAGCAATAGGGGCAGGTTGAGAGCATGGGCCGGAAACAACGTCGTCAAACCACCTTGCCCGCGCCCTATCTCCGGCGCGTCTGGCTCGATCGTTCGGCGGTCGAGGATTGGGAGGCGTATCCGTTCTGTCTTCCCGTGTTCAGGGACGAGTTCGATCAGAATTTCGACACCGCCGTGACCATCATCGTCGGCGAGAACGGCACCGGCAAGTCGACCATCCTCGAGGGCATCGCGGGGATGGCCGGCTTTGCCAGCACCGGCGGCCGCAAGGGCTTTCAGGAGATCGATGGCGGCGGCATGGAAGTAACCGGCGTAGAGCTGTCTGCCGCCCTGAAGGCTGCCTGGGTGCCGAAGGTAACCGACGGCTGGTTTTTTCGGGCCGAGACATTCTTTTCTGTTGCGCGGTATCTGGACCGCTCGGCCGGGAGTGCTGCGCAAGCCATGGAAGGCGTGTTTGGTGCGAGCGTTCAAGAAGCCCCGGACTATCTCTCTTTTTCCCACGGTGAGGGCTTTCTGGTCTTCTTCGAGGAGCGCTGCCAAAATCAGGGCATCTACATCTTCGACGAGCCGGAATCCGCACTTTCGCCCGCGCGGCAGATGGACTTCCTCAAGCTCCTGCATCGGATGGATCTCTCCGGCAATTGTCAGGTCATCATGGCGACCCATGCGCCTCTGCTGATGGCCTATCCAAATGCGCAGCTGCTTCGGCTCGGGAAATACGGCCTGGAGCCGACGACGGTGGAGCAAACCGATCATTATCGGGTGATGCGGGAATTCTGTGACGACCCGCGCGGGTTCGTGGAGGCGACGCTGACGGAGTAGGAAGGCGCGGCCGACGGCCGTTCTCTCCGCCGTCGTTGCGAGGAGCTCTCGCGACGAAGCAATCCAGAATCTTTCCGCGGAGGCACTCTGGATTGCTTCGCTTCGCTCGCAATGACGGGGCGTGGGTGACACGGTCGCTTCAATTCAATTCGCATTTCAATTGCAGACACACCTTCGCCCCCTCGCGGCGTGTTTCGCCCGAGTTTTACGGCAGTCATTGCCCTCGAAGGTGCCGAGGGCGCAGGGAAGACCGGGTGCCGGCTGGCACCCGCGGTCCACTGTGCGATAGATGCGCTACAAACATTTGCACAGCGGCATACAGGTGAAGCCAAACAACCCGGCCTTCCCTGCGCAGTGGCTTTACGGCTTATGTCGTGCTCTCCCCGGGGAGCGATGCACTATTGCCCCCGTCGTCTTGCGGATGGCTGACGCGCGGACCCGGTCGGGCCGCAGCGTCACCGCAAGACTTGGCGCACAGACCCCGGGCGCCAGGACCACACGATTTTGCCGTACGCAGGCTGCACCGGTCGTGTGCACGCAGGTAGCTGCTCACGGTGTGACCCGCCCTGCAAACCACCTTCGCGCCGACGCCGCCTGCGTCCACCACGTCCCATCCCGCGTTCGTGACGATCGCGATGCGCCCCTCGGCCGGGTTGGGATGGCTTCCTATACGATAATCCGAAATGCTGATAAAGAGAATTATTTTTGCATGGCGTGATTGCCCCACCCATTGGATGCTTTGCCCGACGGGCAGCGCAACAGGTTGTGGATCGCGCAAGCGCGCCGCCGCAACGGTGCCACGAACCGGTCTCCCCTCGGCCCCAAAATGCGCTACGATGATCCCAGCGCGCCCAAGTCGCGCACGATCAACGAGACGGATGAGGAAACGAGATGAGGGTGACGATTGGACGGCGCGTGGCCGTGGCCGCGGTACTGACTGCCGCGGGAGCGGCGGCTTTGACGGCGGCTTTTGCACCGGCTTCTACACCGGCCTGGGCGCACGGACCGACCCGGCAGAAGGTGCGCGAATCCATCGAGATCAATGCAGCCCCGGCCAAAGTGTGGGCGGCAATCGGCAATTTCCAGGACATCAACTGGCTCCCGCCCGTCACCAAGACCGAGGGCGAGAAGGGCAACGAGATCGGCGCAACGCGGCGGCTGACCTTGACCGGCGGCGCCACGGTCGATGAGGAGCTCTATAAGTTCGACGCCGCTGCGATGACTTATTCCTACCGGATCACCACTGTCGACGTGAAGGTGCTGCCGGTCACCAATTATTCCTCGACGTTGACGGTGGCGCCGAGCGCCGACGGCAAGGCGAGCACGCTGGAATGGGCCGGCGCCTTCTACCGCGGCTTTCCCAACAACGATCCGCCGCCGGAGCTGAGCGACGAGGCCGCGGTGAAGGCGGTGAAGGGGCTTTATCAGGCCGGCCTCGAAGCGCTGAAGAAGAAGATCGAGAGCGGAAGCTGACAGTGCGGGCGCTGCTCCTGGCGGCGTTCGCCGCCAGCCTCTGCCGTGCCGCTCTCGGCAACGCATCCGCCGAAGAAGCGTTCGTCACCAACCAGCTCAGCGACGATCTGATGGTCGTGGATCTCGCGATATCGCGCAGCGTCGCGACCATCCCGATCGGCGGCAAGCCGGCCGGTGTGGCCGTCAGCGCGGACGGGCGCTTTGCCTATGTGACGAGCCCCGATGCCAAGGCGGTGACCGTGGTGGACGCAGCAACGCGCCAGGTCTTAGGAAGGATCGAGGTCGGCGGCGGGCCGCTCGGCATTGCGGTGGCGCCCGATGGCAAGACGGTCTATGTCGCGGACTGGTATGCGGCCGCGGTGCGGGTGATCGACGCGGCGAGCCGCAGCGTCACGGCCAGCATCGCGGTCGGCGCTTCGCCGTCCGGCCTGGCGGTGACGCCTGATGGCAAGCTGCTGCTCTCGGCGGACCGCGACGACGACAGCGTCTCGGTGGTGGACACCACGACGCGTCAGCGCAAAGCGACCATCAAGGTCGGCACGCGGCCGTTCGGCGTCACCATCGATGCAGAGGGCAAGCGCGCCTACACCGCCAATGTCGGCTCCAACAACGTCTCCGTGATCGACATCGCCGCAGGCCGCGAGATCGGCCGCGTGCCGGTCGGCATGCGTCCCTACGCCGTGGCACTGACGCTGGGCCGTGGCTTCGTCACCGACCAGTATGGCGGCACTGTCAGCGTGTTCGATCTGGCGATGCTGAAGCCGGTCAAGCGCATCAACGTCGGCGACTATCCCGAAGGCATCGCCGCGACCGCCGACGGCAAGCACGTCATCGTCGCCTGCTGGGAGAGCAACACGCTTGATATCATCGATGCCGCCGAGCTGAAGGTGATCGGCGAGGTCGAGACCGGCGACGGCCCGCGCGCGTTCGGGGCGTTCTTGCGCAAGACGGAGTAGGGGGGCAGGTGCCGTAGGACCTCCTACCGGCCGTCAAGGTGCAAGTGGCCTTAACGAACCTAGCCTAGCGCCGTGCTCGACGCAGCCGCAGGGCTAACCCACCCTACGATGTCGGCACACGGCATCCGCAATCTCTCCCATCCGCTCAAACACGTGGTCCGGCCCCAGCGCCCGCAGCGCCGCCGGTGCCGCATAACCCCAGCACACCGCGCCGCAGGCAATACCGACAGCTCGCGCCCCCTCGATGTCGCGCACCTCGTCGCCGATCGCGATCACTTGGTCGAGCTCCACGCCGGCACGCCGGATGACGCGGCGAAACTTCGCAGGCTTGCCGAACAGCGACGCGGCGCAGTCGAAATGCGAGAACAGCGCGGCAGCTTCGCCGAGTTTTTCGCGCGCATTGGCCTCGCTGTCCGACGTCACCAGCGCGAGCTGCACGCCGCTTTCGGCCAGCGTTCGCAGCATCGCCTCGACGCCCGCAAACAGCGAAATCTCCGCCGCAGCCTCGGCCTTCAGCCGCCGCGCATGCCGCGCGATCGCCGGCAGCTTCCACAGCGGCACCTCGAGCCGGGCGAGGATCTCGCGGCTCGAAGCATGCCGCAGCCCCTCGACATCCTCGTCCGCGACGCGGCGAAAGCCGAACCGGTCGGCGACGTCATTGATGGTCCGCAGGAACCACGGGAAGCTGTCGGCCAGCGTGCCGTCGAGATCGAAGATGGCGAGGGAGTAGGGCATGGGGGCTGGATTTCAAGCGGGCTGTAGTACGCCATTCTTAAGCGGAGTTCGAGGACAGCCATAGGGCATTATCTATCGCTGAATCGTGCGCTGGCTTCGTGATCGATGAGGTCCGCGGTTTGCGGCTCACCGCAACTTGCGCACGTCAACATTGATGTCGAGATCGATATTGCTGACGCAGGTCTGAGTGGTCCGATGCGAGCCGCCCTCGTGCCAGTGGCCATCGCGCGCACGGGCGCCGCTGACATTGGCCAGCTTCAGGCATCGCCATTGCGGCAGCGGGCCGCTGCTCTCACCAGCGAACTGCCAGGCCAACACAGCTTCCTCACTGCTCTTGTTGGCGCCGATGATGTGCGGGCAGAGCTCGCGATAGCGGCCCTCGTAGATGCAGGTCACCTGCTGTTCGGCGAGAATTGCATTGCGAAAGAGTGTGTAGGTTCGGCTGGGCATCGCGGGCGGTCACTCGCATGTTCTCCGAAGCCCTCGAAGACGCCGCGGAGCGATCCTACTCCGCCGCCTCGCTCGTGCTCCGCGGCTTCGGCTTCCGCGCCTTCTTCAGCACCGGCGCCAAAAACTTCCCCGTATAGCTTCGCGGCGCTTTCGCGATGTCTTCCGGCGGGCCCCAGGCGACGATCTCGCCGCCGCCGTCGCCGCCTTCGGGGCCGAGGTCGATGACCCAGTCTGCGGTCTTGATCACTTCGAGATTGTGCTCGATGACGACGACCGTGTTGCCCTGCGCGACCAGCTCGTGCAGCACCTCCAGCAGCTTCTTGACGTCGTGGAAGTGCAGGCCGGTGGTCGGCTCGTCCAGGATGTAGAGCGTGCGGCCGGTGGCGCGTTTTGACAGCTCCTTTGCCAGCTTGACGCGCTGGGCTTCGCCGCCCGAGAGCGTCGTAGCCTGCTGGCCGACATGGATGTAGTCGAGCCCGACGCGGTGCAGGGTCTGGAAGGTCTCGCGCACGCGCGGTACCGCCTTGAAGAACTCGGCGGCCTCCTCGACGGTCATGTCGAGCACATCGGCGATGCTCTTGCCCTTGAACAGGACCTCCAGCGTTTCGCGGTTGTAGCGCTTGCCCTTGCAGACGTCGCAGGTGACGTAGACGTCGGGCAAGAAGTGCATCTCGATCTTGATGACGCCGTCGCCCTGACACGCCTCGCAGCGGCCGCCCTTGACGTTGAAGGAAAAGCGGCCGGGCTCGTAGCCGCGCGCTTTGGATTCCGGTAGCCCCGCAAACCATTCACGGATCGGCGTGAAGGCGCCGGTGTAGGTCGCAGGATTCGAGCGCGGCGTGCGGCCGATCGGCGACTGGTCGATGTCGATGATCTTGTCGATGTGCTCGAGGCCCTCGATGCGGTCGTGCGGGGCGGCGCCCTCGCTGGCATTGTTCAGCTTGCGGGCGATCGCCTTGTAGACGGTATCGATCAGCAGCGTCGACTTGCCGCCGCCGGAGACGCCGGTGACGCAGGTGAACAGGCCGAGCGGAATCTCCGCCGTGACGTTCTTGAGGTTATTGCCGCGCGCGTTCACCACCTTGATGGTGCGGCGATGGTTCGGCGGGCGCCGCTCCGGCACCTCGACTTCGAGCTCGCCGGTGAGATACTTGCCGGTCAGCGATTTCGGATTGCGCATGATCTCGGCCGGCGTGCCTTCGGCGATGATGTTGCCGCCATGCATGCCGGCACCCGGGCCGATATCGAGGACGTAGTCGGCGAGCAGGATGGCATCCTCGTCATGCTCGACGACGATCACGGTGTTGCCGAGGTCGCGCAGGCGCTTGAGGGTATCGAGCAGGCGCGCATTGTCGCGCTGGTGCAGGCCGATCGAGGGCTCGTCCAGAACGTAGAGCACGCCGGTCAGGCCTGAGCCGATCTGCGAGGCCAGGCGGATGCGCTGGCTCTCGCCGCCCGACAGCGTACCGGAGGAGCGGGACAAGGTGAGATAGTTGAGGCCGACGTCGAGCAGGAAGGTCAGGCGCTCGCGGATCTCCTTGAGGATGCGGCCGGCGATCTCGTTTTGCTGCGCGTTCAGCGCCTCCGGGACGGTGCCGAACCATTCACCGGCGCCCTTGACCGACAGCTCGGAAATATCGCCGATGTGCTTGCCGCCGATCTTGACGCAGAGCGCCTCAGGCTTCAGCCGGAAGCCCTTGCAACCCTCGCAGGGCACGTCGTGGAAATATTTGGCCAGTTCCTCGCGGGCCCACTCGCTCTCGGTCTCGCGATAGCGGCGGTTGATGTTGGTGATGACGCCCTCGAACGGCTTCTTGGTGTCGTAGGAGCGCACCCCGTCCTCGTAGGAGAACTTGATCTCGTCCTCGCCGGAGCCGTAGAGGATCGCGTCTTTCGTCTTCTTGGCGAGGTCCTTCCATTTGGTGTCGAGCGTGAACTTGTAGTGCTTGCCGAGCGCGGTCAAAGTCTGCACGTAATAGGGTGACGACGACTTGGCCCAGGGCGCGATCGCGCCCTTGCGCAACGTCACGTCCTTGTCGGGAATGACGAGATCTTCGTCGACATGCTGCTCGACGCCGAGGCCGCCGCAGGCCGGGCAGGCGCCGTAGGGGTTGTTGAAGGAAAACAGCCTGGGCTCGATCTCGGGAATGGTGAAGCCGGAGACGGGGCAGGCGAATTTTTCCGAGAACAGGATGCGCTCGGGGCCGCTCTTGTCGTGGATTTTCGCGGTCTTCTTCTTTTCCTCCGCCGACGCCGCCGCCGGCGCGTCCGCGAACTCGACGACGGCGAGGCCCTCGGCGAGCTTCAGCGCGGTCTCAAAGCTTTCGGCGAGGCGCTGGCCAATGTCGGCGCGCACCACGATGCGGTCGACGACGACGTCGATGTCGTGCGGGAATTTCTTGTCGAGCGTCGGCGCCTCGCTGAGTTCATGGAAGGCGCCGTCGACCTTGACGCGCTGGAAGCCCTTCTTGAGCCATTCGGCGAGCTCCTTCCGGTACTCGCCCTTGCGGCCGCGCACGACGGGGGCGAGCAGATAGAGACGGGTGCCCTCAGGCAGCGCCAGCACACGGTCGACCATCTGCGACACGGTCTGGCTCTCGATCGGCAGGCCGGTGGCGGGCGAATAGGGCACGCCGACGCGGGCCCAGAGCAGGCGCATGTAGTCGTAGATCTCGGTGACGGTGCCGACGGTCGAGCGCGGGTTTTTCGACGTCGTCTTCTGCTCGATCGAAATTGCCGGCGACAGGCCGTCGATCTGGTCGACGTCAGGCTTCTGCATCATCTCCAGGAACTGGCGCGCATAGGCCGAGAGCGATTCGACATAGCGGCGCTGGCCTTCGGCGTAGATGGTATCGAAGGCGAGCGAGGATTTGCCGGAGCCTGACAGCCCGGTGAACACCACGAGTTTGTCGCGGGGAATCTCGACGTCGATGTTCTTGAGGTTGTGCTCGCGGGCGCCACGGATCGTAATTGCGCGCAGGCTGGAGCCCGCGTTCTGCTGTTGGCGCTTCGCCTTGATCACTTCATCCATCCTGGTGGTCCTCAAGGAATCCCAAAGGCGCGCGATCGCGCCAATGTTTAGGCGCGCTTCGCCCGGAACCGGGATCGGCGCCGATGGGTATGTCAGCGAACGTAGGAAGAACGGGAGCGGATTTCCAGTGCGAGTTGCGAATCGTCAACGGATTGTTGGCGCTCTGGCGGCATCTGGCAGCAGGAGGCCAGCGGAACTGCGCTGGAGAGGCCGCGACAACAAAAAGGCCGGCGCAAGGCCGGCCTTTCGTAACGCGATGGCGTCGGAGGGCGAAGATCAGTACTTCGCGACCACCGGGCCCCCGAAGTGATAGTTCACGCCGACCTGCACGGTGTGGAAGTTGAGCGTGCCGGTGGGCACGGCGCCCGAGAAGTAGGTCTCGCCGCCAAGGCTGCGGTAGAGGTACTCGCCCTTGACCGACCACTGCGGCGCGAAGAACGCTTCGACGCCCGCGCCGACGGTCCAGCCGGAGTGCCACTTGCTGTCCGACACAGTCACGCCGAGCGCGGAGAGGCTGAGCTTGTTGTCGATCCAGGCGTAGCCGCCGGTGCCGTAGAACAGGACCTGATTGACGGCGTAGCCGATACGGCCGCGCACGGTGCCCATTGCATCGGTCTTCGAGCTCGCGGTCGCTGCAACGACACCGAAGCCCGGGACGAAGGTGGCGCCAGTTGCCGAAGCGCTGACGTCAGCCCAGGCGCCGTCGGCTTCGATACCGAACACGACGTTGCCAGTCTGCCAGTTGTAGCCGGCAGTGCCGCCGATGAAGCCGCCCTTCATCTTCGGGTCGCCTGAACCGTTTTCCCAAGCGCCGCCGCCGACGATACCGAGATAGAAGCCGGTCCAGTTGTAGACCGAGGCCACAGCCACCGGAGCCTTGGTGTAGGGGCGCGCCGCGAGATCAGCGGCCGAAGCCGGGGCAGCGAGAGCGAACAAACAGGCCGAAGCCAACAAAACCTTCTTCATTTTCAACTAATCCCAGTCCCGGTTTCTGCTTTTGCCCTCCGTGCGTTCGGAAGGACATCGGACGCTGTGGTCCAACTGATGTCGTACTTACACCATTAAAGCCGCAAGTTGTGTCTCTCAAAAGCCACAAGATTCACAAAATGTAACATCTACTGACAGGTTGCCTGGCCGCGTTGCAGGCAGCAAAAAGGCCGGCGAGAGGCCGGCCTTTGGCTTTAAGCGATATCAGCAGGATATCAGTAGTTCGGGACCGAACCGCCCCAATTGAAGTGATAGTTCACGCCGGCCTTGACCGTGTGGATCGTATCCTTGAACTCGGTGCGATTGGTCGGATCAAGCGGGTCAAACGAGATCGTGCTCTTGCCGAGATCGATATAGTTGTACTCGACCTTAGCCGACCAGTTCGGGGCGAACATGTATTCCGCACCGGCGCCGACCGTCCAGCCCCAACGGGTATCATTCTGGCTGAAGGAGATGAAGGGCGGGGCGGCGGCAGCGTCATACCGATGGTTGATATCGCCGACCGCGGCACCGCCGCTGATGAACCAGAGTGCGGGACCCGTCGAGTAGCCAATACGGCCCTTGATGTCACCGAAGCTGCGCAGCCTGGTGAAGTAGGTGTCGCCGAGGCCGGCGTTGATCTCAGCAGAACGACCGTTGATGTCGGCCCAGTGATAGTCGCCTTCGATGCCGAACACGATCGGGCCCGACTGCCAATTGTAGCCGACGACGCCGCCGACGAAGCCGCCGCTGGTGTCGTAAGTCTGGCTTCCCAGGAACCCGAGAGCGTTCGGAGCGCCCACGAATGTGGCGTCGGTCTGTCCCCAGCCGCCGCCGCCTTGGATACCGGCATAGAAGCCAGTCCACGTATAAATGGGCGCGGGTGCGGGCGCCGGCGCCTTCGTATAAGGACGCGCAGCGATATCCGCCGCGCCCGCCGGAGCCGACAGGCCCAACGCCATTGCACTGATGGCACCAAACAAAATCTTATTCATTGCAGTCTCCCCACTTTTGGCCGCTTCTTGAGGTCCCCGAAGCGGTTGATCAGGCGCGACGCCCATATGAACTCAATTCGTAGGCGATCGTACCCTAAACCGGAGGTCGAGTCCGTCGCCGAAATGCAACAGTCGGAGGCCGACTGAATGGCGCTCAACTTGATGAATGTTAAGTAGTTTTCTCGTTTTTGGGGAACCAGAAAAGTTCCATCGCGGTTCCACATTTTGTGGCGGAGCGGACGATCCGGGGCTCGGGCGCCCCGGCGCTTTCTTTGATGGGAACAAATCTGGAACGCGCCGCCAAGCAGTGCTATATGTGGGGATAAGTTGAGGGCTGATGGGCTGATCAGTCCTCGCAAGCGTATAGGGTCGCCTCAACAGGGCGGCAGAGCATCGCGCGCGCGGGCTCGGCCTTTTGAAATTCAGTGGCATTCGGAGCGGAGAGCGGCGATGGCGGGAAGCGTCAACAAGGTCATTCTGGTTGGAAATCTCGGCAAGGATCCTGAAATTCGCCGTACGCAGGACGGGCGGCCGATCGCGAATTTGAGCGTCGCCACCTCGGAGACCTGGCGCGACAAAGCGACCGGTGAGCGCAAGGAAAAGACCGAGTGGCACCGCGTCGTGATCTTCAATGAAGGGCTCTGCAAAGTCGCCGAACAGTACCTGAAGAAGGGCGCCAAGATTTACGTTGAAGGCGCGCTCCAGACCCGCAAGTGGACCGACCAGAGCGGCGCCGAGAAGTACTCCACCGAGGTCGTGCTCCAAGGCTTCAACTCGACGCTGACGATGCTCGACGGCCGTGGCGGCGGCGGGGGAGGCGGCAGCTTCGGCGACGAGCCGGGCGGCGATTTCGGCTCCTCCGGTCCCGTCAGCAGCGCACCTCGCCGTCCCGTGGCCGCCGGCGGCGGTGGCCGCAACAGCGACATGGACGACGATATTCCGTTCTGAGGCTTGATCGCACAACGAGAACGACGCGCCGGCCGGATTGGGCGGCGTTTCCTATATCGCGTCAGCAATCCTGCTAATGGAAAGGAAGGGCTCGGGATTTCCGGGCCCGCTTCATGTGGGGGTTGAACTCGGACTGGGCCACGGCAAACGGGCACACGCTTCGCACGGTTTTCCAGAGTTTGCAGGCGCCTTTGTAAGGCCGATTCCAAGTCCCTCTATGGCGCAGCTCGTAACGGCTTAAGTTATTGGAAGAATAAGCGGAAAAAGCACTTCCCGAGAGCCTGCAAGGGTGGTTATCAGGACCCCGATGCGCTATATGATTCCCAGATAAAACCTCACCGGATTTCCCCTTGGCTGACGACGACAACAAGCCCGGCGACCAGCCGGCGCAACCCTCGGACATTCGCCCCGTTTCGATCTACGAGGAGATGAAGAAGTCCTATCTCGATTACGCGATGAGCGTGATCGTGGCGCGTGCGCTGCCTGATGCGCGCGACGGGTTGAAGCCGGTTCATCGTCGCATCCTGTACTCGATGAACGAGCAGGGGCACACGCCTGACAAGAAGTACGTCAAGTCGGCGCGCGTGGTCGGCGACGTGATCGGTAAGTATCATCCGCATGGCGACCAGTCGATCTACGACGCCATGGTCCGGATGGCGCAGGACTTCTCGATGCGCGTGCCGCTCATCGACGGCCAGGGCAATTTCGGCTCGGTCGACGGCGATCCCCCGGCGGCCTATCGGTACACCGAAGCGCGACTGACGAAGTCCGCGTTGGCTCTGCTGGCCGACATCGACAAGGACACCGTCGACTTCCAGCCGAACTACGACAACAACGAAACCGAGCCGTCGGTCCTGCCGGCCAAGTTCCCGAACCTCCTCGTCAACGGCGCCGGCGGCATCGCGGTCGGCATGGCGACCAACATCCCGCCGCACAATCTCGGCGAGGTCATCGATGCCTGCGTCGCGTTGATCGACAACCCCGCGCTCACCATCGACGAACTCATCCACATCGTGCCGGGACCGGATTTCCCGACCGGCGGCGTCATCCTCGGACGGCAGGGCATCCGTGCCGCCTATCACCTCGGTCGCGGCTCGGTCATGATGCGCGGCAAGGTCGCGATCGAGACCATCCGCAAAGAGCGCGAGGCGATCATCATCACCGAGATTCCCTATCAGGTGAACAAGGCGACGATGGTCGAGCGCATTGCCGAGCTGGTAAAGGAAAAGAAGATCGAGGGCATCGGCGACCTGCGCGATGAATCGGACCGCGATGGTTACCGCGTCGTCATCGAATTGAAGCGCGACGCCGTGCCGGATGTGGTGCTGAATCAGCTGTACCGGTTCACGCCGCTGCAGACGAGCTTCGGCGTCAACATGGTTGCGCTCGACAGCGGCCGTCCGCGGATCATGCATCTGAAGGATTTGCTGGCCATCTTCGTCGACTTCCGTGAGCGGGTCGTCACGCGACGCACCAAGTTCCTGCTCGCTAAGGCCCGTGATCGCGCCCATATCCTGGTCGGTCTGGCGATCGCGGTCGCCAATATCGACGAGATGATCCGCGTCATCCGGACCTCACCCGACCCGACCACTGCCCGCGACACCCTGATGTCCCGCGACTGGCAGGCACGAGACGTCGAGGACATGCTGACGTTGATCGATGATCCGCGCCACCGCATCAGCGAGGACGGCACGATCCGGCTCTCGATGGAACAGGCGAGGGCCATTCTCGATTTGCGCCTTCAGCGTCTCACCGCACTCGGCCGTGACGAAATCCGCGAGGAACTCGACAAGCTCGCCGGTGAGATCGGCGACTATCTCGACATCCTGCGATCGCGCGCCCGCGTGCTGGGCATCATCAAGACCGAGCTCGCCGAAGTGAAGGCCGAGTTCGCGACCCCGCGCCGCACCGTGATCATCGAGCAGGAAGGCGAGGTCGAGGACGAGGACCTGATCCAGCGCGAGGACATGGTCGTCACGGTCTCCCACGCCGGCTACGTCAAGCGCGTGCCGCTGTCGGCCTACCGGGCGCAGCGCCGCGGCGGCAAGGGCCGCGCCGGCATGCAGACCCGCGACGAGGATTTCGTCAGCCGCCTGTTCGTGGCCTCCACACACACGCCGGTCTTGTTCTTCTCGTCGCGCGGCCAGGTCTACAAGGAGAAGGTCTGGCGGCTGCCGGTGGCCGCGCCGAATGCGCGCGGCAAGGCGCTGATCAACATCCTGCCGCTGGAGCAGGGCGAGCGCATCACCACCATCATGCCGCTGCCGGAGGATGAATCCACCTGGGGCAACCTCGATGTGATGTTCGCGACGACAGGCGGCAATGTCCGGCGCAACAAGCTGTCCGACTTCGTCGACGTCCGCCGCTCCGGCATCATCGCAATGAAGCTCGACGAAGGCGAGGCGATCGTCGACGTGCAGATCTGCACCGAGCGCGACGACGTGCTTTTGACCGGCGCCGCCGGCCAGTGCATCCGCTTCCCTGTCACCGACGTGCGCGTGTTCACCGGGCGCACCTCGATGGGCGTGCGCGGTATTGCGCTTGGCGAGGGCGACAAGGTGATCTCGCTGGCGATTTTGCGTCATGTCGAGACCTCATCGGACGAACGCTCGGCCTATCTGAAGATGCGCCGCGCGGTCGCCGGCGAGGCCGCAGCCGAAGAGGCCGCCGTGGATGCCGAGGTTGAGGAGACCTCCGGCAGCTTCCAGCTCGCGCAGGAGCGCTATGTCGAGATGTCGGCGGCCGAGCAGGTCGTGCTCACTGTCTCCGTCAACGGCTACGGCAAGCGAACCTCGTCCTACGAGTACCGCACTACCGGCCGCGGCGGCAAAGGCATCGTCGCCATGAGCGTCAATAACCGCAACGGCAAGCTCGTGGCCTCTTTCCCTGTGGAAGAGGCCGACCAGATCATGCTGGTCACCGACAAGGGACAGCTGATCCGCTGCCCGGTCGAAGGCATCCGCATCGCCGGCCGCTCGACGCAAGGCGTGATCGTGTTCGACACCGCCGAGGACGAACACGTCGTCTCGGTCGAGCACATCACCGAAGAGGCCGAGAGCGGGAACGGGGCGAACGGGGAGTGACGTGTAATCCCGACGGAGCAGGAGGTCGGTGCGAAGCGCCGACCGATGGCGTAATCTAATCGGGAACCAGGTTTGCATTCGTAGCCCGGATTGAGCGAAGCGCATCCAGCTACGCACCTGTCCTAAATCTCGATCTCCGTCCCGAACTCCACCACCTGCTTGGTCGGCACGCCGAAGAACGCGGCAGAGCGTTCGGCGTTGCGCTGGAGGAAGGCGAACAGGCCTTCGCGCCAGACCCACATGCCCGGGATGTCCTCGCTCGGGATGATGGTCTCGCGGCCGACGTAATAGGTGATGTTGGAGAGATCGATGCCGGGCAGCTTGCCCTGGCGGCAGACGAGCGTCAGACCGGCATAGATGGTGGGGTTCTGCATGAAACCGTAATGCAGAATCACGCGGGTGATACCGGGGATGATCTCGATCACCTCGGCGCGGTCTTCATCGGCGATGTGGGGCAGTTCCTCGATCAGCACGGTGACGAGGACGATGCGCTCATGCAGCACGCGGTTGTGCTTGACGAATTGCGTCAGCGCCAGCGGCACGCCGCGCGGCGCGGATGCCAGGAAGATGGCGGTTCCGGGCAGCCTCGCGCTGCACTTGTTGACCGCTGTCTCGATCAGATCCTCCTCGGGCTGGCGCAGCTTCGCGCGCGCCGTCTCGACAAGCTTCACGCCGCTGCGCCAGGTCAGCATCATGAAGGCGACGAGGGCCGCGAGCAGCAGCGGAAACCAGCCGCCCTCGAACAGCTTGATCGAATTGGCGGAGAAGAAGATCACGTCGATCACGAAGAAGAAGCCGTTGACGGCGACCACGAGCCACGGCGAATAGCCCCACTGGATCGCGACCAGCGCCGCGAGCAGCGTGGTGATGGCCATCAGCAGCGACACCGCGATGCCGTAGGCGCCGGCGAGCGCTTCCGAGCTGCCGAAGCTCAGGACCGCGCCGAGCGTTGCGGCGGCGAGCAGCCAGTTTACCAGCGGCACATAGATCTGGCCGATCGCAACGCTCGTGGTGTGGCGGATCTGCATGCGCGGCAGAAAGCCGAGCTGGATCGACTGCTGCGTCAACGAGAACACGCCGGAGATGATGGCCTGCGAGGCGATCACGGTCGCGACCGCGGAGAAGGCGACCAGCGGATAGTGCAGGGCATCGGGGCAGAGCTGGAAGAACGGGTTCTCGATCATCGTGGGATCGGTGATCAGGAGCGCGGCCTGCCCAAAGTAATTGAGCACCAGCGCCGGCAGGCAGATCGCGAACCAGGCGAGCCGGATCGGGAAGCGGCCGAAATGGCCCATGTCGGCATACATGGCTTCACCGCCGGTGACCGCGAGGAAGGCGGCGCCGAGGATCGCGAACGAGATGTGAAAATCCTGGTGGATCAGGAACTCGAACGCATAGAGCGGGCTGAGCGCCGCGAGCACAGCCGGCGCCATGACGATGCCGTGGATGCCGAGCGCGGCCAGCACGAAGAACCAGGCCAGCATCACCGGTCCGAAGATGCGGCCGATGAAGCCGGTGCCCTGCTTCTGCATCATGAACAGCCCGACCAGGATGGCGATGGTGATGGGCACCACGACCGGCGCGAGTGAGGGCGCGTCGACCTTGAGGCCTTCGATGGCGCTGAGCACCGAGATCGCCGGGGTGATCGCGCCGTCGCCATAGAGCAGGGCCGCGCCGACGAGGCCGACCACCAGAAGATGGGCGCGCCAGGTGCCGGGTTGGGCGTTGCGGGCATGGAGCAGCGCCAGCAGCGCGACGATGCCGCCTTCGCCGCGGTTGTCGGCGCGCAGGATCAGAAGTGCATATTTCAGCGAGATGATCAGGAGCAGCGCCCAGAGGATCAGCGAGGCAACCCCGAGCACAGCGTCGTGAGCCACTGGGCCGCCATGCGCAGCCGCCTTGGCGGCTTCCTTCAGCGCGTAGAGGGGACTGGTGCCGATATCGCCATAGACAACCCCGAGGGCGCCCATGGTCATCGCAATCGGCAGGGGATCAGGGTGATGGCCGGAAGCGACTGCGGGCGTACTGGACAAGATCGACCCCCCGATGGGATCGCGCCCGCCGGGCCATTCCGACGGGCGCGAGCATCAGACAGTCTGCGACGACACGTCGCAAATATCCATGGGGTTTATAGAGGGTGCTTTCTGACGCGAAACTGACAGAGCCTACGGCGTGCGGTCGGCGGTCACGAGGCGTGCCTCGCGAACATTGGTCTTGGTGCCGGCACGGCGGAGGCAGGACGCTTCGAAATTCGGCCAAGCCTGCTGCGAGCAGTCCTTGCCGACCGTGCGGATGTCGAGCCGGTCGCTCTTGGCCAGCGGCTGCGGCACGCTGGCTGCGACGGTCGGGGCAAAGCCGGGCAGGAGGGTGAGGGCGGCAGCAACACATGCAGAGATGGCGATCGCTGAAAGAGCCTTGATCATTGACGGTCCCCTGTGATGCGGCCGCTAGCGCGCCCGTCATTCGTTGGCTGGATTAGTAACCATGGCCAGTTTCCGGACGTCTTCACGGATGCCGGAAATGGTTTCGTTCGCGCTCCCTTTGTTTCGTGGCCGCCCTGAGGACGAAACAATTCGGGGGGATTCTGACAGGGTCCTGCCGAAAAACCGGCGGGGAACCTGTCTGGCTTGCCGGGCCGGGCCGGGCGCGGTAGGACGGAGCCATGCCGCGCATTGCCTTCTACCCAGGTTCCTTCGATCCCATCACCAACGGTCATCTGGACGTGGTCCGGCACAGCGTTCCGCTGTGCGACAGGCTCGTTGTCGCGATCGGGGTTCATCCCGGCAAGAAGCCTTTGTTCTCGACCGAGGAGCGGCTGGAGATGCTGCACGAGGTCTGCGGGCCGGTGGCGGCCGAGGCTGGCTGCGTTCTGGAAGCTGTGACCTTCGATGATCTCGCGGTCACCGCGGCGCGCAAGCACGGCGCCACCATCATGATCCGGGGCCTGCGCGACAGCACCGACCTCGACTACGAGATGCAGCTCGCCGGCATGAACGGCACCATGGCGCCCGAGGTGCACACGGTCTTCCTGCCGGCCTCTCCCGCTGTCCGCCCGATCACCGCCACTTTGGTGCGCCAGATCGCCGGCATGGGCGGCGACGTCTCGGCCTTCGTACCGCCGCAGGTTGCGGCACAGCTCAAGGCAAAATTCGCCTGATAAAGGCGCGCTTCCTCTCTCATCTGATCCGGAGTTGTCATGATCCGAATTCTCGCAGTTCTTGCCGCGCTTCTGTTCGCGGTGCCGGCGGTGGCGCAGCAATTGCCGGCCAACCTCGACAAGGCCAACGCCATTGTCATCGACACCACCAAGGGCCGCATCGTCATCAAGCTGCGGCCCGACCTCGCGCCGCAGCACGCCGAGCGCATCAAGCAGCTCGCGCGTGAGGGCTATTATAACAACGTGCCGTTCCACCGCGTCATGGACGGCTTCATGGCCCAGACCGGCGACGGCCAGAATTTCAACGGCACCGGCGGCTCGAAATACCCGAACCTGAAGCAGGAATTCTCCAAGGTGCATTTTGCACGTGGCATCGTCGGGATGGCGCGGCGCGGCGATAGCGTCGACACCGCCAACTCGCAGTTCTTCATCATGTTCGCGGACGGCGGCAGCCTCGATAACCAGTACACCGTGATCGGAGAGGTCGTGCAGGGCATGGATGTCGTCGACAAGCTGAAGAAGGCTCCGCCCGGCTCGGCCGGCGGCGCGGTCACCGATCCCGACAAGATGGTGAAGGTCCAGGTCGCCTCCGACATTAAATAGGATGAGACGATGGCGCGTCGGGGCAACAGGCTTTTGCTGGCTGCCACGGTGCTGCTGCTCGGCGTCTCCGGCGCGGCCGCCGAAGACACGCAGGTCAACACCATCCAGGACATCTTCCGGCATCTGCGGACCTGCTGGAAGCCGCCGCCGGCCAGCAAGGCTCGCCCACTCGACATCACCGTCGTCGTGAGCTTTAACCGGTCCGGAAACATTTTGGGCCATCCGAGGATTTCCTATGAATCCGCGGAGGCCTCCGACAATGACCGGCTGCAATACCGGATCGCGGTGATGGAGGCGTTGCAACGCTGCACGCCGATGCCATTTACCGATGCAATGGCAGGCGCCGCCGCGGGACGTCCATTCGCGATCCAGTTCCGTACCCGTAAGACTTCACCTCCAACGCAAGAGAGACGAGCATGAGCGTCACCGAAAACACCTTGATCCTCGAGACCACGCAGGGCCCCGTCACCATCGAGATGCGGCCCGATCTCGCGCCCGGCCATGTCGCACGCATCAAGGAACTGGTCCGCGAGGACTTTTACGACGGCATCGTGTTCCACCGCGTGATCGAGGGTTTCATGGCGCAGACCGGCTGTCCGCAGGGCACCGGCACCGGAGGCTCCGGCAAGAAGCTGAAAGCCGAGTTCAACAAGGAGCCGCATGTGCGCGGCACCACCTCGATGGCCCGCGCCGCCAGCCCCGATTCCGGCGACAGCCAATTCTTCATCTGCTTCGACGACGCCCGCTTCCTCGACAACCAGTATACGGTGTGGGGCAAGGTCACCGAGGGCATGGAGAACGTCGACAAGATCAAGCGCGGCGAGCCCGTCCAGAACCCCGACAAGATCGTCAAGGCGCGGATGGCGGCGGACAAGGAATAAGCGTTTTGCCGGTGTCATGCCCCGCGCAGGCGGGGCATCCAGTAATCGCCAGCGGTGGTTACAATTATGACCGTGAGTACTGGATCGCCCGCCTGCGCGGGCGATGACAAGAACTGAGTATGCGCACCGATCTCTTCGATTTCGACCTGCCGCCCGAGCGCATCGCGTTGCGGCCGGCGAGCCCGCGCGACTCCGCACGACTGCTGGTCGTGGAGAACGAGACGCTGCGCGACCAGATCATCTCCGACCTGCCGCAATGGCTGAAGCCGGGCGACCAGCTCGTCGTCAACGACACCAAGGTGATCGCGGCGCAATTGAAGGGCCGCCGCATCGGCCGCGAGACCGAGCCGAGGATCGAGGCGACGCTGATCAAGCGCATCGACGGCTCGCGCTGGCAGGCGCTGGTGAAGCCGGCGAAGAAGCTGATAGCCGGCGACCGCATCCGTTTCGGCAACGAGGGCAAGGTCTGCCTGCTCGGCCATCTCGACGCCGAGGTCGAGGCCAAGGGTGCGGAGGGCGAGGTGACGTTGTCGTTCTCGTTCCATGGGCCCGCGCTCGACCAGGCCATATCAGATCTCGGCAGCCCGCCGCTGCCGCCCTATATCGCGTCCAAGCGCACGCCGGACGATCAGGATTTCGCCGATTACCAGACCATGTTCGCGGCGAACGAAGGCGCCGTTGCCGCGCCGACGGCGGGCCTGCATTTCACCCCGGCGCTGGAGCAGGCGCTGCGCGAGCGCGGTGTCGGCGTCAACCGCGTCACGCTGCATGTCGGGGCAGGGACGTTCCTGCCCGTCAAGGTGGACGACACCGAAGGCCATAAGATGCACGCCGAGTGGGGGACGATCTCGGCCGAGACGGCGGAGCGGCTCAACACCGCGCGGAAAAATGGCGGCCGCATCATCGCCGTCGGCACCACGTCACTACGGTTGCTCGAAAGCGCAGCCAGCGAGGACGGTACGATCCCGCCGTTCGCGGCCGAGACCTCGATCTTCATCACTCCCGGCTATCGCTTCCGCGCCGTCGATATTTTGATGACCAATTTCCACCTGCCGAAATCGACGCTGTTCATGCTGGTGTCGGCATTCTCGGGGCTCGAGACGATGCGGCAGGCCTATGCGCACGCGATTGCCCAAGGATACCGGTTCTATTCGTACGGGGATGCATGCTTGTTGTTTCGGGCAGAGCCGTAAGGTGGTTAGCCGTAGGGTGGGCAAAGCGAAGCGTGCCCACCAACTCGCTTGAATGCGTGAGAGAGTGGTGGGCACGGCGCTTTCGCGCCTTTGCCCACCCTGCGCACCTCTTCGTTAAGCCATCGCCCGCTGCGGCAGCAGCTCCGCGATCTGCACCGCATTGAGCGCTGCGCCCTTGAGCAGCTGATCCGCCGCCACGAACATTGAGATCGAGTGCCCTGAGGGATCGCTGAGGTCCTTGCGGATGCGGCCGACCAGGACGTCGTCCTGGCCCGAAGCGTCGATCGGCATCGGGAAGTAATTCTTCGTGCGGTCGTCGACGACCTTCACGCCGGGTGCCTGGGCCATGATGGCACGGACCTGATCCTCGCTGATCGGCTTCTCGCATTCGAAGGTGATCGCCTCGCAATGGGCGCGCAACACCGGCACGCGGACGCAGGTCACGCCGATCGCGATTGTCTCGTCCTCGAAGATCTTGCGGGTCTCCTTGATGACCTTGGTCTCTTCGTCGTTGTAGCCGGTCTCGGGATCGACCGCGGTGTTGTGGTTGAACAGGTTGAAGGCGTAGGGGTGAGGCATCACCTTGGGCGTATAGAGCTGCCCGTTGAGATTGGCGCGGGTGGATTCGACGAGTTCGTCCATCGCAGCTGCGCCGGCGCCGGAGGCCGCCTGGTAGGTCGAGATGATCACGCGCTTGATGCGGTTCTTCTGGTGGATCGGCCAGATCGGCACCAGCGCGGTGATCGCCGCACAGTTCGGGTTGGCGATGATGCCCTTGTGGTCGCGGATGCGATGCGCGTTGATTTCGGGGATCACCAGCGGCACGTTCGGGTCCATGCGGAAGGCGGAGGAGTTGTCGATTACGACGGCGCCGGCCTTGACCGCAATCGGCGCGTACGTTTTCGAGATGCTGCCGCCGGCGGAGAACAGCGCGATGTCGACGCCCTCGAAGGCGCGCTCGGTCAGCTCATTGATGACGACATCCTTGCCGCGGAACGACACCGTCTTGCCGGCCGAGCGGGCGCTCGCCAGCGCCTTCAGCTTGCCAACGCGAAAGCCGCGCTTGTCCATGGTGGCGATGAATTCGGCGCCCACTGCACCGGTGACGCCGACAATCGCGACGACGGGATCGTTACTCACATTCTCCTCCATTCCGTTTCAGTTGAGCAAGATCTTGATCGGAAAACCGGATTCCACTTTTCCGGATCATGCTGTTGAGTTGCAGACAACAAAAAAGCCCCGGTCCATCGAGGGCGGGGCTTCGGGAGAGCTGATGCGTTTTCGTCGACGACTACACGCACACGCCTCCCCGGGCCCCGAAGGCCGTGGTGGTTTTGGTCGTGCGTTTGGTGGTCGTGAACATGGCGGCGACTTATGCGGGAGAGTCCTGCGCCGGTCAATGGCTTTTCGGCGGGATTGTGACCGCCGGCCAGACCTCCATTATTTCGCCCGGCCGCCCGGCGGCTCCAGGATGACCTCCTTGAGATCGTCGCCGCTGATGACGACGATCGCGAAATTGAGCCGGCCGCGTTCGCGCACCAGCCCGCCGCTGATCGCCTTGCCCGAGGTCGCACGTTCGGCGACGTGCACGGCATCCGCAAGGCGGTGCTTGATGGCACCCAGCGCTGCGAGGTTGCTGCGGTCGTCGAGATCGAGCTCGGCGAGGGGGAGGGCAGCTTCCCCGCCGACAAGCTCGCCGGTTGCGGCATTGATGGTGTGGCGCCAGATGCGGTCGTTGTGCAGGGTCTTCACGCGGTAGACCGGCACGCCGGAGGCTCCGTCGAAACTCACATCCGCCGTCGTGGCGCCGACGTGACGAGCTTCCGCAATCGCCATGGCCTGGTCGATCGAGATCGACGAGCTGCGGAAGCGCTCGATCTCGCGGCTGACCGCTTGGCGATCCGCTTCGGCATCACCATCTGTCTCGCTATGAAGGGCGGCGGGCGTATCACCGGCCGAGACGATCGCCTGCGCCGGCGCTGCGATGAGCAACGCCGACAGAGCGACTGCAAGCAACTTCCAGGGGCATTGGCGTGCTGCATTCATGCTCGAACCCTTGGCATGCTCGAAATCTTGGCCGGCGAGTGTGTCGGATGATCGTAAAGAATTCGCGGCCGGCCTTGGGCACCGGCCGGCCTTGGGCACCGGCCGGCCGCGGAGCGCTGCTACGGGCTGTACCCGTTGCGGCGATCGAAGCGGTACGGACCTCTTTGGGGCTGATGAAAAGCGGTCCGCACCGCCTTGTAACTAAACCATACCGTATCGTTTTATTTTGGTCAATGGCGCGGGCGTGTCCCCCCGGCGAATGGATCGCGACCTCACGGAATTGTCAGCGGGACGGACGGCGTCGCTGCGTACCTTTGGCGGCGCTCTGGACTCGGTCTGCGGGTCCGAGCGCGCCGGCGAGGAACAGCTTGATCGCGGCGCGCATCCGCTTTTCAGCGACCTTCAACTCGAGTGTCGTTCCGAACGTTGCCATGCGGTGGGTGTGACCGACGACGACGTCGAGAAAGACTTCTGCCGCGATAGTGGTGTCGTCGACGTCGAGCGTCCCTTCCGCCACCAGATGGTCGAAGAAGCGCGCCGTGGTGGCGACGGCCTTGAGCCAGCCTTCTTCCTTGCCGAGCTTGGCGATGTCGGGGAAGTTGATGGCCTGAGACGTCATCATGCGGCTGAAGGCGACGGCATCGGGTCCGCAGGTGAACGTCAGCATCTCGCGCCCGATCTCGACCAGCCTCCGTTCGACCGAGATGTCCGATGAACTGCCGAGCTGCATTTCGGCCGCCGCAGACAGCGGGGCAAGCCAGCGCGAGATCTCGCGCCTCAGCACGGCCGTGAACAGTCCGCGCTTGTCGCCGTAGCGGGCATAGACGGTCGGCTTGCTCACGCGCGCCGCTTCCGCGACCGCATCGAGCGAAGTCGCGTCAAAACCGCGGTCAAGGAATAGGCGGGTGGCGACCTCGATCAGGCGCTGATCGCGCTCGATCGCGGCGCTCTTAGTCGGCCGGCCGCCGCGCGATTTCGATGCCTCGCGTCGCGGCGTTGCCGTTCTTGCCTTGGTCGCAGTCAATCCCATGCCCAATGATTCTGCGCGCTTCTGATCGTCGTCATTCGCTCTATATCCCGCGGGAGCGGGGGCGTCATCGCGAATCTGGCCGAATTGGCTATATCGTCAACGGTTTCGATAGGGCCTCGTTCCGTCACGAGGGGTCACGGAAGCGCCGAAGTCCAGGCCTGGCCGGAAGCAGCCTTCTCATATCCGTACTGATACAGCGCCCGCATATAGGCGGTGTCGAACCCTTCCGAAGGCGGCGCGGGATAATCGCGTGCGATGTAGGAGAGGTGGAAGCCCAGATGGTTGCGCTTGGCGAAATCATAGGTCGAGAAGATGATCGAGCGTGTCTGCGACTGGGTGATCGACGACAGGCTGCGCGAGGCGACGTCGATGGTGCTGTTGGACACCAGTTCGAAGTTGCGTTCGATCTTCTTGTTGACGAGGATGTAGATGTTCATCCGCGCGTTGCCGGGCAATCGATCCTGGGAGAGCAGGGCTTCCGGCAATGTCAGCACCGGCGCCGTCACACCGCCGTCGACATGCATCTCCTGAAATCTGCGGCCCTGGCCCTCGGCGTCGATCATGATGGGCGGAAACACCAGGGGGATGCTGGCGGAGGCCGCCATCACGTCGCGAAACAGTTTGAGCGCCTCGGGTGTTCCGACCGCTGCGATCTTGCCCATGTCCCAGATGGCGGTCCGCTGGGTATCGAGATCGGTGGTCACGACCAGCAGCTTTCGGCCCTTGGCATTTTCACGCGCGACCTGCGCCATGATCTCCGGCCCGACATAGCGGGCCACCAATTCGCGCAGCCGCGTGTTGCCGAACAGGCCGGATCCGAACAGCACGCGCATGATGCTGGGATCGCTCAGGAGGCTCTCCGCGATCCCGCTGGTGTAGAGCTCCCTGAGCGTGTCGTCATATTGCGAGCCGAGATACGCAAAGGGCGCGATCAGGCCACCGGTGCTCACACCCGAGACGATGGAGAAGGTTGGCCGGGTGCGCGCCGCGGTCCAGCCGTTGAGCACGCCGACGCCATAGGCGCCATCGGCGCCGCCGCCGGAGAGCGCCAGATAGGACTTCGTCGCGGTGCTGGTGTCCTTCTCGAAGCTGAATTTCGTGACGGGTTCGTCGGCGTAGCGGCGCAAGCCGTCGATATCGAGCACGCGCGATGTGCTGGCCTCAGCGGCCGTATAGGGCGCGCGGGGCAGGGAGGTGCAAGCGGCAAGCGCCAGGCTGCACGTCAGGACCAGGAATCCGATCAGGCGGGCGCCTATCTGCCTGATCCAGCCACGTGAGGGGCCGGGCACATCGGTTGAGCATGAAGCGGAAGGCATCGTCGGTGGCTGGCGATCACGCATTTACCGCCGCCGGCAATCTCGCCACGGCATTTCGTCCAGCCCCAAGGCAAAACTACACTGTATCGTTTTATTTAACAAGCGTGGCGGGCGCAATATCCGCGTCAATTGTGTCCCAGTCTGAGGCACGGGCCGGCCGTGGCGTGGTGCGAGCGGGTTGATCGGCGTCTCCCGACACGCAATAAGCACGGCCATGAATCTTCCCGACACGGATCTACCCAATTATTTCGAACTGCTCGCCACCGATGGCGCCGCGCGCACCGGGCACATGACCACGCCGCATGGCGTGGTGCGGACGCCGGCCTTCATGCCGGTCGGAACCGCCGGCGCCATGAAGGGCATGCACTGGCGCGAGGTGCGCGAGGCCGGCGCCGACATCGTGCTCGGCAACACCTATCACCTGATGCTGCGTCCCGGCGCCGAGCGGATCGCGGCGCTCGGCGGCTTGCAGCGGTTCACCGGCTGGAACGGGCCGATGCTGACGGATTCGGGCGGCTTCCAGGTGATGTCGCTGTCGGACCTGCGCAAGGTCACCGAGAACGCCGTCACCTTCCGCTCGCATATCGACGGCGCCAAGGTCGAGCTGTCGCCGGAGCGCTCGATCGAGGTGCAGCGTTTTCTCGGCTCCGACATCGCCATGCAGATGGACGAGTGCGTGCGGCTGCCGGCCGAGCGCGATGACATCGAGCGGGCGATGCGCCTGTCGCTGCGCTGGGCCGAGCGAAGCAAGCGCGCGTTCGAGAGTGCGCCCGACGGTTACATGCTGTTCGGCATCGTGCAGGGCGGCGACGTGCCGCAGCTTCGTCACGCCAGCGCGCAAGGCCTCGTTGAGATCGGCTTCCACGGCTATGCGATCGGCGGCCTTGCCGTCGGCGAGCCTCAGGAGGTGATGCTGGCGATGATCGACGAGACCGCGCCGGCGCTGCCGAGAGAGCGGCCGCGCTATCTGATGGGCGTCGGCACGCCTGACGACATCCTCGAGGCGGTCAAGCGCGGCATCGACATGTTCGATTGCGTGATGCCGACGCGCAATGGCCGGCATGGCGTTGCCTTCACGCGCTTCGGCCAGGTCAATTTGCGCAATGCGCGCCACGCCGACGATCCGCGTCCGCTCGATGAAGAGAGTACCTGGCCGTCGGCACGCAACTACGCGCGCGCCTACCTGCATCATCTCGTCAAGGCGGGCGAGACGCTGGGAGCCATGCTGCTGTCCGAAATCAATATCGCTTACTACCAGTTCCTGATGCAGGGCATCAGGGAGGCGATCGCACACGGAACGTTCGAGGAGTTCTATCAGCGCACGCGTGAGGACTGGGCGAGGGGCGACATTGCCCCGCGCTGAGGCGAGACAGGCGTCAGTTGCAGACGAATTGTTGCTTGACGGCGTGCTTGGTCACGAAGCCATAGCCGCAGGTGTCGCAGGTCCAGAGATAGCTGATCACGTGGTCCGAAACGTAGGCGGAAGCTTCGGCGGCGACCATGGAATCGGCGCAGACCGGACAGCTCGGCAATTCGCTGCAACGCGGATCGCGGCTCGGTACGACGGTCGACAACACTTCAGCAATCGCTGACATCGTGGTGACCTTCCTGCTTGAGACCTAAGTCTAACATAAGCAGAATCAGTTGACGAGGTCGCAACACAAATGCGTTGGTTTTCTGATAATTACAGCTCACGCGATTTTGCGATGCAGCGTATTTAACATGTACCGCATTGTCGCTTGCGTGTCGTCCCAAGCTGTTCGTAACTGCACAAGAGCCGCTACAGAAGCGCGAATTGTCGCCACAGGGAGTTCATCATGGACGCATCGTCCAAGACGGGTGCACCGCACCAACCCGGCCGCGGCCGGATCTACGACTCGATCGTCGAGGCTTTTGGCGACACGCCGATCGTGCGGTTGCAGCGGCTGCCCGGCATGCACGGCGTGAACGCGACGATTTTGGCGAAGCTTGAGTATTTCAATCCGGCCGCAAGCGTGAAGGACCGCATCGGTGCGGCCATGATCATCGCCATGGAGAAGGCTGGCATCGTCAGGCCCGATACCGTGCTGATCGAGCCGACCTCCGGCAATACCGGCATCGCGCTGGCCTTCGTCGCGGCCTCGCGCGGCTATCGGCTGAAGCTGGTGATGCCGGAATCCATGTCGATCGAGCGGCGCAAGATGCTGGCTTTTCTCGGCGCAGAGCTGGTGCTGACGCCGGCGGCACAGGGCATGAAGGGCGCGATCGCGACCGCCGAGGAGCTGTTGAAGACGACGCCGAACTCGGTGATGCCGCAGCAGTTCAAGAACCTCGCCAATCCCGAGGTGCACCGCCGCACCACCGCGGAGGAGATCTGGAACGATACCGGCGGCAATATCGATTTTTTCGTCGCCGGCGTCGGCACCGGCGGCACCATTACCGGCGTCGGCCAGGTGCTGAAGCCGCGCAAGGCCTCCTTACGCGTCGTCGCGGTCGAGCCGGAGGAGAGCCCGGTACTATCAGGCGGCCAGCACACGCCGCACAAGATCCAGGGCATCGGTGCGGGCTTCGTACCCGACATTCTCGACCGCTCCGTGATCGACGAGATCGTGACGATCAACTCGACGATTGCGATCGAGACCTCGCGGGCGCTGGCGCGGCATGAAGGCATTCCCGGCGGCATCTCCTCGGGCGCCGCGATCGCGGCGGCGCTTCAGATCGGCAAGCGGCCGGAAGCTGCGGGAAAAACAATCCTGGCGGTGGTGCCGTCCTTCTCCGAGCGGTATCTTTCGACGGCTCTGTTTGAGGGAATCTAGGATATGGCGGATCAACCGAGGCGGCCGCGCACGCTTGGCAATGCGAGGACGGAGGCCGAGGCGGCGTTCAAGAAGGTGACCACCAAGGTCGCCGTGGTGCCGCCGAAGCAGAACGTGGCGCCCGGGATCAAGCAACAGGTCACGCTGCGCATCGACCAGGACGTGCTGGAGCATTTCCAGGCGGGCGGCCCCGGCTGGCAAGACCGTATCAACGACGCGCTGCGCAAGGCGGTGGGGAAGTAGGCGCAGCGGCCGTCTCCGGACGATGCTTTCGCATCGCCGGGAGAACCATGAAGGTCACGTTGAAGCCGCTCGGCCTTCATCCTTCAAGACGCTTGCTGCGCAAGCTCTTCAGGATGAGGGATGAGATGAAACAAGCCCGGCGTGAGCCGGGCTTTTGCGTTGTGTGACTGCGCTCGGGGCCTCAGCGGCGGAACATACCGCCCATCATGCCGCCGACGACGCCGCCCACGAAGGCCGCGCCGGGATCGCCGCCGCCACTGCGGTGGGGCGCCGGTGCACTGCTCTGGGCGGGGGCCGGGGCGCTGGCGCGTCGGGCCGGCTTGGCACTGTCGTCGCTCGCCGTCGGCGTGGTGGCCACGATCTCGGAGAGCAGGGCCTTGTGCTGGAGCTTGTTGAGGTAGCCCGTCGACGGATAGCCGCGGGCCGCCTGCCAGCGCTTGAGCACGGTCCGGATCTCTTCACTGAACGCACCGGTGACCTTGGTATCGAAGCCAAGCCCGGTGAGGCGACGCTGCACGTCGCGGCGCTGGCCCTTGTCGAGGCCGATCTGGTCCTCGGTGAGCTGACTGGCGTCATCGGTGAAGGTCGCGGGATCGACACCGGCGTTGAGGTTGCGGGTCGTGGTCGACGGGCCGCTCTTGATCGCGGCAAGCCGCGCCAGCGCGAGCGCCTTGAACTGGCCGTTCGGGTAGGCCGAGAGATAGGCGTTGAGCTCTTCCGGCTTGTTGGACTCCTTGACCGAGCGCCAGTATTCGAGCTCGACACCGTCCGAACTGCCGCTGGTCGCCGCCGGCACGATGCCGGCCGTCGGCGCCGCGTTGGCAATTTGGGTCGTCGGCGCCTGATTGAGATAGACCGCGCCGATCAGGTTGGTGTGGCCCCAGGGCAGCTGGCCCTTGTGGGTCTCCTCGTTGACCTGGGCGCGCACCGACGTCATCGCCTGCTGGATCTCGATGCCAGGCTTGGTGATGTTGTCGATCAGCGCACGGGTGAACGGGCTGTTATTGCCCTCCTGGCCGTCGAGCGCGGTCTGGCCCGGGCCGGTCGCGAACGCGATCAGCGTGCCTTCGCCCGACTTCATCTCGGCAAGACCACTCTGCACGTTGACGCTGCGGGTCGCCGAGTTCGACTTGATCTTGGCGGCGAACGGATTGTCGCGGCAAGCATCGAGGAAGACGAGCTTGACCTTGGCGTCGCCCATGGTCTGCTCGAGCGTCAGGTCGATATTGATGGCTGCGCCGAGCTTGACGTCCATCTCCGACTTGATGTCGGCGTCGACAGGCAGGAGATAGTTGCTGCCGCTGACGGCGATGCCGTGGCCCGCGTAATAGAACACTGCGACGTCGGAGCCTTGCGCCTTGCGGCCGAAGTCCAGGAGCTTCTCCGTCATCTGGTCACGGGTGAGGTTGGATCCTTCGATCACCTCGAAGCCGACATTGCGCAGGGTCGCCGCCATCGCCTTGGCGTCGATCGGCGGGTTCGGCAATTGCGCGACGTTCTTGTAGGAGCCGTTGCCGACGACGAAAGCGACACGGCGGTCGGCCTTCGCGGCACTGACCGACAGTGCCATGCACATCAGCGAAGCCAGGAGGGTGAGATAGCGCATCTGAAATCCCCAGAATCGAATTGCAGGCAGCAACAAATTGGCAACGAACTTACACGAAGTGCCCGACTTCGCGCCACCAAAACGGCAGCACGTCGCATTCAACCCGCCGCTGTGTGGCCGAATGTGCACGATGGAATGCCCCTCCACCGTGATCCAAATCACACGGCCACCTGGTTTTGTCGCGCGAGGCGGCGCGAGGTTCATTGCGCGCGGGCGGGAACCGCTGACGCCGGCTTCAAATTCAGGAGATTGCCGCATAGGATCAGCGCTGCACCGAGCACGGTCCAGGCATCGAGCCGCTCGGAATACAGCAGCCAGCCGGCTGTTGCGGTCAGGGGAACCCGCAGGAAGTCCATGGGAACGACGATCGTTGCGTCCGCATAGCGCATCGCGCTGGCGAGGCAGTAATGCGACAATGTCCCGCACACGGCGATAACGCCCATCCAGGCCCAGATATAGGCCGACGGCCAGGTCCAGACGAACAGCGTCGGCACGAAGCCCGCGACCGATTGCACCACGATCATCCAGAACAGGATCGACAGCGCGCTCTCGGTGCGGGTCAGCGATTTGACCAGCGCCATGGACACGCCAAAACCCATAGCTGCGCCGAGCGCGATGAGCTGGCCCGGATTGATCTCGCCGGTGGCGGGGCGGACGATGACGATCACGCCGACAAGGCCGAGCACGATGGCGACGATCTTCCACGGCGTCATGCGTTCGGACAGGAAGCTTGCCGCCAGGATCGCCGTCCAGATCGGCATGGTGAATTCGATCGCCACCACCTGGCCGATCGGGATCAGCGTCAGCGCGAAGAACCAGCCGAGCTGGGCGATATAGTGCACGAGGTTGCGCCCGATGTGCTGCGGCAGGCGCGACGTCCTGAGCACCTTGAAGCCGCCGGCGCGGTAGATGATCGGCGAGAGCAGGACGAAGCCGACCAGCGATCTCACTTCCATAATCTGAAAAACGTTGAGCTCGCGCGTGGTCTCGCGCCCGGCAACCGCCATGACCAGCATCAGCGACAGCCAGCCGGCCATCCACAGTGCGGCCATGGTTTTGGACGGTATCGTGTTCATCGGGGCGAGCGGGAAGCTGGGATCCTGAGGGAGCGCCGGTATCGGCGACATAGCCGCCGTTTGCAACGGCCAAATCTGCGGATGCAGCGATGCAGGGCGGCGTGCTAAGGCTTCAGCGAACAACAGAAAAGGGAGAACTTCGCTCATGCGCATTTTGCAGCCGGCCGAATGGAAAAAACCGCGCGGCTTTTCCCACGGCGTGGTGGTCGAAGAGCCGGGCCGCTGGGTCGTGCTGGCGGGGCAGACCGGCGGCGACGAGACCGGCAATTACGCGCCTGACATGGCGGCGCAGGTCGCGACCGCGCTGAAGCGGATCATCAAGCTCTTGGCGGAGGCCGGTGCCGGCCCCGAGCACATCGTCCGCCTGACCTGGTATCTGACCAGCCGCAGCGAATATGAGGCGGCGGGCGCCGGCATCGGCGCGGCCTGGAAGGAGACGCTCGGGCGTAATTTTCCGCCCTCGACGCTGCTCTACATCGGCGGTCTCGTGGACGACCGGGCCAAGGTCGAGATCGAGGTGACGGCGTTCGTGCCGAACGCATAAAAAAGACCCGGCGAGGTCGCCGGGTCGATTGTCGTTTGCTCGTATCGGCTTAGCGCGACAGCGAAATGTTTGCGCCGCGAAACTGACTGTCCGCGCGCAACGTGACGTTCTGCTTGTTGCCGGTCGTCTTCAGCGAGATATTGGCGTTGAAGCCCGCGGCGGAGGCGACCAGCTCGTAGTTTCCTCCGGCGCCGCGGCCCTGAAGCGAGCCGCTGATGTTGCGGCTGGCCTCGGACCAGCTGCCGGCGATGGCGCTGCCTTCGGCCTTGACGTTGGCTCCGAGGTTGAACTTGTAGGCGTCGCTGGCGCAGGTCAGCGACATCTCCATCGTCGGTCCGATCGGGGCGTATTTGGCCCGACAGCGGATCCGCTCGGTCGAGCCATCATCCAGCGTGACGGTGCCTATGCCGCTCCAGCTCCCTGCCAGCGGAGCGAACGGGCCGGACTGGGCCTTGCTCTCAGAGTTGGCGATCCCGGCCGCAAACAAAACGCCGGCCGCGATCAGCAGCCGCCGGCTTAGGACTCTGATCCCGAATTGCTTACTGGCGCGATGCTTCCCACCGCCCGCTGCACGGTATGCCTGCAGATGCTCCATTCCACTTCCCCGATCCGGCGTTGCCGCTGAGTTGACCGTTGGCATATGCACCATTGATCGAAACTTTCACAAGACCCTCACGGCCGATGGTGCCGGAAACGTTAGCGCCGGGAGCGCTGATCTTGCCGTCGGCAACCGTCAGCATGGAGCTCGCAGTCGGCTCGCACGAACCGCTCTTCGTGACGATGGTGACCTGCCAGTTGCCGTCATAGGGGGTCTGGGCGAAAGCGGGAGTGGCGAGGGTGATAACGGAAGCGGCACAGAACGCCGCAATGCGACCAAAACGCATGAATTTCGTCCTTGAATCTGTCTGATATACTGACCCTTATTCGGACGAAATGTGACGGAAATTTGTTGCAATGCCAAATCGAAAATTGTTCCCGTGGAAACAATGGTTTATTTGGGTTTCCAGCTGCAATTTTTAAAGCAGAATCAACGCCCCTTCACGTTAAGGGTAAACGTCAGGAGAAGGACTCAGGAAATGCTTGGCGCCGAGGTCGCGAACTGCTCGTCCTGAATCTTGGACGGCAGCGCCTTGTGGACCTTGGCGTAGTCGATCACGTCGGCCAGCAATTTGAGCCCGAGCGGCGCGAGCGCGCGCTCCCAGAGTTCGCGGGCCGTCTCGCCCCTCTTCACGAAGCACCAGTCCTGGGCGGCGATGGCGCCGGCGTCCATGCGGTCGGCAAGATGATAGATCGTGCCGCCGGCGATTGGATCGCCTTCCTTGATGGTCCATTCCACGGCGGCCTTGCCGCGGTGACGCGGCAGGAGTGAGGGATGATAGCCGATCCCGCCGAGCTTCGCGGCCGCCAAGGCGTCCTTGCCAATCCGGGCATGGCTGTGGGCGGTGATGATCAGGTCGGTATCGGGGGCGATTTCGGAGGCCACCACCAGCTTCGGATTGGCCTGGATCACCACCTCGATGCCGGCCGCCTTGGCGGTTGCGGCTAGGCGATCCTCGGCATCGGCCACGACGACCCGCACGATCGAGACGCCGTGCTCCCGGAGCATGTTCAGGGTGGTCACGCCGAAATGGCGGGAGCCGACGAGGGTGATGCGCATGGGTGTCCGATCTGTCTCGCAACTGCGTCATCCCCCGATAACACGTCAGGACATCCTGTCACCACCCGCGGAGCGTTTGCGGCGGTTATCAACAATGCGTCATGCCGGCCGTCACGACATCATCGAACGGTAACACGTTCTCAACCTGCTTGTCGTATCGACGAATCCGTCGCGGACTTGTATTGCGTACCGCGACACCAAAATGTCCCGCCGGCGTGGGTGCGCCGCGCGGGCTTTTTGCCGGGACCGATATCATGCCGAGCGCAATTGAGCAGATCGTGGACGCCTATGTGCGGCTGAAGAACCGCCGCGGCCTGGACGAGTTGATGATGCACAGGCAGCGGCTCGCGGTCGATCTGAAGAGCAGGTCCGGCTACGATTTGAGCCTGCCGATCGGCAAGCTCGACGAGGAGATCGCGATCATCGAGGAGGGGCTTAGCCGGCTGAAGGCGGGGTCCGCGGATCTCGGTGCGACGCGTCCGATCTGACGCGCTCAGTCGCGCCGACCACCGTCGATGACGGTGAACAGCGGCCGTGCCGGGGTCGGCTCGACCAGCAGCTCCTCCACCAGCGCGGCTGCCGCATCGACATATTTGCGCGTCGGCTTGTCGAGCTCACGTTTTGCCTCGTCGTCGAGCGCAACCTTTGCGGCCTCGACCAGCTTGCGCATACGCGCTGCATGGTCGTCGCCCGCCGTCAGCGTCGCGCGCGCCAGCGAGCGCAGCACGAACAGCTCGCCATCGAGGCGGAGCAGGCGGTCGTTGAGCCTGGAGAGGACGGCGTTGAGGTCGGCCATTGTGCTGCTGTTGTCGCGAAAGGATCCATCCTGATCTAGCGGCGATCGGTGAACGGAGTCCAAACGCCATTGGCGCAATTGGGTTGATCTGCGACGCCTTCAGTCAGCAGAGGTGCCGCCGATGTGAGACATCGTGACGTTGCGGATGCATCGTCCCGCCGCGGTTCCCGCACCACATGGGAGGCCTGGCTGGACGTCTGGAGCACGTGCGATGCGGTCTGTCCTGGTTCTGGTTCTGTTGATGTCAACAAGTGCGGCGGCTGCCGCAGCACCGGCGCATCACGCCCGCGCGCGGCATCACGTGGTCGCCCGTCCGGCGGAAGATGCGCCCGTGCCGCCCGGCTGGTACAAGTTTCCCGGTCGTCCGCCGATCCCGCCATCGGAGAACAGGAATCTCGATCCCTCCAATTTCGGCGGCGGTTGATCGCCCGCTCACGCCGTCGTTCTGGCGAGATAGTCGCGCGCGAAAGCGAGATACCAGTCGAGGCAGGCGGGATTGGCCATCGCCTCCTTGTTGATGACCTTCTCGACGGGCTGGCCGAGCAGCAGCTTCTTGATCGGCAGTTCCTGCTTCTTGCCCGAGAGCGTGCGCGGGATCTCGGCGACGGCAAAGATCTCGTTCGGCAGGAATCGCCGGGAGAGGCCGGTCTCGATCGCCTTGTTGATCTTGGCCTGCATCGCAGCGTCGAACGCGACGCCATCGCGTAGCACCACGAACAGCGGCATGTAGCTGTCGCGGCCGAGATATTCGAGGTCGACGACGAGGGAGTCGAGCACTTCCGGCAGCGTCTCGATTGCCGAATAGAGTTCGCTCGTGCCCATGCGGAGGCCGTGGCGGTTGATGGTGGCGTCGCTCCGGCCATAGATGATGCAGGAGCCGTCCGGATTGACCTTGAGCCAGTCGCCGTGCCGCCACACCGGCCCGCGGCCGCTGCCGTCGAAATTGTCCGGATAAGTCTCGAAATAGCTGGAGCGATAGCGCGCATCGCCCTTGTCGTTCCAGAAATAGAGCGGCATCGACGGCATCGGCTCGGTGCAGACGAGCTCGCCGACCTCGTCGATGACGGCGCGGCCCTGGTCGCTGAAGGCTTCGACGGCCGCGCCGAGCAGACGGCATTGCATCGCGCCCGGCGTCTGTGGCAATTCGCGGTTGCCGCCGATGAAGGCGCCGGCGAAATCTGTGCCGCCGGAAATGTTCGCCCACCAGATGTCGGCCTGCGCCTTGCTGCCGTTCGTCTTCGACAGCGCTGCGAAACGTGCGTTGAACCAGGCTTGCGTGTCGGCGCTGAGCGGCGAGCCGGTCGAGCCGAGGCAGCGCAGCTGCGACAGGTCGCCGGCGGCGGCGAGATCGACCTCGGTCTTGGCGCAGTTGGCGAAGAACGCCGCGCCCGCGCCGAAGAAGGTCGCTTCCGACTGCGCCACGAAGCGCCACAGCGTGGTCCAGTCCGGCTTGTCCTTGGCGCCGCCGGGGCTGCCGTCGAAGATGCAGCAGGTGGTGCCGCCGAGCAGGCCACCGACTTGCGAATTCCACATGATCCAGCCGGTCGAGCTGTACCAGTGATAACGCTCGCCGAACGAGTTTTGGTGATAGGAGCAGCCGATGTCGTTGTGCAGGCCGAGCAGGGCCAGCACCACGATGACGATGCCGCCATGGCCGTGCACGATCGGTTTCGGCAAACCCGTGGTGCCGCTGGAATAGACGATCCAGAGCGGATGATCAAATGGCAGCCACATCGGCTCGAACGCGTCGATCGCGGCGCTTGTCCTTGCGAGAATGTCGGAGAGCAGGGCGTCCGGTGCGACAGGCGCATCGGCCTCGCTGTGCAGGATGACGTGCTCGACTGTCGGGAGCGATCGCCGGAGCTCGGCAACGACGTCGCGCCGATCATGCCGCCGGCCGGCATAGGTGACGGTGTCGCAGGCGATCAGCACCGTTGGCTCGATCTGCTTGAAGCGGTCGATCACGGCGGGCGCCGCCATGTCGGGCGCGCAGACGCTCCAGACCGCGCCAATGCTGGCGCTCGCGAGAAAACCGACGATGGTCTCGGGGATGTTGGGCAAATAGGCCGCGACGCGGTCGCCGGGCTTGATACCCCGGTCCTTCAGATGCAGCGCGAGCGCAGCCGTTTTGCGCCGCAGCTCCGGCCAGCTCGTCTCCTTCAGCCTGCCGTCCTCACCGCCGCTGACGATCGCAGGCAGGTCCGCGGCGTCGGCGGCCTCGACATGCCGAAATACCTGCCGGGCATAATTGACCTGCGCGCCGGGAAACCACACCGCGCCGGGCATCTTGCGCTCCGTGATCACGGCCGCGAACGGCGTCGGCGATTGCAGATCGTAATAGTCCCAGATGCTGCGCCAGAAGCCGTCGAGATCGCGCACCGACCACTGCCGCATCTCTTCGTAGCTCGCGAAGGAAAGGCCGCGCTGCTTGGCGAGCCAGTTGCGGTAGAGGGCGATCTGAGGAACGAAAGGAGCAGTCATTGCGTGTCGGTTTCAGTTGCGGCGGGCAGGAGAGTTTAACCCGTGTCACGGCATAGCAGAAGCGACGGTTCTTCCACATAATACTGACCGCGGTAAATGGTCCTGGCGTTCGCCAGCGGGAATGCTGGAGAGGTGCGCCACCGGTCCAACGGACTCATCATTGCGAACTGGGACCGGCATTGAGGAGCCGACGCGCGCTGAACAAACAGTATGCATCAAGGGCGATGGCTCAGCCTACCCCCGCCCATCGCCTCCCGAACACGGGCGGCTTCGTCTTCACAGCTTCCCAGCCGAAGAAATGATGCTTGCCGGACCATTCATGCACCACGCCGCTGCAGATGCTGCATTTGAAGCGGCCGGCGTACGGCTCGGTGTGCTCTTCGCGGGTCGCACTGTAGCTCACACCGCAGCCGGGGCAGGTGAATTCTTCGATTGTCCAGATGCTGTTGGCCATTGCACCGAAAGTGTTTTTGCGACGTCGAGGTCAAGCTTAGATGCGATGCTTTGCAGCGGCGTAAATCGGTAGGCTGAAATCCCGTTAATGGCCGTTAGGCAAATCCGGCCGGCTATGAGCCTCCAACTTGGGAGCGTGATGAGCGCCGGCCAGTCCGAATTGCGCCGCCGGTGGGCGTGAACGACCACTTCCAGGGCGCTGTTCAGCCCCCGGTCCCCCGTCGTCTTGACGCCGGATGCGCGGCTGGCAATAACGCTGGACCGCGCAAGTGCCGGAACCCGCGTCAATGCCGCAAGGAAAGCCGTGCCCGTGAAAAGTCTCCGTCAACTCCTGACTGGAGAGGACATCATCCAGCTCCTGATCCGGGTCGGCCTGCTCGGCCTGCTGATCATCTGGACCTTCCTGATCATCCGCCCGTTCGTGCCGATCCTGGCCTGGAGCGGCGTGCTCGCGGTGGCGTTCTATCCGGCCTTCAGCTGGGTCGCCAAGATCCTCGGCGGCCGGCCCAAGACCGCAGCCGCCATCCTCACCCTGATCACGCTCGGCATTGTCCTCGGTCCGGCAACCTGGCTCGGACTGAGCGCGGTGGACGGCGTGCGGGAGCTGGCGCACCAGCTCGGGACCGGCGATCTCGCGCTGCAGTCGGCGCCGGAGCAGCTCAAATCGTGGCCGGTCGTCGGCCTATGGCTGTTTGACCTCTGGGAGCAGGCCTACAACAACATCCGAGCGGTGCTGCGCGAGGTGGCGCCCTATCTTCAGCCACTGGCGGGACCGCTGCTGTCGCTCGCGGGCGATGCCAGCCTGGGAACGCTCCAGTTTCTGGTCTCGGTGTTCGTGGCCGGTTTCCTGTTTCCGCACGGGCCGAGGCTGGTCGAGGCCGGCCGCGGCTTCCTGTTCCGCATCGTGCCCGAGCAGAGCGAGCATTTCCTGGGGCTTGCGGGCGCGACCATCCGCGCCGTGGCGCAAGGCGTGATCGGCGTCGCGATCGTGCAGGCGCTGCTTGCCGGCATCGGCTTCAAGCTCGCCGCCGTGCCGAGCGCCGGCCTGCTCGCCTTCATCGTACTGCTGCTCTCGATCGTTCAGATCGGCGCCTTCCTCGTGCTGTTGCCGGTGATCATCTGGATCTGGACCGCCAAGGACGTCTCCACGGCGCTGCTGCTCACCGTCTTTCTCGTCCTCGTCGGCTTCATCGACACCATGTTGAAGCCGCTGGTGATGGGGCGCGGCCTCACCACGCCCACCATCGTGATCTTCGTCGGCGTGATCGGCGGCACGCTCGCCCACGGCATCGTCGGCCTGTTCATCGGGCCGATCATCCTCTCGGTGGCCTGGGAGATGATGATGGCCTGGATCAGGACCGAGGACCGGGCGGCGGCGAGCAAAGGCTGAGCTTCTCGCACGGGCTGTGATCAAGCGCCCGCGAACTTGTCTATTCAACTCGACAAGTTACGATGGGCCGATTCTGTTTTTGATCTACGGCAGCAATGGCAAAGTCTTCCAAGCTGGTCGCCGCAAAGCGAGGCAAGGTATTGTTGGTCAGACGCCGGTCGGACGGCCTGTGGATGTTCCCGGGCGGCCGCAAGCATTCGCGCGAGTCCGAGAAGGATTGCCTGCGGCGGGAGATCAAGGAGGAACTGCCCAAGCTGAAGCTCGGCAGGATCAGCCTCTGGAAGGAAGTGAAGGCCAGGAACAAGCGCTCCGGTCGCAAGATGAGTGACGCGATCTTCATCGCCAAGGGGGCCAAGGGCAGGCTCGCGATCGGCGACAAGAAGGAGATCGACCGCGCCGCCTGGCAGAAGCCGCGCGGCATCCGCCTGACGCCGACCTCGCGCTACATCCGCGATCACCTGTTTCCGAGGAAGCCGCGGCGCCGGTGAGGAGAGGCCGGCCGCGTCTTCGCGGTGTGGGTACGACAAATCGCCTGTTTGCCCTCAACGCGGCGGTCGCCGCCGCTGGCTGCCCCGCCGTTCATGTGGCATTCAGTGCGACCCGGCCATCGTTCTGCTGTCTGGAGGAAACTCAATGTTGATCGCCACGATCTTCGCTCTTCATGCGGGCGCAGCGCCGCAGATCGCAACTCCCGAACGCGCGTTCGAGGTGCAGTATCGCGTGCCCGTGCATCCGCCGCCGTGCGGCAACCATTGGGACCTCAGCGCCCGCGACGGCATGTGCTATCCGAACGGCTATCTGCCTCCCGAAGACCAGGCCGCAATGCAGGGATACTATCAGCAGCGGCCGCGGCCGTACTATGGGAGCCGCAGGCGTCCAGTGCCGTGCGGGGACGGAGCGGACCTCGATATCCGCGACGGCCTTTGCTACCCGAACGGCACGGTGCCTCAGCAATTCCAGAACAACACCGGCGGCTATTATCGCAGGTACTGAGAGCTCGACACCCGAGAGCCGACAAGCCGCTATCGACAGATCGTCGTGCGAACAGGTCGCACGATGGCCCTGGTCTCGTCGAGGCGGAACCCACGAAGGCGAGCGCTACTCCGATCTGCCCGGCGCTTGCCTGCGGCCCTGGGATGACCGAGACGGCGCAGCGGGGGAATCCGGCACGAGGAGCCTCGCCACCTCGGCCTCGCGCAGCTCCTTGCGGACCTTGCGCGCATTGCGCATCGCGCGCTTGATGAAGGGGTGTTGGGAGTCCTCGGCGAAGAACAGCACGACTTCGCAGCCCGGACATTGCCTGGAATAGCCGTCCTGCAATCGCCCGGCGTGATCGCGAAACACGTTCTTGCACCGCGTGCACTGAACCTGGACCGAACTCATGCGCGGACAACAATGACTGATGGAAATGGATCGACAAGGTGAGCCCGTATATCTGAAGAAAGGCTGAAGGCTGGCTGTGAATTGGCCGGGTGTCTTGCCGCATGCGATATCGGGGGACGAGCGGCCAAGCGCTATCGGCCCTCGCGATAGGCCGCGGGCACAGTTCATCAAAATCGTCCGATCAGCCGCTATTGCTTGGCAGCCAGCGCGTCGAGGCAATGGTTGAGATAGGCGGTACGATCCCTGGGCAGCACCTTGTCGAGATCCGCCTTCAGCGCGCATTCGCGCTGCCGCACCTGCTCGGCCCGGCGCTTCTCGGCAGCCTCCCGATATTCGGGGGCGACCTTGTCGGGGTCGACCAGCGCCTGTGAGCGGGCGGGAGTTGTCACGGCGAGCGCAATGGCGGCGATGATAATGAGCTGTTTCAAATGAGCCTCCGGAAAAAGCTCAGTCTAGCCCTCGGGCTGCGAGAGCTCAAACGGCAAGTTCGGTGAGACGACCGACAGCGCAGCCTGTTCGCGCCGCGTCGCCCAGGGCTGGTGGATTTGGTTCGACGACCTCAAATTGGGCCAGTGAAGTCCGTCACTTCGGGGCGTGGTCGATCTTGTGTCCCAGATGCCCGGTGTCGTGGTCGCGGCGCAATTGGCTCAGCGATGTCTCGTTCAATTGATGCAAGACTTCGCTGAGTTGGGTGGTATCGGGATAACCGGCCGCAAACCCCTTTCCGTAGATCTTGCGCAACGTACCGACCAGCGTGTTGCCGTGCTTCTTGCTGATCGCGCCATCCTTGTCCTGATGGCGGCCATCGAGGCCGGATCCCTTCATGTGTTTCTCCCTGTGCGGCGTCTTAAGCGCCTGGAGAGAGCGTGCTCCCAAACGGGTTGATTGGCAACGGTGCGCGGCAGTTGAGCATCGGTCCGCGCCGTAGCAGAGCACGGTTGGCGTGTTACATAAGCCGGAGCGGAGTCGATGGGAGCCGATACGATGCGCTCTGTTTTGGCCATGGGCCTCTTGATCGTCCTGTGCACGTCGGCAAACGCCGCAACGGTGCATCACGCGCGTGCGCGCAGTCCAGCCGCCGCACGCCATCCTCCGGTCGATCGTTCTGGTACGGACGTGAATTCTCACCCGCGCTTCGCGGTCCCCGGCTGGAGCGATGAAGCAACGCAGCGCTGGCTCATAACGCCTCGTCCAACGTCGGCCGGGGCGGGTAGCCACGGGGGTGTGGAAAGATCGACCGCGCCGTGTGAAGCGGTTCACACGCGATGGTCGAGACCGCTGCTATGAAGGCCTCATTGCTTGACCGATTGATATTTCGAAAACGCCGCAGCGCTCCCACCAGGCGCTGCGGTTTTCATGTCGATCACCGCCACGGCCAGAGCGGGCGAAGCGCGATCGGATGGGCGGGTGCTTTCTGAAAAGCGCCGACGGCGTGGCGTCTAAGAAGGCGTGGCGACTAAGCGGCTTGCTCCTCAAACGAGGTGTAGACCCGGCCGGCCGGATCAACGATCTGAACGTCCCGACAGCCGTCCTCGATAAGTTCCCGGGCCTTCTTGAGGGCGGCGGCGAGTGACAGCCGCTTCAGGCTGACGACGCCCGCCGTGTCGAAACCGCTGATTTCAAACATGCCGCTCCTCCTGTTTTGTTGAATGCTACACTTTTCAGGCGGGTTGTCTCCCGGCTTTTTGGACAGGGCGCCTGGAACATTTTTGCACCAGCACGTCCTGGCGCACCGCCCCGGCCTTGTTGCCGCGATCACACCGAAGAGGCGTCTTATGCCCGGTGCACGATCGGGCGCCGGCTAAAAGCGCGAAAACAACCCCATGCACAGTAGCTAAGTCCTGCCGGCACAATGCCTTCTTGCATCCGGCGGAAAAGCCGTTTGACGCGTCGGGCAAAACAGTGGCATTCTGCCATCTTCGGAAAATCCGCCGCGGACAAAAGCCGCCGACAAAATCTGCTTCCCGGCCTCGGGGAGGGGCGTTTGCACCTCCGTGAGCATGGGCACTTGAAGCGAGGCTGGACACGCCGTCCGTCAGTGGCGTTGCCAGTGCTTTGGCGCTCACAGGGCGTCGCCGCGGGGCCGGGTATTCGGTGGTCCGGAGTGAGCCGCTGTCATTGTGACTCCCCGGGCATTTGAGTCATCTGCATCGCACAGACCCCGTATTCGGCCGGGGTGGCTGGGCCTGCCGGACGGCCAAGCCGCTAACGTGAAATTAAGCCGAAAAGCCCACAATTTTGGGCAGTTGTAGGTGGGTGCTGCGTAGAGGAGCCGTCGCGAGGACGTTCCGGCGTCGGCTTCCTTTTGCTCGCTCATTTGAGGTCAATGCACATGACCACGACATCCGAAACGCAAGGCCTCGTCGACCAATTCGACCCCGCAGCACTCGCGCTCGCAGCTGCAGCACCCGAACCCATAACCCCAGACGCTCCAGTACCGATCAAGCGGGCCAGCCGGAAATCGGTCATGGCGCTGTCGGTGTGTGCCTTGGCGATCAATGGTTCGGCGGCCATCTACACATTGCCGTCCGGTTTTCCGTCGCTGAATGTTGGCAGTCTGGCTGAACTGCTTCCGCGGCAAGAGGCTTCCGCGCCAAAACCGGATCCGATTGTCGCTGCCTTGAAGGATATTCAGTCGGCCCAGCAGCAACATGCCGCCTCGCTGCAGGAGAGCAACTACTCAGTGCAGCAAAATGCAGCTCTGCTGCAGCAGGATTCAATGGTGCTGCTTTCACTGCGACAGAGCATCACGGACGAACGGGGCGATGTGAGGAAGATATCTTCGCAGCTATCCACGCTCATCGCGAAGGTCGACTCGCTGCAAAATGCAATGATGTCGGACGTCACGTCCTCCATTCGAAGAGCGCATGCTCGCTACGGACTGTCCGCAGCGATGCGCAAGCGGATGGCTCGGCAGTCGAAATCCGTAGGGCCTGTTTCGGTTGGAGGAGCGCCGCTGAGTGTGCCGGCTACAATTTCAGCTCCGGAGAGCTGAGGGCACGACGAGTAAATCACTCGGGACTGTGTTCGCGCTGACTTGGCCCGCGGGTTCACGCTGAAGGCTCTCTTGCCCCGAGTTGGAATTGGGGACGGTCGTCAATTCCAGGCCTAGTTTAGTGCACTGTCACCGTTACTGAGGGAATGCAGCTAATCGCTACAAGGCACTACCACCACTGCAATCGAGCCTTGCGAAGAGTTCGAACGGCAAGGCCGGATGTATAGAAGGGCGGACGGGACTTTCGTGCCGATGGTGGCGGGCTCGTTGGCGGAGGATCTCGCAGTCGAACAGTTTGAGGTGTGTTCGAGTGGTTGACTGAGAGCGCAGGGGTATTGTTGTGGCGATAGTGAACTTGCCAAACGATGATCACTCCCGGTTAGCCCGGATGGGGGCGACCGGGGAGGATATGCCCATGACACTCAAAGAAGCGTGCACGGTAGTTTTTCAAGATGCTATTACGCCCGCGACATTGAAGGCGGAGGCGTGTCGCGGAAACCTCGTGATCTGTAAGATCGGGCGGGCGTATTTTGTGACTTGGCGCGATCTGAATGCGATGTGGGAGAAGTGTCGGCTGCAAGCACCGCCTCGCGCGGTCCGAGGGGAGCCCACGGAGAACTGGCCTGAAGAGGTGAGGAGGCCCGCCGCACTGGCAGCGCTGAAATTCAGGGTCGAAGCGCTCAAGGCAGCCGGGAGGAAGAAGCGCTAGACTCGGGCCTCCGGGGCTGTAAGCCGAACGACCATATCGTGCGATCCGCTGGCAGACTGGAAAGGTTTGCTAACTAGGCTCCAGCCACGATTTATCTTGCACCTAAAGTTTAGTCTGTTTCATCATGCGCCCTGCGTACCCAGCTTCAAACATGACATTGGACGCACCATGAAGCAGTTATTCTATTGGTTAGCGGGTATTGGTTTCGGCGGGGCTATCTTCCTGAACGTTTTGATTGCGACTAGCTATTCGCACAACACAGGCGCTCTAAATTTGCTGTCCGTTCTCGGAATCGTGCAGGTGCTTGCGGTTCTGGTCGGTATCTACCTCCTCGGCAAGTGGGCGGCTTCGAAAATGGCCAGACGTGACGAGAGCGGTAATGCGCCCTTTCTGAAGACACCTGAGGTCAAGTCTTTAGAGCCGACTTTGAGCACGAAATGGACGGCGCTCTCGGAATTCGACGGCGAGATAAGAACAGCTGTGCAAACGCTCCGCCCTCACGGTTCCAAATGGGAAACGAAGCTTGCGGAAGCCTTCTTTGCTTTGCAGGAAGATCGACGTTATCTGCAAGGAATAGTTGATAGGCTTGTAGAGCAAGCCAAAGCGGAACGGGCGGAAATTTGGAAAAGGGACTTTCGATATACGGCAAATGGTGAACCCTGTACGGAGGAATCAATCCAAGTGCTGCGTGAAAGCAAGAGCGCGGGTACGAGTTGGCCGTGGAAGGCAAGGGCATTTTTACCGTGCAACTCAATGGCAAGTCGTATCTCTATTCCAATTCCGACATCCTCCGGTTTGGAGATACTCTACGCAAACGTTCTGACCCTCTATGAAAACGAGCAGCGTCAACCCGAATACGTATTGAACCTGCCGTGCTTCACGCCGCGAATGTACCCGCGCGACACGCGCTCTTCCATCTCGCGCTCTAAAAACTCGTTCGCAATCAACAGCACCTTCACAGCTTCGCGTGCGTCACCGCCGCAGGCTGCGATGGCCTGATCGGCGGCAGCTTCCAGAGTCTGCGCGTCCGATTGCAGTTTGTGAGCGGCGCGTTCAGATATGGGGGAACCAACGGTAGAATTACGGTGACAGTGCACTCAACCCGAAAGACTGGCTGAATCCGTGCTTGGCCTAGTTGAATGCACTGTTACCGTAATCCCAAGGCTAAGAAAGGTGTCTAGCTTACCTACTGGCAGGTACATGATTGGTAACGCCACGAAGATCCACACGGCTATCGCCACGAGGCTCACAGTCGCGATGATCGAATCTGGCCGCTTCATTTTCACCCCAATCAACTCAGGCTAACGAGGCGCAACGCGAGGGCGAGCGCAAAGAAGAAGGGCTTCTATCGAGGTTTGACGCACGGGTCGACGGCATAGGCGCATTGCTCGCCGGCCGTGATGAGACCGCCCGTTGGCCCTTGATAGTTGACCGCGGCGACAGCACCGCCGGTCATCACGACGTTGACGTGACAGAAGCGTCGCGAGGAAACCCCGGAAAAGCTTCCGTACGAAGCCGAGCCGCTGGCGACCACCGTGCCATCGCCCGAATTGTAGGACCAAACTTCCGTTTGTCCTTCAGCCGCTTTATTTGCAGGCGGTCCCATGCAGGCCAGCACCTGTTCCTTAGACATGCCCACCATCTGCGCGCGCGCATCTTGGGTAAGCCCCCGGTGAAGGCCGCCTTCCCGGATCGTGCTCAAGCGTGAGATGCTTTGCTCATTAATTTGCAAACAAATGAGCAAACGTGACGACGGTAACGGTTCTATCCGGTCCAGAGC
>NZ_JADPKS010000011.1 GCF_023074175.1 Bradyrhizobium sp. 139
GAAAGCTCGGCTGATCCCGGCTGACACCGGTCTTGAAGGTACGATTCGTCATGCCGAATCGTACCTTCCTTCGCTATAAGAATCTTGCCCAGTCTCGAAGCGAAATCCGGGCTACGACGCCGTGAATTGGAAGTGCTGCGGCTGCGCCTCATACTCCCTTATTGCGTGATGATCGCCAGCGCGCGAAGGGAACCGGCTCCATCCTGGCACCCGTCTTGCTGCAATGTGGGCAAAGCACCGCCCCGCAAGCGGGGCTGTTTCAGATTGAGGCGATACCATGCAATCCACGTCCCGTTTCGATGCGACTGCGTCCCTGCACCTCCATGCTCTCATTTCCGACCTGCACTGGCGCAGTCGGATGCTCGAGGCTGACATCCAGGAGGAGGAACGCAAGGCCGGAAATGCCGATACCGGCAGCGCGACCTACCCGATGCTGGCTCGGACGCTGCGGACTCGCCTGGACAATCTGCGCGCCTCGATCGCCCTGCTGGAGCGCCGGCGCGAAAATCCGTCCGAGCTGGCACGCGCGGCCTGAGTGTCTTTCGCATGTTTGCCGAATGCCCCAACCGGGGGTGCAGGCGCACCTCCGGCTGCGGGTCGAAACCGGGCTTGATCGTCCGGCGCCTCGGCTAGAACTTGAAATTCGCAAACGCCCTGACGCCGATGCCGGGCATCAGGACCTCGTCCTTGGTGTAGGACACCGAGTTGCGGATGTTTTCGTTGAGGAGATTGTTGCCGACGATGCCGGCCATCATCTCGCGCGCACCGAACCAGTTGCGGTCGAGCCTGGTCTTGTAGCTGACCTCGGCCTTCAACAGGTTGTAGCCTGATGTCGGCGTTTCCGCGATCACAGCGACGTTGTTCTGCGCGAAGGCGTGCAACAAATTGACGCGCATCAGCCAGTTGTCGTCGCGCCAGAACACGCCGCCGCCCAGTCTCAGCGGCGGAATGCGCGGCACGTTGGTGCCGTCGGTGAAGGTGGCGCGGACCACGTCGAACTGGTTCTCGATACCCCAGATGCCGCCCTGGAATGCACCGACATCGAGCTGCGACTGGAACTCGCCGCCGCGGAAATTCGCATTGCGCTGCGAGTAGACGGCCTGGTTCAGCTCGGCGCCCGGCGTGCCGCAGGACGCAAAGTCGTCGTCGCACGTCACGCCGGTGAGGCGGCGATAGATGAAGTTGTCGAAGTGCGTGTAGTAGACGGTGGCCTCGAAGCGGAACGGCCCTGCCGCCTTGCGCACGCCGAGCTCGACCGACTTCGCGGTCTCGATGGTGAGGTTCGGGTTGCCGATGTCGAACGTCGCGGTCGCATCATGGCCGCCGCGCGAGAACAGCTCGGCCGCCTTCGGCGCGCGTTCGACATATTGCGCGGTGATGCTGCCGACCATGCCGCCTGGCAGGTCCTGCAACAGGCCGATGCTGCCGCTCTTCGGCGTGAAGGACGGATTGCGCGCAATGCCAGCCTGCGGCGTGCCGTCCGGCAGGTAATCCGCCGGGAAGTCCGGCGTCGTGCCGTGCAGCTCGACATGCTCGATGCGGCCGGCGATCTGCGCCCGCGTCGCGTCCGTGAACTTGAACTCATTGAAGGCGTAGCCTGCGACGCGCGTGTTGTTATTGGGGTCCCACAGGCCGTTGAACAGCGTGCCGGGATTGTCGGGGCTCGGCGCGGTCAACTCCTGATGCCCGACCTGCAAGCCAAATGCCGTCGTCACTTCGGCGAAGCGCGCATTGAACGGCATCAGCTGCACCTCGGTGCGGATCTCCTGCTCCTTATTGGTGAAGGTCTGCCGAATGCCATCGCTGTTCGGATCGGCGGTGTCGGCAAGTCCGATCTCGTTGTGCCGGTAGTCGGTCGCGCCGGCCCAGAACCGGACGGCGTCGATCGCCGCAGCGTCGGGATGGTACTCGCCCTTGACGTTGATCTTGGTCTGGTGGCCGTCGATCCGCGTGTTGTGGTCGGCGCCGTCGATGCCGGGGATGTGGTAGAGCGCGTCGTTCTGCGTGATCGCCGCACCGATATAGCCGCCCTGGAAGAAGTAGGAGCCGCCGATCGAGGCGCCGTCCGAGCGCGTCGCCGAGTTCGGCTGGCGTCCGTTGGCGACGGATCGCGTCTGGTCAGTGAGATAGGGATAGCTCGGGATGCCGTAATCGGTGGTGCTGCGTCCATAGACGTCGGCATGGAACGCAAAATTGCCGCCGCCGGTATCGAGCAGCACGCCGCTTTCGATGCCGCGGTCGACCGAGCTGAACGCGGTGCGTGTTTCGGCGGTAACGCAAGGCGATGTAGCGGCGGTCGCAAGCGGGGCCTTGGTCGGCATGCCGTAAGTCTGGAACGACGGAGCACAGCTCGGCAGCGCGTCCGGAATCCGGTTGTTGGTGGCGCTGACGACACCGCCGATCGAGGTCGAGCCGTAGCGCAAGGCCGCCGGCCCGCGCACCACCTCGATCTGGTTGGTCGCGAGCGGATCGATCGGGACGAAATGATCCTCGCCGAGATCGGAAGCGCCCCCCGAATTGGTACCGTTCTCGACGATGCCGACGCGATTGACGTCGAGACCCCGGATGATCGGCCGGCTGGAGGCGCCGGGCGCAAAGCTCGAGCCGGTGATGCCGGGCTTGGAGAACAGGAGGTCGCCGAGCTGCCCGCCGCCTTCACGGCGGATCTCCTCGTTCGGCACCACCGTGACCGTCGCGAACTGGTTGGTCACGATCGGCAGCACGCCTTGCTGGGGCGCAGCGGGCGCCGGAGCTGCCGGCGTGGCTTCAGCCGAGCGCTCGTGGCTGCGGGCCCGCGCCGTTCGCGTGGCGCGGACCGGGTTGCGTGATGGCACCACCGCTCTGCGCACGATGGGGCTGGGAGCGGTGACCGTGACCGACGGAAGCTCGGTGGTCGCCGGCTTGTCCTGAGCCAGCGCCGATGTGGCGGCGGCGCCGAGCAGGAGCAGGCCTGCTCCGCCAAGGCGCTGCATGCGCCGCAATTCAAATGACATGGTCCTGATTCCAGTCAGGCGCCGTCCGAAAGATTTGGTGCTGATCGGAGGCGGCCTGCCGTCGCAGCGCGACGGAATTCGACTTCAACGGCTCCCGGACATTCGCCGACATGCGGCAGGCCCGGGCGTGATCAAGCAATGTTGGAAGTCAGGACGCGGGAGGGGCGCGGGGCTGGAACGCCGCGCCGGCCGATTTCAGATGGATGAATTCGGCGTCGGTGGTGCGGTAGAGCAGCTCGATCGCCTGCGGCAGCAGCAACAGAGGCGGCGCCGCGAACATGACGGTGCCGGCCATCGCGACGACGGTGCAGATCGCGCAATTATCGTCGCCCGGCTGCTCCCGGTCGGACCCTGCGGGCGACTGCTTCTGGACCGCGGCGCGGTCGATCGAAGCGGTGCTCTTGCTGCCGTGCGTCTGCTGGAGCGAGGTTTGCGCGAGGGGGGTGGCCTGAGCGAACCAATGGCTGTGGCCGAACGTCAGCGCAAACTGCACCAGCATCGCGAAAAGCGCGAGCCGGGCGCCGTGCCTGATATTCGACCGGAACCACTTCATCTGGAAACGCCACCCCATATCGCGAGGTACCGATCCCCGGCCAACGCGATGTTATAATGTAACATCGCCCGATCGGTCAGCGAATGTCAACCGCTGTCGGGCCGGCCCGATATGAGCCAGCCATGCGATGTGCCGTTCCTGCAACTAGCGTCCCTCGCGGACCCAGGTCGCGGCGAATGCGCCGAGCAGCAGCAGCAGACCGATCAGGCCGGCGAAGATCGGCAGCACGCCGACGCCCTTGACGACGCTGGCGTCGCGCATCCGCACGCCCATCCAGCCATCGCCGGCGAAGACGCTCGCCGAGCGCACCGGCACGATGCGCGGCAGCTCGACGCTGGCGCCGTCGACCACCCGCACGGCGTTGCCGCCGGTCGCCTGCGTCAGCGGCTTCAAGGTGTCTATGGTGGAGGTGACTTCCGAAAATTCCTTCGGATTGGTCGGGCCGACATTGATCAGCGCCTTCAGTGTGCCGTCGGTCGCCTGCCACAGGCCGAGCTCGCTGGCCGGCAGGCTGGCGCGCCATTCGCCGGGATCGCCGGGGCTCAGCGTCAGATCGCGCGACACACCCGACGGCGAGGTCACGCTCACGGGCTGGACGCTGTCCGACATGGTCTGGCGCACCACCACGAGATTCTTGCCCTGCACCTGGAGGCGCAGCGCTTCCTCGTCCAGATCCGGCTGCTTCATCAGCCAGTGTGACATCCGCCGCAAGAGATCGAGATGCGGGCCGCCGCCCTCATAGCCGCGCGCCCACAGCCAGATGTGGTCGGAGAGCAAGAGCGCAACGCGGCCCTCGCCGAAGCGGGACAGGAACAGCAGCGGCTTGCCGTCGACGCCCGTCATGACCGGCGGGTTGACCGCATTGCGGGTATCGACGGTGCGGAAGAACCGGCTCCAGCGCGGCGGCTCGCTGGCGGAGCCTTCGAGGCCGCGCGTGACCGGATGGCGTTTGCCGATCTCCGACAGATGCGCATAGAACGGCTTCTCGGTCACGCCGACCGGCTCGGCCGGCAGCACCGAATCCAGCGGCGTGCGCCAGATGCTGGTGTTGGAGGCATAGTCGGGGCCGGCCGAGACCAGCACCGCGCCGCCCGCGCGGACATAGCGCGCGATGTTGTCGAAATAGGCGATCGGCAGCACGCCCTGGCGGGCGTAGCGGTCGAAGATGATCAGCTGGAATTCGTTGATCTTTTGCTGGAACAGCTCGCGGGTCGGAAACGCGATCAGCGACAGCTCGTTGATCGGCGTGCCGTCCTGCTTCTCCGGCGGACGCAGAATGGTGAAGTGCACCAGGTCGACGCTGGCGTCGGACTTCAGCAGGTTGCGCCAGGTGCGCTCGCCGGAATGCGGCTCGCCCGAGACCAGCAGCACGCGCAGCTTGTCGCGCACGCCGTCGATGGCGACGACCGCGCGATTGTTCACGGGCGTCAGCTCTTTCTCGAGCGGCGAGGCTTCGATCTCGACGATGTTCGGGCCGGCATGCTTGATGTCGACGTCGACGCTTGCGCTCTGGCCGCTTCCGAGCGTGCGCTCGTTGAGGACCTCGCCGTCCCTGCGGATCGTGACCTTGGCGCGCTCGCCGGAGACGCCCTGGTCGTCGAGGCGATAGGTGATGGTCTGGGTCTGTCCGACGATGCCGAAGCGCGGCGCGGCCGTGATCGCAATGCGGCGGTCGCGCTCGTCCTTCTGCCCGGTGATCAGCGCCTGCACCGGCGCCTGGAAGCCGAGGCCGGCAGTGTTGGCCGGGATGTCGTGGACCCGGCCGTCGGTGATCAGGAACGCGCCGGCGACGCGGTCGACCGGCACGTCCGACAATGCCGAGGCGAGGGCGCCGAACAGTTTCGTGCCGTCGGTTTCGCCGTCGGCCTGTCCGGCGTCGACGACGCGGACCTCGAGGCCCTTGATCTTCTTCAGGCTGTCGACCAGCGCTTCCTGCGCTTGCGCGGCCTCGCGATTGCGGTTGCCGAAGTTCTGGCTAGGGCTCTTGTCGACGACGACGGCGGCGACCGAGGTGAGCGGATCGCGGTCCTCGCGGGTGAAGGAGGGATTGGCGAGCGCCAGCAGGAACAGCGCCAGCGCGGCCACGCGCACGGCGGCGCCGCGCGCGCGCGCAAGCAGCAGCACGAGCGCAACGATGACGATCGCGGCGAGCGCGAGCCACAGGACGATCGCGGGAACAAGCGGTGTGAACGCGACGCCGTAATTCATGTCGATCCTATTGTCCCAGCCGTTCGATCAGGGCCGGTGCGTGCACCTGATCGGCCTTGTAGTTGCCGGTCAGCGTGTACATCACGATGTTGGCGCCGGCGCGGTAGGCGAATTCCCGCTGGCGGGCGTCGCCGCCGGCCATAGGCAGCATGAACTGACCGTCGAGCCGCTGAGCCCAGGCGCCGGCAAGATCGTTCGAGGTGATGATGATCGGCGAGACGCCGTCGCCGCCGCGGGCAGGCCGCTGCGCGCTGTCGTCGTCGTCGTCGCGCGGCAAGGTCTCGACCCAGGTCTGGCCGGTGCTGAACCGGCCGGGGAAGTCGCGCAGCAGATAAAAGGTCTTGGTCAGCACGTGCTCGCGCGGCACCGGTTCGAGTTCGGGGACGTCGAGCGAAGACAGGATCTGGCGCAGCGTCTGCATGCCCGCGGTCTGTGCGGCGCCGTTGTCGCCGGGCGGCGCTTCGATCGCGTCGCGCGTGTCGAACAGCACGGTCCCGCCCTGCTTCATGTAGGCGTCGATCTTGTTGATGGCGTCCTGTGGCGGCTTGGGCGCGCCCGGCACGATCGGCCAGTAGATCAGCGGGAAGAAGGCGAGCTCGTCGCGCCCGGGATCGACGCCGACGGGATCGCCGGCCTCCAGCGCGGTGCGCTGCGCCAGGAACTGCGTCAGCCCGGACATACCGGCCTTGACGATGGAATCGACATCGGCGTTGCCGGTGACGACATAGGCGAGGCGGGTCTGCGACACCGCCTTCATTGCGAATTCGTCGGAGGCGCCATCGGCGCGCGACGGCGTGGGCGAGAGCGACACCAGGCCTGCAATCGCCAGCCCGAACACGATCATTGCGGGCGCAGCGCGTCGGCGCAGCAGGGCCGCAATCCCGCCGCCGAGCACCGCGACGATGATGGCATCGATCAGGAACAGCGCGAGCGCCGTCGACAGCAGCCAGCCGCGTAGGTCGCGCGGCTCGGCATTGGTGTAGGTCGCGTGCCGGGCGCGCAGGCTTGCGGTGTTCAGTGCGGCGATGCGGTCCGAAGCGGCGAGCGTGTTCACTGCGAGCGGTCCTTCTGCCGGACCATAGAAGCCGGGCGGATGATCGGGCGTGGCGCGGTCGCGATAATCCGCCGGCAGCGGCTTTGCGGTGGCCGGTGGCGGCCCGAACGCGCCGAAGCCGTCGAGGATGTGCAGCGGCGCCACCGTCTCGGCGGTCGCCTCGCCTGCAACCCCGGGCCCGGGCTTGGCCGTGTAGCCGGACATGTCGACAACCCGCCGCAGCATTTCGACGAAGGTGCCCGACATCGGCAGATCAGACCAGCGCATGTCGGCACTGACGTGGAACAGGCTGACCAGGCCCTTGCCGCGATGTTCGCCGGTGACCAGCGGCGTGCCGTCTTCCAGCGAGGCCCAGCTCTTGGTGGCGAGCACCGCGTCGGGCTCGGCCAGCACCTGCCGGCTCACGGTGATGTCCTTGGGGACCACGACGCCGGCAAACGGACCATCGGCCGCGAAGGCGGCGAGATGCTGCGGCTTCTCCCAGGTCAGACTGCCGCCGAGCGTGCGGCCGCCCTTGCGCAGCTTGACCGGAACGAGATCGTCTTCGGCCTGCGCCAGCCGGGGACCTGCGAAGCGCACCAGCACTCCGCCCTGGTCGATCCAGGCGTTGAGGCGCTCGCGCAGTTCGGGGGCGACGGTGCCGACATCGGCGAGGATGATCATCGGCAGCTTCTGGTCAAGGAATTGCGTGATGCCCTGCTGTGGCGAGCCGCGATCGGCGAGCCGCACATCGGCGAACGGCGCCAGCGCACGGGTGAGATAGAAGGTCGGCGCCAGCAGCGGCTGCGCGGTCTCGCTGCTCGTGCCGGTGACGATGCCGATGGCGCGGCGACGCCAGCGCTTGTCGAGCAGTTGCACCGCGCCGGCCGAACGCTCCCCGGTGATATCGAGCCGCGTGATGTCGTTGCGCAGCTCGACCGGCAGGTCGAACGAGGCTTCGGTCTCCTTGTCCTGCGGGCCGAACGAATAACGCGCTTCGCCGATCGGCGAAGCCTTCTGGTCCAGCGCGCGCACGGTGCCGAGGGCGATGCCGCTGTCGGTGCGCAGCACCTTCACAGTCATCCTGGCGGCGGCGTTCTCGGCGGCGACGAGCGCCAGCGGGGAGGACGTGCCGCCTTCGAACACCGTCAAGCTGCGATCTCCGATGGTCTGGCCAAGGCCTTGCACGAATTCCTCGCCACGGCCGGTATCGACGCCATCCGACAGCCAGGCGATCTCGCAGTCGCCGGTGGCCTTCAGGAAACGGTCGATGGTGACAAGGGTTTCAACGCGATCGATCGAATAGGGTTTTGGCGCGAGCTGGCGCAGCGCAACGCGCGCCGCACCCGCCGGCATCAGGGTGATGTCGCGGTTCGGCTCGGACAGCGGCACCAGCGCGATCGCGCGGCGGTCATTGTCGGCATTGGCGATCAGCTCGTCGGCGGCCTTGATCCTGACATCCCAGTGCGATGCGGCGCTCCAGCCGTCGTCGAACATGATCATCAGCGGCGCCTTGCTGCCGGCCGCGCCGACTTGCGGATTCCAGATCGGGCCGGCGGCGGCGAAAATGACGAGGGCTGCAGCCAAAAGCCGCAGTGCGGTCAGCCACCACGGCGTTCGCGAGGGCGTCTCTTCCCGGGGAGCGATGTCGAACAGCAGGCGTGTCGGCGGAAACTCGATGCGGCGCGGCCGCGGCGGCATCACGCGCAGCAGCCACCACAGCATCGGCAGGCTGACGAGGCCGATCAGGAGCAGCGGTTCGGTGAAGGCGAGCGGCAATCCCATCATGCGGCGGGCCCCGCCTTGATCGTCGTGGTGCGGGCGCCCGATTTGCTCACCTGCATGCCGGCATGCAGGAACAGCAGCAGTTCGGCCGCGGAACGGTCGGTCGAATGCGTCGCGAACAGCCAGTCGAGCTTGTTGGTCTCGGCGCGGATCTGGTCGCGGTGCAGCGCGAGCCGCGCGGCGTAATCCTGCGCCCAGCTTTCGGCGCGGCCGGCGGTGATCATGCCGAACCCTTCCGGCTCGACGAATTCGACGCGGCCGGAATAAGGAAATGACTCTTCGGCGGGATCGACCACCTGCACCAGCGTGCCATGGGCGCCGGAGCCGGACAGGCCCGCGAGCGTGGTTCTGATCTCCGCGATCGGCGACCAGAAATCCGACAGCACGATGGTCTCGGCCAGCGCCGCAGGCACGAAGGACGGCGGCAGGCTCGGCCGGTCGGCATCATCATGCAGCATCGCCTGCGCCATCTTGTCGATGACGCTGCGGCTTGCCGTCGGCGCCATCAGGCCGGGGATGCCGACGCGCTCGCCGCCCGCGACCAGCAGCTCGGCCAGCGCGAACGCGACGATCAGCGTGCGTTCGAGCTTGGATTCGCGCGCCTGCTTCGACGCGAAGGCCATCGAGGGCGACCGGTCAGGCCAGATCCAGACCGTGTGCGAGGCTTCCCATTCAAGCTCGCGGACATAGAGATGGTCGTCACGCGCCGAGCGCCGCCAGTCGACGTTCTGCGACGGCTCGCCGGAAACGAAGCGGCGGTACTGCCAGAAATTTTCGCCGGAGCCGGCGCGGCGCCGGCCATGCAGGCCGTGGATCACGTTGGCGGCGATGCGGCGGGCCTCAAGCACCAGGCGCGGCAGCGAAGCGGCGAGCGTGCGGCTTTCGCCATCGGCACGTCGGATCGCGATGATCTCCTTCGCCCTGTGCCCGTTCTCCGCAGCCATCAACCGATCCGTGTCTTCAACTGCCGGATCACCTCCGCAATCGTGCGACCTTCGGCGCGCGCCTGGAACGTCAGCGCCATGCGGTGCTTCAGCACGGGCTCGGCGAGGTCGAGCACGTCGTCGATCGACGGCGCAAGCCGCCCGTCGATCAGCGCGCGTGCGCGCACGGCGAGCATCAAGGATTGGCTGGCGCGTGGGCCGGGACCCCACGCGATGAACTTGCCGGTGTCGCCGCTCTCGGGACCCGGACGGGCCGAGCGGACCAGCGACAGGATCGCCTCCACCACGGAATCGCCGACCGGCAGGCGGCGGATCAGCCGCTGCGCGGTGATCAGCGCATCCGCGGTCATCGATCCCCTGGCCAGCGTCTCCTCGGCACCCGTGGTTTCGAACAGGATGCGGCGCTCGGCGTCGCGATCGGGATAGTCGACGTCGATCTCCATCAGGAAGCGGTCGAGCTGCGCTTCCGGCAGCGGATAGGTGCCTTCCTGCTCCAGCGGGTTTTGCGTGGCGAGCACGTGGAACGGCTTCGGCAGATCGTGCCGCGCGCCGGCCACGGTGATGTGCTGCTCCTGCATCGCCTGGAGCAGCGCTGACTGCGTGCGCGGGCTGGCGCGGTTGATCTCGTCGGCCATCAGCAGCTGCGCGAACACGGGACCTGCGATGAAGCGGAAGGCACGCTTGCCCGCGGTGCTCTCGTCGAGCACTTCGGCGCCGAGAATGTCCGACGGCATCAGGTCCGGCGTGAACTGGATGCGCTTGGCGTCGAGACCGAGCGTGACGCCGAGCGTCTCGACCAGCTTGGTCTTGGCGAGTCCGGGCACGCCGATCAGCAGCGCATGGCCGCCGGAGAGGATGGTAACGAGCGTGTTCTCGATCACGCGATCCTGGCCGAAGATGACGGACGCGATTGCGTCTTTCGCCGCGCGAATCTGGCCCGACACCTGCTCGGCCGAACGGACGATTCCGTCTTCCAGTTTCTCGACACTTTCCGCCATCCGTCAGCTCCCTAAAGTCCGCCACGCGGCTCGCTTGCGCCGTCAAGTCATCAGCCGTCAAGTCATCACAGGTCGCACATGGGCCTATGCTAGACTTGCAGGAAGGCCATGTATTCGTTGAATTAACCTATCCCCACCTTATCGGCTTGGAGATATGTAGGGCATCACGAAGTGGCGACCTCCACACCGGATTGATCCGGAGTGGAACTTTGCATCCGAGTACAACGTAAACCTGCACCAATCGTGCCAAATGACCGACGTGCCAAATGACAAACTCAGGGCGAACCATGGCAAACCAAGGGCAGAGCGCCGATCGAGGTCTTGAGGGCCTGACTGCCGCCGCCAAAAGCGCCGGCAATGCAGAAGGCGCCAAAAAAGGCCTGCCTCCGGTGCATCTGTGGAATCCGCCATTTTGCGGCGATCTCGACATCCGAATCGCATCCGACGGTACTTGGTTCTACATGGGGACGCCAATCGGCCGTCACGCTTTGGTCCGGCTGTTCTCGACCATCCTCAAGCGTGAAGGCGACAAGCATTTTCTCGTCACGCCTGTGGAGAAGGTCGGCATTCGCGTCGACGACGCGCCGTTCATGGCGGTCGAGATGCAAAAGGACGGCGAGGACGCCCATCGCGTGCTCAGCTTCCGCACCAATGTCGACGACTGGGTCACCTGCGATGCCGCGCACCGGCTGCGCTTCGAGCAGGCCAGGGACGGCGGGCTGACGCCATACTTGCATGTCCGCGCCGATCTCTGGGCCAAGGTCACTCGCGCGCTCTACTACGATCTGGTTGACATGGGTGAGGAGCGGATGATCGATGGCCAGCCGATGTTCGGCGTCGAGTCGGCCGGCGAATTCTTCGCCATGGCCGATGCGGAGCAGGTGAGGGCCGCGCTTTGAACAAGCCTATCCTGAAGAGCGATCCGGTCGCGATTGGCGCGGCGGATTTCTTCGCCCGATCCAGGGCGAAGCTCGGCTTCGACGTGCCGCCCGGCCTCTACGATCCGAACATCATCCCCGCCTCGGGCGATCCCGGCACCGACAAGATGCTCGAGATTATCGCGCGCGAGCAGCCGGTGCGGCCGGCGGCGGTTTTGATCGCGGTGGTCGACCATCCCGAGCCGACCATCCTGCTGACGCAGCGCGCGGCGCATCTCAACGATCATGCCGGTCAGATCGCTTTCCCCGGCGGCAAGATCGATGCGACCGATTCCTCACCGCTCGATGCGGCGCTGCGCGAGGCCGAGGAGGAGGTCGGCCTGTCCAGAGACTTCGTCGAGCCGATCGGCTATCTCGATCTCTACGGCACCGCTTTCGGCTTCCGCATCCTGCCGACGGTCGCCAAGGTGCGGCCCGGCTTCGAGCTGACGATCAACCATTCCGAGGTTGATGATGCCTTCGAGGTGCCGCTCTCCTTCCTGATGAACCCGGTGAACCACCAGACGCACAGCAAGGAATTTCGCGGCATGGAGCGGTCCTACTACGCGATGCCGTTCGCGGAGCGCTACATCTGGGGTGCGACGGCCGGAATGCTGCGTGTGCTGTATGAGCGGATTTATTCATCATGATCCGGCCGATTCTGACCGAGATCGGAATCTTCCTCATCCCGTTTGCCGTCTATGCGCTGTTCCTGGCCGCGACCCGTTCCGGCCTGTTCATGCAATCGTCATGGCCGATCTATGTCGTCGCGCGCCTCGCTTTGGCGGCGCTCGTCCTGGTGATCGCCGGGCTGATCGGCCTGGCGCATTTCTCCGGCGCCGCGCCGGATTCGACCTACATTCCCGCCCATATCGAGAACGGCAGGCTCGTGCCGGGCAGGGAAAAATAGGGGCAGGACGATGAGCGCAGAGCCGTTACTCGCCAATGCGCCCTGGCTGACCTCCGGCGGGACCGCGCGCGTCCTGGCGCTGCTCAACGCGGGCGGCGAGGAAGCGCGCGTGGTCGGCGGCGCCGTGCGCAATGCATTGCTCGATCTCGTGCCTGGCGACATCGACATCGCCACCACGGCGCTGCCGGACGAGGTGATGCGGCGTGCAAAAAGCGCCGGCATCAAGAGCGTCCCGACCGGCGTCGATCACGGCACCATCACGCTGGTCATCGATGGGCAACCCTTTGAGGTCACGACGCTGCGCGAGGACACCGAGACCTTCGGCCGCAAGGCCAAGGTCGCGTTCGGCCGCGACTGGGTGAAGGACGCCGAGCGGCGCGACTTCACAATGAACGGACTGTCGGCCGATGCAGCCGGCGTCGTCTACGACTATGTCGGCGGGATTGCGGACGCCGCCGCGCGGCGCGTGCGCTTCATCGGCGATCCCGACCAGCGCATCGCTGAGGATTATCTGCGCATCCTGCGCTTCTTCCGCATCCACGCGGCCTTCGGCGCCGGCGATCCCGATCGCGACGGCTATCTCGCCTGCATCCGCGGCCGCGCAGGCCTTGCGAGCCTGTCGGCCGAACGGGTGCGCATGGAGATGCTGAAACTGCTGGTGGCGGGCGGCGCATCCGCCGCGGCGCTGGCAATGACTGAGGCCGGATTGCTGCAAGCGCTGATCGGCGGCGTCACCTATACCGGACCGCTGTCGGCGATGATCGCGATCGAACGCGCGCTCGGCGTGCCGGCGAGCGTGACCCGGCGCCTGGCCGCGCTGACGGTGGCCGTGACCGAGGATGCCAAACGCATCGCCGCGCGGCTGCGCCTCTCCAACGCCGAAGCCAAGGCGCTGGACTCGATGGGGCATCGCTGGTGGCGCTTCGCCACCAAGGACGAGGCCCATGCGCGGCGGCTGCTCTACCGGCTCGGCGCGGAGCGCTATCACGATCGCGTGTTGCTCGGCTGGGCGCGAGCCGGCGGCGATGTCCGTTCGTCGCGCTGGCGTGCGCTCGCCGAGCTGCCGCAGCGCTGGACTCCGCCGAAATTTCCACTTCGCGCCGCCGACTTCATAGCGCGCGGCCTGGCGGAAGGACCTGCGCTCGGACATGTGTTGACACTCGCCGAGGACGCTTGGCTTGCGGCGGATTTTCCACTAGAGGAAGCCGCACTCGCTTCCATCGCGGATCAAGCTGCGGCACGAATCAGCCGCGATCAGAAAAATTGACCATCGTCTCAGGCTTCGCCGACATCTCGATCTTCCAGCTGCTGCTGGTCGCGTTGATGGCGCTGTTTGCTTCGATCATCGGTGGTCTCGCCGGCTATGGCACCGGCGCCCTGATGCCGCTGGTGCTGGTGCCGCTTGTGGGCGCCGAGCCCGTGGTGCCGATCATCGCGATCTCCGCGATCTTCACCAATTCCAGCCGTGCGGTTGCCTATCTCCGCTATGCCGACCGCCGCCGCGCGCTGATCGTGCTGGCTTGTGCAGCGGTCACGACCGCGCTCGGTGCCTATGGCTATACGCGGCTGACCAATGCAGGTGCGGCGCTCGTGATCGGCTCCATGTTGATCCTGAGCGTGCCGCTGCGCCGCGGGCTCCGCCGCCGCCAGGTCAGGATCGGCGACACCGGCCTTGCGGCCGGCTCCGTCGGTTATGGCGTGCTGGTCGGCGGCACCTCGGGCTCCGGCGTGATCCTTCTGTCGCTGCTGATGGCCGCGGGGCTCGAAGGCGCCGCCGTGATCGCGACCGACGCGATGATCTCGCTCGGCACCGGCCTCATCAAGATCTCCGTGTTCGGCCTTGCCGGCGCGGTCACCGCGCAGGTGCTCGCCTTTGCGCTTCTGATCGGCGGGATTGCCATTCCCGGCGCGTTCCTCGCAAAAGCATTCGTCGAGCGGATGCCGGTGCACATCCACACCGCCATCCTCGACATTGCCGTGATCACCGGCGGATTGGTGATGATCTCGGCGGCGGCAAGGCAGCTGATCGGGTAGATGCCCCTGGCTCAATTGGCATTCGCGCGTCGACCGTGCAGGAGGCCGGATGACCTCCACCTCGTAGACGCCGTTGGCCAGCTCGATCTGAACTCAGACGTACCGCGCCAATCGGATGTGCGTCGCCTTGAGATACGGACCTCAGCGAAAGAGATACATAAAGGACAGCGAACCACCTTTCTAGGTAGTTTTCAGACGCATTAAGTGGCGCGATATTCAGCGCGGGTGCTGGGAAGAACGGGTCCTCTCACCGTAATGACATTGGGAGATCAACGATGCGCACAACAACGGGCGCGCGCCGGCTTGAGAGGCCCGGTGACGGCCGGACGGAGAGGCGACGGCGTCCCAGCTTTTTCATCGCTCTGTTATCCGCGGTTCTGATTACACTCTCAGCCTTTGCGCAGCAATCACCGGCCGGGGTGTCGATCCGCCCGACTGGTCCGATGCCGGGCGTCAGCGTTCCCTGATCAAGCCAGTTTTGCGCACGTTTCCGTCGTTCTGAAGTTTATTTTGCATGGGAATCTCATGATCCAGACCGCCAGGGATCGAGCCTGTCTGCTGGTCGCTCTCGTGCGGGCGATCCCCATATCGCCACTCTGGGCCGCTCTCCTCAAGCAGGTCGCGTTGCTCTGCGGAGCCGTCCTCTTCGTGTGGCTGTTGTCGTTGACCTACGGGTTGGATCTCAGCGTTGCGTTTTTCTAGTCAATTGGGATCGAGAATGAGCGCCATTTCGCATCCATCCAAAGCAGCCTCTCAGATTTCTGAAGAGCAAGGCATCATCGCTTTCATCATGTCCGCACTGCATGCGTCGCGACGCCGCCAGGCAGGCCGCGTCATACGCCAGTATGAGCATTTGCTCGGAAACGAACCCGAACGAGAATGGTCGTTACGAGCAGAGCGACGCAAACAAGATTGACGACCCGATCCCATACCCAAAATGAAACGGGCTGGCTGTTGGCAGTCGCCGCCGCATTCTTCGTCGTGCACGTCGTCGCCTGGACTATCTGCGGACATGCTTCGAGAAACGAGAGCGCGAATTCCCAGCCTGAGCCGATATGCCTGTCGTGCGATTAGCATCTCACGCAACCGTGCCTTTTGGAGCAACAATCACCATACGGTGACAGTGCAATCAACTCCGATCAACACCCGTCTAGTTAAGTGCACCATCACCGCAATTGCGACGAGATCGCCGCCATCGTCAAGCTCTCGACCACGCGCCACTACACCGCCGGCCAGCGCATCGTCGCGGCCTGCGAGCCCGCCAATTCGCTGTTCTTCCTCCGGAGCGGCATGGTCAGCGTCAAATTGCGGAGCGGCGTGCGGCTGGCCTCGCTTGGACCCGGCATGGAATTCGGCGAGATGGCGATCCTCGAGAGAAGCCGTAGCGCCGACGTCTTCGCCGATACGCCAGTGACCTGCCTCGAACTGCCGCTCGACAGATTTGCCGACTACCGCCGCCTGCATCCCGAGACCTCGCTGAAGATCATGCGCAATCTCGCCGCGACTCTGGCACGGCGGCTGATGCTCGCGAACGCGAAGCTCGACCTGCTCAGCGCGTATTAGGGGCAGCGGCCGGATTTGCGCTTGCCAAGTTCCCGGAATGTGAAAGGATGAATTTGGAGCGGCCGGCTCCCAATGCAATTTCTGGGAGGGTCGCGTGAGTGAATCGCTTCATCCCGCTGCCCCCCATCACCTGCCTTCCTTCATTACGGCGCCTGGCGATACCGACGTCCTGATGGTCGTTGTCGGCATCTTTCTGATCGGCGCCGTTCTGATGGTCGGCAACTTCTATTTGCACCTGCACACGATGCCGGAGCGGATGGCCCACAAGTCGCAGAAATTCCAGTTTGAAATCGTGGCCGTGCTGGGACTGCTGGCGCTGTTCACGCACAACCACTTGTTCTGGGTGATCGGCTTGTTCCTTGCCATGGTCGACCTGCCGGATTTCAGCACGCCGCTGCGGAAGATCGCTGGGTCAGTCGAAAAAATGGCCGGTGTTGCGCCAGAGCCGGATGCTACCGAAGCGCCGGACCATGCTGCCCCTCACGCGGCTAACGTGTCAGACGAGGTGAAGACCAGCGTTGCCGTGGACGAGATCAAGAGCAGGATCGAGCGCGATCTCAAGCGGGGGACGCCGGGCAATGCTTGAACTCCTCCTCTGCGCCACCTTCACAATCCTTCCGGACTATCTCTATCGCCGTTACGTGCAGGGCAAGCGCTTCGGTCGCGAGATAACACTGTATTCGGTCTGGTTCGAACTGCGATTTGGCATCGTCGCCTGCCTGATGCTGACGGTTTCGCTAATCACGATGATCTTCTACTTTCATCCGTCCACCACGTCAGCGACCTTGTACTATCGGACCGTTCCGATTGTGTCCGAAGTCATCGGCCGCGTCGCGGAGGTTCACGTCGATGTCAGTGCGTCCGTCAAACAGGGCGACGTGCTTTTCAGACTCGACAGCGCCAAGCAGGATGCGTCGCTCCTCACAGCCAAACGCAAGATCGCCGAAGTCGATGCGGCCATGCTGGCGGCGCAGGCCGATGTCATGAAGGCGGACGGCCAGCTTCAGGAGGCAAAGGGCTCGCTACAGCAGGCGCAGGACGAACTCGATACCAAAACTGAATTGCAGAAGCGCAATCCCGGAATCGTTCCGCAGCGCGACATCGAAAAGCTCGGTGTGGCCGTTGCGGGGCGCCAGGGCGCTCTCGACTCTGCGACCGCCTCCAAACAATCCGCCACGACCCGGCTGAGCGCTCTGCTACCGGCGGAGAAGGCAAGCGCAGAGGCGGCGCTGGCCGAAGCACAGGTCGATCTGGACAAGACCTTTATTCGCGCCGGCGTCGACGGGCGGGTCGAGCAATTCGGGCTGAGACCGGGTGATATTGTCAATCCGATGATACGGTCGGCCGGCGTTCTGATTCCGGAGGGAGCGGGACGGCGCGCTCTGTTGGCAGGATTTGGGCAGATCGAGGCTCAGGTCATGAAGGTCGGAATGGTGGCCGAAGCCACCTGCATCTCCAAGCCATGGACGATCATTCCGATGGTCGTGACCAACGTGCAGGACTACATCGCGGCGGGCCAGTTCAGGGGCGGCGAACAACTTGTCGAGGCGCAGCAGGTCGCGCGTCCCGGCACCATTCTCGTTTTCATGGAGCCGATCTACAAGGGCGGGCTGGAGGGCGTGACGCCCGGCAGCAGTTGTGTTGCCAACGCCTACACCAGTAATCACGATGTGATTGAGGCGAAAGCGACCGGTGCCCTCAAGCGCTTTGTGCTGCACGCCGTCGACGCCACTGGCATCGTGCACGCCATGCTGCTGCGAATCCAGGCGCTAGTGCTGCCGATAAAGACGCTGGTGCTGAGCGGACATTGAGCGGGTGGTTTAAAGTAAGCCGGGGACCCGCCGCCAACCCCCGAGGCCCGGCCCTATCACCACGGCGACCTCCGCCGCGTGTTGATCGATGCTGCGCTGCAACTGGCGGCGGAGGGGGCCGAAATCTCGGTGCGCGAGGCCGCGCGCCGGGCCGCGGTGTCGCCGGGGGCACCGTTCCGGCACTTTCCCAACCGCGACGTCGCCGCCCACCAATAATAGGCGAAGGTCGGGTCGCGGCACGCGTTGCCTGTCCTTGACCGTTCCGTTACAGTTTTATGACACGGTGCAGGCTTCCGGCTGCGCCGGACGCCTTTGCCGTCGCTAGGCCGGCCAGATGGCTGGGCATCACCGCGCCGGACCAGCAGTTGCGTGTCGTCGATGGCGTCCGCGCCCAATCCAGGTCCTTCTGCCACCACCGCCGTGCTGACGAGCGTCGCCGCGCTCGGCATCTGGCGGCTGCTTGCGGTTGCGGCGCCGCATCTGGCAGCGATCGCGCTGATGTACGAGACCGAGACCGATTTCGGCGCGCGGCTGTCTTTCGTACTGGCCTGGGGCATCCTCAACTTCTTCTGGATCACGCTGCTGCGGCGGCCCGCGCCGTCGGGGGCGCTGTCGCTGACCATGGTCGTGGTGCTGGTGCTGCTGTCGCAGCTCAAGCACGATGTCGCGCAGATGACGGTTAATTTCATCGACCTGATGATGATCGACCGCGATACCGTCGCGTTCCTGTTCACGATCTTTCCGAATTTGCGCTGGTCGGTGATCCTGGCCGGCCTCGTCACGCTGCCGCTGATGTATGCGCTGTGGTGGCTCGATCCGTTCCGCATCCGCCGCCTGCCGGCGCTTGCGTCCATGCTCGCCTGTGTCGCCGCCCTGGTCGGCTATTCGCTCTATCATCCGGACGAGGCCTGGCGGGGCTATTACGACGACGGCTATCTCTCTAAATTCTTCCGCTCCGGCGTCAGCGCGGTCTCCGACTTCGCGCAATACGGCTTCATGGAGTCGGCGGCATCGACCAACGAGCGGCTCAACATGCCGCTGGTCGACGCCTGCCACCCCGCGGGCCGCCGGCCGAACATCATCATGGTCCATGATGAATCGAGCTTCGACATTCGCGCCGCGCAGGGCATCAAGGTGCCGCAGGGCTATGGAAATTATTTCAAATCCTGGGACGGCAAGCAGCGCACGTTCCTGGCCGAGAGCAATGGCGGGCCGAGCTGGTTCACCGAATACAACGTGCTCGCTGGCCTCTCGTCGCGTTCGTTCGGCCGCTTCGCCTATTTCGTGACGCGCATCGCGACGGGCCGCGTCGAGCGCGGCCTGCCGCTGGCGCTGCGGCGCTGCGGCTATGACACGATGTCGCTCTATCCTGCCTATGGCGGCTTCATGGCCGCGCGCAGCTTTCAGATGACGACCGGCGTCGAACGCTTCTTCGACTCCAAGGATCTCGGCGCCAAGGACGTCGAGCCGGACTCCTTCTTCTACGACAAGGCGCTCCAGCTGATGGGCCAGCAGCCGCCGAACAAGCCGCTGTTCACCTTCATCTATCTGGGCGCCAATCATTTCCCCTGGGAGACGCGCTTCCGTCCCGATCTGCTGCCGAATTGGCGCGCGCCGGGCAATGTGGCGTCCATCGACGAATATCTGCGCCGGCAGGCGATGAGCGCGGAGCAGTACAGAGCGTTTGTCGCGGGCCTGAAGAAGAATTTTCCCGGCGAGCCCTTCCTGATCGTGCGCTATGGCGATCATCAGCCTGAGTTTGCGCCGAACATCCTCGAGCCCGGGCTCGACGAGGGCGCTCTCGGCAAGAAGCTCGACGCTTACGATCCGCGTCTCTACGCGACCTATTACGCGATCGATGCCGTCAATTTCGAGCCGGTGAAGAGCGACGCCGTGATGGACACGATTGACGGTCCCTATCTGCCGCTGGTGATCCAGGAAGCCGCCGGCATTCCGCTCGATCCGTCCTTTGCCGAGCAGAAGGAAATCATGCTCCGCTGCAAAGGCATCTTCTACGGCTGCAAGGACGGCGCCGAGGCGCGGCGGCTCAACCGGTTGCTGATCAATGCCGGGATGATCCGGGGGCTGTAGCTCCTTAGCTTTGGCCGCAAGCGATACTCTCTGACCGTCACCCTGAGGTGTGAGCCCTGCGGCGCAAAGCGCTGCGGGGGGAGCCTCGAAGGGCGACGGCCCGGCTGCATCGGGGCTGTTCATCCTTCGAGGCTCGCCGCACGGTGCTGCGCACCGCGCAACTCGCGCCTCAGGATGACGGGGCTTGAGCGTACCCGGGCACAGGCCTAGCGCCCGCCCACCTTCCCCCACAGCCACTTCGCCACTGCGTCCGGGGATGAATTCGCGTCGTTGCCGCTGGCGCGCAGGTTCGCCTCGCGCATCGTGGCGATATCGATCTTTCCCAGCAGCGGCTTCAACGCCGTCTGCAATCGCTCGTCACCGGCGCGCTTCGGCGCCAGCAGCAGAATCGCGTCGTAGGGCGGGATCGCGTGCCTGGGATCGTCCAGCGCGACGAGGTCGTATTTCGCGATCAGCCCGTCGCTGGTGTAACCGGCGATCACGTCGACCTCGCCGCTGGCGACCGCCGCATACATGAAGTCCGGCTGCATCTGGCGCTGGGCGCTGAACGAGAGGCCATAGGCCTTTTGCAGCGCTGCCCATTCGGGCCGCGAGAAGAACTCGTAGTCCCCGGCGATCGACATCGTGGAAGCATGCGCGGCGAGATCGGCGATGGTGCGGATGCCAAGCGCCTCGGCGCGTTTCCTGGGGATCACCAGGGCATAGGCATTCTCGAAGCCGAGCTCGCCGAGCAGGGTGATGTTGTCGTTGGCGAGCGTTGTCTTCAGCTCCGCCAACAGTTCCGCGCGCGGCTTGATGTCCGTGCGGTGCAACTGGTTGGCCCAGAGCGTGCCGGAATAGTCGACATAGAGATCGATATCGCCGGCCTTCAGCGCCTCGAAGATTACGCTTGAGCCAAGGCCTGATCGCGCGGTGGCGGAGAGACCGGCAGCCTGGAGGCGGTCCCTCAGCAATGCCGACAGCACATATTGCTCGGCGAATGTCTTGGCCCCGACGACATAGCTCTGCGACGAGCGCCCCATCGTCGGCACCAGCGTTGCGATGACCAGTGCCGCGATCCCGATGCCGCCAAGCGCGGTATGCGGACGGCTGCGATGGCGCAAGCCGCTCTCGATCAGGCCGAGCAGCTGATCGACGGCGAGCGCGAGTAGCGCAGACGCAAAGCAGCCGAACAGCACGAACACCCAGTTTTGGGTCTGAAGCCCGGCGAAGATGTAGTTTCCGAGGCTGGTTTGCCCGATCGGCGTTGACAGGGTCGCGGTGCCGATCACCCACACCGCGGCGGTGCGGATGCCGGCCATCATCACCGGCAGCGCTAGCGGAAGCTCGACCATGATGAGCGACTGCCGCGCCGTCATGCCGACTCCCTTTGCGGCCTCGATCAGTGCGGGATCGATGCCGTTCAATCCGGTAATGCCGTTGCGCAGCACGGGCAGCATCGAATAGAGCGCCAGCGCCAGCATGGCCGGCAGGAAACCGAAGGCCGAGAAGGAGACGCCAAACCAGGCCAGCGCCACGGAAGCAGCGAACAGCAGCAGCGGATAGAACAGCGCGAGCAGCGCCAGCCCTGGGACCGTCTGCACGATGCTCGCAAGCGCAAGCAGGAGTGCGCGTGGCGCCGGGCGGTTGCGGGTCAGGATCGCCAGTGGCAGGCTGACGGCGAGGCCGAGCGCGAGCGCGGCGAGACTCACCTGCACATGGTTGCCGAGATAATCCGCTAGATGCGACAGCGCCTCGTCCCAGCGCGGATCAGTGAAGAAGCTCATGCCGCACCGCTCCGCGGCAGCAGCGCGTTCAGCCGCTCGACCTGGCGTCGCGGCGTGCGCAGCAGCTCGAGCACGTAGCCGTCGCTGCTGTTCGAGAGCTCCGCCGGCGTGCCCTGCGCCAGCAGCTTTCCGCTGCGCATCACCGCGATCCGGTCGGCGAGCAGGATCGCCTCCGTCATGTCATGGGTGATCATGACCGTGGTCAGGCCGAGCTTGCGATGCAGTTCGCGAAAATCCTCGCTGAGCGCATCGCGGGTGAGAGGATCGAGCGCGCCAAACGGTTCGTCCATCAGCACGATGCGGGGACGTGCCGCCAGCGCCCGCGCCACGCCGACGCGCTGGCGCTGGCCGCCGGAGAGCGCTTCTGGCAGGCGGTCGCGATGCGCGGTGCGGTCGAGCTGCACGAGCTCCAGCAACTCGTCGACGCGCGCTGTGATATCTGCAGCCGGCACGTCCAGCAGTTTTGGCGTGATCCCGATATTGTCGGCGACGCTCAGATGCGGAAACAGCCCGCCGCTCTGGAAGACGTAACCGATCCGGCGCCGCAGCGCGACAGGATCGACGTTTTGCACGTCCTCGCCCTCGACCGTGATGGTGCCGCCATCAGCCTCGATCAGCCGGTTGGCAAGCCGTAGCAGAGTCGTCTTGCCCGAGCCCGAGCCGCCGACGATGGCCACAAATTCGCCCTCGGCGATGTCGAGCGACAGATCGTCCACGGCCTTGAGGGGGCCAAAGCTCTTGGTGACGTGGGCATAGCCAATCATCGGCCTGGACGGCATCGGGCGGGGCTCACTGCGCTGACCCGCCCGCGGAGGGAGGGGATGACGAGGCCCATGCGTAGCACGCTTGGCGGGTTGATTGAACTTGGTCGCGCGAGAGGCTAAGGCATCGACCCAAATTCGGAGATAATACATGACAACGCCCACGGCAGTGGCGCTGGAAGATGCCAAGGTCGCGTTCCGGCTCGGGGACGGGCGGGTCTATACGGCGGTGGAGAAGGCCCATCTCGCGGTCGCGCAGGGCGAGTTCGTCGCCATCGTCGGGCCGACCGGCTGCGGGAAATCCACGCTGCTCAACGTCGCCGCCGGCCTGCTCAAGCCTGCCGCCGGCACGGTCAAGATATTCGACCGGCCGCTCGCCGGGCTGAACCGGGATGCTGGCTATCTGTTTCAGGCCGACGCGCTGTTCCCCTGGAAGTCCGCGCTCGACAATGTCGCGATCGGGCTCGAGATCAAGGGCGCGCCGCGCGCCGAAGCGCTGCCGCGGGCGCTGAAATGGCTGACGTCTGTCGGCTTGGGTGCCTTTGCCAACCGCTATCCGCACATGCTCTCGGGCGGTCAGCGCAAGCGCGTGGCCCTGGCGCAGGTGCTGATCCGTGACCCAAAGATACTCTTGATGGACGAGCCGTTCGGGCCGCTCGACGCGCAGACCCGTCAGGTCATGGGCAATCTGCTGCTCGACCTCTGGAATGCCGACCGCAAGGCCGTGCTGTTTGTCACCCACGATCTGGAGGAGGCGATCGCGCTCGCCGACCGCGTCGTGATCATGTCGGCGGGGCCGTCCTCGCGCATCATCGGCAATTGGCGCGTGATGCTGCCGCGCCCGCGCGACATCTTCGAGGTGCGGCTGGACAAGGAGTTCCACGCGCTCCACCGCGAGATCTGGAGCGTGCTCAAGGACGAGGTCATGAAGGGCTACGCGCAATCCACGCAAGCGGCGGAGGCGGTCTGATGTCGCGCGTGACGCTGCTTGCGCTGCAAGTCCTGGTCGCGGTGGTCTGCCTCGCGCTGTGGCAATTGCTGTCGACCGTGCCGGTGTTCGGAAAGATCCTGCTGCCGCCGTTCTTCTTCTCCAATCCGGTCGACGTGTTCAGCCAGATCGTGAAGTGGTTCTCATCCGGCGTGATCTGGAAGCATCTCGGCATCACGCTGGTGGAGTCGCTGCTGGCCTTCGTGATCGGATCGGCCGGTGGCGTGCTGGTCGGCTTCTGGTTCGCGCGCCAGCCGCTGGTGGCGGCAGTGTTTGATCCTTACGTCAAGATGGTCAACGCGCTGCCCCGTGTCGTGCTTGCGCCGATCTTCGCGCTGTGGCTGGGCCTCGGCATCTGGTCCAAGGTCGCGCTCGGTGTGACGCTGGTGTTCTTCATCGTGTTCTTCAACGTCTATCAAGGCGTCAAGGAAGTCAGCCGTACCGTGCTCGACAATGGCCGCATGCTCGGCATGAGCGAGCGGCAGTTGATGCGGCACGTCTATTGGCCGTCGGCGCTGTCGTGGATGTTCTCCTCGCTGCACACCTCAGTCGGCTTCGCCGTGGTCGGCGCGGTCGTCGGCGAATATCTGGGATCGGCAGCGGGGCTCGGCTATCTGATCCAGCAGGCCGAAGGCATCTTCGACGTCGCCGGCGTGTTCGCCGGCATGTTCGTGTTGTCGGCCTTCGTCATCCTGATCGATTTTGGCGTCACGCTGGTGGAGCGGAGACTGTTGGTCTGGCGCCCGACCGTGGACGGGCGAGGCTAGCCGCAACGGGGCCGCGTATCGGCGCGAGCCCCGGAAGCGCGAAGGCTCAATCCAGCAGCTTGGTGTCGTCCGGCGCCTGCGGCGGCGTCTTGATCGCGATCGCCTTGACCTGTCCGCTGATGGGCTTGGTGCCGCCATGCGGCGTGCCCTTCGGAATGATGACGAGGTCGCCGGGCTTCACCGTGACCTCCTTGCCGCCGAGCCAGATCGTCCCGGTCCCGTCCAGGATGTACTGGATCTCGTTGGTGTTGGGATGCATGTGCTTGGGCACATTGCCGACCTGGATTGAGATGGTGGCGCCGTCGGCGCTGGCGAACATCTTGGAACGGTATCCGACATTGTTGGCGGGGCCGAGCGCGTCGCCTTCCATCTCGCCGGTGTGGATGATCTGCGGGGTGATGTTCTCGGCGGCGAGCGCCGGCCGCATCAGGTGGGTTGCGCCGCACCCGGCGGCAAAAGCGGTGGCGAGCGATAGCGTGATGGCCAGGCGATTCATGGGTAGTCCTCCCCGTGCTGATTATTATGCGAGCGATGGTATGCCGCCGGTACTTGCTTGGCCAGCGGTCGGAAAGTCGCCGTCTCAAGGGCCGCATGCTGCTTTGCGGCGATCGGCCGATATGGTCGGCGTTCCCAGCGTTGCGCGTTTGCCACAGGGATTTGAAATAGGCGGCCATATTCGCGGGGCTGATCGACTTTAGTCGCCTGATTTGAATAACATGCCGCCAACGCTTGGATCGCTTCGGCGTTATTTTTGATGAACGTTTGAGGAATATTTTGCGAATTTTCAGGTCTTGTCTGGGAATGCCTTTCGATGGCTGCCGAATGTCGGGGGCTGTGTTCTTGGCGGCGATGTTGCCGCTGATGCTTTGGCCGATGGACGCTGCGAATGCGCAGTGCGTCGGTTTCCCGGTCGAGACCAATCAGACTTGCACCAATGGCGGGACGCTCGCTGATACCAGTATTCGGGGCATTGGCAATGTCGGCTTGCAGGATCTGGGGACGCTAAGTCTGACCAACACCGCGGCCGGCGTGATCTCCAGCAGCGGCTTCAGCAGTCTGGGCATCTTCGCCAATCAGGATTTGAACCTGACGAATTCAGGAAGTGTCGCTGCCGCGGGTGCTGCCAACAGCGCCGTTGCGGTGGGACGGGATGCCACCATTAGCAATTCCGGGATCATTCAGGCTGACGATGGTATGAGTAACGCTATTGTGGCTACGCGCGACGCCAACGTAATTAACTCCGGCACGATTTCGGCCAACGGTGCCCAAGGCACCGGTATTATCGCCAGTCGAAATGCCTATGTGATCAATTCCGGAAGCATCCTGACTGACGGCCCCGATGGCTTCGGTATTTTCGTCGATCTGCACACTGCCACCGTTATCAATTCCGGGGTCATCTCGGCCAATGGAAGCGGCGGCATCGGCATTGTCTCCGGCGAGACCGTCCTTGCGACCAATTCCGGCACCATCTCGGTGAACGGCGTCAGCGGCATCGGTATCAAGAGTTATCAAGACGTCAGTTTGACCAACTCCGGAATCATCTCGGCCGGGGACGGCGGCCGCGGTGTCCTTTCGATTCGAGATGCCACCGTAGCCAACACCGGCACGATCACTGCTTCCAGCACTGGCGTCGCCATTCACGCGCTGCGGAATGCCGCCGTGACCAATTCGGGGCTCATCAGAGCCAACGATACCGGCGGCACCGCCATTGCCGCCACCCAGATCGCCGACGTCAACAACTCAGGGCTCGTCCTGGGAAATCTGTTCGCAATCTCTGCAACGACCGCAAACGTGGTCAATTCCGGCACCATTTCGGTCGGCGGCTTCACCGCGCGCGCGATCCGCGCTTTTCAGGATGCCAACGTCACCAATTCCGGAGTCATTTCGGGCACGATCGCGGGCACGGTTGGAATTTCTGCCGGCCGAGACGCCAACGTGGTCAATTCCGGCACCATCTCGTCGTCGGGCGTCGGTACCGGCATCGGTGCCGGTCGAGATGCAAATGTATTCAATTCCGGGTCCATTCTGGCTGACGGTCTGTCCGCTACAGCTATCATCGCCGTGCGAGATGCAAATGTGACGAATTCGGGCGTGATCGCTGCCAATGGACCCTCCGGCGTCGCGATCATCGGTCTTCAGAACGCCCATGTCGTCAATTCCGGAATCATTTCCGCGAATGGTACGGGCGGCATTGCCATTTTAGTCGATCAGCACAATGCCACCGTGATCAATTCCGGCACCGTCTCGGCCGGCGGCTTCGGCATTCAGGCCTTTGGCTCCAGCAATTTGACCAATTCCGGTATCCTCAGCGGGCGGCTCGCCGCGCTCCAGTTCGTGGGATTGTCCGACACGCTCACCGTGCAGCAGGGATCGCGCATCATCGGCGCCATCAATCTTGGCGGCGGCGGCGACACCGTCAACATGCGGGCGGTCAACCAGAACCTCACCTTCGATACGCTGGCCGGCGCAACGGTGAACGGCACGGTGCCTTACGTGGTCTCGGGCAACCGGATCGCCTCGGTCGATCCGTCCTCGTTTGCAACGGCCGGCAGCGTGCTTGCCGACTTCTCGCGCAGCGTCACTGCGATCGTGCCGGCATTCGACAGCGTGATGGCATCCGGTGGCGGCGTGTCCGCATTCGCTGCGCCCGATAGCGGCATGTCGGGCATCGCCGATGCCTTTGCCGGCATTCCCGGCCTTTCGGCCTATGCCTCGGACGAGGTTGCCTACAAGAGTCCGACCGCGGTTTATGCCGACGGCACCGCCGTGTGGGGCAGAGGGTTTGGCGGACGGCATGTGCAGGCTGCCGATGGCCTGCTGTCGCGCAACGTCACGACCTGGTATGGCGGTGCGATCGGCATCGACAAATCGCTGCGGCCGGATTTGCGGCTCGGCCTGTTCGTCGGCGCGGGCAGCACCCATAACCGCCTCGATCTGAACGGCGACGCCACCGACAGCAATCTCGCATTTGGCGGAGCCTACGCGCGCTACACGTCGGGCGCATCGTTCCTCAATGCGGCGCTGCAGGGCGGGGCCCTGCACAGTTCGACGTCTCGTCTGGTCAACAACAATCTCGTGGCTAATGGGTTGGAGACGGCGACCGCGGGTTACACCGGTTGGTACGTCAGTCCCGAACTGACATGGGGCCATCGCTTCGCGCTCGGAACGCTGCTCGATTCGCACTACGCGCTGACGCCGAACGTGCAGGTCCGTTACCTCTATGCCGGTTTCGACGGCTATACCGAGACCGGCACCACCGCGCCGCTGACGGCCGGCGGCCGCAATACGCAAAATGTCGAGGAGCGGGCCGAGCTGAAGTTCATCCGAACCAGGCAGATATCCCCGGCATCGCTGCTAACCATCCACCTGTCCGGCGGGGCGCTCGGTTTGCAGCGGGTCGGTGGCGATACCGTCAACGCCACCTTGCTCACGCAGCCGCTCGCCTTCACCGCACCGGGCGCGGGCAATGTCTGGGGTGGTTTCGGCGGCCTTGGCGTGGAATGGCAGTCGCGCAACGTGTCTCTTTTCGCCGCGGCCGAATATCTCGCGTGGAACAATTCGGGCTCGATCGTCAGCGGCCGGGGCGGCCTCCGCATCGGCTTTTAGTCTATCGTAGGCACGGCATCTTCTCAGGCGGCGCACGCTGCTCTATCGTGCGCCTCGAATTGAGACCGGGAGGAAACCATGAAGAAACTGTTTGGCCGGCTCGCCGGCGCGCTGCTCGCGCTGACGCTCACCACCGGTCTTGCCGTGGCGCAAAGCAAGATCACGATCGCCATCGGCGGCGGCTCCTGCCTGTGCTATCTGCCGACGGTGCTGGCCAAGCAGCTCGGCGAATACGACAAGGCGGGTCTCAGTGTCGAACTGGTGGACCTCAAGGGCGGCTCGGACGCGCTCAAGGCCGTGCTCGGCGGCAGCGCCGACGTGGTCTCCGGCTATTTCGACCACTGCGTCAACCTTGCCGCCAAGAAGCAGGAGCTTCAGGCCTTCGTGGTCTATGACCGTTATCCCGGCCTCGTGCTGGTGGTCGCGCCGTCACGCACCAATGAGATCAAGTCGGTCAAGGATCTCGCCGGCAAGAAGGTCGGCGTCAGCGCGCCCGGGTCCTCCACGGACTTCTTCCTGAAATATCTCCTCAAGAAGAACGGTCTCGATCCTGCCGGCATTGCGGTGATCGGCGTCGGCCTCGGCGCCACCGCGGTCGCCGCGATGGAGCAGGGCCAGATCGACGCCGCCGTGATGCTCGATCCCTCCGTGACCGTGCTCCAGGGCAGCCACAAGGATCTGCGCATCCTCAGCGACACCCGCACGCAAAAAGACACGCTCGAGACGTTCGGCGGCGAATATCCGGGCGGCGCGCTGTACTCGACCGCGGCCTGGATCAATGGCCACGAGAAGGAAACGCAGGCGCTCACCAACGCGATGCTCGCCACGCTCGCCTGGATCCATTCGCACTCGCCCGAGGAGATCATGGCGAAGATGCCCGACGAGATGGTCGGCAAGAACAAGGATCTCTATCTTGCCGCGCTGAAGAACACGATCCCGATGTTCTCGGAAACCGGCAAGATGGATCCGAAGGGCGCGGACGCTGTGCTCGCGGTGTTCAGCGTCGGCTCGCCGGAGGTCGCGAACGCCAAGATCGACCTCAGCAAGACCTTCACCAACAAGTACGTCGAGCAGGCCAGGAAGACCACGGGGAGCGCCAAATAGCTGACGCGAAGGCGTGGTCATCGGGCGTCATGACGTCACCGGTCATTCATCGCGTCGCGACGCTTGATCTCGCGGTACGGCCGATCGCGTGGCCGTTCGCCGAGGAGCGGCGCGCCGAGATCGCGGCGCATTTCATCGAGAAGCAGCGCGAACGGCCGAAGATCTGGAACGGCCGCGTCCTGCTCGGGCGGGATGCCGTCTTTGCGGATGGCCAGCTTTCCGCGACCTATTTCGAGACCGATTTCGCAAGCTTCCTTGCCTGGCGCGACTGGGGCTTTCCCGACAAGGCGGTGTTCAACGGCTTCGGCATGGGCGCGCTACGCACCCCCGACGGCGCCTTCATCATGGGGGAGATGGCACAGCATACCGCCAATGCAGGACGGATCTATTTCCCCTCGGGAACGCCCGATCTCGACGATGTTAGGAATGGCGTGCTCGACATCCCCGGCAGCGTCGTCCGCGAGGTCGCGGAGGAGACCGGCCTGACCGTTGCCGATTTCTCGGCCGAGGCGGACTGGCACTGCGTGGTCACCGGCCCCACGATTGCAATGATCCAGGTTCTCAACTTGGACATGCCGGGCGACATGGCTCGCGGCCTGATCGAAGCGTATCTCGCGCGTGAGATCGAGCCGGAGCTGTCGGCCATTCATCTCGTGCGCGGGATGAGTGATCTCACGCCGTCCATGCCGCGATTTGTCACGGCCTTCGTCGCGCAGCAGTTCGCCTCGCGCTGATGCGCGAGGCTTGACATCGCTGCGCTCAGCCCATGTGATGGGCAAAAACCAAAAAGCACGACGAATGCAATGCACAATCGTCCAGGGAGGTTTTGATGCGCCTGCGCATGGCTGCCCGCTCGGTACGTGGGCTGTTGATCGCGATTGCCGCGATGGGCTTGATGGCTTCGGCCGAGGCTCAAGAGAAGAAGATCAAGATCGGCGTGGTGTTCGACCTGACAGGGCCTCTCGCCGGCGGCGGGTCTGAACTCGGCTATATCGGCGCAAAGATCATCCTCGACCATTTCGCCAAGACCGGCGTCGAGGGCTACAGGATCGAGGCGGTCTATGCCGACGCCCAGAGCAAGCCCGACATCGCCATCAACGAATCGGTCCGCCTGCTCGAGCAGGAAAAAGTGGACATGGTGCTCGGCTTCTTCTCCTCAGCGCAATGCGTGCCGGTGGCCGCCCGCGTCGAGCAGCTCAAGAAGTTCATGTGGATGACGACCTGCATCTCGTCGGCCGTGTTCAACGAGAAGGGCTACAAATACGTCTTCCGCCCGCAGGCGAGCGGTGACCAGTTCGGCATGATGACGATGGATTTCATCGCGCAGAACGCCAAAGCGAAGTTCGACAAGGAGCCGAAGGACCTGCGCGTCGCGATCATCCATGAAGACGGCGCCTACGGCGTCGATGTCTCCAGGGGGAACGAAGCCGGCGCAAGGAAGGCGGGCTTCAACGTCGTGATGAAGGAGGGCTATTCGGCCACCGCGCCTGATCTGTCCGCACTGGTGACGAAGCTGAAGCGCGCCAAGCCCGACGTGATCTTCCACACCGGCTACAATCCCGACATCACGCTGCTGTTGCGCCAAGCCCGCGAGCAAGGGCTGAGGTTCGGGGCACTGATGGGCCATGGCGCCGGCTACGGCGTCTATGAGAAGCTGAAGGAAGGCATGGGGGCTGACGCTACCTACATCTTCAACACCGACCCGATCTCGATCTGGCTCGCCAACCAGAAGACCATGGATCCGAAGCTTCCGCCCGTGATCAAGATGGTCGGCGAGGAGTTCGACAAGCTCAGGCCCGGCGTCGCCATCCGCTCCGCCCATGTCGGCATCGGCGCGTCCAACACTTACGTCTTCATGTCTGACGTGCTGCCGCGTGCGATCAAGAAATATGGCGGGGTCGATCCCGACGCGTTGCGCAAGGCGGCGCTCGACACCGACATTCCCGAGGGCGGCACCATGCTCGGCTTCGGCGTGAAGTTCTACGGCGAGGGCACGCCCATGGCCGGGCAGAACGAGCGCTCGTTTCCCGTTGTGATCCAGTATATCGACGACAAGTCCTCCGTGGTGTGGCCCAAGAGCCAGGCGCAGCGCGAGGCCGTGCTGCCGCTGCCGAAGGGCACCACCTATAGCAACCAGTAGCGGCGGAGCGGGGCGGTGCTGGAAGTCAGCGGGCTGGTGAAGCGCTTTGGTGGCTTCACCGCCGTCAACAACGTGTCGTTCAGGGTCGACCAGGGCGAGATCCTCGGCCTGATCGGCCCCAACGGCTCGGGCAAGAGCACGATCTTCAACATGCTCTCGGGCACGCTGGCGCCGACGTCCGGCTCGATCCTGTTTGGCGGGCATGAGATCGCGGGCCTCGCGCCGCACCGGATCATCAACAGCGGCATCGGCCGTACCTTCCAGATTCCGCGGCCGTTCCGGCGCCTGACGATCTTCGAGAATGTCGCGCTGGCCGGCTTCTACGGCCAGGGCCGCCACAGTCGTGCCAGGGCGGAGGAAGCGGCCGAACGATCACTGGCCATGGTGGGCCTGCCGAGCGATCGTCATGCCAGCGTCGATGGCCTCGGGGCGGCTGGCCTGAAGAAGCTCGAACTTGCGAAAGCGCTCGCCACCGCGCCAAAATTGCTGCTCGCTGACGAGAGCCTCGGCGGTCTCGACGAGGCCGAGATGGGGCAGGCGGCCGACATGCTGCGCAACATCCGCGACGAACTCGGCATCACCATCATCTGGGTCGAGCACATCATGGGCGTGCTGATGCGCGTCGTCGATCGCGTCATGGTGCTCGATCACGGCGAGAAGATTTCGGAAGGTTTGCCGAGCGCAGTTGCGGGTGATCCGCGCGTGATCGAGGTCTATCTCGGCACGGACGCCGAGACCACGCAGGCCGCGGCCGCCGCTGCGCGCCGCCGCGCCGGAGGGCAGTGATGCTGGAGCTCCGCGCCGTCAACGCCGGTTATGGCACGTTCCAGGCACTGTTCGACGTCCATCTCGACGTGAAGGCGGGCGAGGCCGTCGGCGTCATCGGTCCGAACGGCGCCGGCAAGACAACCTTGATGCGCGTCATCTCCGGCCTGATCCGTCCCTCGCGTGGCTCGATCAGGATGGAAGGCACTGACGTCGTGGCAACGCCGCCGCACAAGATCGTCGGCCTCGGGATCGCGCATGTGCCGGAGAACCGGCGGCTGTTTCCGCAGCTCTCGGTCGACGACAATCTCAAGATGGGCGCCTTCATGAGGGAGGCGCGCGGCCACTACGCCGAGCGGCTGGACGTCGTGTTCGACCTGTTTCCGCGCCTGAAGGAGCGCCGCCAGCAGATGGCCGGCACCATGTCCGGCGGCGAGCAGCAGATGTGCGCGATCGGCCGCGCGCTGATGTCGAATCCAAAGCTCCTGCTGCTCGACGAGCCATCGGCGGGACTGGCGCCGGTCGTGGTGCAGCAGGTATTCGAACTCGTCAAGCGGATCCGCGCGCGCGGATTGACCGTGCTGATCGTCGAGCAGAACGTTCAGCAGGTACTGCGTGTTGTCGACCGCGCCTATCTGATCGAGGCCGGCACGATCCGGGCGTCCGGCACCTCCGCCGAGATGCTGGCGAGCGACACGGTCAAGGAAGCGTATCTCGGGGTGTGAGGGGCATGCAGGCATGCAAGCTTTTTTGGACATTTTCGACATCTATTTGCTGGAGGCCGTGATCAACGGCATCCTGCTCGGCGGCGTGCTGGCGCTGCTGGCACTCGGGCTCAATTTGATCTTCGGCGTCATCGACGTGACCTGGATCTGCTACGCAGAGCTGGTGATGATCGGCATGTACGCCATGTATTTCATGGTCCAGTACTATGGCCTCAGCTATTTCATCGCGGCGCCGCTCACGATCCTGCTGGTCGCGATCCTCGGCGCAGCGCTGCACTACCTCGTGATAGCGCCGTTGCTCACCGCGCCGCCGATCAACCAGCTGCTGGCGACCGGTGGGGTGCTGTTCGTGCTCCAGAGCTTTGCCACCGTCGCCTTCGGCATCGACTTCCGCAATCTCGGCATCCGCCTGCCGGTGCTTGCCTTCGGCGACATGAATTTCAGCTACGCTCGACTTCTGTCGTTCCTGGCGGCGCTGGTCGGCATGGTCGCGGTCTATCTGTTCATGACCCGCACCTTCACCGGCACCGCGATCCGCGCCATCTCGCAGGACCGCCAGATCATGGCGCTGATGGGCGTCGATACGAAGAGGATCTATCTCGTCACCTCGGCGCTCGGCGGTGCGCTGGCCGGGCTCGCGGCTTGTCTTCTCGTACTGCAGTATGACGTGCACCCCTTCGTCGGCCTGTCGTTCGGGCCGATCACCTTCCTGATCTGCGTGCTCGGGGGCCTCGGCAATTTCATCGGCGGCTTCATCGCTGCCTTTGTGTTCGCCGAGATCATCTCGCTCGGCGGCCTGTTCTCCGATCTCGAATGGGGCTACGTGCTCGCCTTCGCCTTCTTCATCGTCATGATGTTCATCCGGCCCGCGGGCCTGCTTGCGAGGCGCCGATGATGGGGCAGGGCCGGCTTGCAGCATGGGCGATGGGTCTTGCGGCGTTGATCGCGCTGCCCTTCGTCTACCGCGATCCCTATCATCTGCACATCCTGGTGCTGATCCTGATCTGGTCGTTCGCCTACACCTCATGGTCGATGATGGGGCGGTTCGGCCTCGTCTCGCTCGGCCATGGCGGCTTCATGGGGATCGGCGCTTATGTCACGGCGCTGCTCTGGAATCACCTGGGCTGGTCGCCCTGGATCGGCATTCCCGTCGGCATGGTCGCAGCCGGCGTGCTGGCGCTGATCGTCGGCTATCCCTGTTTCCGCTTCCGCATCACCGGACACTATTTCGTGCTGGTGACACTGGCACTATCAGGCATCGTGCTCCAGGTCATCACGGCGACGCGCGACTACACCGGCGGCTCGCTCGGCTATACGCCGAACCGTGCGTCGGGCAACAAGCTGCTGGCGCTGCAATTCGACGACAAGATCACCTGGTATCTGATCGCGCTCGGGGTCTGGCTTTTCGGCATTGTGGTCTGGCACTGGGTCGACCGCAGCATGGCCCGCTATGCGCTGGAGGCGATCTCGGAGGACGAGGATGCCGCGGCTGCCGCCGGCGTCGACGTCACCGCGGAGAAGCTGAAGATCACGCTGCTCAGTGCGGTGATGACGGCGCTCGCCGGCGCAATCTACTGCCAGTACCAGATGTTCATCACACCCGACACCGTCAGCGGCATCGCGGTATCGCTCCAGATGGTGTTCGCGGCCATCGTCGGCGGCCTGTTCGTCTCGCTCGGCCCGACCTTCGGCGCCGTCATCACGATTCTGCTCGCGGAAACCCTGCGCATCGGCTTCGGCACCAAGGCGGTCGGCTGGGACAATCTCGTCTACGGCGTGCTGCTCGTTCTTTTCATCATATTCCTTCCCAAGGGTATCCTTGGTAGCGTGCTCGACAAATTGAAGCCGCAACGCAAGGTGCCCCGCGCTCATGAGCAAGAAGCCGTCCAAATCGCTCGCCCAGGAACTTGACCGCTACGTCACGCCGTTCCGCTACGATGGATCGGGCAAGTTTCATCTCAAGGACTACAAGACCGACGAGAAGGGCGATCTCGACAAGGAAAAGGCGCAGGAGATTCTGGACGCCAACAAGAAGCGGCTGATCGAATTTCAGGAGAAGCTCTACGCCCAGGATCGCTGGTCGGTGCTGATCGTGTTTCAGGCCATGGACGCCGGCGGCAAGGATTCCGCGATCAAGGCGATCTTCGAGGGCATCAATCCGCAAGGCTGCGAAGTCCATGCCTTCAAGGCGCCGAGCAGCAAGGAGCTCGACCACGATTTCCTCTGGCGACACGCGGTCGCGCTGCCCGAGCGCGGCCATATCGGCATCTTCAATCGCTCCCATTACGAGGAATGCCTGGTGACGCGCGTGCACCCGGAGATCCTCGCCAAGGAGAAGCTGCCGCCAAAGCTCGTCACCAAGAACATCTGGAAAGAGCGGTTCGAGGACATCTCCGCCTTCGAGCGTTACCTGACGCGCAACGGCACAATCGTGCTGAAATTCTTCCTCAATCTCTCCAGGGATGAGCAGCGCCAGCGCTTCCTGGACCGGCTGGAGGATCCGTCCAAGCAGTGGAAATTCTCCATGGGCGACATCGAGGAGCGCGCGCTGTGGCCGCGCTACCAGGCGGTCTATCAGGACATCGTCCATCATACGGCGACGTCGCATGCGCCGTGGTACGTCGTGCCCGCCGATCACAAATGGTTCGCGCGCATCGTGATCGGCTCGGCGATCAATGCTGCGCTCGAAAAACTCGACTTGCGCTTCCCCCATGCCGACAAGGCCTCGCTGGACGAATTCAAGCAGGTGCGCAAGGCGCTGGAGAAGGAAGGGAAGGGAAAGCGGTGACGCCAAGCTGCGCGTCCTTGCTCGACCGCGAGCTTCAGGATGGCCACACACAAAAAACGCGAAAACAACCCCATGCACAGTAGCCGCGGATAGCGAAATCAATGACTTGACGGCCAGCGCGCGCAGTTACGGATTTAACGAAACCGTTTGACCCGTCGGGCAAAACAGGGGCATGATGTCATCATCGCCCAAGCTCCTCAAAACCAAGCCGATAATTTGCGCCGCAGTCCAGGAACTCGCACCTCCAAATGTGATCTTTGGGGCCGTTGATCCCGCTTGACAGTTTTGTGTCGCGGGAGGAGCATGCCGATAGTCGCGAATACGCGACGTATAGCGTCAACCTCATGAGCAAGGGGAGGTCTATGACACCACCTCCGCAGATCCAGCCGCGTTAAGTGCGATGGAGCTCGTTCGGACTATCGCATAGCGGCAGAAACCGCGAACGGCACGCCGGGTCAAGGTTTAGCGGGCTGCATCAGTGAGGCAAAGCCCCTACCTTCCCGGCGCTGTATTTTGCATCACACCGATGCATCACACCGATCATGTCGGATGGCCGTGACGGGGCCGCCGCGATAGGTGTTTTCGACATCACAGGTGCTTTTGACATCCAGGTTCTCTTCTCCTCCTCGCCGTCATTCCGGGCCGACTCCCGGAATGACGGGAAAGCTTTTGTGTGCGCATCGCAATTGATCGATGTTTGTCTGCGCGGAGCCGAGGGTTCCCATTCCTGCACTGCGGCAAATGCCAAGAGAATGTCGCCTCGTTGGCCAACTTCCGACACAGCGCCGGGGCGAATAGCTGCGATCCGACATGACGCAGTGCTTCGGCGGTGACTGTCCCGCCTCCGCCGGCGCATTCATTTTTCGTTCCAGGGAATCCTCGTGTCGCATAAGCTTGCCCCGGCGTTCCTCGCCGCACTCTTCCTCGCGATCTCATCTCTTTCCAGCGTCCGCGCCGAGCCGCCGGCCGCCAACAGTGCTGCCGCACTGTCGCCGGACGAGGCCAAGCGTGCACTGGAGACGCTCCAGGACGACAAAAAGCGTGCGCAGATGATCGATACGTTGCGCGTGATCGCGAATGCGTCCGGTCAGCAGCAGCCGGCGCCTTCCGCGTCCGAGCAGAAATCGCCGATCCCGCTCTCGGCCGACGGCCTCGGCGCGCAGCTCCTGCTCACAGTGTCGGAAGAGATCGGCGAGATTTCGCGCGAAATCGCCAGCGTGGCGCGGACGCTGACGCATTTCCCAACCTTCTATTACTGGATCGTACGTACCGCCAACGATCCCGCCGCCTACAACCTCCTGATCGAGATCGCGTGGAAGCTCGCGCTGGTGCTCGGCTGCGCCATTGCGGCGGAGTGGATCATCTTCCGTGTGATCCGGCGCCCGGTCGCATTCCTGGAAGAACGCGTACCACAAACTGCGCGCCTGCCGGTGCGGGCACTGCCCATTGCCGATCCGCCATCATCGGTCGCCGATGTCACTCCCGAACCTGAGCTGCACAAGCGCCGCCATAGCCTGGCGCGCGCTTGGCAGCTGTTGCTGCGGCTGCCCTTCGTGCTCGGTCGTCTCCTGCTCGAACTGCTGCCCGTGTTCGTTTTCATCGGCGTCGCAACCGCACTGCTCGGCACAGAGATCGGCGATCCCGCGACCGTCCGTCTCGTGATCCTCGCCGTCGTCAATGCCTACGCGTTCTCGCGCGGGCTCATCTGCGTCGTCCGCGCGCTGGCGGGGCCGTTTGGCCTGATCCCGGTTCGGGCGGAAACCGCGGCCTATATCGAGATCTGGGCGCGGCGCATCGTCGGCGTCGGCGTCTCGGGAATCGCCTTCGCCAATGTGGCGCTGCTGCTCGGCCTGCATCGTGCCGGCTATGCGGCGCTGCTGCGCATGGTGATGCTGGTCGTGCATCTCTTCGTCGTCGTCATCATCCTGCAATGCCGCCGCCAGGTTGCCGACGCCATTCGTGCGCCGGCTGAAAAGCAGGGCATCGCGGCCCGCCTGCGGAATCGCATTGCCGGCGGCTGGCACTATCTCGCCATCGCGCTCGATCTCGCGCTGTGGGCGGTCTGGGCGCTCAACATTCGCAACGGCTATTCGCTGCTGCTGCAATATTTCGTCGGCACCGTCGTGGTGGCGCTGATCACGCGCGTCGCCATCATGGTGACGCTGAGCCTGATCGACCGCGGCTTCCGCATCAAGCCGGAAATCCTGCAGCGCTTTCCTGGCCTCGAGATCCGCGCCAACCGCTATCTGCCGCTGCTGCGCAAGATCGTCTCGGGCGTGATCGCGTTCATCGGCTTCGTGGCCGTGCTCGAAGTCTGGGGCGTCGACGCCATCGTCTGGTTCTATGGCGGCCAGATCGGCAGCCGCCTGATCTCGGCCGTGGCGACGATCGGCATCGCCGTCGTCATTGCCGCAGCAATCTGGGAAGCCAGCAACGCGCTGCTGGATCGTCAGATCAACACGCTGTCACGCGACGGACATTACGCTCGCGCCGCGCGCCTGCGCACCTTCCAGCCGATGCTGCGGACGGCACTGCTCTGTCTGATCGCGACCGTCGTCGGTCTCACCGCGCTGAGCGAGATCGGGGTCAACGTCGCGCCGCTGCTTGCGGGTGCCGGCATCGTCGGCATTGCCATCGGCTTCGGCTCACAGAAGCTGGTGCAGGATCTCATCACCGGCCTGTTCCTGCTGCTGGAGAACACGGTCCAGGTCGGCGACTCAGTCAGCGTCTCGGGAGTCTCAGGCGTGGTCGAGAACGTCTCGATCCGCACCATTCGTCTGCGCGCAGGTGACGGCGCAGTGCACATCGTGCCGTTCAGCGCGGTCACGACCATCACCAACGCCAGCCGCGGCGCCGGCAATGCGTCCGTCAGCGTCAACGTCGCCTACAAGGAAGACACCGACCGCGCCGGCCAGGTTCTCAAGGACATCGTCGACGAGATGCGCCGCGAGCCGGAGTTTCGCGCGGCGATTCGCGGCGACCTCGAACTGTGGGGCATCGACAAGGTCGATGGTGCCATGGTGTCGATCGTCGGCCAGATCCGCTGCACCGAGACCGGCCGCTGGCCGGTCCAGCGCGAATTCAACCGCCGCATGAAGCTGCGCTTCCAGCAGAACGGCATCGAGGTCGCATCCCCGGTCCAGACCATCCTGATGCAGATCGCACCGCCCGCCGACGCTGCTGCCAATCTGGCCCCGCGGCGGGCGGCTGGTTAGCGCTCGGCATATTCCAGCTTGCCTCTGCCCGCCCGGCAGCGTTCACTCCGGCCCCGGCCCGCTGACGACATGCGGGCGGTAAAAAGGCTGGGAGGGACTAATGCGGGGGCTGTGGGCCGGATTGCGCGGCCATGTGATGGTCGTGTGCGCGTTGATTGGATGTGTGGCGTGGACCGCGTCTGGCAGCGCCCAGCCGTTCCCGTCGCGTCCCATCACCCTCGTGGTGCCGTTTGCCGCGGGCGGCCCGACCGACACGCTGGCGCGGATCCTGTCCGAGCGGATCGCCGCTCAGCTGCACACGACCGTCGTGGTCGAGAACGTGGCCGGCGCCTCCGGCAGCATCGCCGGTGCTCGCGTCGCGCGCGCGGCCCCTGACGGCACTGCGATCACGATCGGCCATTGGGGTACGCATGTGCTGAACGGCGCGGTCTTCAAACTGCCCTATGATGTGATCGCCGATTTCGAACCGGTCGCGACGATCGCGATGGGAACGCAGCTCATCGTCGGCCGGAAGTCGCTCCAGGCCAACAATCTGAAAGAGATGATTGCGTGGCTGAAGGCCAATCCCGGCAAGGCGACTGCTGGCACAGCTGGTGCCGGCACGGGTGCACACGTCGCCGGCGTCTTCTTCAAGGAAAAGACCGGCACCGATTTCCAGTTCGTGCCTTATCGCGGCGCCGGACCCGCCATGATTGATCTCGTCGCAGGCCAGATCGACATCATGTTCGACCAGGCCTCGAATTCGCTGCCGCAACACAAGAACGGCGCGATCAAGGCGTTCGCAGTGACCTCGCCGACGCGGCTTGCCTCCGCGCCTGATATCCCGACCGTTGACGAGGCAGGCCTGCCCGGCCTCTACATCTCCTACTGGCACGGCATCTGGGCACCGAAGAACACGCCGAAGGAGATCGTCACGAAGCTCAACGCCGCCATCGTCGCCGCGCTCGCCGATCCCTCCGTCAAGCAGCGCTTCGCCGAATTGGGGCAGGAGATTCCGCCTGCCGACCAGCAATCGCCTTCGGCGCTCGGCGCATTCCAGAAGGCAGAGACCGAGAAGTGGTGGCCGATCGTGAAGGCCGCCGACATCAAGCCTGAGTAGGTTTGCTCTCTCACACGCACTCTTCCTCATCCTGAGGCCCGCGAAGCGGGCGTCTCGGAGGATGCGCCGCGGGCGAGAGCAGGGCCTCATGGTTCGCCCGGCGATGCAAAGCATCGTCCGGAGACGCGCGAAGACGCGCTCCTCTCCATGAGGAGCGGGAGCCTTACGGCGTTAACCCTTCATCGCACGCGAAAATTTCGCTGCGGTGCGAGATCACAATCGATGCCTGAGTCTCTACGTCCTTGATCTCAGGTGAGCGCTGGCCGACAATGTTTGCGGTTCAATAAGAAACTCCCCGGGGGAATTCGTGAATAGACCTGCTTGGGTCAACGCCCATTCGACATCACCCGAATCCACGCACGGCATGACTCTGCTGCGCGATCCCTTGCTGAACAAGGGCACCGCCTTCACCGCGCAGGAGCGCCACGAGCTCGGCTTGCGCGGCCTGCTGCCGCCTTGCGTGCTGACGATGGAGACGCAGGTCGAGCGCGTGCTCGTCAATCTGCGCACATTGCCGACGGATCTGGAAAAATACGTCGCGCTGAATGCGCTGCATGACCGCAACGAGGCGCTGTTCTTCCGCGTCGTCGTCGACAATATCGACGAGATCCAGCCGATCATCTACACGCCGACGGTCGGGCTCGCCTGCCAGAAATACGGCCTGATCTTCCAGCGGCCGCGCGGCATGTTCATCTCATCGCGCGACCGCGGCCAGATCGCGGCGATCCTGGAAAACTGGCCCTATCCCGCAAAGCTCATCGTCGTGACCGATGGCGAGCGCATCCTCGGTCTCGGCGATCTCGGCGCCAACGGCATGGGCATTCCGGTCGGCAAGCTCTCGCTCTACTCGGCCTGCGCCGGCGTGCATCCCGAGCTATGTCTGCCGATCGTGCTCGACGTCGGCACCAATAACGAGGAGCTCTTGAACGATCCCTATTATCTCGGCCTGTGCGAGCGGAGGCTCACGGGCGAGGCCTATGACAGCTTCGTCGATGAATTCATGGTCGCCGCGCGCAAAACGTTTCCGGGCGTGCTGATTCAGTTCGAGGATTTCGCCAATCACTCCGCGTTCAAGCTGCTGCATAAATATCGCGACGAAGCCTGCGTCTTCAACGACGACATCCAGGGCACTGCGGCCGTGGCGCTCGCCGGGCTGTTCTCGGCGCTGCGCGTCAACGGCGGCAAGCTGAGGGATCAGCGAATCCTGTTCCTCGGCGCGGGCGAGGCCGCGACCGGCATCGCCGATCTCGTGACGTCCGCCATGATGGCGGAGGGCGCCTCTGAGGCCGAGGCGCTCCGCAGCAATTGGCTGGTGGATTCCCGCGGCCTCGTCGTCAGCGGCCGTGAAGGCCTCTCCGGTCACAAGCTGCGCTATGCCCATACCGACCAGGCGCCGATCGCCGATTTCCTCACCGCGATCAAGACGCTGAAGCCGACCGCGATCATCGGCGTCGCTGCGGTCGGCGGCGCCTTCACGCCTGACGTGCTCAAGGCGATGGCCGCGCTCAACGAGCAGCCGATCGTGTTCGCGCTCTCCAACCCGACCTCGAAGGCCGAATGCTCGGCCGAGGATGCCTACCGCTATACAGAGGGCCGTGCGTTGTTCGCCTGCGGCAGTCCCTACGATCCGGTGAAGCTCAACGGCCGCACCTTCGTGCCCCGCCAGGGCAACAACTCCTATATCTTCCCCGGCGTCGGCCTCGGCGTCATCGCCAGCCGTTCGCGCCTCGTCACGGACGAGATGTTCATGGCGGCCGCCCATACGCTTGCCGATTGCGTCGGCAAGGAGGACCTCGCGCAGGGCAGCCTCTATCCGGCGCTGCCCCGCATCCGTGAGGTCTCCGTCCGGATCGCGGCCGCCGTCGCCGACGTCGCCTTCCAGCGCGGGCTCGCGGACGGGCCCGCGCCCAACGACGTGAAGGACCTGGTTCAGTCGCAGATGTACGAGCCGAAATATTAGGACGCGGTGCCGAACTCAGGACGGTGCGGTTGTCGCGGGTCTGCCTCGATTCAGGATACGCGACTGTGATGGAATCATCACAGCCCGTGCGAAACCGACTCTGGCCTCGGGTCCGCTTTTGTTCCGACAAGGTTCTGCCCTCATTGCCCACCGAAACTCCGGCCGTTCGGAGGGCGTATCATGTCTTGCTTTGCACGTGCCGACAGTGCCCGGATTTCCCTCGCAGCCTCGGGCAGGCTGCTGCTCGCCATCATCGGTGCCGCCTCGCTCGCCGCGTGCGCACAATCTCCGGTCGGCCGCCAGAAGGCCGATCTGGCCGGCACCAGCCGGCAGGCTGCCGTCGAGCGGCCGCACAGGGTGGCGGCGCTGCATCCGCGGCCCATCAGCCGGGCGCGCATCCGGGCCGACACGAGCGATACCAAGCAAACCGCCTCGCACGGCGTTGCCAGCTTCTATTCGGATACGGAGACTGCGAGCGGCGAGAAGTTCGACAAGTACGAATTGACCGCGGCGCATCCCAGCCTGCCGTTCGGCACAAAGCTGCGCGTCACCGACGTGTCCTCCGGTCGCTTCGTAACCGTCCGGGTCAACGATCGCGGGCCCTATGTTCGCGGACGCGTGGTCGACGTCTCTCCCTCCGCGGCCGAGGCGCTCGGCATGGTCGACAAGGGCATCACCAATGTCAGGCTCGACGTCGTGCGATAAGGCGCGATTCACCGACGGCAGGCGTCGCGCTTAACCGGCTGTTAGCTGCCCATCGCGCACAATGGGTCTCCAACGGGTCGGGGCTCCAAATCGGGCTCGTAATCGGGTTGGGGAGGCGGCGTTTGAACACGATCCAGTATCTCGAAGATCAGGCCGCGCGCGCCGAGCGGCTCGCCAAACGGATCACGGATACACTGACGATCGAAAAGCTCCTGACCTTCGCTGGCGAACGCCGCCGTGAAATCGAGGTCTTCGCCGGCAAGTACCGGCGCGCCTGATCCTCACATACCATGCACTGGACGCATTCGCCCTCGCTTCCTTGTCTGCTTCATTGAAGCGGTCTGCGCCATTGAAGCAACGCGCGCTCAGCTATGGCTTTCGACGAAGTCGCTGAGATAATCGGGCAGCGTCAGGCCGTCGATATCGCAGCGCGCCTGGATCTCGCCGGCCACATCAGTCGAGATGTCCTTCATCCAATGCTCGAGCGTGTTGAATGAAATCACCTTGATGGGGTCATTGAAGCAGCCGGCGACAAGCTCGCCGATCGTGGCTTCGAGATCGCTCCGTTCGACGCGGATTTCGGTGGCCTCGTCGACGCGATCGATCACCACGAACAAGGTCTGATCTGCGCCATAGGGAACGACCGGGGATGGCACGCCAGATTCAAGCATGTGTGGCACTCACGCCTGGACTTCCGATCTCAGATAACGGGAAAAACCGGAAAAAGGTTCCTGCGCTCAATCAGTGCTTCTGCAGGCCATCAGAGGAATTCTCTCAGCCGCGATAGTTCGGCGATGTGATCGGGCGAGAGGATGTCCGTCACCAGCGGCGGTTGCGCCGCCGTGCGGATCTCATAGAGATGCCTGGTTGTCGACGGCTTCGCCATGAACGCGGAGATGCACTCGTCGAGCGTGCCCTCACTCACCTGGTAAGAGGCTCTGTCCGGTCGGCGCTGGTTCGCAAGCGACGGCCATTTATGCAGGGCCGCGAGTGCACCGAAATCGACCTTTGAATGCGCAACCACGTCCCCCATCGCCTCGCCTCACGCAAAAAAGTGCCCCAGCACGCAAACTTGCGTGCCGGGGCCCACACCTATCGCTGCATCTCAATGCCACAAGCGGCCCAACGCAGCAGCCGGAAAAAGGTTCCCGGCTGCCTTGCCGCCATCAGCTCGCGGCCGCCGCGATTCTGTGCCCCGGGATGGTATCACCGTGGCTCTCCTCATCGCCGCGGCCGACCTGCGGGGGAAGCCCGGCGAAGCGTCGCATGGCTTCGGCCATCTGCACCCGGCCCGCGGCGCCGGTGATCACCACGTCCACCATCGCAAACGACGAGTGGAAATGGCCGCGCCCCCTGAGCTGCTCGACGGGGACACCGGCGGCCGCCATTGCCTCGGCATAGGCGATGCCCTCGTCGCGCAACGGATCGAATTCACAGGTGACGACGAAGGCCGGCGGCAGGCCTGCGACGTTGCCGCGCAGCGGCGAGACGCGCGGATCGGTGCGGTCGGCCGGTGAGCAGTAGAGGTCCCAGAACCAGTACATCAGCGAGCGCGTCAGGAAATAGCCGGTCGCATTGTCGTTGTAGGAGGGCCGGTCGAAGGTGCAGTCGGTGACCGGGCACACCAGGAGCTGGCCGGCGATCTCCGGTCCGCCGCGGTCGCGCGCAAGCTGACAGGTGACGGCGGCGATGTTGCCGCCGGCGCTCCAGCCTGCGACCAGCACCGGACCCGGCTTGCCGCCAAGCTCGGCCAGGTGTTCGGCGATCCAGCGCGTTGCCGCATAGCCGTCCTCGGCCGCCGTCGGGAAGCGATGCTCCGGCGCGTGGCGATAGCCGACACTGACGAACATCATGCCGGTTCGCCGCACCATGTCGCGGCAGAACGGATCGTCCGACTGCTCGTCGCCGAGTACCCAGCCGCCGCCGTGGAAATAGACCACGACCGGATGGGGGCCCGGTGCCGCCGGTCGGTAAACGCGGTACGGCAACGGGCCGTCGGTGCCGGGCAGCGTGCCGTCGCCGATGTCGCCGATCGGCCGTCCCGCGGGGCGGCCCTTGTTGAACTCGTCGACGAAGGCGCGTGCGCCGAGCGCGCCCATCGATTCGATCGGCGGCAGGTTCAGCTGCGCGAGCAGGTTCAGCACCAGCCGCACATCCGGCTGCAGCCGCACGACCTCGCCGTCATTGCATTGCACCCCAACGTTGGGGCCGGTCAGCTTGAAGCCGAGCATGCCGCGGCTCGTGACCTCGTCGCAGATGCTGCGATAGGGGCCGACGCCGCCGGTATAGGGCATCAGTCCCTGAATCTTGCCCGGCACGTTGGCGCCGGTGTACCAGGTGTTGGCGAGCCGGTGCAGCGTCAGCATCGAGCAGTCGGCCATGTGCCGGCCCCAGCCCGCCTGCGCCGTCTCGGTCGGCTCGATCGTGGTGAAGCCGGCATCGCGCAGCGCGGCGAGGCGATCGACGACCCAGTCGACATGCTGCTCGATCGACACCGCCATGTTCGACAGCACCGACGGGCTGCCGGGGCCGGTGATCATGAAGAAATTCGGGAAGCCCTCGACCGTGAGCCCGAGATAGGTCTGCGGCCCTTGGGCCCAGACATCGGTCAGCGACTTGCCGCCGCGTCCGGTGATCGGATGCACGGCGCGGATCGCGCCGGTCATGGCGTCGAATCCGGTCGCGAACACGATGACGTCGACATCGACGCTGCGCCTGGCCGTTGTGATGCCGCTCGCGGTGATCGCCTTGATCGGCTCCTGGCGCAGATTGACCAGCGTGACGTTCGGCCGGTTGTAGGTCGCATAGTAATTGGTATCGAGGCAGGGACGCTTTGCGCCGAACGGATGATCGTGCGGCATCAGCGCGGCCGCCGTCTCCGGATCCGTCACGGCCGCCGAGATCTTCTCGCGAATGAGGTCACATATCAGCTTGTTGCCGCCGACATCGACAGCCTGGTCGGCCCACAGCTGCGTGAGGATATAGACGAGGTCGCCCTTGCCCCAAGCCTCCTCGAAGCGTGCCCGGCGCTCGGCGTCGCTGAGCTGCCAGCTCACGGCCACCTGCTGCGGATAGGGTACGCCGGCCATCGACTGGCGCGCCTGCTCGCGATAGGCCGCGCGGTCGCTCTGGAAAAGATCCAGGCGATCGGACGGCGAGGGGCCATTATGCGCCGGCAGCGCGAAATTCGGCGTGCGCTGGAACACGGTCAGGTGCGCGGCCTGCTCCGCGATCAGCGGGATCGACTGGATGGCCGATGAGCCCGTGCCGATCACGGCGACGCGCTTGCCGGCCAGATTGACGCCGTCATGCGGCCAGCGGCCGGTGAAATAGACCTCGCCGCCAAAATCCTTGACGCCGTCGATCTCCGGCGGCTTCGGCGCGGACAGGCAGCCTGTGGCCATGATGTAGTGGCGGCAGGAGACCGGCGTGCCGTTGTTGGTGGTGAGCTGCCAGCGCTCTGTCGCTTCGTCCCACGTGGCTTCGGTGACCTTGGTCTCGAAGCGGATGTCGCGGCGCAGATCGTAGCGGTCGGCGACGAAGCCGAGATAGCGCAGGATCTCGGGCTGGGTCGCGTACTTCTCCGACCAGGTCCAGGCCTTGTCGAGCTCCGGGTCGAACGTGTAGCTGTAATCGATGGTCTGGATATCGCAGCGCGCGCCGGGATAGCGGTTCCAGTACCAGGTGCCGCCGACGTCGCCGGCTTCCTCGATGGCGACCGCCGTGAGCCCGGCCTTGCGCAGGCGATGCAGAAGATAGAGGCCGGCAAACCCGGCGCCGACCACGGCGACGTCGACCTGGTGGGCTGTTCCACTCGCCGCTTCGGACTCGCGTGCGGCGACCATTGCGTCAGGCATGGAATTCCTCCCGTGTGTTTTGCCGGCAGGCTATCGCTGCAGGCGCCGCTTGTCATCAGAACAAGCGCAATCTTCGGTAGTCTTGCGGCGCCATCGTGGTCGCACGAAGGTTGCGGCGATACACGCACCGCGATGCACAATCGCCGGGATTCTCCGGACTAATCAGGGCGCATCCTTCTGTGTATGCTGCGATTCGAAGCCACGCGTACCGACCGGGCGTCATGATAGAGTTGAGTGAACGGACGAAAGCGAACATGGACGTTGTCCTGGAGGAGACGTGTCGCCAATTGCCGCATGGCGGCGATCACGACAGCCGCAGGTTCATCGCCGAGCGCCTGATCGAGGCGGCGCAGGCCGGTCACTCCACGCTCGGTGAGCTCGGCATCGTCGCCCGCCGCGCGCTGGCGGAGATCATCGACAAGCGCGGCTAGTCACATGACATCTCGGCTGGACCTGAGCGAGCGCCTCGTCCTTCGAGACGACCGCTTCGCGGTCTCCTCAGGATGAGGCTTGGCTGCATCGGTCTCCGTTGAAATTGCTGCCGCGTAGTCGTCCCTCATCCTGAGGGCCCGCCATAGGCGGGCGTCTCGAAGGATGGCCGCAGCCGAGCTTCCAGCCACCTGTTTCTTCACATGATATGCGTCAGCCCTGCCGCAGGCGGGGCGAGGTAAGACGCAGCTTGCCTCCTCGTGGGCGGTGGACGTAACCTCTCGGGAATGTTTTGGCGCATCGAGATCCCCCAAGATGCGGTCGTTGTTTGCGCTCGTTGTGGCCTGTTCGCTTCTTTGCTGCGGCGCTGCAGCCGTCGCTCAGGCGGTCGGACAGTTCCCGTTCGCGCTGACGCGTGAAGGACAGATGCTCGGCGCCGTCGAGGGCGAGGTGGCGTCCTTCAAGGGGCTGGCCTACGCGGCCGCGCCGATCGGCCCGTTGCGCTGGCGCCCACCGCAGGCAACGGCCGAGAACGCCGAGATGCGCACCGCCTATGAGTACGGCCCGCCGTGCCTTCAGTCGGCGCTGCCGGGTGCGAGCGAGGACTGCCTCACGCTCAACGTATTCCGTCCCTTCGGGGTCGACGGTCCGCTGCCGGTGATGGTGTTCATCCATGGTGGCGCATTCGCCAGCGGCACCGCGAATGATCCGCTGTTCGACGGTGCAAGGCTCGCGCAGGCCGGCCTGATCGTGGTCACCGTGAATTATCGTCTCGGCGTGCTCGGCTGGCTCGCCTATCCCGCGCTGTCGGAAGGCGGCTCCGGCAATTACGGCCTGATGGACCAGATCGCGGCGCTGCATTGGGTGCACGACAACATCGCGGCCTTCGGCGGAGATCCAAGCAACGTCACCCTGTTCGGCAGCGGCGCAGGTGCGACGTCGATCGCGCTGCTGATGCTGTGCGCGCAATCGCGCGATCTCTTCCACAAAGCCATTCTGCAATCGCTGCCCGGCCGCGCGCGTCTGCGCTCGGTGCAGGAGGCGGAGGCCATGGGCCGGCAATTCGTGGCGGCGCTCGGGCAGGAGGCGGATTTGCGCGCCGCCGAGCCGGCGCGACTGCTTGCTGCCGAACAAAACCTGCTCGCAAAATCCGTACGCAGTTTCGCGCCGGCGATGGACGGAATCCTGGTGAGCGAAGACGTGGCCGCGGGATTTACTGCGGGACATGAAAGCCGCATCCCCCTCATCATCGGCTCGAACGATGACGAAACGCGTTTCGATGGCGAGCCGGAGATCAAGGAGACGCTTGCGTCCTCGGGCGCGAGCAGCGATGAGCTGCGCAAGCTCTACCCGGACATCGCGAGGCCATCGGAGCGCGGAGCCAAATTCTACACCGACAAGGTCTTCTCCGAGCCGGTCAGACTGCTTGCCCGCCTCCATGCCGCAACCGGTGCGCCTACGTTTCGCTATCGCTTCGCTTACGTGAGCGAGGCCCGGCGCACAAATCCCGACGAAGGGCACGGGCGCGAATTGCAATTCATCTTCGGCGCGGAAGGCGTACCCGGCGCGGGACTGCGCACATGGGAGGATCGCGCGGTCGCGAACCGCATGCGCAGTTACTGGATCAACTTTGCAAAGAGTGGCAATCCCAACGGCCCGGATCTGCCGCATTGGGATGCGGCCGCAGACGGCGATCGCCTGCTGCTGATCACGAACGATCGCATCGCGAGCGGAGACGACCCCTGGACGGAGCGTCTCGACCGGCTGGCGCGCTAGGGCAGGATGAGTTGGATTTACGCCGCGAGTTCGACGCGGGGCGCCGGGCTCAGCCGACCTTCTTCGAGATAGTCCATCGCGCCGTCCTTCTCGACAGCGTAGAATTGCTGGCCGTCCTTCGACCTGTAGGCGGCGCGGACGACGCCGCGGCGGCCCTTGTCACTGTTGACGACGTCCCCCAGCGCAAACTTCTTCATCTTACGACCTTGTCTTCTGGCCGACTCCTTCGGCCACGGCTGGATTGTGGGCGGCAAATCGTTAACGGCTTGCTAACCATACGGGTTCGGCGCGCGGCTTGCGCATCCGCGCGAGGACCATCTGCTGCCGCTGAGGTGGCCGCCGGCGCGGCCGGCAGCGACGTCGGTCACCGCGTCTTCGTCGACGAGGTCGCGAGTGTCGCGATGGCGTCGTATGTTTTTTGATGAATCGCAGGGTGGATTAGCGAAGCGTAATCCACCATCGGGCTCTAATCCGCCCTACGCAGCTTCAACCTCACCCATATCTCAGCTTCATGAACAAGATGCCGCCGGCGAGCACCATGGTGACGGCGTTGGCGGCGACCAGCGGGGCGTCGCCGCTGAGCAGGCCGTAGACGAGCCAGAGCGCCAGGCCGAGCACCATGACCAGGAACATGCCGAGCGATATGTCGCGGGCCGAGCGGGTCTTCCAGACCTTGATGAACTGCGGCGCGTAGGCGACGGTGGTGCAGGTTGCGGCAGCAAAGCCGAGCAGCTTGATCAAGAACGGGTCCATGCCGGCTCTATAGCATGGATTCGACGGTGGTCATGGCTAGAGCCTTTTCCGTTCCGACGAAATCGGAACGAGGCTCTAGATTTCGCGAACCGGTATCCACTTCGCGCGAAAACGCTCTACGCCCGGCGCGCCGCCATGAGATCGCGATAGAGCGCGGCATAATCGCCGGCGCGGTTGCGCCAGGAGACGTCGGTCGCAAGACCACTCAATTGCAGCCGGCGCCAGGTCAGCTTGTCATGGAAGGTGGTGTTGGCCTTGCGCAGCGCGCCGGCGAGGGCATCCGCTGTCACGGGGCCGAACTTGAAGCCGGTGGCATCGTGGCCCGATTTGTCGGCGTCGCCGATATCGACGATGGTGTCCTCGAGGCCGCCGACGCGCGAGACGATAGGCACCGCGCCATAGCGCAGCGCGCAGAGCTGGGTCAGCCCGCACGGCTCGAACCGCGAGGGTAGGATGAGCGCGTCCGAACCGGCCTGGATCAGATGCGCAAGGATCTCGTCGTAGCCGATCACGACCCCGATCCGGCCGGGATTCGCGCGGGCGGCAGCCTGATAACCGTCCTGGAGATCGCGGTCGCCGCTGCCGAGCAGCGCGAGCTGCATGCCTTCGCCCAAAATGGTTGGAATGGCTTCCAGCAGGAGATCGAGTCCCTTCTGCCAGGACAGGCGGCTGATGACGCCGAGCAATGGCACCTCATCCGAGGAATTAAGATTGAACTGCTGCTGAAGCACCGCCTTGTTCGCGGCCCGAAACGTAAGGTCCTCCGCGCCGAAGCGGTAGGCGATGTGCGGATCTTCCTGCGGATTCCACACGGATATGTCGATGCCGTTGAGAATGCCGCTCAGCACGTCCGCACGGGCGCGAAGCAGGCCGCCGAACCCCATGCCGCCCTCGTCGCTCTGGATCTCCTGCGCATAGGTCGGCGAGACCGTGGTGATGCGATCGGCGAATTGCACGCCCGCCTTCAAAAAGCTGACGCCACCAAAATATTCGAGGGCGTCGATGTTGAAGGAGTGCCAAGGCAGGCCGATCGCTCCGATCAGCTCGCGCGCGAACTTGCCCTGATAGGCCATGTTGTGAATGGTCATCACGGTGCCGGGCCGCGGCCGATTGTCGTAGTGCAGATAGGCGGGCGCGAGCCCGGCCTGCCAGTCATGGGCGTGCACGACATCGGGCACGAAAGCCGGGACGAGGCCGTGGCCGATATCGGCGGCGATGCGCGACAGTGCCGCAAAGCGCACGCCATTGTCGGGCCAGTCGGCGCCCTCGGCCGTGACGTAGGGGTTGCCCGGTCGCGCATAGAGATGGGGAACGTCGAGCACGAACAGATCGAGCCCGTCATGCGAGCCCGCGAGAAGCCGTCCGGGTCCGCCGAAATAATCCGGCCAGCGCCGGATTTCGTCGGCGCTCCCCAGCATCCGCATCACGTCGGGATAGCCCGGCATCAGCGTGCGCATCTCGACGCCATGCGTCTTCAGCGCAAGCGGCAGCGCGCCGGCGACATCCGCGAGGCCGCCTGTCTTGACGATGGGATAGACCTCAGAGGCGACCGCCAGGACGCGAACAGGCGTCATGTATTGAGCCTGTCGAGCATCGGCTGGGTGATGAGCGAAATGCCCTGCTCGGTGGTGCGGAAGCGCTTTGCGTCGAACTCGGGATCCTCGCCGACGACGAGTCCTTCCGGAATCTCGACGCCGCGGTCGATCACGACGTTCTTCAGCCGCGCGCCGCGTCCGACATTGACGTAGGGCATGATCACGGCGTTCTCGACGTTGGCGTAGGAGTTGACGCGCACGCCGGTGAACAGCAGTGAGCGCCGCAGCGAGGCGCCGGAAATAATGCAACCGCCCGAGACCAGCGAGCTCACGGCCTGGCCGCGCCGGCTCTCCTCGTCGTGGACGAATTTTGCCGGTGGTGTGATCTCCGAGTAGGACCAGATCGGCCAGGCGCTCTCGAACAAATCGAGCTCGGGTACCACGTCGGTGAGGTCGATATTGGCGGCCCAATAAGCATCGACCGTGCCGACGTCGCGCCAGTAGGCGCGCGGGTCGCTTCCGGAGCGGACGCAGGAGGTCGAGTACTGGTGCGCCATAGCGCGGCCGTTCTTGACCAGGTAGGGGATGATGTCCTTGCCGAAATCGTGGTTGGAGTTCGGATCCTCGGCGTCGCGCTTGAGTTCCTCAAACAGGAATTTCGCGTTGAACACGTAGATGCCCATGCTGGCGAGCGAGACGTCCGGTTTGCCCGGCATCGGCGGCGGATCGGCGGGCTTCTCCAGGAACGACTTGATCCAGCCGTTCTCGTCGATATGCATGATGCCGAAGCCGATGGATTCCGCGCGCGGCATCTCCAGACAGCCGACGGTGACGTCGGCGCCGCTCTCGACATGCTGGCGCAGCATCACCTCGTAATCCATTTTATAGACGTGGTCGCCGGCGAGAACCACGATGAAGCGGCAGGCGTGGGATTCGATGATATCAATGTTCTGGTAGACCGCATCGGCCGTGCCGACATACCACATGTGTTCGGAGACGCGCTGGCTCGCGGGGAGGATGTCGAAGCTCTCGTTGCGCTCGGGACGGAAGAAGTTCCAACCCATCTGAAGGTGCCGGATCAGGCTGTGCGCCTTGTACTGGGTGGCAACCGCGATGCGACGGATGCCCGAGTTCACGGCGTTCGAGAGCGCGAAATCGATGATGCGGGACTTGCCGCCGAAATAGACCGCGGGCTTGGCACGTCGATCGGTCAACTCCAGGAGCCGGCTGCCGCGTCCGCCAGCCAGGACGAACGCCAACGCCTGGCGGGCAAGCGGCTCGGGTCTCGCGGCACTCATGGCATCCTCCCATAACTCTGGCGCTTCGCGAAAAGCCTCCCGGCCGCCGCGCATAGGAACCGATAGTAGTGGCACGAATAGTAAATCGGGAAGGTGGTTGTTGGTTGCGAACGCGCGGGAAGCTTAATGCTTTGCCGTGGTCTGCGGCCCCAGGCTTCGTCGCTGCGGTGTCATATCCGCGCGGGGCTGGCGTTGGCCTGACCATAATTGAGGCATGCGCGAATTGAGGCATGCGCGGGCTTTCTTGTGCGGTGCACGCAATGCAGGCTTTGACTTTCGGAGACTTTGACTCGGCGCAAGGATGCCCGATCATGGCCTTGCGATCTTTTTCCAAGCAAAACGTCAAACAGGGAGCAAGACGATGAGTATCTGGAAAACGGCAATTGCCTGTTCGCTGGCGGGCGCGGTGATGGCCGGCCAAATCGAGCAGGCGGCAGCGGCCCCGCTGCCGACCAACGTTGCGACCATGAAAGCCGCGGCCGGCGATGACACCACGCAAGTGCATTGGCGCGGCCGAGGCTTCGGATGGGGCATCGGCGCTCTTGCGGCCGGCGCGCTCATCGGCGGCGCCATCGCCAGCAGCGCGCCTTATGGCTATTACGGCGGCGGCCCGTACTACGGCGGCTATGGATATCCAGGACCGGGCTACGGCTACGGCTATGGCTATGCGCCGGCGTATTATGGCTACGGGCCGGCCTATGCCTATCCGCGATATTATCGGCCCTACCGTCCGTATTACGGCCCTCGTTACGGCTACTACCGGCCGTATTACCGGCCCTATTACCGCGGCTATTGGTGAGCGCCTCGCGCGCTAGACTAGAAAGAGAGCCAGACAATCAAGCTCATGCAGGCAAAATGCGCGAGCACGATTGCGGCGAGATGCAGCGGGCCGGCCTCGAGGCGGAGCCTCCGCATCCCGCCGTCTCCGCCTAGTTCGATCCCGCGGCCGCAGCCGTAAAGCTGCGGTCGACGGTTTTGCTCACATCGAGCTTCTTCGGCAGGATGCCGTAGCGCGTCGAGCGATCCGAGGCTTCCTGCACCTCCTTCACCAATTTCTCGTCGATCACGATCGGGCCGGTGCGCTGCGCGGTGTAGGCCGACAGCAGCACGTCTTCCGGCAGCTTGGTCAGCTCGGCCGTGCTCCTGGCGTACTCGCCGAGATGATCCAGCGACCACAGCCGCGCCTTGTTCAGCCGCTGCACGAGGTCCTGCACCGCCGCGCGTTTGGTGGCGATGGCGTTGTCGGAGGCCACGATGAAGGTGATGGTCGGCGTCAGGCCCTCACCGTCGGCGATCACGCGGGCCTTGTCCTTCAGCGTCGCGAACGAGACGTAGGGCTCCCACACCGCCCAGGCATCGATCGAGCCGGCAACGAGTGCGATCTTGGCATCGACCGGGCCGAGCGGCGCGAAGGTGGCGTCCTCCAGCTTGATCTGGGCTTTCTCCAGCGTCGCATCGATCAGGAACTGGCCCCAGCCGCCGCGCGTGCCGGCGAGGCGCTTGCTCTTGAGGTCGGCGGCCGACTTGCTCGGCGAATCCTGGCGCACGAGGATCGCTTGCGTCTTCGCATCCGACCTGGTGCCACCGATCGCCTTGATCGGCGCGCCGGCGGCGTAGACCGAAAGGAACGAGAGGTCGCCCGTATAGCCGACGTCGAGCGCACCGGCGGACCGAGATCGCAAAGCTCACCGGTGCCAACAGCAACACCACGGCATTGGTCGGAACGCCCGGGCAGGTCGCCGAAGTGTTTGGCGACTATTACGATCTCGGCATCAGTCATTTCCTGATCCGCGGCTTTGACCCCCTGATCGACGCCATCGAATATGGCCGCGAGCTGATCCCGCTGACGCGTGAGCTGATCGCCAAGCGACAGGCCGTTCGCGGCGAGGCGGCGGAATGATCCGGCTCATGTTAGCCAGGAGGAAGTGCTGTTCAAGTCGCGCCGCATCATCACCTCGGAGGGCCTGACGCCGGGGTTGAGCTTTCAGGTGGCGCGGCCCGACGCGATCCGCGACAAGCGCGCCGAGCTGACCGACTTCATCCGGCGCCTCACCGCGGCGCGGACGTGGTCGCTGAACAATGTCGAGGGCTATGCAGCGACCTGGGGCAAGCTGATGAACATCCCGACCGCCGTGCCGCAGAACTGACTGTCGCGCGCAAAGATCCGGATCGCGCCGATCGACGACGGCGTGGTCGCGGACGAGCAGAGCACGATCGATCTCTATTTTCGTTGGGGCCTGATCAAGCAGAAGCTCGATGCGGCGGAGATCGTCGACCGCTCCTTTGCCGACGCGATCGCGAAAGCGGGATTGTAGGACGCTCCCATGTCCCGGACGCGCTGCAGCGTGCGACGCTGCTGCTTCCCCTCTCCCCTTGTGGGCTAAGGCATGCACACATCTCAAAAACGGAATCTAATACAGGGACTTAGATGACCCCAGGTTTCGGAACCGCCCAAAGAGCGGTCGGTCAGCTATCATTGAAAAGACTTGCGCTTTCCATTGGTGCTGACCAACGGCCGAAAGATGTGTGCACGCCTTAGCCCCTTGTGGGAGAGGGTGGCTCGCTGCGTAGCAGCGAGACGGGTGAGGGGTCTCTCTCCGCACGGAATCTCTCGCATTTGAGTTCGTGGATAGAGACCCCTCATCCGGCGCTTCGCGCCACCTTCTCCCACAAGGGGAGAAAGTGAGGAGCGTACGTTGGTCTACCCTCGAAATGTTCCTTCTGCATTCCTCGCTCTTGACAACACTCCCATTGCTATTTGCTCCGCCTCTCTTGCAACCCGCTGCATCCCGTCAAAGATCAAGCAGACGATCACATCGGGAGACCGGCCATGGGCCTGCAAGAAACAAAAATCGAATCGCTTCCCTTCGTCACCGCTGAACTCAACTACCTCGCGCCGGTCTCAGGCAAGCCGCGCGCCTATGCTTTCGATCCGCCGCCGGGCGAGCCGAAGAGCACGTCGTTGCCGGAGCCGCATCAGGTCCCGATCTTCGATGCGCGGCTGATCGCAAACAATATCTCGCTCGATCGCGAGGGCTTTGCGCTGGTGCGCCATCCGAACCAGGTGAAGGATTTTTACGACGACAAGGAAATACGAGCGGTCTACTATCCCGCCGTCGAGGCGTTCCTGCGCGCGACGCTGAAGGCCGATCGCGTCGTCATCTTCGATCATACCGTGCGCAAGCGCGTCGAAGGGGCCCCGGACATCCGCGACGGTGGCCCGCGCCAGCCTGCGACGCGCGTCCATGTCGATCAGACCGCCGTCTCCGGCGCCAACCGCGTCCGCGAGCATCTGCCTGACGAGGCCGATGAGCTGCTGAGGGGACGCGTGCAGGTGATCAATCTCTGGCGGCCGATCCGCGGTCCCCTGCGCGATTCACCGCTGGCGATGGCTGACGGCACCACGGTCGCGCCCGACGATCTCGTCGCCTCCGATCTGATCTATCCCAATCGCCGCGGCGAAACCTATTCGGTGAAATACAATCCGAATCATCGCTGGTTCTATTTCCCGGAGATGACGCCAGACGAGGCGCTGCTGCTCAAGTGCTATGATTCCGCAATCGACGGCCGGACGCGGTTCGGGCCGCATACGGCCTTTATCGATCCGACCACGCCGACCGATGCGGCTCCGCGCGAGAGCATCGAGGTCCGCACGCTGGTCTTCCACAAACAGTAACAATGTGTGATGGCACTGCCTGGTAATGCCCGGCGGTGGCTGGGGAACTTAGGGGAACCAACAAACGTTTGGGCTCCGGGCAGGGCCAACCCGGAGCGGTGCCGTGCGAGCGCAGACGACGCTATTCTCTTGCATTGCGACTTTTTCGCTTTCCGCTGTTTCTGTTGCACATGCCGAAAGCGGTCTTGCTTCATACTACGGCTACGGAAAGGCCGGCAAAGCTGGCGAGTTGACCTGCGCGCATCGAACGCGCCCCTTCGGCAGTGTTCTGAGGGTGTCCTATGGCAGCCGCTCGATCCAATGCCGCGTCAATGATCGAGGACCGTTCATCCGGGGCCGTATCGTCGATCTCTCCGTCCCCGCCGCCCGCGCGCTTGGCATGATGAGTGCCGGCGTGGTCCGCGTCTCGGTGGATTAGGCCCGCAAGGGCGCTATAGTGCCGCCTAGACAAGGCTGAGGGGCGCTATGGCTGGGATCAGGGTAGGGCTGGTGGGCTGCGGCTTCGTGTCGGAGCTGCACATGCATGCGTTCCGGCGCGTCTACGGCGTGGATGTCGAGGTCGCCGCCGTGGCTGCGCGCGGCGACCGCGTCGTCGAGTTCGCCGGCCGCCACCAGATCGCGCGGGTCTATCGCAGCTTCGCCGAACTGGTGGCGGACCGCGAACTCGACGTCATCGACATCTGCACCCCGCCCAACCTCCATGCCGAGATGATCGTAGCCAGCATGCAGGCCGGCAAGCATGTCATCTGCGAGAAGCCGTTTGCCGGCTATTTCGGCCGCGCAGGCGATGCGCAGCCGATCGGCAAGCGCGTGCCGAAGGCGCTGATGTATGAGCGGGTGCTCGAGGAGATGGACGCGACGCGGGTCGCGATCGAGCGCACCGGAAAACTCTTCATGTATGCCGAGGACTGGATCTACGCACCGGCGGTGACCAAGACCGCGGAGATCATCAAGGCGACGAAAGACAAGATCCTGTTCATGAAGGGCGAGGAGAGCCATTCCGGCTCGCACGCGGCGCATGCCGCGCAATGGGCGATGACCGGCGGCGGCTCGCTGATCCGCATGGGCTGCCATCCGCTCTCGGCCGTGCTCTACCTCAAGCAGGTCGAGGCCAAGGCGCGCGGCGAGACCATCCGCGTCGCCAGCGTCACCGGCGACGTCGGCAACGTCACGGCGGTCCTGAAGCCGGAGGAGCGCACCTACATCAAGGCCAACCCGATCGACGTCGAGGATTGGGGCACGCTGACCGCGACGTTTTCGGACGGCACCAAGGCCACCGTGTTCTCCGGCGACATGACCATGGGCGGCGTGCGCAACCTGATCGAGACGTACACGAGCGGCGGTTCGCTGTTCGCTAACATCACGCCGAACACGCATCTGATGAGCTACCAGACCTCCGAGGAGAAGCTTGCCAGCGTCTACATCACTGAGAAGGTCGACCGCAAAACCGGCTGGCAATATGTCTGCCTCGAGGAGGAGTGGACGCGCGGCTATCTCCAGGAGATCCAGGATTTCATGGAATGCGCCGCCACGGGGCGGCAGCCGCTGTCGGATTTGGCGCTGGCGCACGAGACGATCAAGGTGAATTACGCGGGATACTGGGCGGCGGAGGAGGGGCGACGGGTGGTGGTGTAGGGCCGCTGCTCTCTTACCCTCCCCTGGAGGGCAGGGCTATCGCATACGACATCTCGGAGGGACCTGAGCGAGCGCCTCGTCCTTCGAGACGACCGCTTCGCGGTCTCCTCAGGATGAGGCTTAGCTGCATCGGTCTCCGTTGAAATTGCTGCCGCGTACTCGTCCCTCATCCTGAGGGCCCGCCATAGGCGGGCGTCTCGAAGGATGGCCGCAGCCGAGCCTCCAGCCACGTGTTTCTTCATATGCGATAGCCGTGTATATGCGATTGCCTTGCCGCAAGCGGGGCGAGGGAGCGCAGTCGCGTGCGTCGTCTAGTCAGCTACGTCCCGTAAGTCGAGCCCTTCGGCAGCGGAAACACCGGGTCTTGCGTGCGGATATTCGTCGGCCACACCACCGAGATGTGCTCGCCGGCGTTCTGCATCACGACCGGCGTCGAACGCTCGTTCTGGCCCGACAACGGCGTGCCCGGCGGGAAGAATTTGACGCCATAGCCCTGGATGGTGCCGCCGGCGGGGATGTCGACGTCGAGCGCGGCCTTGCGAATGGCCTCGGGCTCGAAGCTGCCGTATTTCTCCTTGGCGACCGGCAGCACGTTGTTGAGCAGCACCCAAGTCTGGTTGAAGCCCATCGAGCAGTGCGGCGGCACGTCGGTGGCACCGGTCTTGGCCTGGTAGCGCGCGACCATGGTCTTGGTCAGATCGCCGATACCCGGCGCAAGTTTTGACGGATCGAGCAACTGCGCGGGCACCGGATCGATGTTGCAGAAATTGTCGATGTCGGGCCCGAAGGTCGCGCGCAGCTTGTCGAGCTGGCTGTAGCCGGCGCCCGCGCCGAACAGCATCTTGAATCGCAGTCCGCTCTCGCGGGCCTGACGCAGGAACAGGGTGATGTCGGGATTGTAGCCGGCATGCGAGATCACATCGACCTTGGCGCGCTTGAGCTTGGTCACAAGCACCGAGAGGTCGGGCGCGGAAGCCGAATAGCCTTCGCGCATCACCACCTGGATGCCCGCCTGCTTGGCATAGGCCTCGTCGGCCGCGGCGACGCCGACGCCGTAAGGGCCGTCCTCGTGGATCAGCGCGACCTTGACGTCCTTCGGGTCCATGCCGAGCTTGCCTTGCGCGTGCTCGGCGACGAAGCCCGCAAAGGCCTGGCCGTATTGATCGGAATGGATCTGCGCGCGAAACACATATTGCAGGTTCTTGTCCTTGAACACGGCGGTCGAGACCGCAGTCGTGATCCAGAGAATCTTCTTCTGCTGCTCGACTTTCGCCGCCATCGGCACCGCATGCGCGCTGGAATACACGCCGTTGATGATGTCGATCTTCTCCTGGCTGATCAGCCGCTCGGCCTCGTTGATCGCCACGTCGGCCTTGCTCTGTGAGTCCGCGGCGACCGGCACGATTTTGGTTTTGCCACCGATGCCACCTTTCTCGTTGACAAGGTCGATGGCGATCTGGGCACCGACCGAGGAGGCGACCGAGCCGCCGGCGGCGAACGGACCGGTGAGGTCGTAGATCAGGCCGATACGCAATGTCTCGGCTTGCGCCTTTGCCCGCGTCCAATCGAGGCTGAGTGCGGCGGCCGCAGCCGCCGAGGTCTTCAGCAGCGTCCTGCGTGAAGTCGGCATCGTTATCCTCCCTCTGAACCGTCTTTATGACTGGCTTATTTTTTTTGCGAAGTATTCAGAGCGGGCAGTGGAAAGTCAACACCGCCCAAGGTCGATACCAGCGGCCGCGGCACACAACGCAGCTGCGAAAGAACAAGGAAACAGCCCACCGCTCCCAGGCGGAGCGATGGGCCGATGTTGGTGCGAGGTGACTACTGCGACAGTTTCACGAAGCTCGGAAACTTCATCTTGCCTTCCGCGATCTTCTCCGGCCAGACCACGATCTGCTTGCCGTCCTGCCACTGGAAGACGAGGCCGGACACGGTTGTGGGGCCGGACTTGATGCCATGGGTGAACTCGTCGTCCTTGCCGTAGAACTGGATGCGGCCGATCGTGCCCTCGTAGTCGGTCTTCTCGAGTTCAGTGACCATCTTGTCGGAATCGGTCGAGCCGGCGCGCTTGATGGCCTCGGTGATGAAGTACACCTCGTCATAGGCGGTGTAGCCGGTGTAGGCCGGCGGCGTGCCGAACTTGGCCTTGAAGGCAGCTGCGAACGGTTTCGTCTTCGGCGTCACCGCGACGTCGGGCGTTGCGACCGCCAGCGACGGCACGCCGTCGGCAGCGCCATTGGTGTCCTTCCAGAAGGTCGGGCTCAGCGCCTGCGCGCTGATGCCGAACATCGGGATCGGCACCTGCTGGTTCTTCCACTGCACCGTCGGCTGCACGCCGACATGCGAGATGCCGGTGACGATCACGTCGGGCTTCTTGCCCTCGATGTTGTTGAAGATCGGCGTGAAGTCGGTGGTATCGGGCGAGAAGCGAACATGCTCGACGACCTTGAGGCCAGCCTTGGGCAGGCACGCCTCGTAGCCGACATCGAGCGGCTTGGTCCAGGCCGCGTCCTCGCTCATGATCGCGACCGTCTTGAACTTGAGCTTGTCGACCAGGAGATCCTTGGCGGCATCGCAGACGAGCTGGGCCTGCGCAGCCGAAGTCAGATAGCCGTGGAAGGTGTACTTGTTCTTCTCGTAGTCGTTGTGGATTGCCTTGGTGATCTCGTTCGAGGCGGCGCCCGGTGTGATCAGCGGCATCTTCAGCCGCGCCGCCCAGGGCTCGAGCGCCAGCACGACCTCGCTGATGTAGCTGGCGATCACCGCCGAAACCTTGTCCTCGCTCACCGCGCGCTGGAACGCACGCACCGAGTCGGCCGACGAGCTCTTGTTGTCATAGGTGACGATCTCGATCTTGCGGCCGAGGATGCCGCCCTTGGCATTGATCTCGTCGGCGGCGATCTGCGCGCCGCCAGGTGTCGCGGCCCCGGCGATCGACTGCACCTCGGCGATGACGCCGATCTTGATCGGATCGTTCGATTGCGCGTAGGCGGGGGCGGCGAGGCACAGCGCGAGCGCTGAGGCGAGAAGGAAGTTGCCGCTCAAATTCGTCGATGGTCGCATGGTCGTTTCCCTTTCTTGCTTTGTTGCTGATACGCGCGAATTAGAGAAAGTCGGCGCCGGCCTCGGCGGCGAAGCGTCCGGGATCGCCCTCCCAGACGATCCTTGCATGCTCCAGCACATAGACGCGGTCGGCATGCGGCAGCGCGAAGGTCACGTTCTGCTCGCCGAGCAGCACCGTGATCGACGTGGTCTGCCGCAGCTTCTCCAGCGCCTTGGACAATTGCTCGAGGATGACGGGGGCGAGGCCCAGCGTCGGCTCGTCCAGGATCAGGATCTGCGGCTGCATCATCAACGCGCGGCCGATCGCGAGCATCTGCTGCTCGCCGCCGGAGAGCGTCTGCGCCAATTGGCCCTGGCGTTCTTTGAGGATCGGGAACAGCTCGAACAGCCAGGCGAGCTGTGCCGCGCGCTTGTCGTCGGCCAGATGCTGACCGCCGAGATCGAGGTTTTCGCGCACGCTCATCTCGCCGAACAGTTCGCGCGATTCCGGGCATTGCACGAGGCCACTGCGGGCAATTTTCGCCGGGCTCGTGCCGCGCAGCTTGTCGCCGCCGCGTGCGATCTCGCCGCTATAGGGCAGGAAGCCGGAGATGGTGTTGAACAGCGTGGTCTTGCCGGCGCCGTTGAGGCCGACAATGGAGACGAACTCGCCCTCGTGAATGTGGATCGAGACGTTCTCCAGCGCCTGCGCCTTGCCGTAGAAAACGCTGACATTCTCGACCTGGAGCAGCGGCACCTTATCCTTGAAGCTGGTCTCGGGCCGCGCATGGGTCTCGATGGCGCCGCCGAGATAGACCCGGCGCACCGTCTCGTTCTTCATGACTTCGTCGGCCTTGCCGGTGACGATCTCCTCGCCGAGATACATCGCGAGCACGCGGTCGACGAGAGCCGCGACGCTCTTGACGTTGTGGTCGACCAGCATCACGGCGCGGCCCTCGTCGCGAAAGCTGCGGATCAGGTCGGAGAAGACATCGACCTCGGCCCGCGTCAGTCCGGCGAAGGGTTCGTCCACCAGCACGACTTTCGGGTCACGCGCGATGGCCTTCGCAAGCTCAAGCCGGCGCAAATCGGCGAACGGCAGCGTTGGCGGGCGGCGGTTCATGACGGAGCCGAGCCCGACGCGGTCGGCGATCCACTTGGCGCGTTCGACCAGCGCCTTGTCCGGGAACAGCATGAACAGGCTGTCCGGCAACAGCGCGACCATGATGTTTTCCAGCACCGTCTGCCGGTTCAGTGGCCGCGAGTGCTGGAACACCATGCCGAAGCCTTTGCGTGCGATCTTGTGCGCGGGAAGGCCGGCCACGTTCTCGCCCTCGAAAATCACCTCGCCGGCGGTTGGGCGCTCGATGCCCATCACGCTCTTCATCGCGGTGGATTTGCCCGAGCCATTCGGCCCGATCAGGCCAAAAATCTCGCCGCTATTGACCTCGAAGCCGAGGTTCTTGACCGCCGTCAATCCGCCGAAGCGCTTTGTGAGGCCGCGGACTTCGAGCACGGGACGGTTTGAAAGCCTCTGATCCATCACGAACGCGCCTCGCGCGAGAGGGCCGCTCCGAGGAAGCCGCCGGGGAAGAACAGCACGACGAGCAACGCAACCGCCGAGACGATGAAAGTCGCAAGCTCGCCGGTCGGCCGCAGGAATTCGCCGGCGACGATCAGGAAGATCGCGCCCAGCGCCGCGCCAAGCACGGTGCGCCGCCCGCCGAGCACGGCCGAGACGATCACGTTGACGCCGACCGCGACGTCGACCACGGTCCCGACCGACGCGGTGCCGAAGTAGAACACGAGAAGCGCCCCCGACAGCCCCGAGAAGAACGCGCTGACGATGAAGGCGGCGAGCTTGTGCTTGACGATATTGAAGCCGAGCGCGCCGGCCTGCACCGGATCCTGGCCGCTGGCCTGGAGCACGAGCCCGATCGGCGATTGCGACAGGCCATAGAGAATCGCCGCCGAGATCGTCATGAAGCCAAGCGCGATCCAGTAATTGACGCCGGCGTTGATGGAGATGACGTCGGGGATGGTGAGCCCGATCTCGCCGCCGGTGAGATCGGCAAACACGACGATGAAGTTCTGCAGCATCAGCACGGCGACCAGCGTAGTCAGGCCGAAATAGGGCCCGCGCACCCGCAGTGCCGGTAACGCCAGCACGAGGCCGGCGACGACGGAGGCCAGCGCGCCGAGCACGATGCAGAGATAGACCGACCAGCCGAACTGGGCATTCAGGATGCCGGCGGTGTAGGCGCCGACGCCGATCAAAAAGGTCGGACCGAAATTGACTTCGCCGGCGAAGCCGAACAGCAGGTCCCAGGCCATCGCGAACACGCCGAAATAGAACGCGACGGTGAGCAGTCCGAGCACATAGCCGGAAACGTAGAGCGGCAGCGTTGCCGCGATCACGACCAGCGCAAGCGATATGAAGAACAGCCGTGAGTTAAAGAAGCCGGTCATCTCAGCGTCTCCCCAGAAGGCCCTGGGGCCGGATGTACATCACGAAGACAAGCAGCAGCAGCGCCGGAATGGTGCGGTAGGCCGGCGAGACCAGATAGGCCGTGAGGGTTTCGAGATAACCGACCACGAAGGCCGCGATCAGCGAGCCGGAGACGCTGCCGAGGCCGCCGAGCACCACGATCGAGAACGCACTCGCGGTCAGCGGTCCGACGCTATAGGAGCTGACGCCGAGAAACATTCCGAGCAACACGCCGGCAATGCCGGCGAGGATGCCGTAGATTGCCCAGACCACGATGTAGATGTTGGTGAGCTCGAGGCCGAGAAGGGTGACGCCGCGCGGGTTCATCGAGGCCGCCAGCACCGCCTTGCCGGTGCGTGTGCGGTTCACCAGCAGCCACAACAACGCGATCACGAGGCAGCACACGATTGCCGTAAAAATCTCGTTTTTGGGCGTGCGGACGCCGAGGATCTCGACGACGCCTTCGACGATCGGCAGCACCGTCTTGGCGTTGTTGGTGAAGAAATAGGCGATCAACTCCTGGATCATGATGCCCCAGAGCAGCGTGCCGGTGAGGACGAAGATCTCCTTCTCCTCATTGGGGATGCGCCGGGAATCCTGAATCGGCTTCACGACCGCGAAGTAGGTCGCAAAGGCGGTGAGGAGGGCGACGGCGACCCCGATCAGCGCGCCGGCATAGGTGCCGACATTGAGCACGCTGGCGGCGGCCCAGGCCGCCACTGCTGCCGCCACCATGATCGCACCGTGAGAGAGATTGAGGACGCCGGAGACGCCGAAGATGAGGGTGAAGCCGGTGGCACCGAGAGCGTAGAGGGCGCTGATGGCAAAGCCATCGATCAATATCTGGAAAGCTCGCATCTATGATTGGCCGGGTGGCAGCCAAGCTGCCGCTTTGAGGGAAGGTGCTGCGGGGAGCCGCATGTGGAAGCTCCCGGGAGGTGGTCCCGGGAGCATTTGCTGCTAGTTGCTGAGCTTGATGAAGCCGGGGAACTTGACGTCGACCTTGGCGACGTCCTTGGGCCAGACTGCGCTTTGCTTGCCGCCCTGCCATTGCAGCATCAGCCCGGTGATGAGCCCCTTGCCGTACTTGATCGAGTGGGTGAACTGATCGTCCTTGCCGTAGAACTGGACACGCCCGATGGTGCCTTCCCAGTCGGTCTTCTCGAGCGCGTCGACCAGCTTGTCGGCCTCGGTCGAGCCCGCCCGCTTCACCGCGTCGGCGATGTAATAGACTTCGTCATAGGCGGTGTAGCCGGCATAAGACGGATAGTTGCCGAATTTCTTCTTGAAGTTGTCGGCGAACGGCACCGATTTCGGCGTCACCGCGACGCCGGGCCCGGAGACGCCCTGATAGAGCACGCCCTCGGCCGCCTGGTTGGTGTCCTTGCCAAAAGTCTCGTTGGTGGCCTGCGAGGAGATGCCGAACATCGGGATCGGCACCTGCTGGTTCTTCCATTGCACCGTCGGCTGCACGCCGACATGCGAGATGCCGGTGATGATCACGTCGGGCTTGGCGCCCTCGATCTTGTTGAAGATCGGCGTGAAGTCGGTGGTGTCGGGCGAGAAGCGGATGTGGTCGAGCACTTTCAGCCCGATCTTGGGCAGGCACTCCTCGTAGCCGACATCGAGCGGCTTGGTCCAGGCGGCGTCCTCGCTCATGATGACCGCCGTCTTCATGTGCAGCTTGTCGACCAGCAGGTCCTTGGCGCCGTCGCAGACCGAGAGTGCCAGCGCGGCCGAGGTCAGATAGCCGTGGAAAGTGTACTTGTTTTTCTCATAGTCGGCGTGAACGCTCTTGCTGATCTCGTTGGAGGCGGCACCCGGCGTGACGAACGGCGTCTTCAACCGCGAGGCCCACGGCTCCAGCGCCAGCACGACTTCGCTGATATAGCTGGCGATAACCGCGTTGACCTTGTCCTCGTTCACCGCGCGCTGGAACGCACGGACCGAATCGGCCGAGGAGGAGTGATTGTCGTAAGAGATGATCTCGATCTTGCGGCCATCAACGCCACCCTTGGCGTTGATCTCGTCCGCGGCGAGTTGGGCGGCCTGCGGGATCGATGCGCCGGCAATCGCCTGCGCTTCCGCGATCACGCCGATCTTGATCGGATCCGCCGCAAGTGCGGCGCCTGATGCGGTCATCAGCGCGCCGATTGTCGCCGCGCCGAGCAGTATGTGCAATGCACCAGGGAGTATCTTCTTCATACTGTTTCTCTCCTCTTGAACAAGCCTCTTTTGAGCTATTGGGCGGGACTATAACTGCGATGGCAGTCTCGGCAAGTGAAACTGCATTCAGGATTGTGAGACGAGGCTAAAGTCTAGAGCTGCTCAAATAAATAGAGAGCGGTGCCGCGCGTCCCGGCAGATCAGGCATGCAGATTTCGTCGGCGGGCATGCGTATCCGCCGCGACAGACGTTGAGACGTTCTTTGGCGAAGACGTTCGTTGACGCGGACGGACCGCCGACGATCTCTCCATCCACACGTCCGCACATGACCAGCTCAGCGTGCACGCGGCTGTAGCTGCTGCCTCTAGATGACGAAATCTCCGGCATGGAGATCCGCGGCGTGGATCTGATCGTATCATTGGCCGTCAGGTGGATCGCGGCATTGCCGGAGCTGTCGCCGCTGATCAGGCTCTTCAGCGCAGCCCAACTTGCAAAACCGTAAACGTGGACATTGATCACGTCGTGCTCGCGCGCAGTGCTGCCGACGGCCTTGTTGCCTTGATCGAAATCGTTGATCACATCCTGGCCCGATCCGGTATGAAGGCGAACAGGTCGTTGTTCGGCCCGCCGTGCGAATGGCCTTGCATGTTCGTGCCGTCGCCGACAAAAGTTAGAACCCCGTTGACCGCATCAACCGTCGCGATCATCGCATCGTTCTCTCCGCGGCCGTCGATCGGCAGACCGGGATCTCCGAATTCGGTCACGAATTGCTGGTCCCAACGCTGACGATGATCGTGTCGTTCGGCATATGGCGCATCGCGCACTCCCAACTCATGTCGGACGCGCGTCGCAGAGGGCGTCATCCCCACCGCGCCGCGCAGCGGCCTACCGCGCGACTTAATCTTCGTTGGATTGATGGCGGAGATTTTCCCGAGGCGTAACTTGATTGCGAGCAGGGAGCTCGGCGCGCAATGTTCGTGGCGGTTTTTTGGGCAAATGGTGCGTGCAGGAAAAAATCGGACGCCGGCGGTTCGCCGGCGCCCTTGCGCGTGCTTGCGTCGCCTCGTCTCAGCCCGGGCCCGCGCCTTGCGTCGCCGTATACACGGCGTAGAGCGACTGGCTCGCGGCCATGAACAGGCGGTTGCGCTTGGGGCCGCCGAAGCAGATGTTGCCGCACACTTCCGGCAGGCGGATGCGGCCGAGCAACTTGCCCTCCGGCGACCACACCGTCACGCCGTTGTAGCCGACCGCGCGGCCGGCATTGCTGGAGGCCCAGACATTGCCGTTGACGTCGCAGCGCACGCCGTCGGGCCCGCACTTCACCCTGTCGATCACGCAATCGCTGAACTTCTTGAGGTTGGAGAGCTTGTTGTCGCTGCCAACGTCGAATACGAAGATCTCGCCCTTGCCGCCGGACCCGGTGTCGCCCGGCCCCTTGCCGGTTGAGGCGACGTAGAGCTTCTTGTAGTCGGGCGAGAAGCACAGGCCGTTGGGATCGGGCACCTGCTCCTCGCTGACGACGAGGTCGATGCGGCCCGAGGGATCGATGCGATAGCAATTGGTCGGCAGCTCGCGCTTGCCCGGCATGAAGCCGGCCGGCTGTCCGATCCGCGGATTGAGCTTGCCGCCCGCATTGCTCGGGCCGCCCGCGACGTCGGGCTCGCCTTCATAGAGCTGGCCGCCATAGGGCGGGTCGGTGAACCAGTAGCTGCCGTCGGAATGGGCGACGACATCGTTCGGCGAGTTCAGCTTCTTGCCGTTGTAATTGTCGCAGAGCACCGTGGCGGTGCCGTCATGCTCATAGCGCGTCACCCGCCGGGTCAAATGTTCGCAGGAGAGCTGACGACCCTGGAAGTCGAACGCGTTGCCATTGGAATTGTTGGAGGGCGAGCGGAACACGCTGACGCGGCCGTCGTCCTCGCTCCAGCGCATCTGCCGGTTGTTGGGAATGTCGCTCCACAACAAATACCGGCCCTGCGCGCTCCAGGCCGGGCCTTCGGCCCATAGCACGCCGGTGTAGAGCCGCTTGATCGCGGTGTTGGGCTGCGCGAGATCGTTGAACGACGGATCGACGGCGATGATGTCGGGGTCCCAGAAATACGTCGTCGGCGCGCCGTTGGGACCGAAATCGCGCGGCGGGGTAGTGATCGTCGTCGGCGGCGCGGCAGGTCCGGTCTGGGCCAGCGCGGGGCCGGCGATTGTGGCCGCGGCGCCGAGCGCGAGCCCCCGGACCAGTGTTCGTCGTGATAGCGCAGCATCCTGGTCACGCAGCTCATGACGTGTCATCGCGTCCTCCCGGTCATGTTCACTGGCCGGTTGATCCGGCCGAGCAACCTGAGGTTAATGCGATCTCGGGTCGGTTGCGAGGGGCAGGTTCGCATCCTCCGTGCGATACCGAGCCGGCAAAGGCCGGAACGCGGCCGCATTGCGGCCGCGCGAGGGCAAGGTAACAATTGGCCCCGGTCTTGTCGTCCGGGATCTTGTCTTCGGAGTTTTGGCGGTCGACCGGAATCGTTTTTGGGACGTGTCAAGCCTTGACCTCACGCGCAATGCTGGCAGAACGTCTGCCGGGGCCCAAGCCGGAGTTCATCGTGTTAGCCGTTGTTGCACTGGTCATTGCGCTCGCCATCGCGTTCGCCGCCGGCTATTTCACCCGCGATTTCGTCTCGCGCAAACGTCGCGCGGAGGCGCGCCGCTGGCGTGAATATACCGTACCGGGCTGGCTCCGCGCCGCCGCGCCCGCCAACACCAATGAAGTTGCGGCCGGCAACGCGGCTCTGCCACCGGCCACCGGCGAGCTCGGCCAGATGCTGGACCGCTGGGAAAGCCGGGCCCGCAGTCGCCGCGCCAGCTAGCCTGACGGGCCGTTGACCAGACGAGCAATATTCGCCTTTACAGAATTTCTGATTCTGCGCACTACTAGCGCGTTCCGGTCCGGGAAACGGGCGGGCGAACCCGGGGCACGGCCAGTGCTGCAACAGGTCAGCTCCTCTGACCATCTTTTGGCGTTGCGGTTGCTGCTATTTCTCGTCTAGAAACGGCGCATCGAGCCTCCCGGCAACCAACCGTCAACGGTTTTGACCGAGGATTCTTGGGCTCAATAGGGTCTGGCAATGCTGATTCGCGGCCAAATCGATGGGATTTCGGGGGAGGTGGCTCTGGCCGCCGCCACGATCCCGGCCGTGCTGCTGCCCACCCTCCTTATTGGCGGGCTTCTTCTTACTTGCCCCTGAGGGCCGGCTGGGCGCCACGCGCCTGGGCGCTCAGGGGTTGGTCGAGATCACCGCACACCTCAAGCGCCCAGACAACTGAACGGCGCAAAAGCTCAAAAGGAAATTTGGTAATGGCCCCCGTGAAAAAGTCCGACAAGGACCGCGTCATCATTTTCGACACCACGCTGCGCGACGGCGAGCAGTGCCCCGGAGCCACCATGACCTTCGAGGAGAAGCTCGATGTCGCCGAGATGCTGGACGATATGGGCGTCGACGTCATCGAGGCCGGCTTCCCCATCACCTCCGAAGGCGACTTCCAGGCGGTGAGCGAGATCGCCCGCCGCTCCAAGAACGCCGTCATCGCCGGCCTGTCCCGCGCGCACCCGGCCGATATCGATCGTTGCGCCGAGGCGGTGAAATTCGCCAGGCGCGGCCGTGTCCACACCGTGATCGCGACCTCGCCGCTGCATATGCGGGTGAAGCTGAACAAGACCCCGGAGCAGGTGCTCGACACTTCGGTCGCCATGGTCGCGCGCGCCCGCAACCAGATCGACGACGTCGAATGGTCGGCCGAGGACGGTACCCGCAGCGAGATGGATTATTTGTGCCGCATCGTGGAAGCCGTCATCAAGGCCGGCGCCACCACGGTGAACATCCCCGACACCGTCGGCTACACCACGCCCGACGAGTACACCCACTTCATGAAGACGCTGATCGAGCGCGTGCCGAACTCGGACAAGGCGGTGTTCTCCGTGCACTGCCATAACGATCTCGGCATGGCAGTGGCGAACTCGCTGGCCGGCATCATCGGCGGCGCGCGCCAGGTCGAATGCACCATCAACGGTATCGGCGAGCGCGCCGGCAACGCCGCGCTGGAAGAGATCGTGATGGCGATCAACGTGCGCAACGACAAATTCCCATACTGGAACAAGATCGATACGACGCAGCTCACCCGCGCCTCGAAGGTGGTGTCGGCGGCAACCTCGTTCCCGGTGCAATACAACAAGGCTATCGTCGGTCGTAACGCGTTCGCGCATGAGAGCGGCATCCACCAGGACGGCGTGCTGAAGGACGCCTCCACCTACGAGATCATGCGGCCCGAGATGGTCGGCCTGAAGCAGTCCTCGCTGGTGCTCGGCAAACACTCCGGCCGCCACGCCTTCGTCCATAAGCTGGAGGAGATGGGCTACAAGCTCGGCCCGAACCAGCTGGAAGATGCGTTCACGCGGATGAAGGCGCTCGCCGACCGCAAGAAGGACATCTATGACGAGGACATCGAGGCGCTGGTCGACGAGGAGATGGCGGCCTCCCACGACCGCATCAAGCTGACCTCGCTGACCGTGATCGCCGGCACGCACGGCCCGCAGCGCGCGACCATGAAGCTCGACATTGACGGCCAGATCAAGATCGAGGAGGCCGAAGGCAACGGCCCGGTGGACGCGGTGTTCAACTGCATCAAGGCGCTGGTGCCGCACGAGGCCAAGCTCGACCTGTATCAGGTCCACGCCGTGACCCAGGGGACCGACGCGCAAGCCGAGGTCTCGGTGCGCCTGTCGCATGAGGGACGTGCAATGACGGCGCGCGCGGCGGACCCGGATACGCTGGTGGCGTCCGCAAAAGCCTATCTCGGCGCGCTCAACAAGATCGTCATGAAGCGCCAACGCGACACGGTGACGACGGCCGCGGCAAGCTGACGAACGTAGTTCGTCGTTCCGGGATGGTCCGAAGGGACCAGACCCAAACTTGAGATTCCGGGCTCGGTCCCTTCGGACCGCCCCGGAATGGCCGCCAGAGAGATACCTGCCCTGCTAACGGCCAATAGCAGCGCAGCGCGCCTGCCTGTATTGATGCAACCGGCATGAGGATCGGCCGCCCGCACCCCGGGCGGCCCAAATAACAACTGGGAGAGATTATGCGCACCTTCGCGATCGCGGCGTCCGTCGCGGCATTGGCCTTGAGCCTTGTCGGCTCCGCCAGCGCCGATCCGATCATCATCAAATTCAGCCACGTCGTCGCCACCGACACGCCGAAGGGCAAGGCGTCGGAGAAATTCAAGGAGCTCGCCGAGAAGTACACCGGCGGCAAGGTCAAGGTCGAGGTCTATCCGAACTCGACGCTCTACAAGGATAAGGAAGAGCTCGAAGCGCTCCAACTCGGCAGCGTCCAGATGCTGGCACCGTCCAACTCGAAATTCGGTCCGCTCGGCATCCGCGAATTCGAGGTGTTCGATCTGCCCTACATTCTTCCCGACCTGAAGACGCTGCGGAAAGTGACCGAAGGGCCGCTCGGCGCGAGGCTGCTCAAGCTACTGGATTCCAAGGGCATCGCCGGCCTTGCCTATTGGGACAACGGCTTCAAGCAGATGAGCGCCAACAAGAAGCTGGTGACGCCGGCGGACTATCAGGGCGTTAAGTTTCGCATTCAGTCCTCGCGCGTGCTGCAGGCCCAGTTCAAGGCGCTCAGCTCGCTGCCGCAGGTGATGGCGTTCTCGGAAGTCTACCAGGCGCTCCAGACGGGCGTCGTCGACGGGCAGGAGAACACCTGGTCGAACATCTATACCCAGAAGATGCACGAGGTGCAGAAGTACATCACCGAGACCAACCACGGTTACATCGGCTACGTCGTGATCGTGAACAAGAAGTTCTGGGACGATCTGCCGGCCGACATCCGCGACCAGCTTGCGAAGGCGATGAAGGAAGCGACCGACTTCAACAATACGCAGTCGCAGAAGGAGAACGAGGACGCGCTCGCCGAGATCAAGAAGAGCGGCAAGAGCGAGATTATCAAGCTGACGCCGGAGCAGGACGAGGCGCTGCGCAAGGCGATGGAGCCGGTCTACAAGGACGCCGCAGGCCGCGTCGGCCAGCCGCTGATCGACGAGTTCCAGAAGGAAGCGAAGAGCACGACGAACTGATCCGGATCGACCATGAATGAAGGGGCTTCCGTGCCGGCCGCACGGAGGCCCTTTTTGTTGCAAATGATTTCAATCTGCATCTGAATGGACATTCAGGGAGTCACATCTTGGTAAGAGCGCTCTCTCTGTCCAAGTTGTAAGTTGCGCGTCAGCCTTGCGCCCCTCATCTTCACGGCATCCTTCCAGAGGAGGTTCGCATGAGGAAGTTCACCATCGCCGCCGTCGCCGTGCTCAGCATCGCCGGCTCGGGCGCGGTCTATGCCCAATTTCATCGCCCGTGGATGGAGCACATCCGCCATATCCGCATGAACCCGGAGGACCGCGCCGCCTTGGTCGACGCGCGGATCGCTGCGGTCCATGCCGGGCTGAAGCTCAGCGCCGATCAGGAGAAGCTGTGGCCGCCGGTCGAGGCCGCCGTGCGCGACTTCGCCAAGCTGCGCATCGACCGCGCCAATGCGCGGATGAATGCCGGCCCGGGCGATGCCGACAAGCCTGAGGATCCGGTCGCCCGCCTGCGCCAGCGCGCCGAGGACATGGGCGCTACCTCCACCGCCCTGAAGAAGATCGCCGATGCCGCCGATCCGCTCTACAAGACGCTCGACGAGGGCCAGAAGCGGCGTCTTGCCGTGCTGACCCGCCACCGCGGCCCGTTCGGGGGCGGTGAGGACGGCCCGCCCCGCCACTTCATGGAACGGGGCATGGACCGCATGATGGAGCGCGGCATGGACCGCTTCCACGGCGACCGTTTCGACCGCGACGGCGGCCCGGACCGGGATCGCGAGGGCCGGCTCTGAGCCGTCAGGGATTTTGCGGGAATTAGCCTTGGCGAAGCCGCTGGAATCCAGCGGCTTTTCGCTTTTTGGGGGATGTGGGCGAGGTCTTGACGAAGCCTTGGCAAACCCTTGGAAAACCTGCATCGCATCGCTTGCCATATCCGGATCGCTTTGCTAAACGACCGGCCTCGCAAGGCATTGACCGCCTTTCGGGCGCATAGCTCAGTTGGTAGAGCAGCTGACTCTTAATCAGCGGGTCCCAGGTTCGAGCCCTGGTGCGCCCACCACCCCTAAAAGTTTGGCCCGCAGGGCTTTTTTAGTTTCTCCGATAGAACAAAACTGGTCTCGTGCGACGCTTTTTGTGGTCGTACGTCGCACGCCGTGCGACGAGATATGATTTTCTGGGAGCGTTTATAGTGGGATCCGATACCCGCCCTCACTACGGCTGACACGGGCCGAGGGACTACTCCCGTCCGGTTTGAAGCGAAGTGCTGACCCGGTAGAATGTATCTGGAATCAGGTCCGATGACCGGTTGTGGAGATTGCTCGGGCCGAAGCCGTTGTCGGGCCGCGCTGTGCAAGTCCAATACTGACCGGTTGGGCACCACAGGACGGCGAAGGGCTTCAGCGAGCCGGAAAAACCGGTCTTGCGATCAGCCCTTCATCCCTTCCTTCCGGACCTGCAATTGGAGCCGGTCGATACCGGAATCGGCGCGATCCACATTCCGGGCGCGGTAGTGCTTCACGATGGTCTGCGCACTTCGGTACGAGTGCCCGGTGATATCGCAGATCGTCAACAGGTCGCAGCTGGCCCGATCGAGTAGCATCACGCAGGTATCGCGTAGATCCTGGTCGTGCTTCTGGTCGAGTTCACCGGCGCCGTTGACGAATATCAGGGCAGGGCACGGCCTGAGGCGCCACACCGTTTCATCGCCACTGCAATCGCGCGCGGATTGCGCGCTAAGCCATTCCGCCAGGACACGCTTGCGCTGATCAACCGCTCGGGCGCGGTGCGCCTTGTTCTTTTCGTCGAGTGGGAAAGGTGCAAACAGTTTGTTTACGCTTCCGATCAACTCAGTGCTCAGCCGCTCTGCGCGCACAATTGCTTGCCGGATAGTATCCTGTGCGAGAAAACCGAAAACGGCCACCGCGCGCGCGGTTGAGACCCAATGGCGATAAGTGCTCTCGTCGTACGGCTCACCATTGTCCTCGTTGACGACGAGTTCGAACGGGATCGTCTCAAGCTGAAGACGTAACTTGAGCTCCTTTACTCGCACGCGGGATGCGTTCAGCCGCGCGCTAAGTTGTGGCGCCTCCTTGATGTCGACCAGTTCGCCCGTCTTGCTCTGTCGGAATGCGTGACGTCCCTCGACACCGCTCTCGTTGCGCATGATCAGACGGTCGGTCTGGCGCTGCCCGGTGAATAGCGCGAGGTAGAAACTGTCGCCGATTGAGGGCCGCTCGATTGCATCAGCTGCGGCGACCCACGCGGAAAATTCAGGCATTGCGACCAGCACGATTCGGCCGTCTGGATGATCGAACTCCATACCTTCTCGGGGGTTGGGTCCCAAGCGCCACAGGATGCTTTCCTGCCCCCAACTGAATGCGGCCGAGAGTGCTGCAATCATCGCCAGCGCCATATGATGGCCGCGTACCGATTTCGCATAGTTATAGAATGCTCGGAACTCTGGCTTGCCGATCGATGAGGGCGTGGCAGTCGCGATCGCTTCAAGTTCGCGCGTGGGCTCGGCCATGCCGAGCAGCTTCGCGGCGCGGATTTCGGCTCGCATCTTCGCAGCGGCCTCGCGCGTTTGCGGCCGGTAGAGAATGGCGGAGATACACTTGCGGTAGGAAGATTGAGAGGCGGCTGATAGCGCCTTGAACTCTTCCGATTTGCTCCAGTCGTCGAGAAGGTCTTCGATCGTACTACGTTTGCGAACTGTAATCTTCTTAGGCAATTTACCAGCGCGGCGCGCCGCCTCGATTTCAGACCTTCTTTTGTCGGAGAAGTCGGATGCCTCCTGAAGATTGAACCATCGACCAACCGGGCGGCCTTTTTCATCGTTTGGCAGATGGCGCAAGTCGCCATCGGTAAAGCCGAGTGCCCGGGCGTAAGCGCCATGTGATGAGCGTGGACGGCCGTCGCGCCACTTCACATAGGGAAACTTCGGATCGGCCATAGCCAGCCTCGGTGCCAAGTGAGATGTGGCACCCATTGGAATCGAGCCCAACAGAATGTCAAGCGCCGTGCTGTCCATAGGCCGTTCGCAGCCGCTCGCGATGTTCTTCATCGCTTGCTGCGGACGGTGGCGCAAATGTGTCGATAGCGATGGTACGCATTGGATGATGGCGAGTCAGCCAAGCATCGAAGCCGGTGCGTTCCCATTTGAGCGGACCGCATTCGCTGATCGGCGCTGGCAATCCGTCGCGGTCATGTCGGATCTGGCGCGTCCGATAGAACGTATCTAGCGAGATGCCGATCGCCGTCGCAACCTCGGCCGAGGAATACGGCGGTACTATGCTCTGTAAAGTATTCACCGGGCGCAGATGCATAAGTCCGCGATGCCTCGTCACTCTTCGCTGCTTTGGCCGAAGTCCATGCAACATAAGAGCAGAGAAAACGAACGCGAAAGCGTCCCGAATCGGGCGTAGGGAATTCGGCTCCATTGGAGTGCAAATAGGATGCTAGCAGGGCTATTAGTTCGCACATTCGCGCGTTTGGAGAGTCACGGCATCCAGGTCGTAACTGGTGCGCTGATCCCGACTTATACTTATCGGGCCGAGGACTCACTAGACGATCGATTCCAAGAAATCTGCGTCGGAACTGATTGGGTGTTGGCGGATTCCTCGTTTGCGATTGGCGCAATGAGGAGCGACATCATGGCAGGA
>NZ_JADPKS010000007.1 GCF_023074175.1 Bradyrhizobium sp. 139
CCCGCGCAAAGGTGGCGTGAGCGCCAGGCTCGGGCGGCAAATCCGGCGCCGTGGTTGCGATAGCCTGGATTCCCGGCTTTTCGTCACAGGAGACGATTGCCACCGGTTTGCCTCGCCTCTTCGATCTGCCAGGGGCTTTCTTCAGGACCGCGACTTCACGATACACGCACAGAACCTCAGCCATCTTCTGTTCGAATTCGGCGTCGCGGTTCTCCAGATAGTAGCGCACCTTGTGCGGCTTGATTTCCTCTTTGCCGAGGATCTTGCACACCGTGCCCTGGACCAAATTGGCCAGACACTTGTGCCCGGCCCCCGATCCATGCTCGCGCGCATGGCGTGCCAGCAGTCGCGTCGTCCACAATTCATGCGGATAGCCGTGATCCTTGGCCTTGTCGCACGCCAGCGACACCAGCCAGGCTTTGGCCTCGGGCGTGATCGTGGGCTCCTTGCCAGGCCGCGGCCGATCGTCAAGGGCCGCCAGCGGGCCATGGGCCAGCGCCCGCTCAACGCAGCGCTCGACCGTCTGGTGATGGACCCCAAGTCTGCGCCCCACGGCACAGAACGACGGATTGTCCCGGTAGGCCAGCAGCGTCTGCGCCCGCGAAACGCGACTCGCCGGCTCGGTTCTCGACCGCGAAAGAGCCGTCAATGCTTCAACCTCCTCGTCAGTCATTGCCAATTCCACCGCTCGTCGCCATCCTGCCATGATGTCGCTCCTCATTGCGCCAATCGCAAACGAGGAATCCGCCAACACCCAATCAGTTCCGACGCAGATTTCTTGGAATCGATCGTCTAG
>NZ_JADPKS010000036.1 GCF_023074175.1 Bradyrhizobium sp. 139
CCTTTTTGCTGTCCAATCCCATCCGAAGCCTCCGTCCTAAGCGGAGGCTTCGCACAGCCATCCCAGTCCCGAAGCAAGGGTTCCCGCTTAGCGCTTACCCTTCAGGCCACGCCTATAGCGGTTATGTTGCGTCGTAGATTGTGTTGCGCAGCCTCGGTGGTGCGAGGACCCTGCCGCCGCTTTCGGTGGTCTGCAGCACATAATCAGTTGTGCGATGGCCGCCGCAGGGCCTTCAGGAAGGTCATCAAGGAGTGCGACGCACTAGCACGGCGCGGGTGCGCCGGCAGTCCGGAGATGTCGACGCTGGCCAGCACCTTGGCCTTCATCTCCATGTCGATCTCTGCGTAGACATGCGTCGTGTCCAAGGAGACGTATCCCAGCCAGGCGCGAATGGTGTTGATATCAACGCCGGCACGCAGCAAGTGGACCGCAGTCGTGTGCCGGATGGTATGTGGGCTCACACGCTTGCCGACCAAGGACGGGACCGATGTGCTGGCCAACGCGGCGTAGTGTACGACGACGCGGTGTATGCCAAACGGCGTGTTGAGTAACACATAGTAGCGGATTCAACGCGCTCTTCGATCCCAGACGCAAGGCGTCGCCTGCCACGGCGGCCTTCTGCTGGGCGCACGGCCGCAGAGCATTCTTCGAACCGGCGATTTCGCCAGAATGCGCGCGGACGGTAGGCGACCGCGATTTCGCCCATTGCGCTGGAAGCGGTCCGTCGGATTGACCAGCTGTTCGAGATCGAGCACGAGATCTACGGGTTGAGCGCCGAGGAGCGGCTGCGGATCCGCCAGGAGAGAAGCACACCGCTGCTGACCGATTTTGAGGCTTGGCTGCGGGCGGAATGTGCCCGGCTCTCGCGTTCGTCCGATGTCATCAAGCCAATTAACCATCTGCTCAACCGGTGGGACGGCTTTGCCCGCTTTGTCCATGACGGAAGGATCTGTCTGACAACAATGCGGCCGAGCGAGCGCTACGCGGCTTTGCGCTAGCAAGGAATGCAGGGCTGTCAGCCGGCTCCGCCGATCGTGCCCCTGTGATGGCGACACTCATCATGACGGCGCGTCTCAACAACATCGACCCGAAAGTCTGGCTCGCCGACCTCTTCGCGCGCATCGCCGACATGCCACAGAGCTGACTGTACGAGTTGCCGCCGTGGAGCTGGACGCCTTCCACGTCCTCCGCTCAGGTGGCGTAGCCATGCACGTCAACAAAGTTCATTCCGTCTTCACCATCGGTCGCGAAGGACCCTGCGAGGACAAGGACTGGCTCTGGGATGTGGCCAACGGAATGGAGTCGGGGGACGGCGTCGTCTGAATTTACGGCATAGGTGACGCCGGCGTCATGGCGTTCACCGACTTCGGCATCGAAAACCTGATCGAGCTCATCAGGATACAGAAGCAAAACTCCGAACTCCTCAAGCGATGAAATCGGTGATCCACTGTCCGCGGCTAAGAGTCTGACTCAAAATTCATGACTTGACGTTGGCCGATCTGGCGATGCGGCGCAGCAGTTGTCGGGTTGAGGCAATAAGGAGCCATGCTTCAGCCGAGGTGACGGAGGCCTCCCAATCCTTGGCGAGACGTCGGCAGCGGTTGAGCCAGGCCAACGTGCGTTCGACGACCCAGCGTCGGGCAACAATAACGAAGCCTTTTGCGTCATCCGGGCGTTTGACAACTTCAATCGTGGGCCCGTCGATTTTCCGGAGCGCGTTTTCAAGCTTTTCGCCGGCGTAGCCGCCGTCAGCAAACAAGTGTGCAATAGTCGGGTAGCTCGCACAGGCCAAGATGACGACGGCCGGCGCACCGTCCCGATCCTGAACATTGGCCGGGTGCACGATGGCGCTCAGCAAATTTCCTTGTGTATCGGTGACGATGTGGCGCTTGCGACCTTTGATCTTCTTGCCCGCGTCAAAGCCGCGTGGCCCTCCGCTCTCGGTCGTCTTGACCGATTGACTGTCGATTATCGCCGCCGTTGGTTGCGGCTCCCGTCCAGCAAGCCTGCGCGCGACTTCAACCAAGGCTTCATTGATCAGATCCAACACGCCGCCGTCGCGCAGACGGTAAAAATAGTACTGGACCGTCGTGAAGGGAGGAAAATCCTTTGGCAAAAGCGCCCATTGGCATCCCGTCGTCGCAATGTACTGGATCGCATCCCATACCGATCGCATGCAGGTCTTGCGCGGGCGCCCGACCTTGCTAGGCCCTGGTATCAACAGCTCGATCAAGGCCCATTCCGCATCCGTACAATCGCTTGCATAGCGCAGCGCTCGTCTGTCATGCTGACAGCGGGTGATTTCGGTCCAGGTCATCTGCTTCTCCGATGGCTTCGAATACCTCGAAGAATCACAACCTGCTGAAATCACCCAACTTTAATTTCCGGTCAGCCTCTAAGACCCGCGAAGATGTTCCGAGCGCGACATTGAGACTTCAAAAAATCGTCGGCGTTTCGCCGTGTCGCGCTGGCGTAGATCCTGCTCCACCCTAGTTGGGAGAAAGCTGGGAAGACGCCATGCCAGTGGACAGTCTGCTTCCCATTGTCGCCAGTCACGCGAGAATAAGTGTAACGTTCTACTGCAATGTATCGATCCGAGCTGCGAACAATGGATGACCGATTCCCCCGCTTGAGGAGTTCGGGGTTTTGCTTCTGTATCCTGATGAGCTCGATCAGGTTTTCGATGCCGAGATCGGTGAACGCCATGACCCCGTCGTCACCTATGCCGTAGACCCAGATGACGCCATCCTCCAGGTCCATTCCGTTGGCCACATCCCAGGGCCAGTCCTCGTCCTCGCCGAGGTCCTTTGCGACGCGACCGATGCTGAAGACGGAATGAACGTTTTTGACGTGCATAGCCACGCAGCCTGAGCGGAGGACGTCGACGTGGAAGACGTCCAATTCCACGGCAGAAACTCGTGCAGGCAGTTCTGCGGCATGTCTGCGGTGCCCGGGAAGACGTCGGCGAGCCACGCTTTCGGGTCGATGTCGTCGAGACGCGCCGTTATGATGAGTGTCGCCATCACGGCGGCTCGCTCGGCAACCCGATCGGAACCGGCGAACAACCATGCCTTTGTTCCAAGAGCAAAACCGCGCAGGGCGGCTCCGCGACATTGTTAAAGGGCATGATGTTTTCAGCGTCAAACCCGGTGGAGAGGACTGGTCGTCCGGATTAGTCTGTCGAAGCCGGGATAGGGGCGCTGGAGCACGAAACGGTGGCAGGCCGCCATGACCATGAGCTGTGAGCTCGCTTTGTTACTTGGCCGCCCCCTACGACTTGCCCGGCTGCGCTGCGAGCGCGGATCCGTAGATGTCGTGCAAGCCACTGGCTCCTGAGACAAAGGAGAACCAAGCATGCAAATCGTCGGCATGGACATCCACCGATCGTTCGCCCAGGTGGCGATCCTGGAGGACGGAACAATAATCCGACAGCTCCGCGTAGATCTCGTCCACAATCGGCTTATCGCCTTTGCCAAGACACTCAGCCTCGAGGATGAGGTGGTCATCGAGGTGACGGGCAACAGCGCGGCGTCGAACGTATTCTGCGCCCGCACGTTAAGCGCGTCGCGGTCGCCAATCCGAGGCTCGTTCGGGCGATCGCCTATGCGCGAGTCAAAACGGACAAGGTCGATGCTGGGACGCTGGCAAAGTTGCATGCCGGCTTCTTGCCGGAGGTCTGGGTTGCTGACGAGGACACCTACAGCCGCCGGCGCCAGATGGCCGAGCGCGCTGGCGTCTTGGCGCAGATCCTCCGGATTAAAGGACGCATGAAGGCTATCCTTGCATGCCAACCTCATCCCGCCCTACAAAGACTATCTCTTGGGCAAGCGCGGATGGCATTGGCTGGACAGTCTGCCTCTCCCACGCAGGAGCGTGCAATGCACCAGGCGTCTGATCGCGGAACTCGAACGCGTGACGAAGCAATTGTCGGAGATCGAAAAAGTCGTGGCCAGCAGGCTCTGGACGATCCACGGGCTCTCAAGCTGATCACGATCCCCGGCGTGAGTTCGGTTGTCCCATCGAGTGTAACGGCTCCATCGGCGACATCGCACGCTTCCCGTCGCCGGATAAGCTCAGCAGCTATTTCGGGTTGACTGCGCGGGTTCGGCAGTCAGGCGAGCACCCGGCACGGCATGGCCGGATCTCGAAGCAGGGCAACCGTGACGTCCGCAAGATGCTGGTTGAGGCGGCGTGGTCAGCCGAGAAGGCGCCGGGTCCGTTGCGAGCGTTCTTCAACCGCAAGCAGAAAAGCAGGGGGCCGGGAACGCAGCCGTCGCGACGGCGCGCAAGCTCGCACTCATGATCTGGCACGTCCTGACGACCGGGAAGGACTACGCTTACGCGCGGCCAGCGTTCACGGCGATGAAACTCCGGAAGGTGGCTCTGAAGGCTGGGGCTCCCCGTGCCTACGGCAAGGCTGGCCCGGGCCGGGACTATTGGATCAAGGAAATCCGCGAACGGGAAGCTGGTTACGTCACCCGCGTCGAGCAGGCCTACGAACGCATGGTGGCTGCCTGGAAGGACAAACCAAAAAAAGTTGCTAGAACTGAAGGTGAGGACTTCTCAACACCATCGTATTCGTCCGAGGACGGCCGCCTTGCGGGGTTATCCGGTCTGTAGCTGACTGTCGGTATGGATATCCTTACTGATAGTCGCCAAGTGAACCGCCTTGAAGTTGTGGAGACTGGCCGGCGTCGACGCTGGTCGGATGCCGAGAAGCTTCGAATTGTCGAGGAAAGTTTTTCGGCGCCGCGGCTGGTGTCGGCGACCGCGCGGCGTCATGGGCTTTCGAAGCAGCTTCTGTTTTCGTGGCGCAACGCCTGTCGCGAAGCACAGCTTGGCGACTGTCGGGCCGATGGATTTGTGCCAGCCCAGATTGTGCCGGAGATCCACGCGACGACGGCTGCGACCGCGCCGGCGATGACGGGCACTTTGGAGATCGTAACCGCGAATGGCCGGCGCGTGATCGTGGACCAAAACGTCGATGTCGCAGTTTTGCTACGTATCATGCGAGGGCTGGAGACACTACGTTGATCCCGATCCCGACGGGCGTGCGAGTGTGGCTGGCGACGGGCCATACCGACATGCGGTGTGGCTTTCCGAGCCTGGCTTGTCATTCGGCCTGCAATATTGACCCCCTAAGCCGGGGGATCGGCGTCCAAAATTGACCCCCTACAGGTTGGTCTGTTGCGCTGCCTGCTTTGTAACAAAGCAGGTGGTGGAGGATGCTGGTCGTGGAGACGATTGCGCGGATTCGGCGCGAGCACTTCATCAAGGGCAAGACGATCAAGGAGATCGCACGTGACCTGAAGGTGTCACGGAACACGGTCCGGAAGGTTCTGAGGTCGGGAGAGACCTCGTTCGAGTATGAGCGGCAAGTGCAGCCGCGGCCCAAGCTCGGACGATGGGCAGCCGAGCTTGACGGATTGCTGGCGGCGAACGCGGCTAAATCGGCTCGTGAACAGCTGACGTTGATCCGGATCTTCGAGGAGCTGCGCGGGCGGGGCTACGACGGCGGTTACGATGCGGTGCGACGTTACGCCAGGCGGTGGAGCAAGGAACGCGGGCAATCGACCGCGGCCGCCTATGTTCCGCTGAGTTTTGCCCCAGGCGAAGCCTACCAGTTCGACTGGAGCCATGAGGTGGTGCTGTTGAGCGGCACCACGGTGATGGTGAAGGTCGCTCACGTTCGGCTCTGCCACAGCCGTATGCTGTTTGCCCGGGCGTATCCGCGAGAGACGCAGGAGATGGTGTTCGACGCCCACGACCGGGCGTTCGCCCTGTTCAAAGGCACCTGCACCCGCGGCATCTACGACAACATGAAGACCGCCGTAGAGACGATCTTCGTCGGTAAAGGGCGTCTCTACAATCGCCGCTTCCTGCAGATGTGCAGCCACTATCTGGTCGATCCGGTCGCCTGCACGCCAGCGTCGTGCTGGGAGAAGGGGCAAGTCGAGAACCAGGTCGGGCTGGTCAGGGAACGCTTCTTCACGCCGCGGCTGCGGTTCAAAAACCTCGAGGAGTTAAACGCCTGGCTGCTCGACAAATGCATCGCCTACGCCAAGGCTCATCGCCATCCGGAACTGGTCGATCAGACGATCTGGGACGTGTTCGAAGCCGAACGCCCCAAACTCGTTCCCTATGCCGGCCGCTTCGACGGCTTCCATGCGGTGACGGCATCGGTCTCGAAGACCTGCCTGGTGCGCTTCGACAACAACAAGTACTCGGTCGCAGCCAGCGCAGTCGGACGACCGGTCGAGGTTCAAGCCTATGCCGATCGCATCGTGATCCGTCAGGATGGACGCATCGTTGCCGAGCACCCGCGATCCTTTGGCCGCGGCGATACCGTCTACGACCCCTGGCATTATGTGCCGGTGCTCGCCCGCAAACCCGGCGCCTTGCGCAACGGTGCTCCCTTCAAGGATTGGGTGCTGCCGGCCGCGATCGAGCGGATCCGGCGCAAGCTTGCCAGCACCGACGACGGCAACCGGCAGATGGTCGATATCCTCAACGCGGTGCTGACCGACGGCCTTCCTGCAGTGGAAGCCGCCTGCGCCGAAGCGCTCGGTCACGGCGTTCATTCCGCCGATGTGGTGCTCAACATCCTGGCCCGGCAACGCGAACCCGCTCCCCCGGCCAACATCATGACGCCGGCCGCACTGACGCTTCGTCATGCGCCGATCGCCGATTGTGCCCGTTACGACAACCTTCGGAGGACCAACTGATGGAACGAACCCAAATCTTCGACCTCATGGGCGAACTCAAGCTCTATGGCATGAAGGCCGCCTTCGATGAGATCATGGCGACCGCTGTCAAACGTCAGCACGAACCCCAGCGTATCGTCGGCGATCTGCTTTCCGCCGAGATCAACGAGAAGCAAGCCAGGTCGATCAAATACCAGCTCACCATTGCCAAGCTGCCGCTTGCCAAGGACATCGCCGAGTTCCAGTTCGACGGCACGCCAATCAATCAGACTCTCGTCAATGATCTCGCTGGCGGCGGCTTCGTCGCCCAACAACGCAACGTCGTGCTGGTCGGCGGCACCGGTACCGGCAAAACCCACTTGGCCATTGCCATCGCCAGAAGCTGCATCCGATCTGGTGCCCGCGGCCGCTTCTTCAACGTGGTCGATCTCGTCAATCGCCTCGAGGCCGAGACCCGCAACGGACGGCAAGGACGGCTCGCCGAGCATCTGACCCGAATGGACTTCATCGTGCTGGATGAACTCGGCTATTTGCCCTTTGCCCAGTCCGGTGGCCAGCTTCTCTTCCACCTCGTCAGCCGGCTCTATGAGCGCGCTTCCGTCATCGTGACCACCAATCTCGCCTTCGGCGAATGGCCGAGCGTCGCCACCGCGATCCTCGACCGGCTCCTGCACCACAGCCACGTGCTGACGATCCGAGGCGACAGCTATCGGCTCCGCGCCAAGCGCAAGAGCGGCCTCATCAAGACGCTGACCGCCGCTGACGGCCCTCCGGTTGGCTCCGCCTCCCTCCGGCCCGCCACCGGCGGAAACAACCTTCAACCGAGATCATAATCGCGATGGTGGGGGCAGTTCTTCATGACGCAAAGGGGGCAGTTCCGGATGGCGTTTGACAGCATGTGCAAATGGACACGCTAAGATTCCAAAGATTGATCAAACGTCTGCCATCACGCAAATACGCGATTAGGCGGCTTCCGAAATTGCGGCCTTCTTACAGAGCCGCGCCACCCATCGGCAAAAGGCGCGAGCGACTTCGAGATTATCACTTCGGTCCACCGCATAGGCCCGATACTGCATGCCGCTTGAAGTACGCGATCCCGGTATCACATGGAGCGCCCCTGTACGCACGAGATCGCTCACAATGATTTCCGGCGCCACCAGCAGGCATTTCCCGGTTATGACGGCGGGCAAAGCAAGGTAATTATGATCGTATCGCGCCCCCGACTTGATGTCCTTCGCGGTCAAGTTCATGGCTCTGAGCCAGGTGGGCAGTATGTCGGGCCTCGATGTGATATTCAGAATCGGCATTGAGCGGGCAGTGGAGAGCGTTTTTCCCATGACGTGATTTGGAGAGCCTACGCATACGAGCATCTCATTGTAGATCGCCCAATCGTCGGCCGGTTCAGCGACACAAAGATCGCGGGTAAGCAGGATGTCGAAATTGTCGGAGGATCTCGGTGGAGACAATGAGCTGATCACGTCGACGACGACGCCGCCCATCTCGGCAGAGAACGCCTGGAGATTGGGTATCAGGAAGGAGTAGGCGAAGGTGGAAAGAGAGGTGTGGACTACGATTCGATTGGCGTCCGTTCGGTTCCTCCGCCGCATTCTCTTCGCGGTGAAACACACTGTATCAAGCGGTTCAGCCACGGCGTTCGCAAAGAGCCTTCCAAATTCTGTCAATTCACTGCGTCGGCCCCGCCGTTGAACGAGATCCGTGCCAAAGTAGTCTTGCAACACAGCCAAATAGCGGCTGACCGAGCTCTGTGTCGTTCCCAATGTGCTCGCCGCACGCGTGACGCTTCCCTCGCGCGCAATGGTCACAAAGACCCGGATAGCATTGAGGGGCACTTCATTGTGTTCGGCAGCCATTTTCTGCTCCGGTAGCTTCTGGGCTCTCCGCTGATTGTCACGGCGGGTCATTGCCAGAAGCTCCATCACATTATTCGATGTCTATAGCCGGATTGCCGCTTATAAGTGATATCTCGCGCACAAAATCTGCCTTCTCAAGGATTCGGGCGATCTGGCTCGGCGACTTCCATTGCTGTCGACGGCTTTCTAAGAGGTGATCTCCAGGTGCCGGCAAGGGGGATGACTGCTGATATCGCGATCGACATCGAGGGCCGTCGAGATGACAGGCCCGAGACTTCTTAGGTGCGTTCAGGATTGCGTGCGAATCAGAGCTCGCTGCTGAGTGCCGTCTCAAAATCTCGCTGGCAGGTATCGGTTCAGCGTTCAGCGAAGGAAGCGAGCTTCAGCCGCCTTGGCCTCTTCCATCTTCTGGATTCTGAAGATCTCATCCACCGGCAGAATGTCCTTGTGAACATTCTGGACGCCACCATCCGCGATGATCCGGCGGAAGGTCTCCTGCATGGGGGTTGCAGCAGCACGAATGCCGTAATTGCCATAAATCATCATGCGGATGTTGCCGAGCATTTTGACCCGTTTGGCATCGAGGTCAGGGTAGGCGTTCGGCACGATGACCAGCGGCAGCGTTCCGGTCCAAGCGCGCGCAAAGCTTTCGATCTCGCAAGGAGTCTTGCTTTTCGAATGGATCAGGATCATGTCCGCGCCAGCCTCTAGATAAGCGTGTGCGCGATGCAGGGCCTCCACTTCGCCGAGGCCGGCGATCAAGGCTTCCGTGCGGGCGATGACGAGGAAATCCGGATCTGATCTTGCCGAGATGGCAGCCTCGATCTTCCCCTGGAATTCTTCAATGCGCAACAGGTCCTGGCGACCCTCGGCAGCAAGGCTCGTTACTTTTGGAAAAGTCTTGTCCTCGATGACAACGGCACTGGCGCCGGCCCGCTCATATTCCGTGATAGCGTGAATGACGTTAATCGCATTGCCATAGCCTGTATCGATGTCCGCGATGATCGGAAGTCTCGTGCGTCCGGCGATCGCCCGCAGCATGTCGAGATGCTGTGTCATTGAGATCAGGCTCATATCCGGCAGCCCATAAAGCGCAGACAGCTCGAAGCCGGACGCCCACACTCCGTCGAATCCGGCTTCTTCAGCGAGCATCGCTGAGAATGGGCTGTGGGCGGCCATGACGTGGACAAGGCCAGTCTCGGCCATTCGGGCACGAAGGCGTTTGGCAGAGGACATCGGAAAATCCTTTTAGGACAGGCTCGCGCAGGCGGCGATGATCCGGTCGCAGGCGCGCGTGAGGTCCTGGAGCGAGGAAGCATAGGAGATGCGGATATAGGGCGAAGCCATGAAGCCGCTGCCAGGCACGACAGCCACGGCGAAGGCGTCAAGCAGATACATGGCAAAATCACTGTCGGTCTCGATTATCTTGCCGTCGCGCGTGCGCTTGCCAATGACCCCCGCGGAGGAGGGGAAAACATAAAAGGCACCGTCCGGCACACGGTAAGCAAGCCCCTTGGCCTGGTTCAGCTTGGCGATAACAAGATCGCGGCGCTCTAAAAATGCGCGCGCGAACTCCTTAATATGGTCCCGTCTCCCTGACAGCGCCTCGAGCGCGGCATATTGAGAAACTGAGCTGGTGTGCGAAGAGGTCTGGCCCTGGATGAGGTTCATGGCTTTGATCAGCGCCAAAGGCCCGGCACCGTAGCCGACGCGCCAGCCGGTCATCGCGTCTGCCTTGGACACCCCGTTGACTGTTAAGGCACGCTCGCACAGGTCCGGCGCGACTGCGGCCATCGTTGCAAAGTCGGCGTCATAGGTGAGCTTTTCATAGATGTGTCGGATAGCACATGCACATGGCCATGCCGGCGCAATACCGCGGCGAGCGCGAGCAAATCACTTCGACTGTAGACCGCACCGGTCGGATTGCATGGCGAATTCAACATCAACCATTTTGTGCGCGGCGTGATCGCCTGGTCCAGTGCCTCGGGGAGCAGCTTGAAGCCATCGCGTTCACTGCAGGTGACAAGCACCGGCTTGCCGCCTGCAAGCGCCACCATGTCGGGATAGGAGACCCAGCACGGCGTCGGAATCAAAACCTCATCGCCCGGATCGAGGCTGGCAAATAGTGCGTTGAACACAACCTGCTTGGCGCCGCAGCCCACCGTGATCTGGTCGATACGTAGTTGAGGCCATGATCGCGACGGAGGCTCTCGCCAATTGCTACCCGCAGTTGCTTGATCCCGGCGACCGCCGTGTACTTCGTCTGCCCGGCACGGATGGCCCGGATGACAGCTTCACAGATAACGGACGGCGTATCGAAATCCGGCTCGCCTTGGCTGAGCGTGATCACATCGGTTCCTTGATCTCCAGCTCGGCGGCGCGAGCCGTCATGACCTTGGTTTGAGAGGGACGGACGACCTTGAGCCGTTCTGAAACGAGAGACAAGACACAATATGCTACGCGTTCGAATGAGCGGTTGCATGGGGATCTATCCGAACTCGAACGACCAAACGAGCCAGGTGATCGCGGCTTTGGATAAAATCATCGAAGATTACGATAACCGTATCGCGTCTTCGTGCGGCTCTGTTGGGCGCTCGCATGAATCGTTTGCGTCTCAGCTCTTCCTCATCCTCGGCCTGCCGATCATCGCATAGTTGCAAGCACACATCGCCTTATTCGATGTGTGTCATTCTGGCGTAGCAGTTCAGGCTTTTAAGTCGCGCACAATCGCGAAATTGGAGCAACACAAGCGCTCGATTTCGGGAATCGAGAGTCTGTGCCGGTCGAACAAATCGCGGGCTGGCATTCGCATCAATGAACGTGGAAGCGGAGGCGGTGATGACCCGTATCGATCTGACGCGACGGCAAGCCATCGCAGGTAGCCTTGCCGCAAGCGTGGTAGCCAGCACAGGCGCCGGCGCTGTGGAGAGTGAGCCTAAGACATTGCCGCGTCGCCGCCTCAAAGTCGGGATGTCCGGATTTCCGCGATCGTTCGACCCGGTTATCGCGACCGATACTGCCATTCGTCGGGTCGTGCCGCAGCTTTTTGATACGCTGATCAGAGTAGACCATGCTCACGACATGACGCTACGGCCGGGCTTGGCCGAGCGTTGGGAGCGGATCAACGCGCAGTCGTTGCGGCTGTTCTTGCGCAAGGAAGTCGTTTTCCACGATGGGGCGCCTTTGACGGCTGAAGATGTTGCCTTTAGCCTTGGTCCTGACCATCTGCTGGGACCTGGACGCAGCGGCATGTCCGAGGCGCTTCAGTCGCTTGATCGGCTCGAGAAGGTTGAAATCGTCGATCCTTACACCGTCATTGTGCATGCAAAGGGTAGCGACGCCCTCCTCGAGCAGCGTCTGGCTGCTTGGGGATCTGAAATCGTGAGCCAGCGCGCCTTTTTGGCGGCGGGCTCGTGGGAGCGCTGGACCACTGCCCCTGTCGGAAGCGGTCCCTATAAGCTCGTCGATCACAAGCTTGATATTCGTGTCTCATTGAGCGCCCACGATGCGTATTGGGGCGGGCGGCCGCCATTCGATGGCATCGAATACCGTATCATTCCCGAGCTTTCCGCGCGCGTGAACGGCCTGCTCGCCAGCGAGCTCGACATTGCCACTGACATTCCGCCCGACCAGTTCGCGGGCATCCAGAAGCGTGCTGATCTCGAGATCGTGGGTGGTGCCGTGCAGAATATCCGCTCGCTCGCCCTCGATCAGACTGATCACATTCTGAAGGATGCGCGTGTTCGCCGTGCGATGAGCCTTGCGCTCGATCGCAAGCTGATCGTGCAAAGCTTGTGGGAGAACCGGGTCCCGATTCCGAACGGCTACCAGCTGCCGAGCTACGGGGAAGGCTACATCCACGAATTCCCCTCGCTTGCCTACGATCCCGGCAAGGCCAAGGAGTTGCTGGCTGATGCTGGCTACAAGGGAGAGCAGATCACCTATCGTCTGCTCAACAATTACTACCCCAATCAGGTCTCTGGCGCGCAAACGATGATCGAGATGTGGCGCGCGGTTGGCCTGAACGTCAAAATCCAGATGATGGAAAACTTCGCGCAAGTTCAGCGCCAGCCGGTGCGTGCCATCTTCGATACGTCGAATACGGCGCTGTTCCTTGATCATCTAGGCCATCCCTGGCGTGAATTCGGGCCCAGCGGCACTTTGCCAAAGTCGATCGGAGTCTGGAGGAACGAGGAATATGTTGCGCTCGGCGCCAAGCTCCTGGACACCGTGCAAAGCGAACAACGCCGGCCGATCATCCGTCGCATGCTCGAGATCATCCATGAGGTCGATCCCCCTTGCGTGATCCTGCACGTCTCAGGCCAGTTCTATGGCAAGCGCCGCGATGTCCCATGGCTGCCGGGATTGACGCTCGACCTCAATTTCGGCCCCTTCAACAGAGCTCTGGTCCGGACCTGATCTGATGAGGCATACGTTGAATCGGCTTAAACCCGATGCGGCCTCTATGATGAGGGACGAGCAGGGGCCTTGCGTGGAGGCGCTTCTTCATATCGCAGGTTTACGTGTGGCGTTCGACGGTGTGCCGACGCTGCGCGGAATCAATCTCACGCTCGCGCGCGGCGAGTCGCTGGGCATGGTCGGTGAAAGCGGTTGCGGCAAATCGGTGACATGGCTTGCTGCGCTTGGACTGTTGACGCGGTGCGCTAAAGTAACGGGCAGCGTACGGCTGGCCGGAGAGGAGCTGCTCCATGCACCAGCCTCCCGCCTCGACAAGATGCGGGGTGGGCAGATCGCCATGATCTTCCAGGACCCGGTGAGCGCGCTTAATCCTGTGCACAGGGTGGGCGATCAGATCATAGAATCCTTGCGGCTCCATCGTGGTATGGATCACCGCACGGCCCAGGCCGAAGCGCGACGTCTGCTCGACCAGGTCGGCATCCCCGATGCAGCGCGCCGGCTTGGCGCCTATCCGCACGAATTCTCCGGTGGGCAGAACCAGCGCGTCATGATCGCCATGGCGCTTGCAGGACAGCCCGACATCTTGATCGCTGATGAGCCTACCACCGCCCTGGATGTCACTATTCAAGCGCAGATCCTTGAGCTTCTGCGGCAGATCCAACGCGAGACAGGCATGGCGCTGGTCCTGATCTCGCATGATCTCGGCATCGTCAGTGAGATCTGTGAACGCGTACTGGTCCTTTACGGGGGGCACATCGTCGAAGAATTGCCCACCGACCGTCTCTTCGACCAACCTGCTCATCCATATACGAGAGGTCTTCTTGCCGCTCTTCCAAGTCTGGATGCGCCGCGGCAACGCCTCTTTCCCATTCCGGGAGGCGTGCCAAATGCAGCCGAGTTTCCGCCAGGCTGTCCTTTCGCTCCTCGTTGCGATCGGCGGATCGGACGCTGCAGTGAATGGGCGATTGAGCTCGCCTCGTTGGGTGGCGACATCAGACACAGGGCTGCCTGCTTGCATGTCACGAGCGAACCGCACCAGGGCGAAGTCGTGGCTGCATGACCACAACTGCTCCGCCGATCCTCCAAGCCGATGGGCTTGTCCGTCGATATCGCCTGCCACAGGGCCTTTTCCAGCGTCCAGCGATGGTCCACGCGGTCAATGCGCTCTCGCTGCAGCTGGCTCGCGGCGAAACGCTCGGACTGGTTGGCGAATCCGGCTGTGGTAAGTCCACGACGGGCCGGCTCCTGATCGGCCTGGACCGACCAGATGCCGGCTCTGTGACTTTCGGCGGAGAAGCTTTGCCTGCTATCGGCGATATTCGATGGCGCCGGCTCAGGATGCGAATCCAAATGGTATTTCAGGATCCGCTAGGTGCGCTCGATCCCCGCCTGACGATCGGCGCGCAAATAGCCGAGCCGCTCGAAATTCATCGGCTTGGCAGCAAGTCGGAACGAAAGGGGCGGGTCAATGCGCTTCTCGCAGATGTGGGGCTTAGGGCCGATCACCTCAGGCGCTTTCCGCACGAGCTTTCAGGCGGTCAGCGCCAGCGTGCTGTCTTGGCCCGAGCGCTTGCGACCGATCCAGATCTCATTGTCTGCGACGAGCCAGTATCGGCGCTCGACGTCTCGATCCAGGCGCAAGTGATCAATCTTCTGCAGGATCTGCAGGCGCGGCGGCGCATGGCGATGATCTTCATCAGCCATGATTTGCGAGTAGTCCGGCTGATCAGCGATCGGATTGCTGTGATGTATCTCGGCGCTATCGTCGAGGAAGGCGCCTCTGAGGCGGTTCTTCTGGATCCTTTGCATCCCTATTCGCGGGCGCTCGTTTCCGCGGTGCCCAGGCCGGGGAGACATCGGTCTCGCACGATCCTGCAAGGAGATCCGCCCGATCCGGCTGCGCGACCGGGCGGCTGCGCATTCCATCCTCGCTGTCCGGTAGCGCTTCCCCTTTGCGCGCGGTTCGCCCCAGAGCTCACATCCGCTCCCGACGGGCGCCGCGTCGCCTGCCATCTGATCGGCGACCATGGTGCCGTATTCGAGAAGGAGGCATGATGGCTCGCCTCATCGTGGTCCGCTTGGCGCGCGCGTTGCTGACCATCGCAGTTGTGGTCACATTCGCATTCGTGGTGCTGCGCGCCGCTGGCGATCCCGCCCGTGCGTTACTGTCGCCGGAAACCCCGGCGGAAGCGGTCGAGGCCTTCCGAAAGGCCTGGGGGCTCGATGCGCCACTCTGGGTGCAATACCTCAGATACCTCTTTGCGGTCGGTCATGGTGATCTCGGCCAATCGATGCGTGATGGGCGTTCCGCGATCACCGTCGTGGCCGAGCGCATTCCCGTCACGCTGATGTTGACTGCGCCGGCACTGATCCTCAATCTGTTGATCGGCATTCCGGCTGGCATCTACGCGGCTCTCAAACGAGATAGCATCGCGGATCGATTGGTGATGATGGTAGCGGTCGTGGGCTTCACCGTGCCGTCCTTCGTGCTTGGCCTCGTGTTCGTACTGGCGTTCGCAGTCGAGCTGCCTTGGTTCCCCTCGGGCGGCGCCGGCACTTGGCAGCATTTGGTGCTGCCTGTCGTCACCCTCGGTCTGGGCGGCGCAGCCGTTTTGGCCCGCTTCAGCCGCAGCGCCATGCTCGAGGTACTTGGGCAGCCCTATATCCGTGCCGCCAGCGCCAAGGGTCTGCCTTGGGCGAGCGTCGTGACCGGCCACGCTCTGCCCAACGCCGCGATAGCGGTGCTGACCATCGTCGGCTTCATGGTTGGCAATCTCATCGCGGGAACGGTGCTCGTCGAAAGTGTGTTTTCGTGGCCAGGCATTGGCAGCCTGCTGGTCGTCTCAGTTGCGAGTCGTGATTTGGCTGTCGTCCAGTGCATCCTACTCGTTGTGGCCGCCGCCATGATCACCACCAATGTCACGATCGATCTGCTCTATGGCGTGCTCGATCCACGTATGCGCGCGTTGCGCTCTGGGAGGCGATAATTGTCGAGCATTTCCGCAGATCGAGTTCTGCCGACTTCGAGGATGCGCAAAGTGTGGTGGTGGCGCGACCGCGGTGTCGCAATAGCGGTTGCGTGGCTAGGCCTCATGCTTCTTGTCGCAATCTTCGCTGATAGCCTCGCCCCTTATGACTATGCAGCTCTCGACCTTCATCATCGCCTCGCTGCACCTCTTGGCCTCGGCGGAACCATCGCGCATTCCTTCGGTTCGGACGAACTCGGCCGGGACGTGCTGGCGCGCCTGATCATATCCATCCGCATCAGCTTACTTATTGCTTTCGGAGCGACGTTGATCGGCGCCGTCCTTGGCATTACGCTTGGAGTTTTGGCCGCTCACTTCCGAGGCTGGGTAGAGCAGGTCATCCTCGGTTGTGTTGATTTCCAGGCGAGCATGCCGTTTCTCGTTTTGGCACTCGCGGTGCTTGCTTTCTTCGGCAACTCTCTGCTCCTCTTCGTGGGGCTCATTGGTCTGCACGGATGGGAACGCTACGCGCGTGTCACTCGCGCGCTTGCCATGAGTTCCAACGAGCAAGCCTATGTGATCGCCGTACGCCAGCTTGGCGCAAGGCCATGGCGCGTCTACCTGCGCCACGTCATGCCGAACATCGCGTCGACCTTGATCGTCACCATGACGCTCGCGTTTCCGGACGTCATCTTGCTCGAGAGCGGCCTTAGCTTTCTTGGACTTGGGGTGCAGCCTCCGCTTACGTCGCTTGGCAACATGGTCGGCTACGGTCGTGACTATCTGACCCGTGCTCCCTGGATCCTTGTGCTCCCTTCGCTGGTCATCTCACTCACCACTTTGTCGATTTCGCTCGTCGGCGATTGGCTGCGCGATCGGATCGATAAGACATTATCATGAGCCCTCCAGAACCCTGCTTTCGATCCCTCTACCCCGCAACATCCTGCCTTTCGACCAGCTGCAGCGATCTCGCGGCGGCCGCGTTCGAATAGGGAAGGGCGCTTCGTTGACCGGAGGCACGACCCCAGGCTGGGCCCGATCGGTTGGGCTTAATGGACCGCTGGGCATGTGAGCTATGCCGGCAAGATCAAGCTGTGTGCCGGGCTTCGCGAGCGTGGCGATATCACCAATCGGCTGCATGAGCTAATCATGCGGTGACGTACACGCGCACCATCATCTTGGCCGTGAAGGCGATACTTCAGAGCAGGCCATAATCTTCTGTCTTGCTGCATGCGGCTTTGATGATGAGCTCGGGATAAAATGTCGGCAGCTGACGACGGCGCTGCGCGCGAACATCATCTTTGGATTCTTGACCTTGAATCTGCGGCTGGCCGGACAATGGCAGAGGCATCTCTCTGGGCGGAAAACGAGAGAGGATACGGATCGCGCTGTTCGCGGGATCGGGAAGTCGACCGAGCCCGGGAGACCAGGCTTGTGGCGCGACATACGATCGGTGCTCGTGGGGCGTGGATTTTGTATCGAGTCTCGCGCGTGAAGTTTGCACTGAGTCTAGGCCATCTTAAGACCTGGCTACTCAATGACCAAAAGGTCGCGTTTGGCGATCTGATCGAGCACTGCCTGTCTCAAGCTCATACAGGCCGGAAGTCGGGCTGTCAGAAAGAGCCGAGGTTCACTTTCGGCCGCCGATTCCCGGTGTCCGCCACCTGCGACGGACACTATGCCTCACCTGATCGGCAATGGACTCAACTTCAAAGTCGTTCCTTTGGCATTCAGTGCGACCGGCAATAGTAAAGCTCGTGCGGATCCCATAGTACTCACAATAAGTATCGGCCAACGCAGCCTTAGCTCTGAGCAAGCCATCTGGGCGCTGCAGACGCGCTAACCCGACAGAGGCGGCTGAGATTTTAGCTGCAGATGCAGTGTGCCCACCGGTCGCTGATCGCCAGCTGGCTCATCGGCCTGTGCCTCGGGCTGGCCTTGCGCCACACATCTATCGAGCTTCTCAAGGGCCTCAAGGACCTTCCGTCCCTCCTCAGTGATGGTCCAGTATCCCACCTTCCGGTCGATGAGCTTTTGTCCGAAGACATCGAGGTTCGGCTCGCGCCTTGCGATGCGCTTCATGCGCGCCGGCCACTCGGGCCCGCTGGTGTAAAAGATGGCCAAGTGCTGTTTGACGATTTCAAGGCTGGCTCGGCCGCCCGGCTGCCCGGCAAGGATTTTCAATATGGACAGCTGAAAGCTCACATGCGCACGCAAAGGTTCATTGAAATCCCGACGATACCGGCGCTAGCCACGGCCTGGGTAGCGCACATCAGCGCTTTCAAACGGAACCCTTGCCGAACAAGGCTAACGAGGGAGCAGAGTACCGCATTATATGCAGCCTTCGGACCCGCCACTTCATGTGCCCGCGCAGCTCGGATCGTGCTGCTTGTCTGGGCCGAGCCGCTCGCCGCACACAAGACTGCGGATCGGGACACGACTCTGTGGTCTTGTTAGACTCTCATGACGTCATGAGCGGTCGACCCCCAAGCTGGCGCATGCCGTCACCCAAACAGATGGAAAAAAGGGCTGCACCCGTCCAGCGGAATGTGTCCCCTGTGAACGAACTGGACAAGCCTGCGCAAGGCCAAAGAAGGGGAAGTCAGCATCGACGTCTATGGCTTCCTGACTTGTGCCCTTAATGCCGAGAGCACTTTATTTTTCTAAGTGCCAAGACTGGGATCGAGGCCACGCAGCTCATCAATGTGATTGCATATCGATATCTGTGATCCAGTCGAGCAAACGAGTCAATCCCGCTAGATCTTCCTAACCGATGAAATCGCGAGTCGCCATGTGGTCGCATCGCCGCCCTCTCGGGCGTGAGCGTGCGATGCCGTTGTCTTATTTGCGACGTGCTGTCGATCCTGCGACAGATCGGCTTGGATGAGAGCAAGCATTACTAAAGCTGTCGCAGTTGGCATGAGCTTTGAAGAGTGAGATCCCGATTGCTCAGACGTGCAGGGATGGCTTAGGGGATGACAAGTCTTCAGTTCATGGCGTGGATCGGGTCCAAGTTCGGGCCCTCCAATCTTTGGCATCAACCCAATGGCTTGCGCATGAATCGCCTCCGCGATCAAGCTCGCTCGATCGCGATGCGCGCCGTCCCGACTGCGCGGATGATTGGCCAATTCTGGCGCGGCATTTGCAACCTCTCCTTCGCGCTTATCGCATGCGAAAAGCGGGCTGCGCTGGTCGAAGCCCAGCGTCCAAGCCGTGGTCCGTTTTTGCGTCTAAACGTGCCGTCGCACGAGGCTGCCCGCGAGCAGCATCGGGGGCTGACCGCGAATTCACGTCAGAACGTAATACTCCCGTGAAAGAAGCGGTATTTCGTTCGCCGACGCAAACGGCGGCATGATGATATGGACAAGATAGCCAAGAGAAAGCCGGCATTAATCTCGCGACCAGAAGGGACGAAACGGGCGGCTATCCGTCGCTTCTCTATCGAGCTCAATGAAACCGCGAAGCTCGCGTTGCCAATGGTGCTGACGCAGGTTGCGCAGGTTGCGATGATGACGACTGATCTTGCCTTCATCGGGCGTATCAGCGCTGAGGCGCTCGCCGCGGCAGCGCTGGCAGGCCGGCTCTATCTCATTAGCGTCACATTCGGCGCGGGACTACTAAGTGCCATCGCGCCTTTGGCGGCGCGGGCGTTCGGGGAAAATAATCTAGGCGCGGTACAGCGCTCGCTGCGCATGGGCCTATGGGTGGCCCTGATCCTGTCATTCCCGATCACTGCTGTGGCGCTGCGCGCAAAGCAAATACTGCTTGCCTTGGGCCAGACCGCAGATGTGGCGCAGCTTGCCCAGCAATACCTCTTCGGATTAGCCTTCGGCACGGCTCCGGCACTAGCGTTTTTGGCTATCCGCAGTTTCATGGGTGGGGTCAATCGGCCACAGCCAGTCTTCTGGATTACGCTATCAGCCATCCCCCTCAATGCGTTGTTGGTCTATATTCTGGCCTATGGGAAGCTTGGGCTGCCCCGGTTGGAGCTGTTCGGGGCAGGTCTTGCGACCACGCTGGTCAACTGCGGCATGTTTTTGGCGGGCTTGTGGTTCGCTGCACTGCGCCGGCCGTTCCGTGAGTACCATGTGCTTGCGGATCTCTGGCGTTTCGATTGGCGCGCAATGCGGCAGCTCATCGCAATTGGGACGCCGATCTCCATCTCTTCATCGATCGAGTCGGGACTATTTGGAGCCACGTCGCTCCTTGCGGGCTTGATCAGCAACAGCGCACTGGCCGCTCACCAGATTGTTGTTCAGATTTCCTTGACCCTGTTTATGATTTATCTCGGCATTGGGACGGCCGCTGCCGTGCGCGTTGGCCATGCCGCCGGCCGCGACGACCGTGCAGGCGTCAAGCGGGCCAATCTGGCGGCGATGTTGCTCGGTATGGTCATAGCTACAACGCTAACGCTTACGTTGATCACCGTGCGTTTTGAGGTGGTGGAGCTGTTTCTGGGCAGAGCGGCCCGCGATTCCGAGGCAACGATCAGCCTCGCTGCAAAGCTCCTCATGGTCGGCGCAACCCTCTTTATGACTGACGCCGCCCAGTGCATTGCGGCAGGCGGCCTGCGCGGGCTGAAGGACACGCGGGTGCCGCTGCTGTTTTCGGCTATTGCTTGGTGGCTGATCGGCTTTTCCCTCAGCTATTGGCTCAGTCTGAAGATCGGTTTGGGCGCCGTCGGTATATGGATTGGCTTGTCGACCGGAGACACAATCTATGCGGCGATCCTCGTCCTGCGGTTCCGCCACTTAGCAAGTCGTCCTCTCTGATGCGCGCGCATCACTGATGGCAAGCGGCGACGATACGCCGGGATGCTCGCCCGTGCGGTTGTGACCGGGCCGAACGCAAGACGGACTGAAAATTGAAGGTTCCGTGTCACGGCGCGACTGCAGGGATAACATAACAAGAGATAGTAACTCGAATAGCATCGTATTTTTCGATCATTTCATTTCAAAAAACGATGGCCAAAGTGGTTAGCTCGTTTCATTGCGAGTAGGAATCCTCAAGGCGTCCCCGGCGATTTGCAGGCTTTCCAACTTGTCACTCTTGGCAGAATGGCTCAACGGGTCCCTCCCTTCGAGAGCAACGCCGGCCCGAGCGGCCCAGCGGCGCGCACCGGGCGCCGATGCGATCACGCTTAGTCAGGGCATATCTTTCGACACGCCGACCGGTGTCTGCGACCGCCACAGCTGTGAGATTCCTGCCAAGCCCACGAGATGCATCGCATTCGCCGGAATCAAGCCACGCGAAAACGATCCGCGGGCAGCATCAGCCACGGTTCCTGGCTCAATCGCGACGTGGACCAGATCAGGATCGGCTAGGGCGCCGAGCAGTTCTCTTGGACGCGGTATTTGCCACCCTTCCTTGCGAGGCCATGCTATCGATGGCTTGCTGGACATCCTACCTGACGTCCTCGCCGGAGTTGGGCGGTCCTCGGGGCCTGTGATGAATTCCGTGGCTTCGCGCTGCGCCCGCAGAGGTGCATCAGGCGATCATGATCAGACCAAACTACTGACGCCGCAGCCTCCGTCCAAGACAAGCCGGGCCGATCTACGGCTGAGGAGAGCTGCTGGCGCTCGCACGCCGCTAATCCCGGCTCGGGACCGGCCGTCGCGCTGGCCGGGCTTTGGTCAGCGTGGCTGGGAGCGCCATACCCGCATTGCGCTCGCGCTAGCGATCAGCCTCGGCTCCAAGTCGATGGCGCTGGGCTGCGCCCAGCCAAGTCCTGGTCGCTCCCGGTCCGCTACGTTCCAGCTAGGCGAAAGCTTTACGCATGTTCGACCGACCGAACCGGAATCGGGTTCTCATCGTGCTGTTCGATGGACTTCGACCCGATCTCGTCAAACCGTCATTGACACCGAATCTGGTCAGGCTTCAGCGCCGCGGTGCGGTGCTGGCCCGGCAGCGCACCGTCTATCCCAGTGAAACACGAATAGCGCTCACGAGCCTCGTCACGGGCGCGACCCCGGATCGCCACGGCATCGTTGGGAATCAATATCTCGACAGGCAGTCGCCGATACCGCGCTCTATCGACACGAGCGACGCGCGCCTGATCGAGCACCTTGATGCCGCGAGCGACGGCCATCTACTCGGTGTGCCGTCACTTGGTGAGATCCTCGCGGCGAACGGTAGGACCTTCTCAGTCCTCGCTTCCAACTCGGCGGGGGCAACGCGCCTGCTGAACCATAAGGCTCGAAAGTTCAGACAACTGACGCTCTCCGGCCACTTCCCTTGCATCGCGACCTCCGCCGAGATGCTCAGACAGGTGGAGACCCTGCTGGGGCCGACGCCTGCGCCGCCGCCCCCCGGCAACCCAGATCTTGCCTCTCAAGCCTTTCTGACTTCAGCGTTCCTCGACGTAATCTTGCCTCAAATTCGGCCCGACGTCGCAATCCTCTCCTTCGGCGAGCCCGATATTTCCTCGCACGATTGTGGGACTGGCGCGCCAAAGACGCTGGAAGCGATCAGCTTTGTCGATCGGCAGTTGGGCCGCGTGCTCGATTGGTGGGAGGCTGAGGGCGTCTCCCTTGGCGTGCACCTGATCGCCGCCTCCGATCATGGACATGTGACGGTGCATGCGCGGGCCGATCTATTTGAGACGCTCGAGGCTGCCGGGCTGCGCTGCGGCCCGGCACCGGCGGCTGGGATCGATGCCATCGTCATACCTGGCCAAGTCGGAGCAATTTACCTCGCCGACCCATCGGACGCTGTTATCCGCCGCACAGTAGGATCGATGATCGAGCGGCCCTGGTGTGGTCCGGTGTTTACCGCGGGTGGCGCGGTCGATGGCATTGCACCGGGCAGCTTTGCCCGCCATTTGGTGTTCGCCGACCATGCCCGATCGGCGGACATCCTGTTCTCGTTCCGGTCGGATGACAGTCTCGATCCGTTTGGCCTTATCGGCCGCACCTGGAGTGCGGATGGGTCGGTCGGCTTCGGAGTGCACGGCGGGTTGCATGCCAAGGAGATGTCGTCGGTCGGCATTTTGGCGGGACCGCTGATCAAAAACGGCTTCGTCTCGCAAGTTCCCTCAGGCATTTGCGATATTGCGCCGACAGTGCTGGATCTCCTTGGCATCTCTCGGCCGGCAGCGATGACCGGTCGTGCGCTCGCGGAGCTCTTTATACAGGGTGGAGAGGATGTGCCTCGAACGGTTGAGGAGGTCTACGAGACAAGCACCGGTGCATACCGGCAGCACCTACGTCGCGTGAAGGTCGGGGCCGCGGTCTATCTGGATTCCGGCGATGTCGGAGCCGTCCGCGCCTGACATAAGTTGAGCGTTGAGCCACAAGCCCAACAAAGCCGGTCTGCGTATCGGCTGTGTCATACCCTGTGGGCCACGTCCGAATGCATCTATCAGACCCTCCCGGATCCGCGACCGGAGCACACAAGATAATGTGACCTCACTGATCTCGCCTCGGTCAACATGTGGATCGGCACGTCGGCGAAGCGCAATCGCTTGAATGGCGTGGCGACTTCAGTCTGATCGCGGCTGATACGCTCTAGGTGGAGTCGACGGCTATCGAAGCGATAGCGCGGTAGCTGCGCGAGCGAGTTCGTCTTTTCGGGGTACCAGCTCACGGAATTGCTTGAGCTTGCTGAAGCAGCACTCGATGAGATGGTAGCGCTGCAGCTAGCGGCCTGTCGAGCGGGAATGAGAAGAGACAAAGAGTTTTCAGAACCTCGGCGCCCTTGCGGGCGCCAGCATCGCGAACGTGATCCGCGTCGTAAGCTGCAACAATTTCGACGGCGGAATCCGTCGAAAACTGCGATCGAGCGCGAAATTTGAGCGCAGAAGCAATTCAAACTCCATGTCCGCTACTATGCACGAACAAATTTAAGCGTGATGATTTCGACGCGCGCTTTCTTGGAGAGTTTGATCTATGCCCAAAGTTCCAGCATTTCATTCGAAGAAGCCAAATACGGACGTCTATCACGACAATGACAAGTGTACCGAGGGCAACAATATCGAACCGGAAAATCGCGTCTCCGGCACCGGAGGGCGGCCGCGGTGCCACCGTTGTCGCAGCTTAGACTAGTTCACAGCTGCCCGTGGTGGGTGAAGTTAGTTAGCCCCGCCACGGCCCTTGGGCACAGCAAGCGATCTCAACCTTGAGGAGATCTTTGCTTCGTTTGCGTCGGCTCGGCCACCATGGTGTGCTTTCTGACGCTATGTCCTAAGGTGGAGTTTTTCCGATGGTCGATCAATAGGCTCGAGGCAGCGCTTTCAAGTCGGTTCCTTTTTGCCGGCTGGGTGTCACATTTCTAAGCTGACGGTATTGGATGGTCCTTGTAGTCGCGGTAAGCGATTTGTGGCGCGTTGTGCGCAGGGAGTCGGTTCACAGCCGCCAATCGCCGTCTGTCGACCAAGGGCGCAGTAATTCATATGCAGGTATGTACCACGAGCACGCGAGGGGCGTCATATCCGCCTCGCTCGATGAACGTGACGCCGCATGTTGCACAGAACACCACCGGCCATAGCTCTGGAATTGACGGACGAACGACCCGGCACGAGGGCTATGCCGTCAGCCAGCGCATCCGCATGCGGATCGAGGAGGCATTCGGCTAGATCAAGACGGTCGCCGGGCAAGAGAAGACCCGCTTCCATGGCCGTGATCGGGTTGGATGGGCCTTTACCTTTCAGGGTGCCCGGCTTCGCCAAGGCCTTTGCCGGCCGCTGCCGCATCGTCGAGATGGACGTCTGGAATAGCGACTTCCTCGATCTTGTCAAAGAGGCGCATCTCGCCTTCCAGGGCAAGTCCGATGGGGAAATCGCCTGACTCTCAAGGGCTTCCTGGACGTGCGCTACGGCACCCGCGACGGATCGGCCTGCGCCGAGTTCTCATGAGATGGGCACGACGAGAATGATCCGTCCTATGGTCGTGGGTGGGCTATGATCGGCACTGCGGGCAGGCTCGTCGGCCACTTCTACATCCACCACGGCGATGATTCAGCCTTCGCTTGCGAACGCGGCTGAGTTCTTCAACAGCTTGCTCGCAACTCGTTGACGAAGTCTTCTGCATCGTAGGCTTTGTCGGCGCCAAGCGTGATCGCTGTCGGCTGGTCGGCACGAGGCTCGATCATGTGCAGCGCGGCCACCCGCTCGGCATGCCCGTCGGCTTGTGTCAGGCAAGCGTCGACCAGCAGGCCGCGGCGGTTTTCCATCAGCCCGTGTCCGATGAAGCACAGATTCGTCTCCTTGCCTTTGCCCTTGCGGTACAGCCTGGCGTCCGGATCGGTGATCGCTGGGTTTCGTTGGAGCGCTTCTGGCCATGGAAGTCCGCATTGGCATTGCGCCCGCCGCCTTGGGCCGGCGGCTCGCCGGGCGCCATCCTTCTTGACGCTCTTCATCGAGGCCCAGGCCTCTATCAGCATGCCGTGGACTGAGAAGTGATCGCTCGATAGGAGCTTCTTCACCTTGGGCTGCGCCAGCACCGCCACCAGCAACTTGGCCGCGACGTCGCCTTCCAGCAACCGGTCTCGGTTCTTCGAGAACACCGAATGGTTTCAGGCTCGGTGTCAACACCGATGCCGACGAACCAGCGGAACAGAACGTCGTATTCCAGCTGCTCCATCGCTCCATCAGGAGCCGCTCCGAGCGAATCGAATACACCTACAACAGCATCGCCCGCAGCGGATGATCACGCCGCACCCGCGCCTCCAGGTCAACGTAGCTGAACAGCTCGCCCGTTCGATTGTCCCCGCCGCGCACGCACCATCTCCGAATCTCGTCGGAGCCAATGAATCACGGTCGCTGGTCCGCGGCGAGCGCCTCTTTCAACAGCCTGCTAGATGCGGGGCACTTTCGCATATATGAGGTGAACCTGCCGGAGGTTCGGCGCTGACGGATCGCACCGTGCCAAGGGCCGGCGATCCGCGATGGATGCGCCGGTCCTGCCTACGGACAAGGTCATCTCCTTGAGTGCATCCGGGTCCTATTGCCTACTAACAGCCGGCGAGTAGTCTTCCGATGACCGTACCGCATCACGGGTAAGCTCCGGAGCGATAGCCGCTCCGGAGCGTCTCGCGATCCGAACCTGCGCGATGCGGCTCGAAGCGTTCTCGCCGATCTCGCAATCGATGAAGTCCGCAGGCGCGCCCTCTTGGGGGAAGCTGGCAAACTCTGGAAATATAGCCACGCAGCGCGCTGTCCCGCTGGTTCCTTTTTGAGGGGTGAACGCCGAAGGCGACGATGGCCCGCTCCGGCGGAGCCGAGGCTGTGCCTTTCGCTCCGTGTCGAAGGATGTGTTGGGGCCGCCTCGGCGAATTTGAAGGCTCGATACCGGGTCGCTAATCAGCGATGTCTTTCAATGCTTCCACCAAAAGCTTATTATCGTCTTCAGTGCGGCTTGCGATGCGCAAGAATCGTTTGCCATCCTGAAGCGTCTTGCCGCCATTGTGCCTAATCAATATCCGTCTATCCTTTAAGAGTTTTGAGGCGATCACGTCGCCATCCGGCCAATGGGGCGGGAGTTCGCAGAACACGAAATTTGCGTCTGGCTTCAGAACTCTCATTCCGTCGATGCTGCGCAGGTCTGCGTATAGTTTGTCCCTGTCGCTGCCCACCCTCACCCAACTCTGCTTTGCCGCGTGCGCCAGGTGAGGAAGCTTGCTTAGAAAAAACTCAGCAAACGTATTGACATTCCACGTGGGGAGGGCGGCTCTAATCTCGTCCATCGTCTGTACATTTGCCGATGCCGCATACCCCATCCGCAAACCGCATGTCCCGTAAATCTTTCCGAGGCTCTTGAGAACGATCACATTGGGAAATTCGAGCAAGTGATTTTCCAGGCTCGCACTTCGTCCAAGCTCACTAAATTCGATAAATGACTCATCGACCAGTAGGAGTTGCTGTTGAGCTCGAAGTGCGGAAGCGAGATATAGTAAATCGGCATAGGGAACCATCCGCGAAGTGGGATTATTCGGCGATATCACGACTGCGCCGTCGACACCATTTGTACGCGCAAATGCTGCATAGCGGTGCACATCGAGTTCAAAATCTGGCGGTGACAGGAAAAAGCGTGACAACCGCCCGGGCAAGGCGGTGGTTTCATAGGGATTGAAGGTTGGGACCGGGACAGCAATCCTCATACCCAGTCGGCCAAGGAGGATGGGAATCAGTTCAGCCACGCCATTGCAAATGACAAGATTATTCGCTGGCGTCTTGACCGCATCGGCAAGAAGCTGGACCATCTGCGCATTAGGAGAGGGATAGCAAGTAATAAGCCGCGGTAGAGCGTTCTTAAGTTCGTCAAGGAACGCCTGCGGCGGAAAATAAGGATTTACCAGAAGGACGAAGTCCTTGATGTCATATTTCCAATAGCCGCCGGGGAATCGGTTGACCAGGTCAGAGACCTCATCCGACCTAAGGGATACGGCGATTTGTGCTGCGCTGTTCATGAGTGCGACTAGCTCAACATTTCAGGACAAACGAAAATGGTAGGATGGTCGCGATCTGTCGACCAGCTGCCGGCGAACAAGCATCGAGCAGTGCCGATCCGTGCGGAAATGTTCTCGGCAACAAGTCTGGTGCAAGCCGCGGTTGGCGAGACTACACGTCATCATGCGACCTGCATGGAGTGAAGCCTGCAAGCCCGAGAAGGCCAGTCGCTGGATCATACTTCCATCCGCAATCAAAAGGAGCGACTGGCTAAAACCACCGATGACGCGACGGCGAAGATGCTTATTGCCGTATACATTGTTGCGCTGAGTGGTGGCACGCGAACAGGCGCGACATGCGCTGTAGCGAGCAGCAAGAAGGCAATGTTCACGACGTCAGGAAATGCTTCAGCAGGAATAAGAGACTTAAAAAGAAATAGAAGCGCCAGGAGCGGCACGTCGTATGACAAGGGGACGCCCAAGAAGCGTCCGTCACGCGACCTGCCAAAGTTCGCAAAGTAGCTAAGCCTTATTGCTCCCGTCACCAGTAGAGCGGTTGCGATCGCAAGCGCGACTTGTGAAGCTTGGCTGACTTGTACCACAACTACCGCAGGCACAACGGCTCCATAGACGATATCTGCAAACCCGTCGAGGCTCGCTCCCATTTTTGCGACATCTGGATCGCGACCTTTGGTGCGCCCTGCCACAACCCCGTCCAGGTGGTCCGATAGAACAGCCCAAAGCGCTGCTGCCACAGATAGCTCAAGGCGGTCAGAGAGAGCTAAAAACAGGCTGGCGGAGGAAAAGAGAAGACCTGTGATCGTTATCGCGTTCGCTGGATCCCAAAGGTATTTCAGCATTGAACTCTCACCTCGTTTGCAAATCAGGTCTCGCCGCGTAGGTATTCGTTCGGCCCTTGAAAATGCGCTCGGCAATCTCCAAATCGTCAGCATTATCAATTTCGTACCAGCTGAGGCCATCGCATCGCGCCGCGGCGAGCTGTAGGCCTCGCCTCTCTATCAAATAACCCAAAAATTCTTCGGTGTAGGTCTGCCGAGCTCCAGCGGCGATGATATCGTCCAGTGTCGGAACGATCGTTGCCTTGAGTGTCGGCGCCGAAAGCCGTAGGAGGTTCATCGTCTTGAAAAGCTTTGGGCCATCCGCAACAAGATTTGCCGCGGTTTGCTTCAATCGAAAACCTGAGATGAAGCCGTTCTGCGACAACAGAACGGCCGACCCTTCCATTGAATCATCGAAGGGAACGACTGCAGCGACGTCAGTCCCCCGGCAGGCCATCAAGTGTCGCAGCGCATCCTCTTCGAAAAAGACGTCGCCCTCGAGAAGAAAGCAATCTCCGGAGAGGAGAGCGTCGCGCGCCAGCCACAAAGAATAGGCGCTTCCGGTGCGGTCGAAGACGGTCGACTCGACATATTTGATTTTGAGTTCGCCAAAGTGGCTACCGCAGGCATATTGAATGGCGTCTTTGCGGTAACCCACCACGATCGTCACCTCTTCAACGCCGATAGATTCCAGATTGTGCAGAGCATTGTGAAGAATCGAAGTGCCGTTGACCTCGACCAGCGGCTTCGGCCGCAGATCTGTCAGAGGACGCAGGCGAGAGCCGCAGCCAGCGGCGAGAATGACGGCGTTCTTGGGAGCATCGGTCACCGTTTAGTTCCTTTTTCGTCGCGCCTCAAAGGTCAAACACCGACGGACTTCTTCGGCGCCAGCTTAGGCGTGCTGAAGCGAGATCAGGTCTGCCGGAGCCATCTGAAAATGGAGCCCAAGCGTGAAGACAGACAAATGGTCCTCGTCGGTCCTTTCTCCAGAGAGAAGGGAGGCGCTGGATCCGCTGCCTCGAGCTGCCGAGATGGCAAAGTGCGCATTTCGGTTGAGTGAGGCGTGCTACGCCATCTAAGGACATCTCAGTGCAATGATTAGGCATTTGAGATTGCAGTCGAACCTGGCCAGCTAGGAAGTCCAGGACAGTAGGTCCTCGACAACGAATATGTGCTCCTGTGTCGACGAAACCCTATTTGCGCAGTTCAGCGTCGGGCGGCAAATATCGCGTTTCCGCACGGGCGAGTTCGTCGTACTTGAACAGTTCGAAGACTTCCTCGAGAGTAGCAATGTGCGGCTCAATGCTCGCGGTGCTTTCCTCAGCGATGATGCGGCCGCAGACTTGACGCATTGCCGCTATTGCCGCTCGCATAGACTGGTTGGCCCAGATCACCGTTGAGATGCTGGCTTTGCGGTATACAGGGATCGGTGTTCGATAGTATTTCGTCGGAACGATCACGACCGGCAATCTGTTCTGCCAAGCGCGCGCGAACGAAAGGATTTCGTCCGCGGTGCTCCTTCGCGAATGAATGAGGATCGCATCGGCTCCCGCGTCGGCGTAGGCGTGAGCGCGCGAAAGTGCTTCGTCCATCTCATGCCCAGCGATCAACGCCTCGATCCTTGCAACCAAGATCAAGTCGTCCGCGACTGTGTCCTTCACTGCCCGGAGGCGGCCAGAGAATTCGTCGATATCGGCGAGGGGGTGCCGATGCCCAACAAACGAGTTCATCTTCGGAAAGCAGCTGTCCTCGAGCGCGACTCCGGCTGCTCCACGCTGACGGAGCCTGCGTGTCACGAGGCGTGCATTGTTGAAATTCCCGAAGCCGCCATCTCCGTCAACGAGCACAGGTAGTTCGCTCGAGTCCACGATCCGCTCGACTACGTCTACGAGTTGGCTCCACGACGCTTCGTTGGCATCGCGGTAGCCCAGGGAGCAGGCAATAGACAGGCCGGACGCCCAGAGGCCTTTGAACCCTGCGCGCTCAGCGATTGCGGCGGAGAGACCATCATGCGCTTCCATGAGGAACGATAGCTCTCTGCGGCAGCAGATTTCGGCGCGCAGCATGTCAGCACGTGAGGAACCGGCGGATTGATCAGGGCCGTTGGCGAGAACAGATGGTAATCGGTCTTGCATGCCAATTCCTTGTGATGACCGGCCTAACGTGTAGACCGGCCGATTTGATCAATCGATAGGTGACATGCTTGCGTCATCTAGATCAATTACGAGGGTTGGTAGTTGACCGGGCCCGCAAACCTGTTCCGTGTCGGAGTGCTCAAGAGTCATTGCTAAGCTCCGCCGGTCATTTGAGTGATGGCACAAATTGAAAGCACAGCTGTGCTCTGGTCTAAGCGCCGACGACTGCATCATCGATCTTGCATTTGTCGACGCGGTTTTGAGACTGCGCGATCTGCGCGAAGGCTTCTGAAGTCGATGGCATTCTGGAGAGTTCGGGCTTAAGCAAGTCAGGGCGCGAATTCATTGTGGACGCGCGCCTTCAAGGTTTGGGGAGGGCGCAGTGCGCCAAATTCTGATCCCCGCAGCGGCGGCATACCATCGCGACCGACGCTTTCTAAGGGCGGGAGACGCCTCGGTTCCCATATTGAGAAAATTGGTGACTCAGTTCCCCAAACTTGAAGCGAGCTCTTCAGCCAGCTTTAATGCGAGGATCGGGATGATGTTCGCGCTGAGGGTATTATGGAGGAGTCGCTTCCTTCGGGGCATCGAAGCACGGCGCGGTTTAGTTGAGCCGGAGATTCGGCGGAAGCCCGGCGACACTGGGCGCTGGCCGACGCCGCGTCGTCCTGGGCGAAGGCGGTGCGATGAAGGCGGAGACGACGCGCCGCCCGCTCTTGCCGGCGTGCGCCAGCGCGTTGCGCATGAAGTGCGCGCGGCAGCGCTGCCAGGTGGCGTTGAGCACCTTGGCGACGGTGGCCTTGACGCCCTCATGGGCGTCGGTCACGACCAGCTTGGCGGCGCGCAGGCTGCGGCGGGCGAGCTTGCTCAAAAACGCCGTCCAGAACGTCTCGGCTTCGGAGGGACCGATATCCATGCCAAGAACTTCGCGCAGGCCGTGGCGCGCGTCCGGGCGGCCTTGCTCTACCGAGCTACACCATCACTGGGGACGTGCCCCCGGTGTTGCCCTACGCAGGGAGATCGCGGACTGAAAAAGATAAGTTAAGTCAACGAAATGGGCCTGCTGTGTCCTTAGTTGTGTCTCAATCCGCAGAGGCCCGCGTCGCCTAAATAATTTGTGTGGGTTAGGGGCGAAGACTGATGAGGCGCGTAACTGGATACAAGTCGGTTGGGCGCTACTGCCAAACTTTCAGGAGGATGTTGGCAGCAGGCCGATCACCGCTGAACTTCCCGACAACCTATCACTGGAAGAAAGCATTGCAGCGCTAGACAACTACACCCCATGGGCAAAGTTGGCTCTTGCTGAGGGTGACATCATGCAACGTGGAAGAGACGAATTCAGAGAAGCAAATTCAATGTGGTGAGAACCGCAGAGACGGCCACACAAAGTTCTTATGGAAACGTGCAACCTATATTCAATCACACCACCAACCGAGCCGCCATCCTCGCGCTCTTCCAAGTGGTCAATCGCTACGTGGGCAACTTGCAGCCCATGCCGGGCGTCTTCCCCAGCTATCCCGCGCCTGTGATCCGTAACCAACCGAAGCCTAGGACGCGCGCTGAACTTTCACGCACGCTTCATTTGTCTGTAGGGCGCCGCGGTCTTTCCTGTCCTGCCGCGTGCGAGGTTCGGCTTGTGACGGCTTCAAACACCGCAATACGCCGGTCGAGTTGCCATAGCTCGATGTCGTTGGCATCAACTAGCTGCTGAGCACGTTCCCGTGCTTCCTGCTCGTCGGCACACTGCAAATTGGCCACGCTTATAACGTGGCGGTCCTGATCCAAAAGGTAAGCTCGGTAGTGCGCCATCCAACCCCCCAAGGTCCGCGCTCATCCATCAGTGTCCGGTCGATGTGCTCGGGTTGTTCCTTCAAATTGACCGGGCCCAGACCCTGGCTGGCTTGATCATCGGACCATCACCTCAATCCTTCAATGAGCTTTCTCCAGCCGAGCGCATCGTTCGCCGTCAGAAGCGAACCGCCAAGCGTTGCCAAGTAGTTTGGCAATTCGCAATCGGGACGCGCGTTCATATTGCCGACAAACGAGGCGACGGAGTTCTTAAGATCGCCTCGGTCGAGATGATCGAAAGCCCGCTGCTTGCACCGCTCGACATATTTGTCGCGCGTCATCTCAATTAATAGGGAACGTTCCATTTCGCCTCCCAACCGATGACTGCTTCCAATAGTGAAGTTGGAGCGGAGTGGATTTGGCCCGTCTGTTCGAAAGGCGACAAACGGATGCGCTTTTGGTCGCAAGTGTGGGAATTAGGACACAGACACACATCGCGACCGCACTGTCGGCGCCGGGCGGAGTCCAAGCCAGATACCCGGGCCGCATCTTGTCTATGGTTTTCTGACGGCTACGCCGAATGCGGTAGTCGCGCCGATCCATCCGAAGGCGATGCCGGTGATCCTAACGACGAACAAGGGCGCGATGTGTGGATGCGCGGCTCCGTTGGGGTAACGCGGACATGCGGCCGCCCCTCTGGAATTACGCATCAGACACCCGCTACACTTCCAACTTCAATTCGACCTGGTGCTGGCCTGTGTTTGTACCAGAAACCGCGGAACCTCGAAATCTCGGGTGAGTTACAGAACCGAAGAGGATTTGGGCAAGCGGTAATGCAATCGTGCGCGCAATAGCATCTGGATTTCTGTTTATCCGTACGTCCCTCTTTATTGGGCAGTATTTGAACAGTGAGGTGACAATGAAAGCATCCCTTCTTCTTACTGGCGCGCTCATCGTCGGATGCGCCGCCCCAACACTCGCTGACGAGTTCTACGTCGTGCAAGGTCCTAGCCACAACTGCACGATTACCTCCACGCGCCCGGCGGACAAGGAAGTCGTGACGCAGATCGGTCCGATGGCCTTCAAGAGCCGCGTCGAAGCTGAAGACCGCATCAAGCAGACCAAAGTCTGCGAGGAAGGTACCGTTGGTAGTAGCACCAGCAGCACGACCGTTATCAAAGAGAAGCAATGAATTTCTGATCGAATTCTGGCGAACTTCGAGAAAGATCGCGCCCCGGTGGGCGCGACCTTAGAGCAGTTGATCGAACATCTCAGAGAGCTGGAGTTAAATCTGGCGGCGCGCGAGATAGCCGACAGTCGCGAGCCGCACTAGCGCGGCTGATCTCGTGCGCAAGCCTTAGCGCATCGCACGGTTGCATCACTTCAATGCGACACGCAGCGGGCCATTCACCATCTGCCGCTTCGCTGAGTTGCCGACCAATCTCTTCATTGAGCGCCTTTGGACCCCAATTCGTACCGTCGCTTTTAACGATCCGTTTGGCGCGTTCGAAGGCATGGCTTTCGGCCGCATCATCACCGACGCGGATGGTTACATCAGAATGGAAGGGACAGACCGCAATTGCTCGAGTTGTCTCTCGCGCATAACGCACGGTCGCGGTGAGATCATCGGCGTACCCTTTGGGGGACATGTACAGCTTCCTGTCGCCTCGACCCGAGGGAGACCTCGCACGCAGTGCGCCATGGCACGAGACGGATCGGCAGTTAGGGCGAGGCCCGGTGTGCCTTGGAGCCCGGGGCCTCATAACCTCAGCAGCCTGACAAGAGGTTGTTCGGCTACACGTCCAGCTTATCCGGAGTAGCCAATCTCGCTTTTGATGTTGCGCAAAGTCTGCCTGGGGCAGCCGGCCCCTTGCGGCGGTTGGAGAGGACAGCGGGGCCGGCGGTCCGATGGGCCGGCGGATCGGGACGTCCGCCACGCCCCGGCACGCTAATCCCGATCAGATGATCGCCGTGTTACTTTGTGGTCGGAAGCAGGGTATTTGTAATGTTCCAGCAAAGGAATAGCGAGGTCGCCGATGAAGGACATGCAAGTCCGGCTGGAGAAGCTCCGCACCGACGCCGCCGAATGTGCCCTCATTCGTGATCTGGCGACGGACCCGAAAAAGCGGGAGCTGTTCGCGAAACCTGCCGAGCACTTGACCGTGCTCGCGTTCGAGGTTGAGCGGGCTCTTGGCGACAGCCATTCCGAGATCGCTCCTGACGTTCCGCCGGGAGCTTAGTCATCTTCCTTTTCGGGGGCTTCCACGAAGGTCGTCCTATGCGGTGCGACACAATCGGCTTCACGTTCGAACTCGGCTCGTGCCGGCGCGTTGGATTGTCCTCCCAACCGGAGGAGGAAGCTATGGATTGGAACCGCATCGAAGGAAACTGGAAGCAGGTAAAGGGCAAAGTGAAGGAGCAGTGGGGCAAGCTGACGGACGATGACTTAGACGCCATTGACGGAAAGCAAGACCAGCTTGAAGGAAAGCTCCAGCAGCGCTACGGCTACCAAAAGGATCAAGCCAAAAAAGAACTCAACGATTGGTTTGGTCGTCAGAAGTGGTAGCCCCTCAAAGCCCGCCGGTCCCCGCGCGGGCTTTTCTTCTCGCGTCGTTCGAAGATTGAGAAGCGACTAGGAGTTGTCCGATCACGCCACGTCAGGGACACGCTCCGAAAACAAACCGCAGAGCCAGAACGACCATCCCAGAGACAAGGCAGGCAATTGCCGCAAGAACCAAGTCAGGTCGCGCACTCCTAGTTACAACCCGCCTGACGAAATTTCTCAGCTCCCCCATCGTATTTACCAAGTGTCGCCCGGAACGAGAGAGAGATGCGCCAAGTCTAGGCATGTCAGCTCTTCTGGGTTGCATTCCCCAGCTTGCCATCGTTGCCATAGATATCGTTCGAGCGTGCAGCGACGTGCGTCCAGTGGATCAACATCATTGCACCGCTAGGTACAACGTCCACGCTCTACTAGCCGCGACCGTCGGAAGCATCTCATCATCCATTGTCGCTCCCGTGCCCTGAAATTCCGGTTGCAACTCGCGATCATGTCGAAGGTTTCCATTTTTTCCCGAATTGGCAGTTCTACTAATGTCGTGATCTGCCGCAGGAACATGCGTCCCCAGTACGCAATTGCTTTTACTGGAGTAGGCGATGAACAATCCTGACTTGGAAGTGCTATTCCGAGCTGTGCAGGATGCTCGGCATATCATCAGAGAGTGTGTGATTTCCAACTCATTTCGATGCGGCACACACGGTGGAGCGCCTGCATGCCCTTCTGGACAGAGATGAGGTGATCCACGTACTCGACCGCGTGAGCCGTCAACCTGTGGCCCGGCTAGCCGGTCGCGAGCCATACCCGCACGCCGGCAGGCAACGGGATCATCGTGGCCGTCCGTCAGTCAGCGCCGCCACGACTGCGCTCAGCGTCGCCGCGTCAACCGCGCCCGTGATCCGCATCCGAGCCCCGGCCGCGAACTCGATCTCGATCGCACCGCAGGTCCCGGAGGGCACCGTCAACGGCTGCCGGTCGGACGCAATGGAGACCGCCGCAAAACCGACTTCGTCAGCTTGCCGCTGCATCGGACCAGACTCGAAAACGAGGACGCCTGTGCGTGCCTGCCGCCGCCAGGCCGTGACCAGATTGCGGTGAATATCATGCCGCCGAGCAACCTCGACAACACTGGCCCCAGGCGCGAGGCTCTCCTCCACGATCCGAAGCTTCTCGGCACTGGTCCATCGCCGTCGCCGCTCTGGACCGGATAGAACCGTTACCGTCGTCACGTTTGCTCATTTGTTTGCAAATTAATGAGCAAAGCATCTCACGCTTGAGCACGATCCGGGAAGGCGGCCTTCACCGGGGGCTTACCTGAGTAGCCCGGCATGTCTCAAAGGGACTAGCAGCTAATGCGCGGGAGTTTTGGCTGCTGCCAATTCGCGCCTGGTTCGTTTGCGGCGCAATTTCGCCCAATGGTTGCTTAGATTATTGATCTGATATAGTTTCCCGCTTGATTTCGCGTTTTTGCTTTTTCGACTATCCATTTTCCACTGACTGGATGCGGTAATGATTTACCAGAACGTCGACAGAATTGTTGTCGGTACCCGCTTTAAGATGAATAAGTTCGGAGCCGCTCGATGCCCAGAGCTGGCTAACCGGAGTGGCGTCGTCATTGACGTGAGCCCTCGTACCACGGGCCTCACCGTGCTGTTCGATGGCGCCCGAAGACCAACTTGCCTGCACAGAGACTTTATATCACCCATCTCAGATGGGGAGATCGCTGCACCTTCTATCGCTTCAGACGAATGAGCGCGCATTAAGTCTTCAAGGCCACGCGAATGGTCAAAGCAGGAGGCGCAGCGATTGATAGCTCTCGCGCGTCAGAAAACCTGCGCCGGCGACGTAGCCCGTGAGCTTGATCGCCATGTCACCTCAGTAAGAAAGAAGGCACGCGAACTCGGCTTGCTACTCCAGAAGCGGGCCGACGTCTCGCAACTCCCTGGGAAGTGCAATCATTCAATGTGGAGCATCGCGCGCCGCCGCCACTTGCGACGATAATCGTTAGGTAGAGATCTGGAGTAGGCGCGCTCCAAATGGACTTCGAGAATCCTTGGCAGCCGCGCGGGGCGCCATGCCGCGAACGATGTCGTCTGGGCTGAACGCCTGGATTGCGTCAAAACGGGCGGTCGGAGGCTTTGGGAGGTCAAGTCCGGTTTACCCGTCATAGCTGACGGTATCAGCTTGGCTCATGCTCCTTCACATCCGAGCGAAGCTCCTGCGGCCCGCGACCAAATCGGCCAGAATTCCTTCAGTCGGCTCTGCTTTGACGCGCGCCGGCAAGCCGCCGCGACCCCCCAGTTCGCCTGCCGCGCAATCAAAGGGAGCGGTTTGCAAAGAAAGCGATGGGATACCGCAGCCTACACTACACGCGAACTCCAAAACGTTGACGGTCCCCCATGAGCTTCTGTTGCTGATCGCGAGTTTCAAACCGTTTGATGAGCTGCGTCTCGAAATTGCCTACCAAAACAAGGGGGCGACAGCATACTTGGTGTGGAGCAAGTATGCTTTGCGAGCGTCCGTCTGCCAGGCCGCTCACAGAGAAGGACAGTCGGATGATTGCGCCGATTCGACGGAACTGGAATCCAAAAGACTTTTTCGATGAGTTGACGCCGGCGATGTTCACGGCCGGACCATCGACTGTGCGCGCACGTCGGGACAAGTTGTGGCCAGAGTTGTATACTGAATACGACGCGAGGCACTTAAAACAAGAATTGTTCAACCGAAATCTGATCGCCACCAACGAAGCTGAGGCGTTCATTAGTGCCTGGGCCGCGGATGAAGAGCGTCACACCGATAGTTTCATCCGGATCATGGAGCTTGTCGCTGGTGAATCCGAAAAAGATCTTCGAGACAGATTGGAAGCTCGATCGCATAGCTTTTCTGCAATCAATGAATACTTGAAGGACGAATTCACTCTGATCGTTATGATCGCATTTGATGAGATGTGTACTTGCCGCGCCTATGCTGCGGATAGAGAGTTCTATGCCGGACTTGGCAGCAGCTTCCTTCGTTGCCTGAGAGAGGTGGTTGCCGACGAGGCAGTTCACTCGATGAACGCTGTTAATGTTCTCCGTGCCCGTTACTGCGAGCGCATTCCCGAAATCGGCGAGATTCTCGACAGCCTAATCCGCAGCGTGGGCGATGATCCGGACTATACCGGCACCTTCGTACTGGATTACTTCGGCGGGAATTACACGAAGCAGATGTTTGTCAATTGCCGCGCTGCTGTCCTGAGAAACGTCGCTAAGCCGCTAACAGCCGCAGTGACGGATTGAAGCGTCGGCGCGCAAGTGGACAGACGAGCGTCTGCGCCTCATCTCCTGTCGGTGCCTCAGAATTGCATGTGTTGGTCGGTCAGAGCGGATTCGGCTCACAGAGGAGTCAGATAGCCTGCATGCGCTGTCCTGGAACTTTTCCGCTTGTTTTCAGGTTCTTGGCAAGCGACACGCAATAATGAGCGATTCAGCGGTGCCTTGCACAAGGGGGCACCGATCACACGTCAAGAGAAAAAGCCAATCAGGCAATCCTCACGAACAATTAAGCCAAATGGCGCTGTCGGCTTTCCTCCTGATGTCGCGAATTCTTCAACGCACGCGCCCGCGGCATGTATCCCAATTCTCTCAAGTCATTGTCGTTAAACCCAATTTTTTGGAGCGGTGCAACTGGTACGACACTTGCTGTTCTCATCCCCAGGTTCTCTCCCTTCCGGAGATGCGTATGCAAAGTGCCCTCTGCACCAAGCAGAATTTCCGACTGCCGGCATATCGGGGTATCCCCCCGACGAACATCGTCCTGCACCACGAGGGCCGGTCGCGCTCAACCCTAAAGAATTGTTCGCGTCGGAGGCATCCGACTAGGGCACCCAGACGCCGCGCATTGTTCATGCAAGGAGCCAAACTTGCGCGAGGAGCCTGTTGGGCTGCTCATCGACCGGGCTCTCGTCGGCGCCGGCGCGGTGAAGATCAGTTGCGGCCTGACGATGCAGATCCGTAGATCGTGCATGACCGTGGCCCACGTCCTTTCATGCTCGCCGGCAAGCCGAACATCTGCGGTGACACCGGGCTCGTTGAGCTCGGGATCACGGAGCGGCTCGGCGACGGATTGGAACTTGCCTCCGCTTAAAACAAGCTCAATCGAGCGGCGCAATACTGACCTTTTGGGTCAGCCCGCTGAGGCGCCCAAAATGGATCTTTTCAGCTTCACCGAATGCGCGACGCGAACGCAATCCCTCCGATCGCTTTTCGAGCTTCTTGTGAGCTGTGCCAGCGACGAAGGCTTCAGCGAAGTCTCTTACGGAGCGCTCAATTTCGCGGAGCCACTTCGCTTACCGGAGTATCCGCCGCCCGCCGTGGCCGTTAAGTGGCCGCCCGAATGGTGTGAACGATATTTTAAGCGAAAGTACCACAAAATCGATCCGGTGGTCCGGCGGACACCGACGCTTTCGCGGCCGTTTCTGTGGGATCAACTCGCCGACCAATATCAACTACAGCCCGACGAAAGGCGCGTACTTGATGAGGCCAGAGAGGCCGGTCTCAAGCACGGCATGAGTGTACCATTGTTTGGGCCATTGGGTCGATTATCGGTCGTGTCGTTTGCATCTCAGTTCGACGATGCCGATCCTCAACATTCCAAAGGCCATCTCAACGCACTAGCCTGGCACTTTCACATCGCTTGTGTGGAGATCACACGCCCGGCGGAAGATAACTGCAATATGAGAGTTGCGCTATCACAGCGGGAACTAGATTGTCTACGGTGGGTGGCAGAGGGCAAATCGTCATGGGAAATCGGGAGGATATTACAAATCAGCGAGAATACGGTGAACTTTCATCTTAAGAACGCGATGCGAAAGCTGGGCGCGACCAGCCGGATCCAAGCCGTCATTGTGGCGATCCGCCTCAATCTTATTTTTGATGTCCATGCTGCGTGAGCATCTTGATGGACGATGATTGTATCGAAGCCAGTTTGCGTCTGAAAACTGCTGTGAAGACAAAAATCGATCCTATGGGCAATCGTTCGTCAAGGCATTGAGCAAGCTCGACCTGCCATGTGACGAAGCCACTTGCTCCTAGCGCGCACGTTGTATACGGCAACTACGTGCTTGGTCCCGGGCATGCTTTGGAGCGTTAAGTTAGAATCGGTCCGGCTAGGGAGGTCCAGCATTTGCAGGTGTTCGTAGGACGTGAGGTTTTCAGTCGCCGATCGTGGCTGAAGGCGGCAATGAAGATCGGTTGTTTGATTCAAGCTGATCGGTTTGCTTCAGTAGATTTTTTCTCGTGAGTTTAAAAATGCTACTGGTTCGAATATATGCTATCTTACAGGTATGAATCGATCAAAAGACCAGCTTGTAAACCCGGTCGACAAGCTCCTTCTGGAGGGGGCTGGTGGATTCGACGCGGCCGATGCGCCACGGCTACTCTGCCCAGCTTTCAAAGTTCTAAGTAAAATCAGGCTGGCACGAACAGCCCAAGCGTAGCGTCTTCCGGCGGCCGCGCGGCGCCTAAGCTGGCAACAGGTATCCCTCCAGACAATCGTCCACTATTCACCGCTTGTCATGGTGGGCGGACGGCGTTCGAACTGCAAAGCTATGCGCACACCTTCCGCAATCAACGACGCACGTGCATCTCTATGGTCCAAAAGCGCGCCGCAATGGGTTAAAAAGCTGCCGCTGTCCCTCGACTATGCATGCCTGTACGGTTCCTAAAGGGCCATCTGGACGCCCGAACGGATCATGAGCAGTATTGCGGTCGAAATGAATGTGAACATCAAGACAAGACGACTCGGATGTGGATCTCATGCTGGCCATGAGGCAATCATCGATCAAACAGACCGAGTTCTTGTTTCTGCAAGGCAATCAGGAAGGCTGTCAGAGCGCCAGCGATCCGAATCCGCGCAGGTTGGATGATCTCGAGGGCAATCCAGGTGCTCAATCGCTGGGCCGCCTCTAGTTTCCTCAAATGTATGATTGCTGTCGACCGCGACGCTCTGACTCAGGAAGACTGGTTAGTGCGTGAGTCCGATCATCAGTCTCTCGCCACGCGCTGCGGTGTCAGATTGGCGGCGCGGATGAATGCCGCAGCGAGCAAGGCTGAGAGAGCATAGCCGAGACCCGGCAATATCAGCGTGACCCTGTAGCCAAATCTTGCCGCGATAAACCCGCTCGCCGCGAAGCCTATCAATGCGAACGCCGACATCACCGAAGTCAGGAACGTGACATCTGTCCCCGCCTTGCCTGGCCGGGCGAGCGCGAGAAACCAGTTTGTGAATGTAACATGCTGGACTGCGAGGGCCGCGAACACGATCCCAACGCTCGCGACGGCGCTCACGCGAACGCCGACATAGCGATCGATAATCGCAAGCGCTCCAAAACCGATGGCCAGGACTGCACAGCCCCAGATCACGCCCCGGTTCGGCGCCATTCGGGTCAGGATCGCGCTGGTCACTGGCGCGATGATAGTATACGTGACTACGTTCGAGAGCGCTCCGATCCATCCGATATCTGCCGCGGCAAAGCCGAGATCGACGAGCCGCAACTGCACCATTGCAAACGCCAGCGCGATCCCGATAACGCCGGGCGCGATCAATGCAGCCGTTGTCCACATGCCGTTGTTGAGAAGGATCGGGAAGATAGACAGGCGCTGCGGTGAGCGCACTCGGTTCATGCAATGGAGCGGTTCAGGAATCGCGAACACCCATCCAGCGAAAACGGCTAGCAGCAGCGCTAAGCCCAGCAAGGCCGGACGCCAACCGACAATCTCGATCAGCTGGAGGCAGACCGCGCCACCGATCACGTGGCCGACGACCCGTCCCCAGCCCAGCAGCGCAGCACCGAGCGGACGCTCGCCGGAACCGAGGGCTTCCGCTATGTAGCCCAATGTTGCGATCCGCTGTGTGGCGGCGACGGTCGCAAGGGCGAGAGAAACAAGAAAAACCGGCACGAAATCGGTCTTTGGGTTCAAAAATGCCATCGCTGCCAGCGCAGTGGTAGTGGCGATTTGGGTCAACAGGATCCATGACCGCCTCAGCCCGAGACGATTGAGGCTCCATCGATCCACGACGGGGGCCCAAAGAAAGTTAACGGTGAAGGCAAAGAAGACCGTGCCATACAAGCCGACCAGTTCCAGGCTGGCGCCGTTGCCCCGAAGGATCACCGGAATGGCCGAATAGATCAACGCGATCGCCAGATACTGCTGACTGGCCAACGCAACCATCCCGATATGTGGCATGTAGCGACTTGCCATCAAGCCTCTTCCTTTTAAAGAGCAGTTTCGCATGTGCTTCGAGAGCGCGGTTTGGACAAGCAGTGGATCGTTCCAGCGCAGCAGCGACTCAAACCGGACTATGATCCGAGCGTTGGCTGTACGGGGTGAGAGATCCGGGTGGCAGTTGCTACTTCGAATCAGTTCGCACACTGCGCCTGACCTTCATCTTGTCGAGCAGACCGACCGGCTAGAAACAGGGGGCGACGTCGCTATACATCGGCGAAGGATTAATGAAAGACGACCGGCCGCAACCGTCGCCGGCCTGCGCGCCAACTTATCCTCTGACCAGCTCCACAGAACGGGCGTCAGCTTTATTGCTGGGCCAAGGCCTGCCGAATTGACCTCGCAGCTAGCGATGGGCGCAATCATCGCGGCTCCTGAAGAAACGAACTCCAGATCACATCAAACACTCCATTGCGCGCATCCGGTTTTTAGCCAAGCGCCGTGAAGCCGGCATCGGTGACGGCGGTACGAAATGAAGCAAGCAGCGTGCCGCTTGAAAACTGAAGGTTCTCTAGTCGCCTCATGTTGCGCGGGCGCGTCAGATTGGAAACAACGATATCTCGAACCTGACAATCGTGTCGTTATCCTTGACCGTACACACCACGCGCATTTCAGAGGCGGAAGGCTGGGATCTGGCGCGTGCACCCAGTGTGCCGCTGCCGACGAGGCGCATATCGCAGGGCCCAGTGCAGAAGATCATGTCCCTTGCGTAACTTGCAAAGGCGGCGCTTCTGCAAAGGCGTCCAGTCAGCGCTGCGCGGAAGAGCACTCCGAAGAAAAAGCCCCGACCGAAGGTCGGGGCTCCTCAATCCGCCGCAAACGCGTTGAGATCGCGATTTCTAACCACCGGAAACAGCTTGTAGTTAAGCCGAAGGGTTACCATATCGACATCCTGGTGAATGCGATCCGACCCGGCAGCGGGGAAGGTCACGTTGCTCTCCGGGATGAACAGGTGATCATACTCGACGCCAACTGACCAGCTGGGGGCGAAGTTAACTTCCAGGCCAGCGCCTACGGCGCGCCCCAATGGACAATATCGCTTTTAGCAAGCTCCGCCCCAGTGACCGTCGAGTTGGTCTGGTCTGTGTTGCTGGTCACCACAGCACCGCGCTTGGCCCAAAGCAGCAGGGTTTTGAAAGCGTAGCCGATCTGGCCGGTGAGCAAGCCGAACGCATCCGTCTTGGTTCGATTGATGTTCGACGGGAAAGCGGTGCTGATATTGGAGCCGCTGAACTCTGCCCAGTCGTCCAGGCCTTCAACGCCGTAGACCACATTGAACATCTGCCAGCGATAGCCAATCTGGCCACCGATAGTGCCGGCGGTCATACCATGGCAGCCTTCGGGAGTAACGCCTGCGAAATCCCAGCAGTTATGGCTCGAGCCCCAGCCGCCGTTAATGCCATATAGTAACCGGTCCAGTCACAGATCGCGGGAGCGACCGAGAGCTGCGGCGCGTTGGATTGGACAGGCTGTGGAGCGAGATCCGCGCCAAATGCGGGACCGCCGCGTTGATTGCGACGATGCTTGCAGTCAGAAGCGGCAAATTCTTCATTGGAGTGTTATTCCTCACTTGAACCCCGGCTCTGCGCGTCTTGGCAACATCATCGTGAATTGCTGTAACTTCAGCACAACATTCCTCAGGAAGAAATCGCTCTAATCTCACGTTGCGTTAGGTACTGGAGCTAGAAATCCCGCCATCCAGAATGTTAGCGTTGATGCGCGTATTGGTTCAAGCACGTGGGAGTTAGCTGTCCAACTTGGAAGGCTGCTCGCATCAGAGAGCGGCTAGTGCAGATCTCGGCAAAGCACCCGAGAACGAAATGCGCGTCCACGGTCCGTGAGCAGCGGGTTGCGATCTTGGGCATCCTCGACTAACCTCGGAATCGCGTCGAAGGCATCAGACGCTTCCGAAGGTTGCCTGTCGGAACGACCCCCGAGCTGCGCAATCATGGTCTTGACGCATCGATGATGGGCCAGCGGACGGATATCCAAGTCGATCTCAGTGATCATCGAATGCTGCCGCGCACAATCTCTGAGGTCAAACAACGCTCGCAGGTGCGTCCTTGTACGCATTGATCAACAATGCCGGCGTTTCGCCGAAAGCGCAAAATGGCGCGCCGCAGACATCGTTGACGACGTTGATCGAAACGTGGATGAGTGTGTTCCATCTCACTCTGGTGGCTGCGATCCTGCTTGCGCAGGGCTTTTTTTGGCGAGCTAAAAGCCGCGGCAGGATCGATTGTCAACGTGACCTCAATCGCAGGCTCGCGGGTGCACCCGTTTGCTGGCAGCGCCTATACGACTTTGAAGGCGGCGCTCGTCGTCTGCATCAAGCAGGTTCCCGGCTCCGCGCAGATCCGCGTGCCCCCCGTGACCAACACCATCATGCGTCAGGGCGTGCCGACGATCATCAATCCATACGATCTCTTCGCGCTCGAGGCAGCGCTGGAATTGCGCGATCGGTTTGACGGCGAAATCACCGTGCTTACAATCGGGCCAATGTCGTCCGAAGACTCCTTACGCAAGGCGCTGACATTCGGCGCCGATCGAGCCATTCTGCTCAGTGACCGCTGCTTCGCTGGCTCCGATACTCTGGTAACAACTTACGCATTGGCAGCCGCCATCCGAAAAGTTGGTAAGGAGCATGGACCGCCCGACTTCATCTTTACCGGCAAGCAAACCATCGACGGCGACACCGCGCAGGTGGGACCCGGCATTGCGAAGCGACTTGGCATGCTACGGCTGACCTACGTCGGCAAGATCAGAGCACTAGATCCGATCGTGCGCACAATTGAAACGGAACGACGAGCCGAAGGCGGTGTCCAGGTTCTGCCTACCAGGCTGCTGTGTCTCATTACCATTCTCGAGGCCACCAACTAGATTTGCCGCGGCGCCATGGCGGATGCGCTACGAGCCGCCCGCGCGCCATTCGTGAAATGGAACGCACAGGACGCGGGCGTCGAGGACCTTTCCAAATGTGGTCTTAAAGGCTCGCCGACCGTGATCCAGCGGGTCTTCGCTCCCTCGGCGCGCGGTGACAAAGCGGGCGCTGCCTTCCGAGCAGCCGGCGCAAGCTTTGATCGAGGCGATCTTCAAGCACCAGCCTAGCTTGAAGCGTAAGCGCTGTTCGGCGGCCACCTACCGGAAGACGGGGCGATCTGCGAGTCTGCGGTTTGATGGACACTGTGCATAGTGCTATCATGGAGACGGTGCGGCGGCTTGAGGTCTTCACCCGAGCCGGCCGTCGGCGGAAGTGGAGCGACTAGGATAAGGCGCGGATCGTTGCGAGCGGCGACTCGGTCTGTTCGGTAGCTCGATGGATTGCCGCCGCAGCAGTTCTTTGGCTGGCGCCGTCAGTTGCGCAAAGCATCGGGCGGTCATTCCGAAGCAGAAGAAGTACAGTTTGTGCCAGCGGTGGTGGATGCCGTAGTGCCGGTGAGCGCTCTCGGCCGTGAGCGTAAAGCGTTGCGCTGCAAGGCTAAGGCGGATTCCGGAACCAAGAGATCGAAGTTGATGGCATCACGTTCCGGGCCGGTCGTGGTGCGGACCCAATAACGATTGCGTCGATCGTCTAGGCGCTGAAGGCGAGCCGGTGAACGGTCCGTCGGGTGCGGTCCGGGTGATGGTGGCGACCAAACCGGTAGACTTTCGCAAAGGAATGGAGGGGCTTGCTACCCTGGTGCGCGAGAGCATGTGGGCTGACCCATTCTCGGGAGCTGTCTATGTGTTCAGGGCCAAGCGGGCGGATCGGATCAAGCTGGTGTTTTGGGACGGAACGGGTTTGTGTCTGTTCGCCAAGAGGCTAGAGGATGGAATCTTCCGCTGGCCGAAGATCGAGGACGGTGTGATGCGTCTGTTGGCGGCGCAATTGTCGGCGCTGCTGGAGGGGCTCGACTGACGGCTTGTGCATGAAGCACGGGCGACGCCGGCGCCCGCACAAGCGGGATAGCTGCTGGCGGCGCTGCGGCGAAGTGAATCAGGAGCGTCGGACGCGTCGCCAGATTGCAGCGAATATTTGAACTGGGTGTCCGAAGCCTGCCTGACGATCCTGAGACGCTGAAAGCGATGCTGCTTGCGAAGACCGAAGCCACTGTCGCCCAGGTTCTGGTGTCCAAATATGCCGATCACCTGCCGTTGTATCGGCAGGCGCAGATTTGCGCCCGCCAGGGCATTGAGCTCGATCGTTCGACGCTGGCGGACTGGGTGGGGCAAGCAGCCTTCCATCTACTCCGTTGCATGAGCGCCTCCTTGGCAAGCTCGTAAGCGTCGTTCTCAGGCCACGGCTTTGAGGGCTTGAGCGCGGTAGGCCCAGGGCAGTAGCAGGTCGATGTCGCGGTTTGGATGTCCGATGACGATCCTGGTCAGGACGTCGGTGAGGTAGGCGAGCGGATCGACGTCGTTGATCTTGCAGGTCTCGACCAAGGAAGCGATGACCGCCCAATGCTCGGCGCCGCCGTCGGATCCTGCAAATAGTGCATTCTTGCGGCAAAGTTTGATACCGCGGATCGATCGCTCGACGGTGTTGTTATCGAGTTCGATCCGGCCATCGTCAATGAAGCGCGTTAGTCCTTGCCAGCGCGAGAGAGCATAGCGGATGGCCTCGGCGAGCTTGATCTTCTGGCTGATGAGAGCCAGCTTGGCGCGCAGCCATACCTCAAAGGCATCGGCCAGTGGTCGGCTCTTCTGCTGCCGCACGAGGCGACGCTCCTCCGCGCTGCGGCCGCGGATCTCCTTCTCGATCGCATAGAATGCGGCGATGTGCTTGAGCGCCTCGCTCGCGATTGGAGCGGGGCCGGCTGTCGCGAGTTCGTAGAAGTTGCGCCGCATGTGCACCCAGCAGAAGGCGAGCTCGACTCCGCCGCGTTCGGCAAGCTTTGGATAGGCGTTGTAGCCATCGACCTGCAGGACGCCCTTGAAGCCGGCAAGATGGCTGAACAGCCGCTCGGCTTTGCGGTCGGGTGCATAGACATAGGCAATGCCGGGCGGATCGAGGCCGCCCCAGGGCCTGTCGTCGGCTGCATAGGCCCAGAGCTGGCCGGTCTTGGTGCGCCCTCGACCGGGATCGAGCACCGGCACCGTCGTCTCGTCGGCGAACAGCTTGGATCTCGCGCGAAGCAGAGCGAGAAGGCGCTCATGCAGCGGGCGCAGATGGAAGGCGGCATGCCCAACCCAGTCCGCCAGCGTCGATCGATCGAGAGCGATGCCTTGGCGGGCATAGATCTGGGTCTGCCGGTAGAGCGGCAGATGATCGGCATATTTGAACACCAGAACCTGGGCGACGGTTGCCTCCGTCGGCAGGCCGCCCTCGATCAGCCGGGCCGGAGCCTCGGCCTGCGTGACGCCATCTTCGCAGGCTCGGCAGGCGTATTTAGGACGCCGGGTGACGACAACGCGGAACTGCGCCGGCACCATGTCCAGCCGCTCGCTCCTGTCTTCACCGATCCGATGCAGTTCGCCCTGGCAGCAGGGGCAGGTCTTGTCGTCGAGGTCGACGACGACCTCGATCCGCGGCAGGTGGGCCGGCAGTGCTCCGCGATTGACGCGGCGCTTGCGTGCGCGCTCCGCTCGGCCTTCCGGGGTTGTCTCGTCCTGACCGGCCTCGGCAAAGGCTGCGACCTGTTGGACGTCCTCGAGGCCCAGCAGCATCTGCTCCTCGGGAAGCGACTCTGCCTTCCGGCCAAAGCGGTGGCGTTGCAGCTCCTTGATAATCTGACGCAGCCGCTCGCTCTCGTGAAGCGCTGCCAGCAGCATCGCCTTGAGCGTCTCGGGATCATCAGGAAGGTTATCGCTCACAGGTAAATCAGAGCATATTCGCGCCCGCTTGACGACGTGCTCGATGCCCCTGATTCACTTCGCCGCAGCACGGCCCACAATTATCCGACTTGCGTCGGCACGACCGTCTCCCGTGCCGCGTGGACACGCCGCCAATCGAGCCCTTCGAGCAGCGCCGACAATTCCGCCGCCGACAAACGCATCACGCCATCCTCGATCTTCGGCCAGCGGAAGACGCCGTCTTCGAGCCGCTTGGCGAACAGGCACAAACCCGTGCCATCCCAGAAGATCAGCTTGATCCGGTCTGCGCGCTTGGCACGGAACACATAAACAGCACCCGAGAACGGGTCAGCCTGCATGTGCTCGCGTACCAACATGGCAAGCCCCTCCATTCCCTTGCGGAAGTCGACCGGCTTGGTTGCCACCATCACCCGGACAGTTCCGGACGGGCCGATCACCGGCTTGCCTTCAGCGCATGGACGATGGCCGCAATCATCGCCACATCCGCGCCTCGGCCGACCCGGATAGTGACGCCCTCGGCTTCGATCTCGATGCCCCCGATATCCGGCTTGGCCTTGCGTCGCGCTGTCTTGCGCTCATGGCCAACAGCCACGGCCGGTACCAAGGCGTCTACCACCGCCGGTACAAACGGCGGATCGTCAGCCATCGGCGTCGGCAACCGGCGTGCTTGCCGGCGCCAGGTGAACACTTGTTGTGGGGTCAGCCCGTGTCGCCGGGCAATCTCGGAAACGACGGCGCCCGGGACCAGCGTCTCCTCGACGATCCGGGCCTTGTCGTCCTTGGAGAACCAACGACGGCGTCCCGTCTCCGTGATCACTTCCAGCCGGCGCGCCGTCACGTCCGATTTAAGCGTATGGTCAAGCATAGACACAAGCCGATCCCTTCAAAGAGATCGTGAAACTCGCCTATCCCATGTGCCGCGAGAAGGTGGGAGCGGAACGACGCCTACCTTGAAGCGGAACTTGCCGCACTGGTCCGCGAGTAATCTGGGCAGCTTTGCGGGCGCTTTCAGGCATGCGCGTCGCTGCACAACTCCGAGGCTCTAACCGCTCCTGGATGAAAACTCGACGGCAGGGCCGCGCCAAGCGCGGTTCCGACAAGAGGAATTTCTCGGCGCGGGTCTTACGTCTTCAAGACCGCGGCCCGTCTGGAAGGATCTCGACGTAGGGCGGGTGTTGAGTCGGACTGCGTGAGGTTGCAGATTGACAAACTCAGACGGCTGAAGTCCCGTATCGGCCAATACTAGGAAGATTAAGCGCGCACCCTCGTTTAGGCCCCATCCCTCCAGAGCTAGTTCTGAATGAAGAACATGGTCGAATAGGCTTCACACGTTACTATTCACCTCGCTCCTAAAAGGTTTGCGGTATGTTGAGGAGATGTCTGTTGCTCAGCTCCTTGAGCATCCGGCTAAACATGTTCGCTATGCCCGCCTCAACCTCATCAGCCAGGACACGTTCGCGGTGCCATTCCGCATAGCTAGACCGGCGTCGTCAGAAGCTATGCAACCGCTTTGTGGCCGGTGACGTCCTCGAGCTCTTTCACCGTCCGTACGTGGCTGTTGCGCCAAATCGCGGTCTCCTCTCTCGTGATCGCCTGGTATTCTTCAAAGAGCAAAGCGGGAACGACGGCCGAGCCTGCGTGCTCAAAACAGCAGCCCGGGCTCGAGCATCGCTTTCAAGTCCGCTGAGCACAAAAGCATCTAGCCGATGCTTTGGGCATCAGTGTGAAGGCGATGCTGGAGAACAGGAAGACATGGACCGTAGAGGTTTGTTTTGGGCGCATCGCCGCTAATTCTGTCGTGATTCGTCATCCCCTTGAGGAAAGCGCAAGATGAGGTAAGGTCAATTCACCTTTGCCTTCGGCGAGACAGGTTTGGAACTTTTGCGCGGCGGCAGTCAGAACTGGCACCTTCAACGCGTTTTCGTTCGCTAATCGCACGCCGCAGTGAATATCCTTTTTGGCGTTTCTGATCGATATTGCCAAAGCATCCGGCTTTTCGTCCAACAAAAAGGCTGCAAAGTTTTGGAATATCCCGCTGTTGGTCGCGCCGCGACTGACCAAGGAGCGTAAGGTTGCAAGGTCGACGTCAACGGCATCGGCAAGCTGGCAAGCTTCGGCTACCACCGCCGCCATGCCCATCGTCATGCTATTATAGACAAGTTTGAGCTTATGGCCCTGTCCAATATCACCCACATGGACGATGTTCTCGCAAAATGCGGTAAGAACGCGAGCCGCGATAGGAAACGTGTTCTGATCCGATCCAACGATGGCGTTGAGGCGCCCTTGCTCAGCTTGTTCAGGGCTTCGTGTTACGGGGGCATCTATGAAGTGCAATGCATGCCTTTTGGCCTGTTCGGCTAAAGTGAGGGTTGAAGCAGGATAGGACGTGGTGCAGTCAAGTATCAAACTCTGTCGGGGCAAATGTGCAAATAGCCCATGTTGCCCAAGGCAGACTTCCTCGACCTCGCAACTTGAGGGCAGTGATAAAACGACGGCACTTACATGCCGGGCCAATTCAGAAATTGCGGTGTGCTCATGAGCACCCATGCCAGTCAAGCGTTCCGCGCCAACACGGGTTCTGTTGACTTTGATATGCAATTCAGTGCCATGACGCAAAAGACTGATTCCTATGCCTGTTCCCATGCGCCCTGCGCCGATTAGGCCGATTCGTTGTCCGACTTTCCCAGGCGTTGCAGTTGACGGAGTTTCAGTCATGCTCTGCGTCTTTATGAGTTCTGAAAAAGGCCACGCTCCTGCAGAATGGGCAGCAGCTTATGATGGTCCTCGATGAGATAATCCGGCTGCGCCGCTCGCAGACGCGTCTCGGAAACAAATCCGCCCGTAATGGCTACGCTGATCAAGCCAAGTTCGCGTGCAATATCCGTTTCGACCGGCATGTCCCCGACGATGAACGTTGAGCTGGGGTTCAGATTGTATGCTCGCATATACAGACGAAGCCGCTCTCCTTTGCTTATGCCTTTATATTGAGTAGCGCGGCTTTCAAAAGCCAGAACCTCCGCGACACAATCTTCGATTCCATGTCTTCGTAATTGGGTAATAAGGGGATCGACTATATGGTTACTGACAATAATGCTGGAGACCTCTTGTTGACGTGCCGTTTCCAAAATGCAACGCGCGCCTTCGCGCAGATCGGCTTTGCTCGCCAGCGGTTCGTAAGTGTCGTGAAAAATAGCGCTGTCATGGCTATCGACCGTTTCGATTTCGCTCTCCGATATTCCTAGATTGCGGAAAAAAACGGAAAGTGGAACATCGAAATGATCCCGAAAAGTTTGCATGTCGATGGCAGCCCGGCCGAAGCGGCCCAAAATGGTGTTCGTCGTTTGTAGCAAGGCGTCGGCGTCGTCGAGGAGAGTGCCGTTCCAGTCGAATACAAGAGCAGGTTTCATCATGGCCTCATGCTGCAGACGTTTTCGTTGAGGTGAGATCGGCGATCAATCTATTCAAATTCTCGTCTGCGCGTTTTTGCCCGCCAGGGGTCGGCATCTCGAACGTAAACGCAGAAAGATCAATTCCCTCATGTCCCCGCGGCAGCAAGGAAAGCAGATCTTCAAAGGGCAAATACGTGATGCTAGTAGCGTTGATCGATAGAGCAATTTTGCGTTCGATCACCCGGAGCGTTTGCGGCGCGACCCTATGAAAGCGCAGGCTATCGTGCCGCGTTTCGGGTGCCAGGCTTTTCCATATTTTCCAGAACGCTAGCTCATCTATGGTCTCGATACCGATGCCGTAGTAATTTGGTGCAACGATAGGCGGCGAACCGATTGCCCAATGCACAGCCTTTGCCCCAGCGGCAAGAAGCATCTCCGTCACTGCGCGACTTGTATCGCCACGAATAAGAGCTTCATCGGCTACGACGATGATTCTATCCGTGACGTCGTTCGTTGCGACGCGGTACTTTTGCCAGATGAGCGATTTGCGCTCGCCAAGAGACCCGATAAGTGTGCGCTGAGAGCGGTTTACTGCGATCACCTCCTGCCGATGGACGAGCGCACTTTGCTGCTTGGCCAGCGATGCAAATAGACCGTCGGCATACGTTGTCCCGGTGCGCGGCATGGAAGAAACGATTATGGGAGCGGAGCTTGTTTCGACTGCTAATCGCGGCCAGACAATTCGGCCCAAGGTCATGCCTATATCATGACGAGTTGCCAGGTGAGATTGCCCTTGCACCAACGTTCTTGCATTTCCCAGATAGAGCGTTTCATAGGCGCAAAGCTTGGGGCTGTGTCGAGCCTGGCCCACAAAGTGATCAAGGCAGTCTCCCGTTCTGCCGTTCACATGCTTGATGTGACTTGGCCGGATTTCGTCGACTCGGCCTTGTAGCCCAGAGAAAGCACTGTTTTCTGAGGCAAAAAGTAGAAAACCATCTTCGGTTTGCATGAATTCCAAAGGCCGCAAACCCCTGCGATTGCGGAAGGCGGTCAGATTTCCTAGGCCATCCAACAAGAGTGCACTGACGGCTCCGTCAACACCCTTGTCAATGTCTTGGAAGACTTTCTCGTAGTTAACCGGCAGACCGTGCTGCCAATAGTCTCTTTCACAAACGCTCTCGATCAGCCTGAGCAAGAGCTCCGCATCGGTTTTGCCGCTGATGGAATGACCTTCAGCGTGCAGTTCTTTCCTAAGTTCATCAGCGTTGACCAGAGCCCCGTTCAAACAAACCGTCAAACGGCGGCAGGAGGCTTTATGATTGTCAAAGGGCTGGAAGTCGGCATCACTCTTCTCGCTGTGAGAGGGAGTGCGAACGTGTGCTATAGCTACATGCGGTCTGAAATGCGCGTCCTGCTCAGTGAAATCAACACCTGCTAGTTTGCCTGCTGGCCGGCATGACTTTGTATGTTGAAACCGTTCTTCATGCATAAACGCGGCAACGCCGAACCCCTCTTGTCCACGGTTTTCGAGCTTCGGCACCATGTGCTTGAGCTGATCGTAAACCGTCCTTTGTGAGCGGCTTGAAGGCAACAGAAATGCGCCTGCAATACCGGACATGCTATGTCTCCTTGACCGACGATTATGGATGTCGCCCGTTGCGTGTTGTTGTTTTCCACCCTGTCCGGTTGCAGACATCCAATGTCTGGAACCGACACCGAGCGGAGGTAATCCGTCGGCTCGCGCGAAGCACATGGTTTTGCGCCTCAGCAAGCAAGGCTCGTACCAAGTCCTCTTTCGCGCGCATGAGCCTTTCGCCGGGATTGGCAAACGAAGTGTGTGATTCGAAACAGCCGCCCTGATCCGGCTGCCGGACTTCCGAGAGCGCGGCCGCCAAAAGTCAGCTTTGGTGCGCACGGTGCCTGATGGGGGCTATCCCGCGGAGCTCCGCCTAGAAGCCGCAGCAAAGAGCGTTACGCGACTGTTGCCGCGGCTGGAATGTCTTTGTCCAATCCTCAAGCGGCCATCCCAACCGTGCGCTGAAGAACGAAGACGTTCAGTGAACTGGATGCCCCACCGAGGGACCATCGGGCCCTGTTTGCTGATTGAATTCGTGCGCGCTCCGACCTCCTTGATGTCACGGAGCGAACAGCGCTGTCCGCCGTTGTCGCGGCTTTGAAGGGGTAGACGCTCCGTGACGGCATCGATGCGCAAAGTGAAAGCTATTGAAGCGTCACATAAATGAGGAGGCGTTTGTGAACGAAGCTCGCGCGATTAGGCTAGACTTCACTGAATGTGGTTTCAGCCACATGGCGCAGACGCACGAGATCGGCAAGGGGACCGGATCATGTTTTGACGCCCCTATGTTTGTTTTCAGCCGTGTCGTCTTGAAGACGTTCATGTCCGGCCCCCTGACATCAGGGCGTAAAATGTTTCCGCGCGCGCTGGCAAAGCACATGGTGTTGTTGTCTTCCAGCAAGACTAGCATAGCGGTTTTCGGCATGTTGATTGCAGCGACGGTGAAGGACGCATTTCAAGAACAGCGGTCTCTCGCCGTCACCACTCAAGAGTTCAGATGAAAGCTATCTATTCTATCAAGCAGCTCCGTCATTGTTCGAACGTTGGCGGCGCTACGCAGCACAATGGATGGCATCGCGCGACCGGCCATGGTGCCGACACGGTGGAAATCTCGAAATCATCCAGGATCTCAAGGGCAGGTAATCGCAGGGGTGGCGACAAGCGGCCGTTCCGACGGCCAGGGGCATCATGTGGACTACCGAAATGCAGAAGCGCCCGCAGATCAACTTGTTCGCGCAAGAACGAGGCAAAGCGCCCGGTTAGGATATTTGATGAGCTCAACGCAAGTTGGCCCCATCACCGTGAGATCGACGTGCTCGCACCACTTTGTTCCCGTTATTGGGCGCATGTGGGTCGGCGTGCTGCCTGGTAAGTCGGTGATCGGTATCAGCAAAGTTGTGCGTGTGGCCAACTGGATCGTGGCGCGCCCGCACTCCAAGAGGAAGTTGATGCTATTTTGGCAGACAAGCTGGAGCGCCGCATTGATCCGAAGGGATTGGCCCTCATCATTAAGGTGCGGCACCAGTGGGTGATCTGGCGCGGCGTTCGCGAGACGGAAACCACTATGGTGACCAGCATCATGCGCGGTGGCTTCCGCGACAGCAAGATGCTGCGTAGCAAATTTCTGGCGCTCATCAAGGACTAAACCGTGACCTATGTATCAACCAAGACATACCGCCATGAAGTCGGCCGATCTGCTGCGTTTCGCCAGTGGCGCGCGTCGTCACACTGTCGGCTGTTTGGCCAAGCTGTCGCCAAAGAAACTTCTGCTCGCCGTACGGGTATTCAAGGCTCGGCAAGTGTTTAATACGGGAGGCGAGCTTGGGCTGCACGACCTGCGCCCGATACAGGCGTGGCGCCTTATCGCGGGCGCGGCTGAGCAATCCAAAAGAGCGACAGCCGCTCGTTAGTAGCGCAAGAGCTGCAATTTCGTAAGTACGATTGATCAAGGCGATGTCATGTTGAACGCGGCGGAAACTGCTGGTGTAGCTGAGAGCGATTCCTCAGCTGGAAGCTGTTGCCGTTCTCTACTCAGCGATGGCGGATCGCCGGCGACGGTGAACCTGGAAACGCGGAGCGTTCGCGGCGAGGCGAGACGAAATAATTCGCAAGGCTGGAAGATCGCCGTTGCAAACCGCCGCCGACCGGAAGTCCTACGGGCTGTTCCGGCCGTGCACAAATGGCCCGTTGGCTCGATACCGGCACTGAGGCTGTCGCCGGAGTGCTCGGGCTGTTTCATTTCTATAGGAGAGATGAACACTTTTACGCTGCTACACGTTGGCCTGCGAAGTCATTGCGCTTCGGGCCCCTTAATCAAACGAATCCAGATATCAAGGACGTGCCATGGCATTTAAAATTGCGACCTATCTCGATCGGATCGGCCTTGCTCAAGTCCCGACAACGGTTGATGGCCTTCTTGCGCTACAGCAAGCGCAAATGCGTGCGATCCCCTATGAGAACATTGAAGTTCTGCTGGGCGATATTCCCGATCTGACTGAAAATTCCATCTGGGCCAAACTGATCGATGCCCGGCGAGGCGGCTATTGCTTCGAATTGAACAAGTTGTTTGGCTTGGCTCTCGAAGCACTCAATTTCACGGTCCGGCCCATTCTTTGCAGGGTGCGCATGGGGGCTCCGGAAGGTGGCCCACGCACACATCATGCATTGATCGTGACCATAGAGGGCTGCGACTGGCTTGCCGATGCAGGCTTTCCCGGTCCGGCACCGATTGCACCGCTACGAATCGATACGAAGGAGCAGCAAATAGTTGGCCATGACGTGTATCGTCTGCGGGCCGACCCGGCCAGTGGAGAGCTCGTGCTTGAACGCAAGAACGAAGATGAATGGTTCGCTCTTTTCGGTATCGACCGAGCCGTCGCCCTGCCACCAGATTTCGAGGGCGCCAACTTCATCTGCGCACGCTGGGACCGTATGCCCTTTCCATCCGTCCTCATGATGAGTGTGCTGACATCGGAGGGGCATGCAACCTTGCTTAACAAGAAGCTCAGATTGACTCGCAGCCAATTTAAGGAAACACAAACACTCGAAACGAAGATCGAACTGCAGCAGATCTTGGCCAATGTCTTCGGGCTCCGACTGCCTCAGTACACCGTTGATTCCTTATGGGAAAAGCTTGGGTCGCGCGGACTTGTATTGGAAAGAAAGTGATCAAGCATTGCCAGCGCGAAGATGGCCTGTGCGGTCTCTTTCAATTTCCCATAAGCTCGATCACCCGGGCTGATTGGCGAAATCTTTAGCTCTAGTTGAAGGAATCACTTGTGATTCCTTGCTGAGCGCCTGATTGGCGAGGTTGGCGAGCCACGCTGGAAATTGTGGTACGTGCAGATGGCGCGTACCAACACGGAGGAAAATTCGACCCGGGGTTGTCGATTGATCTTGCAGCTGACGAGCGTTCGCAGGGCAACTGACGGATAACGCCTCGTGCCAAGGCACTCTTTGGACGGCCGCGATCCACCGGACCGGCGCCCTCGCCGAAAGTTGGTGATGGAGAAAATCGGAAGGGCGGCACATCGTGGGGGCTTGACGCCTCCACTTCTCCATCCAAAGAGCGGTATCCCACGTCCAGCCTTCCGCTCGTCATGTTGGCGGCGCTTTTTCACCTTCAAGGTCGGATTGACCTCGGGATTTTCGATCTTTTCCAGAAGCTTCCGGTACTAGCTGATCAGACTGCCTCGTAGATTTCGCGTTTCTTGCCCGCCTCTGCCACTGACATGACGGCGTGCGAGAAAAATCCTTCAGCCGCTTGCCGAACAGGATGAGCGCGGGTCCGCTTACCAAAAGACCTTGCTCAGGAATAAGCGCGCGCAGGTGTCGCGCGTAACCGGCGCGCGCCCGAGTTTTTCGCAGTAATCCCGCAGGACGGATGGCGCTAGATCCGGATCGAGATCGTCAAGCGAAGCGCCTGCGAACCACGCGTTCGTCAAACGCCTGCACCCGCGAAACTTGCGCAGACGCATCGCTAACGGCTGTGTAGCGGTCGTGCCCTACCAGTTCTTTGCCGAGGTCGGCAAATAGTTCGTCGAAGCCATCTATCTTCAACAGGCGGAAATTTGTGCCGAGCCTCCGTGCGAGCGACTCGGCATAAGGACGCAGCGTTTCGCCATCACGTATGTACCCCTATATGTATGCCGTGAGGAAATCGAGCCACCCTTCTTTGTTCTGTGCAAAGATGCCTTCCATGATCGATGGCTCGGCTCCGCGGGAGCCGATGAGAATAATCGGCGCGCCGTCGAGCACTGGCCTGAGCAGTGATACGAGGTATCGGGAACGCCGACTTCGCCGGCGGCGTTCTTGTCCGGAATATTGCTCAGCGCATCCGTGCAACCAGACGAGCTGACATTTATTGAAGACGTTGAACTGGTCGTAATTGCCGGGGGGCGGTTGACTTCGTGAACCATCACCGATGTGAGGCTGCCGCGCCTTCAGAGCGTCAGACAGAGACGAATCGAAATTCGTTGTCAGGATAGTGCGGACCAATCCCCGCATCACAAAATCTGAAAGGACCTGGCAGCCGCTGCTGATCTCGTTGTGCGGCCTTATCAGGTGCCTGGAGCAGGGGCGTAACGGATCGAGACTGCTTGCCCGGTTGGTACGAATCTCCTTGTGACCAGCGCACACCATTTGTTCCGAAGAACCTATGATCGGGGTTGCGGCTGCCCACACTTTCCATTTTTGTCCCACCCAGCAGACAACGATCCGACCCCTGCATCCGCTCCGACACCATCAGGGCGGTCAAACAAGTCGACCCGCTCCTGATCAAGTCGGCTCGGACGATGGGTGCGACGCCGCAATAGTTATTCCGCAAGGTCATCCCTCCGGCGGCGCTTCCGAACATCTTTGTCGGCATTCGTCTCGCCAGCGCCTCCGCGATGTTGGTGCTGGTCGCATCGGAAACCCGCGGTCGTAGGGGCGGCCATCGATCTAGGGCCGTGTTTGGATCTGACTACGGCTGCAGGTGTCGCTCAGCTCAAGATCGCCTACGACGAGCTCTTATCGACATCAGCGAAGGCCAAGTTCGAGCTTCCGCAAAACCACTCGGATGGCCTCCGCCGCAACCTTGATTGTGCTGTGATCGAGATGTTCCATCGAATTCGACGGGACGCCGGAGAAGCTCCCGTTGACACAGTGCGAGGTATATTCATCGAGGGTGAGCGCATCTATCTGACGGGGGTTCTTCCAGAAAACTCACGTTCAGATCTGCGTTGCAATCCGGACACGATCAAGGGCGCCTTTCGCGTTCCTGATAGCCAACTCAGGCGGTCATAGAGAGCGAGAAGCAACTGGGCCTGTCAATCGGGTCCGAACTTCTCTCGATCGCTCGCGCCATATCGACTCGGCACGATCCGCTTCATTGGAGAAAATCGGTCCCGGCGAGGTGGAGGCGTTCGAGGACTTGGACGATGCGGCGCGTGAGCTGATCCGCCAGTGAGCGACGTTCTTCGTCGCGTCATGTGCGCCTTCAGATGACGGATCATCGTTCGATTGCGATATCTCTCACCGCGGCGGCAAGGCGGGCTTCATTGACGTGGCGGGCACCAGATCACCGTTCCGGGCTTTGCGGGTAATTCCTTTTTAAACACGCTCGGCAATTTTGTGCCAAATCCCAAGGCGGGTCTGATTTTTGTCGACTTTGTTATTGGCGATGTCGTAGTGCTTCAGGGGACGATCGAGTTGCTCTGGAATGATCCATCGATCCGTGGCTTCAAAGGTGCCGAACGCCTGGCGGCTTTATGTCACAGCTGGCCGGAGGGTGCGGGCTGCGGCGATCCCTCTCATCGGAGAGGTGGTCGAATATCCTCGGCATGGTCGAGGAAGGCAATCACGTTGCGGCCAAGCTTCGTTTCCATGGCCTGCACCGCAAGCCCCTGTTTGGCGTCCACCCTGCGGGTGCGATCTTTGGTGGTACGGAGCGCCCGTATTTACTTTCGAGGGACCGAAGGTGAAAGATCTCTGGGTGTTGGGCGATATTCACAGATTGATCGGCCGAATCGACCTCTCTGGCGCCGATGTGCCGGAGTTCACCAGTTGAGGTCTGCGCCAATTGGAGGGTGAGAAGGCCGTGGAGCTGCCACGGCCTTCCATTCGGAGAAGATCAGGACATCGTCGGCATCACGAACTCGGCGCCGGCCCGGATGCCGGTCGGCCAACGGGTCGTGATCGTTTTCAGCTTGGTATAAAAGCGAACGCCCTCGGGGCCATGCATGTGATGGTCGCCGAACAGAGAGGCTTTCCATCCACCGAACGAATGGAATGCCATCGGCACCGGGATCGGTACGTTGATGCCCACCATGCCGACCTGGATCTGATGCGCGAACTCACGCGCCGCATCGCCATCCCTGGTGAAGATTGCGGTGCCGTTGCCGAACTCGTGCTGGTTGATCATGTCGGCCGCATCGTCATAGGACTTGGCCCGAGCCACCACGAGCACCGGTCCGAAGATCTCTTCGCGATAGATCTTCATGTCCGTGGTCACGCGATCAAACAGGCTGCCGCCGATGAAGTAGCCCTTCTCGTAGCCCTGGCGATGGAAATCGCGCCCGTCCACGATCAGCTTCGCGCCTTCGTCAACGCCGGCGTCAATATAGCCTCGGACCTTGTCGAGGTGTTGCTTCGTCACCAGCGGGCCCATCTCGGCATCGGGGTCGGTACCGGGACCAATGTTAAGCGCGCGGACCTTGGGCGCCAGCTTTTCGATCAGATGGTCGGCGGTCGTGTCTCCGATCGGGACGGCTACCGAGATTGCCATGCAGCGCTCGCCGGCGGAGCCGTAAGCCGCGCCCATGAGAGCGTCGACCGCCTGGTCCATGTCGGCGTCAGGCATAACGATCATGTGGTTCTTGGCGCCGCCCAGTGCCTGGCAGCGCTTGCCGTGGCTGGTCGCCGTCTCGTAGATGTATCGCGCAATCGGCGTCGAGCCGACGAAGCTGACCGCGACGACGTCCGGATCGGTTAGAATGGCATCCACCGCTTCCTTGTCGCCATGCACGACGTTGAACACGCCGTCGGGCAGTCCGGCCTCCTTCAGCCACCGCGCAAGCATGAGCGAGGCCGAGGGATCGCGCTCTGACGGCTTGAGGATAAAAGTATTGCCGCAGGCCAGCGCAACCGGGAACATCCACATCGGGACCATCGCCGGGAAATTGAACGGCGTGATACCAGCAACCACCCCGAGCGGTTGACGCAGCGAGTGGCTGTCGACACGGGTGCCGACATTCTCGCTGATCTCTCCCTTGAGCAGCTGCGGCGCGCCCGTCGCGAACTCCACCACCTCCATGCCGCGTTGGATCTCGCCCTTCGCATCCGAGAGCACCTTGCCGTGTTCGGCGGTGATTACTTGGGCAAGTTCATCGATTCGGTCCTCCATGATCCGCAGGAAACGATTGAGAATACGAGCACGCCGCAGTGGCGGTGTGTTCGCCCAGGCCGGGAACGCCTTGCGGGCCGCCTCTGTGGCCGATCGCACGTCTTCCATCGTAGCAAGTCCGAGCGTTGCCGATTGCTCGCCGGTCGCGGGATTGTAAACCGGCGCGGTGCGAGGGCCCCGGCTCGGCACCAACTCGCCATTGATGAAGTTCAGAATAGTCACAGGCATTGGCTGCTCTCCCTAAGATGATGCTTGATCGAGCCAGATATGCAGCGCATTAAAAAGCGGCATCAACGGCCGAATTCGCGGCTCCGTTGTGCAGAAAGTGTAGTCAATGGATTGGGAGCGCGTTCGGAAATTCCTAGAGGTGGCGCGTGCCCGCCAGATTCTGAAGGCCTCGAAAAACCTACGGCTAAACCATGCAACGGTCGCCCGGCAACTGACGGCGCTGGAGAGTGGCTTGAACGCCAAACTGCTCGAACGACACACTTCAGGCTGCACGCTGACGGCGGCGGGCGAGGCGCTTGTCGCCGCGGCCGAGCGCGCAGAGAGCGAATTCCTCAAAGTGGGATCGAGCATTGGAGGCGCCGCCGAGGCCCTCACCGGAACAGTGCGCGTAGGGGCGCCGGACGGGCTTGGCAACTACTTCCTAGCCGATCGGCTGGGCGCACTGGCAGCGAAGCACCCGGGCCTTGTCATTCAACTCGTGCCGCTTCCGCGCACGTTCTCATTGTCAAGGCGCGAGGCTGACGTTGCGATCACGCTGGACCGGCCCAAGCAGGGCAACCTGATCCTCTCCAAGCTCACCGACTACACGCTCAGTGTCTATGCTGCCGATGCTTATCTGGCGCGCGAGGGTTCCATCAAGACGCAGGCCGATCTTGCCGGCCGCCTGTTCGTCACCCAGGTCGAGGATTTCGTCTACAGCAGGGCATTGGACTATGCCTCGGTGCTCGGCCGGCTCATGTCGCGACGCTATGAATGCGGCAGCGTCGTTGCGCAGATCGAGGCTGTTCTCGGTGGACACGGCGTCGGAATCCTTCATGACTACGTGGCCCAGCGCTATCCCGAATTGCGGCGTCTGCTTCCCGACATCCGTTTCGTGCGGAATTACTGGCTGACGTCACATCCCGATACGCACGAAACACGGCGCGTTCAGGAAGTGCATCGCTTCATCGTGGCCTCAGTCAAGGCAGCGAGGTCGTCTTTTGAGGCTGGTTGAGCGCCACTGCCGGTAGCTCGGGCGGGGCTGTTTGGTTCGTTCCCGATCCGGCGCATTCCATGAACGCCCGCAGGGCGGAGGACACGAATGCGTCCTTGCGATGAACGAAAACCGTGGTGGCCCTGCCGGTCCCGTTCGGCAACGAATGTAGGTGGATCAAGCCCTGTCGTTCGGCAGAATCAGCGACCACGCGGGGCACCAACGACAGCCCCACCGAAGCCGCCACACAACCGATGATCCCGTCGAGCGTTCCCATTTCCATCCAGCGCAGGTCGACGAAACCACGATGCGCAAGATATTCCGACAGGCGCTGTCGACAGGAGCAGCCGGCGCGAAACACGATCACCTTGCGGCCGCTTCCCGAAGCTAGGAATTTGCTGAGGTGTTGGGGAGACGTCACCATCGGCGTGATCAGCACCAGCTCCTCCTCCACGACCGGTGTGCAGGTCAGTTCACCGTGCGTGGCGGGTGCAGAGACAAAAGCTCCATCAAGTTTTCGAGCCAATACGCTGTCAACTAACGCTGCGGTCGGGCCCGTCTCGACCTGGACGTCAACATCGGGATAAGCGCGATCCCGTAATGGGTGAGCAACGGTGGTAGGCGTAACGCCGCCGTCGTCTCCATCGACCCAATGCGCAGTTCGCCACCCGGCCACCCCTCGTCCTTCACTGCGCAATGCGCCTCGGCCAAGAGATCGCTGATCCGCTTGGCGTAGCCGCCCAGTCTGGGCTCAATAAGAAGACCGTCACCTAGTGGCGTCGGCGAGCGCTCGTTCACGATGCGCCGATGGGTCTGAAGGCTCCCCGCTCGACGGTGCTTTCGGCCGAAGAAGAAGCGATTGTGATTGCGTTCGCAAATACGCGCTCTTGCCGCTGGACGACTGCCAGTATGCGCTCCAGGCGACGATCGCGCATTTGACCAACTCGTCGTTGCACCGATGTTTGCAGCGTCATGGAATCAGTCGTCTGCCAGAGGTGCCGGCGAAAAGCCGGCTAGACAACCGTTCAAGCAATATCCCATCGGCTACTTCCGCGTCGATATCGCCGAAGTTCGCATCCAAGAGGGCAAGTTGCGCCTATTCATGGCTGTGGATCGGACATTGAAGTTCGCCTTTGCTCAGCTACGTAGCTCCGCCACCCTCGAAACTGCGTCGACGTTCCTGGAGGCCTTGATCAAGGCGGTTTCTTATAGGATCCACACAGTTCTTACCGACAACGGCGTGCAGTTCTGCGAATGCCAAAGCACCGCTCAGGGGCCGACCGCTCGCTATCGACTCCACGGATTCGATCGTATCTGTCGCGAGCAAGACATCGAGCACCGGCTCACCAAGCCAAACCATCCTGGACCAACGGCCAGGTCGAACGCACGAACCGCACGCTAAGTGATGATCACGATCGGCGAAACACAGACTAGCATCAGAGGCAAGAAACTGGTCCAGTAAAAATGCAATTATCTGGCACTGTTGGATAAGCCAGACTTGCCCTAAATCGAGCTCATGAACCCTGCCAGAGGAATGGGGGAAGCTGTCATGAGCAACCAAAGTGCTCACGTGAACACCGAAATCGCGGTCGACGCGCCTGTCTACAAGACCTGGATGTGTGCGCTGTGCCGGCCGTCTTAGCTCACCGCTTCCAGGCCCGGCGGCTTCGACAATTTCGAGCCTTTTACAGCACCGACGGAAGCGTCCAGGAGCGTTCTTAGCCGAATCACTGCGCCCCTCAATTCCGGCACCGAAAATCCTCCGAAACCGAGCATCAAGCCGCAACGCGGTGGCGTGTCGTGATACATTGGTGAGATCGGCCGCACGACCAAGCCAATTTTCTCGGCTCGATCTGCGAGCTCTACATCGTCGAGCCCGGATGGCAGGCAGAGAACAAGGTGCATTCCTTGGTCGCTGGATTGCAGGGTGGCCCAGGCTGGCAGCTCTTCCTCTATTGCGGCAATCAGGACAGTGCGTCGTTCGGCATAGGCGCTCCGTATGCGGCGGATATGTGCCTCGAAGTGGCCCTCACGCATATACTGCGCAAGTACATACTGATCAGCTGCGGGGGAATGGCGGTCGATCAGAGCCCGTGCCCCTGCGAACGCATCGACGAGTGAAGGCGGCACGATGGCGTATCCTAAGCGCATCGAAGAAACCAGAACCTTGCTCATTGTCCCGATGTAGATGACGCGGGCCGAATCCAATCCTTGAAGGGATGGGAAGGGATGGCCGGCATAGCGGAGTTCGCTGTCGTAATCGTCTTCGACGATCCAGGCGTTGTTCTGTCGTGCCCACAAAAGTAGCGCAGTGCGGCGTGCCATGCTCATTGGCATTCCCAAGGGATATTGATGCGAAGGAGTAACGAAGGCGACGCGTGCACCAGGGCAGCGGTTAAGCCCTTCCTGAACGTCAATTCCTTGGGCATCGACCGGAATTCGATGTGTGCTCACATCGAAGTTTCCGAGCACTGCGACAATTCCAGGGTACGCGGGATCTTCGGCCCAGATCGCGTCGCCTGGCGATAGAAGCACGGTCGCGGCCAAAAACAATCCCTGTTGTATGCCAGCCGTGATCACGACCTGACCGGGGTCGCATTTGACACCGCGTGCCTTGCGAACGTAGTCGGCTATAGCGACCCTCAATTCAAACAATCCCCGCGAGTCGATGTAGCCCGATGGAGCAGCAACGCGCATGGCGCGCACGCGATTGCCGAGACGTCTCCATTTGTCGTCGGGCGCGACTCCGCCTGCAGGATGGGCAATGGCGAAAGGCGCCGCCCTTTGCGGGCGAAGAGTTCGCGCTACCTCTGCGAGGCGAGCCACATTTGCTGGCAGTCCGGGACCGATCAGCGCAGATTCCTTCGGGGAATGCGTCTGGCTGACAAATCCACTGGCAGAATTGACGTTTGTGACAACCGTGCCGCCCCTCGATCGGGCTTCCAGATAACCTTCTGCATGCAATTGATGAAACGCCTCGATGACGGTGCCTCGCGCGAGATGCAGTGATGTTGCCAGCGCCCGTGTCGACGGCAAACGCTCGCCAGGCTTCAACTCCCCTTTGGAAATAGCTTCGCGAAGGGCCTGCGTGAGTTGCTGTCCTACCCGGCCCGCAGTTTTGTCCAGCGAACCGAGTGAGGGGATTGAAATGATGCTTCGTCGCCGTGCCATCGTGATGCTGGTCTACTGAATCGTAACGATCTTGAAACAAACAATAGGCCAATTACTGCGGGGAAGAAAAGCTTCCCTCTTCGATCAAAGTCATACACGTCGAGCCTACCATATTACCGCGCCACAGAGAAAACGTCCGAGTATCGACGAGGGAATCCCGCGACCTGTGTCGCGACGGCGGGACCAGCCGCTCAGCTGGAGCAGGATCGTGCAAAGCAACTGCAGCTGTGACTCAATCAGATGGATTCGGGGGCTGCTCGACGATGGGGCGCGGCGAGTTCAAGTCCGATGAAACTGCGTCCGACGATCACAATATAGCTCGGGGCCGGATTGTCGTTTGCAGGAGCCAAGACCAACAAGCGTTCGGAGGGTAGATCTGCCCGGGAAGATCTCGTGAAATTTGCGAGCAGCGGGCGCGCCCGTGAGCAGCAGTTCATGCAAGCCTGTCGCACCGGAGCCGTCCGCCCTTTATAACTCGGTGGCATCGACCGAAACGCCTTTGCGCTTGGGGTACCAGTCCGACGCGATTGCCGGCGAAGAATCTTTTGAACCTGTATGGAGAACCAGGTACGCCGCCTTCCTTCATGAGAACACTTCGATAGAGTGATAGAGGCGATCAACCTCGTCGCGGTTGAGCGTGTTGGCTCTGCACATGTCTCTGCTTGTTTGTGCGAGCGCCATCTGCATGAGAGGCGTCCACGATGACAAGTCGTCCCGGCATTGGCGTTTCGCGTTGCCAATCGTTAGGTCACCTTGTCGCTTCAGACGTCGTTCGGCGAATAACCCGATGCGGCGCTCAAGCCGAGGGAGTGCTCCGGCACTGGCACAAGGACATGCCATAATCATGCATGGGTCGCAGCTTCGGATAGTTACGAACTTGCAGAGCCGAGAAGCACCTGCACGGCGACCAGCCTAAGGACCCATTCAGGCTCGACGCAAGCTGCTGGATTAACAGGCGGCGCTGAAAGGATTGCACTGGACCAGCTTGAAATCCTGTTGATCGGATTCTGCACGAAACTGGACCTTGTTGACGCAACGTGCGCAGGTCAGGAATTTGGCAAGGCAGACTGGTGACGCAGTTGCTGTGGGCGGAGCGAGCATTACAGCATGGACTCGTGCTGGATGGAGCATCGCAAGTGTTGCAATTAAAAACAATAAGAATGAAGCCGGAGAGTAGGGGAAGAGTTTGCGCGTGTGGCCGAGGGGATCAGATAGCTTTCGTCATTGCCGGGAGCGGTTCGCATCGCCCCTCCGCCCACTCAACAACGTGGGCGAGACGAGATGACGCAGGCACAGCTCGCGCAGGGGACATCGCCCCTGCTCGCGGTTCGCAACGTCAGCGTCGTGTTCGGCGGCATCGCTGCACTCAACGGCGTATCCTTTGACATGCACAAGGGCCAGATCCTCGGATTGATCGGCCCCAACGGCGCCGGCAAGACCACGCTCTTCAACTGCCTGTCCCGGCTCTATCAGCCGTCGTCCAGCGACATCCTGATGGAGGGCGTGAGCATCCTGTCGCGGCCGGCGCACCGGATCGCCGAGATCGGTATCGGCCGCACCTTCCAGAACGTGGCACCGTTTCCGAACCTCTCGGATCCGGCGGCGAGCAGCAGATGCTCGCGGTCGCCCGCGCGCTGATGCTGCGGCCGCGACTGATGCTGCTGGACGAACCCTCGTTCGGGCTGGCGCCGCTGGTCGTGCGCGACCTGTTCGGCATCCTCGGCAAGATCAATCGCGAGGACAAGGTGTGGATCCTGGTGGTCGAGCAGAACGCCCAGCTCGCGCTCGAGCTCGCAGACCAAGCCTACGTGATCGAGACCGGACGCATCGTGATGTCGGGCAATGCCAAAGACATCGCGAACAACGAAGAAATCCACAAATCCTATCTGAGTTACTGAGGAGCCGGCACGATGGAGCTATTCACCAACCAAGTGCTGGCCGGCATCGCGACGGGCGCTATCTACGCCTGCATGGCGCTCCCAGGGATTTTCCCGAGGGCGACAAACTCGACTATTACACTATGTATGGCTATGGAATAGCGCAAACGCATGAGGGCGACCGATTGTGGGGAGGAAGCGTGGAGCGACTGACTTCTCGCTCCGGCTCGACACCGTCGCCCTTTCGGACGCAAGGCGAGATCTCCCCAGGTAAGAACGCACTCCTTCACTGCACGACCGCCGGATCTACGCCGCTTCCCCTTGATCACGAGAGTTTCGCGGTTTGTGGCCCGCTCCTCGTCCAGGCACTCAAGCAGTGCGGCAATGACCTTACTCGTGCCAATGTCATGAAGCAGGCCGCCAACTTGAAGACCTACCGCACTGAGGTGCTGCTGCCTGGCATCACGATCGACACTTCGCCAACCGATTTCGTCCCCATCAGCCAACTGCAGTTGATGCGGTTTAAAGGCGAGCGTTGGGAGTTGTTCGGCGATATTATCTCGGGCGATATCGGCGGCTAGTCGCTGACTTCAGATCTTGCCATCCCCCGCAGTATGGCCTGCGAGGGGATGACAGTTGCACTGATCTTGTTCCCGGCTGCTCACTACCGCCGCGATCGCGGCCAAAGCGGTCCGAAGTGGCTGTACGTTTGACCGTAGGGGGTTGCGTAAGGCAGTCTAGGTATTGCGCAGGGGGGAGTTCCGAGGGGAGGTCGCGATCAGGCGCGTTCTGCCGAATGGCACTGCACCAGATGCCTTCTGAGGGAAGTCAACCTTCGAGCTACGCTAGTCCACCAAGAGAAAGCCAATGAAAGGGATCGAATGATGATCAATCTCAAAGGACTTTCCGCCTTTCCAATCACGCCCTCCGATCGGCAGGGCCGGGTCGATGTGCCGTCTCTCGCGACGTTGGTGAAGCCGTTGCTTGCGGCAGGCGTGGATTCTGTAGGCCTGCTCGGAAGCACAGGTTCGTATCCCTATCTCAGCCGCGACGAACGCCGGCGGGCCGTCGAAGCGACTGTCGGCTTGGCGACGGGCAAGACTCCCGTATTGGTGGGAGTCGGCGCGCTCCGAACCGATGATGCCGTGAGATTGGCCCAGGACGCACGCGCCGCTGGCGCTGCTGCCGGTCTTCTAGCGCCCGTTTGCTATACGCCGCTCACTGACGAGGAGATATTCGAGCATTTCGCCACTGTATCAAGGGAGAGCGGGCTTCCGATTTGCATCTATGACAATCCCGGCACGACGCACTTCCACTTTACGCCAGCCTTGATCGGCCGGTTGAGCCGAGTTGAGGGAATTATCGCGGTAAAGAGTCCCGCGCCTGATGCTTCCGCTGTTGAGGGCCATCTGCAGGATCTGCAGGCCGTCGTCCCGAGTGGTTTTTCACTTGGTTACAGCGTCGACTGGAACTGTCTGGGTGCGCTCCTGGCCGGTGGTGAGACTTGGTATAGCGTTTTGGGAGGAATTTTCCCGAAGACCTGCCTGGCGCTTGTCCGTGCCGCGCAGAACGGCAATAGCGCGGACGCACGACGGCTGAACGAGCGTCTGCAGCCAATCTGGCACTTATTCAAGGCCTTCTCGAGCTTGCGTGTAGTATACGCAGTTGCAAAACTCAAGGGGCTCTGCGCCGCCGATCCTCCGCGTCCAATACTGCCATTGCCTCCCGAGGCCGAGAAAAAGGTTTCGGATGTGCTGGACGGCCTGGAGTTGGAGTAGTGTCGGCACATTTTCTCCGCAGAATCCATGGCGAGCGGTCTGCGCCGTTGAAGGGCGGGACTCTCGCTTACGCGTTTCTCATCAAGCTGAGACGCAAGTTCAACCTTGAGAATTTCATCAGCGCTCTTCGGAAGCGAGAGCGCGCGAGATGTCCTTCAAGCACGAGTCATCGATGTGTGATCCTACGTTCTTTTCAGGCTCCGAGCTTCTCACGGCCTATAAGGCACGCACCCTTTCTCCGGTCGAAGTCGTCAACGCCGACTTGGGCCACTTGCAAGCAAGTGGCTCATTCTCCTTGGCGTACAGACCCTGTAGATCAGGAATGATGCCATGGACATCTTAGCCACTGCGAGATTTCGCCCGCGATACGATCGCGCCGAAGGCGGCAAACTGGGAATCGACGAGGTCGATGGCGGGTGCCGAGATAAGGCGCGCCATTGATCTGGGATTGGGATCGCTCCGTGTTCCCCTCCACATGGGGGATGCGGTCTGGACTACGCGTTGACTGGAGAAGCCCTGGCGAGATTAGCCGCTGCCGACTTTCCCTTCGCCTTTAGCCTTGCGGTTCATAGCAGCAGGTACGATTGCCGAATTTGGCTCTCCCGCCCAGCACAGGCGACACCTCGAAGCCGTTCGCACCGGCATCGTGCTGCATTCGGTCTGCATCACCGAGCCATCCGCCGGGTCGGACGCAGCGGCGATGCGAACGAGTGCAAAGCGCGACGGAAGCGGGTGGTGCCTCAATGGCTCGAAAGCGTGGATCACCAACGCCGCTGAATCGGATCTCTTTCTCGTTTATGCTCAGACGGATCAAACAGCGGGCGCGTCCGGCATTGCGGGCTTTCTGGTGGAGCGACGATCTGCGGGCTTATCGGTGACGCGGCCGTACGATCTAGTCGGGCGTCACTCCATGGGGCTCGCTGGGATCGAACTGTCGGATTGCCTCGTCGACGAGGATGCAGTGCTCTTTCCTCCGGGCGACGGCGTCAAACGTGCCATGGCCGGTGTCGACTGGCCCGAACGCTCGTCGCAGCCCTGTGCTGTGGAATGATGGAGGCCTCGCTCGATTGCGCGCTGGCGGCCACGAACGACCGGACCGCCTTTGGTTCGAAAACCATCGATTTTCAGGGGCTGCTATGGCTGCTGGCGGACGTCGCGACGGACCTTCACGCCGCGCGGCTGTTGTTCTCTGCTGCGGCATCCGAGCTCGATCGCGGTGAGCGCGCTAGCGTTGACGCCGCCCACGCGAAAAAGTTCGCCGGCGAGAGCCGCAATGAATGGCATCATACAGTGTATGCAATCGATTGGCGCGAGAGCGCTTTTGGCCGAGACGCCGATAGCGCGTCATCTGACCGCGGCAAAGGCCGCCCAATATCTGGACGGAACGACCGAAATCCAGAATGTCGTGATCTCTCGCGCACTGAAGAGTAGAGTCAGGGACCAGCAGGGAGCGGACGATGTCAGAGATAGACAGCGAGAGGTTCACGGATGATCGGCGCTCGCTTTTGCGCTCCAATCTCGATGAGCTTGAACACCGGATAAACATGGCTTGCGTACGGGCAGGCCGTCGGCGCTCAGAAGTTCGACTGTTGCCCGTCAGCAAAAGGGTACCATCGGCCATCGTCCGCATGGCCTCCGAGCTCGGCCTGTCGAACTTCGGGGAAAACAAGGTTCAGGAGGCTGAGGGGAAGGTTCGAGATCTCGCCGATCTGTCGCTAGACTGGAGTATCATCGGCCACCTTCAGACAAATAAAGTTAAGTCGATGGTCAATTTCGCCAGCGAGTTTCACGCGTTAGACAGCCTGCGATTGGCCGATGCGCTCCAGGTCCGGCTTGGCGCCGAAGGTAGACGTCTCGACGTGTTCGTCCAGGTCAATACCTCCGGTGAGGAGAGCAAATACGGTCTCTCGCCGAACGAAGTGGCTGAGTTTGTGCGTCGGCTTCCCGATTATCCGGCCCTGATTCCTCGTGGCTTTATGACTCTCGCCATCTTCAGTGGAGACGCCGCTAAGGTTCGCGAATGTTTCAAGTTGCTGCGGCAGCTGCGAGACGCGCTACGCGATAGGGCGTCGTCAGGACTTAACCTGCTCTCTATGGGCATGACAAGCGACTTCGAGATGGCAATCGAAGAGGGGGCTGACGTCATTAGAGTTGGCCAGGCGATTTTTGGGTCGCGACCGACGAAAGACGGACACTACTGGCCCAGGCTCCTTAGAGGGAACGAAGAATCGTCTTAATGCATAGTGCTTCGCGCGGCATCGCTTCAGGTTGTTGCCGCATGCTTTCACCATCTCGCCAGACACCATTCATTACGATAGGACGGATGCAGCAATGAAGACTTTGCTCAATCCCTCGCACATCTCGCGCTGTCGTCAACTGTATGAGGACGCTGGCAGGTTTCGATCAGATACGACTTCAACGAGTACGTCTCGATTATGTCAGCATCTTCACCAATGAGGGCGTCATCATTCGCCTCATCGGTGTGATCATGCTCGAGCAGAACGATGGATGGGCCGTCCAGCGGGCACGCAACATACCTGGAAACCGTCGGCCCGTTGGGCGACGATCCGACCGTCAGCCTCCCGGCTATCGCCAGGCAACCGGCCTCTTGCCGATGAATCGCGTTCCGCCAGTTACATTCCCATTGGTGCGATACGAATTTGCAGTCAATCAGCTGTGCTACCCTCCACTCCATGGCAGCGGTGGCAATCATCTTCCGCGAGATCACGCTCACCTCGATCTCTTCGATTCGGCGACGCGTCCTGATGCATGAAGATCAGGCGTGCCGGATGTTTTTGCTTTGCCGCGAACAGCTGATCATTAGTGATGAGCCCGGTCTCGACGAGGGTGTCCAGAACTAGGTTTGCACGCTCACGCGCATTCAGAAGAGCAACATGCGAAGGTGGATCTAGTGGCGCATTTATCAGGCCAGCAAGCAGGGCTGCTTCGCCAAGTTCGATATCCTGAACCTGCTTGTGGAAATAAATCTGCGCAGCTTCACTGACGCCGAAGATGCCGTCTCCGATCTGCACACGGTTTAGGTAGATCTTCAGGATTTCATCCTTGCTGAGCCGCCATTCGAGCCAAATTGCGACAAGCGCCTCCTGAATCCTGACCTCCAGAGTGCGTTCATCTGAGGGGAATAGAATTCTCGCAACCTTCTGGGTAATGGACGAGCGCACGGCCTTTGTGCCCGGGCCCGCATGCAATGAGAGCGCGATCGCGGTAAGGTCAATGCCGAAATGGCTATAGAAGCGGCGATCCCCAGTTGCCAGCGTCGCCTTGACTAGGACGTCCGGAAGCTCCTTCACTGAAATCGAGCTGTACGTCGCGCATGCGCTGGTCAGACCCGTGCGGCATTCCGGCAGACAGAGTGTGGGATCGGCGCCCTCGCTGCAATCCTGATCACCTGTTTTCTGAAAGACGGGGCTTGCCACGATCATTGACAGTATGAGGCTGATGAGCCCGAATGTTAAGCCTCCGAAAGCGGATCGACGATCGTACAGCGCAAGGATCGGCGAACAAGCCTCGCACCGCGCATAAGCTCCGTTAGCGTGCAGGCAATCGAATAGACACGCCTGGTTCCAGCCAGCATACGATCTTGGATTGGGGTTCTTCTTCGCGGTATCATTTGACTCACTTGCGTTTCAAATTATTTGAACTTAGCGCGTCGAAACGCGAGCCGCTTGCGGCACGCCGCTCCATTCGGACGTCCCCGCCGAAGAAACGCATCTGTCGTAGTTCTGGAGCCGCGACACGCCGCAGCACAACGTAAGAACTCGCGCCTCAGCTGCACCTTGCCGAGGGGGGCCGGCAGCGAATTCTGCAGGTGAGAGGTGATCCCGGGCGCGTGAATTGTTTAGCCCTCGCGGGCTATTGTCGAGCGCTTCTGGTCCGCAAGATCTGGTTCTGGTTGCCAGCAGGCGGGTTGCTCGAGCGAGTTGCGCGACGGCGCATGACTGCTGCAGCTCTCTGCGGAGTGGGCCGTAGCCATATGCAGCCGCGCGCGCTCTCGTCGGCTGCGAAAACGCCGAGTGCCGACGCCGTAGCCGGCCCCACCGGCGGCGACAATCGAAAGGACAATAAGAGCTGCCACCATCATCTCAAGCGCGCCTCGCAGATCCTAGATGTGCCGTGCCGGCACCTTGAGGCCGGAATGTGTCTCCGTAGAATCGAACCGCTAGTTAGTACAACTTGACGCTAGGTACGATTCAAGCCTGTTAAGGGCCGCTCTCGATTCAGTCAGGTGTCGGTTCGTGTAAGTTGTGATCATTCACCGTAGTGGGCCTGCGCAATTCTCTTGCACCACGAACTTGCATGACGGCGGCGTAACGACCGCAACTGGTGCTGCAAGTCAGGCTCCCCGCTTCGATATAAGTATAAGCGTGCAGCAACTAGGCCTTCACTGGGAAGCTGCAAAACAACGCCACGCGCGAGTTCATAAGAAGTGCAATTGTCGACCCACATCAAGATCACCCCGATTTAACCGATTTGGCGAGGAGCCGACATGCAGCGTCTTTTGTCCGACAAGAAATCCGCCTGGTGCCGAGGCATCCGACCAATCCGGGTTAATCCGCCTGCAGCGCGCTGCCCGCGCGTCTGGCCCAGCCTTTGCTGTAGTGATGGACCTAGAAGTGCATGAAGCTGAGCACCGATTTTCGGGAGCGCGGTCCGGCGCGGTCTCACTGTGCGGTCGACCGCGCTTTCGATCTGGGAGGAGAGCTGCCCTAAGGTTGGGATATGATGACGAAAGAGGCCGTCGATACAGAGTTCTCGAGTCGTCGCGCCGGAGACGAGTTGCAGATCGATAGTAGTGGGCATTCGCCGCGCATTTAAGCGGCGCGATCCCAGATAGGAGAGGTATGGATCGCATCGCTTGGGATAAACGCTTGCCAGAGCCCAACACGCAATTGTCTCATCTCGGTCGCGCGCCGGCTGAACACGCCGGGATGGTCAATATTCCTGTCTATCGAGGTTCCACGATCGTTTCGGAAAACCTCGAAGAGTGGGATAGGCGCAAGCAGAATCCAGTGACGAACTACGGACGATTCGGCTCACCGCTGTCTCGCGCTCTCGAGGCTGCCATTTGTGAACTGGAGGGCGGGTATCGTTCGATCTTGTTCCCTTCGGGGCTCTCTGCGTGCTCCCACGCGCTTCTAGGGATCTTGAAGGCCGGGGATCATGTTTTGATCTGCGATAACGTCTATGAACCGGTGAGGATTTTCGCGACCCAGGTTCTAACTAGATTTGGGGTGAAGGTGGAGTACTTCCATCCCACACAGCCTTCGGATCTACTCGCGAAGATTGGGACAAAAACGCGAGCTGTGTACCTGGAGTCCCCGGGGTCCATGACGTTTGAGGTACAGGATCTGCCCGCGCTATGCGCGATCGCACATCAATCGGGTGCGCTCGTGCTCATGGACAATACTTGGGCGACGCCGCTCTATTTCAAACCCTTTCTCCATGGCGTCGATATCTCGATCCATGCCGCGACCAAGTATATCGTTGGTCATTCCGACGCCCTTCTGGGCATTGCTACCGCTAACAAGGAAGCGTGGCCGTTCCTGCAGCCAAGCGCTCATCATTTCGGGGAGATGGCTGGGCCAGATGACATCTATTTAGCTCTTCGTGGACTGCGCACACTAGCCGTTCGCATGAGGCAGCATTACGAAAATGGCCTGAAGCTGGCTCAAAGCCTGGAAGACCACCCGGCAGTGGGCCGGGTTCTACACCCTGCGCTCCCAAACCATCCCGGCTACAATATTTGGAAACGGGATTTCTTGGGTGCAAGTGGCCTGTTCGGCGTCGCTCTGAAACCTATGTCCAAGGCCCAGCTTTCGGTTTTCTTCCAGAAACTGCGCCTTTTTGGAATCGGATTGTCGTGGGGTGGGTACGAGAGCCTTGTGCTGCCTGTCGATGCTCCTCAACGAACGGAAGCAATGGTTTCATTTGATGGACCGTTGATTCGTATTCACGCTGGCATGGAGGGGCCGAGTGATCTCATTGCGGACATGCATCAGGCGCTGCAAGCCGCCTGCGAACACTGCGTGAGCGACGCTGCTTACCAGGATGAGAGCAGAGACGGGTGATTTCAAGGGTGTCAATCGGCTTACAAATTTGACCCCTCGTCAATATTGCAGGCCGAATGACAAGCGGTTGTTGGGTTTAGATTGCGACGACCTAGTCGCCGGGATAACAGTATTGCCTGATGCAGCAAGCCCGCCCTCGATCGGCATAGGGGGCGACCTTGTGGGTCGCTCCCCTGCCACACCACCCGGCATGCGGGTCCGCACCGGGCGGTTCGAGAAGTTGAGGTCATGAGAGACG
>NZ_JADPKS010000145.1 GCF_023074175.1 Bradyrhizobium sp. 139
ACTGATGCACATGGCGGACTCCCGCTGCTTGCACCGATGAGTGAAGTCGCAGGTAGACTTTCGATCGAGGCTGCCGGAGCGGCCCTGAAGCGGTATGCAGGGGGGCGCGGCCTTTTGATCGGTGGTGTGCCGGGTGTTCAGCCGGCCCGCGTCGTGGTGATCGGAGGCGGTGTTGTCGGCACGCACGCAGCAAGAATGGCGGCTGGCTTGGGGGCTGAGGTTACAATCCTAGACCGTTCGATTCCTCGTCTGCGCGAGCTGGATGAATTGTTCGAAGGGCGCGTTCGTACCAGGTTCTCGACAATAGATGCTGTTGAGGAGGAGGTGTTCGCCGCGGACGTCGTAATCGGCGCCGTGCTCGTTCCCGGGGCGAGTGCGCCGAAACTGGTAAGACGCGGTATGTTGAGTTCTATGCGAAAGGGCTCGGTGATCGTTGACGTTGCGATCGACCAGGGCGGATGCTTTGAAACATCTCGTCCGACTACCCACGCCGATCCAACCTATGAGGTGGATGGCGTCATCCACTATTGCGTCGCCAATATGCCCGGGGCCGTCCCGCTTACATCAAGCCAGGCCCTAAATAATGCTACGCTACCGTTTGGTTTGGCTCTCGCCAACAAAGGATTTGCAGCCGTGCTCGAGAACCCGCATCTGCGGGCGGGCCTGAATGTCTATCGTGGCCGCCTAACGTACAAGGCCGTGGCCGAGAGCCTTGGCCTGCCATACTCGCCGGTCGAACAGGCTGCGGCCTGATCCCAGAGGCCTCCCAAGGGGGCGTTTCCTCC
>NZ_JADPKS010000091.1 GCF_023074175.1 Bradyrhizobium sp. 139
ATCGCGTTGATCCCGTACAGAAGCAGGTTCCCGGCAAGCGGATGACGCAAAAAGGGATTGACTAACCAAGGCCCGTTACAGAAGCCCGGATGGAGCGCAGCGCAATCCGGGATCTCGATCGGTATCCCCGGATTGCGCTGCGCTCCATCCAGGCTACGCAGCCCACGCCGTTGCTACCGCTTCGCGTCGGCCTGCTCCGTCCCGTTGCACGAGATCAGCATCGTATAGGGCCGTGCGTTGCCGGCGATGTCGGTGGTCTTGAGATCGCTCTTCGGCTCGGTGGTCAAGTACGGCACCACGGAATTGTCGAGGAAGTCGCGCAGCGCGCCGGTCTTGATGGCGAAGTTGATGTTTTCGGGGATGTTGCCGGTCGCAGCGGCGATGCGCAATACGGGGATCTTTGCGGTGACAACGCCCACGATCTGACCGGTGGTGTCGAACAGCGGGCCGCCGCTATTGCCGGGCTGCACCGGCGCGCTGATTTGGAGGAAACGCGAATCGTTGCGCATGCCGCTGAGCGAGCTCACGATGCCGGTCGTCACGGTGAAGTCCGACGTGAGCAGCCCATGGAAGGGAAAGCCGATCGCGACGACGGAATCGCCGGAGCGGATCGAACGGTCGCGAATCCGGGCAAAGTCCTTGAATGTCATGGTCGATGGCGCCTGCAAGAGCGCGAGATCGTTGTTCGCGTCGCTCGACACGACGCGCAGCACCATCGAGGCCTCGCCGGCGAGATTGCCTTTGATGTCGCCGACACAGCCGTCGATCACATGGTTGTTGGTGACGATGTGGCCGTTCGCGCTGACCACAAAGCCGGTGCCGCTCTTGGCCCTGGTGGCTTTGCTGCCGGCCGGTGGCGCCTGCTTGTCCGGTGCGGGCTGCGGCTTGGCGGCGATCTTGGTGAAGTCGCCGGCCTTGTCGAGCCCGTCGGCTTTCACCTTGGTCACGCAATTGGCCAATGCCGCGATCACGGGTCCGGTCGAGGTCAGGTCGAAGTTCAGGACCGCGCGGCCGGCCGTCGCCACCATCAGGCTCGCCTTCTGAAACGTACGCACGACATTGACCGGCATGATGGCCGTGAGCATGTTGGATTGATACGCCGTAGCGTACAGTCTGGCCTGCTCCCGCCCGTCAAAGGTCACGTCGATCGCGGCGTTCTCACCCTTGTTGAAGCGGTAGCTGGGACTGGCAAAGGCCAGCGACCATGTGCCGGCGGCATTTTGGCTTACGACGAGGATGACGCCGTTCGCGTAAGGAGTCGTGACCGCGCAATGCGAGAAGGCACCCGTGTCGTCATTGCTGAAGGCGCCACCGATCCAGTTGCCGACATTGACGCTGCCAAACGGTCCTTTCGCATACGCGATGCCGGCGACGCTCATCTGCAATAAAGACGCAACGATTAATGACTTAAGCCACATACTTCCCCCCAAGCGCTTCTGCGCGCATCTTATCTGCGGGACGAGGTGCCGCGCAACCGGCAGTTGTTCATTCGGGCCGGGTCTCTTCCGATCGACTTCGGGCTTGCCTTTACTTTGCGGGGCGATATACTTTGCGATACAAAGTGAATGGGTGGAGCGAGGGTTTGGCGTTGCCAATGCGCGATCTCGACAAGGCACTGGCCGACATCGTGGCGATCCGCAGCCAGATTGCGGCGGGCACGGCGTTCCGCGGCTACGGTCCGGCGACGATGGCTGCGACGGGCGTCGTCGCGCTTCTCACCGCAATCCTGCAATTCTGGCTGCTCGGCGACCCCACCAGCGAGCCGCTCGGCTTTTTCTTCGGCTGGTTCATTGCCGCCGCGCTGTCCGGCCTGATCATCGGCATCGAGATGCGCGCGCGCTCGCGCCGCCATCATTCAGGCCTTGCCGATGCCATGATCCACCAGGCGGTCGAGCAGTTCCTGCCCGCAGGTGTTGCCGGGGTGCTGCTCGCGGTGGTGATGTGGAAGTTCGCCGCCGAGACGCTGTGGCTGCTGCCGGGCTTGTGGCAGATCCTGGTGTCGCTCGGCATTTTTGCGTCGGTCCGCTCGCTGCCGCGCACCGTCGCGCTCGCCGGCGCCTGGTATTTCATATCGGGCTTCGCGGTGCTGGCGCTGGCAAGCCAAACTCACACGCTATCGCCATGGACCATGGGATTGCCTTTCCTGATCGGGCAGTCGGTGATGGCAGGCATCCTGTATTTCGCGTCCGGAGACCATGATGTCGAAGACTGACAGCGCGCCCTTCTCCTATGAAGGGCTCGACCGCGTCATTCACGAAAAGGCGAGGCTCGGGCTTCTGACCTCGCTGATGGCGTATCCGAAGGGCTTGGCGTTCGCCGATCTCAAGCAGCTCTGTGGCCTCACCGACGGTAATCTCAGCCGGCATATCGCCGTGCTCCAGGAGGCCGGCCTCGTCGAGGTGACGAAGGGCTATGAGGGCAACCGCCCGCACACCACTTGCCGCCTGACCAAGGCCGGCCGCCGCCGCTTCCTCGACTATCTCGCCGTGCTCGAGCGCCTGGTGCGCGACGCCGCCAGGGCCGCCGGCCGCGAGGCGCCGCCGCTTGCCCGTCTCGGTATCGTCTCGACCTGACCCCCCTTTTTTGACCGGAGACTTTGCAATGCAAAGCGACATGACCTTTCGCAACGAGAAGCTGCACGTCGGCATCATCATGGACGGCAACGGTCGATGGGCGACGCGCCGCGGCCTGTCCCGCGTGCGCGGCCACGAGGCTGGCGTCGAAACGATTCGCCGCATCGTCGAGGCCGCGCCCAAGCAGGACATAGGGACGCTGACGCTCTACGCCTTCTCCACCGACAATTGGCGAAGGCCGAAAGCCGAAGTCGCCGCGCTGATGACCTTGCTGCGCCTCTATCTCGCCAACGAGGTGCAGAGCCTCGTCAAGAACGGCGTGCGTCTCACCGTGATCGGCCGCCGCGACCGTCTGCCCGACGGCATCGCCAATGCGATCGCGCGCGCGGAAGGCGCCACTGCCCATGGCAGCACGCTTCACCTGCGCATCGCCGTCGACTATTCGGCACGCGACGCCATCCTCAACGCCGCAGCGAAGGCGGCGGCCCTGACGAGCCTCACCCGCGAAGCCTTCTCGCAGCTCGTCACCGGCGAGGCGGGACTTCGCGACGTCGATCTCATCATCCGCACCTCAGGTGAGAAGCGGCTGTCGGACTTCCTGCTCTGGGAAGGTGCCTATGCCGAGCTGCACTTCACCGAGCGGATGTGGCCTGAATTCGACGCGGGCGATCTCGCCGCGGCCCTGGCCTCCTTCCATGGCCGCGAGCGTCGCTTCGGCGGCCTCCAGTCGATCATGCCGGAGGAGGTGCCTTCACTCTCTCGGGCGTGACGCCGAGGCGGGGCGGGAGTCCCCGTGGCAGTTATGTGCGATGACATCGGGTTCAGTCGGGGGATCGGGCTTCATTAAAGCAAGTGGGACGGACGGTCACGCCAACCAAAGCGGGAGCCAAAGTCCATGCGTGTTCTTGTCAACGTGCCCTGGGTGGTCGGGTTCGAGGAGGAGACTTGCGTCATGCCATGCGCTGGTACACGCAGATGAGCCGCAGGGTCTGGCTGCGCGAGAGCCTCGAATTCTTGCGGGCGCGTCGGTTGAAATGGCGGCCCACGGTGCGGGAGCTCTGGGGTGCGCCGCAGGACGCCGAGGAGCAATCGATGACCGCGACAAGGCCGGAACGGCGCGTCGCAACGCGCAAGGCCGCATGAACGCGGCCCGTCTGTGACCAACGGCAGAGGGCAACGGGCTGTTCGTTTCCGGCCGCATGATTGGCAGCAATGTCCAAGCGGCAAATGAACGGCCTCGGCTAGGTGTGAAACTAACGCAACCTGCCGAGAGCCTCGCACATGTCACAATTATTGCTGGATGCCGTCGAGTCGGCCGAAGCAAACGGCACGGCCGTATCAGGCCCGCCAGCGCGTCCGATGTCGAGAGCCTCTCGATCTATTTCACGAGCCTTTCCGCGGCGTCGCGCAACAAGCGGTTCATGGGCGCGCGGGCGGACCTTGCCGCAGGGCTGGACCGGATCATCGAATTCTGATGTCGTGGCGCTCCCTCATTCGGTGTGTCCGCATGACGTCCTTCAAGACCATTCGTGCCCGCGCCGAGAAACGCAAGGGCGGGCCCAAGGCGCTGGACGAGCTGATGCCTGAAAAGCCCGACCTGAAGGGCCTGGCCAAGCTCGGCGACGATCGCATCCTCGCCGAGATGACCAGGCGGGTGTTCTGCGCGGGCTTTGCCTGGCGCGTGATCGATTCGAAATGGGACGGCTTTGAAGAGGCCTTCCTGGATTTCCAGCCGTCCAAGCTCACCTTCCAGCCCGAAGAGTATTGGGAAGGCCTCTTGCGTGACACGCGCATCGTGCGCAACGGCGCCAAGATCATGTCGGTGCGCGACAACGCCGCCTTCGTCCAGGAGATCGCGAAAGAGCACGGCAGCTTCGGCAAGTTTCTGGCGAAATGGCCGCCATCCAACGAGATCGGCCTGCTCGATCTCCTGACCAGGCGCGGCAGCCGCCTTGGTGGCAACACCGGCCAGATGCTGCTGCGCTTCGTCGGCTGGGACGGTTTTGTGACTTCCAAGGACGTCGTGGTTTGCCTGCGCGAGGCCGGCCTCGACATCGCCGAAGAGGTCAAGTCCAAGGGCGATCTCGCCAAGGTGCAGGCGCAGTTCAACGCCTGGGCCGAGGAGACCGGCCTGCCCTACACCTATCTGTCACGGATCTGCGCCCTGTCGGTCGGCGAGGTCAGGAGCGAGTAGCCGTTCTGCTCGGCGCATCGCGGCCAATCATGTAGATCGTGTGGCGATCTCGTGCCGCGAGCGCGGCAGATGCAACGCGCGATCACGAAATACATTTTTTCGGAACGTTTGTGCGCGGCACCCGTTCGGAAGTTTGAGCCAGGCGGAACATCGGCGCAGGGAACGCCCGCTTTGGCTCACGCGAATGAAACCCGACGTGACAGAAACGGAGCAGCTCATGAAGCTCACATCCGAACAGGTGAAGCAGACCGTCAACCAGCTCGGCGCTCAGGTGCTGCCCGACGAGCATCCCGCCATGCCGCAGCTCAACAGCATGTTCGGCGAGCACACCTTCTTCGTCGACGAGATGGGCCTCAAGGTCCTCGAGCCCACGGCGTCGCTTGCGGCCGACCGCCAGAGCGGCGAAGTCGTCAGCCTCGCCGATTGGGGCGACTCGGAGCTGACGCGCCTGATGGCGCATGAGCCCGAGCCGACCGGCGTGATCGTTGTGTTCGAGCACGTGAGGCATTGATTGGCCGAGTGGATCGGTCTTCGGTGGCGAGTCTGAAAATCCCGCCACCGTCCCTCCGCACAGCGAGCGCGCTCTGTGCGGCTTTCTGCGTTCGCCGAGCCCCGTCAGTTTGCTTCAGATGCCGAAAGTCAGCTGCGGCTCCGCATCGTCTCCGGCCTGGAGGGACGACAGCGATACCCCCAGCAGCCTGATGCGCTTGCGGAGCGGCATCTCGACTTCGAGCAGGCCGCAAGCCAGCCGCTCCAGATCGTCCCGGCCAGCAACCGGCGAAGGGGCGGACCTGCTGCGCGTGATGATCTCGAAATCGGAAAATTTGATCTTCAAGGTGACGGTGCGGCCCCGGTTGCCGGTTGCCTCGCAATGGCGCCACACCTTATCGACCAGCGGCTTGAGCTCGGCGACCAGCGCGTCGAATTCGGCGAGATCGCTTGAGAACGTGGTCTCCGCTCCGATGGACTTGCGGACCCGGTTGGCTCGGACCGGCCGTTCGTCGACACCGCGCGAGATCCAATAGTAATGGGCGCCCGACTTGCCGAAATTTGCATTCATGAATTCCAGCGTCTGATGACGAATATCGAGTCCGGTGAACATCCCGAGCGCATTCATCTTCGCGCTCGTCGCCGGGCCTATTCCATGGAATTTTCCGACGGGCAGCGCCTCGACGAAGGTGGGTCCCATGTCCGGTGAGATCACGAACTGACCGTTGGGCTTGCGATGATCGGAGGCGAGCTTGGCCAGAAACTTGTTGTAGGAGATGCCCGCCGACGCGTTGAGGCCCGTCTCGGCCTTGATCCTCTCGCGGATCCGCAGCGCGATGTCTCGCGCCAGCGGGATGCCTTGCAGGTTTTCCGTCACGTCGAGATAGGCCTCGTCGAGCGACAGCGGCTCGATGATCGGAGTGTGCTCCGCGAAGATGTCGCGGATCTGCCTGCTGATCGCCTTGTAAACCTCGAACCGCGGTTTGACGAAGATCAGATCGGGACATTGTCGCTTCGCAGTCACGGATGGCATGGCGGAGCGAACGCCGAACTCGCGGGCCTCATAGCTGGCGGCCGCGACGACGCCACGTTCCGCGGAGCCGCCGACTGCGACCGGCTTTCCGCAGAGGTCCGGATTATCGCGTTGTTCCACGGACGCATAGAAGGCATCCATGTCGATATGGATGATCTTGCGGACGGGCGAGGCTTCGCCGGTCACCGTGTCGGATTCGCTCATGGACAGATGATACAATTGAGCGATGGGAAGCGCGAGGTGACGTGTGATTCAGTTGTCGAGACAGGCTGGCCTCAAAGAGCAATCTCAGGCTTGTGAGTGGCAAGCATGGGCATGCGCTCTAATATGAGCCTGCGGAGGACAGCCAATGCAATACAGCTCCGAGCTCATTCAGACGATGCGTGAGGCGCTAGAGGCCGTGATGGCGAGCGTGCCGCCCGATCAGTCGGTCTTCGGCCTGAAAGCGGCCGTAGCCGAATGCATCCTGAAGGCGGCCGCACACGGTCAGACGTCGTACGATGGACTGGTCACGTCGGCCTCCGACCAGATCCAGGCGATCATCTCGATGCTGACCTGAGCGTGTGCTCGGCTGAGCAGGCGATGCCTCCAGCGCGAGCCATAACAGGGACAACTCGGGCGGGGGTGCCTCCAGCGCACTGGAAGAGACTGGCGCGCCACGGCCGATGAAGATGGGCGCTATTGCTTCGCCATGGCGCTATGATAACGCGCTGCGCAGCCCGGCGTAGCCGCCGAGACTACGCCGCCCTATCCGCGCGCAATCGCCGCATGACCTCGGGGGCGCGTTCAATGGCCAACAGTAGCACGGGAGCGCTTGAACCGGGGGCCCGATGAGCGAGACTGCAAAGAGCCGCGTCCTGGTCATCGGCGGCACAAAGGGCGCCGGGCTCCTGATCGCGCGCCTGCTGCATGAGCGGGGTTTCCATGTTCGGGTGCTGGCGCGCGATCCGGCGAGAGCCGCAGCCGAACTCGGCGCTTCCTTTGAGGTGATCGCCGGGGACCTCACCAGGGCGGACACGCTTGCCCCGGCGGTCGCACAGGTTGATCACATCATCTTCACGGCGGGCGCGCCAAGCGGGCGCTACGCGCCTGAAAGTCTGGTGAAGGCGACCGATTATCAGGGCGTGGCGGACACGCTTGCCGCCGCGCGGCAAGCCGGGCTTGCGGGCCGCTTCGTTTATCTCAATTCGATTGGCGTCGCGACGCCCTCCCTGGCAGGCGCCCTGCTCAACCTCCTCAAGAGGAACACGCTCGTCTGGCGCCGGCGCGTCGAAGAAGACATTCGTGCCAGCGGCCTGGACTATACGATCATACGCGTGGGCTTCCTGCTCGACCGCCCCGGCGGCGAGCACGCCGTCATTGCGGGGCAGGACGCCCTCGCGCTGGCGCCTCGCCACCGGATTGCCCGCGCCGATGTCGCGGAGGCGTTCGTCGAAGCGATGCAGCATCCCAGCGCGTCGCGGGTGACGTTCGAAATCGTGTGGGGCAAGGGCCCGCGGCGGAAGAGCTGGAGCGCTCTGTTCGAGAAGCTCAAACCCGACCAGAGATCGCCGGCTACGCGATAGAAAGGATCGCCACATCGAGCGTGGAATCGGCGACCGCTGGCGTTCGCATTTCTGGAGAAATGGCGCACGACGGCCGATGAAGATGGGCACTACTCGTTCGCCATGCCGCTATGATGCCGCAACCCGGCACGAGCTACAGCCAGCAAGACTGCGATGCTCTACGGCCTTGCACTGCTCGTTGAGGGTTCCCCTAAATTGCAGAGGCAATCCAGTTAGGTTTCGAGAGCGGCCATGAGGGGACCTAACGCGGCATGTGCGGGCTCGCGCGATACGAAAGGCACTAAGCTCATCTCTTCAGGTCAGCGATCAAATGGCAGCTTGCTCCATTGTACAGCGCCATGCCGGTTTCCTCCAAGGTGACGCAGGAGTGGCCGGGATCGCCCTGCGGCACGGGTACGCCCTCCTGAATTCGAAACATGACCAGGTGCGCGCCGTTTAAGCCGGCAGGGAATCGAATTTTCTTACGGACCAGGAATTCCCGCGAGCCGGTTCGGGTGATAGCACCTTCCTGTTCAAGCTGACTCAGGCCAGCCTCTTCGGGCAATACCACGTATCGCTCGACCGGCGCGTTCGCCACGACGGTTCGAGGATCGATCTCCTGAACACCTTCCGGATGGAAACGAAGAAGCTCAGGAGATACAGCCGCACCTGCAGTCTTCTGCTTTCGCGGCTTGATCAAGACGGGTTGCCGACCAGTCTCAAGCCGCACCGCTTCGGCTGCGGCGTCGGACTGCCGAACCGACGGGCCGGCAAGATCGCTTATGCAGCCCGGCTGCCCGAGGAAACCGATCCGTTCGGGGGGCACTCCGGTTGCACCGATCAGCGGGCGTTCTCCCCGCACGGACTGGTTGGGGCCGGTACTTTCGCCCGCGAGAACAACCCGCTCCACACGATCAATGGCGCCGAAGAATTGCCAAATGGCGGGGTTGTACGAAGCTACAACGACGTATAGCGATCCGGCGCCGGGGTCGATGTCGATAACGCCGGTTTCGGTCGCAATCCATTGCGAGCCGATCGTAGCGCTCGAAAGCGCCTCGGCGTGGTGCTCGTTCAGGAGCAGAACGGTCGCACCGGGGGATGCCGGCGGTAGGGCGCAAGCCAGCTTCCGTCTCTCTTGCCGCTCGCGCTCGGCATTCTCCACTCGAGCGTGTGTCACGAATTCCCCTGCCGCATTCTGCGCGTCCGCTACCTGCCTGAGTTCTCTGACGAATACGTCAGTTTCAGCTTTCGACAACATCCCGTTTTTGTCGACGTCTATCGCCTGAAAAATGCGTCCTGCGACACGATCAACTTCGTCGACAGTCACGACGCCATCACCATTCTCATCGAATGACATGAGCGAGCGCCAATTTTCATCGTAAGTGGAATTGCTCAAGATCGGCGTTTTTTCGGCGAATGCCGCCATTTCGGTCGAATCGATGCGTCCGTCCCGATCCACGTCCGCGCGCATTCCGAAATCAGCCGCGCGATCAATGCGCTGAAGAATCGGAGACTCGTACCCGGCGAGCTTCGGGTCATTTTGTGCTTCGCTTCGGACCCGATTGGTTTCGGTCTGAATCACCTCTGCCCGCGTCACGACGCCGTCGCCGTCCAGGTCATAGCGCAGCAATTCGCGGATGGCGTGATCTCGCCCGGCGGCTGCGGCGTGTGCCCGATACTGCTCGAAATCCGCAACCGACACGACACCGTCCGAATTCAGGTCGGTCCTGCTGTGCAGGTCACGCATTCGTCGAAGGTGATCGTCAAGCCGCATGCCGATCGCAATTCCGTGGATGATGGCAAACCGCGGGTCAAGCTTCGACATCTCTTGGCACGTGGCCGAATACGGCAGCCACAGGGCGGTGAGCGTGAGCATGGCAACGATGAAAAAACAGCGCATGCGGGTCGGCGCCTCCAAGGCATTCGTTCTATCTCAGGCGCATGACGCAAGCACCGTTAGCGGGCAATAAATGGCGGCACGGTTACCGGAAGATTACGCTTCTTGCGGATCACTTCAGGGGGCTTGTACCCTCTCGGTACATTCTCGAAATTGCGTAGTTAGAATTAACTTCGTGCGCTCGATTAGGACGGCAAGATAGAAGCGACGGTGTCGCTCCGGGCCGTCGGGGATCGTAAGTGTTTGTCTGCACATTGCTTTGGATGGCACTGCAGCGGCACCCTATGAAGCGGCGTGGTGCCGCTTGAGCCAAGAAAGCATTCAAAATCAACGTTCCGAGCTTCATGGTTCGCAGCGTAGCGTCTTTTTGCGCGTGCTCGGCAGGATGTACGGCCATGATCGCATGGGAGGCCGCTGCCGGACCAACGGTGCACCATCAAGGCTCGCGCTGTGCGGGACCGGCTCCGCCGGCTTGCGGCCTTGACCGTGCGCCGCTGGCCCGGCTTTTTGCTGCCATGCGATCATGGCTTGCTGCGAGCGGTTGCGCTCACGCTGCAAGGAAAACGCGAGGTCGGAGCACGGCAGCGTGATGTGGCGTGGACTTCGGCCATTCAGTGGATCGGCCAAGCTTGCCACAGTGGCGCCATGGCTCCCGCTCACAAAGCCGCGGCGGCGTGCGCCGACCGACACGCCATTCGACGATCTCTATGACTATGCGGCAGCGTCCGCGCGTCATGGCGGACGACGTGCGAAGCTCGATCGGATGACATTGACGGTGACGGACGACTGGCCCAAGGACGTGCCGGTGACCGAGGCTGAGATCGCCGTCTTTGAAGCTTGGTTCGGCGAGTTGTTCGACGAGCTATTTGGAGACGGCTGAGGGGACATCACCATGGCAGCGGGAGCAACATGATTCGCCAGATCATGGCGCTGTTCGACGAATACCAGTCCAAGGAAAACGCGAAGCACACGTTGCGAGCGATGAAGGAGAATGCGCGCCAAGGCTTCTGGAATGGCGCGCTGCCGCCGATCGGCTACCGCATCGTGGAGGCCGCCGAGCAGCGCGGCCACCGTACCAAGAAGACACTGGAGTCCGACCCGATTCAGACCGAAACTGTGCGGCTGATCTTTAGCCTCGCGCGCGAAGAAGAAGAAGACGGCTCCTCCGGACTGATGGGCGTCAAATCAGATGCTGCTCAAGAGCCGGAGTCCGGCGCTCACCGCGCCGCGCGTCGTCAGAAGCCCGACGCTCCTTACCGGCATCTGCTTTTGCGCCGGATGCGGAGGCGCGAGGATGCTGAGGACCGGGAAGAGCGGGAGATACAGGTACTACACTTGCTGCACCTGGGCCCGGCAGGGTGAGACCGGCTGCGAGGGCCGCACCGTTCCCATGGAGAAGCTGGACACGCTCGTGGCCGAGCACGTCGAGCACCGCCTTTTGCAGCCCAAGCGCCTCGAGCAAATCCTATCGGCCGTCCTTCATCCCCGGAAGGAACGCGCCTAGCGCCGAACGATGCATATTGCCGATTGCGCAAGCGTGCGTGCGAAGCGGAACCAAACTCAAGCGGCTCTATGACGCGATCGAAAACGGAGTCGCTGACGTATCGGACCCGATGCTCAAGGAGCGCGCGACCGAGCTGAAGGCCATCCGCGATCAGGCCCGCGGCGACGCGGAGCGGGTCGAGGGTGCGCTCGATCGGGCTGGGCCGAGCATCACACCGCAGGCGCTAAAAACGTTCGCCAGCCAGGCCCGCAGGCGGATGCGGAGCGAGTCGGGCGGATATCGTCGCGACCACCTGCGAGCACTGGCCCAACGCGTCGAAGTGGATGCGAGGGAAGTTCGCATTATGGGTTCGAAAAGCGTACTCCTGCGTGCGCTGGTCGCGGCTTCGAGCGCAAAAACGGCAGGTTTTGGAGTGCCCAGTTTTATACCGAAATGGCGCACCCGACACGATTCGAACGTGTGACCTTTGCCTTCGGAGGGCAACGCTCTATCCAGCTGAGCTACGGGTGCAACGAGGCCTCGTGTAGCCGATTGGCGAGGGCCGGGCAACCGCTTCTCGCTGCGCCCGGCTAGGCCAGTTTGCGCCGGGGTGGCGTCGGAACCGGCTCCCGGCCGAGCTCGGCGAATTCGGCAAGCACGCGTTCGGCGCAGATGATGCGGTTGCGGCCGAGCCGTTTTGCCGCATAGAGCGCCTCGTCGGCTGCGCCCAACAGCCGGTCGGGGCTGCCGTCGGCTTCGCCGGGAATATGGCCGGCGACGCCGATGCTGAGGGTGACGTGGTCGCCGGCCCCGATGGCGCCATGGGCGATCCGCAAGGCCATGACGGCACAGCGGATCTGCTCGGCGACGGCGCAGGCGGCATCGCGATCCATGTCGGGCAGGATCAGCGCGAATTCCTCCCCGCCATAGCGGCTGGCGAGGTCGAGCGGGCGCACGGCATGCCGGCTGACGACGGCGGCGACCGTGCGCAGGCATTCGTCGCCGCTCTGGTGGCCGTGCCGGTCGTTGAACAGCTTGAAATGATCGACGTCGACGAACAGCAGCGCCATCGGCTTCTGCGTCCGCTGGGCGCGGTCCCATTCCGCCATCAGCATCTGGTCGAAAGAGCGGCGGTTCGACAGGCCAGTCAGCCCGTCCTTGGTTGCGAGCTCCTTGAGCGCCGTCTCGGCGCGCTTCTGATCGGTGAGATCGCGCAGCGTCTCCACCACGGCGATCAGGTGGCCGGCCTCGTCATGGATGGGGCCGGCGTCGATCGCGAGATAGAGCTGGTTGCCGAGCTTGGGCATCACGCACCAGTTCTCTGCACTGAAGCCGAGCCCGTTGTGGCCGCGCGCGGCATATTCCGAATAAAACTCCGGCAGCTGCTCGGGACGGTCGAGCGCGACCAGGTCGGCGAGGCAGGGCCGCTTGGTCTCGTAGAAGGCCTGCCAGTGTTTCGTCGTGCCGATCACCTCCGAGGCGGCGACGCCGGTCAGCCGCTCGCAGGCTCTGTTCCAGATCACGACGCGGCGCTTCGGGTCGATCACGAAGGTCGGCACCACCAGATGCTGCATCAGCCGCACGGCATAGGAATCCGCGACGTCAACGATTTTCGCTGACGTTTTCTCCGGCCTCGCCATCTCAGGCCACCGCCGCCACCGGCACGGCATTGTTCGGACCGAACAGCTTTCGCACCTCCGCGGCCGGCTTCGGTTTGCTGAAAAGATAACCCTGCATCTCCGTGCAGCCGAGCGCGCGCAGCATCTCGCGCTGCGCCTCGGTCTCGACGCCCTCGGCGACCGTGGTCATGTTGCTCGCAGCGGCGATGTTCACCACCGCCTGCACGATCACGGGCGCGCCGCCGGTCTCCGCGATATCAGCGACGAAGCAACGATCGATCTTGATCTTGTCGAACGGGAAGCGCTTCAGGTAGCTTAGCGAGGAATAGCCGGTGCCGAAATCGTCGAGCGCGATGCGCACGCCGATGGAACGGAGCTGGTGCAGGATCGAGAGCGCGGCCTCGTCGTCGCGGATCAGCACGGCCTCGGTGATTTCGAGCTCGAGCCGGCGCGGGTCGAGCCCGGAGGCGGCGAGTGCGCCCGCAATCCGCAGCGCCAGCGTGTCGCATTTGAGCTGCACCGGCGAAACGTTGACCGCAATCCGCACGTGCGCAGGCCAGGTCGCGGCCTCGTTGCAGGCCGTGCGCAGCACCCAGTCACCAAGCTCGTTGATCAGGCCGGTATCCTCGGCGATCGGAATGAACTCCGCCGGCGACACCCAGCCGCGTTCGGGATGCCGCCAGCGCAGCAGCGCCTCGCAGCCCGACACGTCGTTGGTGCACAGGTCGACCAGCGGCTGGTAGTGAATCTCGAAGCCGCCGGTCACCAGCGCCTGGCGCAAATCCTGTTCCATGGACAGGCGCGCCTTGGCGCTCGCATCCATCTCCGGCTCGAAGAAACGATGGGTGCGGCGTCCTTCGGCCTTGGCGCCGTACATCGCAAGATCGGCGTGCTTGATGAGCTGGTCGAGGTCGGTGCCGTCCTGCGGCGCCAGCGCGATGCCGATGCTGGCGTCGGTGGAGAGCTGATGGCCGAGGCAGTGATAGGGCTGACGGATCGCCTCATAGATCCGCGTCACGAATGACAGCACGTCCGCGGAGGACTGGATGCCGGTCTGGATCACCGCGAATTCGTCGCCGCCGAGCCGTGCGATCAGGTCGCCCCGCTTCAGGCAGCCGCGGAGGCGGGTCGCGATCGCCTTCAACAAGTCGTCGCCGACGTGATGGCCGAGCGAATCGTTGATGCCCTTGAATTCGTCGACGTCGATGTAGAGCAGGGCGAACTGCTCGCCGCTGGCGACCTTCGCCAGCTCGCGTTCGATCTGTTCTCGGAACAGCGTCCGGTTCGGCAGGTCGGTCAGCGCATCGTAATGCGCCATATGCGCGATCTTCTCGTGAGCGCGTCGCCGCTCGGTCACATCCTCGACGACATTGATGAGATAGCGTGGCTCGCCGGACTTGTCGCGAATGCCGATCCGGGTCGAGGTGATATAGCGCAGTCCCTTGGTCTGGCTCTGCCAGGGATGTTCGTCCTTGAACAACCCCTCGGCGGCCTGGAGCGCCGTGGTGTCCTCCTCGGTGACGAGCCTGGCTGCGTCATCCGGGTATATGTCGAAGGGGGTGCCGCCGACGATGTCTTCGCTCGATTGGCCGAATTGCTCCTCGGCGGTCCGGTTGATCAGCAGGTATTGCCGCGTCCGGGCGTCCTTCACCGTGATCTGCGAGGGGATGTGATCGATGATCTCGCGGAGGAAGGTGTAGTTGCGGTCGCGTTCCTGCTCCAGGTTGCGCCGCTCGGTGATCTCCTCGATCGTGGCGACCCATCCGCCCTGCACGAGCGGGGTGTTGATGACCTGGAAGGCGCGGCCGCCCGGCAACTGATGCGTTCTCGTGGAGACCGTGCCCTCGGCGACGATCCTCATGACGTCGGTGCAAAATGCCTCGACGTCGCCTTCGAACGCGCCGCGCTCCCTGCGATGATACATCGCCTCGCGGATGTGACAGCCGGGCTTGATGACGTCGTGAGAGAGGCCGAACATGTCGACGTAGCGACGGTTGCAGGTGACGATGTATCCGGCGGCATCGTACAGGATCAGCCCTTGCGACATGTTGTTCAGGGCGGTGTCGAGCCGCAGTCGCTCCGCTTCCAGACGTTGCTGGGCGTCGCGATTCTGCCGGTTGATCTGGCGGATGATCAGATAGAGGATCAGCGCGATCACGGCTGCCGACAGTGTTGCGGTGGTCACCATGAAGCCGGTCTGCTGCCGCCAGTCGGCGAGCGCCGCCGCCGTGGTGTTGGTGGCGACGATGACCAGCGGGAAATGCGTCAGCGACGCAGCCGAGCCGAGCCGCTCCTCGCCGTCGATCGGGCTCTTGACCCGAAGCGTTTGCTGGCCGCCTTTGGTCAGCACCTTCTGCATCAGCGGCGCATCCTTGAAGCTCCGTCCGATCAGTTCCTCGAGATGCGGATAGCGCGCCAGCATCTTGCCTTCGCGATCGAACAGCGAGATTGCCGTACCCTCGGCAAGCGCGACGGATGCGAAATACTGCTGATAGCTGTCCGGATCGATCCGCCGGACCATCGCGCCGAGGAAGGTGCCGTCCGCGCCGTTCAGGCGGCGCGCCACGATCGTGGTCCATTTGTCGATGACGAAGCTGCGGACGGATTCCAGCAGCATCGGGTCGGCCCGCGGATCGGACTTGAATGTCTGAAAATAGGCGCGCGAGGAGATATTGATTTTGGGCAACGGCTGGGCCCGGGACCAGTTAACCAGTTCGCCGTCGGCGTCGTAGATCGCGATGTCGCCGAGATAGGACACCGAGCTGACCTTGCTGCGCAGCATCTGGTTCGTCGCAGGTCCGGACATGCGCTCGCGGAACACCGCGGCCGAACTGATCTCCGGCAGGTTCATCTGCCCGATCACATCGGCGGCGACCGCGTCGGAATCTTCAAACTGCTGATCGAAGTGCCGCGCGATCAGCTTCACCGTGTTTTCCAGCTCGCGCTCGCGGTTACCGAGGGTGCGTTCGCGAAATTCGCCAACGGCCATGGCGGTCACGGCAAAAATCCCCGCGACCAGCAACACGCCGCACAGAGTTAGCCACAGCACCGGACCGCGCCGAATGGCTGCCTCCCAGCCGTTCTTCGCGGCTTGGAAAATTCCAGCTGCAATTCCTGCAAAGACCTGGCGCATTCCCCCTCCCTGGAGGGACAGGAATACACCGCACAAATGGCGCAAACCTTAGGAAAACCAGTTACCTGAGCATTAATCTCGTTGCGCGATCATAGTCGTATCCAGCGAGCCGCTGCGCTGCATCATGAACCGCGACTTAATGCGAAGCGCCCGCGCTCTTGTCGCTGCCGCCATTGCGCAGCCGTCCGACCACGCCGGTCGGAAAGAAGTAGACGCTGGCGATGAACAGCAGCCCGAGCCACAGCAGCCAGCGGTCGGGATGCAACAGCCCTGGCAGCAGCGGCAGCCCGGCTTCCGATGCTGCCTTGGAGGCGACGCCCATCAGCGATTGCAGATAGTTCTGGGCGAGGATGAAAATTGTGGCGCCGATGATCGCGCCGTAGATCGTGCCCATGCCGCCGATCACGACCATCAGGAGAATGTCCAGCATGATCGAGAAGCTGAGCGAGGTGTCGGGGCCGGCATAGCGCAGCCACAGCGCGTTCAAAATGCCCGCGCTGGCCGCGACCAGGGCGGCGAGGCAGTTGGCGTAGGTCAGGTGGAAGACGGTGCGGAAGCCGAGCGCCTCGGCACGGAAGCGGTTTTCGCGGATCGCCTGCAGCACGCGTCCGAACGGCGAGTTCACGACCCGCAGCAAAGCGAGGATCATCAGGGCCGAGACGGCGAACACCAGGTAGAAGGTCAGGATGCGGCCGTTGATCTCGTAGCCGAACAGGTTTTTGGAGATCAGCACCGTGCCGGGCCGCAGCAGTTCGGGCAGCTGAAAGCTGCGCCCGTCTTCGCCGCCGGTCAGCCATGAGAGCTGCGAGGCCAGCACCTGGAAGGCGGAGGCGACCGCGAGCGTGATCATGGCAAAGAAGATCGCGGCGACCCGCAGCGAGAACAGGCCGATCGCGAGCGCGAGCAGCGCCGCAAGCGGCAGGCCGACCACGATGCCGGTTGCGACCGCGGCCCAATTCGGCCCCATCCCATACAACGCGATCGCGATCGCGTAGCTGCCGATGCCGTAGAACATGGTATGGGCGAACGACACCGAGCCGGTATAGCCGAGCAGGAGGTCGTAGGAGGCGACCAGCGCGGCGAAGACGCAGATATTGGCCGCGACGTTCAGCGCCTTGGCGCCCGGGAACAGGAATGGCGTCGCCGCCAGCGCCAGGATGATGAGGACGAGGACGAGGGTGAGGACGCGGCTACGCGGCGGATCGCCTGACAGGATCATCATCGGCTGGTCACCGCATACAGACCGCGCGGCCGCCACATTAGAATGGCGACCATCAGCAGGATGTTGGAGACGAGGGCGAGCTTCGGCACCAGGAAGCCGCCGTAATTGGCAACCATCGCCACCAGGATGGCGCCGATAAAGCAGCCGCCGATCGAGCCCAGCCCGCCGATGATCACGACGATGAAAATGAGAACAGTGAGGTCGTCGCTCATGGAGGCGTGGACCTGCTCGCGATAGAGCGCCCACATCACGCCGCCGAGGCCGGCGAGCGCCGAGCCCGTCATGAACACGCCGAGGAACAGGCGGCGGATGCGATAACCGAGCGCCTCGACCATCTCGCGGTTCTCGACGCCGGCGCGGATCAGCAGGCCGAGCTTGGTGCGGTTGAGCACGAGCTGGATCGCGATGAAGACCGCAAGGCCGATCAGCATCGCCAGCACGCGGTACTTTGCAAGTGCGACGTCGCCGAGGATGAACGAACCGCGTAGCGAGGTCGGCAACGGTGTTGGGATGATCTGCGGCCCCCACAGCGCATAGAGCGTCTGCTCCGCGACGATCAGGCCGCCCGTCGTCATCAGGATCTGCTTCAGGTGCTGGCCGTAGACGGGCAGGATCAGCACGCGCTCGACGACCAGGCCGAGCGCGCCGGACACCGCCATCGAGAGCAGCGCCGCCGGCGCCAGCACCGCCAGATTCACCCACAGCGAATCCGCCTGCATCGAGGCCGCGAACGGCGCCAGCACCAGGGTTGCCACATAGGCGCCGACCGCGATGAAGGCGCCATGGCCGAAATTGAGCACGTCCATCAGGCCGAACACCAGCGTGAGCCCCGAGGCCATGATGAAGATCATCATGCCCATGGCAAGACTCGCGGCGGTCAGCGTCAGCCAGGTGCTGGGCGAACCGATCAGGGGAATCGTCACCAGCGCCAAGGCGATCGGCAGCAGGATCGGCGCGATGTCACGCTTCGGCTTCGGCAGCGGATCGGTTGCGGCAAGTTCGGTCATTGATGCGCCTCCAGGCTGAGGCCGAGCAGCCGCTCCTGCAGCGGCACGTCGGCGGCCAGCGCCACCATCTCGCCGCGATGAACGATGGTGCCGTTGTCCATGACCAGCACGTTGTCACCGAGTTCGCGGGCGGCAAAGAAGTTCTGTTCGACCAGCAGGATCGTCGCGCCCTTGCGCTTGATCTCTTTCAAGCACTCGATCAGCGCCATGACGATCGCGGGCGCCAGTCCCTTGGTGGGCTCGTCGATCAGCAGCAGCTTGCGCGGCTCGACGATGGCGCGTGCGATGGACAACATCTGCTTCTGGCCGCCCGAGAGGCTTCCGGCACGCGACAGCCAGAAGCGACGCAGCGCCGGGAAGAAGCCAAAGATCCAGTCGAGCTGGCTATCGTCGAGCGGCCCGTCGCGTGCAGCAAGGACGAGGTTTTCCTTCACCGTGAGGTCGGAAAACACCGCCATGCTCTCCGGCACGTAGCCGACGCCGAGCCGCGCGATATCCGGCGTGGCGCGGCTCTCGATCCGCTCGCCGGCGAGGCTGATCTCACCCTTGGAGGCTTGCCACAGACCCATGATGGTGCGCAGCGTCGTGGTCTTGCCGGCGCCATTGCGGCCGAGCAGCATCGTGGTCTGTCCCTGCGCGACCGTGAGATCGATGCCCTGGAGGATGTGGTAGCGGCCGATATGCGTGTGCACGCCGGAGAGTCTCAGCAGATCCATCATGCTGCACTCCCTGATGTCGCGTTCTTCGGGGCAATGCCGAGATAGGCTTCCTGCACGATCGGCGAGGCGATCACCTCGTTCGGCGGGCCGTCCGCAACCAGTTGCCCGTTATGCAGCACGATGATGCGATCGGCGAGCGAGCGCACCACGTCCATCTTGTGCTCGACCAGGAGAATGATCTTGCTCGTGTCCTGCTTGAGTTGCGCGATCAGCTTGATGACAACAGGCACCTCGTCGATGCTCATGCCCGCGGTCGGCTCGTCGAACATGAACACTTTTGGTTCGAGCGCGATCATCAGCGCAACCTCGAGCTTGCGCTGATCGCCGTGCGACAGCGCGGTCGCGGCGACGCCGCGGCGGGTACCGAGCGCGACCTGGTCGAGGATGGCGTCGGCGCGGGCGATCAGGTCGCGCCGCACCATCCAGGGCCGCAGCATGTCGTAATGGGTGCCATCAGCGGCCTGCACCGCGAGGCGGACGTTTTCTTCCACCGAGAGGTTCGGAAAGAGGTTGGTGAGCTGGAAGGCGCGTCCCAGACCCGCACGCGTTCGCATCGGTGCTGAGTGCTGGGTGATATCGATGCCGTCGAACAGGATGCTGCCGCTCGATGCGCGCAGCTGGCCCGAGATCAGGTTGAAATAGGTGGTCTTGCCGGCGCCGTTCGGTCCGACGATGGCGGTGAGCTCGCCCGGGCGAAAGCTGCAGGTGACGTTGTTGACCGCGACATGACCGCCGAAGCGGATGGTGAGATCGCGGGTTTCGAGGGTCAGCGTCATTTAGCTTCCGGTGAAGAGTGAGACGAAGATGTATCCACAATCACACTGCGCTCCCTCCCCCGCTTGCGGGGGAGGGCCGGGGAGAGGGTGTCTCAGCGATCAAGGCTGCCCAAGAGGACAGAGCCCTCTCCCGGCCTCCCCCGCAAGCGGGGGAGGTGAAGCAAGAAAACTCAGCGCTTGTTCTTAACCGGAACGTCCATGTCCTCGATCTTCAGCTCGCGCACCGGCTCGAGTACGGCCCAGGCGACGTTCGGATCGACCTTGACCTTGAAGTGATACATGCTCTGGAGCGCCTGATGGTCCTCTTTGCGGAACGTCATCTTGCCCTTCGGCGTGTCGAACTCCAGGCCTTCCATGGCCGTGATCAGCTTCTCGGTGTCGGTCGACTTCGCCTTGGTGACGGCGGCGACGACGGACATCGCGGCGGCAAAGCCGCCCGCGGTGAAGAAGTCCGGCGGCGCGTTGAAGCGCTTCTGGTGCTCGGCGACCAGCCAGTCGTTCACCGGGTTCTTCGGGATCGCATAGAAATAGTAGGTCGCGCCCTCCATGCCGGGCAGGCCCTTATAGGCAGCGAGCGCCGGCAGGATGTTGCCGCCGGTGGACAGCTCGATGCCGTAGCGCTTCGGATCCATGTCCTGAAGCTTTGCCAGCGGATTGCCGGCGCCGGCCCAGATCACCCAGATCACCTTGCGGCCCGGCTTGTCCTTCAGCGCGTCGAACAGGCGCTGGCCGACCGCGGTGAAGTCGGTGGTGGAGGTCGGGGCATATTCTTCAGCGGCGAGCGTCGCGCCGGTCTTGGCGAGCGCCTCCTTGAACGCGGCGACGCCGTCGCGGCCGAAGGCGTAGTCCTGCGCCAGCGTCGCCACGGTGACGCCCTGCTTGCCGATCGCGACCGCGTTCGAGATCGCGTCCTGCGACGAATTGCGCGCCGTGCGGAAGATGTAGCGATTCCACTTCTCGCCGGTAATCTGGTCCGCTACCGCGGGCTCGACGATCAGGATCTTCTTGTTCTCCTCGGCGACGGGGAGAATGGCGAGCGCCGCGGCCGACGAGGTCGTACCGATCGCGATGTCCACCTTGTCGTCCTGATAGGCTTCCGCGAGCGCAGCCTTCGAAAGGTCGGGCTTGCCCTGATCGTCCTTGGTGATGACGACGATCTTGCGGCCGTCGAGCGTCATGGTGCCCTTGGTGGCGTATTCGAAGCCCATTTGCAGGCCGGTCTCGGTCTGCTTGGCGTAGGCCTCGAGCGGGCCGGTCTTGCCGTAGATCAGCGCGACCTTGAGGTCGTCGGCTCGCGCGGAGCTGCTCGCGGCCAGGCTGAGCATGGCGGCTGTTATGATGACTGATCGACGCACTGTGATCCCTCCTGATTCAAATTTTCTCTGCAACAGCGATTTGCATAACGGTGCGAACATTGCAATTGAACCTTCCGGTCGAGCGGCCGGCAGGCCTATGTGACACTGTCTTGACGTGACCGCAGCGGACGGCAGTTGCGGAAGAAATCGGCAGCACGACGCTGACGCGTTGATGCCACCCTCCGATCGGGTTGCCCCCGGCTTTGCAAAGTAAGGGTGTGGAAGGCGGGAGCGTCTCTACCGCCGATATCCGTTTGCCCGCGAATAGGCCGGCCGGTTCTGCTGCGTCGGGCGGCTGTTTGCCACGCTGGCGCGTGCCTCGCTGGAGGTGGGTGTCGCGAGCTTGAGCTCCTCCAGGAAGATCGGCCGGGCGAAATAGTAGCCCTGCGCGTAACGAATCTTGGTCGCGGCCTGGAGATAGGCCAGCTCCTCGTAGGATTCGATGCCTTCGGCGATCACGGTCATCCCGAGCGCTTCGCTCAAGGATTCGATCGCACGCAAGATGCCCTGGCTGCGCGGGCGCTTATGGATGTCGGTGATGAAGGAGCGGTCGATCTTGATTTCGTCGGCGGTGATATCGGCGAGCGCCGAGAGCGAGGAATACCCGGTGCCGAAATCGTCGATCGAGATGCCGACGCCGAGCTTGCGGAACATCGGCAGGATCTCGGCCTGGAAATGATTCTTGGCGACGAAGGCGTCCTCGGTCACCTCGATCATGAAACGCTGGGGAAAACCGGTCTCGTCCAGCGCCTGAGCAAACGTACGCATGAATTCCGGGTTGCCGGCCTGCTTGGCCGCGACGTTGATGCTGATGGTCGCTTCCGCGCCGAAGGTCTCGTTGATGAGGTCGATCGACTTGACGATCTCGGCAAGCACGAGATGTGTGAGCTCGTCGATCAGCCCCAATTCGCCGGCAAGGTTGATGAACGAGCCTGGTGCCTGGATGACGCCTTCGTCGTCGCGCAGCCGCACCAGGGCCTCGATGCCCTGCACGGCCTGCGTCCTGATGTCGACCTTGGACTGGAAAGCGCAGCAGAAGCGCTTTTCGAGGATGGCGAGCCGCAGCGACTGCTCGATCTTCATCCGCGCCAGCGCCTCGCGCTCCATGCCGGTGTCGAAGAAGGCCGCCGATCCCTTGCCGTTGTTCTTGACGCGGTACATCGCGATGTCGGCGTTCTGGCGCAGCGTCTCGAAGCTGCTTCCGTGGTCGGGATAGAGGCTGACGCCGACGGAGGTGGATGCGAAGACCTCCGAATTGTCGATGAAGAACGGTGCGGTCAGCCGCTCCAGCGTCGATTGCATGAATTCGGCGACTTCCTCCTGGCTCTGGATCGGGGAGAGCAGCAGCAGGAATTCGTCGCCGGAGATGCGCGACAGCATGTCGGAATCGCGCAGGTCGCGCCCGAGCCGCTTCGACAGCTCGGCCAGCAGCGCATCGCCGACGACGTGGCCGTAATAGTCGTTGATGTGCTTGAAATTGTCGACGTCGAGAAACGCGAGCGCGAAACGCTCGCCGGCGCGGCCGTGCGCGAGCAGGCTGTCGGCGCGATGCTCGATCACGCGCCGCGAGGGCAGCCCGGTCAGCTCGTCGAAATAGGCCGAGCGGAACAGCTGGTCCTCGAAATTCTTCTGCTCGGTGATGTCTGCGGAGGCCGAGATCAGGAGCTCGCGTCCGGCGAGTTGGACCGGACGGTGGGTGGTCAGCAGCACCTGGCGTGCAGCTCCGTCGTGGAGCGCTTCCTCGGAGATGACCGCCTCGCCGGACCTCAGGGCCCGCTGGCAGGCTTCCCGGCGCGGCGTCGGGTCGGGCGACGGACGGCTGCCGTCCATGCCGAGCTGGGCGGCCGCGGCATCGTTGACCAGCAGAAGCTCGCCTTGAGCATCCTGCACGGTCAGGCCGGCAGGCAGCATTCTAACGATTTCCTTGAGAAACCCGAGCTCGGCTTCACTCGCGCCGGAATATCTGTTGTCGTTCATAGAAGTCATGAATCTTGTTGTTTCAGCGCGCTTTTGCAATGGCCGTGATCTTGCGCGGTTCCCTCTTAAGTTAGGTTAAGGGGTCCGGAGAAATACGGTGGTGTTTTGCGGCGATGCGACGCGTGCGACCCATCGTCATTAACAGAGCGTCAACGCCGCTTGCTAACCTGCGAGCGAGCGCGCGTCTGTTTCGCTTGTGCCGCATTGCGCCGCCTGATGGTTGATAAACCGCTGCGAGCCGTAGTCGACACCTCTCCCCGCTGGGGAGTGGTGATCCGTGGCCGGAGCTGATTTTTATCACCGCTAACCGTTTTGCGGGATGCGGCATTGCATGATGCAATGCAGGCCAGTCTTGAGATACGAGACCTCGGCCTTGCCGTCGAAAGCCGACAGCGCCGACTTCAGCAGCTTTGTGCCGAAGCCGGGCTCCGAGACCTTTTCGATGCTCGGCCCCTCGGTTTCATCCCAGGTGACGGTCAGACGGTCGCCGCTGACGGTCCATGACACCTGCAACAATCCGCGCGGCGCGGAGAACGCACCATATTTGCCGGCGTTGGTGGCGAGCTCGTGAAACATCAGCGACAGCGTGACCGCGAGCTTCGGCGCCAGGAACAGCCGGTCGCCGTTGAGCGTGAAGCGGACGTGGCCGTAAGGTCCGAGCTCCGAGATCAGGAGATCGCGGATGTCGCAGCCGGCCTTGTCGATGCGCGAGATCAAATCGTCGGTCGCGGCCAGCGACCGCAGCCGCGGATCGATCCGGGCCCAGATCTGCGGCTGGTCCTGGAGCACCTGATGCAGCACGGCATGCACCGTCGACAGCTTGTTCTTCAATCGGTGCTGGAGTTCGTCGACCAGCAGCTTGCGATAGTCTTCTTCCTCGATCAGGCGTTTGGAAATCCGGCGCTGCTCCGTCAGCATCGTGCGATAATGCTCGACGCCCCAGATGGTGAGCGCGGAGACGCCCCAATAAAGGGTCAGCAAGGCGAACCGGGCGCGATCGGCAAAAGCGTCGCCGAAATTCAGGGTGACGCCCAGCACGCCGCCGACCAGCGCCGTGATGATGCCGATCCGCAAGCCGCCGAATGCGGTGGCAAAGAACACGGCCGGGAAGTACGGCGTGAAGTAGACGTCGGGCCGCACATGCGCGAGACCCCAGCGCGCCAGCGTCGCAACCAGCAGGCAGGCGACCGCGAAGGCGAGGCTCAGAGCGAGCGATGGCGGTGCCATGCCGTGCCAGCCTTTGCGAAATTCGTCGATCAGTTTCCCCATGCGCCGCCCGGTTGCGATCTGCGTTCCAAAATCGAGCTGTAGGCGAGAATGTTAAGCATGTCGCCCGCGCAAGCATAGCTTGCCTTGTCCCGAGCCGGCAGAGATAGTGAGCTCCGCGGCACCGGCGGGTGCTGGCCGTTTGGCATCAACTGGTTCGGAAACAGGAACATTCCATGGGCAGGCTGGACGGCAAGGTGGCGGTGATTACGGGCGCGACGAGCGGGATCGGCTTGCGTACCGCGGAAGTCTTCGTGTCCGAAGGTGCCAAAATTGTGATCGCGGGGCGGCGCATACCGGAAGGCGAGGCGCTGGCGAAGCAGCTCGGGGCCAATTGCATCTTCCGCCAGACCGACGTGACGGTCGAACCGCAGATGCAGGCGCTGATTGCGCTAGCAGTCGAAAAATTCGGCCGGATCGACTGCCTGTTCAACAATGCCGGCGGCCCGGCGCAGACCGGGGGCATCGAGGGCCTCGAGGTCGAGCGCTTCGACGCCGCAATGGCGACCCTGGTGCGCAGCGTCATGCTCGGCATGAAGCACGCAGCGCCCACCATGAAGAAGCAGGGGTCCGGCAGCATCGTCAACAATGGCAGCATCGCCGGCCGGCTCGCCGGTTTCTCCTCCTCGATGGTCTATGGTGCGGCCAAGGCCGCGGTGATCCATCTCACCAAATGCGCGGCGATGGAGCTTGGCGAGTCCAATGTGCGCGTCAACTCGATCTCGCCCGGCGCGATCGCCACCGGCATTTTCGGCAAGGCGCTCGGCCTGTCGACAGAGGCCGCCGAGAAGACGCCGGCGGTGATGCGCGAGGTCTACAAGACCGCGCAGCCGATCCCGCGCGCCGGTCTTCCCGACGACATCGCCCATGCCGCGGTATTCCTGGCGAGCGACGAATCCAGCTTCATCAACGGTCACGACCTCGTCATCGACGGCGCCATCACCGGCGGCCGCAACTGGAGCCAGCAGCAGCAGGGCTATGTGGCCTTGCGCAAGGCGTTCGATCAGGGGACCGGGTAGGTCTCGTGCCCCGGACGCGGCGCAGCGCTACTTCAGCGGTGCGCCGCAGAGCCGGGGCCCATCTCTCACACTAAACGCATCTCACGATTCTGGGTCCCGGCTCGCGCTTCGCGCGTCCGGGATACGAGAGTGGAGCGCTACACCGCCTTCACCGTCACCCGCAAGCCATCCCGCGGCTTCGGAATCGGCCACATCTGCCAGTCCAGCTTGTAGCCCGGCTCCAGCGACACCTCGATGTTCTGCAAGAAGTGCCGCGCGAAGCACTTTGCCTGCATGTAGGCAAAGTGCAGGCCGAGGCACATATGCGCGCCGCCGCCGAACGGCACCCAGGCGAAACGATGCCTGTTGCGCTGGGCGTCCTCGGTGAAGCGCAAGGGATCGAAGCGATCCGGCTCCGGCCAGATGTCCTTCATGTGGTGCGTATAGAGCGGATTGACGCCGACCGCGGTGCCGGCGGGAATCGTAAATCCCTTGAAGGTGAAATCGCGCATCGCACGTCGCGGCATCGACGGCACCGGCGGCTTGATCCGCAACGCTTCCTTGAACGCCATCTCCGACAGCGGCATCTTCTCGAGATCGTCGAAGCTGCTCGGCGCATCCGGAGCGAGCCCGAGCGCCAGAACCTCGGCGCGCAGCCTGCTCTGCCAATCCGGATTTGCGGCGAGCTCGCCGACGAAGGACGTCAGCGACGAGGTCAGCGTGTCGTGCGCCGCCATCATCAAAAAGCTCATGTGGTCGATGATGTCCTGTTCGGAAAGCAGGGCGCCATCTTCATGTGTGGCGCGGCAGAGCTGGGAGAACAGATCATCGCCGCCGTGATTGCCGCGTCGCAGCGGAATCTGCTCGCGGAAATAGGCGACGATGCGCTTGCGCCCGCTGACGCCGGCCGCCATCTGCGTGCCCGGCAGCGGTCGGCGGATCGGAGCGACGGCAGCCGCGACCATATCGACGAAAGCGCGGTTGATCTCGTCGACCTCCGGCCCGATATCGGCACCGAGGAAGGACACGGCGGCAAGGTCGAGCGTGAGCTGCTTCATTGCCGGATAAAGCTGCATCTCGCCGGGCCTGGCCTTCCACTGCGCGACGCGCGCGGCGATGCCGCTGTCGAGATCGCTGAGATAGGATTTCATCGGTCCTGACTTGAACGCGACCGACAGCGCCTTGCGATGCAGGCGGTGCTCGTCGAAATCGAGCAGCATCAATCCGCGCGGAAACAGCAGGCCGAGCACCTTGTTCCAGCCGTGCGTCGAGGAGAACAGTTTTTGCTGGTCGAACATCACGAGTTCGTTGGCCTCGGGGCCGAGCAGCACGACGTTGGTCTCGCCGAAAACATGGGTGCGGTAGACCGGGCCGTATTTGGCGCCATTCGCCTCGATATGACCCTTGGGGTCGGCGAGCACCTGAAACGTCTTGCCGATGATCGGCCAGCCCTCGTCGCCGGGGATGTGCGTCAGCTCGTTGCGCTTGGGCGCGGTGAAACCGAGCGCAGGGGCGGCGACATTCTGCATCGACATGACGATTGCTCCGGTTGGCTAATCCAACATAACACAATCCGGGTCCGCTGGCGCGGCGGTGCTTCGCTGCGGCCATCCTTCGAGACGCCCGCCTTTGGCAGGCCCTCAGGATGAGGATGAGGTTTGCGGCAGCAGTTTCAACAGACACCGAAGCCGCCTAGCCTCATCCTGAGGAGACCGCGCAGCGGTCGTCTCGAAGGACGAGGCGTTCACTGAGGTCGGGCCCTGAGCCTACCGCTTCGCCGCTTCCTTCTGCAAATCCGGGGCATTGACGGCGGGAATGGCGACGCGGCCGACGCCGGTCACCTTGAGCGCCTCGGCAGCCTTCTCGTTCTCCATGATCTTGGCCATCACGGCCTGACCGGCGCGATCGAAGATCGCACGGTTCTCGATCACGAATTTTTGCGACTTGCGCAGGCCGTCGATGTAGCCGTTGATCTCCGGCACGACGTAGCGCGCGACCAGATCCCAGCTCCGGCGCGTGTTCTCCGGATTGGCCCAGTCGTGCACGAAGCCGATGACGGCGCCGACGCCGCCGGACACCTGCATCACGTTCTTGATCATTTTGACCAGATCGTCCGGGGTGCCGATGACAGACGCGGCGCCGTCGACGAAGGCGGTCTTGTCCACGGCCTCATCAGGCGAGGCGAACGCGGTCAGGCCCGGCCGCTGCAGCGTGCCGACATTATATTCGTTGTGCCAGCGCATCAGGCCGGCGCCGGCTTCGCGGCGCGCCTGCTCGCGGGTCTCGGCGAGGTGCCAGGTCAGCAGCACGCGCCAGTTCGCCCGATCCACTTTTGTGCCGTGCTTCTTGGCGGCATCCTCGGCGAACTGCCATTGCTGTTGCAGCGACATCAATCCCTGCGTCGTCATCGAGCCCAGCGAGATGATGCCGATGCCGTATTTGCCGGCGAGCGTCATGCCGGAGGGCGAGATCTGCGACGCCACCACGAACGGCATCTCCTCCTGCAACGGCAGGATCTGGAGCGCGGCGTCGTTCATCGTGAACCAGTCGCTCCTGGCGGTGATGCGCTCGCCATTGAAGAGACGGCGGATCACGCCGATGGCCTCGTCCTGGCGGTCGCGCTGAGTCATCGGGTCGATGCCGAGCGTGTGCGCGTCCGACGCAAGCGCGCCGGGACCGGACCCGAAAATGGCGCGGCCGCCGGTCATGTGATCGAGCTGCACCATGCGCTGCGCGACGTTGTAGGGATGATGATAGGGCAGCGACACCACGCCGGTGCCGAGCTTGATGCGCTTGGTGCGTTCGCCGGCCGCCGCCAGAAACATCTCGGGCGAGGCGATCATCTCCCAGCCGGAGGAATGGTGCTCGCCGCACCAGAACTCGTCATAGCCGAGCGCGTCGAGCTGCTCGACGAGGTCGAGATCGCGCCGGAACTGGAGCATCGGATGCTCCCCGATCGGATGATGCGGGGCAAGGAAGGCTCCGAATTTCAGGCGCGCCATGGCGTTCACTCCGGCTCGATTTCTTGTTTGTTGAGGCTGCGAAGCTACGTGCTGGGAAGAGCGAACGCAATCGCACGATGTCCCGTGCGGCGGAATGCAGGCATGCAATGAGGCGCCTCTTCTCCCTCGCTCCGTTCTTGGCGGAGAGGCAAAGAGCGCGAGTCCTACCTCTGAGGTAATCGCGGCACCGCCTAGGGTTTGCGACTATCGGCGGCGAAATTCGAAGGCTCGCGCGCCGATGCATCAAACCGTCACAAAGCAAATCGATGCGTCCCGGCGCTGGTGGGTGCTAGGGATCGTCGTTGCCGCCCAGTTCATGTTCGGCGTCGACGCCTTCGTCGTGAATGTCGCCATCCCCACCATCGCCGTCGATCTGCACGCGTCGTCGGCGCAGATCGAATCCGTCATCGCGATCTATTTGATCGGCTATGCCACGCTGGTCGTCACCGGCGGCCGCCTTGGCGACATCCATGGCACCAGGAATGTGTTCCTGGCCGGCGTGCTCGGCTTCACCCTGGCGTCGCTGTGGTGCGGCCTCGCGCAATCCGGCGCGGAGCTGATCATCGCGCGGCTGGCGCAGGGCGCGACCGCGGCGCTGATGGTGCCGCAGGTGCTGGCGACGCTGCATCTGCTGTTCACCGACGACTCGCGCAGCCGCGCTTTCGCCATCTACGGCATTGTGCTCGGGCTTGCGGGGGCCGCGGGCTTCCTGCTCGGTGGTCTCCTGGTCACGGTCGACCTCGGCGGCACCGGCTGGCGTTCGGTGTTCTTCGTCAACGTGCCATGCGGGCTCGTTATTGCGGCAGCCGCCTGGCGCATCATGCCGTCGGTGCCGCGCCGGGCCGGAACGCGGCTCGACATCAGGGGCAGCATGGTCCTGTTCGCCGGACTGCTTTGCCTGATCGGGCCGCTGCTGTTCGGTCACGATGTCGGCTGGGCGCCTTGGCTGTGGGCGGTGATGGCGATCGGCTGTGTGGTCCTTGTTGCGTTTTTGAAGCTCGAGCATGCGGTGGCGCGCGGCGGCGGCATGCCGCTGATCGATCTGACGCTGCTGTCCGACGCAGCCTTCCTGCGCGGGCTCGGCGCGGCGTTCTTCTTCTTCGCCGCCAACCTCTCGTTCTATCTGGTCATGACGCTATTCATGCAGCGGGCCCTGAAGATCCCACCGCTCTTGGCCGGCATCGCCTTTATTCCGCTTGCGCTCGCCTTTGTCGTCGCCTCGCGCCACAGCGGCGCGCGGGCGAGGCATCGCGGCAACAAGGTGTTGATCGAAGGCTGCGCGCTCCAGATCGCCGGTCTTGTCGCGCTCGCGTTTGTTGCGGGCTGGATCGATACGCCGACGCCGATTGAGCTCGCGCTCACCATGATCATCTTCGGCTACGGCCAGGGGCTGGTGATGGCGCCGCTCTCCGGTGCCGTGCTTTCGACGGTGAAGCCGGTTGCCGCAGGCTCAGCCTCCGGCATGTACGGCACCACTGCGCAGATCGGAAATGCGGCCGGAGTGGCCGCAATCGGCGCGGCGTTCTTCATCATTGAGGCGTTGCAATCAGCGCGCGCAGGATTCGTCGCCTCGCTCGCCATGTTTGCGACGTTGATCATGATCTGCGCCGCATTTCTGGCGTGGATGCGCCGCGCATCTGCACGAAGTTGAAGCATTGCGGTGAATACATGCGGATTCCTGCGGTTTTCCCGTGTTTCCGCGCGGATCGACAGCACACGGCCTTTTTATTTTGCACCGCAGCAACTATTTGGTTTGGGTGGACGTTGGAAGTTTCCCCCAGCAGGAGTTGCCGTGTCGCTTGCCAGAAATGTCGAACTTTTGAGACGTCTGCCAAGGCTGGGCGGTCTGCGCTTTGCCGAGTTGGGCCAGAGCGCCGATTCATCCAGCCCGTTGGAAGAAGTGACGAGCTTCGGCAGCAATCCCGGCAATCTGCGCATGTTCGCATTCGTGCCGGCGCAACTCCAGAATCCGCGCGCGCTCGTCGTCGTGCTGCATGGCTGCGGCCAGACCGCAGCTGCTTACGATCTCGGCGCGGGATGGTCGACGCTCGCGAGGCATTACGGATTCGCGCTGGTGATGCCCGAGCAGCAGCGCATCAACAACAGCAACACCTGCTTCAACTGGTTCAATCCGGAAGACACTGCGCGGGACAGCGGCGAGGCGCAGTCGATCCGCGAAATGATCGCGCATATGGCCGAGGCGCACCGGATTGATCCCAGGCGCATCTTCATCACCGGTCTTTCCGCCGGCGGCGGCATGACGTCGGTGATGCTCGCGACCTATCCCGAAGTCTTCGCGGCCGGCGCGGTGATCGCCGGATTGCCCTATGGCATCGCCTCGAACCTGCGCGAAGCCCTGGACGGCATGTTCCATTCGCCGGCGCGGCCGGAGCGCGAGCTCGGCGATTTCGTGCGGCGCGCCTCGAATCATCGCGGGCCGTGGCCGAAGATGTCGGTGTGGCATGGCAGCGCCGATCGCACCGTCAATCCCGGCAATGCCAACGAGATCGTCAAGCAGTGGCTCGATTTGCACGATCTGCCGGCCGCGCCGATGGCGGAGACCAATGTCGATGGCTATCCGCGCCAGGCCTGGTGGAACAAGGACGGCGAAACCCTGGTCGAGTCCTATGCCATCACCGACATGGCGCATGGCATGCCGCTCGGCCTCGCCGACAGCGATCAGCGCTACGGCATGGAAGGCACGTTCCTAATCGAGGCCGGCATCTCCTCGTCGTATCATATCGCGAAGTTCTTCGGCCTCACCGGCTGGATTCCCGACGCGGCCGGGAAGAAGGTCGAGGCCAAGCCTGCGACGACGAAGCCGGCGCTTTCACCCGCGCCGCATCTCGCCCGCTCGATCCGCGCGGCCGTCGCCGAGCAGCCGGCCGGGCCGAAGCGCGAGGAGGCTCGCGGCTTCGATCTCGGCCAGATCATCACGCGCGCGCTGACCGCCGCGGGATTGATGAAGTAGTGTCGTCCCGGGCAAGCGCGCCCCAAGCGCGCGCCGATCCGGGACCCATACTCCCAGGACAAAGTTAGGCGCGAAAGCTCAACGCCGAATCTCCGCAACCACGACTTCCTGTGGTTATGGATCCCGGATCCGCGCTTGCGCTTGTCCGGGACGACAGCTGAGTTTGTGGCGGCGCTGTCGCCCCGGCCCTCAAAGCTACGTGGTCTGATCGACCCACTCGATCGGGGTCGCCGTCACCTCGCCGCCGGCGACCTTCCGCGTCACCTCCTGATAGGCCTTGAAGAAGTCGCGCGATTGCAGCGCTTTTTGCGCGGCATCATCGGCGACGCTGGCAAGGTGGAAATAGCTGCCGTCGTCGCGGTTCTTCAGGACACGGTAGCCGATCCGCCCCTTCAGCTCCGGATCGCCGTCGATCGCCTTGACGAAGCGGCCGATCTCCTGGTGCCAGGCTTCCGTCGTACCGTTCCTGAATTCGTATCTGATCATGAAGTGCTTCATGTGACGCTCCCTGTTCATCATGTGCGTCATCATCTGCGGCTTGCGCGCGATCCTGCAAGTATGGACAAAATTGATAGTATGGACTTTTTCGCCGCCGCTCCTATCATCTTCTCCAACGTGGAGGAGACGACATGGCCAAGGAAAGGGCAAAGGCAACCGCAGCTCGCACCTGCCCGGTCGCGGCTTTTCAAAAAATGATCAGCGGCAAGTACAAGCTCCGCATCGTCTGGGACCTCAAGGACGGTCCGCGCCGCTACGGCGAGATCCGCAGCGGCCTGCTGCGCGGCACGGAGGGCAGCGCCGAGATCACCCCGCGCGTGCTCAGCCGCGAATTGAAGGCGCTGACGCAGAGCGGCCTGATCGACCGCAAGGATTTCGGCGAGGTGCCGCCCAAGGTCGAATATCGTCTGACCCGCAAGGGCAAGAGCTTTGTGCCGGTCGTCGCCGCGATCCGTGAATGGGGCGACCGTCATCTCGGTGAGGCGCCGCCGCTGGCGGACGCCGCCGAGTAAAGCTCACATCTCGCCGGTGATGAACGGATTGGTCATCCGCTCCTGGCCGATGCTCGAGCCGGCACCATGGCCGCAGATGAAGCCGACATCGTCCCCGAGCGGCAGCAGCTTGGTCTTGATCGAGTTGATCAGCGTCGCGTGACTGCCGCCGGGCAAATCGGTGCGGCCGACCGAGCCCGCGAACAGGACGTCGCCGACATGGGCGAAACGCAAGTCTTTGTTGAAGAAGACCACGCTGCCGGGCGAGTGGCCGGGGCAGTGGAAAATGTCGAACTGCAAGCCGCCGATCGACACGGCATCGCCTTCGTCGAGCCAGCGGTCCGGCGCGAAATTGCGCCCGCCGGTCATGCCGAAGCGCGCGCCGCTCTCGACCACGTTGTCGAGCAGGAACTTGTCGGCGAGATGCGGGCCCTCGATCGGCACCTTCAGCGCATCGCGCAATTCGGCCGCGCCGCCGACATGGTCGATATGGCCGTGCGTCAGCCAGATCTTCTCCACGGTGACGCCGGTCTGCTTGATCGCGTCCAGAATCTTCGGCACGTCGCCGCCGGGGTCGATCACCACAGCCTTCTTAGAAGGTTCATCCCAGATGATGGTGCAGTTCTGCTCGAACAGCGTCACGGGAACGATGATCGCGCCGGCCTTGGCTTGTTCGGACGGGTGGGTGTCGTTTTGCTCGGTCATGGCCTCACAATGCTGATTTTTGCCATGCCGCCAAGCAAAAGATTCGTGGGCCAGCCCGGGAACAGCCGCACCGATCGGCACACGGCCGTCCCAATTGGCCTGCTGATTTGAACCGGGACGTTGCTCCCGCGTTCTCTCGCGCGAGAAGCAGATTTCTGGATGGGGTTTCCGCATGGCTCAGAGCGGCGACAATTGGTGGCGCGACGGCATCTTCTATCAGATCTACCCGCGTTCCTTTCAGGACGCGGATGGCGACGGCGTTGGCGATCTCGCCGGCATTTTGCGGCGGCTGCCTTACGTGAAATCGCTTGGCGTCGACGCCATCTGGCTGTCGCCGATCTTTCCCTCGCCGATGGCCGATTTCGGCTACGACATTTCCGACTACACCGGCATCGAGCCGCTGTTCGGCACGATGGCGGATTTCGATGCGCTGCTCGCGGCCGCCCATGACAACGGCCTGAAGCTGATCCTCGATCTCGTGCCCAACCACACCTCCGACCAGCATCCCTGGTTCGTCGAGAGCCGATCCTCGCGCGACAATCCCAAACGCGACTGGTACATCTGGCGCGATCCGGCGCCCGATGGCGGCGTGCCGAACAACTGGCTGTCCGAGTTCGGCGGCAGCGCGTGGCAGTTCGACGAGACGACGGGTCAATATTACTACCACGCCTTCCTCGCCCAGCAGCCGGACCTCAACTGGCGCAATCCGCAAGTTCGCGCCGCGATCTACGACGTGATGCGGTTCTGGCTGGAGAAAGGCGTCGACGGCTTTCGCGTCGACGTGATCTGGCATCTGATCAAGGACGACGAATTCCGCGACAATCCGCCAAACCCGCATTATGTCGAAGGCCGGCCGCCGAACGAGAAGATCCTGACGCAATATTCCACCGACCAGGCGGAGGTGCACGACGTCATCGCCGAGATGCGGCGCGTCACGGATGCGTATCGCGCCCGCGTGCTGATCGGCGAAATCTATCTGCCGCTGCACCGGCTCATGGCCTATTATGGCAACGATCTCACCGGCGCGCAGATGCCGTTCAACTTCGCGCTGCTCTCGACCTTCTGGAGCGCGCGCTCGATCGAGAAGATCGTCGAGGATTACGAGAAGGCGCTGCCGAAAGGCGCCTGGCCGAACTGGGTGCTTAGCAATCACGATCGCCCGCGCGTCGCAAGCCGCGTCGGGCCGGAGCAGGCCCGCGTCGCCGCCATGCTGCTGCTGACGCTGCGCGGCACACCGACGCTCTATTACGGCGACGAGATCGGCATGCACCAGGTCGCGATTGCGCCCGAGGACGTGCGCGATCCCTTCGAGAAGAACGTGCCCGGCATCGGTGTCGGCCGCGACGGCTGTCGCACGCCGATGCAATGGGATTCATCCGGCTTCGCGGGCTTCTCGGACGTCAGGCCGTGGCTGCCGCTGCCCGAGGATCATATCCATGAGAACGTGGTCAATCTGGAAGCCGATTCGCGTTCGATCCTCAGCTTGTACAAGCGCCTGATCGCGCTGCGGAAGGCCTCTCCGGCGCTGGTCGCAGGCGACTATCATCCGATCGCCGCGCAAGGCGATCTGCTGGTCTATCGCCGCGAGGCCGAGGGCAGGGCGGTGATCGTCGTGCTCAATCTCGGATCCGGCCCGGTCGCCGTGACTACCAGCGAGCTCCGTTTCGGCAGCGAGATCTTGCTGTCGACGTTTCTGGATCGCGAGGGTGAGCGGCTGGAAGGCGTGCTGGATCTGCGCGGCAATGAGGGTGTGGTGGTAATGCCGTCCTAGCCGTCGTCCCGGATCTACGCGCGTTTGAGGCGCGCTTGTCCGGGACGACAGCGGAGTGTGGGGATGCAGCTAACCCGGATGCGCGTTGCCCCGCACCGTTTTCTCGTCGATGTCACTTCGCTTCAACAGATAATCCAGCCCGCCGACGCGGTACCAGCGATACCCATAGGGCTCCAGCACGATGCGATGCTGGCCGCGCTTGTTGGCGTGGCTATGATCTTCCGCGAGCAGGTTGATCAGGTGCTTGCCGGCGTCGCCAGGCTGCCCCGCCGAGAACGCGATCTCGCGCGGCTTCTCATTCAGATTGTGCACGAACAGCACGGAATTGTTGCGCCAGTCGTAACGCATGATGAACACCGCGGGATCGGGCGTCGGAATGATCGCGAAATCGCCCCAGCCGATCTCCGGCACCTCCTTGCGCATGCGGACGATACGCTCGGTCCAGTTCAGCATGGAGTTGGGATCGCGCCGCTGTGTCGCGACGTTAACGTGCTCGAAGCCGTAAGGCCCCTTGTCGATGACCGGGCACGCCGGCTTGCCGCTCTTGGTGAAGCCGCCATGCGGCTCGGTCGACCATTGCATCGGCGTGCGCGCGCAATTGCGCTCCGGCAGCGAGAGATCGTCGCCCATCGCGATCTCGTCGCCGTAGCGGATGACGGGCGTGCCCGGCAGCGTGCACATCAAACTGTAGGCGAGCTCGAGCCGACGGCGATCGCCGCCCAGCATCGGCGCGAGGCGGCGGCGGATGCCGCGGTCGTACAGCTGCATGTCCTTGTCGGGGCCGAAGCACTTGAAGACGAGGTCGCGCTGCGTCTTGGTCAGGCGGCCGAGATCGAGTTCGTCGTGATTGCGCAGGAACAGGCCCCATTGCGCGGTGGCCGGCCGCGGCTTGGTCGCCTTCAGTGCCTTCGCCAGCGGCCGCGAGTCGCCGGAAGCCAGCGCATAGAACAGATGCTGGTTCACCTGAAAGTTGAACATCATGTGCATGCGGTCGGCGTCGCGGCCGAAATATTCCATGTCCGTCTTCGGCAGCACGTTGGCTTCGGCGAGGATGATGGCGTCGCCCTGACGCCATTGCATGAATTCGCGGAACATACGCAGCATGTCGTACTGCTCGACCGGCTTTTTGACTTTGGCGCCCTTGGTCGCGATCACGAACGGCACGGCATCCATGCGGAAGCCGGAGACCCCGAGCTGGATCCAGAAACCGATGATCTTCAGGATCTCGGCCTGCACGTGCGGGTTCGAGGTGTTGAGATCGGGCTGGAAATCGTAGAAGCGGTGGAAGTACCAGGCGCCCGCTTCCTCGTCGCGCGTCCAGGTCGACTTCTGAACGCCCGGAAACACCATGCCCTGGTTGGCGTTGGCGGGCTTCTTGTCGGACCACACATACCAATCGCGATAAGGCGAATCCTTCGAGCGCCGCGCCTCCTTGAACCAGTGATGCTGGTCGGAGGTGTGGTTGACGACGAGGTCGATGATGACGCGGATGCCGCGCTGCTTGCAGCCCTGGGTGAACTCGACGAAATCGCCGAGCGTGCCGTAGCGGGCATCGACGCTGTAATAGTCCGCGACGTCGTAGCCGTCGTCGCGGCCCGGCGAGGTCTGGAACGGCATCAGCCAGATCGCCGTGATGCCGAGGCCATGCAGGTAGTCGAGCCGGCGCAGCAACCCGTTGAAATCGCCGATGCCGTCGCTGTTGGCGTCCATATAGCTGCCGACCGACAGGCAGTAGATCACGCCGTTCTTGTACCAGAGATCGTCGATCATGCGCCGCAGCCTCGATGCTCCGCCGAGGTGCGGCGGCTGCGTGATAAGTGTCGGGGGGAGGGGAGGTTCCCGCACCGATGTCGTCCCGGACAAGCGCAGCTCATCGCAATGCGTAGCGTTGCCCCGAGCGGAGCGCAGATCCGGGACCCATACCGCGGAATCGATCGGTTGCGGTATGTAGGAGTACCGAACGACGGGTCTTTGCCAAACTCCGTCCTGTGGTGATGGGTCCCGGATCTGCGCTGACGCTTGTCCGGGACGACAGCGGAAAATGAGGCCGCAGCTTGCCTCCATCAGACGGTGTCCGCACCCAACGGAATCGGCTAACCTGCCATCATGGACAGCACCGCCCGCAACATCGCCCTCGTGCCGCCGCCGGACCGCCGTCAGTCCGAGACGGCGCTGGCGATCGCGCGCGGCACGGCGCGGCTGCTGCGCTCGCTCGGCTTCTGCTGCATCAGCGAATTGCCGCTGCCGTCGGGCCGGCGCGCCGATCTGGTGGCGCTGAATGAGCGCGGCGAGATCTGGATCGTCGAGATCAAGTCATCGGTCGAGGATCTGCGCGCCGACCAGAAATGGCACGAATACCGCGCCCATTGCGACCGGCTGTTTTTCGCCTTCACGCAGGATCTGCCGTGCGAGATCTTTCCTGAAGACACCGGCCTGATCATCGCGGATGCCTATGGCGCGCATCTGCACTGCGAGGCGCCCGAGCACAAGCTCCCCGCGCCGACGCGCAAGCAGATGACGGTGCGGTTCGCGATGGCGGCGGCTTTGCGGATCAACCGTCTGGTCGATCCGCAGGGCCACGCGGATTTTTGGGAGTAGCGGCTCGGCGAGCGCAGACGCCGTAGGGTGGGCAAAGCGAAGCGTGCCCACCGTTCAAGCCGTTCAAGATTGAAACCGAAATGGTGGGCACGGCGCTTTGCGCCTTTGCCCACCCTACGAGGGGCGCGATTACCTCGGCGCGCGCTTGGCCAGAATGCGCTGCAAGGTCCGCCGGTGCATGTTGAGCCTGCGCGCCGTCTCCGAGACGTTGCGGTTGCACATCTCGTAGATGCGCTGGATGTGCTCCCAACGCACGCGGTCGGCGGACATCGGGTTGGTCGGCAGATCGGATTTGTCCGAGCTGGTCGAGAGCAGAGCAGCAACGACGTCGTCGGCATCCGCGGGCTTCGACAGATAATCGATCGCACCCATCTTCACTGCGGTCACGGCGGTGGCGATGTTGCCATAGCCGGTCAGCACGATCGCGCGGGCTTCGGGGCGCTTCTTCTTCAGCGCTGAGACGACGTCGAGACCATTGCCGTCGCCGAGCCGCAGATCCACCACGGCGAACGCAGGCGCCGCCTTGCCGATCTGTGCGAGACCATCCGAAACGGTGTCACACGATGTCACCGCGAAGCCGCGGGTTTCCATTGCACGCGACAGCCGCTCCAGAAACGGCTTGTCGTCCTCCACGATGAGAAGCGAGCGGTCGGACTGTTCGTTCAGTTCGGCGATGGCGTTCAAGGTTTCGTCCTCTCTCCAGCGCATCCACATATGGCGTCGCAATCGGGCGGTGCCAAGGCCACCGATAGTCGGTCGGCCCTGCTATGCGACGCAAGGTCGCGCCTATCCTATTGTTTCTTCGAGCGTCTCGATAGCCTCAAAACGCTCTCTCGGCCAGGTGATCTGGACCACGGCACCGTGGTCCGGAAAGGTCCGATTGGTAAACGAGACCTTGGCGCCGGTGCGTTCCAGCAAAGTGCGCGCGATGAACACGCCGAGCCCGTGGCCGCCGCCTTCGTCCTGGCTGCGCCGTCGCGACAGGTAGGGCTCGCCGATCCGGTTCAAGAGGTCGGGCGGAATGCCGGGCCCATCGTCGGAGATCACAAGCTCGATGGTGTCATTGTTCCACCAGGCGTTCACCTCGACAGTGGTGCGCGCGAAATCGACCGCGTTCTCGATGATGTTGCCGACGCCATAGAGGATCGCCGGATTGCGCGAGCCGACCGGCTCGGCGAAGGCGGCCACCGCGATCCGCACCTTGATATCGACGCCGAAATCGCGGTGCGGCTCCACCACCTCCTCGATCAACTCTGACAGCTTCATGCGATCAAACGGCGCGCCGGTTGAGGAGAGCTGGGTGATCTTGCTCAATATGTCGCGGCAGCGCTGCGTCTGCTCGCGCAAGGTTTTCAGGTCGGCAGCAAAGACCGGCTCCTTCACCGTCTTTTCCAGCTCGCGCGAGATCAGGAAGATGGTCGCGAGCGGCGTGCCGAGCTCGTGCGCTGCGGCGGCGGCCAATCCGTCAAGCTGGGTCAGATGCTGCTCGCGCGTCAGCACCAGTTCGGTCGCGGCCAGCGCGTCCGCAAGCTTGCGCGCCTCTTCGGTCACCTGAAAGGAGTAGAGGCTGGTGACGCCGATCGCCAGCACGATCGAGAGCCAGATGCCGACGAGATAGATCGGCGGCAGCACCAGCGGATCGTCGGAATCCCAGGGCAGCGGCAGATGGAAGAAGAACAGGATCGAGGCGCAGGCCACGGCCAGCAGGCCGAGGCCGAAGGTGACGCGCGCGGGCAGCGCGGTCGCCGAGATCAGCACGGGTGCGAGGAACAGGAACGAGAACGGGTTTTGCAGTCCGCCGGTGAAGAACAAGAGCCCGGCCAGTTCCACGATGTTCAGCGCAAGCAGTCCCGCCGCCTGGATCGGCTCGAGCCGCTGCATCGGATTGGCCGCGGTTTGCAGAGCCAGATTGAGCGCCGCCGACACGGCGATGATGCTGACACAGGGGACGATCTCGACATCGAACTCGAGCCCCTGCGCCACGATGAAGATCGCGGCGAGCTGGCCCAGCACCGCGAGCCAGCGCAACCGCAGGATCGTGTCGAGGCGGATATGTCGCTGCGCGTGGTGAAAGTCGGTATCGGCGGTCTCGGTCATTTCGGTCAATCTAGCGATGCGCGGGTCCGGTCACAAACACGCTGGTTCACACTTTCAGTCTGGCTACAAGCCTCTTACATCAAGTCTTTGCATCAAGCCTTGCGCTTCACCGTGCAATGGCGGAAGAACGCCTCCAGCATGACCGGGAATGCCAATGCTTCAAGTCGGCCGACTGTCGCGGATGCCATTTCGTCCGCGGCGATCGAGGTCGACCGCCTCGTCAAGGTCTACAAGCAGACCCGGGCGGTTGACGACATCTCCTTTTCACTGCCGCGCGGCAGCATCACCGGGCTTCTGGGCGGCAACGGCGCCGGCAAGACCACGACGATCGCGATGATCATGGGCCTGGTGCTGCCGACCTCCGGCCGGGTCAGGGTCCTCGGACATCGGATGCCCGAGGAGAGCGCGGCGGTGCTGGGGCGGATGAATTTCGAGAGCCCCTATGTCGACATGCCGATGCGGCTCACGGTGCGGCAGAATCTCACCGTGTTCGGCAAGCTCTATGCGGTGAAGCATCTCTCCGGCCGCATCGCAGAGCTGGCCGACGATCTCGATCTCACTGATTTCATCGACCGCGCCAACGGCAAGCTCTCCGCCGGGCAGAAGACCCGCGTCGCGCTGGCCAAAGCGCTGATCAACCGGCCCGAGCTGCTCCTGCTGGACGAGCCGACCGCATCGCTCGACCCTGATACGGCCGACTGGGTGCGGGCGCATCTGGAGCGCTATCGCCGGGACAACAACGCTACCATCCTTTTGGCCTCGCACAACATGCTCGAGGTCGAGCGGCTGTGCGACCGCGTCATCATCATGAAGCGCGGCCGCATCGAGGACGACGACACGCCGGGCGCCATCATGGCCCGCTACAACCGCACCACGCTGGAGGAAGTATTCCTGGACGTCGCGCGCGGCCGGGTGAACGGTGCGCGGGAGGTGGCGCGATGAGCGAGCCCTCATGTTTCGGCCGTAGCCGTAGCCTGGATGGAGCGAAGCGTAATCCGGGGTTCTCGCGTCTGGATAGACTGGTCCCGGATTGCGCTACGCTCCATCCGGGCTACTGGTTGCGGCCGGGCTACGCGGTGCCACAATGAGCGGGCTTTCTCTCCACCGCGGCCTATCCATGCAGCGCATCGGCGCGATGATCCTGCGCTATTGGTACCTGCTGCAATCGTCCTGGCCGCGGCTGCTCGAGCTGCTGTATTGGCCGGCGCTGCAAGTCATCACCTGGGGCTTTCTTCAGCTTTATATCGCGCAGAATGCAAACTTCTTTGCGCGCGCCGGCGGCACCCTGATCGGCGCCGTCATCCTCTGGGACATCCTGTTCCGCGGCCAGCTCGGCTTCTCCATCTCGTTTCTGGAGGAGATGTGGGCGCGCAACATCGGCAATCTGATGATGAGCCCGTTGAAGCCGATCGAGTTTCTGCTGTCGCTGATGATCATGAGCCTGATCCGGCTCGCGATCGGCGTGATCCCGATGACGCTGCTCGCGCTGTTCCTGTTTCACTTCAACGTCTACGGCCTCGGCCTGCCGCTGATCGCATTCTTCTGCAATCTGATCTTCACGAGCTGGGCTGTCGGCATCTTCGTCTCGGGGCTGGTGCTGCGGAACGGACTTGGCGCCGAGAGCATCGTCTGGACCTTGATGTTCGCGATCATGCCGCTCGCCTGCGTCTACTATCCCGTCAGCGTACTGCCGATCTGGCTGCAATATGTCGCCTGGGTGCTGCCGCCGACTTACGTGTTCGAGGGGATGCGGGCGTTGCTGATCGAGAACAGCTTCCGCATTGACCTGATGCTGGATGCGCTGGCCATCAATGCGGTGCTGCTGGTTGCATCTTTTGGGGCATTCCTTGCCCTTTTGCGCAGCGCCAAAAAGAACGGCTCGCTGCTCTCGGGCGGCGAATAACGTCACTTTCCCGTGGATTCAGGCTGTTTTTACCGTTCAGGCCACGTAGATGTACGGAACCATGCATTGACGCAATATTACGCATTCGTCAGTATGCTGCGATGCGAAGAGGAATATAGCGATGCCTATTGGTGAGTTTGGCGGCGCGCCGCCCCTGGCGGCTGAAGGCAGTCCGGTCCTGACGACGCCGATGTATTGGATGTACGAGATGGCGCAGGCCTCTCTCAATCCGGCGCGCGCCGTCACCGACGCGACCAAGCTCCTGTTTCAGAATCCCCTCAATCCCTGGGCGCGCACCGATGTCGGCAAGTCGGTTGCCGCGGCCTGCGAATTGTTCGAGCGCACCACGCGCCGCTACGGCAAGCCGGAATGGGGCCTCAACGACACCGAGGTCAACGGCATCCGCGTCCCCGTCGAGGTCCGCTCGGTCTGGGAAAAGCCGTTCTGCAGGCTGCTCTACTTCGATCGCAAGTTCGCGCGTCCCTTGCGCAGCCCGCAGCCGCGCGTGCTGATCGTCGCGCCGATGTCCGGCCACTACGCGACGCTGCTCCGCGGCACCGTCGAGGCTTTCCTGCCGGCGCATGAGGTCTACATCACCGACTGGGCCGATGCCCGCATGGTCCCGCTCAGCGACGGCCGCTTCGATCTCGACGACTACATCGACTACGTCATCGAGATGCTGCACGTCCTCGGCGGCAACACGCATGTGCTGGCGGTGTGCCAGCCCTCCGTGCCCGTCGTCGCTGCCGTCTCGATCATGGAAGCGCAGCGCGATCCCTTCGTGCCGACCTCGATGACGCTGATGGGTGGTCCGATCGACACCCGCCGCAATCCGACCGGGGTGAACGACCTTGCGCAGGAGCGCGGCATCGACTGGTTCCGCAACCATGTCATCACCAAGGTGCCGTTCCCGCATCCGGGCATGATGCGCGACGTCTACCCGGGATTCCTGCAGCTCAACGGCTTCATCAGCATGAATCTCGACCGGCACATGGACGCCCACAAGCAGCTATTCGCCAATCTGGTGAAGGGTGACGGCGATCTCGTCGACAAACATCGCGACTTTTATGACGAATATCTCGCGGTGATGGACCTTTCCGCCGAGTATTACCTTCAAACCGTCGACACCGTATTCGTGAAGCACTCGCTGCCCAAGGGCGAGATGACGCATCGTGGAACACGCGTCGATCCTTCCAAGGTCACACGCGTCGCACTGATGACGGTCGAAGGAGAGAACGACGACATCTCCGGCCTCGGTCAGACCGAAGCAACGCACACATTGTGCAATTCGATCCCCGATCATCGCCGCGTTCATTACGTCCAGAAGGGCGTCGGACATTACGGCGTGTTCAACGGCTCGCGCTTCAAGTCGGAAATCGTGCCGCGCATCCATGACTTCATGGTCTCGGCTGCGAATCCGAGCTCGTTGCAGGCTCTCGCGGCCGAATAGACGCGTTTTTCGGCTTTCCCGTTGAAAATCGATGCCCTGCGGAGGTTCCGGCGGGGGTGAGTTCCCTCCAGATTCGCGGTATTTAGGTAGTTTTATAGGAGTGAATCTTAATTCCTTCCTTGGGAGTGCCGCATGCGTCAAGCGGAGGCGAAAAAATCGGGTTCCAACCCCAGTCTGTAGGGTCTCCCGGACGCCAGACCCCTGTATATTGGGCAAATGATTTGTTTTTGCGCCGAGCGCTTTCCCTGGCGGCGGTTATGGCAGAATCCGGGCGCCCTCCTGCCCCCCGGACTGACAGACATGGCCACTCGCGCGCTCCTCTATCGTCGGCCCCACGAACCAAAGACCCTCGTGATCACCCATGGATCGCAATTCTTTGCGATCCGGCTGCGCCGGCACAGACGCGCGCGCCGCTACACGCTCAGAATTCATCCGAGCGATCGCGAAGCCATCCTCACCATCCCACCGCGCGGAACGCTCGCCGAAGCCAAGGATTTCGCACAGCGTCACGGTGCGTGGATCGCGGCACGTCTCGGCCGTTTGCCGAAGGCTGCGCCGTTCCAGCCTGGCACATTGATACCGCTTCGCGGCGTTCCCCATCGCATCGTTCATCGCGCCGGCACGCGTGGCACGGTGTGGACCGAGGTGCGGGACTCCGGTGAACGCATTCTCTGCGTCGCCGGCGGGCTCGAGCATGTCGACCGGCGCGTCAGCGATTTCCTCAAGCGTGCGGCGCGCGGCGATCTCCAGCGCTCGGCGGAGGCCTATGCCGCCGAGCTCGGCGTCAAGGTCAAGCGGCTCTCGATCCGCGATCAGTCCAGCCGCTGGGGCTCATGCACCTCGGCCGGCTCGCTGTCATTCTCCTGGCGCCTGATCCTCGCGCCGCCCTACGTGCTCGACTACCTCGCCGCGCACGAGGTCGCCCATCTCGTCGAGATGAACCACTCGGCGCGGTTCTGGCGGGTGTGCGGAAAAGCCTGCCCGTCGATGGAGCGCGCCAAGAAGTGGCTCGACACGTACGGGAACGATCTGCACCGGTACGGGGTCGAGGATTGATCCTCGTTGCGGATTAGGCGTTGCTGCCAGCCCAACACTCACTGTCGTCGTCCGGCTTGACCGGGCGACCCAGTATTCCAGAGCCAGTCATTGTTAAGCCGAGGCGCCGCCGCGTACTGGATTCCCCGCCTTCGCGGGGAATGACAGCGGAGAATGGGGCGGCATCGAACCTCGATAGCGCGCTGCTCACGCGTTGAAATCCGCGCTTGTCCCCGGCTGCGTGCGCGAGGCGAGATAGGACGATTGCCGCTGCGCCGCCGCCTTCTGGCTCTCGGCCAGCATCGCCTGGAAGGCCGCGTCGAGTTGATCGCGGCTATAGGTCTCGGAACTGCTTTGATGCGGTGTCCATTGCGATTGCGTGATCGCGGTGGAAGCTTTTTCAACGGTGCCACCAAGCAGCTTCGCGTATCTGTCGGCCCGCCACTGCGCCAGATCCGGTCCGCCTAGACCTGGAGGATCCTCCAGCTTGCCGATCTTTGCGGCCGCCTCGTTGGTCATCGTCGAGGACCCGCCATTGTACAGAGTGGCGACCACCTTGCCGCCAACCTTCACCTGAGCATAGGTATTCTCTGGTGCATCGTCCGAGACGGCCGGTTGACTAGCGCTCGCGCCGTGGGTCGTCAGCCAGTTCGTTGCCATGAGGTCGCGCAGGACGGGATTGTCCGCCGTCGATATCGGCTTGGCACCTTGCAGCGCCTTGGCACCTTGCAGCGGCTTGAGTTGGGAGACTTTAATCCCGGAGCTGCCGGTCGCGGCGTCGGTCGCAGCCGGCACTTCCGATAAGACGCTGGATGTCGCGGCGGACGTCGATGCCGGGCGCAGATAGGTCGATGCCGCGCTGGATAGGCTCGAAATCATGGAGCGCTCCTTCCCATCAAACCCGAGTCTTCGGACTCAATCTAAGGGGCAAATCCCGGGCCGATTGCGGAAGCTTGAAGAGATTGGTGTTTTGGCGCTCAGCGGCTCCTTGGCATCGGTAAATCTTGCCGCTGTGGGCAGGACTTGCCCTTTGGAACCGCGGATTGCACGCTTGCGGCATCGCGCGAAACGTTCCGAGCGCGTGCATTGCAGCCGCATTCATTGCGCTGAATCGTCAAAGGCGATGCTGTCGGCGCGCCCCCGCGCGACGGCGACCGAATGATCCGACACGTCAATGAGTTCGCACAATCCGCCGCGCATCGCGCCGGATGCCACCGGCTACTGTGCATGGGGTTGTTTTCGCGTTTTTGTTTTGAGGTCACCAGGACCTCCGGTCGACCCTAGCGATTTCCGCCAAACAGCCGGTCCATCAGCCAGCCATCGAGCCCCGCCGCCGCTTCCGGCCGCGCATTGGCGCGCGCCGGGGACGGGCGATTGCCGCCATTGCTTGCTGGAGCTGAGGGCGGCGCTGTCGGCGGCGACACTTGCGATGCGGCCTGCGCGAGGTTCGATAGACCCCAGCCACCTGGTGCGCTCGGCAGGGCCGCCACCGGCACGCCCTCGTGCGCCGTGCGCATGAAGCGCGACCAGACTTCGACGGGCAGGCCGCCGCCGGTCGCCTTCCTGGTCGGCGAGTTGTCGTCATTGCCGAGCCAGACGCCGGTGACGAGGTTGGCGGTGTAGCCGATGAACCAGGCGTCGCGGTAATCCTGGCTGGTGCCGGTCTTGCCCGCCGCCGGCCAGCCGGGAATCTCCGCTTTCTTGGCGGTGCCGTTGATCAGCGTTTCCCGCATCATGGTGTTCATCATGCCGACATAGCGCGGATCGATGACCTGGTTGTGCTCGTCCGCCTGGCGCATGTAGAGCAGCTTGCCATCGAGCGTCTTGATCCGTCGCACCACATGCGGCGCCACCGCGAAGCCGCCATTGGCGAACGGCGCATAGGCGCCGACCAGCTCGACGACCGAGACCTCCGATGTGCCGAGCGCGATCGAGGCGTTGGGCTCGAGTTTCGAGGAGATGCCGAGCCGGTGCGCGGTGCGCACCACGTTCTTCGGCCCGACCTCAAGACCGAGGCGGATTGCGACCGTATTGAGCGACATCGCCAGCGCCTGCGTCAGCGTCACGGCGCCGAAATATTCATGGGTGTAGTTCTCGGGCTTCCAGCCCTTGACCTCGATCGGCGCGTCCTGGCGGACCGTGTCCGGCGTCAGTCCCTGCTCGAGCGCGGTCAGATAGACGAACGGCTTGAACGAGGAGCCCGGCTGGCGCTTGGCGGTGACCGCACGGTTGTACTGGCTCTCGGCATAATTGCGCCCGCCGACCATGGCGCGCACCGCGCCGTCAGGCGTCATCGCCACCAGCGCGCCCTGGCTGACGTTGAACTTAACGCTCTTGGCCGCGAGCTCGTCGATGATGGCGGCCTCCGCCACGCTCTGCAGCTTCGGATCGATCGTGGTCTCGACCGTGATGCTCTGGTCGATCTGGCCGACGAGATCGTCGAGGACCTCGCCGATCCAGTCGGCGACGTAGTTCACGGTGCCGGCGCCGACCGGCTTCACGTTGTAGGAGGGATGGCCGATCGAGGCCTGCGCCTGCGCTTCGGTGATGAACTTTGCATCGGCCATCGCCGTGAGCACGATCTTTGCGCGCTGCTCGGCGCCTTCCGGGTTGCGGTTCGGCGCCAGCCGCGAGGGCGATTTGACGAGGCCGGCGAGCATCGCAGCTTCGGCAACATTGACGTTCTTCGCCGACTTGCCGAAATAACGCTGTGCCGCGGCTTCGACGCCATAGGCGCCCGAGCCGAAATAGACGCGGTTGAGATAGAGCTCCAAAATCTCGTTCTTGGAATGCTTGCGCTCCAGCCAGATCGCGAGCTCCGCTTCCTGGAGCTTGCGCTGCATGGTGCGTTCCTGGGTCAGGAACAGGTTTTTCGCGAGCTGCTGCGTCAGCGTCGAGCCGCCCTGCGACACGCCGCGATGGAGCACGTTGGTGACGAGGGCGCGCAGGATGCCGATCGGGTCAATGCCGAAATGCGAATAGAAGCGGCGGTCCTCGATGGCTATGAACGCCTTTGGCAAGTAAGGCGGCAGGTCCTTCAGCGCGACGTTGGCGCCGGCCATCTCGCCGCGCTGGACCAGCATGCTGCCGTCGATGCCGACGATCTGGATCGTCGGTGGACGCTTTGGGATTTCGAGCGACTGGATCGGCGGCAGATGGGCGCCGACATAGATCACGACGCCGATCACGGCGATCGCGCCCCACAGGCTCAGCACCGCGCCCCAATACACCAGGCGGCCGAGGCTGAAGCCGCCGCGCGACTTCGAATGGCGCTTGGCGCCGCTGCGGCCGCCTTGCGCCTTGCGCTCGCGCGGTGGCTCGTCGCCGGCATCATTGCTTCGACATTTGGCCGATGACTTCGCTGACTTCCTGGGCTTATCGTCGGCGTTGGGGATGCGGTCCGCTGCCGTCAGGCGCAGATCGGCGAGCGCTGCGGGCAAGCCGAACAGCGGCTCCTTCCGCCCACCCTTTTTCTTTCCCAACCCCATACGCAAAACGCCCGGTCAGCCCGCCCCGCCGCACGCTAGCGGTCGCTGTTTAAGGCCCGGTTACCCCGACGTTAACGCGCGATTAGGAGGTGCGGCATTCGCCTGCCGCAGTTCCGCTCGCCGGACGGCAGAGCTAGGATCGCCCGCATCAAACAAGAGGCGACCCGCATAGGAGGACTTATGGGCCATATCGATCCGACCAAGGAGATTTTTGCGCAGTTCCGGGACAACGACCGCCCCGGCCCGGTCCACATGCTCAATCTGGTGCGGTTGCGGAAAGAAGCGGCCTATCCCGACGGCCGCAAGGCGAGCGGCGCGGAAGCCTATGCGGCCTATGGCCGCGAGAGCGGCCCGGTGTTCGAGCGGCTCGGCGGCCGCATCGTCTGGCAGGGCAAATTCGAGCTGATGCTGATCGGCCCGCAGGACGAGCGCTGGGACCATTGCTTCATCGCCGAATATCCAGGCGTAGCCGCTTTCGTCGAGATGATCCGCGATCCCGTCTATCGCGAAGCGGTGAAGCACCGGCAAGCGGCGGTGGAGGATTCACGGCTGATCCGGCACGCGGTGCTGCCGGTGGGGAAGAATTTCGGGGAGGTGCCGAAGTAGACGCCAGCAATCGGGATCTCTCTCCGTCATCCTGAGGTGCGAGCTCTTGCGAGCCTCGAAGGATGCCCGGCCCCGATGCCTCTGCACGGCTACCAGCCGGGCCGCCGCCCTTCGAGGGCCGCTGAAGAAGCGGCCACCTCAGGGTGACGGTGATGGATTGGCCTCTCGGCTAATTTGCGCAGCGAAGCTAAAAAAATCGGCGGCCGCAAAGCCGCCGATCGCATTTCAGAATTCGATAACCGCTAACCCGCCGGACCTGCATCCTCCAGGATCGGTCCGAACAGCTCCCAACGCTCGCCGTTGAACTTCATCATCTGCATCTGCTTGTTGACGCGGTAGTCGGTCGGCCCGGTGTTGATCTTGATGCCGGGCAGCGCCAGGCTCGGCGTATAGCCCTTGATGCTGGCGACCTGCTTCATGACGTTCTCGCGCGTGAGGTCGTCGCCGCATTGCTTCAACACCTGCGTCAGCAGCTCGGCAACGGAATAGGCATAGGTATTGACGGTGTTGAGCTTGTCGCCTTCGGGGAAATATTTGTCCATGAAGGCGAAGAAAGCCTTCACGCCCGCATCGTCCTTCCACTGCGGATCGCCTGGATCCTTGCCATAGTTAGTCGAGATAATCCCTTTGGAGATGTCGAGACCGGCCGGCTTCAGTGTCGCCGACACCGGGCTCGCATTGATGTCGAGGATGTGCACCGGCGTCCAGCCGAGATCGGCCAGCTTCTTGATGGCCTGCGCCGCGAATTTCGGCGTCGAGGCGTCATAGAACAGATCGACTCCCATCGACTTCAGCTTGACCACCTGCGAATCCACCGTCGGATCGGTGACCTCGTAGGAGACTTCGCCGACGATCATGCTGGCGGCCTTGTCGCCGAGGCCGCTCTTGAGGCCGGCGAGATAGTCGCGGCCCATGTCGTCGTTCTGGTAGAGCACGCCGATCTTGGCGCTGGGGTGATTGGCGAGAATGTACTTGGCGTAGATCCGTCCCTCGGACACGTAGTTGGGATTGTAGGCAATGGTCCAGGGATAGTTCTGCGGATCATTGAAGCGCGCCGCGCCGGTCGAGGCCAGCAACTGCGGCACCTTCTTGCCGTTGAGATATTTTTGCACGGCGGCATTGGCCGCGGTGCCGATGAGCTGGAAGGTGAACAGCACCTCGTCGCCTTCGACGAGCTTGCGCACCTGCTCAACCGTCTTCGGCGGCGAATAGGCGTCGTCATACTGGATCAGATTGATCTTGCGGCCGTTGATGCCGCCCTGATCGTTGATCATCTTGAAATAGGCGGCCTGGGTCTTGCCGATATTGGCGTAGACGGAGTAGGCGCCGGAGAACGGCACGGTCTGGCCGATCTTGATCTCGGTGTCGCTCGCACCGGTGTCGTATTTCTTCTGGGCGAGGGCTTGGCTGGCGGAGAACGCGAAGGCGAGCGCTGCCGTGGCAGCTATGAAGGCTCTGCGATTGCTCATATTGGGTTGTTCCTCCTGACGGAATTTTCGGTCGATGGTCTTTTTCCGTTGATTGCAACGGCCGCCATCGCTGCCGAAGATTGTGCAGGAAGGGCGGGCGCGGCGCAAGGATCGCGACGCTGCGCCTTAGAGCCTCAGGTCAGGAACAATGCGATCAGGATCAAAGTTGAGCTCCCCCAAAAGCGTCAGCTTTCGGGTGGACGTTAGCACGGCCGGCATGGCAAGTGCGATGGCGTGTTTCGATGCAATGGTGTTGCAATGGCCGCTCGATCAACCAACCCGTCTGTAAGCTTCGGTCTCGATCGCCTGATGACGCCGATCGGGATTGCCTTGCTTGTCACCGACGCCGGGGGTGCCTTGCGCGGGCTCGACTGGGAGGACTACGAGCACCGTATGCGTGAGCTGTTGCGCCTGCATTACGGCGCGGTGGACCTGAGCGGCCAGCCTGCGCCGACGGAGATGCGAACTGCGCTGTCGCGTTATTTCAAAGGCGATCTCGGCCAGCTCTCGGCCATCGCGTGGCGCATCGCCGGCACGCCGTTCCAGCAGAAGGTCTGGACCGCGCTTGCCAAGATCCCTGCCGGCACCACGATGAGCTACGGCGCGCTGGCCGCAAGGATCGATCGGCCCAAGGCCATCCGCGCCGTCGGCCATGCCAACGGCTCCAACCCGATCAGCGTGGTGCTGCCGTGCCACCGCCTGATCGGCGCCGATGGCTCGCTGGTGAAGTATGGCGGCGGCCTCGAGCGCAAGCGCTGGCTGCTGCGGCACGAGGGGGTGGAGATTTGAGGGGCCGCGCCGCCCTCACGCCGCCGGCTGCACCGCCTTGTCGCCGGCCATCACGTGGGTCAGTGCGCTTTTGATTGCGGACTGGCGCGTCGGCGCGTTGATTTGCGCGCCCAGGAGGTCGGTGACGTAGAAGACGTCGCGGGCGCGCTCGCCGAAGGTCGCGACATGGGCCGAGGCGATGTTGAGATTGAGCTTCGAGATCGCGGTGGTCAGCTCGTAGAGCAGGCCGGGGCGGTCGAGGCCGGAGACCTCGATCACGGTGTAGCGGTCGGACCATTGGTTGTTGATGGTCACTTCCGGCTCGATCACGAACGGCCGCGCCTTGCTGCGCACGGTGCGCCGCGCCACCACTTCCGGAAGGCGCAGCTTGCCTTCCAGCACGTCCTCGATCATCTCGCCGATGCGGGTGGCGCGCCTTCCCTCGTCCTCGTCGCGGTCGTATTCCCTGGAGATCGAGATCGTGTCGAGCGCGCGGCCGTCGGTCGTGGTGTAGATCTGTGCGTCGACGATGTTGGCGCCGGCCGAGGCGCAGGCGCCCGCGATGATCGAGAGCAGCCAGGGATGGTCGGCAGCGAAGATCGTGAGCTCGGTGACGCCGCGCACCTCGTCGAAGCCGACATTGATCGCGAGCTTGTGGCCGGCCTGCTCGCTAGAGCGGACGAAGCGGGCATGGCGGATCTTTCGCGGCAACTCGACCTTGAGCCAATAGGCGGGATAGTGCCGGCCGACATAGGCATCGAGCTCGTCCGCCGGCCACTCGGCGAAGGCCATGCGGAACTCGGCGTAGGCCGCCGTCAGGCGCTTGCCGCGGTCGACCTCCGAGAAGCCGCCGGTCAGCACCGGTTCGGTCTCATAATAGAGAGAGCGCAGGAGCTGCGCCTTCCAGCCGTTCCACACGCCGGGACCGACGCCGCGGATGTCGGCGGTGGTCAGGATCGTCAAGAGCTTCATCTGCTCGACCGACTGCACCACGGCGGCGAAATTCTCGATGGTCTTGCGGTCGGAGAGATCGCGCGACTGCGCGACCGTGGACATCGTCAGATGCTCCTCGATCAGCCAGGCCACGAGCTCGGTGTCGGCCGGACTGAAGCCGAGCCGTGGGCAGAGCCGTCGCGCCACCTTGGCGCCGGCGATCGAATGATCCTCGGGTCGGCCCTTGGCGACGTCGTGCAGCAGCGTCGCGATGTAGATCACCGACCGATGCTCGGGCCGGCTCTTGCGCATGAGGTCGCTGGCCAGCGTGAACTCCTCGATGCCGCCACGCTCGATGTCTTGAAGGAAGCCGATGCAGCGGATCAAATGCTCGTCGACGGTGTAGTGATGATACATGTTGAACTGCATCATCGAGACGATCTTGCCGAACGCGCGGATGAAATGGCCGAGCACGCCGGTCTCGTTCATCCGCCGCAGCACGATCTCCGCGTTGTCGGAGGTCAGGATCTCCATGAACAGCCGGTTCGCCTCGGGATTTTCGCGAAGCTGCGCGTTGATCAGGCCGAGCGAGCGCGTCACGCCACGCATCGCATCCGGATGGAAGGCGAGGTTGTTCTTCTGCGCCAGGCGGAAGATGCGGATCAGATTGACCGGATCGTGCTTGAATACGTCGGGCGCGGCGACGTTGATGCGGTTGTTGTCGACGATGAAATCGTCGCTATCAGGGACGCGCCGCTTCACGGGGGTGGGGCGCAGCCGCGCCATCATCCGGCTCAGCACCGGCGCGGGCTTGGCCTGCTGGTCCTCGAGCTTGGCGCAGAGGATGGCGGTGAGGTTGCCCACTTCCTTGGCGACCAGGAAGTAGTGCTTCATGAAGCGCTCGACGTCCTGCATGCCGGGATGCGAGGTGTAGCCGAGCCGGACCGCGATCTCGCGCTGGAGATCGAAGGAGAGGCGCTCCTCCGCGCGGCCGGAGTAGAAGTGCAGATTGCAGCGCACCGACCAGAGGAAGTCGGCGCAGCGGCGAAAGGTGCGGTATTCCTGCGCGTCGAACACGCCGCGCTCGACCAATTCGTCGGTGTCGCGGACGCGGTAGACGTATTTGGCGATCCAGAACAGCGTGTGCAGGTCGCGCAAGGCGCCCTTGCCGTCCTTGACGTTGGGCTCGACCAGGTAGCGCGACTGGCCGCCGCGGCGGTGGCGCTCTTCGCGCTCGGCGAGCTTTGCGGTGACGAATTCGGACGCCGTGCCCTGCACCACGTCCTTATCGAAGCGCGCGACCAGCTCGTCATAGAGCGGCTGGTCGCCGGTGAGGAAGCGCGTTTCCAGGATCGCGGTGCGGATGGTCATGTCGCCGCGCGCCTGCCGGATCGATTCATCGACCGAGCGTGTGGCGTGCCCGACCTTCAGCCCCATGTCCCAGAGGCAGTAGAGAATGGCCTCGGCGACCTGCTCGCCCCAGGCGGTCTGCTTGTAGGGCAGGATGAACAGGAGATCGATGTCGGATTCCGGTGCCATCAGGCCGCGGCCATAGCCGCCGGTCGCGACCACCGCCATGCGCTCCGCTCCGCTCGGGATCGGCGAGCGGTAGAGATGTCGGGTCGCCGCCGAATACAGGATACGGATGATCTCGTCCTGCACGTGGCACAGCCGCTCGGCGCAGCGGCGGCCGTGACGGTCCTTCAGCAGGATCGCCTGTGCCACGGCGCGCGCTGCGATCAGCTCGGCCTTGAGCAATTGCGCCACGGCCGTGCGGAACGTGTCTTCACGTCCCTGATGCTTCTCGGCAAGCGCATCGACCGCGACCGTGATCCGCGCGGTGTCGAAGCGATCGTCCACCTCGGCCTTGTGCTCAGTTGCGACGCTGTCCATGTCTCACCGGATATAAGAGGTGACAGGCGCTGTCACCCGCCATTCTCTGGCAATAGTCGTTCCATGCTGGAAAGATGCGGCTTTGGGAAAACTTGTCCTCGGCTGGCGCGCTTTCAAGGGGCGGATTTTCTCGTTGACCTCTGGATATAACTCATTGAAAAACAATGAAGTTTTGAGGAGGCTGGGCATGACTGGGATTACACGACGCATACTGTTGGCCGGAGCGGTGGCTCTTGCTGTGAGCCCCGCGGCGCGGGCGGCGGATCCGCTCAAGGAAATCCGTATCGACTGGGCGACCTATAATCCCGTGTCGATGGTCCTGAAGCAGAAGGGCCTTCTGGAGAAGGAGTTCGCCAAGGACGGCATCACCGTCACCTGGGTGCAGTCGGCGGGCTCGAACAAGGCGCTCGAATTCCTCAATGCCGGCTCGATCGATTTCGGCTCGACCGCCGGCTCGGCGGCGCTGGTCGCCCGCATCAACGGCAACCCGATCAAATCGATCTACGTCTATTCGCGTCCCGAATGGACCGCGCTGGTGACATCAAAGGATTCCAAGATCGCAACCGTTGCGGACCTCAAGGGCAAACGTGTCGCGGTGACGCGCGGTACCGATCCGCACATCTTCCTGGTGCGCGCGCTGCTTGGCGCAGGCCTCACCGAAAAAGACATCACGCCGGTGCTGCTCCAGCATGCTGACGGCAAGACCGCGCTGATCCGCGGCGACGTCGATGCGTGGGCCGGGCTCGATCCGATGATGGCGCAGGCCGAGGTCGAGGAGGGCGCAAAACTGTTCTACCGCAACGCCGACGCCAATACCTGGGGCATCCTCAATGTGCGCGAGCAGTTCTTGAAGGACTATCCGGATGCCGCCCGCCGCGTGCTCGCGGTGTACGAAGAGGCGCGCAAATATTCGCTGGCCAATTACGACGAGCTGAAGAAGACCTTCATCGCAGTGACCAAGCTGCCGGAGCCTGTCGTCGACAAGCAGCTCAAGGAGCGCACCGAGCTCACCCACAGCCGCATCGGCGCGCCGCAGCGCGAGTCGATCCTCGCCGCGGGCCTCGCCCTGCAACAGGCCGGCGTCGTCGACTCCAAGGTCGACGTGAAGGCGACGCTGGACGCGCTGATCGACGACCAGGTCCCGCTGCCGACGAATTGAGATGCTCTTTCCCTCCCCCTTGTGGGGGAGGGTACCTCGCGAAGCGAGGCGGGTGAGGGTATCTTTCCTCACGATCAGTATTGCGAGCGGAAAGAACCGCTCGTCCGGCACTTCGCGCCACCTTCTCCCGCAAGGGAGAAGGGAAAAGCAGCGGAGGGCGCGGCAATAGTAGTGTTGCTTTCCCCAACCAGACGCGCTTCCTACGGCCATGATCTCCGACGCGCCAGCCCTGCAACAAACCTCGGAACCGGCCGAGAGCGCCGCCGCGCCGTCGCGCATCGTGCGTTATGCACGGCCGATGCTGGGTGTGTTGTTGCCGCTGATCCTCGCGCTCGGCTGGGAACTTGTGGTCTGGCTTGGCTGGTCCAACGGCCGGCTGGTGCCGCCCCCCTCGCGCGTCTTTGCCACCATCACTGATCTCGCCCGCTCCGGCGAACTGGTCCGCCACATTGCCGCGACGCTGTGGCGCGTCGGGCTCGGCTTCGCCTTCGGCGTGGTCGCGGGCACGCTGCTGGGGGCCATCTCCGGCTACTGGTCGCTGGCGCGCCGGCTGCTCGATCCGACCGTGCAGGCGCTGCGCGCGATACCGTCGCTCGCCTGGGTGCCGCTGTTCATCCTCTGGCTCGGCATTTTCGAAACGTCGAAGATCGCGCTGATCGCGGTCGGCGTGTTCTTCCCGGTCTATCTCGGCGTGATGGGCGCGATCCTCATCGTCGATCGCAAGATCGTCGAGGTCGGCCGCACCTTCCGCCTCGCCGGTCCGGCGATGATCCGCCGCATCCTGCTGCCCGCAGTGCTGCCGGCTTACGTCGTGTCCTTGCGTGTCGGTCTCGGCCTGGGCTGGATGTTCGTGGTGGCGGCCGAGTTGATCGGCGCCTCCGAAGGGCTCGGCTATCTCCTGCTCGACGGCCAGCAACTCGGCAAGCCCGCGCAGATCCTCGCAGCCATCGTGATCTTCGCGATTCTCGGCAAGCTTACCGACTGGCTGATCGAAATTGCGGCCGCGCCGTTCCTGCGCTGGCAGGACGCCTTCGGGCGCGCCACGGAAACTTGAAGGGAGCGTAACGCGATGCTGGCGCTCGACCGGGTCAGCAAGACCTATCCCAACGGCGTGCAGGCGCTGGCGCGCTTTTCCGCCGAGATCAAACAGGGCGAGATCGTCGCCGTCATCGGCGGCTCCGGCTGCGGCAAGTCCACGCTGCTGCGCGCCATCGCCGGCCTCGATCGCGCCAGCTCCGGCACCGTCACGCTCGACAATGAGGCGATCGCTTCGCCGCATGCCAAGATCGGCATCATCTTCCAGGAGCCGCGGCTGCTGCCCTGGCTCAGCGTCGCCGACAATATCGGCTTTGGTCTTGCCGATTTACCCGCCGCTGATCGGCGCGAGAAGGTCGCGCGCGCGCTCGAACGCGTCGGGCTTGTGGACAAGGCGCAGGCCTGGCCGCGCGAGCTTTCGGGCGGGCAGGCGCAGCGCGTCGCGATCGCCCGCGCGTTGGTGCCGCAGCCCGAGGTGCTCCTGCTCGACGAACCGTTCTCCGCGCTCGACGCCTTCACGCGCCGCGATCTCCAGGATCATCTGCTCGACCTCTGGGCCGACACGCGGCCGACGCTGATCCTCGTCACACATGACGTCGACGAAGCCGTGGTGCTGGCCGATCGCGTGCTGGTGATGCGGCCGCGGCCGGGTCGGCTGTTCGACCGGATCGAGGTCAATCTGGGCCGCCCACGCGACCGCAATTCGCCGCTGTTCGAGAATTTCAAGCGCAGCGTGCTGACGTCACTCGATCGTTCGCTCGACCGCCGCGTGTCCGACCGTGACGCAACCCAGGGTCCCGGTCAGGCTATGTGGTGGTGACAATCTCGTCTCAAGCCGGTACATCGGCAGGCGAACTTTTCCGGGAGAGAACAAGATGGACGCCGCAGAACTGCGCCAGATGCAGGCCCCGATCAAGGAGCGCTACAAGACCGATCCCAAGACCGCGATGATCACGCTGAAAGCCAAGGGTTCGACCGACAGCGAAGGCATCGCCTGCAAGGTCGAGACCGGCCGCGCCATCGCCATGGCGGGCCTGCATCCGGCCACCGGCGGCTCCGGCCTCGAGCTCTGTTCCGGCGACATGCTGCTCGAGGCACTCGTCGCCTGCGCCGGCGTCACGCTGAAATCGGTCGCGACCGCGATCGAGGTGCCGCTCAAGACCGGGAATGTCTATGCCGAGGGTGATCTCGATTTTCGCGGCACGCTCGGCGTCGATAAGGAGACCCCGGTCGGCTTCGCCGAGATCCGCCTGCGCTTCGAGGTCGACACCGATGCGCCGCAGGACAAGCTCGATCTGCTGCTGAAACTCACCGAGCGCTATTGCGTGGTCTATCAGACCATCAAGAACGGTCCGAAAGTTTCGGTGTCGATGCAGCGGATGTAGCCCGAGGTGGCAATCCAATCATCGGTGTCGTCCTGGCGAAACCCAGGACCCCCGCGCGAGCACTTGCTCGTCGCGATTACCCCCGACGCCGATTGTTTTGGGAAGCTGGTAATCACCGCCGTCTAACGCAGCGAAGCCTGTGGTTATGGGTCCCGGATCTGCGCTCCGCTTCGCTGCGCTTGTCCGGGACGACAGATAAGAATGTCCCCCGAGTTCCAAATCATCCTCTTCCTCCTCCTGCGCATGGCGATCGCGGCGGCGTTCGTCGTGACGGCCTCGATCATCACTGAACGCGCAGGGCCGGTGATCGGCGCGCTGGTCGCGACCCTGCCGGTGTCCGCCGGTCCGTCCTATGTCTTCCTCGCGCTTGACCATGACGCTGCCTTCATTGCGCAGGGCGCGCTGGCAAGCCTGCCGGTCAACGCGGCGACGATTTTCATGTGCGTCATTTATGTCGTGCTGGCGCAGCGACGGAGCCTTCTGGTGAGTTGCGGAAGCGCGGTCGCGGTCTGGGTCGTGCTTGCGTCGATCATTCGCCAGTTTGACTGGTCGCTCACCGCCGGGCTCGCCGCCAATTTGATCGCATTCGGGATCTGCATTCCGCTCCTGGCGGGCTATCGCCATGTGAAAATGCCGCTGGTGACACGCCGCTGGTATGACGTGCCCATGCGGGCTTTGCTGGTCGCAACCCTTGTCGCGATCGTGGTCTCGACATCGGGCTGGGTCGGTCCAAGGATCAGCGGCATCATTGCGCTGTACCCGATCGTGTTCACCAGCATCATGGTGATCCTGCATCCGCGCATCGGCGGTCCGCCGACTGCCGCCGTGCTCGCCAATTCAGCCTGGGGCCTGCTCGGATTCGGCATGGCGATCGCCGTGCTGCATGTCGGCGCCGCCAATTTCGGCTCGGCAATCGGCCTCGGCGTGGGGCTCGCCACCTGCATCGCCTGGAATTTGACGCTGTGGTGGAACGGGCGAAGGAAGCGGCTGGCGCAGGTGCCGTAGGGTGGAAGGCGCGCGCTTCGCGCGCCGTGCCCACCATCTCTCTGCGATCACCTTGTTGCGTGGTGGGCACGCTCCGCTTTGCCCACCCTACAGCACCGTCACTGCCTCGGCAGCTTGGCCTTCAACGCATAGAGCGCATCCAGCGCCTCGCGCGGGGACATCTCGTCGGGATGCAGCGCCTTCACGGCGTCAATCAGCAGTTCGGCCTCGCTCGGCGGTGCGGCTTCGGCCGCGGCGCGCGAGGGCACCGCGAACAGCGGCAGATCGTCGGCCAAGGCGCGGGCGGTCTGGCCGCGGTCCTGAGCCTCTAACTTCGCCAGTACGGATTTTGCGCGCGTGATCACGGCGGGCGGCAGGCCGGCGAGCTTGGCCACCTGGATGCCGTAGGAGCGGTCGGCCGAGCCCGGCAGCACCTCGTGCAGGAACACGACATTGCCCTGCCACTCCTTCACCCGCACCGTGGCGTTGAACATCCGCGGCAGTTTTGCCGAGAGCGCGGTCAGCTCGTGATAATGCGTGGCGAACAGCGTGCGGCAGCGGTTGCTCTCATGCAGATGCTCGATCGCGGCCCAGGCAATCGAGAGTCCGTCGAAGGTCGCGGTGCCGCGGCCGATCTCGTCGAGGATCACGAGCGAGCGCTCGCCGGCCTGGTTCAGGATCGCCGCAGTCTCGACCATCTCCACCATGAAGGTGGAGCGGCCGCGCGCGAGATCGTCGGCGGCGCCGACGCGCGAGAACAGGCGGTCGATGATGCCGATCCGCGCACGCGTGGCCGGCACGAAGCTGCCGATCTGCGCCATCAGCGCGATCAGTGCGTTCTGGCGCAGGAAGGTCGATTTACCGGCCATGTTCGGGCCGGTCAGCAGCCAGAGCTGGCCGGACTTTTGCGCGGGTCCGGGCGACAGATCGCAGGCATTCGCGATGAACGGCTCGCCGTTGCGTTTGAGCGCCTGCTCGACCACGGGATGGCGGCCGGCCTCGATCGCAAAGCCGAGGGAGCCATCAACCTCGGGCCGCACGTAGTTCTCGTCGATCGCCAGCTTTGCCAGGGACGTCGCGACGTCGAGCAGAGCGAAGGCATGGGCGGCGGACCGCAAATCCTCGCTGATATGGAGCGCCTTGGCGCAGAGCCGTTCGAAAATCTCGAGCTCGAGCCCGAGCGCACGGTCGCCGGCATTGGCGATCTTGGCCTCGATCTCCCCCAATTCCGAGGTGGTGAAGCGCACCTGTCCGGCCAGCGTCTGGCGATGGATGAAGGTCGCATTCAGCGGCGCCGACATCAGCTTGTCGCCGTGCTGCGCGGTCACCTCGACGAAATAGCCGAGCACGTTGTTGTGGCGGATCTTCAGGCCCTTCACGCCCGTGTTGTCGGCGTAGCGCGCCTGCATCGAGGCCACCACGAGGCGCGAGGCGTCGCGCAGGCTTCGCGTTTCGTCGAGCGCGGGCTCGTAACCGTGGCGCACGAAGCCGCCATCGCGCTTGATCAGCGGCAATTGCTCGTCGAGCGCACGGGCAAATTCTGCTGCGAGCTCCCGCGACGGACGCTGCAAGGCCGCCATCACCACAGCGATCTCCTGCGGCGGCTGGTTGATCTCGCCGAGGCGCGTCAGCACCTGGTCGGCGGCGATGATGCCGTCACGGATGCCGGCGAGGTCGCGCGGGCCGCCGCGGCCGACCGAGAGGCGGGCCAGCGCCCGCGACATGTCGGGCGCGCCGCGCAGGATGCTGCGGATATCCTCGCGCGCAGCCGAGTCCGCAACAAAGGTGCTGACGGCATCGAGCCGCCGCGCGATTGCCGGTGCATCGGTCAGGGGCGCTGCCAGCCGCTGTGCCAGCAGGCGCGAGCCGGCCGAGGTCACCGTGCAGTCGATGGCATCGAGCAGCGAGCCGCGGCGTTCGCCGGCTAGCGTTCGCGTCAGTTCGAGATTGGCGCGTGTCGCCGGATCGATCGCCATGGTCGCGCCGGATGCCTCGCGCGCAGGCGGCGACAATGGCGGATGCTTGCCGACCTGGGTGCGGTCGACATAGGTGACGGCCGCGGCCGCGGCGGTCGCCTCCAGACGTGTGAGCTGCGCCAGCCCGTCCATGGTCGCAACCGCGAAATAATCGCACAGGCGCTTTTCGGCGGTGGCGCCGTCGAAGACGTCGCGGGTCAGCGGCGTCACCGCCGGCAGCTCGCGCAAAGTCTGTCCGAGCTCGCTGTCGTTGTAGAGCGCGTCGGTGACGATTGCTTCGTTCGGGTTGATGCGTGCCAGCGTTGCGGCGAGCTCACCGCTGGAACATTCCATCACTGTGAACTCGGCGGTCGAGATGTCGATCCAGGCGAGTCCAAAGCGATCGCCGCCGCCGGAGGCGCGGGCGCGCGCGATCGCCAGCAAATAATTGTTGGCGCGTGCGTCGAGCAGCGTATCCTCGGTCAGCGTCCCCGGGGTGACCAGCCGCACCACGCCGCGGCGCACCACGCTCTTGTTGCCGCGCGCTTTCGCCGCCGCGGGATCCTCGGTCTGTTCGCACACCGCAACCCGGTGGCCGGCGCTGATCAGGCGATGCAGATAATCCTCGGAACGCTCGACCGGCACGCCGCACATCGGAATATCCGCGCCCTGATGCTTGCCGCGCTTGGTCAGCACGATGCCGAGCGTTCTGGAGGCGATCTCCGCGTCCTCGAAGAACAGCTCGTAGAAATCGCCCATCCGGTAGAACAGCAGCAGGCCCGGATGGGCCGCCTTGATTTCAAGGTATTGTTCCATCATCGGCGTGACGCGCGCGGCAGCTTCCGCCGGCGGTGCGGACGTGTCGTCGGGGGGCGGCACAGGGATCGGTTGTTGTACTGTCATGGGCGGCGCAACCTACAAAATTTCGCCTGAGCATCCTATCGGTTTGGTCCGCAGGAGCGGGTTTTCCACGCTGTCCGCATCGGGCGAAGAGCTGCCACATTCTCATCGTCATTCCGGGATGCGGCGATAGGCGCAGGCCCGGAATCCATAATCCCGATCGGTGGCTATGGATTCCGGGCTCGCCCTCCGGACGCCCCGGAATGACGGCGGAGGTTTCATGGCTAGCATGCGCCAAGCCACGCGGTTCGCGAGAAACCGTCAATTGACCTGCCGCGGGCGCCCTCCTAAAACTCCGCCGACATTGAAGAATTTTGGCCGGACCGCGGCATTCAGGGAGAACAGCGATGCGTGATGTCTTTATCTGCGATGCCGTGCGGACCCCGATCGGCCGCTTCGGCGGCTCGCTCGCCAAGGTGCGCGCCGACGACCTCGCGGCGGCGCCGATCAAGGCGCTGATGGCCAAGCACCCCAATCTCGATTGGGCACAGGTTGACGAGGTCTTCTTCGGCTGCGCCAACCAGGCCGGCGAGGACAACCGCAACGTCGCGCGCATGGCGCTGCTGCTTGCGGGCCTGCCGGATTCGGTTCCCGGCCAGACTCTGAACCGACTCTGCGCCTCCGGCCTCGATGCGGTCGGTGCGGCCGGCCGCGCCATCCGTTCCGGGGAGATCGAGCTTGCGATTGCCGGCGGTGTCGAATCCATGACCCGCGCGCCCTTCGTGATGGGCAAGGCGCAGGAAGCCTTCTCGCGCTCGGCCGAGATCTTCGACACCACCATCGGCTGGCGCTTCATCAATCCGCTGCTGAAGGCGCAGTATGGCGTCGACGCCATGCCGGAGACCGGCGAGAACGTCGCCGAGGAATTCCAGGTCTCGCGCGCCGACCAGGACGCCTTCGCCATCCGCTCGCAGCAGCGCGCGGGCGCCGCGATCGCCGCCGGCTACTTCGCCGAAGAGATCATCCCGATCACCATTCCCGGCGGCAAGGCCGGCCCGATCACCGTCGACAAGGACGAGCATCCGCGTCCCGAGACCACGCTGGAAGGTTTGGCAAAACTGAAGCCGATCGTGCGCAATCCCGGCACGGTGACCGCGGGCAATGCCTCCGGCGTCAATGACGGCGCCGCCGCGATGATCCTCGCCTCCGAAGCCGCGGTGAAAAAGCACGGCCTCACGCCGCGCGCGCGCATTCTCGGCCTCGCCTCGGCCGGCGTGCCGCCGCGCATCATGGGCATCGGCCCGGTGCCGGCCACCCGCAAGCTGATGGAGCGGCTCGGCAAGAAGATCAGCGATTTCGATTTGATCGAGCTCAACGAGGCCTTCGCCTCGCAAGGCATCGCCTGCATGCGCCAGCTCGGCGTTGCCGACGATGCCGATTTCGTCAATCCGCATGGCGGCGCCATCGCGCTCGGCCATCCGCTCGGCATGAGCGGCGCGCGCCTCGCGCTCACCGCCGTCCACGGCATGGAAAAGCGCGGCGGCAAGCTCGCCCTCGCCACCATGTGCGTCGGCGTCGGCCAAGGCGTGGCGGTCGCGATCGAGAAGTTGAATTAAAGCGCTCTGTCTTCGAGAGCAGGGAGCCCTGCCACAATCTCGTCATGGCCGGGACAAGCCCGGCCATGATGGACACCGAAAGACCCGAGTCAGAGCCGAAGGAACCGCTTCCCCAAATTAGTTATGTCCTATAATGATTTGCGGAAGCGTTGACCGGCGGAAACAAAATGGCCGGGGAGGAGTTCGCCAATGACATTCATCTATCCCGTCGACAGCAACAAGGCGCATCCGCTGCCGCTGTCGCCCGAATACAAGAGCTCGATCAAGCGCGCGCCGAACAAGCCGTTGATCCCGATGCGGCACACGCTGTCGGAATTGACCGGTCCGGTCTATAGTCACGAGACCGTGCGCGAGGGCGACAACGATCTCACCCGCCAGCACAGTGCCGAGCCGCTCGGCGAGCGCATCATCGTGCATGGCCATGTCCGCGACGAAGATGGCCGCGGCGTGCCGAACTCACTGGTCGAGATCTGGCAGGCCAATGCCTGCGGCCGCTACGTCCATGTCCGCGACCAGCATCCCGCGCCGCTCGACCCGAATTTTACCGGCGCCGGCCGCACGCAGAGCGATGCCGCGGGTTACTACCGCTTCGTCACCATCAAGCCGGGTGCTTATCCCTGGGGCAATCACCACAACGCCTGGCGTCCCGCGCATATCCATCTGTCGGTGTTCGGCCATTCCTTCGTCACGCGCCTCGTGACGCAGATGTACTTCCCGAATGATCCCTTGTTTCCGTTCGACCCGATCTTCAACTCGGTACCGGACGAGAAAGCGCGGGCGCGGATGGTCTCGTCGTTCGATCTTGAGAACACCCAGCCCGAATGGGCGCTGTGCTACCGCTTTGACATCGTGCTGCGCGGCAAGAACGCCACGCCTATGGAGAATCAGTAAGTGCAGGACAACGAGAAGGACAACGGTATCACGCCATCGCAGACCGTCGGTCCGTTCTTCAAATACGGCCTGACGCCGAACGGCGAATACGCCTGGAATGACGCGTTCACCAGCTCGACGCTCACGCCCGACGTCACCGGCGACCGCATCCGCATCGAGGGCCGGGTGTTCGACGGCGACGGCATCGCCGTGCCTGACGTCATGCTGGAAATCTGGCAGGCGGACGCACAAGGGCGCTTTGCCGACCCGCAGGACAAGCGCGCGCTGCCGAATGCCAGTTTCCGCGGCTTCGCCCGCTGCGGCACCGACAAGGACGGCAAGTATTCCTTCGACACCATCAAGCCGGGTCCGGTGCCCGATCCCGACGGCAAGCTGCAGGCGCCGCACATCGTTCTTGCGGTGTTCGGCCGCGGCATGCTGCGGCATCTCTACACCCGCGTCTATTTCAGCGACGAGGCCGGCAACGTCGCCGATCCCGTGTTGGCGCTGGTGCCTGCCGACCGCCGCGCGACCCTGATCGCTGTGCGCGAAGCCGGCAAGCCGGTCTATCGCCTCGACCTGCGGCTCCAGGGCGGCGACGAGACGGTGTTCTTCGACGTCTGAGGCAACGCGGGCCGGCAATATCGAGTCGCCGGCACGCGGTTGTCTGCGCGTGCAATGTTTTTAGGTTTGTGTGTCAGCTTCGCTGCCCCAAAAACGATAGTTCAGCGTCCTCTCCGTATTTCTGCGTAGTTTTCCTCGCCGCGACTTTTCGCCGGTGCAATTCCGTATTTACCATGTTGATCTAGGATCGACGCGAATTTTAAGCATGGCCAGGATTTTTCATGAAAATTCGCCTGTCGCTTTCTTCTGCGATCATTGCATTCGGGATCGTTCTCGCCATTGGCTTTACCGCGGTCGTCTCGACCAGCCTTTACGCCCTACGCGAGCTCAAGGTCGGCGGTCCCCTCTATTCCGACATCAAGCTGGGCAACGACCTCATCGCCGACATCCTGCCGCCGCCGGAATACGTGATCGAGGCCTATCTCGAAGCCACCCTTGCCATGCGCGAGCCGGACCAGCTCGCGGCCCATGGCGAGCGCCTGGTCCAGCTCCGCAAGGATTATGACGAGCGCAAGGCGTACTGGACCACCTCCAGCCTCTCGGCCGATCTGAAGTCCGCACTGGTGTCGATTGGAAGCTCCTCTCCGATCAGCTCATGCCGGCCTTGAAGAGCAACGACATGGCCGGCGCCGAACGCGTCTATGCGCAGCTCAAGGACGCCTACAGCGCACATCGTGCCATTATCGACAGCATCGTCGAGAACGCGAACAAGCAGAATGCCGACATGGAGAAGCTGGCCGCCGACCGCGACAGCTTCATGCTTTATATCCTCCTCGGCGTTGCCGCTGCCATCCTGGCCTTCATTGCCGCCGGCCTGCTCGGCGTCGTCTTCGGCGTGGTGCGCCCGATCGTGCGCATGACGGAAACGATGCAGAAGCTTGCGACCGGCGACCTTGCCGCCGACATCCCCTTCGCGCACCGTCAGGACGAGGTCGGCTGGATGGCGGGCGCCGTGCTCGTGTTCAAGCAGGCGGCGGTCGACAATGCCCGGCTGCGCGAACAACAGCTGCAGAAGGAGCACGAGGCAGCGATCGCCAAGCGCGGTGCCCTGCACCAGATGGCCGAGACGGTCGAGCGGGAAACCGGCCGCTCGGTCGACACTGCGAGCGCGGCTACCCAGGGCGTCGAACGGGCCGCCTCCAGCCTGTCCGAGATTGCCCGGTCGTTGGCCACGGAGTCGCAGGCGGTGGCTTCGGCGTCCACCCAGGCCCTGAGCAGTTCGCAAACCGTCTCGGCCGCGGCTGAGGAGCTGAGCGCCTCGATTCGGGAGATTGCCACTCAGGTCGCACGCACCAGCACCGTCACCAAATCGGCGGTCGCCGGCCGCGAGCAGGCGCGCTCGACCATCCAGACGCTGGCTGGATCGGTCAAAAAGATCGCCGAGGTCACCGACCTGATTGGCGGCATCGCCGGCCAGACCAACCTTCTGGCGCTTAACGCCACGATCGAGGCGGCACGCGCCGGCGAAGCCGGCCGCGGCTTTGCAGTGGTCGCAGCCGAAGTGAAATCCTTGTCCGACCAGACCGCCAAATCGACCGAGGAGATCGCGCGCCTCATCACCGAGATCCAGGCCTCGACGCAGGCCGCCGTCGACGCAGTCGAGACCATGGGAGGCCACATCGTCGAGATCGACGGCGTCGCGACCTCGGTTGCCGCAGCGATGGAGGAGCAGGACGTAGCGACACGGGAGATCGCCCGGTCGGTTTCCGAGTCGGCCTGCGCGGCGAGGGAGGTCTCGATCAAAATCGCAAACGTCAGCCGCGACGCCGGTGCGGTGAACGAGCGCGCCGAGGAAGTCAGGCAGGCGATCGCCGGCATGGCGACCAACCTCGAACAGCTGCGGTCGGTCGTGGTCCGGACCGTGCGCGACTCCACGGCTGCGGCGTGAGCTCGGCGCGACGTCATCCGCTGGTGCCGGCGGTTGTGATCGTGCAGTATGGCGCGGCACGGGGCATCGTAGTTCATGGCAACTCCACAATTGCCGGCGGTCGTTGAGCCCGCCCAACTGACAGCCGCGCTACGCAGGGGCGGCGCACTGGATCGCGGTGCGGTCCGCGAAGTGAAGGTGCTGCATCAGCGCGACACCGCCGTGTCGCACATCGTCAGGCTTGGCCTGCGTTACGTCGGGGAATCCGACGGCGCCCCGCAGTCTCTGATTCTCAAGACGGCGCACGCCACTTACGCCAAGACGCTCGCAAACGGCGGCCGTCGCGAGGTTGCCTTCTACACACAGCTTGCACCGAGAATGCCGCCGGGGCTGGTGCCGCGCTGCTTCGACGGGCATTTCGACGAGGAGAGCCTCACTTGGCATCTCCTGCTTGAGGACCTCACCGACAGCCATGCGATCGCGACCCAATGGCCGCTGCCGCCCTCGCGCGAGCAGGCAACGGCAATCGTCACTGCTCTGGCGCGCTGGCACGCGGCGTGGTGGGATCATGCCAGTCTTGGCGAGACCGTCGGCAACTGGATGAGCGCTGAGGACAGCGCGATGCACATGGAGACTTTTGCCGGCCATTACGACCGCTTTGCCGATCTGCTCGGTGACCGCCTCAGCGAAGAGCGCCGCATTCTCTACCGCCGTCTCATCGACCAGTCGGCCCGGCTGTCCGAGCGGTACCATTCGCGGCGTCACCTCAGCATCATCCATGGCGATGCCCATATCTGGAATTTCCTGCTGCCGCGCGCGGGCGTCACAGATACCGCGCGCGTTTTCGATTTCGACCTTTGGAATATCAACGTGCCGGCCGGCGACCTCGCCGACATGATGGCGATGCAATGGTATCCGGAGCGCCGGCAGGCGCTCGAACGCCCGCTGCTCAATCTCTACCACGACACGTTGATCGAAAACGGCATCACGGGCTACACGCGCGGCGCGCTCGATCGCGACTATCGCTGGTCAGTGCTCTGGCACATCACCAGCCCGGTCTGGCAGTGGAGCATCAACGTCCCGCCGCTGATCTGGTGGAATAATATGGAGCGGGTATTTGCGGCCGTGGATGATTTAGGCTGCGAGGAGTTTTTGTAGGAGCACGCGCCGCACCTTCAGTGTCGTCCCGGATCAGCGCTCCGCTTCGCTCGCTTGTCCGGGACGGCGGCTACTCCTTGGCGCGCCACGTGCTAACGAGACCTACTCCATCACTGCATGTTCCGGCCCCGCGGCCTGCTTGCGCAGCGTGGCCTTGGTCGAGCCGATCAACAAAGCGAGCGGGATGGTGCAGAGAATGAAGAACATTATCAGCTGGTAGTCGTGCGCGAAGGCGATGATCTGTGCCTGCACACTGACCATCCTGTCGGCCATGGCGCGGCCGGCATCGGTGGAGAGATTGATCATGCCGCTGACGTCGGGCATCTGGAGCGCGTGGTTGAACGGGTTGATGTTCTCGGAGAGGATCGCATAAGTCCGCCGCGTGCCCTGCGTCAGCTGGGCGATCACGACGGAAATGCCGACCGAGCTCGCGACGTTGCGCATCAGGGTCAGCATCGCGGTGCCGTCGGTACGCAGCTCGTTCGACAAGGTCAGGAACGCCACCGTCGAGAGCGGCACGAAGACGAGGCCGAAGCCGAAGCCCTGGATGACGCTGACAGTGACGATCTCCGGCACCTGGGTCAGGTCGGTCCAGCCGGTCATCTGGAACAGCGAGCCCGCGGTCAGCGTCAGGCCCGCGATGATCAACGTGCGCGCCTCGACATAGCGCATCATGCGGCCGACCAGCATCATGGCGAAGAAGGTGCCGAAGCCGCGGCTCGCCAGCAGCAGGCCCGCGGTGATGATGGGATAGCCGATCACGTTCTGCATGTAGGGCGAGGCCAGCGCCATGGTCGAGAACAGCACGAGGCCCATCACGATCATGAACATGCAGCCGGTGACGAAATTGCGGTCCCTGAACAGCGCGAAGCGGATGAACGGCGTCGAGGTCGTGAAGGAGTGCGCAATAAAGAAGTAGAACGCGACGGCCGAGACGATGAATTCCGCGATGATTTCGTTGGACTCGAGCCAGCCCAATTGCTCTCCCCTGTCCAGCGCGAGTTGAAGCGAGCCGATCGCGATCGCCAGCGCGGCGAAGCCGAACCAGTCGAATTTGAGGCTGAGGTCCTTCCTGGTCTCGTCCATGAAGACGATCAGCCCGAGCACGGTGATGGCGCCGAACGGGATGTTGACGAAGAACACCCAGTGCCAGGAATAGGTCTCGGTCAGCCACGCACCAAGGGAGGGCCCCATGATCGGGCCCATCATCACGCCCATGCCCCAGATCGACATCGCCTTGGCGCGTTCCTGGAGCGTGTAATAGTCGAGCATGACCGATTGCGACAGCGGCACCAGGGCCGCGCCGAACACGCCTTGCAGCAGGCGGAACAGCACCATCTGGTTGATGTCCTGCGCCAGCCCGCACAGCACGGACGCAAAGGTGAAGCCGGCCGAGCAGATGATGAAGATGCGCTTGCGGCCGAAGCGGTTGGCGATCCAGCCCACGGGCGCCGTCATGATCGCGGCGGCGACGATGTAGGAGGTCAGCACCCAGTTGATCTGGTCCTGGGAGGCCGACAGCGTGCCCTGCATGTAGGGCAAGGCGACGTTGGCGATGGTGGTGTCCAGGGCCTGCATGATGGTCGCGGTCATGGCGCAGATCGTCACCATGTTCCGGCGCAGGCCGGGGACCATCAAATGCGCATTGGGGCCGGACACCGGATCAGTCCTTGTCCTGGTTCGCCGTTGCAGACAGGCCGAAGAGGCCGGCGAGCGAGCGCTGATGGCCGGTGTCGATGGTGGCATAGACGCTCATGCCGGCCTTCAGCTTCCGCACGTATTTGTCGGTCTCGTCGAAATAGATCCGGACCGGCACGCGTTGCACCACCTTGACGAAATTGCCGGTCGCGTTCTGCGGCGGCAGGATCGCGAATTGCGCGCCGGTGCCGGGCGAAAGCGAGCCGATCTTGCCCTTGAAGACGTGGTTCGGGAACGCATCGACCTCAAGCGTGACCGGCTGGCCTTCGGTGACGTAGGTGAGGTCGCTTTCCTTCGGATTGGCGTCGACCCAGGGGTGGGCGACGTCGATGATGGAGAACACCGGCGTGCCCGCGGCGACGTAGCGGCCGAGCTGGATCTGCTCGACCTGAGTCGCCACGCCATCCATCGGCGCGCGCAGCACGGTGTGGTCGAGGTTGCGCTGGGCGTCGTCCAGCTTGGCTTTCGCCTGCGCGTAGGGCGGGAATTGCTCCAGCGGCAACGCGGGATCGCCGAGCAATTGTGTCTTGGCATTGGAGAGCTGCTGTTTGATGAACTGCGCCTGCGCTCCGGCCGTGACCAGCGCATTCGACGCGTTGTCGAGATCGAGCTGTGAGCCGTAGTTGTTCTTCACCAGCGCCTGCTTGCGCTCGACGTCGCGCTGCTTCAGGTCGATGCCCTGCTGGGCGAGATTGAGCATGTCGCCGTAGATCTTGATGTTGGCAACGAGATTGTCGTAGGTCGTGCGGGCTTGCGCGACCTGCGCCTTGGCTTCTTCCACCGTGTGGCGAAACGGAACGGGGTCGATCTCGAACAGCTCGTCGCCTTGCTTGACGGTCTGACCTTCTTTCACGACGACCTTCTGGATCTTGCCGGAGATGTCGGGTGTAACCAGGACTTTCTGCGCGCCGACATAGGCGTCGTCGGTACCGACATAGCGGCCGCCATTGAGGTAGAAGGCAAGGCCGGCAACGGCGACGACGACCGGCAGCACGACTAGGAGCAGGACGCGGCGATACCGACGCAAGCCGGCCATCAGGCGGCGCCGCGGGTCGGTGCCAGCCTTCTTGGTGGGCTTGCCGCTCTCGATCTTCTGCTCGGGCTGAAATTTGAGGACCTGATCAGCCATAGCGCTGCTCCTTGCGTGCTTGTTCCGCGCCGCTCGCCTGGATCGCGTCACGCACGTTCTCTTTGATTGTTTCGAGCTGGGTGAGGAGACGGTTTGCGTCCGCCGGACTAATGCCCTCGAGCGCGTTGGCCGTGATTTCTGACCGCAGGCCGCTCATCTTGCCGAGCAACGTCCGGGCGGCCTTCTTGAGGTACAGGCGTTTGACGCGGCGATCCGAGGCGTCGCTGCGACGCTCGATCCAGTCATTGTCGCAGAGCTTGTCGATCAGGCGCGTCAGGGTGATCGGCTGTACCTCCAGCAGCTCGGCAAGTTCCGACTGCTTCATGCCCTCGCTGCGTTCGACCTTGGCCAGCACCGCCCATTGGGCCCGGGTGATGCCGAAGCGCGAGGCCTCTTTGTCGGCGTAGACGCGCAGCAGGCGATAGAGCTCGGCAAGCGTAAACAGGAAGTTCTGGTCCACGGGCCCGCGGCTCATGAGCTTGGTCTCCAATAAGCTTTGGATACTATAAGCAAGCTTATGATTATTTCATGGCGGGGTATCGGGACGCTGTCCCGCCGGAAAAGCATGGCTGACAGCCGGGCGCGGCGCGGCCTTTGGGTTCCCCGGCCGAAATGCTAGAAGACAGACAATGACCTTTGCAAAGCCGGCATTTCCTGCGCCCGACCACGATCACGGCCGCTGCACCGCGGACGCGCTGTCGCATGCCGAGGCGGTCTGCGAGCAACGCGCGCAGAAGTTCACGCCGATTCGCCGCCAGGTGCTCGGAGCGCTGCTCTCCAGCCATCGGCCGCTGGGGGCCTATGAGGTGATCGACGAGCTCGCCAAGGCGATACCTCGGCCGGCGCCGATCACGGTCTACCGTGCTCTCGAGTTCTTGATGACCAACGGCCTGGTGCACCGCATCGAAAGCCGCAACGCCTATCTCGCCTGCGCCGCCCACGACCACGATGCGACCTCCGCGGTGGCGTTCCTGATCTGCGAGCGCTGCGGCCTGGTCGGCGAGATTCCGTCAGCGTCCTTCGCCAAGGACCTCAATTCCGCCGCTCGTGCGTCGGGCTTTGCGCCGAAATTGTCCGTGGTGGAGATCACGGGCACCTGCACCCATTGTCAGAAAACATCTTGAAGCAACAACGGCGCGAAGCCGGTTTTTGGGAAGAAATGTCCTCACCTCAAGCAATGCCGTCCGCCGGGCGCCCTCTCAGTGCCGGCGCCATCGCCCTCATGCTCATGCTGTGCCTGACCTGGGGGTTCAACCAGATCGCGGTGAAGCTGGTGCTGCCGGATATCCCGCCGATGATGCAGGCCATGATCCGCTCGATGGGCGCACTACCGGTGCTGTTCATCGTCGGCAGCTTGCGCGGCGTCAACTTCTTCGAGCGTGACGGGACGTGGAAGGCGGGCCTGATCGCCGGGCTGATGTTCGGTATCGAATTCGTGCTGATCTTCCAGGGCCTGCGCCTCACCTCCGCCTCGCGCGCGGTGGTGTTCCTCTACACCGCGCCGTTCTTCGTCGCGCTCGGCTCCTATCAGGTGCTCGGTGAGCGGCTCGGCGCCTCGCAATGGCTGGGGCTCGCCGTAAGCTTTGCCGGCGTCGCGCTCGCGATCGGCGTGCCGCAGCCCAACGTCGATTCACACATCCTGCTCGGTGATCTCTTGATCGTCGGCGGCGCTGCGCTGTGGGCCGCGACCACGCTGGTCGCCAAGGGCACCCGGCTGCGCTTTGCCGCGCCGGAGAAGGCGCTGGGCTATCAGGTGGCGATCTCGATCCCGATCCTGGGCTTGGCGGCGTATCTGTTCGGGGAGACTATCACCCATACACCGTCACCGCTGTCGCTCGGCCTGATGGCCTTTCAGGCGATCTGGGTGGTGGGAACCACGTTCACGCTTTGGTTCGCACTGGTGAAGACCTATTCGGCCAGCAAATTGTCGGCTTTTACCTTCATCACCCCTTTGTTTGGCGTGGTGGGTAGCTATTTCATCATGCACGACACCTTGAGCCTGACATTCGGGGCCGCCGCGGTCCTTGTAATTGCTGGGCTTTTTCTGGTTAACCGTCCGAGCCGGTTGGCTGCGGCGCCGCCTGATGCATTGCTGAACGTCACCAAAACCTGATATTTGGACGCCATGAACAAGCTCGAAAACCCGCTTCAATCCGACATCGCCGGCCCCGCGCCGCGGCACCAGACCACCCAGGTCAATGTCGGCGGCGTTGCCGTCGGCGGCGGCGCGCCGATCGTCGTGCAGTCGATGACCAACACCGACACCGCCGATATCGACGGCACCATCGCCCAGGTCGCAGCGCTCGCGCGCGCCGGCTCCGAAATGGTCCGCATCACCGTGGACCGCGAGGAGGCCGCTGCCGCCGTTCCGCACATCCGCGATGGCCTGCTCAAGCGCGGCATCACCACGCCGCTGATCGGCGACTTCCATTATATCGGCCACAAGCTGCTGGCGGCTTATCCGGCCTGCGCCGAGGCGCTCGCCAAATACCGCATCAATCCCGGCAATGTCGGCTTCAAGGACAAGCGCGACACCCAGTTCGGCGACATCATCGAGATCGCGAACAAGAACAACAAGCCGGTCCGGATCGGCGCCAATTGGGGCTCGCTCGACCAGGAGCTTCTGACCAAGCTGATGGACGAGAACGCTGTGTCGGCCAATCCGCGCGATGTCCGCGCGGTGACCCGCGAGGCGATGGTGCAGTCGGCGCTGCTCTCGGCCGCGCGCGCCGAAGAGCTCGGCATGCCGAAGGATCGTATCATCCTGTCCGCAAAGGTCTCGGCGGTGCAGGATCTCATCGCGGTCTATCAGGATCTTGCGTCCCGTTCCGATTACGCCATCCATCTCGGTCTCACCGAGGCCGGTATGGGTACCAAGGGCATCGTGGCCTCCTCGGCCGCGCTCGGCATTCTGCTTCAGCAGGGCATCGGCGACACCATCCGGATCTCGCTGACGCCGGAGCCCGGCGGCGACCGCACCCGTGAAGTGCAGGTCGGTCAGGAGCTGCTCCAGACCATGGGCTTCCGCACCTTCGTGCCGCTGGTTGCGGCATGCCCCGGCTGCGGCCGCACCACCTCGACCACGTTCCAGGAGCTGGCCAGCTCGATCCAGGGTTTCATCCGCGACGAGATGCCGACCTGGAAGACGAAATATCCGGGCGTCGAAGAGCTCAATGTCGCCGTGATGGGCTGCATCGTCAACGGTCCCGGCGAATCCAAGCACGCCAATATCGGCATCTCGTTGCCTGGCACCGGCGAAGCCCCGGCCGCGCCCGTGTTCGTCGACGGCAAAAAGTTCCGCACCCTGCGTGGTCCGACCATTTCCGCCGACTTCAAGGCGCTGGTGATCGACTACATCGAGCAGCGCTACGGCCAGGGCGCCAAGGTCCCGGTGACCGCGGCGGAGTAGTTTTACTCCGCTCGCCGCGCTTTTGCGGCGCAATGTAGCCCGGATGGAGCGCAGCGAAATCCGGGGCCTCTCGCACCCTGACAAACCGTTCCCGGATTGCGCTTCGCTCCATCCGGGCTTCTGTAACGGGCCTTGGTTAGTCAATCCCTTTTTGCGTCATCCGCTTGCCGGGAACCTGCTTCTGTACGGGATCAACGCGATGG
>NZ_JADPKS010000081.1 GCF_023074175.1 Bradyrhizobium sp. 139
CTAGGGTTCAGACTCAATTGATCCAATAGGCGACGATGGCGGCGAGGTGGACGGCAGCTAAGAAGTTTCTGGCAAGTTTGTCGTAGCGCGTTGCGACACGCCTGAAATCCTTGAGCCGGCAGAAACAGCGCTCGATAACATTGCGCCCCTTATAGGCGCGTTTGCTGAAGCTGTGGAGGATCACCCTGTTGGATTTGTTTGGAATGACGGGCTTGGCGCCGCGATTGATGATTTCGGCGCGAAAGCCGTCGCCATCGTAGCCTTTGTCCCCAATGAGGGTGGACATGGGTGGCGCGAGTTTCAAAAGGGCCGGCCCTGCGGCAATATCTGCGTCTTGTCCCGGAGTGAGATGAAATGCGCAAGGTTTGCAATCAGGGTCACTCAGCGCGTGGATTTTCGTGGTCCGCCCACCGCGCGAGCGGCCGATCGCCTGTTCATGCTCCCCCCTTTTCCGCCGCTCGCCGAGCGATGCGCCTTGATCGAGGTGGAGTCGATGGACAAAGTCACGCCGTCCTTGCCGCAGCGGGCGAGCGCTTCAAAGATCGCCTGCCAATGTCCGCGCTTGGCCCAGCGATTGAAGCGATTGTAGATCGTCGTGTAAGGACCATAATCGGGCGGGCAATCGCGCCAGCGTGCGCCGCACTGAAGCATGTGAATGATACCGCTGATAATGCGTCGATCGTCTTCGCGCGCCGGGCCTGTCTGGTTCGTTGGCAGATGCGGCCCTATCTGAGCCCACTGCTTGTCGTTCAGCCAGAACAGTCCTTTGCGCATCGAAGTCCCC
>NZ_JADPKS010000088.1:0-12500 GCF_023074175.1 Bradyrhizobium sp. 139
GCTTGCCTTCCAACCAAGCCGCGCGACGCGCGCCACAAATAGCGCCGTAGCTAGCGCGGCTTGGCTGGAAGGCTGCCCGGGGCCCGTTACCCCATCTACGCAATGGAGTGTTTGGCGATGCCTAGGCCTAATGCGCCGCCAGCGACCGCGGATCGCGCACCGGCCATCGTCCCGCTTCCACCAGCGTCACGAACCGCTCGACCGTCTCGTTGAACAGCGCGGGCTCCTCGAGATTGAGCACGTGGCCTGACTTCGGGAACATCGCGAGCCCCGCTGCCGGCAGGTGCTTCTTCAGGAACAGGCTCGCCCCGATGCAGGGATCGTCCTCGTCGCCGCAGACGATCAGCGCCGGCGTGGCGACGTCTTTGATCGTGTCCGTCATCGTGTAGATCGAAGGACGGCCGCCCTGAAAGCCGCGCATCGTGTTCGCCGACCCCTTGGCATCGTGGCGCGCCAGCGCGGCGTAGAAATCGGCATGGCCGCGCGGGTCCTTGACCAGGAAGGGAATCCGGCTCGGCGCCTCGCGCGTGACTTTTGCGACTTCAGCAGAGCCGAGCGTCTCGAATTGCTCGGCATTGGCGCGGCACTGCTTGCGCCAGTTGTCGAGATTCTCGATCTCCGATCCCGAGCCGACGCCGGCCAACGTCATCGACAGCGCGCGCTGCGGGGCGTTCAATCCGATCTGGAGCGACGAATAGGCGCCCATCGACAGGCCGACGAGATGCGCGCGAGCGATCTTGAGATGATCGAGCACCGCGAGCGCGTCTGTATAGAAGTGCGTGTAGGTGTAGACCTCGCCATCAGGCACGTCCGACGGCGTATAGCCGCGCGCAGAATAGGTGATGCAGCGATGGGCGCGCGAAAAATAGCGCATCTGCGGCTCCCAATTGGTGTAGTCGGCCGCGAATTCGTGCAGAAAAATAATCGGCGTTCCCTGACCCGCTTCTTCGAAATAGATGCGGACGTCGTCCCTGGTCGTGGCGTGGGGCATTAACTGTTTCCCTCTCTTCAAACCGCAATTTCGAGGATCGCAGTTAATGCAGTTGTCCGCAATGCGGCAGCGGCAGGCCAGCCTCGACGCAAAATCATCGCAGCAATGCCCAGACGCCCATCTCGCAGCATCGTGCGGTGTCTTGTTCTTGCCACATCCAGCGGCTTAACGGCCTGACGGATGTCGGCCAACGCATGGGCCGATTGGGAAGTGGGGTGTCAACGAAGGATGAAGAATGTTCGAGTTGTTTGCGTCTCGCCTGTCGCGTTGTGTTGTCGCGCTGGCTCTTTTCTTCGCGGCGGTCGCCGCATTCTCCTCTCCGGCGTCGGCACGCCCTCATCGTCATAGCACAGAGCGGCACGCTTACGCGCATCACGCTAGCCGACATCATCATTATCGCCACCATGCGCGCAGCTCGCGCTTCGAGCGCAGCGCGGCGCAGTTGCAGGCCAGCGGCTTCGCCGACACCCAGGCCAGCTACAATCCGAACGCCAACACCGGCGGCATGCCCAATAACGCCAATAACGCTATGAGTGGTGGCGGCTTCGGCGGCGGATCTGGCCTCGTGTCCGAGGCACGCCGCTATGTCGGCGGGAATCCGACCGGGCGCGGCAGCTTGTGGTGCGCGCGCTTCATGAACATGGTGCTTCAGCATACCGGCCATCAGGGCACCGGATCTGACATGGCGAGCTCGTTCGCGCGTTACGGCACGCGCGTCACCGGTCCGCAGGTCGGCGCCATCGCGGTGATGGGACGGCGCGGCGGCGGCCATGTCGGCATCATCACCGGCGTTGACGCCAAGGGCAATCCGATCATGATTTCCGGCAACAACGGCAACCGCGTCCGCGAGGCGCCGGTCTCGCGCGGCCGGATTTATGCGTATGTGATGCCGAATTGAGGTGACGGATGCGTAGGATGGGCAAAGGCGCGACAGCGCCGTGCCCACCATCTCGCAACGCTAACGGAGGTGGTGGGCACTCACACCAATCTCGGCGCTTCCACCGCGATCGCGTCACCGACGCCGATCTCGCCGTCGGCAATCACCTCGGCATAGATGCCGCAGTCCATGTGGCCGAGATTGCGCGAGAGCGTCGGCGGGATTTCGAGGTCGCGCTTGGCGGTCTCGGGATCGACGTTCGTGGCCGCGCAGCGGACGATGCGCTTGACCACCTTCAGCCGGGCCTGACCGATCGCGAGCGTCTGGCCGACGAGATCGAGCTCGGACCAGGCCGGCCAGCCCTGGACATAGAGATTGGCGCGGAAGCGCAAGGGATGCACCGCGGCGCCACCGAGCATGGTCTCGATGGCGCGGACGCTGCCCAGATTGATGATCGAGACGACCTTGCGGGCGACATCGGAAAAGCTGTGGTCGCGGCCGGACAGCAGCTTTGGCGGGCCCCGGAGCTCCGGCTGAAAATTCTCGCTGAAGTAGCCCTCGATGGCGGCGCGCCCGGCCGCGGTCTCCAGATCGCCACTGACGACGACCTGACCGTTCCTGCGGATGGTGAGGAGGTTGGTCGCGTCCTCGAACCGGCTGTCGAGAGAGGCCAGCCGCTCATTGCGCATCAGCATCAAGAACTGGGACTTGGGCTTCCATTCCGGCGCCTCGGGATCGAACCCGCTGGGGCCGTTCTCGATGGCGTAGCGGCGGTCGGCCGGCAGGGTCTGGCCGGTCCGCAAGGCGACGCGGGGCAGCGGCTCCGGTGTCAGGCCCTTCACCGGGTAGCGGTAAAGGCCGGTGATCTCGGCGGTCTGGCTGGCTGTCATTGCACTTGATGTCATGTCGCTTTTTAAGAGATTCGACCGGCCGACGCCAAGCAGGCTGCCGAGCCTGCGAATTTGCTGCGCACGAAATTGTGAAGTCGCCTCTTCCGGACTGAAGGCACGCTTACCACATCTGGGTCAGGCCGGCGCCAGCGCCGGCTGATAACGACCGCTGCCGGTTGAGGAAGGTCAATGCGGCCAGCGGAAACCCAGTGAAGATGCCGTTTGGAGTGCCTTAGAGGGCTCCAGGGGCAGGCCGAGGGAAAGACAACGATATGAACATCGAGAAGTATACCGAACGCTCCAGGGGCTTCATCCAGTCCGCGCAGTCGCTCGCGATGCGCGAGGGGCATCAGCAGTTTTCGACCCTGCACCTTCTGAAAGTCCTGCTGGACGACAATGAAGGGCTGGCTGCCGGTCTGATCGACCGTGCCGGCGGCAATTCCCGTGCAGTTTTGAAGACGACCGAGGAGGCCCTGAACAAGGTGCCGAAGGTCAGCGGGGGCGGTGCCGGACAGATCTATTTAGCGCCCGAGCTCGCCCGCACCTTCGATGCCGCCGAAAAGGCCGGCGAGAAGGCCGGCGACAGCTTTGTCACCGTCGAGCGGCTTCTGCTCGGGCTCGCGCTGGAGAAGACCAGCGAGGCGGGCGCGCTCCTGGCCAAGGGCGGCGTCACCCCGCAGAACCTCAACGCGGCGATCGAGGCGCTACGCAAGGGCCGGACCGCGGACAGCGCCACCGCCGAGAACGCCTACGACGCGCTAAAGAAATATGCCCGCGACCTCACCCAGGCCGCGCGCGACGGCAAGCTCGACCCGGTCATCGGCCGCGACGAGGAGATCCGCCGCACGATCCAGGTGCTCTCGCGCCGGACCAAGAATAACCCCGTGCTGATCGGTGAGCCCGGCGTCGGCAAGACCGCCATCGCCGAGGGTCTCGCGCTGCGCATCGTCAATGGCGACGTGCCGGAAAGCCTCAAGGACAAGAAGCTGCTCTCGCTCGACCTCGGCGCGCTGATTGCGGGTGCGAAATACCGCGGCGAGTTCGAGGAGCGGCTGAAGGCCGTGCTGCAGGAAGTGACGGCGGCCGCAGGCAGCTTCGTCCTGTTCATCGACGAGATGCACACGCTGATCGGCGCCGGCAAGGCCGACGGCGCGATGGACGCCTCCAACCTGCTGAAGCCCGCACTCGCTCGCGGCGAGCTGCACTGCATCGGCGCGACCACGCTCGACGAGTACCAGAAGCACGTCGAAAAGGATGCGGCGCTGGCGCGGCGCTTCCAGCCGATTTTCGTCAGCGAGCCCTCGGTCGAGGACACCATCTCGATCCTGCGCGGGCTCAAGGACAAGTACGAGCAGCATCACGGCGTCCGGATCACCGATTCCGCGCTTGTTGCGTCCGCGACGCTGTCCAACCGCTACATCACTGATCGCTTCCTGCCCGACAAGGCGATCGACCTCATGGACGAAGCCGCCGCGCGGCTGAAGATGCAGGTCGATTCCAAGCCGGAAGAGCTGGATTCGCTCGACCGCGAGATCATCCGGCTCAAGATCGAGCAGGAAGCCCTGAAGAAGGAAACCGATCTCGGCTCCAAGACCCGTCTCGAAGCGCTCGAAAAGGAGCTCGTCGAGCTCGAGGAGAAGTCTGCGGCCCTGACGGCGCGATGGAGTGCGGAGAAGAACAAGCTCTCCAACGCCCAGAAGCTGAAGGCCGAGCTCGATGGCTTGCGCGTCGAGCTTGCCAACGCCCAGCGGCGCGGTGAATTCCAGCGTGCCGGCGAACTGGCCTATGGCCGGATCCCGGAGCTCGAGAAGCAGCTTGCGAATATCGAGGCCAAGGAAAATACAACGCAGAGTTCCGGCGAGATGATGGAAGAGGCGGTCACCGCCAGCCATATCGCGCAGGTGGTCTCGCGCTGGACCGGCGTGCCGGTCGACAAGATGCTGGAAGGCGAGAGGGAAAAGCTCCTGAAGATGGAGGAGCAGCTGGGACAGCGCGTCGTCGGCCAGGCCGAGGCGGTGCGGGCGGTCGCGACGGCTGTGCGCCGATCGCGCGCAGGCCTCCAGGATCCGAACCGGCCGATGGGCTCGTTCATGTTCCTGGGGCCGACCGGCGTCGGCAAGACCGAGCTGACCAAAGCTCTGGCGGAGTATCTGTTCAACGACGAGACCGCGATGGTCCGCCTCGACATGTCCGAATACATGGAGAAGCACTCGGTCTCGCGGCTGATCGGCGCGCCTCCGGGCTATGTCGGCTATGACGAGGGCGGTGCGCTCACGGAAGCGGTGCGGCGCCGGCCTTATCAGGTCGTGCTGTTCGACGAGATCGAGAAGGCGCATCCGGACGTGTTCAACGTCCTGTTGCAGGTGCTGGACGACGGCCGCCTGACCGACGGCCAGGGCCGGACCGTCGATTTCCGCAACACGCTGATCATCATGACCTCGAATCTCGGTTCGGAGTTTCTTGTCAATCAACCGGAGGGCGAAGACACCTCTGCCGTGCGCGAGCAGGTGATGGGAATGGTGCGGGCGCATTTCAGGCCGGAATTCCTGAACCGCGTCGACGAGATCATCCTGTTCCACCGCTTGCAGAAGAGCGAGATGGGCCGGATCGTCGAGATCCAGTTCGGCCGCCTCGAGAGGCTCCTGACCGACCGCAAGATCGTGCTGACGCTCGACGCTGCGGCCCGCGACTGGCTCGCTGCCAAGGGCTGGGATCCCGCCTACGGCGCAAGGCCGCTGAAGCGGGTGATCCAGCGCCACCTCCAGGATCCGCTCGCGGAGATGATCCTGGCCGGCGAGGTCAAGGACGGCGATGCGGTTGCGATCTCGTCCGAAGGCAACGTGCTGACCTTCAACGGCAAGGCGCCGCAGACCGCGGAAATCGCCCAGTTCGACGCGCCGGTGTCGAAGCGCAAGCTGAACTGATCTCCAGCCAGCAATCAACGACAACTGCCGCCCCGGAGCGCCCCTCCGGGGCGGAACTGTTTTTGCGTATGGCTAGCCAGGGTTGGGAGCGGGACCTGCATCTGCGTCCGCTTCACCGTCCTCCTCGAGCTCGGACAGAATGTCCACGATCTCGCGCACCCGGCCCTGCGCCAGTGGCCTCAGATCGTTGATCATCGGCTCGTCGTTGGCGAGCCATGCCTGGGCTTCGGCGAGTTCATCGACCGTCGCGCCGGTTCCAATGACCTCCGCGATGGTGACATCGTCAGCCCCAGGGATCGCCTTGGTGACGTCGTCGCGTGAGAGGCGTCTCATGACACTGCCCTGTGCTTGCCCTGTGCTTGCCGGCGGCCCGCCCGCGCTGGGCGGGCGGAGTGAGTTGGCCTCCGGTTCTCCGGTTCTAACGGCCTGTGGTGAGCCGCGGTGGGTTCTGGGACATGATCCAGAGTTCGATCGCGGCAAGGGCGGCGACCGCTATGCCGACCACCACGTGGATCGTCATTGCCGTCCTGGCGCCCTGGAACCCGAGCACCCAAGGCGCAACCAACGTCCACAGGCCCACGATCAGGTTTAGCCATTCCTCCCACACGGCGAAGGCTGCAAGCGCTGCGACGGCGAGCACCGCAATCGCGATACCTGCGATGTACGCGTTCTGGGAGGCCGCTCCGGCGTCGAAACCGAACATCCAGGGCGAGAAGAACAGGAACGCGCCGAGGATCAGATTTGCGACGTCGCACAATTTTGCGTTCGTCCAACTCTCCATGACATCCTCCTTAAGCCCCATGCAAGTCAGCCCCCATCGCGAATCAACGGGGCTGCGGGCCTGTGAGTTCCAGCGAAACTGAATGAAGGGAAGGGGTCTGAGCGCCTGATACGGCCCGAAGCCGCGCCGATCGTCGGATCCTGGTCAGCCGTTACCGGTTGGTGACCTGGAGCGGCCCGCCGGTCGCGTCCGACATGCGGGCGATGGCGCCGCCGCGGCCGCTCATCATGCCGTCGAGCCGGTCGCGCTCCTTCTCGAAGCCGGCCAGCATCGGGCCTTCCAGCGAGCGGCCACGCGGCAGTTTTACGCGCATCGGATCGACAAAGCGGCCGTTGACCAGGATCTCGTAATGGACGTGCGGGCCGGTCGACATGCCGCTGGAGCCGACGAAGCCGATCACCTGGCCCTGCCGCACCTTCTTGCCGATTTCCATGCCCTTGGCGAAGGCCGACATGTGGCCATAGGCGGTCTCGTAGCCGTTGTTATGCTTGATGCGGATATACTTGCCATAGCCGCCTTCGGGGCCGGCCTTCTCGATCATGCCGTTGCCGGAGGCGAAGATCGGCGTGCCGTAGGCGGTGGCCCAGTCGACGCCGGTGTGCATCTTCACGAAGCCGAGGATCGGATGGCGGCGTCCGCCGAAGCCGGACCGCATGATCGCGTTGTTGACGGGTTTCCTGACCAGGAACTTCTTCGCGCTCTTGCCGGTCTCGTCATAGTAGTCGACGACGCCGTCGTCGGGGCTCTGGTAGCGATAGTATTTCTTGGTCTCGCCGCCGACCGTGAGCGAGGCGAACAGCACGTCGTTCTTTTCGCTTGCGGTCACGCCCTCGTCTTCGCCGGCGTAGAACACGTCGAAGGAATCGCCCGGCTGCACCTTGCGCTGGAAATCGACGTCGTAGGAGTAGATCTTGATCATGTCGTCAATGACCGGCATCGGCACCTTGTTGCGCATCGCGGTCTCGTAGATGCTCTGGTAGAGCCGCACACCGGTGCCGTCGTCATCGTCATCGTCGTCGCTGTTGGCGTTGGCCGCGGCATCAGTGACGGTGTTCATGCTGGAGACGTCGACCGCGACGTATTTGCCGAGATCGGACAGCGCCGCGATCGCCTGGACCATGGTCTCGTTGGCGACGACGACGCGGTAGGGCTGGAGCCTTGCACCGGGGCTGGCAGGGGCCATCAGGATGCGGAGCTTCTCGCCTTCCTTCAGGCCGCCGTCGCGGCCGCGGGGCCCGAGCGTTGCGGTAATCGCCTTGATCTCCTCGGCGGTGGCGCCGAGATCGCGCAGCACGCCAGCGACGCTGTCGCCCTTCTTGACGATGTGGACGCGTTCGCCGTTGGGATTGCCGCCGGTGATCTGCTCCTTGGTCTTGGGCAGCAGCGTGACGTTTTCCGGCACCACGCGCGTCTCGAAGCCGGCATAGGGATCGGACGGCGACACTTCGGTGGCATAGGCCATCTTGATGTCGGACGAGCCGGTCGCGCCGGAGATGTCAGCGGCAGCATTGGCGAGTGAGGCGTAGCGCACCCCGCCATTGCCGCGCCAATTGGCGGCGTCGCGCACCCGCATCAGGATGTCGTCGAGCGCCACCACCGCGGAAATCTTGGCCTTCGGCAGCACCGGCGACAGGTCCTTGGTGACGAAGGAAACTTCCGCATCGGGCTCGACGGCTTCGGGATTGTTCGGATCGTCGGCGGCGGTCTTGGGATCGGCGCCGACGTCGGTCAGCATGCGCTGGGCGTTGAACGGCGGGATCTTCGCCGACAGATCGCTCGTCGTCATCGACAGATTGCCGGCGATCCGGACGAAGGGGCGCACCCGCATCACGTCGCGGTTGCCGACGCGGGCGACGGTGGAGACGCGCACGATGTTGCGCGATGCCGTGGATTCGCTGGGCGGCGGCAGGCGGTCGCTCTTGTGCAGCGTGGCGGCGCGATCGGCCGCGCCGAATGCGCCGCGCAGCGCGCCTTCGACGCGCTCCGGCACCTTGGCGAAGGTCATCTCACCGTCGAGCGAAGCGAAAACGGCGCCGCCGATCAGGGCTGCGCCGCAAAGTCCGGTCAGAATTGTCCCGCTGAACCATTGTACCGAGACGCGGCGGCGATCGATGACGGCGGCCTCAGAACCATCGACGGACAGCGGCGGCTCGTGGCCGAGATCGATGATCCCGGTTTCACGCCCGTAAGCGCCGCGTGACGTCCTGTGGTTCAACCCAAGTCCCCCAATCAACGACCCAAGATGCCTGCTTTCGAACCCTTTCCTGGCCGCCCTCTTGAAGGGGGATCGCCGGAAAAGGCAAGCCGCACAGGCGTCCGCGCTCAGAAAGCCCTGACAAGGGCTTGGCCGAAATTACGAACAGCTGGACGGGTAAAGGTCTCTCGATGTCTCTCGAATGTCGGAAGAAGGCCGCGTCATCTGCAAGATCGCCTTCCTCTGACCGCATGAAAATCGCCGGCAGCCCCCACTGGCACCCCGCGATTCACGTTTGTCTGTACCAGAACGCCGCGGGATTGTGGCTCTAGTACGGCGCCTAATATGGAAAAAGTTTCCTGAAAGCCGGGGACGGGGGGGGCCTCTGGAGAGGGCGCCCAAAGCCGCCTCCGGAGCCCCCTGGGGCGCAAACTTTTTTCGAGTTTTTTTGCCGCGCAGCTTCGGTTGGCCCGCTCCCGTTCCCTCTAACACATTGGAAATACGCGAATTTTTACGACAATCCACCGTGCGACGATTTGTTGACAATGGCCGTTGACAACTCCGAGCGGGGGGGCCTATAACCCGACCACTGAGCGCGGCGCCGCCGGGTCACTGACCAAGGCGAGCGAACGCGCCACTGATGCTCCTCACCTTGTTGAGTGACACAACAGTCGACGTAAGTCGATTGGAGTTCATTCATCGTCGGTAAGGGTGTCGGAACCCTTCCTCTCGGGGAAGGTTGGGGCCTCCGCGGTCCCGGGCTGTTTGACAAGTGAAGATGAAGAAAGAGAAACGTGGACGGCGGAGTCCTTGCGGGTCTCGCATCTGAGAAGCTTCGGCTTTTCTGATCGGGACCGGACGAAAGACTTCGGCGGTACACGTTTTAAGGTTACACCATCGTTGCCAGCGATGTGAATCGCGGGCAGCTCATCGACTTCGGTCGATGAAAAATGGTGGGACCTCGTCAAAACGTTGTGATCAGCCGGTTCAAAGTTCAAGTCCAACTTGAGAGTTTGATCCTGGCTCAGAGCGAACGCTGGCGGCAGGCTTAACACATGCAAGTCGAGCGGGCGTAGCAATACGTCAGCGGCAGACGGGTGAGTAACGCGTGGGAACATACCTTTTGGTTCGGAACAACACAGGGAAACTTGTGCTAATACCGGATAAGCCCTTACGGGGAAAGATTTATCGCCGAAAGATTGGCCCGCGTCTGATTAGCTAGTTGGTGAGGTAATGGCTCACCAAGGCGACGATCAGTAGCTGGTCTGAGAGGATGATCAGCCACATTGGGACTGAGACACGGCCCAAACTCCTACGGGAGGCAGCAGTGGGGAATATTGGACAATGGGGGCAACCCTGATCCAGCCATGCCGCGTGAGTGATGAAGGCCCTAGGGTTGTAAAGCTCTTTTGTGCGGGAAGATAATGACGGTACCGCAAGAATAAGCCCCGGCTAACTTCGTGCCAGCAGCCGCGGTAATACGAAGGGGGCTAGCGTTGCTCGGAATCACTGGGCGTAAAGGGTGCGTAGGCGGGTCTTTAAGTCAGGGGTGAAATCCTGGAGCTCAACTCCAGAACTGCCTTTGATACTGAGGATCTTGAGTTCGGGAGAGGTGAGTGGAACTGCGAGTGTAGAGGTGAAATTCGTAGATATTCGCAAGAACACCAGTGGCGAAGGCGGCTCACTGGCCCGATACTGACGCTGAGGCACGAAAGCGTGGGGAGCAAACAGGATTAGATACCCTGGTAGTCCACGCCGTAAACGATGAATGCCAGCCGTTAGTGGGTTTACTCACTAGTGGCGCAGCTAACGCTTTAAGCATTCCGCCTGGGGAGTACGGTCGCAAGATTAAAACTCAAAGGAATTGACGGGGGCCCGCACAAGCGGTGGAGCATGTGGTTTAATTCGACGCAACGCGCAGAACCTTACCAGCCCTTGACATGTCCAGGACCGGTCGCAGAGATGTGACCTTCTCTTCGGAGCCTGGAACACAGGTGCTGCATGGCTGTCGTCAGCTCGTGTCGTGAGATGTTGGGTTAAGTCCCGCAACGAGCGCAACCCCCGTCCTTAGTTGCTACCATTTAGTTGAGCACTCTAAGGAGACTGCCGGTGATAAGCCGCGAGGAAGGTGGGGATGACGTCAAGTCCTCATGGCCCTTACGGGCTGGGCTACACACGTGCTACAATGGCGGTGACAATGGGACGCTAAGGGGCAACCCTTCGCAAATCTCAAAAAGCCGTCTCAGTTCGGATTGGGCTCTGCAACTCGAGCCCATGAAGTTGGAATCGCTAGTAATCGTGGATCAGCACGCCACGGTGAATACGTTCCCGGGCCTTGTACACACCGCCCGTCACACCATGGGAGTTGGTTTTACCTGAAGACGGTGCGCTAACCCGCAAGGGAGGCAGCCGGCCACGGTAGGGTCAGCGACTGGGGTGAAGTCGTAACAAGGTAGCCGTAGGGGAACCTGCGGCTGGATCACCTCCTTTCTAAGGATGGTTCTTCAGAAGCTTGCTTCTATCGAACCGTTTTAGAAACATCAGTGGCCAACGATCGTCAGGATTGTTGAGCTGCATTGGCGGGATTTCGCCGTCTACGTTTCTCTTTCTTCGCGGACGAACACGCGCTGGGGCTGCAACCTTGCAGAATCCCTGGTCCTTGACTGGATATGCGTTAGGGGCTTGTAGCTCAGTTGGTTAGAGCGCGCGCTTGATAAGCGTGAGGTCGGAAGTTCAAGTCTTCCCAGGCCCACCATTTTCATCGAGTGTGCATTCGTCTTCTGGTTACGGGGCCATAGCTCAGCTGGGAGAGCGCGTGCTTTGCAAGCATGAGGTCGTCGGTTCGATCCCGTCTGGCTCCACCAGATGGTTTGATCACCGACAACTCAACCGTCGTCCGCGAAACATCACTTCGCACTTACTAGTCCGGATGGACAGTGAGCTGCGGGATTTCTGACATCGTAAAGAGGAGATCGATCCGAGTTGGATCGTGCAGAAGATTTCTGCGCGATACTTCATTATCTCCGGATCATTTCGGCGCTCGTGCGTCTTCCAGGGTAGCTCACAAGGCTGCATCTGAGAGATGAGCGAGTTGTAAATGATCCTTTTAGCGAAGCTTGACCGCCTCGCTATCGGAACGATCTTACGAAGCAAGCTGGTCTTTCTAATCATTGTCCGGCTGCAGATAGCGTTCATCGAGGGCGCGTGCCTTAGAGATTTAGGTCTCTTGGCAATTCTGCAGACAACATTCTGCCGAGTGTGTGGACATTGATAATGAGAGCAATCAAGTGCCTTAAGGGTGTTCGGTGGATGCCTTGGCGCTGAGAGGCGATGAAGGACGTGCTACGCTGCGATAAGCCGTGGGGAGCTGCGAAGAAGCTTTGATCCATGGATTTCCGAATGGGGAAACCCACCTTCGATAGCCGGAACTCCAAGACCTTTGTCGAAAGACATTGGTGTGGGGTTCGATCAGAAATGTGAGATGCCTAAGCCTTTAGATTTCGATCGAAGAGGTTTTGGATTTCCGGTTATCAAGAGAAGGTATGAGACTTCTGAATACATAGGAGGTTTCAAGCAAACCCAGGGAACTGAAACATCTAAGTACCTGGAGGAAAGGACATCAACAGAGACTCCGTTAGTAGTGGCGAGCGAACGCGGACCAGGCCAGTGATACATCAAAGACAATCGGAACCAGTCAGGAAAGCTGGGCCTTAGAGGGTGATAGCCCCGTACGAGTAATGCGATGATGTATCCACGAGTAAGGCGGGACACGTGAAATCCTGTCTGAACGCGGGGGGACCACCCTCCAAGCCTAAGTACTCCTCAGCGACCGATAGTGAACCA
>NZ_JADPKS010000088.1:17500-71617 GCF_023074175.1 Bradyrhizobium sp. 139
GGGTCGAATTCGACGTCGCTCCAGCGCACCATTGCGCCGCGCGCGACGTCCTGTCTCAGCTTCACGCGATGCGCCAAGCCGATCGGTAGCGCGCCGGCTTTCAGGCTCGCGGCCGCCGGCACCAGCTTGCCCCACACCGTGTAGCCGCCTTCACCGTCCAGCATCTCGCCGGCACGCAAATCGCGTTTTGCCACGGCGGCGACGTCACCGCGGAAGCCTGTGGCCTGGCCGGTGGGCTCGCCTCGCAATGCCGCCGACAGGACCGAGATGTTCAGCTCCAGCCCGATCAAATGATAGGGCTTGTACATCGCAGCGAAGCGTCCGCTGGCGTCGGTCTTCAGGCCGTATTGCCTGAAGCAGTCCGCGGCATAGTCGTTCGGCGCCTCCAGCACGACATAGACGCCCCAGCGCAGGTCGCGAAACACCGGCCGGCCGTCGCGCTCGAGCGAGGACACCACCTCCACCACGCCGGACCGCTCCAGCACGCCGCCCTTGTCGCGCAGTCGCATCACATGTGGCAAATCGTCGACGCCGCAGGGCGGAAACAGCAAGCCGCCCGTGGGCACGTCGAGCCCGCAGGCATTGGCGATCGCGGCCATCTCGATCGCCGATTTCGTGCCGTCGAGGAAGGAGTTGAACATCTGCGGGTTCATGCCGGCCGACTGCGCTTCGCCCGCGGTCAGGCCGTAATGCTGCCAGACGCCGTCAGGCGTCACCTCGTGATAGGCCGGCAGATACTTCGTGCCCTTGCCGGCGGCGACGACGCGGAAGCCGGTGGCGCGCGCCCAATCGACCATCTCGGCCGTCAGTGCCGGCTGATCGCCGTAGGCGAGCGAGTAGACCACGCCTGCTTTCCGCGCTTCTTCGGCGAGCAGAGGCCCCGCCAGCACGTCGGCCTCGACATTGACCATCACGATATGCTTGCCAGCCGCGATGGCCGCGCGTGCGTGGCGGATGCCGACCGCGGGATTGCCGGTGGCCTCCACCACCACGTCCATCGCGCCGCCGGCAATGGCGCGCGCACCGTCATCGGTGAAGACCGTTGCGGCGATCCGCGCCGCGTCCCATCCCACGGTGCGGCAGGCCTCGCGCGCGCGGTCGCGATCGATGTCGACAATAACAGGCACCTCCAGCCCCGGCGTGTGCGGCACCTGCGCCAGAAACATCGAGCCGAATTTGCCGGCGCCGATCAGCGCGACACGGACAGGTTTTCCGGCGGCGGCACGGGTCTGAAGGAGGCGAAAGAGGTTCATGGGTGAATGTCCGAGAGTGCTATGGCTGTTGGGCGACGCGAACTATCAACGTTCGTCATTCCGGGGCGACGCGACGGGACCGCGCGGAGCGCGGCCCGGGAGCCTCGAGCCCGGAATCCATCGGGCCGCAAGCGATGCGGGTAAATGGATTCCGGGCTCGCGACTTCGTCGCGCCCCGGAATGACAGAAGCCTACTCCGCCGCCTGCCGCGGCGCACGGGCGAGCCGCACCAGCGCGTCGTCGTCCACCGTCTTGATCGGCGCGAAGTCGCGATGTGCGATGTACTCGGGCCGTGTCGGGTTTCGGATGTAGTTCGAGACCGCGTTCAGCGTCAGGTATACGATCTTGCGCGGGTAGGGCGTGATGTTGCCGGCCGAGCCGTGCACCAGGTTGCCGTGGAACATCAGCATGCCGCCGGGCTTGCCGGTCGGCGCGACGATGCCGCCCTGCTTGACCAGCCGCGTCACGGTGTCCTCGTCGAGCGTCCACAGCGGATAGGACGTGGTGGCGAGGTCATGAGACGCCTGGAGATCACCGGCGTCCTGGCTGCGCGGCACCAGCATCAGGGGGCCGTTGATCGGCATCACCTCGTCGAGGAAGATCGCGATGTTCATCGCGCGCGGCTCGGGCATGCCGTCGTCGCGCTTCCAGGTGCCGTAATCCTGGTGCCATTGCCAGACGTCGCCGGTGAAAGCCGATTTCGCGTTGATCTTGAACTGGTGCATGTAGACCGGCTCGCCGAACAGCTGCTCGACCGGGTCGATCATGCGCGGATGCGCGCCGAGGATGCGGAATGCCTCGTTGTAGAGATGCGCGGCAAAGGCGGTGCGCGGCGCGCCGCTCTTCTCGCGCCAGACTTCGGGCCGGTTGGCGTCATAGATGCCGATCGCCTCGCGCGCGAGGAGATCGACCTCCTCCGGGCTGAACAGTTCGGGCAGGAACAGCCAGCCCTCGCGGTGGAAGAACTCCAATTGCTCCTGAGACAGTTTCATGGGTCGTTTCCTCCATTGATTGTTTTTGTTCTCTCTCTTCATGGCCGGGCTTGACCCGGCATCCACGTCTTTCGTTCCACGTCCAGGAAGAACGTGGATGCCCGGGACGTCTAGCGCGAAGACGCACTTCTGCCCGGGCATGACGGCGATTGTAGCCTAAGCCGCCGCCTCCTCCGTCGCCCTCAGTCTCTCCTCGGTCATCCGCCCCGCCGTCTGCGCATGCGCCAGCGCCGCGCGTTCGGCGGCGTTCACATCACCTGCGAGAATGTGTCCGGCAATCACCGCATGCTCGGCCCACGCGCTGCCGCGATAGTCGAGCTCGGCGAGCACCGTCGCCATCGAACGGCGCATATGCGGCCATTGCGGCGCGATCGTCTCCTCGATCACGGGATTGCCGGCGAGCTGATAGATCGCGCGGTGAAAATCGACATCGAGCACGATCAGCTCGGCAAGCGTCGTCTTGCCGTCGCTGCGGCGTCCGGCGGCGAGGGCTGCATCCAGCCGCGCGCGTCCCGCCGCGTCTGTGCCTGCGCGCTCCGCGGCGAGCCGGGCGGCCAGCGCATCGATGGCGCCGCGCACCTCGTAGAGCTGGCGGATGCGCGAGGGATCGAGCTGGGTGACTTCAAAGCCGCGACGGCCGCTCTCGGCGACGAGCCCCTGGCGATGCAACAAATGCAGCGCATGCGACACCGGCTGGCGCGACACGCCGAGCCTGTCGGCGAGCTCGTTTTGCCGGATGCGCTGGCCCGGCTGCAGCGTGCGGTCGGAGATCGCCTCCAGGATCCGCGCATAGACCTGGTCGATCAGGTTCGGGAGCGGGTCGAGAGGGATCACGCCGGCAGCTCCGCGAGCTCATAAGGAATACGGAATTCCGTATTCGAAGATACGCCGAGACCTGAAGGGCGTCAAGCGCGACCGACACCGCCCCCGACCTTGGTTCAGTGGTCAGCTAAGTCATTGATCTTGCTAAGTCTGGCTACTGTGCATGGGGTTGTTTTTCGAGAAAAAGAGAAGAGTGAGGCCGCTTACTCCGCCAGAAACGCATTTACCGCCTCGCCGAACGCCAGCGGCGCCTGCTCGAACATCCAGTGGCCGGCATTCGCAATCACCGCCGTTTTCGCACCAATGATGTGCTCGGCCAGCACGCGCCACATCACCGACAGGCTGCCGGTGGTCGCGCCGCCGCCGATCAGCAGCGTCGGCGTCCTGATCGCCTGCGCGTCGGCGAGCGTATAGGGCCTGCGCTGCTCGTTGATCTGGCCGAGAAAGGTCAGCGCATTGTCGCGCAATTGCTGCTTCGCCGCCGCCGGCACGCGCCGCCACGAGCCGTCGCCCTCGATGCCTTCATAGAAGTTCTGCAGCGCGCCCTCGAGGTCGCCGGCGCGGATCATCTCGACCGAACGTGCCGTGCGTGCGGCGAGCGGCGGATGCGCGGGCGTGCCTTCCGGCACCGGCAGGCTGGCGTCGAGATCGCCGCCCGGCTCGGCCAGCACCAGTTTTCGCAGGAGATCAGGCCTTGCCCGGGCCACGCGAAACGCGATGTGGCCACCGCGCGAATGGCCCATGAGGTCCACGGGCGCGGGCCTGACCTGCTCGATGAAGGCGATCATATCGGCGATGTGCTGGGCCATCTTGTAGTCGTCGCCGACGGCGTCCCAATGCTCGGGAAAGAAGTGCCGCAGGCTGACCGAGATCACGCGGTGGGCCTTCGACAGCGGTCCGAGCACCGAATACCAGGTGCGGAAATCGCCGAGCGTGCCATGCACGCAGACCAGCGGCGGGCCGTCTCCGACTTCGAGATAGGCCATGTCGTAACCGTTGACGCGAAATGTCTGCATGTTCAGCCCGCCAGGAAATCCAGGACCACTTCGGAGTATTTTTGCGGCGCCTGCTCGAACATCGGATGCGTCGCGTTCGGGATGATCGCCGTCTTCGAATAGGGCACGTGCGCGGCGAGCGCATGCAGCACTTTCGGCAGCAGGCCCTTGGTTCGCGCGCCCAGGATGAACAGCGTCGGCATCCTGATCGATTCCGCATCTGCTTTCGAGAATGGCGGGCGATTGTCCCGGACCTGGCCGATCAGCGTCATGGCGTTGTCGCGAAGATTCTGCTTCACCATCGCCGGCAGCCGCGGCCAGGTGCCGGCGCCTTCCAGCGTGTCGACGAAGACGGCGAGGCCGCCGTCGACATCGCCGGCCGCGATCTTCTCCGCCGACGCCGTGAACCGCGCCAGCAGCGGCGAGGGACCGCCGACGTAGTCCGGATCGAGAGTTGCATCGAGCTCCCCGCCGGGCTCGGCCAGGATCAACCTCTGGAGCAGGTCGGGCCGCCGCTGCGCCACCCGGAAGCAGATATGCCCGCCGCGGGAATGGCCCATCAGGTCGACCGGACCGACGTCGAGCTTCTCGATAAAGGCGATGACGTCGTCGACATGCTGGGCGATCGAATAGGTGTCACTGAGGCCGTCCCATTGCGCCGGAAAGAAGTGCCTTAAGCTGACAGCGATCATCCGGTGCCGCTGCGTCAGCGGGCCGAGCACGCAGCCCCAGACACGGAAGTCGGAGAGTGAGCCGTGCACGCAGACCAGCGGCGGGCCGCCTTTGACTTCGCCCACGTCGAGATAGGGCATGTCGTATGCGTTGACGTGGAGGCTTTGCATCAGGGACTCGCGATAGGGGCGGAACTCCTGTGCAAGATTCCCGGAAACCGGGTGGATCGCAACTATTTCCAAGCCTAGATTTAGGCAGAGTTCACAATGGGGGGATGCGACGAGGGCGCAGCCAGGAACCAAGCCATGACCGACCAGCATTTTGCCCTGTTCGACACCAGGATCGGCCTTTGCGCCGTCGCCTGGGGCCCGCGCGGCATCAACGGCACGCAGTTGCCGATGGGCGACGAGGAGAAGATCCGCACCCGCATCAGCCAGCGCCACACGGATGCCAGCGAGGCCGAACCGACCGCCGAGGTGCGTGAGGCGATCGATCGCATCACAAAATTGCTTGCGGGCGAGCCGGACGACCTCACCGACATTCCGCTCGATCTCGACGGCGTTCTCGATTTCAATCGCGGCGTCTACGAGATCGCCCGTGCCATCCCGCCAGGCAAGACCATTACCTATGGCGACATCGCCAAGCAACTCGGCGGCGTCCAGCTGTCGCGCGATGTCGGCCAGGCGCTCGGCCGCAATCCCTGCCCGATCGTGGTGCCCTGCCACCGCGTGCTCGCGGCCGGCAACAAGCCCGGCGGCTTCTCGGCGAATGGCGGCGTGGTGACGAAGCTGAAGATGCTCGAGATCGAAGGCGCGCTGGTGAACCACACGCCGAGCTTGTTTGATTGAGGCGCTAAATCTTCGCCGCCGCCTTCGGCCAATACCGGTCGCGCAAATGGCGCTTCACCAGCTTGCCGGTCGGCGTGCGGGGCAGCTCAGCCTCGAAGTCGATCGAGCGCGGGCATTTGATCGCGGACAGGCGGCCCTTGCAATAGGCGATCAAATCGGCCTCAAGCGCCTTGCCCGCACGCTTCATGTCGTGCGGCTGCACCACCGCCTTGACCGCTTCGCCCATCTCCTCGTTCGGCACGCCGAACACGGCGACGTCGGCGATCTCCGGATGGGTGATCAGAATGTCCTCGGTCTCCTGCGGGTAGATGTTCACCCCGCCCGAGATGATCATGTAGGACTTGCGATCGGTCAGGAACAGGAAGCCGTCCTTGTCGAGATAGCCGACATCGCCGAGCGTCGACCAACCCTTGGCATTGTAGGCCTTCTTCGTCTTCTCGGGATCGTTGTGATAGGTGAAAAGAGGCGCGTCGGCGAAATAGACCGTGCCGATCTCGCCCGTCGGCTGCTCATCGTCGTTCTCGTCCAGAATCTTGATCTTGCCGACCACGGCGCGGCCGACGCTGCCGCGATGCTCCAGCCATTGCTGCGAGTTGCAGACGGTGACGCCGTTGCCTTCCGAGCCCGCGTAATACTCGATCAGGATCGGCCCCCACCACTCGATCATTTTTGCTTTCACCTCGATCGGGCAGGGCGCGGCGGCATGGATCGCGCCCTTCAGCGTCGAGACGTTGTAACGGTTGCGGACCTCGTCCGGCAGCTTCAGCATGCGCACGAACATGGTCGGCACCAGCTGCGACTGCGCCACCTCGTATTTCTCGACCAGCTTCAGGAAGTCCTCGGCGTCAAAGTGCTCCATGATGATGGAGGTGCCGCCCAGCACGATGGCCATCATGTTGAAGCGCAAGGGGGCCGCGTGATAGAGCGGCGCCGGCGACAAATAGGTGCTGTCGGCATTCATGCCGCACATGTCGGCGCAGAGCACGCGCAGGAACGCATTCGGCACGTCGATTCTGTTGCCCTCGAATGCCTTCTTGATGCCCTTGGGCCGGCCGGTGGTGCCCGACGAATACAGCATGTCATAGCCGGCGACTTCGTCCGCGATCGGCGTTGTCGGCTGTGCTGCCGCTTCCTTGTCATAGGAGCGGAAGCCGGGCAGGGGTTCGTCCATCATGTAGAAGATCGGCTCGCCGGCCGTGCCCTTGATCAGCTCCTTGATCTGGTCGGCGCATTTCGGTGTGGTGATCACGACCTTGGCGCCGCAATCGGCGATGATGTAGTCGATCTCGTCCTGCTTCAGGTAGCGGCTGATTGCCGTGTAATAAAGCCCGCTGCGCTGTGCCGCCCAGCAGATCTCCATGAACGCGAGGCGATTCTCCATCAGCAGCGCGATGTGGTCGCCGGCCTTCAGGCCGAGCGAGCGGAACAGATTTGCGCCCTGGTTCGAGAGCTCGTCGAGCTCGCGATAGGTGATCGCCTTGCCGGTCCCGGCCATCTGGTAGGCGATCTTGTCGGGCGTATTGCGGGCGTGGATGGAGGGATGGGTCATGTCTCTGTTTACACGGCTAGGAGTGACGTTCCCCGGACGCAACGCAGCGCGCAGCGGTGCGTTGCAGATCCGGGATCCACTGTGAGGCATGGGTCCCGGCTCTGCGCCGCAGCGTTTCACGCTGCAGCGCGTCCGGGACACGAGAGAGAGTTTACAGCCGCTCCACGATCGTCACGTTGGCCATGCCGCCGCCTTCACACATGGTCTGCAGGCCGTAGCGCTTGCCGCGCTGATGCAGGGCGTGGACCAGCGTCGTCATCAGCTTGGTGCCGGATCCGCCGAGTGGATGGCCGAGCGCGATGGCGCCGCCATTGACGTTGAGACGTTCCGGATCGGCGCCGGTGGTTTTCAGCCAACCGGTCGGCACCGAAGCGAAGGCCTCGTTGACCTCGAACAAATCGATATCATCGATCTTCATGCCAGCCTTCTCCAGCGCACGCTTGGTGGCGTGCAGCGGCGCGTCCAGCATGATCACGGGGTCGCCGCCCATCATGGTCATGTGATGGATGCGCGCCAGCGGCTTGACGCCGAGCTGCTTGAGGCCGCGCTCATTCACCACCATCACGCCGGAGGCGCCATCGCAGATCTGGCTGGCGCTGGCGGCGGAGAGCTTGCCGTTCTCGGCGATCAGCTTGACGCCTTTGATGCCGTCGAGGGTGACGTCGAAGCGGATGCCTTCGTCGATGTGGTGGGTGTCCTTGGAGCCGTCGGCGCGGGTGATCTCGAGCGGCACGATCTCCTTCTTGAAGTGACCGCCTTGCGTCGCCACGATTGCGCGTTGATGGCTGTTGTAGGAGTACTCGTCGAGCTCATCTTTGGACAGACCGTATTTCTCCGCCATCATCTCGGCGCCCGTGAACTGGCTGAACACGATGTTCGGATATTTGGTCTCGATGCCCGGGCTCTTGTAGTTGCCAAAGCCGTTCTTGGCCGGGAGCTGCGATGACAGGCCCATGGGCACGCGTGTCATCGATTCCACGCCGGCCGCGATCACCACGTCCATCGCGCCGGACATCACGGCTTGAGCGGCGAAGTGCAGCGCCTGCTGCGAGGAGCCGCACTGGCGGTCGATCGATGTGCCCGGCACGCTCTCCGGCAGCTTCGAGGCCATGATCGCGTTGCGCGCGACGTTGTTGGACTGCTCGCCGACCTGCATCACGCAGCCCATGATCACGTCCTCGACCAGGGCGGGGTCGACCTTGGTGCGATCGACCAGTTCGTCCAGCACCTTTGCGGCGAGATCGGCCGGATGCCAGCCGGCGAGGCGGCCCCCCTTGCGCCCGCCGGCGGTACGCGCAGCGGCGACGATGTAAGCCTCGGCCATTTCGGTCTCTCCCTGGATTGTTCTGGATCGTGATGGGTTGTCGGGGCGGATTTAAGGGGCGGGATCTCGTTTAGTCAATCGATCAATTAACTCTTGTGATGAGGCGCTGCTTCGGCTTATCTGCGGCCCGCTTCAAGCGGCAGAACAGGGATCTCCGTGACCACCAGCGTACCGAACAGGCTCCCCAGCGGAAAGAATTCCACGGCAGAGAAATTGCTCGTGGCCGCGAGCGAGCTGATGATCGAACGCTCCTCGATCGAGATTTCGCTGAGCGACATCGCGCAAAAATCCGGCGCCAACGCCGCGCTGGTCAAATATCACTTCGGCAACAAGGATGGCCTGCTGCTGGCGCTGCTCGAGCGCGACGCGGGAACGGAACTGTCCAATCTCGAATATCTGCTGGTCCAGCCGATCACACCGACCGCGAAGCTGAAGCTGCATATCGCCGGCATCATCCGCGCCTATCACCGGTTTCCCTACATGAACCGGCTGATCCACTATCTTCTGCACGAGAGCGTTGCAGGCTCCGCCGATGAGGTCTCGAAGTTCTTCGTCGCGCCGCTGCTGGATTTTCATCGCCGCCTGCTCGCCGAAGGCGTCAGTCGCGGCGAGTTCCGCGCGACCGATCCGGTGCTGTTCTACACCAGCCTGATCGGCGCTTGCGATCACCTGTTCTTCGGCCGGCACGCGATGTCTCGCGCGACCGGCGTCGGCCCGGTCACCGACGAAGTCTGCCGGCAATACATCAAGCACATGGAAACGCTGATCTGCGGCGGCATCCTCAAAGCCGACGAAGCTGCCGCGGCCGGATAATCCGGCCGAAACTCAGAAGTCTAGAGAAGAAACGCCCAAGGAAAGGTACAAGCGATGCAGTTGAAAGACGTAGCCGTTCTCATCACCGGCGGCGGTTCGGGCCTCGGTGCCGCGACCGCCCGTGCCATGGCCGCCAAGGGCGCCAAGATCGGCGTCATCGACCAGAGCAAGGAAAACGCCGAGAAAGTCGCGGCTGAAGTGAAGGGCGTCGCGCTGCATGCCGACGTCACGAGCGAGGAGCAGATCAAGGCGGCGATCGCGAAGGCGGAAGCCGCGCATGGCGTCGCGCGCGTGCTGATGAACTGCGCCGGCATCGGCGGCTCGCAGCGCATCGTTGGCCGCGACGGCGTCTATCCGCTGGAAAAGTTCGCGCGCATCATCAACGTCAATTTGATCGGCACCTTCAACTGCTTGCGGCTGTTCGCCGAGCGCCTCGTCACGATCGAGCCGGTCGGTGAAGAGCGCGGCGTCATCGTCAACACCGCTTCGGTTGCCGCTTACGAAGGCCAGATCGGCCAAATCGCCTATTCGGCCTCGAAGGGCGGCGTCGTCGGCCTCACCCTGCCGGCCGCGCGCGACCTCGCCAGCCAGAAAATCCGCGTCAACACCATCGCGCCCGGCCTGTTCCTGACGCCGCTGCTGATGGGTCTGAACGAAGAGTCCCGCAAGAGCTTGGGAGCCCAGGTGCCGCATCCCTCGCGTCTCGGCGATGCCAACGAATACGGCTCGCTGGCCGTGCACATCGTCGAGAACCCGATGCTCAACGGCGAAACCATCCGCCTCGACGGCGCCATCCGCATGGCGCCGAGGTAGGCGATGCTCTTCCTTCTCCCCTTGCGGGAGAAGGTGGCGCAAAGCGCCGGATGAGGGGTTTGCATCCGCGGGTACAGACCCCTCACCCAAGCGAACTCTGGGCTCACAGCGTACATGCCCTCTCCCACAAGGGGAGAGGGCGCAGCAATCGGCACCGCGCCAGCGGCACGCAGGAGCGCTCTCCCATGTCCCAACCGCTGCTGATCGAGCATGACGACGGCGTCGACCGGGTGACGCTCAATCGTCCTGACAGTCTCAACGCGCTCGATCCCGCGCTGATCGACGCGCTCAACGTCTATTTCCAGGACCTCCAGCGCAACCGCGACACGCGCGTCGTCGTGCTGAAGGGCGCCGGCAGGAATTTCTGCGCCGGCCTCGACCTCAGGGCCGCGATGGCGCGTCGGGCCGGGCAGCAGGAGCCGCCAGGTGTCACCGAGTCGCTCGACTCGCAACGCCGCATTGCCGATATCGTGATGCTGATGCGGCGCTGTCCGCAGCCGATTCTGGCGCTGGTGCAGGGCGCGGCGGCTGGCGGCGGTTTTGCGCTGGCGCTTGCGTCCGACATCCGTATCGCGACGAAATCTGCGCGGATGAACTGTGCGTTCATCAAGCTCGGCCTCGGCGGCTGCGACATCGGCACCAGCTACTTTCTGCCGCGGCTGGTCGGCGTCTCCGTGGCATCCGAGCTGATCCTCACGGGCCGCTTCATCGGCGCCGAGCGCGCGCTTGCGGTCGGACTCGTCTCCGAGGTCGTGGACGAGGACAAGCTCGATGCGGCGGCCGAGCCGTATGTCGATGCGATGATGACGGCCTCGCCCGTGGGGCTGCGCCTGTCAAAGGAATGTCTCAACATGAGCGTCGATGCCGGTTCGCTGGAAGCCGTGATCGCGATGGAGGACCGCAATCAGGTCCTGTGCAGCCGCTCCGAGGAATTTTCGGAAGGCATCAGGGCCTTCCTTGAGAAGCGAAAGCCTGTCTATATCAGGCGCTGAAACGAGAACGATCCGTAAAGGACGATAATTCCGGGAGACGCAAAATGAGTCGGAGCGCGGCGGCGGTGATGACGAAGCCCGCCTTTCGCAAGGTCGAGTGGCTGGCGCGCGACATTGACGTCGAGCGTCGCGATGACGGCACGGTGGTCCTGAAGTCGCGCATTCCGCTGCAGGCTTACGAGAAGCATCTTCCAGCGTCGCTGGCGAAATGGGCGAGGCAAGCGCCTGACCGCATCTGGCTGGCGCAGCGCGGCGGTCCGAACCGCGAATGGCGCAAGGTGTCCTACGGCGATGCCAAGCGCAGCGTGGATGCGCTGACGCAGGCGCTGCTCGATCTCAAGCTCGACGGCCGCCCGGTCACGATCCTCTCCGGCAATTCGATCGAGCACGCGCTGATGACGCAGGCGGCGATGCAGGCGCGCGTCCCGGCGGCTCCGGTGTCGCCGGCCTACTCCTTGATGAGCCACGATCACGTCAAGCTGAAATATCTGTTCGACCTGATCAAGCCGGCCGTCGTGATGGTGCAAGTCGGTCCGACTTTCGAGAAGGCGCTGAAAGCACTCGACCTCACCGGCGTCACCGTCGTTCACGTCGTGCGTCCCTGCGACGGCATCAAGAGCGTCAGTTTTGCCGAGCTCGCGGCAACGTCTGTGACCGCCGATGTCGAAGCATCAATCGCAAAAATCACGCCGCAAACCGTCGGCAAGCTGCTGTTCACCTCCGGCTCGACTGGCATGCCCAAGGCCGTCATCAACACGCAAGAGATGATGTGCGCCAATGCTGCGATGATGATGCAGGTGCGGCCACGCGATCCGCAAGGCCCGATCGCGACCATGCTCGACTGGATGCCGTGGAATCACACCATGGGCGGCAATGCGGCGTTCCACCCGATCCTGGTCGACGGCGGCACGCTCTATATCGACGATGGCCGGCCGATGCCGGGCCAATTCGAGGAGACGCTGCGCAATCTGCGCGAGATCTCGCCGACCTATTACGCCAACGTGCCCGCCGGCTATGCCGCGCTCGCCGCCGCCATGGAGAAGGACGAGGCGCTCTGCCGCTCCTTCTTCAAGAACCTCACGATCATGGCCTATGGCGGTGCGCGGCTGCCCGACGATCTCTACGACCGCATGCAGGCGCTCGCCGTGAAGACCACCGGCGAACGCATCGTGTTCTACACCGGCTGGGGCTCGACCGAGACGGCGCCGACCTCGACCGGCACCTATTGGGACACCGAGCGCGTCGGCCTGATCGGCCTGCCGTTCCCCGGCGTCGAATTGAAGATGGTGCCATGCGGCTCGAAATACGAGCTGCGGCTGCGCGGCGTCAACGTCACGCCCGGCTATTTCGGCCAGCCGGACCTGACGAAGAAGATGTTCGACACGGAGGGTTTTTACTGCATCGGCGACGCCGGCATTTTTGTCGATGACAGCGATCCTTTGAAGGGCATCATCTTCGCCGGCCGCGTCGTGGAAGACTTCAAGCTCACCACCGGCACCTTCGTGCACGTCGGATCGCTCCGCACCGATGCGATCGCGGCCGCGACCCCCGTCGTGCATGACGCACTGGTCGCGGGGCAGGACCGCGCCTTCATCGGCCTGCTGGCCTGGCCGAACCTGCATGCCTGTCGCCAGCTCGTCGGCAATCCCGACCTGAGTTTCGAGGCCGCGGTGAAGCACCCCGAGGTGATTGCCTGCTTCAGGCGCGGGCTGGAAGCGCACAACCGGGAGTGTGAACGCGCCAGCAGCCGCATCATCGCCCGCGCGATGCTGATGGACGAGCCGCCCTCGATCGACGGCAACGAACTCACCGACAAGGGCTACATCAACCAGCGCGCCGGCCTGGAACGTCGGGCTGAGCTGGTGGAACGGCTCTATGCCGACAAGCCGGATCAGGATGTGATCGTGCTGCGATGAGGACGCAACTCTCTCCATTCGTCATTCCGGGGCGCGCGCAGCGCGAGCTTTGATGCGCAATTGCTCATCAGAGAATCCATCAGGCCGCATACGCAAGACGAAATGGATTCCGGGCTCGCGACGTTGTCGCGCCCCGGAATGACGGTCTCAATGAATGACAATGAAATAAACGAATAAGAGAGTAAACCGCCATGAACTTCGATTTCTCCGATGACCAGAAACAGCTCCGCGACCAGGCGCGCAAATTCCTCACTGAGAAGTGTTCGCCGAAGGCGGTGCGTGTCGTGCTGGACGGCAAGGCGTCCTATGACGAGGAGCTCTGGAAGGGCCTCGCGGAGATGGGTTTTCTCGGCGTTGCAATCCCCGAGGCGTTCGGTGGCGCTGGGGCCGGTCATCTAGAGCTTTGCGTGATCGCGGAAGAGATGGGGCGGGCGAACGCGCCGGTGCCGTTCTCCTCGACCGTTTATCTCGCGGCGGAAGCGCTGCTGATTGCCGGCAGCGATGACCAGAAGAAAAAGTGGCTGCCGGCGATCGCCTCGGGTGAGGCGATCGGCACGCTGGCGCTGTTCGAAGGCAAGGGCAATCCGTCTCCGAAGAACGTTAAGCTGACGGCTGCGAATGGCGTGCTCAACGGCGTCAAGAAGCCGGTCGCCGACGGCGCGGTCGCCGACTTTGCTGTGGTCGCCGCACGCACGGGATCGAGCGGCCGCGACGGCGATATCTCGCTGTTCGTTGTCGACCTCAAGGCTGGCGGAGTCGAGGTGAAGAGCCTCACCAATCTCGATCCCACCCGCGGGCAGGCCGAGATCACTTTCAGGGATTGCAAAGCTGAGCCGCTCGGTGCCGCCGGTGAAGGCTGGAGCATTTTGACTCAGATGCTTGACCGCGCCGCGGTGCTGTGCGCTTTCGAGCAGGTCGGCGGCGCCGATCGCGCGCTGGAGATGGGCCGCGATTACGCGCTCGACCGCATCGCCTTCGGTCGCCAGATCGGCTCGTTCCAGGCGGTCAAGCACATGCTGGCCGACATGTATGTCTCGGCGACGCTGGCGCGCTCCAACAGCTATTACGGTGCCTGGGCGCTCTCGACCAACGCGGCCGAGCTGCCGGAAGCGGCCGCCGCCGCGCGCATCAGCGCGACGCAGGCGTTCCAGCACTGCGCCAAGAACAACATCCAGGTTCATGGCGGCATGGGTTTTACCTGGGAGTTCGACTGCCACATGTATTATCGCCGCGCCAACGCCATGGCGCTGGGACTCGGCAGCCTCACCTATTGGGAAGACCAGTTGATCGAGCACATGCGCAAGAAGAACGCGGCGTAAACATTGGTGATTTGTAGGATGGGTAGAGCGTAGCGAAACCCATCATGACGCGGGTGGTTAACAGATGGGTTTCGCTTCGCTCTACCCATCCTACGGCACCGGCGAAGGATGAGAGACCATGAACTTCGACGACACCCCGCAGGAAGCCGAATTCCGCACCACCGCGCGCGCCTGGATCGGCGCCAACGCGCCGAGGCAATATGAGGAGGAGCTGCACAAATCCTCGCTCGGCCGCACGCAGCTGACGAACGCTGACATCCTCGAAGTCGCAAAGGCCTGGCAGAAGAGGAAGGCCGATGCCGGCTGGGCCTGTCTGCACTGGCCGAAGGAGTATGGCGGCCGCGGTTCGACGCCGATCGAGCGCGTGATCTGGCAGCAGGAAGAAGGTCCGTTCGGCCAGCTGTCCCGCATGTTCATCATCGGCCACGGCATGTGTGGGCCGACCATGATGGCGTTCGCGCGCGAGGAGCATAAGCGCACTTACCTCCCGCCGCTCGCCTCCGGTGAAAAGGTCTGGTGCCAGCTGTTCTCCGAACCGGCCGGCGGCTCGGACGTCGCAGGGCTTCGCACGCGCGCGGAGAAAGACGGCGACGACTGGGTGATCAACGGCCAGAAGATCTGGACCTCGGGCGCGCATTATTCCGACTACGGCATTTTGCTCACCCGAACCGATCCAACCGTGCCCAAGCACAAGGGCCTCACCATGTTCTTCCTGGACATGAAGAGCCCCGGCGTCGAGGTGCGGCCGATCAGGCAGGCGAGTGGTGCCTCCGACTTCAACGAGGTCTATTTCACCAATGTCCGCATTCCCGATCACCAGCGCCTCGGCGAGGTCGGCGACGGCTGGAACGTGTCGCTGACCACGCTGATGAACGAGCGTAGCGCGATCGGCGCGGCCGTCTCGACCGGCTTTCCCGAGCTGTTCGAATATTGCTCCAGCCTGATGCTCGACGACGGTCCTGCGATCGAGGATCGCGCCGTGCGCTCGAAGCTCGCCAACTGGGCGGTGAAGGCGAGCGGGCTGCGCTACACCAGCATGCGCGCGATCTCGGCGCTGTCGAAGGGCGAACGGCCGGGGCCGGAGAATTCCATCGGCAAGCTGGTCGCGGGTTCGATGGTCCAGGATGTCGCGACCTATGCGCTGGACTTGCAAGGCGCATCCGGCGTGGTGAGTGGTCCCGAAGATGCCGAAGTCGCCGGCCGCTTCCAGGCGATGCTGTTGCGCGCGCCGGGCACGCGCGTCGAGGGCGGCACCGACGAGATCATGCGCAACATCATCGCCGAGCGGGTCTTGGGCCTGCCCGGCGACATCCGGGTCGACAAGGACGTGCCGTTCAACAAGATCCCGACGAAGGGAAGATGAGTTCGTAGAATCGTAGGGTGGGCAAAGGCGCGCAGCGCCGTGCCCACCAATTCTGTCGAGAACGAGGGAAAGGTGGTGGGCACGCTTCGCTTTGCCCACGCTACGCACCGAGCAAGGGATTGAGAGGTCCGCCATGAATTTCGACGACACGCCGCAGGAAGCCGCTTTCCGCGAGAGCGCGCGCAAATGGGTCGAGGCCAATGCACCGAAGGAGCTGCATGCCGAGCTGTCAAGATCCTCGCTCGGCCGCATCCGGCTCGCCAAGCACGACATTGTCGATGTCGGCAAGGCCTGGCAGAAGAAGAAGGCCGAAGGCGGCTGGGCCTGCCTGCACTGGCCGAGGGAATATGGCGGTCGTGGCGCCACGCCGATCGAGCGCGTGATCTGGCAGCAGGAGGAGGGCGTCTACGGCAAGCTGACGCAGCCGTTCCAGATCGGCGAGGGCATGTGCGGCCCGACCGTGATGGCCTTTGGCAGCGAGGATGCCAAGCGCCGCTATCTGCCGAAGCTCGCCTCTGGTGAGGAGATCTGGTGCCAGCTGTTCTCCGAGCCGTCCGCCGGCTCCGACGTCGCGGGCCTGCGCACCCGCGCGGAGAAGAAGGGCGATAACTGGGTCGTCAACGGCCAGAAGATCTGGACCTCGGGCGCGCATTATTCCGACTATGGCCTCCTGATCGCGCGCACCGATCCGAATGTGCCCAAGCACAAGGGTCTCACCATGTTCTTCCTGGACATGAAGAGCCCGGGCGTCGAGGTCCGCCCGATCAAGCAGGCCAACGGCATGCAGGAGTTCAACGAGGTCTATTTCACAGATGTGGTGATTCCCGACAGCCAGCGGCTCGGGGCTGTCGGCGAGGGCTGGAGCGTGTCGCTGACGACGCTGATGAACGAACGTATGTCGATCGGCTCGCGGCTCGCGACCGGCGTCCCTGAATTGTTCGAGTTCTGCTCCAATCTGATGCTGGAGGATGGCCTCGCCATCGACGATCCCGCCGTGCGCTCGAAGCTTGCGAACTGGGCGGTGAAGTCGAGCGGGCTGAAATACACCAGCTACCGCGCGATCTCGGCGCTCTCGAAGGGCGACCGGCCGGGCCCGGAGAATTCGATCGGCAAGCTCGTCTCGGGCATGATGCTCCAGGATATCGCCACCTACGCCATGGACCTCCAGGGTGCGGCCGGCGTTCTCACCGGCGCGGACGAGGAGACGGTGCAGGGTCAGTTCCAGCAGATGCTGCTGTCCTCGCCCTCGATGCGCATCGCCGGCGGCACCGACGAGATCTTGCGCAACATCATCGCCGAGCGCGTGCTGGGCCTGCCCAGCGACATCCGCGTCGACAAGGACGTGCCGTACAACAAGATTCCGACGAAGGGACGTTGAAGAAGGACTGTAGGGTGGTTAGCGAAGCGTAACCCACCACTTCTGCCGACGCTGAAACAAAAGAGGTGGGTTACGCCTTCGGCTAACCTACCCTACGCAGATGAAAAGGCCGCGCCATGGATGCGAAATCGCCCACTCACTCCACCGAAGACCGCATCGGCGTGCTCGAAGAGCTTCTCAACGAGCGCTACTCCGTCCGCGCCTTCCAGCCGAAGGAGGTCGATCGCGCGACCATCGAGCATGTGCTGACCACCGCGCAGCGCACGGCGTCCTGGTGTAACAGCCAGCCCTGGCAGGTCACCATCGCCAGTGGCGCGGCCAAGGAGCGCTTCCGCCAAGCGATCTACAAGGAAGCGTCGGGCGGATTGGGAGACGATTACGACTTCACCCCGCCGCGCGAATATGTCGGCGTCTATCTCGAGCGCCGCCGCGAGAGCGGCTTCCAGCTTTATAACACGCTCGGCATCGCCCGCGCCGACAAGATGGCCTACGCCAAGCAGGCGCTGGAGAACTACAATTTTTTCGGCGCGCCGCATGTCGCGATCATTCACACCAACGAGCCGCTCGGCATCTACGGTGCGATCGATTGCGGTGCGTATGTTTCCAATTTCATGCTGGCCGCGCAGGCGCTCGGGCTCGGCACCGTTCCGCAGGCCGCGCTCGCGCGCCACTCCGGCCTGATCCGCCGCCACTTCAACCTGCCCGACGACCGCCGCGTCGTCTGCGGCATCTCGTTCGGCTATGCCGACCACGCCCACAAGGTCAACAGCTACCGTACCTCGCGCGCGAGCGTCGCCGACACCGTCACGTTCGTGGACGAATGATCGAGCGGCTTCACCCGCGCCATCAGTTTCACGCGCGCGAAGACGGCCGCGGGAACGGCCGCCTTCACATTTCGTCTCGCATCGATTGACGCCGCCCGCTATCCGCCGCTGCCGCCGATCACGGCGCGCACGGTCTCGTCGGGCCCGAAATCCTCGGCGCCGTCGACATAGAGCAGCGCAGCGAGCTTCGAGCGCGCGCGATTGACACGGCTCTTGATCGTGCCGACCGCACAGCCGCAGATCGAGGCCGCATCCTCATAGGAGAAGCCGGAGGCGCCGACCAGGATCAAGGCCTCGCGCTGGTCTTGCGGAAGCTTCTCCAGCGCGCCCCGGAACTCCTCGAACTCGAGATGCGCGTTCTGCGAGGGCTGCGTCTTCAGCGTCTTGGCATAATTGCCCTCGGCATCCTCCACCTCCCGCCGCCGCTTGCGATAGTCGGAGCGGAACAGGTTGCGAAGGATCGTGAACAGCCACGCCGGCAGATTAGAGCCGGGCTGGAACGAGTCGATGTTCGCGAGCGCACGCAGCAGCGTTTCCTGCACAAGATCGTCGGCGCGATCCGCATTGCCGCTCAGCGAGATCGCGAACGCGCGCAGACTGGGCACGGCCGCGAGGATGTCGTCACGTAGGGAGTCCGTGAGAGGCATTAATCCCTCCCATTGTTGTTGTCGTTGGAGCCCCCGTCAGTTTCCACTTGGGATGCGCCTCCGGGCGCATCAAGCTTCTTGATCAGTTCCGCGAACCGGTCCGGAACCCCCTGCCGTACCACGTCATCGTACATGGCGCGCAGCTGATGCCCGATCCGGGACTGGATCTCCGGAGTGAGGCCTCCCTTGCCGGGGGTCGTGCTTTTGCTGGCTTGAGACTTGAGATCTTTCATGACCTGTTCCACGTTTCCCCGAGTTAAGTGACTGTAAAATCGAGAGGTTTTCTCAACCGGGAGCCGTTCCCTGGATAGGCACAATTCGAGGTTCGACAAAAAGTTCCCAGATAAGCGGAACTTTTCTTGGCCTGAGGCGTAGTCAGCCAGCAGGGGAACCCGGGCCTCCCCTCGTGTTGCCTGGTGCTTCAAGCTCGGCCCGAACATGAATGGAGTGGGGATGTCCCGTTCACAGCTCGTTGCTGAACACTTGCCGTTGTTGCGCCGGTATGCGCGCGCCCTGACGGGCAGCCAGGCCTCCGGAGACGCCTATGTCGCAGCCATGTTGGAAGCCATGCTGGGGGATCCGTCCGTGCTTGATGAGGCCCATGGTGCGCGCGCGGGCCTGTTCCGGCTGTTCACCCAGATCTGGAATTCGGTCTCCGTCAACGACGATGCCGAGGTGACGACCTTGCCGATGCCGCCGGAGCGGCGCCTGTCGAATATCACGCCGCTGCCGCGGCAGGCGTTTCTGCTGCTCTCGCTCGAGGGCTTCTCGGAAGAGGAAGTCGGCTACATCCTCGGCACCGATGTTGCCGAGACGCGGCGGCTGGCCGACGCGGCAGGACGCGAGATGGCGGCCGAGATCGCTACCGACGTGCTGATCATCGAAGACGAGACTTTCATCGCCATGGACCTCGAGAGCCTAGTGAAGAATTTGGGCCACAACGTTGTCGGCGTCGCGCGCACCCATGCCGATGCAGTGGCGCTGGCCAAGAACAAGCGGCCGGGCCTGATCCTCGCCGACATCCAGCTCGCCGACGGCTCGTCGGGCCTGGATGCCGTCAACGAGCTGCTGCGCACCTTCGAGGTGCCGGTGGTGTTCATCACCGCCTATCCGGAGCGCTTCCTGACCGGCGAGCGCCCCGAGCCGGCGTTCCTGATTTCGAAGCCGTTCCAGCCCGCGATGGTGTCGGCGGTGGCGAGCCAGGCACTGTTCTTCCAGCGCAACTCGCGCAACCGCGCGCCCAAAGCGCCTGCGGCGTAAGCAAGGCGGCGGCGGTCCGAAGTTTCGCGAATACGATCTGATCCGGCGTGCTGCAAGGCACGCCGTTTTTTTCGTGCCCGCTGCCAAGCTTGACGGCCGTCGAATTCGCCGCTCATACCTCATGCATCGCCTCAACCGGAGATGTGCCATGGACCAAGCGCTGCTCGATCGCCTCGCCATCCGCGACCTCGTCGAGAACTGGGCAGTGTGGCGCGATGCCGGTGACTGGGAGCGCTTTGCCACGGTCTGGCACGAAGAAGGCTGGATGTCCGCCACCTGGTTTCAGGGGGCGGCGCGGGATTTCATGCGCGTCAGCCAGGAGGGATTCGCCAAGGGCGTGCGCATCCTGCATTTCCTTGGCGGCACCAGCATCGACCTGTCCGGCGAGCGTGCCATCGCCCAGACCAAGATGACGATCTCGCAGCGCGCCCCGGTGCATGACGTGCTCTGCGACGTCGTCTGCACTGGACGCTTCTACGATTTCCTGGAGAAGCGGCAGGGCCAATGGGGCATCGTCCGCCGCCAGCCGATCTACGAGAAGGACCGGATCGACCCGGTCGATCCCGCCGCGACACTTCGCCTCGACCAGCAGGCGCTCGCCGCGCTGCCCGAAGGCTACCGCCACCTCGCCTACATGCAGGAGCTGATCGGCTACAAGGTCAAGCGCGACATGCCGGGCCTGACCGGGCCTGAGGTCGAGACGCTCTATCGCGAAGGGCGGGACTGGCTCGCGGGGAAGGCGAACTGAAGCCCAGACAAAAGTAAGGCGCGACTGGCATCACCACAGTCGCGCCCTACGTCGCCGGCTTATGGGGCAGGGGGGAATAGCCGGCTGCTGAGACGACTCCTGTCCGCGAGAGTCGTTCCAGGCCCTGCGAAATATTTTGCGGACCTGCGACATTTGTCGCACACGGTTAAGTGATCGTAACTGCCGAGAACCCCTGATCCTCCGCCCGCGTTGTTCCATCATCGCCATGGGGCGAGGGTCGATAGCCATGTCACAGATTCAAAAGGTATTTTTTGGTGCCGTTGCGATCGCGGCGACGCTTGGCGCCGTCCAGGTGGGCGCCGTGCAGCTGGCCTCCGGCCATGATTTGGCCGACCGCTGGCAGGCGGTCGCCGACATACCAAATCAAGACGTGCCAAGCCAAAATGCGGGTCACAACGTCAACCGTTCCGGCAAGGCGGACCGGTTCGCCGAGATCAAGCAGGCCCCGATTCCCACGCGCACCGTGTCGATGCGCCTGAACGATCTGGCCGATACCTCGGTGCTGCTGCGGGTCCCCGCGGTGATCGAGACTGGCAACGCCAAGCCGCCGGTGCTGCTGCAAAACAAAAGGCCGGCCGGCAACAGGCCGACGATCGCTTGCGAGCCGATGGTCAGCTCCCTGACCGAGGTCGCCAAGCTGCTCCAGCCCGGTCGTTGTGTGACCTGATCCAGTCCAAAGGACAAATCGCCCTCCGCCGGGAGGGCGATTTTTCACGTCCACTTGATCCCCCATCCCCTCGCGTTATATCCCGGGTTTCCTCCTCCTTTGATTGACCGGGTAAACGCATGACGACGTCAGATACGGCCGCGCATACGCAGCCTTTCCAGGCCGAGGTTTCCGAGCTTTTGCATCTGATGGTGCACTCCGTCTATTCCGAGACCGACATCTTCCTGCGCGAGCTCGTCTCCAACGCCTCGGACGCTTGCGACAAGCTGCGCTACGAGGCCATCGCCAATCCGGCGCTGCTGGGCGAGGGCGACGCGCCCAAGATCCGAATCATCCCGAACAAGACGGCCGGAACGCTCGCGGTCGCCGACAATGGCATCGGCATGGAGCGCCAGGAGCTGATCGACCATCTCGGCACCATCGCCCGCTCCGGCACCAAGGCTTTCGTCTCGAAGCTGAAAGAGGCCAAGGACGGGCTCGGCCTGATCGGCCAGTTCGGCGTCGGCTTCTATTCCGCCTTCATGGTCGCCGAGAAAATCGTCGTCGTCAGCCGCCGTGCCGGCGAGAGCGACGTGTGGACCTGGACGTCCTCCGGCGGCTCCGGCTTCGAGATTGCGCGCGCAAGCGATGAGGAAGCGGCGCGCCTGGCATGCGGCACCGAGATCGTCCTGCACCTGAAAGACGACGCCAAGAAATATCTCGAGACTTACGAGATCGAGCGCATCGTCGGCGCCTATTCCGACAACATCCTGTTCCCGATCGAGCTGGTGCCGGAAGAGGGCGAGCCGCGCCAGATCAATTCGGCGAGCGCGCTGTGGCAGCGCTCCAAGTCCGAGCTGACAGCCGAGGACTACAAGAAGGCGTATCAGCAGATCGCATCCGCCTTCGACGATCCCGCGATGACGCTGCACTACCGCGCCGAAGGCCGCTATTCCTACGCCGTGCTGCTGTTCGCGCCGTCGACGAAACCGTTCGACTTGTTCGAGCCCTCGCGTAAAGGTCGCGTCAAGCTCTACGTCCGCCGCGTCTTCATCACGGATGACGCCGATCTGTTGCCGGGCTATCTGCGCTTCATCCGCGGCGTCGTCGACAGTGAGGATCTTCCGCTGAACATCTCGCGCGAGATGCTGCAGAACAATCCGCAGCTCGTGCAGATCCGTAAAGCGGTGGCGACGCGCGTGGTAAACGAACTCGAAAGCCTTGCCGACAAGGACCCGGAGAACTTTGCCAAGATCTGGGACGCCTTCGGCGCAGTGCTGAAAGAAGGCATCTACGAGGATTTCGAGCGGCGCGAGAAGCTGCTGTCCTTGTCGCGCTTCACCACCACCTCGGGCGAGAAGCGTTCGCTGAAGGACGTCATCGCCGATTTCAAGCCGAATCAGACCGAGATCTACTATCTCGTCGGCGACAGCATCGAGCGGCTGAAGTCCAATCCGCGGCTGGAGGCGGCGACCGCGCGCGGCCTCGAGGTGCTGCTTCTGTCCGATCCGGTCGACGCCTTCTGGACCTCGATGCCGACGGAATTCGAGGGCAAGCCGTTGAAGTCGCTGAGCCAGGGCGATCTCAATCTCGACCTGATTCCGCGCGTTGACGATGCGGACGAGGCGAAGAAGGACGAGCCTGTCGCCGACGAAGCCGCCACCATCGCGGTGATCAAGGCCGCACTCGGCGAACGCGTCAGCGACGTCAAGGTCTCGACGCGGCTCACCAGCTCCGCCTCCTGCCTCGTCGCCGATAGCCAGGGCCCGAGCCGCGAGCTCGAGCGCATCCTGTCGCAGCAGAATCGCGGCATGAAGGCCAAGCCGATCCTTGAGATCAATCTGCGCCATCCGCTGGTGACGGCGATCATCAGGGCGCAGGCCGGCTCCAAAGTGGTCGACGATCTCAGCCTGCTCCTGCTCGAACAGGCGCAGATCCTGGACGGCGAATTGCCGGAAGACCCTGCCGCGTTTGCGGCAAGGCTGAACCGGCTGGTGTTGCAGGGGCTCGGCGGGTAGTTCGGGCACAGGCCATATGCTTCGCCGCGCTCACTCCGCCGCGTGATCCTTCCGCTCGTCGCGCGCGGCGGCGGCCTGCGGCTTCTTCTCCATTCGGCGCGAGAGCAAGTCGGAGAAGCGGTCGAGGTAGAGGTAGACGACCGGGGTCGTGAACAGCGTCAGCGCCTGGCTCACGAGAAGGCCGCCGACCATGGCATAGCCGAGCGGCTGGCGGATTTCGGAGCCGGTGCCGCTTCCGAGCATCAGCGGCACGCCGCCGAGCAGGGCCGCCATTGTCGTCATCATGATCGGGCGAAAGCGCAGCAGCGCCGCCTGGCGTATCGACTGTTCTGGGGTGAGATGCTGCTCGCGTTCGGCCGCGATGGCGAAATCCACCATCATGATGCCGTTCTTCTTGACGATGCCGATCAGGAGAATGACTCCGATCAAGGCAATGAGGCTGAAGTCGAAGCCGAAGATCATCAGGATCGCGACGGCGCCGACGCCGGCCGAGGGCAGTGTAGACAGGATGGTCAGGGGGTGGATGTAGCTCTCGTAGAGCACGCCGAGGATCAGGTAGACCACGACCAGTGCGGCGAGGATCAGCAACGGCACGGTGCCGAGCGATTGCTGGAATGCCTGCGCGGTGCCCTGAAAGCTCGTCGCCAGCGCCGGCGGCGCGCGCATCTCGCCGACCGCGTGCAGCACCGCGTCGGTCGCCTGTCCCAGCGCCACGCCCTCGGCGAGATTGAAGCTGATCGTCACCGACGGGAATTGGCCCTGATGTGAGATCGCAAGCGGTCGCACGGGCACATTGGTCCAGTTGCAGAACACCGAGAGCGGCACCTCCTCGCTGGTCAGCGGCGATTTGAGGTAGAGCTTGTCCAGCGTGCCGAGCTGGCCTTGCAGTTCCGGCGTGATCTCCAGGACGATGTGATAGCTGTTGGTCTGGGTGAAGTATTGCGCGACCTGGCGCTGGCCGAACGCGTCATAGAGGGTGTCGTCGATCAGTTGCGGCTGGATGCCGTAGCGTGCGGCGGTGTCGCGATTGATCTTGAGTTGAATCGTCGTGCCTTCAGTTTGCTGGTCGGTCGCGACGTCGCGCAGTTGTGGCAGTGTCTTCATCGCGTCGAGGATTTTTGGCGCCCATTCGTTCAGTTCGGCGAGGTTGGCGTCCTGGAGCGTGAATTCGAACTGGGTGCGGGTGGCTCGGCCGCCGAGGCGAACGTCTTGCGAGGCCTGCATATAGAGCTTGGCGCCCTCGACCTTGGCGATCTTGGGCCGCAGCCGCGCGATGATCTGCTGCGCGCCCGCGTCACGCTCCTCCCGCGGTTTCAAGGTGATGTACATGCGCCCCGAGTTCAGCGCGGTGCCGCCGCCGCCGATGAACATCGCGATCGAATCGACGGCGGGATCGGCCTGCACGATCGTGTTGAGCTCCACCTGGCGCCGCTTCATCTCGGTAAAGGAGATGTCCTGGGGCATCTCGGACACGGCCGTAAGGAAGCCGTTGTCCTGCTGCGGGAAGAATCCCTTCGGGATCAGGAGGAAGAGGTAGACCGAGAGCGCGACGGTCGCGAAGAAAATGCAAAGCGTCACGAAACTGTGGCGCAGCGCGACGTCGAGCCCGCGCTCGTAGGCGCCGAGCAGCCCTTCGAACATCCGTTCGCTCCACTGGTAGAAGCGGCCGTGCCGGGCCTCGTGGTTGGCGCGCAGGAAGCGCGAGGCCATCATCGGCGTCAGGGTCAGCGACACCACGAGAGAGACGAGGATCGCCATCGCCAGCGTGACCGCGAATTCGCGGAACAGCCGGCCGATGATGCCGCCCATCAGCAACAATGGTATCAGCACCGCGATCAGCGAGATGCTGATCGAAACGATGGTAAAGCCGATTTCGGCCGCGCCCTTGTAGGCTGCAGCAAGCGGCCTCTCGCCCTGCTCGACGTAACGGGTGATGTTCTCCAGCATCACGATGGCGTCATCCACCACGAAACCGACCGCGATCGTCAGCGCCATCAAGGAGAGATTGTCCAGCGAATAGCCGAAGACCCACATCAGCGAGCAGGCTCCCAGCAGCGCCAGCGGCACGGTGATGCTCGGGATGATCGTGGCCCAGAAGCTGCGGAGAAAGATGAAGATCACCATCACCACGAGCGCGATGGTGGTCATCAGCGTGATCTGTACGTCCTCGACGGCGGCGCGGATGGTGGTGGTGCGGTCGCTGATGATCTTGATCGCGATGGCGGGCGGGATCGCCGCGATCAGCCGCGGCAGTTGCGCCTTGATGCGGTCGACGGTCTCGATGACGTTGGCGCCGGGCTGTTTGAAGATGACGAGGAACACGCCGCGCTTGCCGTCGGCCCAAGCCGCCGTCTTCATGTCCTCCGGCCCTGCCACGGCCTCGCCGATGTCACGGATCCGCAACGGCGCGCCGTTGCGATAGGCGACGATGACGTCCTGCCAGTGCTGGGCCTGGGTGAGCTGGTCATTGGCGTAGATCGTGTAGGCACGCCTGGCGCCGTCGATGCTGCCCTTCGGGCTGTCGGTGGTCGCGGCCGCGATTTGGGCGCGCACGTCCTCCAGCGACAGACCCTTGGCGACGAGCTTGGCCGGATCGACCTGTATGCGCACCGAGGGTTTCTGCTGCCCGCCGACGAACACCTGCGCGACGCCGGATATCTGGCTGATCTGTTGCGCGAGCTGCGCATCGGTGCGGTCGCTGACGACGGTCAGCGGCAGCGTGTCCGACGTCGCCGACAGGATCATGACCGGCGAATCCGCCGGGTTGACCTTGCGATAGGTGGGAGGCGAGGGCAGGTTCTTCGGCAACTGACCGCTCGCCGCGTTGATCGCGGCCTGCACGTCGTTGGCGGCGGCGTCGATCTTGCGGTTGAGGTCGAACTGGATGGTGATCGACGCCGAGCCCAGCGAGCTGGTCGACGTCATCTGCGTGATGCCAGGGATCTGCGCGAGCTGGCGTTCGAGCGGCTGGGCCACCGAGGAGGCCATCGTTTCCGGGCTGCCGCCGGGGAGCGACGCCGCGAGCTGAATGGTCGGGAAGTCGACCTGCGGCAGTGGCGCGACCGGCAGCAGGGGATAGGCGACGAGGCCCACGAACAGGATGCCTGCCATCAGCAGCGAGGTGCCAATCGGATAGCGGATGAACGGGGACGAGAAGCTCTCTTGCATGCCCTGACACCATCGACTGGTCAGCGCAACTTCTCCCGTAAAGCGGAGCCGCGCCCGAGAGAACTCGAACGCGAATGTGCGTTTCCTTCAGCCCATTTGTTGGTTGGTTGCTCCAGAACTTCGATGGTCCGGGGCCAGCGTTGTCAGACGCGAGACTAGTCCCTTCGAGCAAGCTTGCGAAAGGAATCCTGCGCCGAACGCTTGCAACCTTTGTCGAAGGATAGATGCAGTGAGATATGCGTTCTATGCAGGCCGTAACGGAGCGCTCTCTTTCCTTTCCCGCCAACTTGGCGCAGTTTCTCCACTTTTTGAGCGTGCGTCACAAGCGGGAGAGGTATCGTGAGGAACGATCGCTTCTTTTGTGGCGTTGTGCCATAGGAAGCCGTCGGCATCAGATCCGTCGCCGCCATCGATTCGAGGATGTTTCCATGCGTTTGCCGTTCCTGTCCCTCACCGCGATTGCCACGCTGTTCGTCGCGGCGGATGCCAGCGCCCAGACCTATGATCCGCGCTACCCGGTGTGCATGCACGTCTACACGCCCGGCGGCTTCGGCGGTGGCGGCGGGGATTATTTCGACTGCTCCTTCACCTCGCTGCCGCAGTGCCGCGCCACGGCGTCGGGCCGCTCGGCGAGCTGTGACGTCAATCCCTACTATGCTTTCGATGAGCCGCCGCCGCCGCGCCGGCGTCATAAGAAGGTGCATTAGCAATCCGCGATTTCCGGGACATTATTTCATGCTTCGCTCATTCGGCCTGATCGCGATCGTCGGTGCATTGCTCATGGCCGCGCCGTCAGGTGCTCAAACCTACGATCCCCGCTATCCCGTCTGCATGCACGTCTATTCTGGCGCGAATGGAGGTGGCGGGGAATGGTACGATTGCTCCTTCACGTCGCTGCCGCAGTGCCGCGCTACGGCTTCAGGCCGCGCCGCGACCTGCGATCTCAATCCGTATTATCCGGTCAACGCACCGCCGCCGCGCCCACGCCACGGGAGAAGCGGCTAGCCCGGGCGATTGTATGTCGGACTAGCTGCCGTCTGCGTTTCCGGTGCGCGGCGCTTTGTTGGCTGCCGCGACGATCGCGTCGGTCAATTGCCAGGTCATCTTTTCCGTGGTCCAGTCGCTTGCGTGCAGCCTGGCATCGTCGCCGGGATCGACCATGCGGTCGAACGATATCTTTGCGACGTCGTGCCAGCCCCTCATCAGCGCGAAGCGACGAAAGACGTTGACCCGCTTCGCATGCGCGATGTGGCTGATCGCCTCGACCATAGCGTCCGCCTTTTTGGCCGTTGCCGGTGTCAGCAGCGCCGGCACATATTGCAGGTCCATCAGGATCACGTCGGCCCGCCTGGCGCCAAGCAGCCGGTCAACACCCTCGCGGATGGCCTGCGTGGTGTCCTCGAACGACGGAGGATTCTGAGCGGCGGGTTGCCACACTGAATTGGTGCCGACCTGCCAGATGACGAGATCGGGGTTCAGGTCGAAGACGTCATGGTCGAACCGCTTGAGTTCCAAGGGGGCCTCTTCGCCGCCGATGCCACGGTTGATCACCTCGACCACGACATTTGGAAACCGTGTCCGAAGGTTCGCCAGCAGCCGCTGCGGATAGGGAGCAATGCCTCCTTCGCCCGCCGTGGTCGACGAGCCGATCGCGACCACCTTGACCTGTCCGCCCTTCGCGCGGCTGGCGAAATGGGTCAGTGGCTGCTCGAACGGCGCGGCCTGGACGGGAAACTCTGACGGGTCGAGAGCCACGGGTCGTCTCCCTTCGTAAGCCGGACAACGCAGGGTAGAAAGCTTAGCCCGTTTGCCCCGGTACGACTAGCCTTGCGAGGCCGGATCGCTCCTCCTTCCGGATACCCGACAATGCCACCACCTTGCGCCAACGTTCGGTCTCGGCCAGCGGAATCGCGCCGAGTTCGGCGATGCGGGCCTTGATCTCGGATCCACGCGCTCCGCTTCCTTCTCCCATTTGGGCGAGGGAGAGCACGTCACTCGGCGTCATCGCTTTGCTATCGCAAGAGCTGCGCCGCCGCGCACGCCGATCCCGTCGGCTTGATAAAGGATGACCAGAGTTAATCGCCCACTAACCGGGTTTTACCTTGTCTCTTAACACCTGGGCAGGGCGTGCGAGCTAAGCTGTCGAACCAGCAGACAATTTTCGAAAGAATGAACGGCATGACCACCGGCGTCGTCGAGCAACCGAAAGCCGCGCGCGCACCTTCGGCCTCAAAGACCTGGCTGAAGGCGATCGAGCTCACCGCGCGCATCGAGACGCTGCCGGGCCGGCTGTTCGCCGACGTCGTCAATGATTGGGCGCGGCGTCAGCCCGATCGCACCGCGCTGGTCACGGACGACGCAGACCTCGATTACGAAGGCCTCTCCAGGCGCATCAACCGCTATGCGCGCTGGGCGTGCTCGGTCGGCGTGGCCAAAGGCGACACCGTCGCGCTGCTCATGCCGAACGGCATCGACTATGTTGCCGCGTGGCTCGGCATCAGCCGCGTCGGCGGCGTGGCCGCGCTGATCAACACCAGGCTCGTCGGCCAGTCGCTCGCGCATTGCATGGACGTAGCCAAACCGTCGCATGTCATCGTCGCGCACGAGTTCATGGAGACGTTGGACAGCGCGTCGCCGCACCTGAAGACAGACGCAGAGGTCTGGATCCATGGCGATGCCCGCAGCGAGCGCGCGATCGATGTCGCGCTTGCCGCGCTCGAGGACGGGCCGCTCTCGCCGGACGAGCATGGCGATGTGACGATCAACGACCGTGCCCTGCTGATCTACACCTCCGGGACCACCGGCCTGCCGAAGGCGGCGAGCATCAGCCACCGCCGCGTCCTCAACTGGGGCTTTTGGTTCGCCGGCCTCACCGGCGCCACTCCGCAGGACCGGCTCTATGATTGCTTGCCGTTGTTCCATTCGGTCGGCGGCATCGTCGCGCCGTGCAGCATGCTCGCCGCCGGCGGCTCGGTGGTGATCGCGGAAAAATTCTCGGCCTCGCATTTCTGGCCCGACATCGTGCGGCACGATTGCACTCTGTTTCAATATATCGGCGAGCTCTGCCGCTATCTGCTCAATGCGTCGCCGTCGGAATACGAGAACCGGCATCGCTTGCGCCTTGTCTGCGGCAACGGGCTGCGCGGCGACATCTGGGACGATTTTCAGGGGCGCTTCGCCATTCCGCGCATCCTCGAATTCTATGCGGCGACGGAAGGCAATTTCTCGTTGTTCAACGTCGAGGGCCAGCCGGGCGCGATCGGCCGCATTCCGCCGCTGCTCGCGCATCGTTTTCCTGCGGGGCTTGTCAAGCTCGATCCGGACAGCGGTGCGCCGCTGCGCAATGATGATGGCTTTTGTCTCGCCTGCGCCCGCGGCGAGGCCGGGGAGGCGATCGGCCGCATCGGTGCCGCGGACGAGGGCGGTGGCCGCTTCGAGGGCTATACGGACGCGGGGGAGACCGAGAAGAAGATCCTGCGCGACGTCTTCGCCAAGGGCGACGCTTGGTTTCGCACTGGCGATCTGATGCGCCTCGACGACAAGGGCTTCTTTCACTTCGTCGACCGCATCGGCGACACCTTTCGCTGGAAAGGCGAGAACGTCGCGACATCGGAGGTCAACGACGCTGTGCGCGATTTCACCGGCGTCGTCGATGCCACCACCTATGGCGTCAGTATCCCCGGAGCCGACGGCCGCGCCGGTATGAGCGCGATTGTCGTGAACGAGGGCTTCGATATCGAGAAGCTGCCCGCTCATCTCGCGCAGCGCCTGCCGGCTTATGCCCGCCCCGTCTTCATCCGCATCTCGCACCAGCTCGATGCGACCGAGACGTTCAAGCAGAAGAAGGGCGATCTGGCCCGCGAGGGCTTCGATCCCGGCATCATCTCCGATCCGCTGTTCACGGCCGAGCCGAAGTCGGGCGCCTATTTGGCACTCGATTCAGAGGTCTATTCGAACATCATCGACGGTTCGATCAGACTCTAGCCGAGCGAAAATCCGGAGATAGGTCGAATTTTATCTGAATTGTCCAAGAAGCCATTTACTTCTATCGGGTAAACAAGCGGCCATGGGAGGCGGTCTCAAATAACCGCCGCACGAACGACGAACGATAAACAAAACAGCGAGCCAGCGATGTCGGTAAGGTCCAGAGTTATCGAAGCGATTCAGCAGATCGCCACGGAGCAGCACGTCACGCTTCCCGCACTTTCGGACGATCTGTCCCTGCACGAGACGGGCTTCGATTCGCTCGCCTTCGCGATCCTGGTCGCACGCCTCGAGGACGAGACTGGCGTCGATCCCTTCACCATTTCCGAGGACGCAGCGTTCCCCGCCACCGTGGGCGATTTCGTGCGGGCCTACGAAAATGTCCCCGCGTGAGATCTTCGCGCTCCGCGACCATCTCGGCGCGGAGCTGACGGGCCGCATCCTGTCGGATGCACACCATGTCGTGTCGCTGACGGAGATCCTGTCGCAGACGGTCCTGGGCGGCCGCCTGCGCGAGCTGTCCGGTCGCGCCGTCTTGCTGAAATTATCCGATCAGCTCCGGTCGGGTCTTGCCATGATCGAGCTCGACGGTATCGCCCGTCGCATGCTGCTGTGTCCGCCTGATCTCAACCCGGCCTATCTCGAAGCTCTGATCGCTGATGCGGACATCGATGCGGTCGTCACCGATGAGCCCGATCGCTGGGGCGAGGCTGACGTATCGCTCGTCGTCACCGCGCGATTGCCGCTTCAAACCACCGCGCCGGCCAAGACCGAGCGCGCGACCGAATGGCTGATGCTCACGTCGGGCACATCGGGCGTGCCGAAAATCGTCGGCCATACGCTGGAGGCACTCACCGGCGCGATCCTCGCCGAAGGCCCTGCGCGCGGACCTGCACCTGTGTGGGCGACGTTCTACGACATCCGCCGTTATGGCGGCCTTCAGATATTCCTGCGCGCCGTCCTCTCCGGCGGCTCGATGGTGCTGTCAGACCCGCATGAGACCCTCGGCGATCACGTCGCACGGTTGAACGCGCGCGGCGTCTCCCACATCTCCGGTACGCCCTCGCACTGGCGCAAGCTCTTGATGAGCGGCTCGGCTGCGCAGTTCGCGCCGCGCTATGTCCGCCTCTCCGGCGAAATCGCCGACCAGGCGGTGCTCGACGGCTTGAGGGCCGCGTTCCCCAATTCCTCCGTCGGTCACGCCTATGCCTCGACCGAGGCGGGCGTCGGCTTCGCCGTCAATGACGGGCTCGAGGGCTTTCCGGCCGATTATCTCGGTGACCGCAACGGCGTCGAGATGAAGGTCGTGGATGGCTCGCTGCGCATCCGCTCGACGCGCACGGCGCATGCCTACATCGGCCGCAATGCGGCCGCGCTGACCGATGACGACGGGTTTGTCGACAGCGGCGATATCGTCAAGTTGCGCGGTGACCGCTACTATTTCATCGGCCGCCGCGGCGGCATCATCAATATCGGCGGGCTGAAGGTTCATCCCGAGGAGATCGAGGCGGTGATCAACCGTCATGACGACGTGCGGATGTCGCGGGCGAAATCGCGCCGCAGCCCGATTACGGGCGGCATCGTGGTGGCCGACGTGATCCTCGCCGACGGCACCGATCAGGCGCGGGTGAAGGAGATCCGCGAGCAGATTCTGGATCAGTGTCGCGCGCAGCTTGCTTCTCACAAAGTGCCGGCGGTGATCCGTTTCGTCGAGGCGCTCGACGTCACCCCGGCCGGAAAACTGGCGCGCACCGATGCATAATGTCCTCGTCACCGGGGGCAGCCGCGGCATCGGCCTTGCGATCGGCAAGCGGCTGGTTGATGCCGGCTACAACGTGATTGCGGCGGCACGGCGCGAGAGCGAAGAGCTCAAGGCGGCGATCGCCGTCTCCGAACGGCGCCTGCATTTCCGCGCCTGTGACCTCGCTGTGATCGACGCGATCCCGGCTTTCGCAAAGCTCGTCCGCGACGAGTTCGGCCCGATCTACGGCCTCGTCAACAATGCCGGCCTCGGCACCGAAGGCCTGCTCGCCACCATGCACAATTCCGAGATCGAGGCGCTGGTGCAGCTCAACGTGCTGTCGCCGATCATCCTCACCAAATATGTCGCGCGCCAGATGATGGCGGATGGCGCCGGCCGTATCATCAACATCTCCTCGATCATTGCGACCACGGGCTACAACGGCCTGTCCGTCTATGGCGCGACCAAGGCCGCCGCCACCGGCTTTACCCGCTCGCTCTCGCGCGAGGTCGGCAAGCTCGGCATCACCGTGAATGCAATCGCGCCGGGCTTCATCGACACCGAGCTGACGCACAATCTCTCCGACGAAGGACGCAAGCGCATCGCCGGCCGCAGCGCCCTGCGCCGCCTGCCGGAGACGGACGACGTCGCGCGCATGGTAGAATATCTCCTGGGCGAGGGCGGCCGCAATGTCACCGGCACCGTGTTCACGGTCGACGCCGGCAATACGGCGTAGTTGGAGCTCCGCCGCCACAATTGAGTTGACCGGCTCAAATGACATCAAGCCGGATTGGTCGTAAGATGCTCCGCAATCGATTGGGTTATGTCAATCGATCTGCCCCAACTGACAGGGAGCAGTCCATGACCACGTCAAGCGTGACCGCTTCAGATCAAGGCCGGACTGAGCGGCCTGGCGCGAAACCGGACGATGTCCATTGCCCGCCGATGACGCATCAGAATTCCGGTGGTCACGGCCACGAAATGTATCCGCAGCAATTCGTGCGCCTGGTCGGCTGCCATGACGCGTCTCTCGATGCGCCGCGCAAGCGCGAGGACGAAAAGCTGCACTAGGCGTTTACGTCCGTTGCTTCGGTCGATGATCCCGCGCAACAATGTCGGATAATCAAGACTAGACGCCATTCGCGGCCGACTGTTTGACGTCGATCAATGACGGACTGCGGCATTTGCAGCGCGGCGCGATCTTGTTGTCCGGGTGCATTTCGGCCAATGATCGGGGATCGAAAAGGGGCGCCGGCGGGCGAACCCGGATCGATCCGGTCTCGTATCTTCCTCGGACGCGCATCCCAACCATCCGGCATCACCCGATGACATCAGGCGAATCCTTCTACGGTGGCATTCCCGTCTTCCGCGGCTTCACCAGCCTGATGGACCCCGCGCTTTATGCGCCGCTGCCGGACAATTGGAGCATCGGCGTCGCCGATATCGTCGATTCCACCAAGGCGATTGCGGCAGAGCGCTACAAGGCGGTCAACATGGCCGGCGCCGCCGTGATCGCGGCGGTGACCAATGCGCTCGAGGGCCGCGAATTCCCCTTTGTGTTCGGCGGCGATGGCGCGAGCTTCTCGGTCGCGCCTTCCGGTGCCGACCGTGCGCACGAGGCGCTTGCCGCGACCGCGACCTGGGTGCGGAACGATCTCGATCTGAAGATGCGGGTGGCGCTGGTGCCGGTGAGTGCGATCCGCGAGCAAGGTCTCGACGTGCGCGTCGCGCGCTTCGGTCCGTCGGCCAATCTGTCCTATGCGATGTTTTCCGGCGGCGGGCTGGCATGGGCCGACGCCGCGATGAAGCGCGGCGAGTTCGCAGTGACGGAGGCGGCTGCCGGCACGCAGCCCGATCTTTCCGGCCTGTCCTGCCGCTTCGAGGTGATTCCGGCCTCGCGCGGCCTGATCCTGTCAGTGCTGGTGATGCCGGCGCGCGGCGCCGATCCGCATGGCTTCCGCAAGGTGATCGAGGACATCATACATCTCGTCGAGCGCAGCCCGGATGGCGGCCGCCCGGTGCCGCCGCAGGGGCCGCCGCTGAAATGGCCGCCGCAGGGGTTCGATCTTGAAGCCCGCACCAGGCGCGGCGGTCCGCTGATCGCTCGCCGCGCCGGCGTGCTGGCCTACACGCTGTTCGCCTATCTGATCATGCGCTTTGACCTCAAGATCGGCGGCTTCGTGCCAAACGTCTACAAGCGTCAGGTGGTCGAGAACTCGGACTTCAGGAAATATGACGACGGCCTGCGCATGATCCTCGACTGCACCCCGCAGCTCGAGCGTGCGTTGAGCGATCGTCTCGCGGCTGCGGCCCGCGACGGCATTGTGCGCTACGGCCTCTACCAGCAGGATGCCGCGATGATGACCTGCTTCACGCCGTCGGCCCTGCGCAGCGACCACGTTCATTTCATCGACGGTGCGCGGGGCGGCTACGCGTCGGCGGCGACGGCGCTGAAGGCGATGATGGCCTGAAGCGCTAGTGCCCCGCGCGCGTCCAGGTCTCGCCGCCGCAGAGGGCGCCGACACAGCCTTCGACCCGCAGCGCGTCCGCGCCTGTTACGGTGACGCTGCTCGCGTAACTGCCGCCGTCGTCGGCATTGTAGATCTGGCCCGACCATTTGTTCGGCCCTGATGCCTGCATGCCGCTGAACAATGGCAAGCCTATCATCGGACGCCTGGCAAGCGCGGGATTGGGATTCTTGCTGTCGGTGGCGGGCTGGCCGGTTGCGGTATCGTGAGGCTCGCGCAGCCAGACGATGATGCCGCAGATGCCGCCACCGCATTTGCTGATCTTGACGTGCGCATCGCCGGCCTGGGTGAGCCAAGTCCCGTCGGCGCTTTGCGCATGCGCGGCCGTCGCGCCGAGCAGCGCAGCCATGAGGACGGAGAGGACGGCGAATCTGCTGAACATGGAGAATGCCCCAAAAAAATGGAGCGCCTCCATAGCAGCCCGGCAGGATAGTGCAACGCTGGATGGAATCACAATCTTGCGCTCATTTGCCTGCGCTCATTTGCCCCAGCGGACGAAGGCGACCGAGGCTGCGGTCGAAAGCCCGAACACGACCATGGCGCCGCCGACCAGTGCGAACAGCGTCCAGGCCGGCGCCTGCGCCATCATCAGGCCGACGCCGCCGATCGCGACGATCAGAAGCCGCGCCGTAGAGGCGAGCACAGGGCCACCGACGCGCGCGGCACCTTGCGAGGAGAAGTACAGCGACACGCCCATGCCGAAGAACACGAAGGCCGGACCTGCCCAGTGGAAATAGCTGTGCGCCGCGGCGGTGACGCCGGGATCCCTCGTGAAGAGCGCGACCCACAGCGACGGATCGAGCGCGATGACGAGGCCGATCAGGCCAACGGTAAGTCCCGAAGCCGCAGCCGCCGTCCAGGCGACATGTCGCGCGCGTTTCAAATGTCCGGCGCCTATCGCCATGCCGACCATCGGCACCGAGGCGATCCCAAAGGCGAAGGTGATCGGGATCAGCAAGAATTCCAGCCGCGAGCCGATGCCGTAGCCGGCCAGCATCTCGGTGCCGAAGGTCGCGAGGATTTTCGTGAAGATCAGGATGGTGAGCACGGTCTGGAGCGGCGACAGGCAGGCGACCGCGCCGACCTTGAGGATGTCCAGGAACATCGCGCGCTCGAAATGGAAGGCGCGGACCTGCAGCGGGAGGTGGCTGCGGCCGGACAGGAGATACCAGAGCAAGAAGATCGCCGCGCCGGTGAACGCGATCAACTGGCCGGCGGCGACGCCCGGCATGCCGAATTGCTTCACGCCGAACAGGCCGAGCCCCAGCGTGCCGCCGAGCGCGATCTGGAGCACGCTCGCCCCGATCAGCGTCATCGAAGGCAGGCGCATGTCGCCGGTGCCGCGGATCACCGAGGCCAGCGTATTGACGAGCCAGATCGCGACCGCTCCGGAAAACAGCATTTGCGAATAGCCGGAGGCCTCATCGAGCACGCGCTCGCGGCCGCCGAGCAGCGTGAAGAACCAGCGGCCGAAGGCGAGCATCATCACTGTGAAGAGCAGTCCGCCGCAGAGGCCGATGATGGCGGCATGCAGCGCCAGCGTCGCCGCGCGGTCACGATTCCCTGCGCCGAGCGCGCGGCTGATCGCGGACGAAACGCCGCCCCCCATCGCGCCCGCGCTCATCATCTGCGTCAACATCGCGAACGGAAACACCAGCGCGATCGCCGCGAGCGGAATGGTGCCGAGCCTGCCGATATAGGAGGTCTCGGCAATCGCAACCAGCGTGCTTCCGACCATCGCGATCATGTTGGGAATCGCGAGCCGCAGCAGCGTCGGCAGGATCGGCGCCGTCAGCAGGCTGGCCATGGGGGAGGCAGCCGGGGCACGCGGCGGCGCGGCGTCTGCGGAGGCGTCGATCGTCATGTCTCACCGGGCGGAATATTGGATGATGGTCGACATGTTATAAGGCGCAGCACCTTCGCGCCAGTCCTCACCTCACGCAGGGCTCACCACGGCAGACCGCATAGGTCGATGGTGCCCAGCGTCGGGACGCGGACGATGTCGAAGACGTAGGGCGCCATATGGTCGAAGCGGATTCGCCCCTCCGGCTGCTCGCAATAGACCTCGCCCGTAAAGGGTTGCCATTTGCGCGCCTGGTAGAACGCCACATTGTGCGGTTCGCAGAACAGCAGCGCGAAGCGCACCGCCTCGTTGGCGCGCATGGTGTGCATCGCCGCGTCGATTGCCATGGTTGCATAGCCGTGGCCGCGCCGGTCCTGCCGCGTGCAGACACCGCCGATGCCGCCGACGTGAACCTTCTGCCCGTTCCAGGTGATGGTGCGGAAATAGATGCCGACATGGCAGACGAGGCCGTCCTCGGGCGTCTCGATCAGCACGCGAAGGTCGGCATTGGCCCATTTGATATGGCTCCAGGGCAGCTTCTCGACGATGTCTGGTCCGAAGACGGCCTGGTGCAGCGGTTTTGCGATCGGCCACGAGGTGTCGCCGTTCAGAATGTCGATGTCGATGCTCATCGCTCTACCTTTACATCCGCTCGCCACAGCGGGTTCGTTCTCCCGTAAGCGCCTCAAAGGCAACAATAATTTTTGCTGCGACCGCCGACATCCGATCGATGGGTCGATTCTATGCAATCTGGCGAAGCGTTCGCATCACTGTTTGCCCAAATTGACGGTATTTAACGGCCGCGGAACATTCTATAAGGGGTGACCGTTAAGCCTCGTTCCCACCAGTTGCGGACAAGAACCCATGACATTCACGCTGCCCCCACTTCCTTACGCCTATGACGCCCTCGGCCAGTTCATGTCGAAGGAAACGCTGGAATTCCACCACGACAAGCACCATCAGGCCTACGTCACCAACGGCAACAATGCGCTGAAGGGGACCGAATGGGAAGGCAAGTCCCTTGAGGAGATCGTCAAGGGCTCGTTCGGCAAGAATCCCGCCGTGTTCAACAATGCCGGCCAGCACTACAACCACATCCACTTCTGGAGCTGGATGAAGCCTAATGGCGGCGGCACCAAGCTGCCGGGCAAGCTCGAAAAGAAGATCAACGAGGACCTCGGCGGCTTCGACAAGTTCAAGACGGACTTCCAGGCGGCCGGCGTCGGCCAGTTCGGCTCCGGCTGGTGCTGGCTCCAGGTCAAGAACGGCAAGCTCGAGATCTCCAAGACCCCGAACGGCGAGAATCCGCTGGTGCACGGCGCCACGCCGATCCTCGGCTGCGACGTCTGGGAGCACTCCTACTACATCGACTATCGCAACCGCCGTCCGGACTATCTGAAGGCGTTCGTCGAGAACCTCGTGAACTGGGAATACGTCGAGTCCCTGTTCGACAAGGCCTGAGGCCTCGCGCATTCCGGGTTCGGCTCCGCCGCTCGGAATGACGGAATTGAAAAAGGCGGTCGCATGCGCGGCCGCCTTTTTGCCGTGCGGAATTCGTATCCGCCGCGCATGGCCCTGCGCAGGGCGCGCAATGCTTCCGCCGCTGTACTGTTTGCATCGCGAGGACGGCGCCCTTAATCAGGACGGGCATCACCCTCGAGCCGAACGCGCCCGTTGTCAGAATCTTCTCCGAAAGACCCGGCGCCTGCCGAGGACGTGGAGTACGAGCCGCGGCCGGGGCGTGTGCGCAAGCCGATCGGCTGGTCGACGATCATCATCGCGGCCCTGGTGGCGGTGAGTGCGGGTCTGGTCTGGCGGCGTGATGGCACCGACGGCGTTCTCGACATTCTCACCCACGATCTCTCGCTGTTCGGCGGCATCCTGCCGCGCGTGCTGGCGGGTTGCCTGCTCGGGGCCTTCATCTCCGAAATCCTGCCGCACGAGAAAGTCTCGCGCGCGCTGGGGCCGAAATCAGGGCTGAAGGGCCTTTTGATCGGCACCGCCTTCGGCGCGATCCTGCCGGGCGGACCCTTCACCGCTTATCCGGTGGCGAGCGCGCTGCTCGCGGTCGGCGCCGATTTCGGCGCCACCATCGCCATGGTCGTGAGCTGGACCCTGATCGGCTATGGCCGCGCGGTGGCCTGGGAAATCCCGATCATGGGCACCGATTTCACGCTGTGGCGCATCGTCATCTCGCTGCCGCTGCCGGTGCTCGCCGGCAGCCTCGGCCGCTTCGTCCATGTCCGGCTCTATCCGAAGCCGGCCGCGAAGGACGACGAGACGTGAGCGCCGCGCTGCTCATCGACATCCTGTTGTGGGGCTCGGTCTTCGGCGTCGGCCTGATCGCCTTCCGCCGCGGCCCCCCGGTGTTCAAGGCTTCGCTCCGCGAAGGCTCCATGGACTTCATCAACATCGTGCCGCGCATTGCGCTGGGCGTGATCGGCTCCGGCTACATCGCAGCCATCATCCCGCAAGAGGCGATCACCGGCTGGCTCGGGCCGGACAGCGGCTGGCTTGGGGTTGCGACTGCCGTGGTCGCCGGCGCCGCCACGCCGGGCGGGCCGGTGATCGGCTTTTCCATCGGCACAGTGGCGCTGAAATCCGGCGGGGGCGTGCCGCAGGTCGTCGCCTATGTCGTCGCTTGGGCGCTGTTTGCCTTCCAGCGGGTGATCTTGTGGGAAATCCCGTTCATGCCGGCCCGTTTCGTCTGGTTCCGCTGCGCCGTCTCAGTGCCGTTCCCGTTCGTCGCCGCCGCCATCGCGATGGTGATCGGCAAGCCCTGAGCCGGCCGTGGACAGGAGTAATGTTATAATATAACGTCCTGGAATGGTTCCCGCCGCGTCCCAAGCTCATCATCACGACCATGCTCATGACCATTCTCATGATCATTCTCATGGCCACGGGCATTCGCATGGGCACGACCACACCCACGCTCATGTCCATGATGCGGCCTCGCCCCATCCGGCTCAGGCCGCGCCCTGGTCGATCCTGCGCATGACATTGGCTGGCCGTCTCGCAGCTGCACTTGCCGTCTGTGCCGTGCTCTGGGGCGTGGTCTTCCTGGCGATGAGGTGATCATGGCGGCGGCGCTGCACTTTCACAATGTCACGCTCGGCTACGACCGCCATCCGGCCGTGCACCATCTCAACGGCGAGGTCGCGCGAGGTGCGCTGGTCGCCGTGATCGGTCCGAACGGCGCCGGCAAGTCGACGCTGCTGCGCGGCATCGTCGGCATTCTCCGGCCGCTCGACGGCAGCATTCATCTGGGCGGGCTCGACTCCCGCGAAATCGCCTACCTGCCACAGAGCGCGGAGATCGACCGCAGCTTCCCGATCTCGGTGTTCGACTTCGTCGGCACCGGGCTATGGCGCGGGACCGGCCTGTTCGGCGGCATCGGCAAGGCCGCGCGCGAACAAATCCTCCGAGCGATCGCATCCGTCGGCCTCAATGGCTTCGAGAACCGTCCGATCGGCACGCTCTCGGGCGGACAGATGCAGCGCATACTGTTCGCGCGGGTGCTGCTCCAGGACGCGAGGCTGATCGTGCTGGACGAGCCCTTCAACGCCATCGACAGCAAGACCACGACCGACCTGCTCGCGCTGGTGAAGCACTGGCACGGCGAAGGCCGGACCGTGCTCGCCGCGCTCCACGACATGGAGATGGTGCGCAACCACTTCGCCGAGACGCTGGTGCTGGCGCGCGGCCCCGTGGCGTGGGGATCGACGGCGGAGGTGCTGACGCCGGAAAACCTGTTGGTCGCGATGCGGATGTGCGAAGCCTTCGACGACAGCGCCGCGGCCTGCGCGGCCGATGATGCCCGCTCGCGGGCCGCGTGATCACCGATGCTCTATGACGCGCTGATCGGCCCGTTCACCGAATTCGAGTTCATGCGGCGCGCGCTCGCCGCCGTGATCGCGCTGTCGCTCGCGGGCGCGCCGATCGGCGTGTTCCTGATGCTGCGGCGGATGAGCCTCGTCGGCGATGCCATGGCGCATGCGATCCTGCCTGGTGCGGCCGTCGGTTTCCTGCTCTCCGGCCTCAATCTGTTCGCGATGACGGCCGGCGGCCTGATCGCGGGCTTTGCGGTCGCGATCCTCGCAGGCCTCGTCGCGCGCTCGACCGGGCTGAAGGAGGACGCTTCGCTTGCGACCTTCTATCTGGCGTCTCTGGCGCTGGGTGTGACCATCGTCTCGATCAAGGGCACCAACATCGACCTCTTGCACGTGCTGTTCGGCAACATCCTCGCGATGGACGACCAGACGCTGCTGGTGGTGGCCTTCAACGCCACGGTCACGCTGCTCGTGCTCGCGGTGATCTACCGCCCACTTGTGATCGAGAGCGTCGATCCCTTGTTCTTACGCACCGTGAGCCGCGCCGGCGGGCCCGCACATCTTGCCTTCCTCGCGCTCGTCGTCATCAACCTCGTCAACGGCTTTCAGGCGCTCGGCACGTTGCTGGCGGTGGGCCTGATGATCCTGCCGGCGGGCATTGCCCGGTTCTGGTCCCGGGATCTCACCATCATGATCTGCATCGCCGTCCTCGCTGCCGCAGTCTCGGGCTATGCGGGCCTTGTGCTGTCGTTTCAGACCCGCGTGCCGTCGGGCCCCGCAATCATTCTCGTGGCGGCGGTGCTTTACATCGTCTCCGTGTTGTTCGGCCGCGTCGGAGGCGTCGTCAGGCAAATGTTTCCCGGCCGGCATCTGGAAGCGTGACCGGCGATGCGCTTCCTTCTGCTCTTCGCCTTGCTGCTGATCGCGACCCCGCTGCACGCGGCCGAGCGGCTCAATGTTGTCGCCAGCTTCTCGATCCTCGCCGATTTCGTCCGCACGATCGGCAGCGACCGAATCAATCTGACGACGCTGGTCGGGGTGGACAGCGACGTCCACGTCTATACGCCTGCGCCAAGCGATGCGAAGCGGATTGCGGATGCAAAGCTCGTCATCGTCAACGGGCTCGGCCTCGAGGGCTGGCTGCCGCGTCTGGTGCAGTCCTCCGGAGCCAAAGCGCAGGTGGTCACCGCGAGTGCTGGCATCGCGCCGCTGAAGCTCGGCTCTGCCGCGGACCCCCATGCATGGCAGTCCGTTCCGAACGCCAAGACTTACGTGACGGACATCGCCAATGCGCTGGCCGCGGCCGCCCCTGACGACGCGGAATTCTTCCGCGCCCAGGCGAAGGGCTATCTGGACAAGCTCGAAACGCTCGACCGCGAGGTGCGGGAGGCCGTGGCAAAAATCCCGCCGGAGCGGCGCAAGGTGATCTCCACCCACGAAGCCTTCGGCTATTTCGCCGCCGAATACGGCGTCCAGTTCATCGCGCCCCTGGGTGTCTCCACCGAGACCGAGCCCAGCGCGCGGGACATCGCCGCCATCATCGGCCAGATCAAGGCCCAAAAAATTCCGGCCGTGTTCCTGGAAAATATCAGCGACGACCGGCTGATCCGGCGGATCGCGGCCGAGACGGGCGCAAAGGTCGGCGGGACCCTGATTTCGGACGGTTTGACCGGCGAAAAGGGGCCTGCACCCACTTACATTGACATGGTCAGGCACAATATAAAGGCCCTGACCAGCGCGCTTGACCACTAGGGCAGGGGGCCACCCCGCCTCGCGTCGCGCGGAAGCCCAAAGTCCGGAGTTGTTATGTCTGAAGCGACGTCCCAAAAAATTCCCGTGACCGTCCTGACCGGCTATCTCGGAGCCGGCAAGACCACGCTTTTGAACCGCATCCTGTCGGAAAACCACGGCAAGAAATACGCCGTCATCGTCAACGAATTCGGCGAGATCGGCATCGACAACGACCTCATCATCGGTGCCGATGAGGAAGTGTTCGAAATGAACAACGGCTGCATCTGCTGCACCGTGCGCGGCGATCTCGTGCGCATCATGGACGGGTTGATGAAGCGCAAGGGCAAGTTCGACGCCATCATCGTCGAGACCACGGGCCTCGCCGATCCGGCGCCGGTCGCCCAGACCTTCTTCGTGGACGAGGACGTGCAGAAGAACGCCCGCCTCGATGCGGTAGTGACGGTCGCCGATGCCAAATGGCTGTCGGACCGGCTGAAGGACGCGCCCGAGGCCAAGAACCAGATCGCCTTTGCCGACGTCATCGTGCTGAACAAGACCGATCTCGTCACCAAGCCGGAGCTTGCTGAGGTCGAAGCTCGCATCCGCGCCATCAACCCCTATGCGAAGCTGCACCGCACCGAGCGCTGCTCGGTGGCGTTGGCCGACGTGCTCGATCGCGGCGCGTTCGACCTCGACCGCATCCTCGACATCGAGCCGGACTTTCTGAATGCCGATGATCATGACCACGATCATGATCATCACGGCCACAACCATGATCACCATCATGATCACGGCCATGGCCTGAAGCACTATCACGACGAGGACATGCAGTCGCTGTCGCTCAAGAGCGACAAGCCGCTCGATCCGAACGTATTCATGCCCTGGCTCCAGAACCTGGTGCAGGTGGAGGGCGGCAAGATCCTGCGCTCCAAGGGCATTCTCGCCTTCCACGATGACGACGACCGCTACGTCTTCCAGGGCGTCCACATGATGCTGGAGGGCAACCACCAGCGAAAATGGAAGGACGGCGAATCGCGCGAGAGCCGCCTCGTCTTCATCGGCCGCGAATTGCCCGAAGAGCTCATTCGCACGGGCTTCGAGAGCTGCATCGTCTCGTGATGAAAGAGTTTACGCCGGCTCCCGATTCCGCCTCGATCGTCTCCGTCACCGACCGCGTCAAGCCGGTCGCGCTCGGCATGGGCGTGATCTCAGCGCACTTCCTCGCCGACCGCGCCGTTTTCGTCGGCGGCGAGGAGAACGTCGCGTTCGTAGGTAGCCAAGGCGAGATCACCACGGTCGCCGTGCACAGCGGCGGCATTCTCTCGACTGCGTCCGATGGCAAGCGCCTCGTGATGGGCGGCGACGATGGGAAAGTCGTTTCGCTCGAGGCCAAGGGCGAGGTGACGCTGCTTGCGATCGACCCGAAGCGGCGCTGGATCGATGCGGTGGCGCTGCATCCGGACGGCGCCTATGCCTGGTCGGCTGGCAAGACGGCTTTCGTCAAGAGCGGCAAGAATGAAGAGAAGTCGATCGAGGTGCCCTCGACCGTCGGCGGACTTGCGTTCGCGCCGAAGGGCCTGCGGCTCGCGATCGCCCACTACAACGGCGCGACGTTGTGGTTTCCCAACATGGCGGCCGGCGCGGAGTTCTTGCCGTGGGCCGGTTCGCATCTCGGCGTCACCTTCAGCCCCGACAACAAGTTCCTGGTCACCACGATGCACGAGGCGGCGCTGCACGGCTGGCGGCTCGCGGATAACCGCCACATGCGCATGACCGGCTATCCCGGCCGCGTCCGTTCGATGTCCTGGAGCGCGGGCGGCAAGGCGCTTGCGACCTCGGGCGCCGACACCGTGATCCTGTGGCCGTTCGCCAGCAAAGACGGCCCGATGGGCAAGGAGCCCGCGATGCTCGCGCCGCTGCAGGCGCGCGTGTCCGTGGTCGCCTGCCACCCCAAGAACGACATCTTCGCCGCCGGCTACAGCGACGGCACCGTGCTGATGGTGCGTCTGGAGGACGGCGCGGAGATCCTGGTCCGCCGCAACGGCACACCAGCCGTCGCCGCGCTCGCCTGGAACGCCAAAGGCACGCTGCTGGCCTTCGCCGACGAAAATGGAGACGGCGGTCTGCTGGAACTTTAATCTGTCGTCGTTCTGACCGCAGGGTGGGCAAAGGCGCTCTTGCGCCGTGCCCACCATCTCTCCGCGAAACAGAAGTGGTGGGCACGCCGCGCGAAGAGCGCGCCTTTTGCCCACCCTACCGTATCTCCCAAATGGCGCGCGAACACATGCGGTTTCTGACGACATTCCAGATTGCTGACTTCCTCGACACGCTGGTCAGCCTGTTCACGGCCTTCGTGCTGGCACGCTGATCGGCGCCGAGCGGCAATATCGGCAGCGCACCGCGGGCCTGCGCGCCAACGTGCTGGTTGCGGTCGGCGCCGCGGCCTTTGTCGATCTCGCCATGCATCTAACGGGCGCCGACGGTGCCGTTCGCGTGATCTTCAATGTCGTCTCCGGCAGCACCACGGAATAAGCGCGGCGTTTTGGCGCGTGAGGGGTTGGTTCCCGCTTCACCTGGCACGGAACCGCAGCCCGGCGATTTCGTTGATCCCGCGGACAAAGGCGGTGATCGACATGACCGGCCACAATGACAAGCGCAGATTGAAACTCGACCTGGTGATTGCCTGTTCGCTGTTCGCCGCAGGTGTCGTGATCTCAGGCATGTCGCTGGCGCAAATCCGTGCCGAGAGCCGGATGCAGACGGCGCAGGCGACGCCGCCGCTCCAGGGCACCCCGTCCGAGGATCAGAGCAAGACGCCCGCTGAATCCAAGCCTGGCGGCGACCGCCCGACGACCCCGGCGCCCGAGCCCGCCCGCCCCGATCCGCAGACGCAAGGCGCTGCGGGCGCGGCTAAACCAGCATTGCCGCAGGCACCTGCCGAGAAGATCGCGCCACCGATCAAGGAGAAGTAGTTTTCCCCGTCATTCCGGGTTGCGACGTTGTCGCGAACTCTGATGCGCAATTGTGCATCAGAGGATCCATTGATCCGCATGCCCGATGGATTCCGGGCTCGGCGCCACGCGTCGCCCCGGAATGACGGGCGGAGGGAGTCGGACTCCCCCTCACCGCACCAGCACATTCCGGAACTGCCAGGGATCGCTGGTATCGATATCTTCCGGAAACAGTCCCGGACGATCCGTCAGCGGCGTCCAGTCGGTGTAGAAACCCTTCACCGGGCCGAGATACGGGATCTGGATTTCCAGCAGACGATCGAAATCCATCTCGTCGGCTTCGACGATGCCTTCGTTCGGGTTTTCCAGCGCCCACACCATGCCGCCGAGCACGGCGGAGGTCACTTGCAGGCCGGTGGCGTTCTGATAGGGGGCGAGTTTGCGGGTCTCTTCGATGGAGAGCTGCGAGCCGTACCAGTAGGCATTGTTGTCGTGTCCGAACAGCAGCACACCGAGTTCGTCGATGCCATCGACGATCTCGTTCTCATCGAGGATGTGGTGCTTTTCCTGCATCTTGGCGGCGCGGCCGAACATTTCATGCAGCGACAGCACGGCATCGTCAGCCGGATGATAGGCATAGTGGCAGGTCGGCCGATAAATCGCCGTGCCTGATGCGTCGCGCACCGTGAAGTAATCGGCGATCGAGATCGACTCGTTGTGGGTGACGAGGAAGCCATACTGCGCGCCGCGGGTCGGGCACCAGGTGCGCACGCGCGTGTTGGCGCCGGGCTGCATCAGATAGATGGCGGCGCCGCAGCCGGCTTCGTGGGTACGCGCATTCTCGGGCATCCATTTTTCATGGGTGCCCCAACCGAGTTCGGACGGCTGCACGCCTTCCGACAGGAAACCTTCCACCGACCAGGTGTTGACGAAAACATCAGGCTCTTTCGGCGACTTGGAGCGCTGGGTGTCGCGTTCGGCGATGTGGATGCCCTTGACACCAGCCTGCCGCATCAAGTCCGCCCATTCGGCTTTGGTCTTCGGCTTGGGAGCGTTGAGCTTCAGATCAGCGGCGACATTGAGCAGCGCCTGCTTGACGAAAAAGGACACCATGCCAGGATTGGCGCCGCAGCAGGAGACGGCCGTGGTCGAGCCCGCGGGGCGCGCCTTCTTGGCGGCCAACGTCGCTTCGCGAAGGGCGTAATTGGAGCGCGCTTCCGGTCCCTTCGAAGCATCGAAATAGAAGCCCAGCCAAGGCTCGTTGACGGTGTCGATATAAAGAGCGCCAAGTTCGTTGCAGAGCTCCATGATGTCGGTAGAGCCGGTATCGACCGAGAGATTGACGCAAAAACCCTGGCCACCGCCTTCAGTGAGCAGCGGGGTCAGCAAGTCGCGATAATTGTCCTTGGTCACGCCCTGCTGGATGAACCTGACATTGTGCTTCTCGCAATGTGCCTTGCGGCCCTCGTCCTTGGGATCGATCACGGTGATGCGCGACTTGTCGTAATCGAGATGCCGCTCAATCAGAGGCAACGTGCCTTTGCCGATGGAGCCGAAGCCGACCATGACGATGGGGCCGGTAATCTTCGCGTAAATCTGCGAGGCGGGGCTCATGGGATGGTTTCTCCGGAACGTGCTGGCGGATAAAGGGTGAGGGGTTGATCAGGCGCTGCGGCGCTTCGCGGTCGCTTCGATCTCGACCTTCATCTCGGGCTTGTAGAGCGCCGAGACGACGAGAAGCGTTGCGGCCGGGCGGATCTCGCCGAGGACTTCGCCGCAGACGGCGAAATGCGCGTCTGCGTCCTTGGCGTCGGTGAGGTAGTAGGTCACGCGGACGAGGTCGGCCATCTCGAAGCCGCCCTCCTTCAGGGCAGCTTCGATGGTCTTGAAGCAGTTGCGTGACTGGCTGGTGACGTCGGCCGGCATTGTCATCGTCGTGTAGTCATAGCCGGTGGTTCCCGCCACGAAGGCGAACTCGCCGTCGATCACAGCGCGGCTGTAGCCGGCGGCCTTCTCGAACGGGGAGCCGGTGGAAATCAGGCGGCGGGACATGGTCTCGGACCTCGAGGGTGTTTCGCGGGGTTAAAGGGCGTTTCCCGGGCCCGCGCAACCCCCAAGGGACAGGCGCGGGTGGGCGTTACCGCGGAACGCGGCTTGGGTCCTCGCCATGATGGCAAGTCCCTTAAGCCGCGTGCGCGTGAGGAGCGAGCGATGCCCGCCGTTCGGGCAAGACTGAGCCAGTCGGGACGATCATCCCGGACACGCCGTCGAGCGCACCTGCGGTGAATTCGAGCGCCAGCAGGCGGTCGCGCTCGAACGGACCGGGCAGTGAGAGCTCGCCGGTCTTCTCAGGTGAGAAGCCGAAGCGGGCGTAATAGGGGGCATCGCCGAGCAGGATCACGGCGGCATGCCCGCGCGCCCGGGCGGCGGCCAGCGCTTGTCGCATCAGCGCGGCGCCGATCCCGAGCTCGCGGCAGGCAGGGTCGACCGCCAGCGGTCCGAGGACCAGAGCGGGCCTGCCTCCGGCGCTGACGTGCCACAGACGCACGGTTCCCACGAGTTGTCCCTCGTGCACGGCGGCCAGCGCGAGGCCGGCGGCGGGTGCGCGTCCGTCGCGCAGGCGCTGGCAGGTGCGGCCGTGGCGGTTCTCGCCAAAGCAGGCATCCAGCAGCGCTTCACGCATCGCGACATCGGCAGCACGCTCGCTGCGGATCGCGAACGAAGCGGCTTTCGACGTGAGGGCGTCTTGTGGCTTCCGAAGTGCGGTCATGGCGCGTCAATCCCCGCTTGAACCCGCGTGCGAGAAGCACGCCGGTCCAAGGCGTCGTCAAAAATCGAAATGTCAGGGAGGGAGCCGGCAAGCCGGCTCCCGGGTTCGTCAGGCCTCAGAACGAGAGGCGGATCAGATGTGATAGGTCTTCAGCGGCGGGATGCCGTTGAACGCCACCGCCGAGTAGGTCGACGTATAGGCCCCGGTGCCTTCGATCAGCAATTTGTCGCCGATCTCGAGCGTGACGGGAAGCGGATACGGGTTCTTCTCGTACAGCACGTCGGCGCTGTCGCAGGTCGGACCTGCGAGCACGCACGGCGTCATGTCCGCGCCGTCATGCGGGGTGCGGATGGCGTAGCGGATCGACTCGTCCATGGTCTCGGCGAGACCGCCGAACTTGCCGATGTCCAGATAGACCCAGCGCACCTCGTCCTCGTCGCTCTTCTTCGAGATCAGCACGACCTCGGATTCGATGATGCCGGCGTTGCCCACCATGCCGCGACCCGGTTCGATGATGGTCTCCGGAATCTGGTTGCCGAAGTGCTTGCGCAGCGCGCGGAAGATCGAGCGGCCGTAGGTGACGACCGGCGGCACGTCCTTCAGGTATTTGGTCGGGAAGCCGCCGCCCATGTTGACCATGGAGAGGTTGATGCCGCGCTCGGCACAGTCGCGGAACACCTGCGAGGCCATCGCCAGCGCACGGTCCCACGCCTTCACCTTGCGCTGCTGCGAGCCGACATGGAAGGAGATGCCGCACGGCTCCAGGCCCAGGCGCTTGGCGACGTCGAGCACCTCGACGGCCATCTCCGGGTCGCAACCGAACTTGCGCGACAGCGGCCACTCGGCGCCGGCGCAGTCATAGAGGATGCGGCAGAACACCTTCGCGCCGGGAGCGGCACGGGCGACCTTCTCGACCTCGGCGGCGCAGTCCACGGCGAAAAGCCGAATGCCGAGCGCGAAGGCGCGCGCGATGTCGCGCTCCTTCTTGATCGTGTTGCCGAAGGAGATGCGCTCGGGCGTCGCACCAGCGGTCAGCGCCATCTCGATCTCGGCGACCGTCGCGGTGTCGAAGCAGGAGCCCATGGAAGCGAGCAGCGCCAGCACTTCCGGCGCCGGGTTCGCCTTGACGGCATAGAACACGCGGCTGTCGGGCAGCGCCTTGGCGAAGGTCTGGTAATTGTCGCGCACGACCTCGAGATCGACGACGAGGCACGGCTCGGTGTCGAGGCCATCCTTGCGGCGGTTGCGCAGGAATTCCTGGATACGATCTGTCATAGCACTCTCCCAAACGGCCCAGCGACGGGGATCCGTTCAAAAAATGACGTCGGATAAGAGCGCTCCGGCCAGATCACGCGATGGAGGCGTGACGAGCCAAAGACTCAAACCAGACTGTGCTGCCGTGGATTGGTTGGGAATGTTCCCACCCGCACACCTGGCAATGAAGGACAAGCCTTTTCAGTAGCCCGCGCCGGCGTTGGACTGCCGGTAGAGACCAAAAAAGCCCGATCCGTCGTTGCTTTAAGTCGCGTCCCCCGTTGAGAGCGGGGTGCGCCGGTTCGCCTCCGGCTGCCAGTCACGGTTGCAAGAAGTGAAGTCACCTTCGACAAGGCATCTCTTGAGAGAGATGCTGGACGCTCCGGGTTTGCTTTCGTCTTCAGGCCTCTTGAGCCTTCCGACTTCTGCACTTCCGAAGAGCCCCTCGGCTTCTTCACCCCTTGGCGGCTGTCCGGCCTCTTGTCCGGATACCTACCGACTGACACACGACCACAGGCACGTGCGAAATTGGGCAAGACCGCACATAAGCGTTTTGACTCTGGTTCGCAAGAATTTTTTTAGGCTGACAACAGAATTGCCTAACATCTGCTTGCGCAGTGTTGCGCGAGCGATGCGGAAGATGAACGTGCGTTAAGTTTTCACAGCACGCGCGCGCATCTCTTGCGCGAGAGGAAGCGTCAGCCGCGCTTCGTGAACGGCTCGACGCGCTGAGCTGCGCGGATGAACGCGGTCATCACGAGCACGCCGAGTGCGAACAGCACGGCCTGAAGGATGTGCGCGCCCTGATCGCCGAGCCCGAACAGGATCGCGAGCGCCCAGCCGCCGGCGAACGCGGCGCCGAATACTTCGGCGCCGATCAGGATGGCAGCGCTGATGACGGTGATGACGCTTGGCCAGACGATCTGACGGGAAGACGAGGAAGGCGCGTTCATGAGCTCAGGGGTCCCTAGGCTTCGAGGGCCGCAATCTCCCCGAAAAGGCGGCCGGGAGCAAGGGCAAATGGCCCAAAAAAGCCCCATCGCGTGCTATAGCTGGCCGCAACAAATCAGCTCAAAAATCGGGACTTGCGATGTCAGAACCCCGCCAAACTACGGACGCCGAGACCAACCCGCTGCTGGAGGCCTGGGTGACGCCGTTTGCGACCCCGCCGTTCGACGAGATCAAGCCTGAGCACTTCCTGCCGGCGTTCGAGCAGGCCTTCGCCGATCACTCCGCCGAGATTGCGGCGATCACGAATGATCCGGCGGCCGCCGACTTCGCCAACACCATCACGGCGCTGGAGCGCTCGGGCAAGCTCCTCAACAAGGTCACGGCCGTCTTCTACGACCTCGTCTCGGCGCATTCCAATCCGGCCATCCTGGAGATCGACAAGGAGGTCTCCTTGCGGATGGCACGGCACTGGAATCCGATCATGATGAACGCCGTGCTGTTTGGTCGCATCGCCCATCTGCACGAGAACCGCGCCAGTCTTGGCCTGACGCCTGAGCAGCTCCGCCTGCTGGAGCGCACCTACACCCGCTTCCACCGCTCCGGCGCGGGCCTCTCCGAAGAGGCCAAGACGCGGATGGCGGAGATCAACGAGAAGCTTGCGCAACTCGGAACCAGCTTCAGCCATCATCTGCTCGGCGACGAGCAGGAGTGGTTCATGGAGCTCGGCGAAGGCGATCGCCAGGGCCTGCCCGAGAGCTTCGTTGCCGCCGCCAAGACCGCGGCAGAAGAGCGCGGTATGGCCGGCAAGGCGATCGTGACGCTGTCGCGCTCCTCGACCGAGCCGTTCCTGAAGAGCTCGGCCCGGCGCGACCTGCGCGAGAAAGTCTACAAGGCCTTCACGGCGCGCGGCGACAACGGCAATTCCAACGACAACAATGGAATCATCGTCGAGATCCTGCAGCTGCGGGAGGAGAGCGCCAAGCTCCTGGGCTATCCGACCTTCGCCGCCTACCGGCTCGAGGATTCCATGGCCAAGACGCCGGATGCGGTGCGCGGCCTCCTGGAGCGGGTCTGGAAGCCGGCGCGGGCGCGCGCGCTTGCCGACCGTGACGAGATGCAGGCGCTGATCACGACAGAGGGCGGCAATTTCAAGCTCGCGCCCTGGGACTGGCGCTTTTACGCCGAGAAGCTCCGCCTCCAGCGCGCCAATTTCGACGACGCCGCGATCAAGCCGTATCTCACGCTCGATCACATGATCGCCGCCGCCTTCGACTGCGCCACGCGGCTGTTCGGCATCACCTTCGCGGAGCGCAAGGATGTCCCGGCCTGGCACCCGGACGTCCGGGTCTGGGAGGTGAAGGGGCCGGATGGCACGCACAAGGCGCTGTTCTACGGCGACTACTATGCCCGGTCGTCAAAGCGCTCCGGCGCCTGGATGACGTCGCTGCGCGACCAGCAGAAGCTCGACGGCGAGATCGCGCCGCTCATCATCAATGTTTGCAACTTCGCCAAGGGCGCGGGCGGTGAGCCCTCCCTGCTGTCGCCCGACGATGCCCGCACCCTGTTCCACGAATTCGGCCACGCCCTGCACGGCATGTTGTCCAATGTGACTTATCCGTCGCTGTCGGGCACCTCGGTGTTCACCGACTTCGTCGAATTGCCCTCCCAGCTCTACGAGCACTGGCAGGAGCGGCCCGAAGTGCTCCAGCAGTTCGCCCGCCACTACCAGACCGGCGAGCCGCTGCCGGACGATCTGCTGCAGCGCTTCCTTGCCGCGCGAAAATTCAACCAGGGTTTTGCGACCGTCGAGTTCGTCTCCTCGGCGCTGGTCGACCTCGAATTCCACACCCAGCCGGCCGCCGCCGCGCAGGATGTCCGCGCCTTCGAGAAGAAGGAGCTGGAGAAGATCGGCATGCCCGAGGAAATCTCGCTGCGTCACCGACCTACACAATTCGGCCATATCTTCTCCGGCGACCATTATGCCGCGGGCTATTACAGCTACATGTGGTCCGAGGTGATGGATGCCGACGCCTTCGGTGCGTTCGAGGAGGCCGGCAACATCTTCGATCCGGCGGTCGCCAAGCGTCTGCACGACGACATCTACGCCTCGGGCGGATCGGTCGATCCGGAAGCCGCCTATGAGGCCTTCCGTGGCCGCCCGCCCGAGCCCGACGCGCTGCTACGTCGGCGCGGCCTGCTCGACGACGCAAAGGCGGCCTGATGGGCATGCGCGCCCTGTTCGGATTGCTGCTCGCCGCCGGCCTGTCGTTCCTGGCGGGCACGGCGCGCGCGCATCCGCATGTCTGGATCACCGCGACCAGCGAGTTGCTCTACGCTGCGGACGGCACCATCACCGGCGTCCGCCACGCCTGGACGTTTGACGACATGTTCTCGGCCTATGCGGTGCAGGGGCTCGAGAGCAAGACCAAGGGCGCCTATACCCGCGAGGAGTTGGGCCCGCTGGCGCAGACCAATGTCGAGTCGCTGAAGGAATACGCCTACTTCACCTTCGCGCGAGCCGACGGCAAGAAGGAGCGATTCCAGAAGCCGACCGACTACTTCCTCGACTACAAGGATACGGTGCTGACCCTGCACTTCACGCTGCCGCTGAAGAACCCGGTCAAGCCGAAGCAACTGGTGCTCGAAGTGTTCGACCGTTCCTTCTTCATCGACTTCCAGATGGCCAAGGACAATCCGGTCAAGCTGGTCGGTGCGCCCGCGGGCTGCCAGATGAAGCTTGATCGGCCAAGCGACGGCACGGCGAGTGCGCAGAAGCTCAACGAACAGACCTTCATGGATGGCCCGAACGCCAATTTCGGCATGATGTTCGCCAACAAAATCACGGTGGATTGTCCTTGATCGGTCGTCTTCATTCTCCGCTCGCGCGCGGGCTGCTCGCCTGTGCTGCGGTCCTCCTCGTCGTAGGCGCGGCCGATGCGGCGCTTCACGATGTTCTCGCGCAAAGTCCGTTCGGCGCGCCGCGCCCGGCACAAGCCGCCGAGCCCGGGGCCGGCGGCGTCATCGGCTGGCTGCTCGCCAAGCAATCGGAATTCTATCGCCAGATGTCGGCGACCATCCGCTCCGCTAAGACCGACGGCTCGGCAGTGTGGACGCTACTGTTCATCTCCTTTGCGTACGGGATCTTCCATGCCGCCGGTCCCGGCCACGGCAAGGCGGTGATCGCCTCCTATCTTGTCGCCAACCGCGAGACGTCCCGGCGCGGCATCGCGCTGTCGTTCGCGTCCGCCCTGATGCAGTCGCTGGTAGCGATCCTCATCGTCGGTATCTCGGCCTGGGTGCTGAACGCGACCGCAAAGACCATGTGCAAGGCGGAAGGCGTGATCGAGATCGCGAGCTACGCCCTGATCGCGGCGTTCGGCCTGCGCCTGGTCTGGGTCAAGGGCGGCGGCTTCATCCGCGCGCTCCAGACGGCCCAGCCGGTGCCGGCGATCGCCGGGGTGCCGCATCACCATGACCACGGCCATCATCATCATCATGATGTGCATGATCATCATGACCATATTCACGGCCATGATCATCAACATCACGGGCACGACCACGTCCATGACGAGCATTGCGGCCATTCTCACGGGCCGACCCCGAGCGAGCTCGCCGGGCCCGGCGGCTGGCGGCGCGGGTTTGCTGCGATCCTCACCGTCGGCATCCGCCCCTGCTCGGGTGCGATCCTGGTGCTGGTGTTCGCGCTCGCCCAGGGCCTGTTCTGGGCCGGCATCGCCGCGACCTTGCTGATGGGGCTCGGCACCGCCATTACGGTCGCGGCCATCGCCGTCGTCGCCGTCTCCGCCAAGGACATCGCCGCCCGCCTCAGCGCCGGCCGCGACGGCGGCGGCGCTCTCTTCATGCGCGGCATCGAATTCGCCGCCGCCCGCCTCAGCGCCGGCCGCGACGGCGGCGGCGCTCTCTTCATGCGCGGCATCGAATTCGCCGCCGCCGGCCTCGTGCTGCTGTTCGGCGCTGGCCTGCTGTTCGGCTACATCGCGGCCGAGCGGACGACGTGTTTTTGAGTGCGGGCCTTGTAGCCCGGATGGAGCGAAGAGACTGGGCAATTATTTGTTTTGTCGCCGGCTTACGCGGTCGTGTCGGAATGTTTGACGGATTTAGGCTCGGAGTGGCGCTGGGGCGGCCCGTAGCC
>NZ_JADPKS010000116.1 GCF_023074175.1 Bradyrhizobium sp. 139
GCCATCCGCGCCTTCCGGCGCCACCATCCTTCATGCCCATCACTGATCCACCAAACCGGCGTTGCCAAATCAGTCAGCGCCGTGAGAAATGCGGGCTAGTCAGAATCTGACCTTGGTGCCCACGCAGAGACGCCACCGGAGACCCATGTGCCCCTCGCCGCGCCCATGCCAGCTGGCACGTTCCGAATGTCTCTGGAGTGGATTGCCCTGAATGGCGACGCGAATGCGCTAGCAGGCTGTTGAAGAACTCAGCCGCGTTCGCAAACGAGGCCTGAATCGTCGCCATTGTGCATGTAGAAATGGCCGACGAGCCTGCCAGCAGTGCCGATCATAACCCATCCGCGACCGCAGACGGGGTCATTCTCGTCGTGCCCTTCCCATGAGAACTCCGCGCAGGGCGAACCGTCTCGCGCGCCGTAGCGGACGTCGAGGAAGCCCTTCAGCGCACCGAAGGCGACTTCACCGTCGGACTTGCGATCGAAGGTGAGATGCGCCTCTTCGACAAGATCGAGGAAGTCGCTGTCCCAGTTGTCCATTTCGACGATGCGCCAGCGGCCGGCAAAGGCCTTTGCGAAGCTGGGCACCTTGGCCATCAGCCGGTCTCCGCTATCAGTTTGGGCAGCCGCACCAGATTGTAGACGGCGGCAGCGAAGGTAAAAGCCCATGCTACGCGATCACGGCCACGGAAGCTGGTCTTCTCTTGCCCGGCTACCGTCTTGATCCAGCCGAATGCCTCCTCGATGCGCTTGCGGATGCGCTGGCTGACGGCATAGCCGCCGTGCCGGGTCGTTCGCCCGTCGATTGCAGAGCTGCGGCCGCTGGTGTTCTGCGCAACATGCGGCGTCACGTTCATCGAGCGCAGCTCATTGACGAAGTCTTCTGTGTCGTAGGCCTTGTCGGCGCCAAGCGTGATCGCTGTTGGCAGATCAGCACGAGGCTCGATCATGTGTAGCGCGGCCACCAGTTCGGCATGCCCGTCAGCCAGCGTCAGGCACGCGTCGACCACCAGGCCGTGGCGGTTCTCCATCAGCCCGTGCCCGATGAAGCACAGCTTTGTCTCCTTGCCTTTGCCCTTGCGGTACAGCCTGGCATCGGGATCGGTAGTCCAAGCATGGGTGTCGTTCGAGCGTTTCTGGCCATGGAAGTCCGCCTCGGCATTGCGGCCAGCGCCTTGCGCCGGCGGCTCGCCAGAGCTGTCCTTCGGCCTGACGCTCTTCATCGAGGCCCAGGCCTCGATCAGCGTGCCATCGACCGAGAAGTGATCGCTCGATAGAAGCTTCTTCACCCTGGGCTGCGCCAGCACCGCCACCAGGAACTTCGCCGCGATGTCGCCTTCCAGCAGCCGGTCGCGGTTCTTCGAGAACACCGAATGGTTCCAGACCGCATCGTCGACGCCCATTCCGACGAACCAGCGGAACAGCAGATCGTATTCCAGCCGCTCCATCAGAAGCCGCTCCGAGCGGATCGAGTAAAACGCCTGCAACAGCATCGCCCGCAGCAGCTTCTCAGGCGGGATCGACGGCCGCCCAATCGGCGAATAGAGCGCGGCAAACTCGCGCTCCAGCGCCGCCAGCGCCTCGTTCACGATCGTCCGGATCGCTCGCAGCGGATGATCACGCCGCACCCGCGCCTCCAGGTCAACGTAGCTGAACAGCTCGCCCGTTCGATTGTCCCCGCTGCGCACGCACCATCTCCGAATCTCGTCGGAGCCAATGAATCACGGTCGCCGATCGACGGCGAGTGCCTTTTTCAACAGCCTGCTAGAACGCATTTGCAACCAATTATCGAAACAGTGACATTCACAACTGGCGGTGTTAGCGTGCACCCATGGGTTTGGGGGAGGTTTCTAAGGAGAATGACGCTTACGCTTTCTCAGATCGACCACGGCGATTTATGCCATGGCTGGTCTTGGGTGGTTCAAGACGAAGAAAAGCTAGCTCAGCAGGTTGCTCGAGTCGCACTTGGTCAATTCCGCCACGTCAGTAAGATTTTGGCCGGAGTCGAATCCGCCGATCCGGCTACGACCCATGACCATGCAGCGGATGCGATTGACCTTCTCACCGTTCCGGACGGTGAAGACCCTTGGCATCGAGACGGTTGGATATTCCAGACGATTTCTTGGATTGCTGCGCACCAGCAAAGCCACGGCGTGGTCACACGGCCTCCGCATATTATTAAAGCGCACAAAGGATTCGACGGTCTGCAGTTGCAATTGACCGAAGACGGTAAGTCGGTCGCCGCGGTCGTTATCTTCGAAGACAAGGCCACGGATAATCCGCGTGAAACAATCCGCAAGGATGTGTGGCCAGGAATAACGGCGCTTGAATCGGGAAAGCGCGTGAACCAGCTTACGCACGATCTCAGCGCAGCCCTCGAAACTCAAAAGCACCTTGATCCCGAGCTCGACATTGATGCTGCGATCAGCAACATTCTTTGGAAGGACGCAAGGCGGTATCGCGTAAGCATCACAGTTGGTGAAACGCATAACGGCCAACAGGGACGGAAGCGGCTTTTCAAAGGCTTTGACGGATCAGCGCCTGGCGGCGTTGAGCGACGCCGAGCCGAAACCATTCATATCCCCGACCTGCGCCAATGGATGCAGAAGTTTGCCGATCGCGCAATCGCGCACGTAAAAGCGACGGTGACCAATGTTTGATCCCATTACGACGACGCTAATTCAGAGCGCTCCCGCGTTTGACGGTCTCGACATAGAAGGCTTGCCTAAGAGGCTGACCAACGCATTTGCTGATATTGTCTCAGCCCGCATTCGCCTTCGGGCGGCCTCAGAGACCGGCGAACGCGAAGAGTTAGTAGAGACCCTGGGAGAATTGCGCCGCGTTGCGGCTGCCCACGAAGCCTACGTCACTTTGCTGCCCGAACGCGAAAATCGTGCAGCGGCGGCCTTTGTCGCTGCATCAGCGCACCAAGCATGCATGTTGGGCGGACCAGCAGAACGGACGGGACGCCACGTCGATGCGGCTGCGCTCTCCCCGGAAATATGCTCGACCCTCCTATTTTTGGTAGCGGAGGCTCATGCGGATGCAGCTGAAGCCGCAAAACGCATAATCCCGGATGCCAACGGCGCCAATCCCATGGAAGCGGCACTACTGCAAGCAGTCAGACATCTCGCACAAGGCAACCTGATCGCTGTTGTTAGACCAGAGACTCCGCTGTTGTCGGAACCCGACATAAGTGCGCGCGCACTTCAAGCGTTACAACTCTTGCTGCTTCGCGGAGTTCGACGGTTAGCGGCGCAGCTCCGTTCTCGCGTGGATCTCTCACCTGAGGAGGGCGGCGCGGAAACAGCAGCGTCGATCTTCCGGCGTTGCAAGTCGCTCTGCTCTGAACGTATCGATGGAATACTTGACTCCGGCGATACTGTCGTCAGCCTCTATCCGGGCCCGCTACATCTCGCGAACCTTCTCCTCGCGGTGGAACGCGACCTTCTTGAAACGGCGCTAACGCGTATCCCTACACCGCCCGGAGTGCCAGAGGACGGGTGGTGGCGCATTATCAGGCGAATGGCTCGCCAACGTCCGTTCTTGTGGCGGAATCACCGCGAGGCTGTTCAGAAAGGATATCTTGCGGAAGGCGTATCGTCCGCGATCAGTTTTCCCACCGGCGGCGGCAAATCGACTCTGGCCGAGCTCAAAATCGCAAGCGCTCTTCTTCGCCAAGGAAAAGTCGTCTTTCTAGCGCCCACGCATGCCTTGGTCGGGCAAACCACCCGTGCACTCAAGCGCACCTTTCAAACCTTTGACGTTCTCGGTGATATTGATGAGGATCTAACGTTCGCGGCCGCCATCGAGCTTCCGGAGGTCACTGTTACGACGCCCGAACGTTGCTTGATGCTGCTATCCATCCAGCCTGACGCGTTTGCCGATCTCAAGCTTATTGTATTTGACGAATGTCATCTCCTGCATCCACGCGAGGAAGATCGCAGCCGACGCGGGCTCGATGCTATGCTGACGCTGTTAAACCTTACAAAGATCGCGCCTGGCGCTGACCTGCTCTTGCTCTCAGCCATGATGAAAAATACTGCCGAGATCGCGGGCTGGATCGCATCTCTTACCGGAAGGCATTGTCTTCCACTTGATTTGGCATGGAAACCTACGAGACAGGTTAGAGGTTGCGTCGTTTACCCCGCCGACCAGATCGAGGTCTTGAATGCTAGATTGCTTCAGGCTCGGCGTGAGCGGCCAAAACAGAAATCCGTACCCGCCGGGGTCAAGCGCGAGCTGCTCGCCCACCCCTTCGGGCTTTTTGGATTGCTGCAAACGTGGAGCACGACGAACCGCGAAGATTATTCACTTCTACCCCTGCTGCCGAACCCTCAATTGCTTTCTACTAGCACTGGAAGGCGCTGGTATCTCACACCCAACGGAAATCAAGTAAGCGGCGCTATTGCCGCGGCATCCGTTTCTGCTGGTATGAAAACACTTGTCTTCGTGCAGACGACCGTGTTCTGCGAAAGCTGCGTCAACAACTTTCCCGAAAGACTTTCAGCCCGTCCGGTTACTTTGAACGAGGAAGAAGCTGCTTGGCGTGCATTGGCCGTCGAAGAAATGGGCGGCGCTGAATACTGTTACGTCCAGCTGGATACGGACGGCCTGCTGAAGACAGGCGCTGCAAGCCACCATTCTCTGCTGTTAAGAGAAGAGCGGGATTTGCACGAATCGCTTTTTAAACGGCGCGATGGCATCGACGTGCTTTTCGCAACCTCGACTTTGGCGCAGGGCATGAATCTCCCTAGCGAAGTCGTCATCATATCCGGGGATAGCCGGTTCGACCCAGGCGCCGATAAGATGAAAAAGCTTGAGGCGCACGAACTGCTCAACGCCGCGGGCCGCGCCGGTCGAGCTGGAGACGGCGCCCAGGGGTTTGTGCTCCTTGTGCCCAGCAGGGTTATCGAGTTCGACGACGAGGGAGGTAAGATCAACAGCCATTGGATGGAGTTACAGGCCATCTTCGAACAGGCAGACCAATGCTTGGTCATTGACGACCCTCTAACAGACGTTCTGGATCAGATTCACAATGGGGTCACGAAAACCGGCACCCCCGCGTACTTTCTGGGAAAACTACCTGTGTCCATTGGTACGGGCAACGACCCGGCAGTGTCTGTGCTCAATCGGTCCTTTGCGGTTTTTCGAGCCAAAGCTGCAGGCGATCAGGCTTGGGTCCAAAGCAGGGTAACCGCCGCACTCGCAGCTCGAACGAAAGTTGACCTTCCAGAGAAAGGAAAATGGATCGAGCAAGTTGGAGGAGCAACAGGTCTGTCCGTGGAGATCCTGCAGCAGATTCTCGACCTTGCAGATAAGGGGCAGCTCGACGGCACATCTGCAGATGTCATAGCCGCGCTGCTTGGCTGGTTGACTACAAAACCCATTATTCTGATGGATATGGTGCGGCCTGAAAGTCTCGAAGGCTTATTTGGTGAGAAATATAAAGAGCTTCCTAACGACGAGCAACGAGCGGCCCAAGCATTGCCAGCTATCAAGAAGCTATTGCCGATGTGGATGGCCGGGGTCCCGCTTTGCCAAATTGAGGCAGCTCATGTGGAGCGGCCAGACAACTTGGGCAAATGCGAATACGCTCGTCATTTCGCCTCGCGCGTCGTCCCTGACCTCGCCTTTCTCGCGGGCCTACCGGCGCAGCTGCTGACAGCGCGCGCGAAAAGCGGCGGGGACACCTCACAACCGCTGCGCACGGTCTTGGCCACGTTAGGCGGGACGATCAGAGAAGGCTGCGATAGCCCCGAGGCGTTAGCGACCAGGATCAACAGCGGGAGAACCATTTCGCGCGTTGCTGCGCGCAAAATCTACGACAAAATCAAAGCCTATATACCTCCTGGAGCTCCGCACGAAGACTTCGCAATTACGCGCCAGCGGATGCGAGGAGCAGAAGCCGTACTAAGCTTCATGTCGATCACCGGCATCTAAATCGCTCGCAGACAAGTTTACGCACGCTTATCCCGACTACCGCAAGCGGAAACAAAACTTACCAGCCATCGTTTATTATCGACTGAACCGAATGAAGTTTGATAACAAAACTTACCGGCTATTGAAATCAAATGGTAATCCCAATAGCAGACAGAAGACGCTTAGCCTCCACATACAGATAAAGCTCGTCGTCCTGCGTTATTAGCCGAGCGTGCATCGTTGCGACACGCAGCGGATAAAGTCGCTGGAACGATTCTGTGACCGATTCCTGACGACGAAAGACAGCCGCAAACACGGCTTCCCAATTATCTCTTCTAACGATGATTGGCAGGTAATGCGCAAAGTCCCGCATAAGCGATAAGCGGCCATACCTGCTCACCTCTCTCACGCGCACGCTCTCGTTTATCATGCCAGTCTTTCCAGATTTCGCCAGGGACACGCTGCTTGATCCAGCCGCTGCCGAAAGCAGCAGACATTTGCTGATCAATGAAGCGGCGGATAGCTATCGCCGTCAAGAGTTTTTGTTGCTCGGGCAAATACAAAGCAAGCGAGCGGAGTTGAATTCCCGCAAGCGACCTATTCGGGCCGCGCAAGCCGCTGTAGCGCGCCGCTAACTAGAGGCCGTACAACACCACTGGCTCGTTGGTTGGCCGCACATAGTTAGGATGCTCAGACAGAAACTCAAATTCCCGCGCTGCCGCGTCCCGCACCGAAATGTTCCCCGTCCGTAGCAGTTCGTAATACTCATTACGCTCGCTGTATCCGGTTGCAGTGTCCGGCACTACCCAATAGTAAAGCCCGCTCGACATAGAAAGGAGATCGACTAGCAGATCAAACGCAAGCAAAAGACGATGCACATCTTCAATTCTATAAAAGTTGCCCGAATCCATTCCGTGCAGAACTACGTGACGGTTAAGAACGGACAATGAACAGTCGGCAGCGCTCGTGTCGATATAAATGGACTGATTGATAAAGTTGCTGAAAGCGTTCCGGTACATGTCCTGAACCGCATCGAATTCGGGAGCGCCCTGACAATGATGGACGGGAATGCCCGCGATTGCGCTCTTCAGGCCCGCAAAACTCGGTTTCCTATAGGATTTCCAAGTTGCCATCCCGCCATGGACAGCACCACGCCTTCGAGCGCCATAAGAAGCAGCGCAACTGCGGCTGGGTACTCCCGCTTGTAATAGCTAAATATCGCGGATTCATACAGGTGCGAGTATTCTTTAAAATGCGGCGTCTGGAGGCCAAGCCAAACGTACCGCGATCGCACCTGATGGCTAAACGCCACGTCGCAAAGCCTCTCGAATATCTTTTGCTCGATCAGTTTTTTTGTCATTGGCATTTTGATGTGGATTGGCAACGATAAACTGCGAGAGAGCTTTGAGCTCTGTAAATTCCTGCCCGACAATGAACGGCGCAACGAACCACCCATAGTCCTCGAATTTCGCAGTCATTACCGGGTATTCATTGATCGATTTCGAAATCATTCGTTCCCATCCCCCTTATGAATTGTTTTTCTAACTAGAATGATTGAAGGACTACGCTGAAGCCGTCAATCGTATTTCGGTCCCTTTGGCGGCTTGACGGACGCGAACGAATTTCGAAGTCATTGATGGGTGAGTGAAAGCCGCAGGCAACTCCTGAGAGCTCAGCTGCTCTCATGTCATGCGGCCCAGGTCCTCGACATCGCACTTGACTCGCTTTAATCTCGCAACATGGGCTTATTTCTCGAACGCTTGATCGAGACGCGAGCTTACCGCCTGCTGGGAGCGGTCGCCGTTACCCTTGCTTGCCTTTACGCCGCGATGGTTGCGGTGGACGGAACGAGGTATGCAGGAATGCGACCGGGACTGCTGGCTTTCGTGCTGCGCACCTTGAAAGCCGATATAGTCGACGCGCTTTCCGTACAATCCTGCAAACTACTTGGATTTGGTTTCGGCGACGGTGCACGTCCCACGCGGTACGCTCTTCTTTGCGAAGAAAATGGCTATGCGAGTGAGGCTGAACTCGCGGCAGCCGAACGGCTGGTGCGGCAGCAACTCGTCGATTACAAAAGCGGCATCACGTACAACAGCATGATGACCGCTTTAGCGATCGGAAAAGGGCAGCCCGTCATCATTCTCCCAAGATATGGGGTTGGCGTGACGCGTTCGTGCCCGGTTAGCAGCTATCGCGACCAGGAGTGCACCTGCGCCGGTAAATACAATGCGACGGAACGCTCCCGGATACCTGCAAGCGCATTGTTCAGTCCGCCAAAGCCCGTTCAGTAATCCTATTTACTTCGGGGGCTTTTTGTTGCGCTCGCGCCCCATGTCTTTGCTGACATCGTCGGCATTATCCTTGAACTGGTCCCGGCTGTCCTTCTTCGCGCCTGCGCTCCTTTCCTGTGCTTTTCGAAATTTGTCGGCCAGTGACGGTTGACCACGGTCTTTCTTGCCGGTGACCTCCTCGGCCTGCTCCCGGAATGAAGTCTCGCGCTTTGAGGCTTTTGGCTGCTCGGGCGTAATCGCCTCACCAGGTTGCTTTCCGGAACTCCTGCCCACCTTTGCGAAGCGCTCCGTTAGCGAAGGCGCGCGTTTTTCCTGCGCCGCGCTCGGCCCTGTCACATCACGCTTTGTCTCGATGAGCTCATGCCGCAACTTCCCGCGATGGTGAGAAAGCCGCGGTCGTCTTTCCAGACGATACGCCACCACAGCTCCTGAAGGGAGCGTCCGAGCAGCAGTTGCCCGGGCCGATAGCGATACCCCCATTCCTCGACGATGCTGGCGAACGCCGAGGAACCGCCCTTGCCGAATTCTTCGGCTTCTATGCGCCTCCTCATGCGGCGGGTCGCCCGCGACAGCCACACCTTGAGATCGTTGCCGAGCGGCCAGGCTGCGACCGCGGAGATAGCGAGCACGGCGATCATGAGGGCGTAAGAAATCCAGTCCGGAAGCAGCCAGAAGACGTCCGAGGGTGGCCCCGAAAACATGGCGGCGGGACCGCCCGTCAGGATGAGATAGGTCTCGAACAGGAAACCAGTCGAGAATGTCAGGACAGCAAAAACAATGAAGACCCCGAAGAGGTTAATCGGCAGCCCCACGGTCCAGCGCATGAAATGAACTCCGCGCCCAAAAGCTAAATCCTAGTCAGGAAGCACGGGCCCGGTAAGGGACAATCGTCAGGGAAAGCCGCGCGAAGCCCTAAGCAAAAAGGAGCAGCTCAGAAGGTGATATTGCGGGAAACAGTTGGCGCGGAGGTTTTCCTGCCAAAAAACGGTTTTGATCTTGTCAGCGTTCCGCCGCTGAACCACGGAATGTCATCCTTGGCCCGGTGACGGCGTACTCATTGCGACTACCAAGCGCCCTTATTTACGCGGGCGCACGCCCAGGGAGTCGAACCATGGCCCGGCCCCGGAAAGGCCGTGACGACCAGCTCAGCGAGATGCTGCGCTGCCGCCTCCGCCGGGCCGAATACCTTCGCATCCGGCAGGCGGCGCAGAAGGCGAATATGTCCGTTTTCGGACTATACCCGATAACCCAAGAAGTATCCTCCAGTGCCGCCTAAGGGTTTGAACGCCGCCAATTGCGCAGCGACGCCTTTGGCGTCGATACGAACGGTAGGACAAGGGTAGAAGGCCGCCCCCCATTGTCCGCGGCACATAAAGACCCGTGTAACCACGAGCCAGCAGGCGTAACCCGAGTTCTGAATCCTCCGTCAGGCACCATTCTGCCCATCCCCCGACCCTTTCGAGCGCATGGCGGCTCACAAGGCACATCGTGCCGTGCAGCAGAATGGCATTTCTGGTATGGCGGAGCTTCATGCCCACGGTAAAAAACTGCCGGTAACGGCCCCACCATTTCGCCCAAGCCTTGCGCCCGCCGCGTTGATCAGGCGCAACAGCGGGAAATAGCCACGCGTTCTCGCCTTCCTCCGTATTGCGCTGAGCGACATATTCGAGAAAGCCGAGTTGGATAATCTGCGGGTGCAGTGGGACGACGCGCTCCCCAGCATCACTCTTAACGCGCTTGCCTGCGGCGGCCTCGCGCGCGATCGACATAAGCGACGTATCCGTTTCGGCGTCTTCCCTGATGTCGGACACACGTAGCGAGGCGAGCTCATTCTGTCGTGCGCCCATGAACACCGCGAGTAGCGGAAGCCATACCGCAGTTGCGCCCTTCCCTGCTTCTGGAATTGCGTGCTCGGTGAAGAGCGCCGCATCGAACACGGCCTGTAGCCCGTGAGGATCGAAAGCGTCACGCGTTGATCTCGTACCCTCAACTCGCAGGTTCTTGAACGGGTCGGTCTCAGGCACCTCATCAGGCACCAATCCGTGCCGGAAGCCCCAGCCAATGATGGCCTGCATGGCGCCGAGCTGCTTGTTGACGGTCCCTGCGGAGACTTTCGGAGCTTGGGGGTGCTCTTGGGCCTACTGGCGCAGCTCCAGCAATCCTGCGTTTAGCAGCGGCCCACTGCGTGTCTTGGGCACCTGCCGTAGAGCATCACGGAATTGACTGGCATGCGAGCGCTTGATGCCCGCGATGGGCAGGTCACCGTGCATCTCTATGAACATGTCGATGGGACGGGTGTACTCGTGAACGCCGTCCTCGGGACGCTCGCGCTCCTTCTTCCACCCTCCAAGGCCTCCCGGAGCGTACCTCCCGATGCTGGGGCGCTCACAGGGCCTACTGTAAACGGGGGTGTCTCCACTGGATCGCCCGCGTTCCGCCGCGCGATGTCCCTGAGCGCCTTCACGCGAGCTGTGAGCACGGCCATTCCCAGCCGCCTGTACGACTGGCTCTTGCCGTCCAAGTTCAGCTGAAACTCTTCCAGCAATTCCTGTGCGTCCGAACGCACATGGGTGATGTCGCCTTTGGAGAGCGCTGACCTAGCATCAGGCAGGCTCTCGGCTAACGCGTGCTCGCGCTTGAACACCTCACGGTCGGACAAGCCCGCTTCAGGCAGGTCACCGACTTTGAACGGTGTGTTGAACTCTAGGCCAGCAGCAGCAAGCTGAGCCGCAACACTCTGAAAGATCGGCTCCGAGCCTGCCCCTTCCTGCCGCTCCTCCTCGTCAGCGGCCAAGAGCGAGGCATAGTAATGTTCGGCCATTAGCTTGATCTGTGCATCAGTGATGGACGCTACTCCGGGACGTTGTTTGAGCAGCGCCTCAGCACTGGCAAGCGTCCGATTGAAGTCCGCCAAGACGTGCGTGGCAGCAACGTTCGCCTCCTTCAGCACCTTGGTGCCGAGGGACTTCTTGAGGAAGACCTGCTTGGGTTTCTCGGAGTTGAGGACACGCGCGACGGCTTCTTGGAGGCGTTCAGGCACCTTCCGCTGAGCGTAGTACGTCCCGTGTCTGTCCTTGATCAGTCCCATCAACGCGCGCATCAAAGCTACGACCTAGTGCTGAGGCCAAACACATACGAGGCAGGTGTCGATGATGAATGGAAGAATGGTTCCCGGCTGTGAAAACTCTCGATCGCAAAACTCGACGGGTGGCTCGCGACATGCGGAGCTCACAATCTGTGTTAGCTTGCTGAAGAGAGGACTTCCCGGCCGTATCGGCGCCTCATCGGCAGATAGGCCCAATCCGTTGTGGTGCTTTCTGGTGGGCAACTTTGTACCGATGCCGCCACCGGCCTGCTTTGCCGTGCTGGCCTTGATATAGATCTTAAGGCCATTTATCAGCAAGAAGTCAGCACGTGGCGTCGCTGCGATCGATCGCCCAGCCTCACGCGCCGTCCTCTCGAGTCTTGGTTTGCGCGTCATAGATTCCGACTCGCAGCATGGGAAACCGCTCCTTCAGCTCGCGCGCGCCGGGTTTGGCCCCGTCTCTCGTCGCAAATTCAATCTTGAGTCGCCCATCGATTTCGAGTGCGTAACCTGAAACCGGCAATTCACGGGCGATAGCGACCATCTTTTTCCTTTAGCGACAGTAAGAAGACGAGGTCGACTACTTTCCGATTCGCGCAAATCGCGCCAGCTCAGTCCTATGGTGAGTAACGTTTTCAACTGTTGAAATTCGCGATCTGCTGCATGAAGGTGAAGACTTTGCATTCTCGACTGGGGCCAAGGGCACTCGCAATCGGAACTTCGCGGGTCGATGCCGACCACGTTGATCATGATGACGTGGCGCTCGGGGGCGGCGGCTACACCGTCACATTTCACAAGAAAGCCGCCATTCAACTCATTTTCGAGAGAGCTTGAATCGTACGTAGCGTCATATTGTACGCTATCGATTGCGTAGAGTTTCGCTTCGGTTGCGCATTTGGGACGACATTTATCGCGGACGTGTCGAGTTATGGACAGTACCGCCAATGGCATGAGTGATGCTTGTTGGAATAAACGAGAGGTTAGACGAACCCCATCGACGCATGTGCATTCGGCAGCCGTCCAATCCTGTTGGACCTGGGGTGCTATGGGGAGAGAGCCGTGGCGCATTCTTCATCTGTCGCGACCGCGCTTGCGACCGTGCCGAGTCGCGCTGGTGGACGACGAATCGAGAACTGAAGCATGAGCGAACCGGCATGAGATGCAAATCGACGGTCCCCTCAAGATCTCTTTGTTCCAAACGCGGAGCGCGGAAGTGGACATTATAGAATCGATGACTCTACAGGAGCTGCGCTCTGCAATCAGTGGCGGCAGAGTCTTGGAGATAACTACGACAACGGGCTGTGTCGTCGGATGTTCTTATTGCCCGCAGGACAAGTTTGCCAAACGGCAAAGAGCGATATCCGACGTGAAGCATCTTTCTCTTCAAGATTTCAAGCGATGTCTGGCGCGCGTACCAGCAGCTGTCGACATCAGCTTTTCCGGGTATTCGGAGCCTTGGCTTAATCCGGCTTGCACCGAAATGGTTGAGCATGCCTATGCGTGTGGCCATGCAATCCGAATTTTCACAACCCTGGTGGGAATGAACGGGCGGGATCTAAGACGCTTGCGTGCGCTGCAGTTCCGCGTTTTCCTGGTGCATGTTTTTGATGACGGCACGCACATGGATAGTGGTCTCGTCAGGCGCAACTATGTCGATTTGATGCGCCAACTTGTCGATGCCGACATTTCATCGTTGCTCTTCATAGTCATGGGCGAGATGCATCCCGAACTTGTCGGCATAATTCCTGACGAAGCGCTGGTTCGCTCGCGTCCGCCGCGCAGCAGGGCTGGCAACGGCGAGAAGATGGTTGGAGCGCGGCAGCCAATTGTTGGAGCACTGACATGTCCTGACGAACGGCAATATCGTAATGTTCTTCTCCCAAACGGCGACGTTACTTTCTGCTGCATGGATTTTGAGCGACGACACGTTTTGGGCAACCTCCTCCGCGACAGGTACAAGGATCTCTTCGAGGGGGCAGCTTTTTGCAACATTGCCGATCGCATGAACGGAACGGACGGCTTTCTGCTTTGTCGATCGTGTGAATTCGCCGAACCAATAACGTCGGAATTCTGATCTTTGAGAGAAGTTGACCCCTGCTCGAAGCAAATCGCGAACCCTGGCAAGGACGACCTTCCAGCTCATCACCACATCAGCCGCGGGGACGACCCTGCCATGAACGGAGGGCCGCCGTGGCCTGGAGCATTTTGTTGGTCGCCGGCCTGCTGGAGGTCGCCTGGGCAATCGGCCTCAAATACACCGAGGGCTTTACCAAGCCCGTTCCATCCGTGCTCACGCTCGCGGCCATGGCCGGCAGCGTGATCCTGCTCGGCCTTGCTCTAAAGACGCTGCCCATTGGAACTGCTTATGCGGTCTGGACCGGCATCGGTGCGGTCGGCACCGCAGCGCTCGGGATCATCCTGTTCGGAGAACCGGCCGCCGCGTTTCGCCTTGCCAGCATCGGCCTGATCGTCGCCGGCATTGTCGGGCTGAAGCTCGTGTCCTGACGAAAACATCGAAAGCATTGACCCCACCAGGTCAGCGCCGCAACGATCGCCGAGGGCGGCACGTAGTTCTCCAGGCATAGACGATCGAGCTGGCCACGTTCCAGCCGCACCGCCGAGGGGCGCGGCGCCGACAATGGCGAGGAAAGTCGCCAAGAACAACACGCTGATGCAAGGCCTCTGGGCCGAGACCGTCTGGCTGCGACCTGGTCGTGACGCGACGCGGACGATACGCCAGCCGCCCATCAGGGTCCCACCGGCATCGCGTCTGGCACAATAACACCACCCAGAACGGCACGAACAATTCGCCGCTGAGTATAGAACGGCAATGAAGCTATGCTGGCTGACCTCCGGGCGACGGTCAAGAAAGGTCGCTTGCCGGAGTTATACGATGCCTGATCTCCGGAGCAGCAGGGGAGAAGATCCAGACCGGCAGATCGTGTTCGTTTGCTCCGAACTGCTTCCGACCATCCCGCGTCGGCACCATCAGGGACTGCCGACCAGTTCATCTCTTAGTTCGCAGTCAGGTGAGCTTGCGATCTCTGACTGAGCTCAGCTCCGCGCCTCGAATTACCGGTGCGACTTCATTGTGTGGTTGCAAAGAAGCTCGATCACCCAATCTCTTTCGCAGGAGCGTTCATGAAATCATCGAACTGGCGGTGCCGGCGCACGGTGTTCGACCTCAGACCCGCGGCTTGTTTGAACAACGACCGCTATTGTCGCGTAGACGACATCGCGATCGAAAACGCCGGGAGCTTGTATCGTGCCCGTCGGCACAGAGTCTGCACCCCACGAGGGCATGGGAGCGACGCTGCGAGTTCAGTGGCTCACGCTTCGTTCTGGAAGGCGCGCACTTCGTGTTCGGAAGATGATATGCGATCTGACGTTCTTGTTCAGGCTGCCGCAGCAGTTGCGCTCGTCGCATGCGGTGTTGCTCATTCAGCGGATCTCAGCCAGTTGTCAGCGAGCCATGCTGTTTCCAACCGCACGAACAGCTGCATTGTCTTCTGTGGCATTGTTGTGATCGGCCCCGGCAAGGCAGGTCGACACGTCTTTGTCAGCGAAACCGCACGTGTCGTGTTAAGCTTCTTACCCGCCCGGCCAAATTCTGGCGTATATCGGAGCAGCCGTGGCTTGAAAAGGCAATCGCGGCCGATATCGCCAACAGCAGCGAAGTCCGGGAAGGGACCTATGCGACGTTCCCGCGGCAAAGGGCGCAATTCGATTACCGTCGTTTCGATGGGCCCCGCGGAGCCGGCGTTGAGCAAGCGCTCACACCGGCTTGGTCCATCAGATTTGAGTGCGAGTGTATGAGTTTTGGTGGGACAGCATCTGGCGACCTCTGGGAATCAAGCTGCGAGCCCTGGGTATGTCAAAACCTGAAAACTCGAGTCGAATGGAGTAGAGGCAGGCTGCATCCCAAGCCACATTCGTGTTGCCTACCATGCCCAGTGGTGCCTTGAACGCCACTGGCCTTCTTTCTTCCGCTCAACCTGTACCCGGCGGAATCTGATTGTTTTTTCCGTGCCACGCCTTTGTCTCTTTTAGGCTCCGGAGATCCCGCCATTCTTCCGAGGTAAATGCGGCTCTCTCTCGAACTCAAAAGGCGCCGCCTTGGCATGACCGCGAGTCCATGGTTCCCAAGAATTACGCCGAGAACGATGGCGTTCCTGCGGAGCTCGCGATTTCTGTCTTGCGACTTTTGCGCTTATGAGAGGTTGAGACCATCTTACTCCTTTGAGCATGGTTGGGCGGCAGTGGTAAGCTTGCTCACTCCGGTCGACGCCAGCTCGCCCGTGACTTTCACCTTGTGCGGAACCGACTCTGGCATATATTCTGGTGTCGGGAATACGAGTCAAGGATGAGCATTCGCGTCGTCAGAACAGCTGGCTGGTCGACCACCTAACCGAATGCAAGCTCGATATAGCCAAGGTACGGCAAAGCTGCCCGCCCACAAGCCCAGTCCGGCACGATCGGCCGCACGTTGCGCAGCGTGGTATCGTCCTCTGGAGTATTGCGTCCAATCGAGCACGAGACCGTTACGCACCAACCATTCTCCGAGATCGATGCCATCAGCTGAACAGGTCGCCATCGTCCGTCCACACTCATCCTTCAGGACTGACAGGCAACTGACTTCGCGTTCTGCAATGAAGTTTTCAAGATCGCTCGCGGCCCTGAGGCCACATCGATATGGATTAACGTTGATATCTCGGCACATTTGAGTCTTGTCCGGCGCGTCGATGCCCCAGAGCCGAACGCGTGTCCCGTGAATTTCAAGGGTGTCGGTGCTGATGACCTTTGCCGGCCCCGTCAATTCGCCGGCAAACACGATGCTGCACAGTGCGAGCATGGTCAACACCACGATCAATCCATACATGGCGATCTTCTTTGTCGAACTTCGAACATTCCTGTCGAGTGCAGCAGAGCATGGGAAACCGCCGAACGGCGGTCCATCGCGGCTGTGCTGAGGAGGGTGCTAATGTTGCATGGATAAGCTCGTTCGACGGATGACTCCCAGTGTATCAGCAGCGCAAGACGCCCCTCGTGTCCAACCTCGCCCCCGATGCTCTGCGACCAGGCTGCTGCCCTGACCGCATCCCGCCATTCCTCCACGTCGTGGCGGCAGTTCGCCTTGGCCGCATCACGCACCAGCAGGTCGAACTCGGTAGTGCGCGTCCGCTCACTAGCGACCGGGCCGGCGCAGACCGCCGGCCGCAAGTCGGCGAGAAATGATTTCCTGGTCGCCTTGTGCGGAATGAGCATAAGCTCGACCCCCTCACTGCCACGGATAGCAGCGAGCGCGCGTCGCCCGGGATCGCTGCTCCGGCTGCTATCGGGGAAAGCGTACGCATCGCTTGAGCAAACGGGCGACATGGCGGCCATCGTTGCTATCGACAGCAACATGCCTTCTGGGAGCGGTGGGCGACAGATCCCCTCGCACTCACGCCGCCCAATTTGTTTCGCGAGCGCCAGCACGGCCAGATCAGCCACCGGCTCGACCAAGGCCACAACTGCATAGGAAACCGCGAACGATGCGACGTTACTGAGGTTGGCGGCGCCGAAGCCCGCGCCATAGAGCGCCCAAAACGCGACCCAGACCACGATACAGATTGATACGCAGTCGAGAGCGCACGCGCCTTACGGTACCGCAGATCGCGATAGGCGGCCTTGGATGGAATGAGCCGCTTGGCGAGCGCCCGGATCGCAAACAGTGGCACTAGAAGCGTCGTGACATTCATACCATATTGCGGCAGGTCGGTCGAAACAAAGAGGACGTCTTGCGGCAAGAGGCCGAGCGCAAGACCAGAGGCAGCCGGCGCCGCGCCGAACAACAGGAACAGCGTCGAGCCCCGGACGAAGTGCACTTCGGAGACCCCAACCGCAAAGTGCGGCAGGATTTCGAAAAACGTGAACACAAGGCCCGTCGCGGCGATGGCTTGCATAGCAAATGACAGAGCGCCCCGCTCGCGTATGGCCTCGACCACAAGCTTGGCGACGACGCAGCCCATCGCAATGCCTGTCGCGCAGGTCAACACGAGCTTGGCGCCTGTTACTATTCCCGGTTCGATATGCATGGTCTCAGGTCCTTTCTGCCGTTGTACTCGGGCCTTGGCTCAAGAATTTGCCGGGACGGTCGTGTGGCTGACGGTTGGAAACGGCACTTCACCTTCCCCACCCTCAGTCCACTGGTAACGTCCTGTTTTCGCCAGATCGGACCGGGTGTGCACTCCGCTTTCGCTCGGTCTTTGCGACATTTCATAGCAACAGCTATGCCAGCGCCGCTGCCGCGGTTAAGACTCTGATTGCGCTTTGAAAAGTTCCGCGGCGCGCAAGATTCGCCGTGTTCTGTAGCCGACATGCTCTGGAGGAAATTGAACACACATCGGCCAGTCTTTGGTCAACCTGTGCCGTTTCAAATAATCATTTTCGCTCGCCCATTGAAGCGGAAATCCTGAGGCCGCTGGCGCGAAGACACCGGTTCGGCATCAATCTTGCTCGACCTTGTTCGAGGACGGCGTCTAGGGCGCAGCCAAATGTTTGGCGGCCGGGGTCGTCGAATTCCTCGAAGAGCTTGCTGGATCGTTCGATTGACCTTGCGGCCAAGCATGCACGAACATATGGCGACCACCCATCCAAACTGTGGAGCCGGCGTTTGCTGGATCTCAGCATCATCTCTCAGCGACGCGCCCGGCAAATTCCGCTGCACCATCTGCGACGAAGTTCTGGACGTGTTTCCGGAGGAACGTTATCGGGTCGCAGTGGCGCCAAACCGGATGCAAACGTGAGCAAGGATCAACTTACGCACGGTAAGACTGCCGTCTCCGGACAGACGGCGCCCGCCTCGATGCTGCGCATTCGGGCAGTCATGCTGGGGGATCGCATCAACCCGTCGGCTCTCGAAATCGGAACGCTGGTGTCCTCGACGCCGGTCGCTTTCCGCATTCATGCGGGCCTGGTCGTGATCTTCCGCTATGGCGTTGTAGTGCTCATCGGGTTGTCGCCCTCGGAAGAAGCCGCTCTGATCGAAACCCTGATATCGCGGGTCATCGGTGAACTCACCTCCTATGAGGAGGATAGCGCGCAGGCGCAGCTCTGCAACGACCAGAGCGCTGAGGTCATCCTGCCGGGCGGGCGGATTTGTCTCAGAAACTTTAGTGACGATCGGCTGCTGCTGATCGCCGATACGCTAGCCAAGAGCACGGCGCTGGAGCGAGATGAGCGCCGTGTCGCCGCGGTGTTCGACGTGATCGAACCCTTTGCACGCGAACTAGCCGAGCGCGGCCGGACGCCGCGGGGTCGCAAGGGTATTCTCCAACTGATCGGCAATGCGCTCCTGGTCCAGCAGCGCGTCGCGGGCCGCATCGCCATTGCCGAAAAGCCCGACGCACTCTGGGAGAAGCCGGAACTCGAGCGGCTCTATTCGCGTCTGGAAGACGAATACGAACTGAAGGAGCGTCTTGAGATGCTTGAGCGCAAGCTGTCGGCCATCTCCGGAACGGCTAACGCACTGACGGACATCATTGATACACGGCGCTCGCTGCGTCTTGAGTGGGTTATAGTCGTGCTGATCGTGATGGAAGTTGCAATCGGATGCTTTCAGATTATTACAGCAGCTCACTGAAGTGCGGCTGGCCGTAGCGCGTGAGGCGCCTTCGTGGGGTTTGAGCGGGCCTACTGACCGACCTGGCCGGCATTGACGTGCGACGCGCCGTTCGGCCGCACTCAGCTGCGGATTTCGGCTATGCCTTCGGCGTGGTCGTGGACGCGAGTTCGGCGAAATCCCGGTGCGGCTCGCGAACACAGCGAATAGCCGAGGCGAGTTCGGCGCATTTTCCCGGCAATAGAGCAAGGATAGGGGGTGTATGGCAGACGCGCGGCGGAGCGTTCATGTCGACGATCCAGCGCCACCCAAGAATCCGCTTTTGCCCAATCGCAGCGGGCCGCCACTCAGCTTGTCTGTTATTCTCAATTTGGTCGCGGAATACTTGCCAGGACTCCCCCGCCGTTCCGCCAGGGCGCAGCCAGCGACTACCGAAGCAAGGACGGTCGATTTCACCAGGGCGCCGCGCTGCAACTGAACATGAAAGCTCACAACTGCGGATCTCGTCCTCGCTAACGCGAAGGTCGCCGAGCTTGACGCGGCCGGGGACTGCGACCGGGCATGCATAGCGGCTCCTCGTCAGCGATAAACGCTGAACGGATGACAAAGGAACTACGCCGCGAATTTCGACGCGGTTTTGACCTCGCAAGCAGGCGCCGCGATTTCTAACGTCCCATTCGCTGTGGACATCCCATCTGCAGGACTGCCCCTCAAAGCGCCCTGAACACTCACGCGCCCTCGGCAGCTCCTCTCAAATCCGCTTCCGAACCGATCCCGGCGTGGCGATCCTTCGCTGGCTCGTTCAGGAGCCCGGCGAGCCTGAGGCCTTCAAGGACTCCTTCGAGCCGCTGTTCGCGAATGATTGCGGCCAGCAGCGAAACGGCCTCCTCCCGATCGACGGTGAAGCAGACGTCAGGCGCTCGCTCAACCAACAGGTCCAGCAAGGTCGGAAGGTCAGCAACGTGGTGGCGTAAGGTCGAGACCACATCATTCGCGAGATAGGTCGCCAAATCAGCATTCGGCGGCGGATCAAAGTCCAAGTCGACCTCGGCGCGCTTCTCGATCGCATGTCGTATCAACTCGCCCTGCCGTCTTGCATTCATCGAGAGCATGAACACCGCATCAGCGAGGTTCTCGCGCGGCAAGCTTCTCAGTTCGGCTATGCGGGCCTGGATGTCGTCGATCGAACTCTCACGGCGTACCTCCGCTCGCCGCGCGTTAGCGGCTGCCCTGCTCTTTTGTAATCGAACCATCGTCATGCTCTCCCGCCGACCATATATCCCGGCGATACAGGCGAATGAAAGTGCAAAATTGTGTGCTGCATGCGCGCAGCCCGCCTGACGAACGCGAAAGCCGGCGGTCGCGCGAAGGAGTCACAAAGCGCTAATTTCGTGATCCGCTCGTGCTTGTCTAGTCTACAAGGCGCTCGATGGCACGTTGTCAGGTCGGCAGCTATCGCGAAGCGAAGTCCTGCTTCCAGCGTTCCGTTTGTAGGTGATAGGCAGCGTCGCGAGGCAGTGGCGGCAGGCGGATCGCCGCGAACTCCAAGAAGGACGAAACCGGCCAGATATTGGGGAACAGAACCAGGATCGGTCGACAGATCCGAGATGGACGACCTGATCCCGCCAATGCGTTGCGCCCTGTTTCGGAGCCGCTCGCTTTGGCTATCTCCGGGCATATTATAGCGGGAGCTGGCAAGGGGCCGCCCGGTAGATGGAAAGATTGGGACTCGATTGAATCAGGTGAAATCTCAACTTCGCGCGTGATTTCGTTGTATCGCGAGAACGCCGCAGCCTGCCAATCAGCCCCTACCCCGAAGCTTTAACCAAATTTGAATAGCACACCGTAACCGCCACGTGGGTAGCTCCACTCGATATCACCACTTTCTTCGCAGATCACCCGGCAGGTGCCGCACTCGATACACCCGTCGACTGTCACCTCAACATGACCTTTATCGCTGAGCTCGTAGCACCGTGCAGGGCAGGCCTTCAGCATCGATAAGAGCCGCGAGGATGGTGTGGTGTGCGGCCGCACCTTGATATGGGCGCGGCCGGAATCAACGAGATAGCGGTTGTAGAATAGTTTGTCCTCGACACGTCGGGATGGCTCGCTCGGCATTGTTTCTGGCTCCGTCGTTCGTCGTTGTCTTTGGTTTGTGATCACCGCCAGGCCCGGGCAATGCGCAGGGCATCGCTGAACAGTCCACTCCACGACCGCGCCTTGATGAACGAGCTCAGCATCAGCTTCTCTTTCTCAAGCTTTGGTGTGCCGTCGACGCGCACGTAATCCTGCATCGCTTTGGAGAAGAGCTGCGGATATGTGAGAAAGAAGTTCTGCGAGTGGGTATGCATAAGTGCCGGCATATCCTTGTACTTCTTCAGGTCCTTGATCACGAACGAATCATTCAGCAGCTTTTTGTAAAGCGAAAGATTTTTGGCCGTCATCGGATCATTTCGCGATTTGATAAGGCAGATCGCTTCCGCGGCGATACGGCCCGACGTCATCGCCAGATTGGACCCCTCGCGATGGATGGCGTTGTTGAGCTGGGCGGCGTCTCCGACAACGACCCAGCCCTCACCACAAAGCTGCGGAATCGCCTTGTATCCACCTTCGGGGATCAAATGCGCGGAATATTCCTTTACTTCCGAACCCTCGATCAACGGCGCGACGGACGGGTGACGCTTGAAGCCCTCGAGCAGGCCGTAAGGCGTCTCGCCGGTACGCTGGAAGTCGGCAACAAGACAGCCGATACCGAGCGATATGCATTCCTTGTTGGAATAGATGAAGCCCATACCGGTCATGCCGCGGGAGATGGTTCCGGCGGCTTCGATGACGAGCCCCTCGTCGCCTTTGAGATTGAAGCGAGCATCGATTGTCTCGCGCGACAGGAAATGCATCTCCTTGACCGCGAGTGCGACCTTGTCCGGTTTCGGCCGCCCTCTTAAGCCTGCACCCGTCCCGAGCACTCCGTTCACCCCCTCGGCCAGCACGACGACATCTGCATGGATTTCCCCTCCATCTCGGTCTGTGCGCACCCCGACGACCCTCCCATGGGAATCCTGGAGGAGCTCGGTCACCGTGGTCTCGCACAGCACCGTGGCGCCGGCCTCGCGGACCTTCTGCGAGAACCATTTATCGAACTGGGCGCGGATGATGGTGTAGCGGTTCGGCTTCTCCTCGTTGAAATCATCGGAGCGATAGTGAATCCCCGTGTGCGAACGCTCGTCCACGATCCAGAAGCGTTGCTCGACGAGATGCCGCTCAAGCGGTGCATCTTCTCGGAAATTCGGGATCAGCTCCTCCAGCATATCGGCATAGAGGATGGCGCCTTGCACGTTCTTCGACCCCGAATACTCGCCGCGCTCCAGCTGCAGCACTTTCAGGCCCCGCTCGGCCATGGTAAGCGCTGCCGCATTTCCGCCCATGCCAGCACCGACGACGATCGCGTCGAATCTTTCCTCGATCATAACAAGCTCCCCTAGCCAGCGATGCGGTCGTGCGAGTGCGGCGACAGCTGCGCGCGGAATGCAGAGGTCAATGCGGGCAACAGTCGAATAGCGTCAGTGACGATGCCGATATGCGCGAAGTCGAAGATCGGAGCGTTCTTGTCGGTGTTGATGGCAACGATGAGGTCGCCCCCCTCCACGCCAACGCGATGCTGGATCGCGCCGGAAATACCGGCCGCGATATAGAGCTTTGGCCGAATGGTTTTCCCGGTCTGGCCGATTTGTCGGTCCGAGGTGACCCAGCCCTTCTGGACCAGCGGCCGCGAACAGCCATATTCGGCGCCAAGCACGTCCGCGAGCTGCTGTACCAGTTGGAAGTTCTCAGGCGATCCCAGACCGAGCCCTCCAGCGACGACCACGTCGGCATAGGCAAGGTTGGACTTTGTAGAATCGCGGTCCGGGAGGAACGACAGCACTTTTGTGACGATATCTTCTTCTACAAGCCCGAGCGGATGCGAGATGACGCGCCAGACCGCGCCGGTCACGCGCTCGGGCATCGGCATCACGCGCGGACGGACGGTTGCCATCTGTGGACGGTAGTTCAGTGTGTAGATCGTGCACAACAGTGAGCCGCCAAACGTCGGCCGGGTCGCTGCAAGCGAGCCGTCGGCATCGACATCGAGCTCGGTGCAGTCGGCAGTTAGGCCGGTGAGCAGTGTGGTGGCCACTGAACCGGCGAGATCGCGGCCGAGTGTAGTTGCCCCTAGGAGTAGGATTTCCGGCTTGTACGTATTGACCAGCTCTGACAGGGCCTTGGTGTAGGATTCATTGCGATAATCGGCCAAGAGATCATCCGCGACGATATAGGCGAGGTCGGCGCCGTAGCAGAAGGATTCGGCGACCGCCTGCTGCGTTGTCTCCCCGACTGGGCCGATGACAACCGCGGCGAGGTCAACGTTGAGCTTGTCGGCAAGCCGTCGGCCGGCACCCATCAGCTCCCAGGAGACGGGGTGTACTATCCCGCGTTCCTGCTCGATGAAGACCCAGACGTGCTTATACGCTTTGAATCGTTCGGGCAGCTCCCTCTTGGTCGCCGCGCGACCACCACCCGCGGCCGGAGCGGCGCTTTTGGGTGCGGTGCTCATCATCTGTACTCCCATCCGTGTTCAGTAGCGGCTCGCCAGCGAAGCGTGCTCCGCCTCCAGCTTTGAATTCGCGCGTGAAGATTGCTTCAGTTAAGAGTGCGGCCGCGTGCCCGCCGCCATTTTTTTAACACCGCCTGGCAGCAGCGCGGGGCCGAGACACCCATTGCTGGACTTTTGTCGACGAGCCCGGAAGCACACGCTTGGGGTTCTTTCCGGGTTCGGCATTCTGGGTCACCATTTGGCAATGGAACTAGTGAGGCACGCAACCGCGCGGTCACGCGAGCCGATCGATTGGTCCCCCCTCATCTTCGAGATGCAACCGAGTTGGAACAGATCGAGGACCTGCCAGAGGCTCGGCTAGTGCCATTGTCGGCCGCGAGCTTGCCGGTGAAAACGCGATCCATTACTCTGAATGCCCTCGCACTCTTGCCGATTGCAGCGACACGCCCGCAACTCTTGGCGAGGGCACGAGGGCCGGCGGTGAAGCCGCCCGTCAACGGCGCCGCGCGACCGGCGCTGGAGAGCAAGGGCTCCCCCCGGGAAACCTCGGCCATAGATCGGCCAACGGGAGTGATTTCGTCGACGAATCTTTGGCGCGGATCAAGCGCAGCTTTCAGCTCAGCCAGGCCGGAATATGCAACCATCGCTTTGGCGTCGCGACGCATCATGATGCCGACAGGCAGCGCGCGCGAAACTGCGGGGCGTCCAAAACAAACTCGATGCGGACCAAGATGTGCATTCGCTTCTCCAGACTAGCTGAGCATATGTCAGCAATTGTCGTACCAATTGCGCAGACGATGAAAATTGACCGCCAATACAGAATCTTACTGAAGGAAATCGGATTGGCAGCCTCTCACGAGGATCGGAACATTCGAAACCGTGCTGACCCGTGTCCGGAATGCGACAGAAGACAGTCATCCGAACCTTGCTGCACTTTCCTCGCCAAATATGCGCTCCCCACTGCCGGCGTACCATTGCAGGAGATAGCTGCACCATGAGCACCAGCTTGAAACGATGGAAGTATCCGGACTGAGCCGTGATTACCTTAAGGAGCCGAGTGTCCAAGCTGCGGATCCGCGAGGCCTTAACTGCACCTTACATTTGAATTTGACGCCCTGGGAGGTTGGCAGGTTCTCTGAACCTTCACGCTCCAGAGCACGAGATACAAACTCAATTCACTCCAAGGAACTGAGCTGCACCAATGCTGGATGCTTGTTCGATTGTGGTGCGGCCGCATCCTTCAGGACCTTGAACACGCGCTGTTCGATCGGGGAGGACGTGACGAAGTCGGCATAGGCGCGCTCAAGCGTGGCCTTGCAACGCGAGGCGATGTCAGAATCGGATGCACCGGTAAGCTCCTCGCCCGCGAGATATTGCCCCATGCGACGCAGAATATGAAGGCGCGCTACGTCGATGATTTTCGCATCGTACTCGACGCCGAGCAGTGCAAAAAACTCCTCTGCCGCGGAGGCCTTGTTCAATTGCGAAAGGATCCCGTCCGTCGTCATTCTCAACCTCCATCTAGATCCGCGTCCAGAAACCGTCCTGGCTCGAATGCTCCAACCTGATCGCGCGACGCTGGCTGACCACCTGATCGCCCTCAGTCGACGAGCGAGCTCTCGTGAATGTCGCGCCAGATCGCCACCACCGTTTCTGGGAGACCGGGCCTTTGTGCTCGATGGCATGCTTACGGACGCGCGCGGAAATGGTTTCGGTTTGCTCGGCGGTGACCGAAAGCTGCAACTCGGACAAGAGCGAAGTGATAGCGGCAAGCTCTGAACCTCGCCGATCGCAATGCGGTGGGAGCGGCCGAGCAACCCCGGGTCCGGCGCTTGGTAGGTGGGCCGGTCTTTTAAGAGCCCATCGACGTGGATGCCGGATTCATGGGTCAAGACATGCTCGCCGACAATCGCTTGTTGAGCGGAATGGTGCGGCACGCTGCGGCTGCAGCGGCGGCCTTGACTTTTTCCAGTTCGGAGAGCAGCACGCCGGTATCACGGCCGTAGAGCTGCCTGAGTGCGACGGCAACTTCCTCCAGCGGCGCATTGCCGGCTCGCTCGCCCAATCCAATAACCGTCACAGAGGCGTGCGTTGCACCGGCCTTGATCGCCGCCAGCGTATTAGCTGTCGCCAGTCCAAGATCGTCTTGGCCGTGGAATTCGAACTCGAGATCGGTGCTGGCGCGCAGTGCGGCCATGAGCGCGAAGGACGCGTCAGGATTGAGCACGGTCGGCGTATCTGCGACACGAAAGCGCCGCGCGCCGGCCGCCTTGGCGGTTGCGATCAGGTCGATCAGGAGGTTGACATCGGCACGCGAGGAGTCTTCGCCACCCACCGCGACATCCAGTCCCTTGCCGCGAGCATAGGCCACGACGCGCTTCACCCGCTCCCGCGCGGCCAAACGGCCGCCACCGAGTTTCGCCGCAATCTGCACGTCGGACGATGGAATCGATAGGTTGACCATCGAAACACCGGCCTCGATCGCCGCATCGACGTCCGCGGGTTTCATCCGGCACCAACCGATGATCGTGGCCGCAAGGCCCGCTTCGGCGACCGCTCGGATCGCGCCAATCTCTTCTTGACCCATCGCCGGCGTGCCGGCCTCGATCTCCGTGACTCCGGCGGCAGCCAGCGCACGCGCGATCGAGACCTTTTCCGGCGCCGTAAAGGCCACGGCGGCTGTCTGTTCGCCGTCGCGCAACGTGGTGTCATTAAGGACTATGGACCTCGAGCGATCTTTGTCGGGCCCCGTGATTGCGGCAGCGAACGCCATCAGCGGCTCCGTATGTTTATTCCGGAAGCTGTTCAGCAACTGCCGTGCCAACCCGCTCGAACTCCCAAGAACCTGTGAATGACGTCGAATTCCAGATTAGTCGGGTGTGTCGCAAATCCGACAGGGTGGAAACGTCGGAGCGCCAGGTTCGGTGCGCTTGCGACCGAGCTGAAGGCAGGCGCCGAGCTTGGAAGCTTGCTAGCCGGGCAACGGTTCGAGCTGCAGCACTTCGGGGAAGGCGCGTGCATTTCGGCGCTTATCGAAGAAGATTTTTGAGCCATCGGGTTCGGTCCAACCACAAGTCGGCGTTCGTAAGCAAGTTCAGCGGCGCGCGATCGAGAGGCGGATGTTGGCGTCGATCGCGCGTCAACATAGAACATCTCGGCGGTAAATGTGACGGTCGCCTCCGCCAGTTATCAAGCCGCGATCATCAGGTGCCGCCGCGTCCTGCTTAGGCGGCCTGCGCGAAGTTGTTTACCCCGGTGTCTTTTCAAACCCTCAGTCTCGTCATGTGACAGCTGGCCGAAAGCTCGTCCGATACACCGGACTCGCGCCGAGGAGGGGGCATCCATTATGAGCTCAGTCTTGCGAACTTGGGATGGCTTGGACGGAGTCATCGAGACGACGCAGATGATCCCGCCGGCGTCCGGCCATCCGGCTCTCCCCGCTCTCCTCGCCGAAGCAAAGATCAAAATCATTGCATTCCGTGCAGACCGGCGTGGTACACATCACCAGACCGTCATCTTCGCATAGCGTGCGATAGAAGAAGCGCTTCCAGCGCATGTTCTTGGTGTTGCGAGCCGCCAACGGCCCGAAATGGCGCATCAGGAGGCGGGACAATTCGTCCCGCTCCCGCAGACCGAGATCTTCCCACAGGTGATTAGGCTCCATGGCGCGCCGCGCGATCATCGTCGCGAGCCAGCCGCCGACCTCGCCATGAGTGGAACGTTGCTCAAGCAGGAGGTCTCGCACCATAATCGTCTCGTCAGGAGCCGGTAACGCGGACTGTTCGCGCCAGGTACAACTCCTGACCGGGGTAGATGGGAAGTATTGCACCAAGAGCGCATCGAGCTCCTGGTTAGTCAAGCCAGCCCGTTCGGGAAGTTGGCCGCCATCTATAGCGGATGCGGCGAGAACGCAAGCGAGCACATGGCGATCGAATTCGTCATCGTCGCTGATGTCGACTTCTGTTGGATGGCGCCCGGTCAGGAGCCCGTAGAGCTCACTTGCATCGCGCTGCTCGGCGATGTGAGCTGCTGATACAGGAGATGACATCGTATCGGGCAATTTGCTTTGTGTGCCAATCATGAAGGTCCCCCAGCTTCTGAGTGGACGATGTCGGCCTTCCCCGGTCGAGAAGGCCGACAACATGAACTATGCCGAAACAGCGGCGAGCTCGGCGGCGGTCTTGCCGACCAGGCTCTCGTCGACAGGCTTGATGATGCCGTGCTCCATGAGCATATCCTCGAGCTCGTCCATGCTGATTGGCGTCGGGATGGCGCCTTGTCCCGCATTATTGTGGATCTTGGTCGCGAGATTGCGATAGTGATCCGCCTGCTTGGACTCTGGCGCGTATTCCAGCACAGTCATGCGGCGCAGCTCCGCGTGCTGCACGACATTGTCTCGTGGCACGAAGTAGATCAGCCGGCTGCCGAGCTTCTTGGCGAGAGCATCTGCCAGCTCCAGCTCCTTGTCGGTCTGCCGCTCGTTGCAGATCAGGCCGCCGAGGCGCACGCCGCCGGAATTCGCATACTTCAGAATACCCTTGGAGATGTTGTTGGCGGCATACATCGCCATCATCTCGCCGGACATCACGATGTAGATTTCCTGTGCCTTATTCTCGCGGATAGGCATCGCGAAGCCGCCGCAGACGACGTCGCCGAGCACGTCGTAAGAGACGTAGTCGATGTCCTCATAGGCGCCATTCTCCTCCAGAAAGTTGATCGAAGTGATCACGCCTCTTCCGGCGCACCCGACCCCCGGCTCTGGACCGCCGGACTCGACGCATCGAATGTCCTTGTAGCCGAGCTTGATGACGTCCTCGATTTCGAGGTCCTCAACGCTGCCGGCATTCGCCGCCAGACTCAGAATGGTGTCTTGCGCTTTGGCGTGCAGGATGAGGCGAGTCGAGTCCGCTTTGGGATCACAGCCGACGATGAGAATCCTTTGGCCCAGCTCAGCAAGAGCCGCCAGCGTATTTTGCGACGTTGTCGATTTACCGATGCCACCCTTGCCATAAAACGCGATTTGTCTCAGCGAAGACATGTTGCTCTCCATCAACCGATTGCCAATTTTTCGCGCCGAACGCGCGAGGCTGTTTCTCTCTCAGAAACGTGGGCACACGGGTTTCGGGAAGGAGGCCATCGCTCGCCATCGGCGTCGGCGTGCCCTCAGCCCTCACTCCTTGTTGCTGCATCCAGTTAGCAACTGGCGTGCCATTCGTCGCACGCGCGTTAAGCATCTGACTAGGCTCGACTAATAGGGCCGCGTGCGAGACCGGAAGCTGTGGCGGACCCGACAGCGGCAAGGGCTCTGACAGAAACCCGACAAAGCCCGGCGCGTGGATTCCACTACGAGTGCCGGGCGAAAGAGCGCGGAACGGGGAATGCCGGGCCGAGTCAATTGAGGAAACCACACGGTGCAGATGGGGTTCGAGGACACCGCCATCATCAAAGGCGAATGTTCCGCGAGCGGCATGATGGGTACTTGCCGTCAGATGGATGGCATATCGCTTGCTTTGCCAGTCGCGGAACGCTGTTTCCGTGTGACGCGATGTTGTGAGGACAATATGCCTGGAATTGGAAGTAAGTTGCCGCCGTTCGACATCACAGGCGTGAAGCCCGGCTTTCACCTACAAGAGGAGGACGGGCAGAGCGCCTTCGAGACGCTGACTGAGAGGAGTTTCCCCGGAAAATGGAAAGTCATCTTCTTTTACCCGAAGGACTTCACATTCGTCTGCCCAACCGAAATCGCTGAGTTTGCTCGCCTGTCCAAGCATTTCGCCGATCGCGATGCAGTCGTGCTTGGTGGCTCGACCGATAACGAGTTCTGCAAGCTCGCCTGGCGGCGTGAGCACAAGGATCTGCACCGCCTATCGATCTGGCAGTTTGCCGACACCAAGGGCGCACTGGTCGATGGCCTTGGAGTGCGATCGCGTGATGGCATCGCGCATCGCTACACCTTCATCGTCGATCCTGAGAACACGATCCAGCATGTCTATGCGACAAGCCTCAATGTCGGCCGCAGCCCGACGGACACGTTACGCGTTTTGGATGCGATACAGACTGATGAGCTCTGCCCTTGCAACCGCGAAATCGGCGGCGACACGCTTAAAATTGCCTGAGGCGACATATCGAAAATGGAGCAAGGAGCAGCTCCCGGATTCGAAGGACGTCAGATTCAATCGTTTGTCGGATACCAGATGAGACGATCTTACCGCAAATGCGGCCTGCTGGCGCGGACCGCATTTCCAGGCTCGGTAAATCTATATTCGCCGATGTAAGCCGCACTATGAGACGAACGAGTCGGGTTTATCGTCCCTGATTAAAACCATGACACTCGACGAGGTTTAGGCCAAGTGAGCCGGTCTATCGGGAAATCGGTCAGCTCGTTCATCGCGCGAGCTGACCCTCGGGCGCAGGGACCTGAAACGATCAGGTGGCCGGGCGGTCGTAAGCCGCCTGGCCGTCTCGATCGTCACGCCGGTCAATTTCCGAACATTGAGGCGTATCTCAGCGCTGGTGACCCAAGCCAATCCCCAAGGTACGTGCTTTCTGTCTTAGAGAGCCCTCGGATCGCTTCATAAGCTTTGAAACCCTAACTACCGGGGTGCGGGCCTTCGAGTGCGCTTTGAGCAGCTTGACGTCATCCTTACTATACTCTTTGCGCTTGGTGCTTTTTGCCACGTGTTCTCCGATTTCGCTTTGCACATTTGCCTGTAGCGCCTTGGTTTTGGGGAAGACGCAACTGCTTCCCATTACCATATCACTGGTCATGGACAACTATTCAAGCGGATTTTTCTCTTCGAGATAAGCACTGGAACTACACGCGAAATTGTCCTCTGTCCTCTGGATCTTTATCCGCGTGACAAACCGGATTCTCGACGTGCACGTCAGCCCCTTCAACATGCAAGCAAGCCGTAGAGAAGGGACGCTCGATGCGTCTTCGAAAAACAACGCGAAAAGCGCTTCTTACTTGAATGCACCGACTTCACTCATCAATTTCGTAGAATGATATTCCAGGCGCCAATAATATTGATGGAGTAGCGCGGATCGGCCGGTACAGTCGCACTGCCTCACTTGCGCGCGCATCATCAACCGGCCTTCACGGCGAGTGCACGGCGTTACCGCGCGAAGAACAAATGTCTTCTCCTGTTTTCTGAAATCCTGCGAACTTAAGGGCGAGTACTCACAAAGGCAAATCTTGCGATGCCCGAGCGTTTCTCCTCGTCAGCTGATCGAGCACGGCTCGCTCAGCCAAATTTGATCTGCCGCAGTATCCTTGGTTCAATAAGCCACGGTGAGATACCCAGGCAATTCCGCCCTCCGCGAACACTTCTGCGAGACCGTCGCCTGCCCCTGTCTCATGGACCCGATGAACGAGCGAGCGAGCTGATCGTGATATTTCCCGGGCCGGGCACTAAGGCATGCCGAGCAACCCGCGGACCTAGCCGTCCTGTGTGAGCTTGGCACCGGCAGGCAATTGCTTAATCATGACTTGCCAGAGCGCTTGGCCAGCACAATGCCGGTGGCGCGCTGCGGATCATTCGTGATCTGTACACAGTGGCCTCCACTGTCGAGCAGATGCAGGTCGAACTTTCCAACCCGGCGGAACGGACTCTGCGTCATGTCGGACGCCTCGCAGCCAATCCAGGCAAGATGTGGAAGTTTCTGCCGGAGCGTCAGGCAGGGCTCAGAGGCTGTATCAATAGCGGCGAGCTCTGCTCGACCTCCGTCAAGTCGCCTTCGAGCACCATCTCCACAATCCCTATTGCCAGAACAAACGTTCAGGGTCGGCGTTCAGAACCGCTGTCGCCAAGCCAAGCCGTTGATGGGTCGAATGCCACTCCCAGACGCCCTTGCGGTGATCTTTGCGGAACAGCTGCCATGCGGCCCCAGTCCTAACGTGGTGCAGCAGCGCGACGTCAACGAGGCTGCTCTCTGCATTGATATTGCCTGAGCAGCGCGGGCTCTCGACCAGATAACCGCCAGCAACCGCTGTCACCTTTGGCGGGACACGTCGGTAGCGCTCGCGCTTTGTCAGCGCGCGCACGATCCGCCACCGGTCGAGCTCGTTGGGATGCGCAGGCAATCCGGAATGATGTCGTCTGATGATTGCGGCGTTCATTGCGCGATGTCCTAGACTGCAGAGATTTCTGCCTCGAGGCAGCCAACCACCAATTGCTTGCCGAAGTCGACCGTGTAAATGGGTAGGTTCGCTTCCGTATGGCGACCGACCTGGACGATCTCACCAATGCACCCGACGCTGACAAGACACTCTTCCGCCGACGCGTCGAGAAAGGAACCGTCGTTGAGCAGATCGATTGCCGCCTTGACACGTTGACCTGGCCGGTATTTTGGCAATCTTGGTTCGATCATCGGGGTGCCGCTCCTGGCAAGAACGGCTCCTCGCCTTCGTGGCTTGGCGTGACTAGATCGAGCTCCTTGCATTTCATGCCGACGCGATTGCCGGAGCCGAGGAATTCGACTCCATAGATATAAAATTGTTGCAGGAACGTGCCGATCGAGACGACATAGCCAAGCTCGCCTTTCTTGACCAAAACCTCACCGATCTCCTTGCCCACATAGGTGCCGTCGTTGCGAATGGTGCGGTTGGCCCGCACGTTGTCACCATAATCAAAGAAGGGGGCGTCCGTCAGCTCGACGATGTCACTGTCACGGGCGATGTTGCTCATGCTGCCGTCCCTGTTCCATAGTTCAACTGTACCGCGCCTCGCGGGCACCCGGCCTTACGGACCACCTTATCATGATGCTCGATCAACCCCCTCCATTCCCGCACGGCGGCGCTTGCGATCACGGATTGCATGAGCCTGTCGGGATCCCGGTCTAGCAACATCAACGCCCGCAACCTAAACTCCAGATGCTCGAGACTATCGTGAGCCCATGGTTGATGTTGAAGAAGCCATCGACGCGGCACGCGCGTCTGCCATTGAGGGAGGCGTGCTTGAGCCGGCGGCGAGCCGCGTGCTTCAGCGCGGGATGCGCACAGCCGACAGAGTCGACCTGATTACCCCTGCAACCGAGGGCATTGTGGACGTCATCACTCACGGTCCCGCCGATACGCTCGATCGTGCCCAACAACACCTTGGCGGAAGCCTTGTCCGCGGGACAAAGCCACAGCAGTCTCCGACAGCTGCCGTCCTTCCCGAGTTGCCCGAGACGCATCTGCAAGTCGGCAATATGCGTTGAGCGAGAACAGGAAGACCCACACGAGGTGCTCTCATAGCAGCCGAATTCCGGCTTGGTGGCGCCCACCGCACCGGTGGCAGGAAATTCGTTTCCGCATCACGTGATCCGGTGCGAACGCCTTGGCGTGGCGCAGGTGTACTTTCTGCACCTTCATCGAGGTGATAGGATAGCCCTGTCGCCCTGGGATGATGCTCGGCCGGCTCGATACGGTGCGACCAAGACAGGACACGGTGAGGACGCCCTCTCTCGGATGACCAACTGAAGAAGGCCTCGGGCATGAATGTCGCCTGATCAATGATGGCCGCAGGTGACTGGATTGATATCGCGGAAGACGGGTCCGCTCTTCGTGGGCCCATCGGCGAAATCGATCCTCGACGCTCAAGACAGCGGCCTTCGGTCCGACAGGAATAGCTCGACGCGCTCCCGCCGACGTGCGCGTCGCCAGAATATGACTTGGCAACTGGCGAAAACGTTTGCGACCAGGGCGAGCCGTCCACCTGGTCTGAGAAGGCGAAAGCCGCGACCGGCGCCTCGTCAAGGCGGAGCATCATCCGCCCGAGTTTCTGAACCTTTAGTGTCGTAGTGACATCCATCGTAGCCCTCAAGCAGGCTCCTGGTGACGCGGCAGTGCCGTGTCGAGCACGCATGTATTGTCAACCGGGCAAACCGCCACGCATTGCGGCTCATCAAAGTAGGCGGCGCACTCGGTGCATTTCTCAGGATCGATCAGGAAAACGCCGGCTCGCTCGGAAATAGCGAAGTTCGGGCATTGCGTTTCGCACGCCGAACAGCCCGTGCATTGCGAGGCGATGATCTTGAAGGGCATTGTCTGAACCCATCCTCAGGCGGCGGAAATCAGCGCATTGCGGCGGGCCGCCGGATTGACCCGCTCAACGTGCTTGATCTTCCCCTCATTGACCTTATCGAGATAGAGTTTGAACCAGGCGATCGCCGAGCCATCAATGAACTCGTAGGCGTACTGATCGACCGGTTCGATTCCGGCCTTGATCAATTCGGCCTTCGGGCAGCCGCCGATCTTCGACACGAACACGGCATGGCAATCGTTGATGGCACCGATTGTGATTTCGAGCTTGCTGTCCTCGCCATGGCCGCCCTGGCAATAGGGATGAATAGGACGATGGCCAACGAATTTTGCGCCTGAAGTCGAGAGCTCGTAGATCTGGAACTCCTTGGCATGACCGAAGTGCTGGTTGATCAATCCCGAGCCCTTGGTTGCAACCGCCACCAGGACCTTGATTTCGCTGGACGCGCTGGTGAGCCCCGCAAGCTGCTCCTGCTTGGCCGCAAGCTTTGCAATGCGCGCCTTCTCGACTTTGATCTGATACTCCTTTCGGGCCTGCTCATCATATTTGATGTCCATGGCCATGATCTTTTCCATGGTGAACTCCGCGCCGCGGTCCTCCCCGAGCAGTCCGACGGCGTCGGCGCGGCACTGGCGACAGTGACGCATCATGTTCATCTCGCTTTCGCAGCTATCCTGCAATGCTGTCACTTCCCGTGCGGTCGGGCCGCGTTGCCCGCTGAGACCGAACACGGTGCCGTGCTCGGGCGAGGAAATCAGCGGCATCACGTTATGCAGGAAAGCGCCGCGCGACTTCACGGCCTTGTTAACCTCAACCAGATGCTGATCGTTAATCCCGGGAATCATCACCGAGTTGACTTTGCACAGGATGCCGCGCGCGGTGAGCATCTCCAGGCCCTGGAGCTGCCGATTGCTGAGGATGCTTGCAGCTTCAATGCCGGTGTAGCGCTTGTGGCGGTAGAAGATCCATGGATAGATCTTTGCGCCAATATCTGGATCGATCATGTTGATCGTGATCGTCACGTGATCGACCTTGAGTCTTGCGATCGTGTCGACATGATCAGCTAGCGCCAGACCGTTCGTCGAGAGGCACAGCTTGAGATCTGGCGCGAGTTTATTGACGAGCTCGAACGTCTTGAATGTCTTGTCCGGATTCGCCAGGGGGTCGCCAGGGCCAGCAACGCCGACCACGCTCATCTGAGGGATCGCGGAAGCGACCGCCAGCACCTTCTTGGCGGCCTGCTCCGGCGTCAACTTCTCGCTGACAATGCCGGGGCGCGATTCGTTGGCGCAATCGTATTTACGATTGCAGTAATTGCACTGGATATTGCAGGCGGGTGCGACCGCGACATGCATGCGGGCATAATGGTGGTGCGCCTCCTCGCTGTAGCAGGGATGGTTCTTCACCTTTTCCCAGACCTCATTTGGCACATTGCCGATGCCGGCCTGAGATCCGCAGCTCGCCTTGCCGCTGCCACTGACCGTACCGCAGCTCTTGTGCTTAGCCATGATTTGCATGGTCTCGCTGATCTCGCCGCCGCCGCAGGATACCTGGTGTCGCGCTGAAGTACTCATTTTTCCAATTCTCTTCGCAAGCCGAAGCCTTCCACCAAGCATCCCCAGAGTCGTTTCTGAAAAGCCAAGAGCAACTGGCGTGCCATACCTGCCACAAATTAATTTTGTGGTTCGCTTCAAGCAGTTAGGTAACGCCTGCTCGAATGTCAGTTTTATCAATTCATGTTGGAAAGCCGACAGAAATTGCGATCACAAGAGCGCTGGCAGCGCTATTATGACGGCGGGTACGCTGCATCATCTATGCCCTTGGGCAAAGAGCATGGCGGCTGGTGTCGTTGAAAGTTGATCTTGTCGCCGAAATGTGACGCGTATGCAAAGCATAATCCGCAAAAGACGTTCCGGAGCTTTGAAGGACAACTTGAACTGGCGATCCTTCGTAGGTGCAGACAAGAAGCAGCCCCCGTTACCGACCTATGTCGTGGAAGATCACGCGGGCCCCTGCCTGACACTCCGCAAAGGCATTGTCGGGCAGGTGAAGAGAAACGCCTGGTGGCCAGAGCCCCGACGGCCACGAATTGGACCGTGCGTCCAAATGTTGGTTGGCATCTCGAATAGGTCGTGCGGGTGTGGACGCCGATCGGATTCGTAAGGCTGCAGCCGCCTTGGTCGACATCGCACGAACTGCCGTCCAACAACTACACTACGTCGCTGACGTCTCGCTATCCAGCCAGCCGATCCTGCTCTTCAGGAAACGCAGGCCCAGCACCAACAAGCCGGCGTGCTCCCTGTTGTCCTTGCCATAGCCGTGGCCGCCGGCGGCATGCTCGTAGAAATACGCCTCATAGCCCATTGCCTGCAGCTTCGCTGCCATTTTGCGCGCATGCCCGGGATGGACGCGATCGTCCCGCCGCCTAGTGGCCATCAGGATCGGTGGATAGGACTGCCCGGGTCTTGCGGCATGATAGGCAGAATAGGTCTTCAGCCACTCCCACTCCTCAGCGTTGTCGGGATCGCCATATTCGGCGAGCCAGTTCGCCCCGGCGAGCAGTTTGGTGTAGCGGCGCATGTCGATCAGCGGGACGGTGCAGAACAGTGCGCCAAAGAGCCCGGGATATCGCGTTAGCATGTTGGTAATGAGGATGCCGCCGTTCGATCCACTCTCGGCCCCGATCCGCTTGGCCTGTGTCACGCCGCGCTTAACGAGATCGGCGGCGACGGCTGCGAAATCGTCATGCGACAATCTCTTGCCGGCCAGCCGGCCGGCGTCGTGCCAGCGCGTGCCGAACTCACCGCCGCCGCGCAAATTTGCCTGAACCGTGGTGCCGCCGCAGTCAAGCCAAAGCTTACCGAGCGCGGAATTGTAATACGGTTTCACGGAGATCCCAAACCCGCCATATCCGCTCAGATGGACCGGCGCGTTGCCGGTCTGTCTGACCGGGCCGGTCTGTAGGTAGGGAATTCGCTCACCGTCGATCGAGATGGCCTCGTGCCGCGTGATCACGCAGTGCTCCGCGGCAAACGTCTTCGGCGCCTGCTTCAGCACGGCGGGACTGCCAACGCCCCGCTCCATCAGGATGAGGGACGGCGGGGTGAGCGGATCCTCGACGTGAGCCAGCAAGTCGCCATTGCTCTCGGACGGATCGCGATCGAGAGACCAGATATCGACGACGCCAAGATCAGGAAGCCCGCCCAATTGCTCGCGGTTCCAGCCATGATCGGATGGCGTGCAGATCTCGAAGACTGGCCGGAGTTCGTCGAGAATACAAAGCACAAGCTTGCCCGCACTCCAAAAGAAGCTCTGCAGCGCACGGCGCGGGCCCGGCTCGAAGATAATCTCGAACTGGCGGCTGCCCGCCAGGAATGCCGGCAGCGGGATGACGAGCACCGTATCCGCGGCATAGGTCTGCCCTGCCACAGACCAGGATTGGCGCGGCTTCAGGGCAAGCCAGTTGCGATGCGAGCGCATCCAGATGTTACTTGGCAAATCGAGCCTCGTCTTGGCGCCCGTTTCATCGCCCAGCCAGACCACGCAATTGGAGACGTCTGTCGCATCGAGGAACCAGATCCTGGGCGGCACGACAGTGTCGTCAACACTGCAACCGACTGACACATGAGCGGCCTTGGTTTCAAAGATCACTGCCGCTTTGTCAACATGCGTACCACGCCGCCACAGCCTCACCGTGCGCGCATAGCCGGTGGTCGCGGCCATGCCGTCGCCATGGGAGCTTAACAACACCAGCGTATCAGAATCGAGCCATTCGCCGCTGCCTTTGGCTTCCGGCAAAGTAAAGCCATCGTGGATGAAGAGCTTCGTGTCAGTGTCGAATTCACGCAACGTGACGGCATCGCTTCCGCCGCGCGATAGACTCAAGATCCACCGCGAGTGATTTCCAGGCGGTGCGGCCGTGGCGTTCAGAAGCCAGTCTTTGCCTTCGCTGACGGCAAGTTGATCCAGGTCGAGCAGGATGTCCCATGACGGCTTCAGCGTGCGATATTCTTCCAGAGTGGTTCGCCGCCAGAGGCCGCGTGGATTATTGGCGTCCCGCCACAGATTGTAAAGATATTCGCCGCGCCGGCTGACATAGGGGATATTGTCAGGTCGGTCGTAAATCGCTGTCAGCGCATCTCTGTCTCGTTCGGCTGCGGGTCCGCCAAACACCTCCAGGGTTCTGCTATTCTGCCGCTCGACGAAGTTCAGCGCCCGCGCGCCTTCGATCTGTTCCAACCATAGATAGGGATCATCGTCAGGAGCGGAGGGCGTTGGCCTTCCAGTTCGCGAGTCGTCGACGCTCCTTGTCTGACCATGCTTCATTTACAACCTTAGTCTTGACGCGTAGTCGACTGATTCAAGGATTTGCATCGCGAACGTTGCATCACGATCTGCAAGCTACGACCTGGCCCGGCGCGAGATTCAATCCTCTCGAAACTGACTCTTGCGGAGTTGCAGCAATTTGCCTGACGCTTTTAAAATGTGCGGAATGCAACGACTGGGCTGGCGATGTCAGCACAATCGGCGCTCGCGAGGGCCTCCCCGTCAAGGCCATCTCGCTGGCCCAACGCCTCAGTGCTGGCCAAGGCCGAGATATTGCGTTTGGCACCGCGCGTCGGCGCCATCTTGGTTCCCAAGAACGCCTCGAGCGCTTCCGGAGTTATCGGCACGCTGGGTTGGAACCTTCGATCACGCCAAGCCAAAGCCACGGAATGATGTGGCCTTCCTCGCAGTGGCCGGACCGCTCCGCCAAGAATAGCTTCCGCATCCGCTGGTTTGGCGAGGTTCTGTGGAGTCGCAGCATTCATCATTCGGTTGCTTCGCCGCCGCGCTTCTTGGCGTTGATAGTGATTGGAAGGATGGTGTCACTCGCCATCGCGGGTAGGTCGAGCACCCACCCGTTCGCGATTCTAATCCAACCACCCCACAGCGTCTCGTGCTCACATTCGACAATCGACTCCTCAAGATCCTTCTTGGGCACATAAATCGAAAGCCCCGTCTCGGGCGAACGGCGAATCATGACCTTCATAGGAGCTCCGCAATTTGTGAGCTCTCGCCCGCGCGCTCCTGACACGCACGCCACAAGGCTCTCTGTTTGGTGTTGATGTCCGCCAGGACTTGCAGGACACGATCGATCTCATCCGGCGCCGTCTCGCGCGACAGCGAGAAGCGAACCGCACCGCGCAAAAAGGCCGGTGGTACTCTCATCGCGCGCAGGACATGGGACGGCTCCATCGAGCCGGACGCGCAGGCTGAACCGAGTGAGACGGCAATTCCGTTGCGGTTCAGGTGGTCGACGATGGCCTCTGCTTCGAGATGCTCGAATGCAATGTTAGACGTATTTGGCAAGCGGTTCTTGATATGACCAAGCACGATGCAACAGCCGAGAGCGAGAATGCCTTGCTCCAGCCGGTCGCGAAGGACGCCAATCTGCATCTGCTCTTGTATGAGGTGTGCCGCAGCGAGTTCCGCCGCCTTGCCGAGCCCAATAATGCCCGGAACGTTTTGGGTGCCAGCGCGGCGATGCCGCTCCTGTGCGCCGCCGAAGATCAGCGGTCGGAACTTGATTTCCTTGCGCACATACAGCGCGCCGATCCCCTTCGGACCATGGAGCTTATGGCCGGAGAGCGACAGCATGTCGATGTCCGTAGTCTTCAGGTCAATCGGAATCCGCCCGACCGCCTGGACCGCATCGGTGTGAAAGAGCGCGCCGACTGAGCGCGCCATCTTGGCGAGGGATTTCACCGGAAAGATCGTACCGGTCTCATTATTGGCCCACATGACCGAGGCGATTGACGTGCGCCTCGACAATGCGTTGCGATAAGCCTCGATGTTCAATCGGCCGCTTGCATCGACCGGAATGACATGGGTCTTGATTCCTCGTCGGCCCAGCTCCTCGGCGAGGGACAGCACGGCTGGATGCTCAACGGCCGTTGTGACGATCTCGTCGCGTCCCTCCTGCACGGCGAGCGCGGACAGGATCGCTGTGTTGTCGGATTCAGTCGCGCCCGAGGTGAAGACGATCTCGTGATCGAATGCTGCGCCAATGAGGGCCTGCAGCTTCCTGCGCGCTTGTTTCAATGCGGGCGCAACCTCAATGCCGAATGCATGCGCGGACGACGCATTGCCGAAGTGCCCAGAGAAGAACGGCAGCATTGCCGCGACCACCAAAGGATGTGCGCGGGTCGTCGCGTTGTTATCCAGGTAGATCGGCCGCACGGACTGTCCGCTCTGCACTTAAGGCCCCACTTTGGCAGCTCCGGGGAGCGGGATCAGGCGGACGAACTCGCCGAGCCGCTCGATCAGGCGCGCCTGAATGGCCGCGAGCGTCGTTCCCGCAAGCTTGCATAACATGCAGGCGCCGGTGAGCCGGACCATGATCTTGTTGCCTTCGATTTCGACGAGCTCACAATCCCCACGATCACGCCTGAGGCTTGGCCGAATCTCATCGAGCACGGCGCGGACAATCCGCTCGCGATCGGAAGCCTCTGCACTCGAAGACTGCTTCGTTCGTTCAGCCTTCAGGCCCATGCTCGATGCTCCTTCCATTGCGAATGGTCCGAAGGCGGCTCAGCTGAACGATTTGCCGCAGGAGCAGCTCGATTTGGCATTTGGGTTATCGAAGCGGAACCCTGATCCTTCGAGCGAGATCACGAAATCGATCGTGGTGCCGTTGAGATGCGCCCGGCTCGCGTTGTCGACGAAGACCTTGATCCCGTCTTGCTCGAACACGGGCTCATCGCAGACCGGCTCATGAGCAAGACCCATTTTGTATGTGAACCCTTGGCAACCGCCGCCTTCGACCATGACCCGCAAACCGCTTGCCGGCTGGGCCGTCGAGGAGATTGCGGCCTTCAGTGCGTTGATGGCGCTATCCGTTAGGTTGATCATTTCTGGCTCGCTCTCAGTTTCTGCCGCGAGGCACAATTCGCAAATCCCATGCCAGTCGGGATGCAGCTGAAATCAATTGGTTTTGCAGCCGGCGACCATACGATTTGCGACCTGTCGGCTTTGCGACAGGCGGTTTTCCGGCGTCCCGACCTCATCCGGCCGAGACCTCGTGGTGGTGCCAGCACGTATTCATGCACATTGCGCCAAGCCGCCGCTTACGCTGTGCGTCGCTGCAGACATAGGCGCACGGCAAACAACTTGCATAAGGTTAGCGGACACGCCGCATTGGCGATGCATGTACACGACAGATTGATGAGGAGCCTTCGATGACGTCGATCGACAACACCGCTCTTGGCCAGTTGGACAAGGAGGGCCGGTTGCTGAATGCGGTGCTTAAGACCGAGACCACGAAGCCCGGGCGATTTGGATTTCGGGGCGACATCGCGCTGAAGTTCCAAGCCCAGCTCGCCGACGAAAAGCGACCGCCGGACTATTCCATCGAACAAGTTCTTGCAATCGCGCAGGAAGGCGAACCGACCATCCCAGTCCTTGCCGGATATCTGCATTCCTTCGCGTATCTACCTCAGGCCGCAAAGGTCCTGGATGGCAGGCTGAGCCCCAAGGGCAGCTATTTCATATTCTGCAACAACATTGATCTGCTTGCGAAATACCGCACCAAGATAGGCGACATCACCTTCCGCATTCTGCCTTGCGACGAATCAACTGTGTGGAAGGAGATGATGGACCTCGCCGGCGTCGACAAGAATGACATCAAGAAGCTCGGTACGGCCGGTAGGCTCGACTACTTGCTCGACGCGGCCAAGGACATCGGTGGATCATACACGGAAATTTCATACGAGGACGGCCTAGCGAAAATGGAGCCGGTGAAGAACAGAAGCGAAAACCGCCCCGTCTGAGGCATCGCCTCAGACCCTCTCTCTCGTCAGCTCGACGAGTATGCCGCAGAGAGAGTCACTGCGCCCGCTTCGCCCGGACTGGCTCTGACAAACCCTGGTGATGGACTATCCGCCTACCTTTCGGGAGATCACACCGCCACTCTGTTAGTCGTGTGTTGGCCAAGAGCACTGTCGTCAATTGCACCGAGGGGCGGCTGGCCGCGACCGTCCGCCTGACTGCATCCACGGGGATCCGGACATTCCAATGCTCATCGGTTGATGATCGCGGTCACATCAGAGAGCGGATCGACGATGTATGGATCGGCTTGGCGCTGTGCTCGAGGCCTTTGCCAGCCTGCGTGGCGCAGAGATGTCGCGCGTCGATGCTCGCCAGCCGACAGTTCTCGACGAGCTGCGCCCATGGACGATGGAAACCGATCCGGGGATTGAGTAACGCGCGTTGCATCGTTCGAGAGAACCCAGCGAGCCAGCGTCAAGCGGTTTGCCTCGTACATGCAGTTCCGCAGAGCCTCAAAATGCGACGGCGGGGTGCCGGTTGATCGAGCCAGGCCAAGCGATAGCTGAGCAGACTTGGCCGCACATCCTCAATGTTGTGAGAACGAAGCGAAGCTATGCAGAATGCCGCAACCGACGCTGTCCCAGGGCCTGCACCTAAATAGCGCCACGATTCCCTCTCCTGCGAGTTTTTGATTCGGGGGCGAGAGAATGCGCGCGGGTTTGTTTTGGCTGAATGATCGGCAATGGGGACGTATCGAGCCTCATCTGCCGACGGGACTGACGGGGCTGGATCGGGACGACGACCGGCGCATCATCAGCGGGACCATTCACATGCTGCAGTCGGGTGCGCGATGGGCGCGACTGCCCGCGTGAAGACGGCCCTTACACGACCGTCTACAATCGCTTCAACCGCGGGGCCAAGCGCGGGCGATGGTGCGCAATCTTCGAAGCGCTGGCCAAGCCCCGCGAAGACGGCGTCGTGCTGTCGCTCGACTCGACCTCGATTAAAGCTCACCGGTGTGCCTCCGGCGGAAAAGGGGGGAGCACAATCAAGCAATCGGCCGCCCGCGCGGAGGCCGCACGACAAAAATCCATGCGCTGAGCGATCCGCTCTGCCGGCCGGTCGTCCTGCATCTGACCCGAGGCCAGGATGCCGATATCGCGGCGGCGCCCGATGTTCTGGCGCTCGCGCGGCCCATGAGCGCGCTACTCGCTGACAAAGGGTATGACGGCGTCGACCTTCGCGGCGAAATTGTTCGTCGCGGCGCCAAGCCCGTCATCCCCAACAAATCCAACCGCGTCGTCATCCATCGGTTCAACAAACGCGCCTACAAAGGCCGAAATGTCATCGAGCGCTGCTTTTGCAGGCTCAAAGACTTCCGCCGCATCGCCACCCCATACGACAAGCTCGCCCGGAATTTCTTGGCCGCTGTTCATCTCGCCGCTCTCCTCGCATATTGGCTCAATTGAGTCTGGACCCTAGAAGTTGCTCCAGGTCGCGGATCGCGCGGCCGACCCGCCCAAGCCACAGACGCCACTTCACGGCTCTGACGTCCCTGTCGATGGTTGGAAGCGCTTCAAAGGGGCCTGATCCGGATCGTACGATGTGATCGGCGATCTGCTGCATGGGCTGGATCTTCATGGCAATATGAACCAGTCGGTGATGTGGGTCGTTGGTTTCGGCATGGCGCGGGGCAGCCGCTTTATGATTTCGGCCCCGTCCGAGATCACCGTCACATCCCCAAAGCCGCGATATCCGACTTCCTGGAGAGAGTGAAGAGCACGATCGCGGATTGCTTGCTGGTCGGTGCTGCCGGTGACGAAATAGCGACCGCCCCTTTCTCCCCGTCCCCCCGCGGCTGCATCTGGCCACGACGAGCTCGAAATTTCGCGCCGAATGTTGATCAGCGCTACGAACGTGCGCCGTTTCAATGCTGATGACGAACCCTTTGCGCCGATCTCCGGGAAGCTGCATCTCAAGCTGGCATCGGTCATCTGTTTGGGACCTCGCGCGCCAAGTTTCCTGCATGACCTGGTCGTCGAGCCGCTTGCCGATCCTGATGGTACGCTTGCGCACGGTCGCATGCGTCTCAGTCGGTTCAGTGGGCAGGAAATCGGCCAGCACCTTCGCCGCCTGCCGGTAGGGCAGCATGCTTCCTAGCCGGTCCGTCAGTTCCATCAGCTCCGGTGTCGCTCGATCGGGACAAATTTCCTTCAGCGGCGCGAAGGCACCGACCATCCCTGGACGGCATTCCCGGCACAGCATCCATCGCGGATTGCGAACCTCAACGGTGCCGCAGACGGTTCGGATCGGGCGTGTCGTGTAGTCCTTGACCGGTCGGAACGTATGGCAGTCCGGGCAAAACCGGCGAAGAAGGGCATACGTCTCCGCCTCATGATAGACGACCGCGTTCTGCAGCGCTGCCATGATCTTCTTGCTATCGCCGATCGACAAGCCGATGTCGCCGTCGAATAGGCTCTCCCAGCTCTTGTCCTTGCGCCTCCTTCCGGCATGTGTCGCCAAATTCGTTCCGGCCCTCGATCGTAACCCTCCATTCCACCGCCATCGCTTTGTCTCAAAACGATGCTGATGGACTGCTCGAGCCTAACAACCCGTGTTTGACCCCAGAGAAGTTACCGGTCTCCTCACGATCGACGGCGCATGACTCGGGTCAATGTGGATCGCTACTCCTTCATTGCAATGGACTTGCACCATCTACTCCTTGCCGGTCTCCCGGCGCACCTTGTTCCGACCCCTTCAGGGCTCAGCCCGTTCGGCGTGGCCGATCACCCCGATCAAAGCATCGACATAGGCGTCGAATGCGGCTTCACTCTCGGCTGTCCAGTTGGGCATGGCGGGGCGCTTCCCTGATCACGAAGCAGCCTCCTTGTTACCCGGCTGACCTGGTATTCCGGCGCCGGAGTTCTGCGCACTCGGAGCAGATGAGACATCTGGCTTATTCGTTTGCCCGGATGCCGCTGGAGATAAAACCATCAACGCAAGCGTGATTGCGGTCATGATCCGCTCGCGAATCCCCCCGCATCCGCGACTTTCTGGCTCAGTAAGACTAGGCGCCCGCCGCCACGTGCGGGCGAGGCCGGCATCAACCGGCGGGCAGATGCGCCGAGGGTAACAAGCGCGCCTGACGCAACGCCGCCAGATCAGCCGAGCCGGTGCAGAAGCAGGCGACGGCCAACTGGCGGATGACGATCTCGAAATGCGCGACAACCGCCTCGGTGGATACCGTAGCCGCGCGCAGCACGCCGGCCGCCTGCCCGGCGATGTCCGCGCCCAGGCGGATGGCCTTGGCCACGTCGACGCCGTCGCGGATCCCGCCCGACGCGATCAGCTTCACCGTTGGCAGCGCCTGACGTACCGCCTGCACGCTGGCCGGGGTCGGAATCCCCCAATCGGCGAACGCCATCGCCACTGCACGGTCGGCGGCATCGCGGGCGCGCTCGCCCTCCACCGCGGCCCAACTGGTGCCGCCGGCGCCGGCGACATCGATCACCGCCACGCCCGCCTCAACGAGCGCACAGGCCACCGAGGCGGATAGGCCCGAACCCACTTCCTTGGCCACGATCGGCACGCCCACGTTGCGCGCGGCGCGAGCGATCTGCGCCAGGACGCCGCGCCAGTCGCGGTCGCCCTCCGGCTGTACCGCTTCCTGCAGCGGATTGAGATGGACGATGAGTCCATCGGCCTCCAGCGCATCCACCGCGCGGCGCGCCAGGTCCAGGCCGTCGGCCTCGCGCAGTTGCGCGGCGCCGATATTGGCCAGCAAGGGAATGTCTGGAGCCAGGCGGCGCAGCGCGCGCGTCAGCCCCTGGGAGTTGCGGGATTGCAGGCTCACGCGCTGCGAACCGACGCACATGGCGATCCCCAAGGCTTGCGCTGCCTCGCTCAGATGCCGGTTGATGGCCTCGGCGCGTGGCATGCCGCCGGTCATGGAGCTGATCAGCAGCGGCGCGCGCATGGTCTTGCCCAGCAGCGAGGCGCGCAGGTCGATCTGCGTCAGGTCCAACTCGGGCAATGCGCAGTGTTCGAAACGGATGTACTCCCAGCCGGCGGCGACCGTGGCCGGCGCCGTTCGCCGATCCAGCACGATGTCCAGATGGTCGTCCTTGCGCCGGCTGGTGTCGCTCATGCTCGCTCCGTCCGTCGCATCGGGCGACGGCGTTGCGTCGGATCGGACCGACGGCAGCGCGCGCACGCCGCCGCCTCCCCCGCGTTCAGGCCGGCGCACGCTGGCCTCCCCCGCAGCGTCGCTGCGGTAGCGGCTGGTCGAGGTCTGGTAGTACTGCGCGCGGATGGCCGCCATGGCCTCGATCAAAGGTCCCCACGGCGCGGGAAAGCGTTCTGAAGCCATCACCCGGTGCAGCATGCGCGTATGGCCGGCCAGCTCGTCGTTGAGGAACTCCACCACAGGCATAGCCGGATAGCGCTGCAGCAGCAGGATCGCCGCGTTGTCGGTCTCGCCGGCCGACCTGTCCTTGTCGCGTCCGTGCAGATCGTTCTGCAGGCGCCCTATCGCGGAGATGAGCCGCAGGACCTGGCGAAACGCCGGACGCGCGCGCAAGGTCGCCATGTCCAGCCCCCACAGCAACGACAGGCAACAGAACACGTTCGTGTAGGCGATCGAATCGATGCCGTTGTGCAGGTACTCGGCGTAGGACCAGCGTTCCGCCCCTGCCGCCTGCGCGTGTCCGGCGCGCAGCGCCGCGCAGTAGCACCGGGTATCGTCAAGAAGCTGAGCATAGTCGCGACGATCGTAGGCGAGCGCGGCCAGCGAAGCGCGCAGCACAGCGCAGCCCTCGAATCCGGGGAGCGCGCACGGCACGCCCTGCCCCAGCGCCTGCTCCACCGCAGCGAGCTGCTCCGGCGCGATCAGGCCAAGGTCGTTGCAATCGTCGAGCCAGAACAGCAGCGCCAGTTCGCGATAGAACGCCACGATCAGCGTTTCGTCCTGCGGATCGCGGCCGGTGCGGGCGCTGGTGTCGCGCAGGCTCGGGTGGATGCGCTGCAGGATGTACTGGCCGCCCCTGACCGCTTCCACGGCATGCTCGTCGGCGAACCCGGTCAGGGAACGCCCCCACTCCAGCACCTGCTGCAGCGCGCGTTCGGTCTGGATCATGGCGCCGCTCCTGCTCCCTCGGCCGGGACGCGCCGCCCCCAACGAAGCGCCAGCCACAACCCGGCGAGTTCGGCCACGCGCACGACCCGGGTGGGGCAATACAGTTCCTTGCCGATCCACAGCGGCGTCTGCGGCAATGCATGCGCCGCATGGCGGGCGAGCATCCACTCCAGCGCACGCGCCACCGCCTGCGCGATGCGCCGGCGCCCTGTCGGCTCTTCGCTCCGGTCCATCACGTACAACGCGAACAGCGCATAGGCGGTTTCCTCAAATGTGGACGCGCGACCGGCGCCCCAGCCGCCGTCGTCGCGCTGCGCCTTCAGTAGCGCCGCCAGCGCGCGCTCGTCGCGCCACTGGGGCTTGCCTTGCGCCAGCGCAGCGACCGCATGCGCGGTGGGATACAGCCACGAAACGTGCCATTTTTCATTGTCCCATAGACCGTGCGGGTTGCGATTGGCCTCGACGTACGCGCTGGTGCCGGCGGCGGGCTTTCCCAACAGTCGCAACGCATGCAAGGCATGGATGTTGGTCGACACCGAGGCATTGCGCTCGCCGGGGAAGGTGACGAACAGCTCGCCGATTTCGAAATGGCGCAACGCATCGACCGCCGGGTTGCGGCCTGCAAGGCGCAGGACGCACAACGCAACGGCGGTGTCGTCCGCATCGGCCGCGAAGTGCAAGGCCGGGCCCAGACCGCGCACGCCCAGGCGGGCGTCGAGCTGCGCGACGATCACGCGCACCGCCTCGGCGAGCGCGGGATGCGCGAACAGCCCGGCCAGATGCAGGGTGTACAGCGACCAGCATGGCTCGAACACATTGATCGGCCAGACGTTGGGAACGACACCTTCGATGCCGCTGCTCGTCGCCCGCGATGCCGCCTGCAGATACGCGTCGGCGCGCCCGACCTGCGGCGTGCTCCCCTGTGTCACGGCGTGCGCACGATACGCGGCGGTGGCCGCCGGACTGATGCCGATGCTGCCGTCGTCATCCGGGCATGCGGTGGTCAGCGACGTCCCCCAGGCTTCCCAGGAGTGCAGCAACGGATGGCCGCTCGGCAACATCGCCACCGCCCCCAGCTTGATCAGGCACGCTTGCCGCAACGGCAACAGCGCCGGGTGGCGCGGAAACGCCGCGCCACCCAGCAAGGATGCGGCCTCGCCGCACAACTGCGGCAGGATCAGCTCCGCGCCGATCGGCGCGTCTTCCGGCACCGTATGCGCGTAGGGATCGGGCTCGCGCTCGAGGAACCGGGTTGCAGCCAGGACTGCGTCGGCAGCGCCGGGAAGAGGATCGGCACGCTGCAATGCCAGCAACGCCGCCCACGTGGGCGCATGGCGGAACAGCGGGAAGTCCGCGCTTCCCCATCCGCCATCGGCCTGTTGCTGCGCGATGAGCCACGCGTATGCGTCCTGCCGACCGGGGACGTTGCCGCGGAACTGTAGAGCTCGCGCCGTGTCATAGACGGACGGGCCGACGCAGCCGCCGTCGCTCGTCTCGCTCAGCACGTGGCGCAATTCGGAAAGGATCTGTTCGCACAGCGCGTTCACTCGGGATGTTCCTTCTGCAGACGGTTCGGGCGGAGGCCGCGCACGTCGCCGCAGGCCCGTCGCGGCCCGGCGCATGGGCAGCGCCGGACGGTCGCCCTGCTCCGGCGCGGCGACGCGCCGATGCTGGCGCCGGTCCGCCGCATAGGCTTGCGCGCAGCGCGCCGCGGCCGTGCTGGGCAACCGCTGCGATCGGCGCCGCGGACTCGGACACAGTGCAGCATGCACTGCCGCCGCCGCCCGATCGCAGCGGCACAGGGCCGACTCCATGCGGACGGGCGCGCTCATGCGCATGGCGCGTGCTTGAACAGATACGCGTTGGCCCGCTGCAGCATCTGCGCCAACCGTTCCGCACGCGGCCCCAGCGGGGCGATGGCCTCCCCGGCGTTGCGCAACAAATCCAGCGCGAACTGGCGCGCTGGCTGCAGCCCCATGATCGACGCGCAGGTCGGCTTCCGCGCCGCCGCGTCCTTGCCGGGGGTCTTGCCCAGCGTCGCGGTATCAGCTGTCGCGTCGAGAATGTCGTCGACCACCTGCAACGCCAGGCCGAAACAGGCGGTGTAGCGATCGAGCGCACAGTACAGCGCAGCGTGCGCGGCATCCTCCGCGATGGCGCACAGCGCGCCCATGCGAACGGACGCGCGCACTAGCGCTCCGCTCTTCATCCGGTGCATCGCCACGATCCTGTCCAGCTCGACGTGCTTTCCGACGAGCGACAGATCCATGGCCTGCCCGCCTGCGGCACCCTCGGCGGACACCGCCTGCGCCAGTTCGCGCACGAGCGCGATACGGCTGTCGCCCGGCGCATCCAGGCTCGCCAGGGTCAGGAAGGCGTGCGCCTGCAGCGCATCGCCGACCAGGATCGCAGTGGCTTCGCCGAACTTGACGTGCACGGTCGGAAGGCCGCGGCGAAGCACGTCGTCGTCCATCGCGGGCAGGTCGTCATGGACCAGGGTACAGGCATGCATCATCTCGATGGCGGCGCCGACGTCGTCGAGCATGTGCGCTGGCGTGTCGGCCAGTGCGCCGGCAGCCAGACAGAGCAAGGCGCGGGTGCGCTTGCCGCCATTCAAGGTGGCGTAGCGCATCGCCGCCATCAGCTCGGTCTCACCGTCCTCTTCGGCGCAGAGAAGACGCGCCAGCGTCTGTTCGACCCGCTTTGCGCCGTCCTGCATCCAGATCTCCGGCAGCAGCCTGCCGGACGCGCCGCGCACCTGCGCGCCCAATCCGCCGAGCGCGCAAACGCCAGTTCGGTCGTCGTGTAGCGTAGAACCGGTCTGCATGTTGTTTATGTCCTTCTACCTGACACGGCCACGGCGAGCGCCGAGCCGCCGCGGTGTTGCCGGCGTCGCACCGAGCGCACGCGCCGAGTGCAGCAATGCCGCGCGTCGCCGGCGCCGATGCCTCGCCACACAGGGATGGGATGCCAGCTCATGAGAATCCGATGCGGATTGTCATGGACGGATGTGCGGTCGGGTAATAGCGCCGGCCTTTTTCGACGCCGCTCAGCAACCGCGGCCGCACCCCGGCCTTGTGCATGGTCAGCGCCAAGGCGATGCAGAACTGCACCAGTTCCAGCCATACCAAGTGGTAGCCGATGCAGACGTGTGGGCCGGTACCGAACTGCAGCATGTCCACCGGCTGGATCGGCTCCGTGCGTTGCAGCCACCGCGCCAGGCGGAACTGATCAGGCGCCTCGTGCAGCAGCGCCGAGGTCGAGAAATGGAGCAGCGGGATGCACAGATGGGTACCCGCGGGAATGCGCCGTTGGCCGAGTTGCAATTCCTGCAGCGCGCGACGCGGCAGGAGCGTGGCCGCCGGATGCACGCGCAGCGTCTCGCGGAACAGCGCCTCGGCGACCGGACACTGCGCCAGGTCCGCGTGCCGGGTCGGCACCGCGCCCACGCGTTGCGCCTCCTCGACCAGGGCGTCCCACAGCACAGGCTGCCGCGCCAGCTCAATCACCATCCAGGCCATCGTCGAGGCAGTGGTGTCGTGACCCGCAAGCAGCAGCAAGCGGATATTGGCGACCAGGACGTCATCGGAGAGCGCATCTTCGCTGCGATCGAAGGCGCTCACCATCTCGTTGATCAACCCCGTGCGCGCGGCATGCGCGCGCACGCCGCGGACGAACTGGCGCAACTGCGCGTCGATCCAGTCGCGGGCGGCGCGGCCGCGCCGCAAGGGCAGTCCGGGCAGGTCGACCGGGGGCGCGACGATCAACTGCGCCACTTGCCGGTACTTGCGATGCCATCCCGGCAGGTCCTGCGCGGGGATTCCCATGAGGCTGAAGATGAGCTTGAGCATCAGGTCGCCGGTTTCGCGCAGGATGGTTACATCGCCGCGGTCGCGCCACGCCTGCACCCGTGCCCGGATGACGGGCACGAACAGGTCGCCGATGCCGGCCTGGGTCAGCCCCTTCGGCAGGAACGCCGCCTTGATCGCATCGCGCGCCTGCCGGTGCGCGCCGCCGTCCTGGGTAACCAACGTTCCGCCAAGCAATTCGGGCGCGATCTCTTCGATCAGCGCCGAGGACACGTCCTTGTGCCGGAGCAGTGCGAACGCACCCGGATCCACGCAGGTCATCAGGTGTCCGGCAGGGCCGAAATCCAGCCAGAAGTGGCTGCCCAGCGTCCGTTCCGCGCGCCGCAGCAGGCGCGGCAGGTCGCAGACGATGGCGGGAAGATGCCCGACCAGGGGGAAAGCGCCAGGCACGACCGGGATGTCGTGCCGCAGCCGGTGCCGACGGTCCAGCGGGTTGAGCAGCATGTCCATCAGCAGCGCGGCGCCGCGGCCGCTTCGGCGGTGTGCCGGCAGGCCGCGCGGCGCGGCTGTCGCCACCGTCGGCGTACGTCGGCACATGCGCCAGCATGCCGCCGTCGATGCACACGACCTGGCCGGTGATGAACACAGCATCGTCGTAGAGCAGGAACGCCACCAGCGCGGCCACGTCCCTCGGGGCAGCCGACGCGCGGCAGGAGCCGGCGCTGATGCCGTTGCATGCACTCGTCCAGCTTGGCGAGGAGATGCTCGGTCGCAATCGCGTTGCAGCAGATCTGCGCATGACCGTACTGGGTGGCGAGCGAGGCCGACAGCCTTTTCATCGCCGCCTTCGACGCGGCGTAGGACGTCTGCGCGGTGTCACCGCTGAGCCCCTGGCACGACGACATGTTGACGATCGCGCCACCGCCGCGGGCGATATGGCCTGCCGGCAGCAGAGCAGCACACCGCGCAGATTGGTCGCCATGTTCTGATCCCAGATCGCCAGGTCGAGGTCGAGGATCGCACGGTGGCGCGGGGTCAGATGCATGTCGCTCCACCAGCAGGTCGACCCCAGCGAAGTGCCGCTCCGCCGTCTCGAGCAGCGCTGCCACCGCCTGCGCATCGGCGATGTCCATGGCCGGGGCGAGCGCGTGGCCCGCTTCGGCCGCGATCTGCGCGGTGCAGGCGATGGCCGCCGAGCCATCAATGTCGGCCACCACCACTCTGCCGCCCTCGCGTGCGATGGCGAGGGCGCATGCCTTGCCAATACCGGCGCCGGCGCCGGTCACCACGGCCACCTTGCCTTCAAACCGTGCCATCGTGTCCTCCTGGATTGCGCTGGTCTTTCGCGGGATGCCGCTCGGCCCCCGCAGGAGAAGGCGCAGGGTCGACGCTGGCGCGCTCGTCATCACCAGCGTCGCTTTCGATGACCCGAATGGCGGCGACCGGGCACTGGCTGGCCGCGAGTCGCACGGCGGCGTGCAGCGCCTGCGGGACCGTCGCCACGCACACTTCGGCCACGCCGTCCGGTTCGCGTTGGCGAAAGGTGCCCGGCAGCGTCAGCACGCACTGCCCGCTGGTTGCGCACAGATCCTGGTCGACCAAGATGCGCATCTCAGCCCCCCTGCGCATGCAGCCGCACCGGCAGCGCGCGGAACGTCCTAAGGAACTCGGAGGTCTCTCGCGTCGGCGGCTCGGCCGATGCCAGCGTGGGGAAGCGCGCCTGGATCCGCGGCAGGCTCTCGGCCAACTGCACCCTGGCCAGTTGCGCACCGAGGCAAAAGCGGATGCCGTGGCCGAAGCTCAGCATGATCTTCCCGTCGGTCGACATGCCAGGACTGGTGCCGTAGAAACGCGCGGGATCGAAGCGGTCGGGATCGGCGAAGGCGTCCGGGTCGCGATTGCCGGCCGCGATCAGCACGCGCACGTCCGCGTTCTTCGGGATCACCACGCCGCCCAATTCGATGTCGCGCTGGGCGATACGCAGAGTGGCGCTGAACATGACGGGCGAGTCGCGGCGCAGGACTTCTTCGACGAATGCCTTCACCCCCACGGCGTCTCGCTGAAGCCAGTGCCGCTGTTCGGGATACGCCAGCATCGCCAGGACCGCATGGTCGATGGTCGCAGCAGTGGTTGCGAAGCCGCCCAGCAGCATGCCCCAAAGCATGCTGATCAACTCCGCATCCGACAGCGTGTCGGCATCGTCGTCGTGTGCGCCGACCAGCATCGACACGATGTCGTGGCGGGGATCGGTGCGCTTGCGCTGTATGAGGTCGCCGAAGTAGGCCTGCACCCTGACGCTGGCCGCGTCCGCCGTGGCGAGCTGGGGGTCGCTGGCGTGCGGGCCCAGGCCTTTCAGAATGGGGTCGATGACGGCGGCGAGCCCGAACATGTCGTCCTGGGGCATGCCGAACAGTTCGGCCAAGACCAGCATGGGCAAGGCCAGCGCGAATTCCCGATGCAGGTCCACCGCCTCCCCGCGCTCCAGCGCGGGCGCCATGCCATCCAGGCGCGCTGCGACGATGCGCGCGATGCTCGGCCGCAGGTTGTCGATCTGGCGCATGGTGAAATCGGGCGAGATCAGCCGGCGCAGACGCGTATGCGTCGGCGGGTCCTTCATTGCTAGTGTAGACGCCAGCAGATTGAGTGACAGGCTGGTCGCCGCACGCGGGAAATAGCGCGCCAGTTCGCCCGGCGCCGGTGCCCGAAACGCATCGCCCGTGGCCGTGAGCGCCCAGTAGATGTCGGCGTGGCGGCTCAACAGAAAGAGGCCCGACGCCGCGCGATGCACCGGATCGTGCTCGCGCAACCAGTGCATAAACGGATACGGGTCGTGGATGCGCGCTGGCGACGCCAGTTCGGCGAAGGCGTCCCGGCATGCTGCCGTGGTTTCTTGCACGTCCATCTTGGTAACCTGTTGGCTGGCTGATCTGATCGGCGCGCCAGGCGCGCCGGCAAATTGCGGAGAACATCGCGATTCCCGGCGGCGTCCGAGCATCACCAGAGCACCGGGAACCCCTCGAACCCGCCAGTGATGATCTCCTTGCGCAACTTCGCTCCTTCGGGCGCCACGGCCAGGCGCAGCGCGGGAAAGCGCTGGAAGATCGAACCGAACACCACCTTGAGTTCAAGCCTGGCCAGCGCCACGGCGATGCAGTAGTGCGGGCGGCGAGCCTGTTTGGTAGGGGGCGATTTCGCCGAGGCCCCCTTCCCATAAAATGCTATCTGATGCGGATTTGACATTTTGCTTTTCTTTCGTCGTTCCATCGATCGCGGTGTCATCCACGAAATGAAGGTCGGTCGGCGGCTCCCGGCTCGCAACGGAGGGGTTTCAATACTCGTGCCAATTTGGCCGACCCAGCAGAAGAAAAAGATTGTGATTGCTTTTCAGCGGATTAGCCTGAGGCCAGACAAGAGCTCGGCGAAATAGGCCGGTGTCGCGGACCAACAAAGGCGACAGAACAGTGTCGGATAGTCGTCAGACGTCAGACCGGCGACACCTTCTTTGTCAGTTCTCCTGACGATTCCAGTTGCTTAAATATATCCGGCCTCTCGCAAGTGGACTGCTGTTGCAGCCAGTTCATGATGAAATCCGCGCAAACCGTTCCCAATAAATGGTTGGGGCACGAAGCCCGCTTTTTTGCACAGGGCTTACGGTATGCTGATCCACTGTTTCGTCATCACTATTCGCGAGCCTTGCAATCGAGCCAGAAGCGTCAGGTAAACGCGGGATCTCTGGGTTCGTTGCCAGAACGGCATCTGTTCGAAGCGCTAACAAAGACAGTGCTCCAGATCGACTTCACGTCGGTCGTCATGAACGGGATGCTAGCATTCCAGCTCTTCGCGGGAGCGCTCCACGTCGATCTCGCAACATTGGTAAGCCACGCCGTACCCGTAACGTGCTTGCCACCTTCGCCACGATCACGTCGACGTTTATCGTTGGCTTTCTATTCTGGCAGGCCGCTGGTCTCCTTGGTCAGTCGCTGCCGCTGTCCTGGGCGCTGGTGTTTGGCGCGCTCATCAGCCTGACCGATCCGGTGGCGGTCATGGGTACGCTCAAAATGTAAAGGCACCTGAAAGTCTCGAGGTCGAGATGCAGGGCGAGTCACTCTTCAACGACGGTGTCGGCATTGTCGTTTTCACGATCCTGCTGGCCTTCGCCGCCGGGCGCCCATGCGAGGTCGCGGCCGATTCGGCAACTGTCGGCTTCACGCCAGTAGAACAGGTCGGATCTAGGCGTTCCCTACCAGCTTGTATCTGACAACTCGATCTCGTCGGAGAAAGCTAAGTCAACCAGGTGGTGTGTGGGTCTGACAATTTGTTGGGCACACCCGGGCGCAGGCGCTGCAGCCGATGCAAGCGCCTTCGTCCTTCAGCACCATGATCTTCTTTTCGAGCTCATCGTCGTCCTCGTCGAGATCGATGATCTCGCCACCCTCGCGTAGCCCCTTCAGCGTCATGACCTCACGGCCGCAGATCTTGTAGCAGCGGCCGCAGCCGATGCACTTCTTGGGATCGATAGCAACCAGGTAGTCCGGCCTCCAATTGCGACCGTCGCGGGTCCTGAATGACATGGCTAACCGTCCGTTATGTTTTGTCCAGCGCCTGGAGATATTGGCGTTTGCTTTCGAGCTCGCTGAAGGCAGCGTGGGCCTTCTGGGCCACGCTCAGGATCGACGACCAGTTGACCGGCAGCTCCTCGGAGAGGTCGTGGAGGTCCATCTTGGCCTGGGTCGCCTTGGCCGACAGCTTCTTTATTTCCGCTTTCAGAATTTCGATATCGCTCACACTTGCCTCAATAACTCGCCACTTCCGGGAACTTACGGATCATCTCAACGCCACTTTTGACGAATTTGTCGCCTTGATTGGCGAGATCGGAGAGATGGTCGAAACCAAAGCGATGCACGTCGCGCAGCTGCTTGCTCACGACAACGAGCCGGCCGCCGATCAGCACGATCCGACCGAAGCCTTCGTGATGCATCTTCAGCATCGGCGAGATCATCACACCGGTCGCCTTCTCGATCGAGAGCGCAACGGCGTCGAAGAACAGCTCCAGCCGCCATGTCGTGTCCGGGTCGGGATTGCCGACGATCGGCAGCGCACGGCGCTTGCGCTTGTCGAGAACGTAGGGTTCGAGCAGCTCGAGATCCTTTTTGCCCTCCCAGGCGCCGTGGGTGTCCTGGGCGCGCCAGATCTTGATGAGCTCCTTCAGAAATGGCCCCTCCGCCGCGGCGGCGGCTGGAGTGACTTCAGGCGGATCGGCCATCTGTGTTCCTTTAGGCTTCGAAATCCACCGTACGTTCCCGGCTTTTGGCGAGCAGCTTCCGTAGCCAGGGCGGCGGCGATCCCTTCAGCACGGTTTCGAGTTTGACGCAAAGATCGTGGATGGGCTCTGGCTGCAGCACCTTCATCGGATGGATGTTCCTGGCGACGACTCGCGCAGCACCCGAGCCGCCAATCGCCGCAACATAGAGGATTGCGCACTCCCTGATCGCCTCGATCTTCGGCGCGAGCTTATCCTCATTGCCGTCTTCGGTGAGGTCACCGTCGAACTGGATCGCCTCAATAAACCGATGCCCGTCCGGGCAGACCTCGTAGATCGCGATGTTCTTGGCCCAGCCGAAGTGGGCATCGACGTGCTTCAAGTCCTGAGTGGCGAATGCAACTTTCATCCGGGTTGTTTTCTCTCCCTGCTCAATGCAGCTGGGGCGGATGGGCCTGCGGGCCACCGCAGGTTGATCGCCAGGTGTCGGGCGTCGGCCCATGGTTGGCTTCGCGGTCGGTGATGATCAGATTGGCGATATCAAAGATCAGATCGCGCGTGCCGCGATAGCCAGCGATCGTGAGGTGCGCAGCACCAACGCGATCGAACATCGGAAAGCCGACCCGGAAGAACGGGACATTGAGTCGCGAAGCGGCCTGGCGACCATGTGAATGCGACATCAAGAGGTCGCAGTCACGCGACCTGGCAAGCTCTTCAAGATCCTCCAGATCGCCGATCAGGACGTCCTCGGTCCTGACCCGCTGGAGCACCGGTGAGTTCGTCGTCGTCACCGCAGCACTTACCTGTGCGCCCATTTCGTGGAGCAAGCTGGAGAGATCGAATAACAAATCCGGCTCGGCGCCGATCGCGAGCTTGCGCCCGCCGATATGGAAATGTGCATCCAGCATGGCGTCTGCCAGCTGTCCACGCTGCCGGCGATATTTCCAGGGCACCGAGCGGCCGCTGATCTGGCTCAGGAAGGCGATGAATTCATCGTTTGGGATAAGGCCACAGAGCCGCTCGAACAGACGGAACGGCGTGCCTGTCCGCACCTGCATGGCCTCGGCCGCACGGCGCATTTGCGCGCCGATCGCGATCGTCCAGGCCACCTGCCCCATGGTCGCAATCTCGTCCACTCCAATGCCCCCGATCGTGGTGGGCGTGAATTCGTCGGGGATGTGACCGTCCAGCGAACCGGCAACGTCGGGCAGGAACGAGGGCTTGAGCCCAAAATCCTCAAAAATCGTGCGAAGCTCGTCGAGATCGCCGGGCGTGAGGTGACAACCAGGTAGCACGTTGACGCGGGAGATATCGCGCGGTCGCGCTGTGTCGACGGGAGCCACAAGCACCTCGATCATCCGCGCCACTGTCTTGCCCCAGCCATCCTGAAAGGCATCCTTGAAATCCGGGGTCGAGACGTAGACAAGGGGGAGCTTTTCGAGCTTCGGATGCTTCTGTCGGATCAACCGGATGAAGGCTTCGACGTCATCGCCGTTGGTCTCGGTGACGCCAGTCGAATTGATGCCAATGATCTCGGGCTGGACGCGATTGTAGATGTTGAGGATCGCCTGTTCGAGATTCTCGTGCCCACCGAGCACGGTGGCAACCTCGCTCATGGCGGTCGTCTGCATCGGCACGGCTTCATTGAAATGGCGCACGAACAGCGTCAGGCCGAAGGAGGTGCAACCTTGCGGGCCGTGCAAAAGCGGCATCGCGCCGCGCAGGCCCAGGAAGGCAAATGAGCCGCCGATCGGCTGGCTCATTTTGAGCGGATTGACCGAACAGGCTTTCTTCGAGGTAGTGACGATCGCCATGTCGTTCCCCTACTCCGCCGCCTGGAGCGCCGGCGGCTGCAGATCGGAACGAATGTCCTTACAAGCAACGCACCGTGCGGTGGAATTGGTGCAGGGCTTGGCGGGCCTGGCGAGGTTCGGGCCATGCGCCGCAATCGCGCTCTCGCCACCGCTGGCCTCGCTTTCATTGGAGAGACTTATCGTATTGACGCCGTTCTTGCTCGCGTCTCGAACTGGATCAGCGGCTTGCACATACATCTGCGCAACCGTCCTTGCCTGACGATTTCGGTCGAACTCATCCCATGGCGCGGCTTGGCGGAGCTGATCCCATATCGGATTGTAGAGCGCTTTCTCGATCTCCTCCATGAGCTTGACAATCCCGACATAGCCCATATAGGCGTGACAGCGCTCCTGGTTGATATCGAGCCACGGCGTCGCCGCCTTTAATGCGACGAATTGCGACTTGCCGCCGGAGAGCATGATGTCGGCTTTTGCGTCCTTTAGCATCTTGTAGATCTCGCGAGGCGACATGTCCTCGATCATGTGGGCGTGCTGGCCCATTAACTCCTTGATACGTTCCTTGTCCTTCTTGGTCGATTTCTTGACGGACGTGCCGACGATCTCGAGCCCGGCCTCTTGCAAAGCGGCCACCATCGACCAGGATTTCACGCCACCGGTGATGAGAACAACCCTCTTGGCGGCAAAGCGTGGCTTGAAACGTTCAATCGCAGCCCAGGCTTTGGTCTCTTCGCGTGCGATCAGGGCTTGCGTGCGTTCCATCAGCTCAGCCGGCGCGCCGCGTTCGATCAGCATGCGCGCGATCTGGCGTAGTGAATCGCTGGAATCCTCGATACCGTAGAACGAGCCTTCAAAAAACGCGATGCCGTAGCGCTGCCTCATCTTGCGTGCGACGTTGATCATTGCCTTTGAGCAGACCATCATCGCGGCTTTGGCTCGATGCGAATAAGCCACCTCGCGATACTTGCCGTCCCCCGAGATGCACGACAGGATCCGGATTCCGAGCTCATCGAGCAGCGGCTTGACCTGCCAGAGCTCGCCGGACAGGTTGTATTCGCCGATGATGTTGATGTCATAGGCAGTGGTGTAATCGGGCTCTGCGGTACCGATGACGTGCTCCAGCAGTGCTTCGCCTGCGAGCTTGTTGCCAAGGTTCTTCGACCCCACAAATCCCGGTGCATTGATGGGAATGACCGGTTTGCCAAATTTGGCGGAGGCCGCCTTGCAGACCGCATCGATATCGTCACCGATCATTGCGGGCACGCATGTCTGGTAGACGAAGATGGCCTGCGGGTCGTATTTCTCTGTGATCTCCTTGACTGCCCTGTACAGCCGCTTCTCGCCGCCGAACACGATGTCGGTCTCGCTCATGTCCGTGGTGAAGCTTCTGCGCCACAGATCGGAGCCGGAGGAGGCGGAACCGCGATTGTCCCAAGAATTGCCCTCACAGGCGATTGGACCATGCACAAGATGGGCGACGTCGGTGAAGGGCTGCAGTGCGACTTTGGCGCCATCGAAGGCACACCCACCGGCGACGCCGCCCGGCTTCAGCTGCTTGGTGCATCCATTCTTGCGCTCGACGTTCGACTTGCTCGCGTTCCTGGCGCAGCCCGGTTCGTTAAAAACGTCCTGTATGGTCGTGGGAAGCGAAGTCATGGTGTCTCTTTCGGGGATGTCAAGACATCCGCACAGACCAAGAGGATGGGCCGGCTGATAACCTGTGATCCCCGCCACAGCGCCGCTGTTCCAGCGGACGATGAGGCGGGGCGCTCGCCTTAGCGTATGATGTCGAAGCTGTAGTCTGTCTTGCCAACCGAGCTGGTTTTTCTATCGATCTCATCAAAGATCTTGTCGAGAATCTTGACCAGCACATTCATGCTACCCTGATAGCCCCACACTGGATAACGATGGTGATGATGGCGATCGACGATGGGAAACCCGATGCGGATTAGCGGCGTTCCAGTGTCACGCTCGAGATACTTGCCGTAGGTGTTACCGATCAGGAAATCGACTGGTTCTGTGAACAGGAGCGAACGCATGTGCCAGAGATCCTTGCCCGGGAAGGCGCGGCAGTTTTTACCGAACGGCGAGCTCGCGAACAGCGCCTGCATCTTCTGCTCCCAGGCCTTACTCCCGTTGGTCGAGAGCACGTGCGTCGGCTCAGCGCCAAGCTCCAGCAAGAATGCGGCCAGGCCATAGCAGAGGTCGGGATCGCCGTAGATCGCGAACTTCTTGCCGTGAACATGCGCGCTAGAGTCAGCGATTGCGTCTACCAGACGCCCGCGCTCCCGCTCCAGCGCATTTGGAATTGCCTTGTTGGTGATACGCGACAGCGTCATCAGGAAATCGTCCGTGGCGCTGACACCCAGCGGGTGATTGAAGGCGACGACCTCCTGGTCGTGCCCCTTGATGAAGGGCAACGTCTTCTCCGTACAATATTGCTGCATGGAAATGGTTGCCTTCGCATGGACTGCGTTCGCGGCATCCTTTAGTGTGGTGCCGCCATCATACATGCGAAACTCGCCGTCGGTGGGGGTATCGAACACATCACTGTTATCGGCGAGGATCGTGTAGCCGATCCCCATCAGCTCGAATATGCGCTTTATCTCACGGATGTTTCCGACAGTATAGCCGTCGAAGCCACCGATGAAGTTGATCCAGTTGTTCGCTTTGCGCTGGAGTTTTGGCGCCGTGCCGGCTTTGCCATCCCAGAAATGCTCGAGGATGCCCTTGAGCGTGTTGTCGTAGCCCGTAATGTGGCTACCGACGAATGCAGGAGTGTGAGCGAATGGTACGTCGTAGTCCGCGGGGACTGAACCTTTTTCCTTTGATGTTTTGATGAAGGCGTTGAGGTCGTCGCCAATGACCTCCGCCATGCAGGTCGTGGCGACCGCGATCATCTTCGGCTTGTACATGTTGTAGCTGTTGGCAAGCCCGTCAGTCAGGTTGTTGAGCCCCCCGAACACAGCCGCGTCTTCCGTCATGGACGAGGAGACGCACGAGGTCGGCTCCTTGAAGTGCCGCGACAAATGGCTGCGATAATACGCGACGCAACCCTGGGAGCCGTGGACGAACGGCAGTGTGCGCTCGAACCCGAGCGCGGCGAACACCGCACCTAGCGGCTGGCAAGCCTTCGCCGGATTAACGGTTAGCGCCTCGCGGGCGAAGTTCTTCTCGCGGTATTCGGGCGTCTTGGACCATTCACTGATACGGTCGACTTCGGCGGGATCGTGCGGATTCTCAAATAGCGCCTTCTTATTGGCCAGCATCTGCTGGTATTCGTCTCCCCGGAAAAGCTCAGAGTGGTCGAGTATGTGTTCGGCGTTCTGTGTCATCATGGCACTCTTCAGGTTCTTGTGTTCGTTCTCCTGCCCTTCCCCTCCTGTGGAAGAAAAGGGCCCGGGCGTCGGCTTTCCTATTCCGCCGCCATGAGGCTCGGCCGCGGAGCGTCCTTCCAAGGTGCGGTGGTCTTCCCCCAGATCGGGGAGTTGATTGCCATGTCCATGTCTCGGGCGAAGATCGCGAAGCCGTCGTAACCGTGGTACGGACCCGAGTAGTCCCAGGAATGCATTTGGCGGAACGGCACGCCCATTTTTTGGAAGACGTATTTTTCCTTGATACCGGAGCCGACGAGGTCGGGCCGGATCTTTTCTACAAAGCGCTCGAATTCGTATCCGGTGACATCGTCGTAGATCAGCGTGCCGTCCTTGACGTAGTGCTGGGCAGTGCGCTGATAGTCGTCGTTGTGACCGAACTCATAGCCTGTGCCGACAACATCCATGCCGAGGTCCTCATAGGCGCCGATGACGTGGCGAGGACGTAGGCCGCCGACGAACAGCATTACGGTCTTGCCATCGAGCCGCGGCCGGTATTTCGCGGTCACCGCATCGACCAGCGGCTGATATTTCGCGATGACGCGCTCGGCGCCCTCCTTGATCTTATCATCGAAGAAGCTTGCAATTTTACGCAGCGACTCCGCGATTTTGGAAGGCCCGAAGAAGTTGTACTCGCACCAGGGAATCCCGAATTTTTCCTCCATGTGCCGTGAGATGTAGTTCATCGAGCGATAGCAATGCAATATGTTGAGCTTCGCTTTCGGCGTCGCCTCCAATTCAGCGAGAGATCCATCCCCGGACCACTGGGCGATGACGCGCAGGCCCATTTCTTCGAGCAGGATCCGTGACGACCAGGCGTCGCCGCCGATGTTGTAGTCGCCGATGATGGCAACGTCATATGGGCTCGGCTCAAATTTAGAGCTGGCTTCTGGGGCGCTCTTGTCGAAGATCCAATCTCGAACGGCGTCGTTCGCGATGTGATGGCCGAGCGATTGTGACACGCCACGAAAACCCTCGCACCGCACAGGCACGATGGTTTTGCCGCCATATTCCTTTGACTTTTCTCTGGAGACCGCCTCGATATCGTCGCCGATCAAACCAATCGGACATTCGGACTGAATGGTGATGCCCCTGTTGAGAGGAAACAGCTCCTGCAGCTCGTCGATGAGTTTGGTGACCTTTTTATCGCCGCCGAACACGATATCCTTTTCCTGGAAATCGGAAGTGAACTGCAGTGTCACGAACGTGTCGATGCCGGTCGTGCCGACGTAGTAGTTGCGCCGCGAGCCCCATGAGTACTGACCACAGCCGACCGGACCGTGGCTAATGTGGATCATGTCCTTGATCGGCCCCCAGACCACGCCCTTGGAGCCCGCGTAGGCGCAGCCGCGGATGGTCATCACGCCCGGAATGGATTTGATGTTCGACTTGACGCCACAATCCGACTTCCCCGCCTCGTGAACACTCAGATGCTTGGCTCGCCTTTTGGCGGTCTTCTCTGGGTAGACCTTCAACACCTCATCGATTAGCTGCTTGTTGCGCGCCTTGATCTCTGCGACGCTTTCGGTAGTTGCTCGGCTCATACAAATTTCCTTTCGATTGTCGTCTCGAATGAAGAAGCGGCGCTTTTCCGGTAGACCGACGGATTTCCGATCCGGCGTTCAGGTGTAAAGCGTGCAATCTCCCTGGCCGGTCCTACCGGACGCAACTTCGCAGGCTTCTCGATCACGCCGCAGCGGTCGATCAGGATGTTGCAGCTCATCTCGGCTGAGCGCTTGCGAGCGCCATGTGTGACGCTGGTGATTTGTCGACGGAATCGCTGACCAAGACGCGTCTCGGTGATGTCATGCCTGCCCTCCAGCGATTGGTCATATCGGCTTCTTTACTCGCTCGCGTGCCATCAGAGGGCGGCCTGCCCCTCTGCATGTCGATGCAAAGGGCTAACAGCCGCCTGTTGCGCAGGGGTTTGCAACGACTGTGCCAGCGCTGGTTGAATACAAAAACCCACGTCTGTAGAGCTAGATAGCTGGCAGGATGCGGATTGTTATAAACCTGACCCTGCGTGGCACCGACAGGCGTACCCGCTAACGCCCTGTCTGAAACAAAACAATCACTTGCGCTCTCCGCCAGCGAGATGGCTAGAGTCTTCCCGCGCGCCGACGTCACTCCGGTGCGCAGCTTTGCTTCGCGCACCCATCGAGCGATCGCAAACACCATCGGTTCAAGATGGATTTCAGCGCACGTAGATGCGCCCATGGTGTTTGCGATCGATCCTAAGAAAACGGTGATTGAGCTGCACCACCTCTTCCGGATGACTAAGAGAACTCAGTTGTCAGCAGAACGCCTTGTTTCACTTACGCGCGATCTTTCGCTTCGCTCGTCATTCCAGTTGATCTCGTGGAGACGCGCTCTAATGTGGCGACACCCGATCTCGTGAGAGCATGTGGGGCTGATCGATTCTCAACCGGCGATAGCCTTAAAGGCGCAAGCTCGTGGGCGTTCGGGGTAAAGGGGACGGCGTTCTACAATGGCCCCGTCCTTGTCATTCGGCAGTCCAGTTGCAGCTCGCTTCAGCATCTCGGTTAGACACGCCACGACGCAATTCGGCGCTTTGATCGGACGCGCGACGACTTTTTTCTGTCGCCGCTTGCGGGAGGGTGACGCGGTGAGCCGAAGCCGGCACGCGGCACCGAGTGCAGCGACAACGAGGCCGGTCTGATGGATGAGCGCGAGGCCCTCCTCCCACTAAAGACGGACACCGCTAGAGCGGCTCGATCAGCGCGGGCTGCCCTCAATTTCCCGTTGAGCGTTCATCGTACGTCAATGAAGCTTCGCATATTCTCCGTTCGGCAAATAGTGCCCGTGGATAGCCCACTTTTCTACTTCCCGGCACGAAATTGATGCTTTCCAGCCTTTGGCCAACGGCATGGGCCAAAGCAACCCCGCCGGGGTGGACGGCGGGGGTCTGAAGCGAGCAACGATGGGTGCGAGGTCTACGGAGCGGCTCGGCTGCTTATTGTCCGGCCGATGTTGACGAGGTTGAGATCACGCCGAGGGCGACCCAGCGCTGCATTCCGGCGTCATCCTTCTATCAGCATCGATTGAGACCGTTTTCGCCGCTTGACCACGCTGATGCGTTCTTCACATCCCGTGCGCCATTTCTGGCCATCGCGGAACCAGCGCTTCTTCTGTTCGCGCTTGCGCTCAGGGCTTTTGCTCGGTCGATTGGGAATGCATACGCATGTGACCCCCAATGCTCTCGCAGCGGCCTCGTTCCTGGCAGAGTAGAACCCGGCGTCAGCCGCCAGCAGCCCCGGCACGCCCCCTGGTGGGTTGCGATGGCCGGGATCAACAGATCGCCATTGGGGCGCCGGACATAGACTTAGTCGACAAATCATTTTGCCGAACTCGTTGGGCTTGCCGGTTTTGTCCTTACGGATGATCTCGGTCGACGGCTCGAACACGCTGAGAACCTTATCTTCCACATGAGTGTCGCCGTGGAAGATGCGCGCCCGGTTTGACGCATCACCCGCAGCACCAGCGGCAACATCCTATCGAGCTCCTCGCGGAGCCCTCCAGTGCGATCTGCTGCAGAATGTCCGTGGCCTTCTTCACTCCTGGATATTTCTGCGGACACGAGTCACTTCCAAAAAAGAGATTCTGGCCAATCTGTGAACTCCAATTCGAAGCTACGTAGGCCAGTAAGTTTGGTGGTGAACTTAAGGGTCTTCCCTGAAAGGGCTGCCAATGAGCCAGATGCGAACTTGAATACTGTCGTGCCGGAAGTTGCGACCGCAATGCCTTGCTCGCCTTCCATGCTAGTGTTCTGTCACTGACATTTGAATCCCAGCTTGTCGCGAACATGATTCACTCGCGGCATGGGAAACGACTTGATTGTACTTGATCGCAAGGCTCGC
>NZ_JADPKS010000052.1 GCF_023074175.1 Bradyrhizobium sp. 139
CATGGCTCCGCGCGCCGCCCTCCTATCGTAAGTCCCTTACCCGGACAGATCGAACAGGCTTGACTTACAAATCCCCATATGAGGGTGGGCAAAGGCGCGAAGCGCCGTGCCCACCTTCTTTGTTGGCAGGGAAGTGGTGGGCACGCTTGCGCTTTGCCCACCCTACGACGATCTGCCTACCCCACGATCCCCGCGGCGACCTGGCCGCGCAGACGTTCGAGACCGTGCAGCGTGTTGGCGCAGGCTTCCGCGACCTCGACGCCCTTGATCGCAAAGTGCTTGCGGAAGAAATCGTAATGCACCTCGGTCTCGTGGAATTGCTGCGGGGTCAGCACCGCGGAAAACACCGGCACTTCGGTGCGCAACTGAACGTCCATCAATGCCTTGATCACGGTGTCGGCGACGAACTCGTGGCGATAGATGCCGCCATCGACGACCAGGCCTGCGGCGACGATTGCGGTGTAGCGCCGCGTCTTGGCGAGCACCTGCGCATGCAGCGGGATCTCGAACGAGCCCGGCACCTCGAACACGTCGACATGGGTGAGATGGCGCGCTTCCGCCTCCTTGACGAAGGCGATGCGGGCTTCCTCGACGACGTCGCGGTGCCAGCAGGCCTGCACGAAGGCCACTCGCTGCGGCTTTGCAAAGCGCGGATGCTCTGGCGCCGGCGGATCCACTGGAACCGGCGGCTGGGTTGTCTGGGACGCTTCGATTTGGGAAGTTTGGACTTGTGAAGTTTGGGCTTGGGGATCTTGCAACATCTGATTCATGGCTTTCCTCTTTCTAAGGACCAGAATCAGGGCACACGGAACGACAAACACCCGCATCTTCCGATGCGTCTGCCACCGACCGTTCTCTTTCATCCGGACTTTAACCGTCGGCTTCGGAGTTGCACCGAATCTGCTGACCCTTCCCTTCGGGAAACATCCTTTTCAGGAAGACCCTTCGGGAAGGCGCTCGCGGGCTTAGGCCTTGCGACCCTTACCGCCGGTGGGGACTTTCACCCCGCCCTGAGAACATCGGCCGCCCGGGATGAACGGCCTGACTGGAATATGACGCCGCCCGGCGGCCGCAGCAAGCGCGTTCCGCATGGAAAAACCGCTTGGTCCCATGCCGCCATGGCGGCCCAGTCGTCACGCGGCGGAATTTAACGATTGGCGCGTCATCGGCGAATCCGATTCCGGTTTGTTCTCATCCGTTAACAATTGTGGCGGAGATCAGCTGTGGACGAACGAGTCCTGGCTTGTGGACGGACTCGGCAGCCAGTTGCGCAGATTCCGCAAATCACATCACTTGATCCGCGACAAGCCCGCGCTGGTCCCGGGATCGCGAGAGCGACTCCGAACGGATCGCCTCAGCAATATTGGGGGAGCGCGCGCCGGACAACCGCGTGCGTATCAAAGACAACAAAAAGGCAAGAGGTCGAGACGGCATGTCCCTGCTCGAAGGCACCATCGATTCCAAAAGCCATCCGCTCGCGGTGGTCGAGGATATCGCCGCCAGCAACAACTGGCCGTTCGAACGTTCCGGCGAAGACGAGCTCACGATTGTCTCCAAGGGACAATGGACCGACTATCAGATCTCCTTCACCTGGATGGGCGAGATCGAGGCGCTGCATCTGGCCTGCGCGTTCGACATGAAGATTCCGGTCGCGCGGCGGAGCGAGGTGCAGCGGCTCGTCGCCGCGGTCAACGAGCAATTGTGGGTCGGCCATTTCGACCTGTGGACCAACACCGGCATGGTCATGCACCGTCAGGCCTTGGTGCTGCCGGGTGGGCTCACCGCCTCGACCGCGCAATGCGAAGCCATGCTCGCCGGTGCGATCCACGCTTGCGAGCGCTATTTTCCGGCGTTCCAGTTCGTGGTGTGGGCCGGCAAGACCACCACGGAAGCGATGGACGCGGCGATGTTCGACACGGCGGGAGAGGCGTAAGGGCGCGCTCCAAGCAAGTCTCTCCCCAAGACAGTGGAGCCACGGCTCCCTCTCCGTGTCGTCCCGGACAAGCGAAGCGCAGATCCGGGACCCATACCGCGTGATTTCACCGTATCGCGCGATGCTTGTTGCTCTGCCTTCCATCCACTAGAACCAGTCGTGGTTATGGGTCCCGGCCTTTGCCGGGACGACAGCTTTGTTTGTGGTGACCGCAGTGACGAACGACAACACTCTTAAAAACATCACCAGCACCATCCTCCTCGCCGGCGCCGGCAAGATGGGCGGCGCGATGCTGACCGGATGGCTGGCCGGCGGGCTCGATCCGCGCCGCGTCGCGGTGATTGATCCACACATTTCGTCCGAGATCACCGCGCTTGCCGCCAAGGGCGTTGTGCTCAATCCCGACGCAAAGGCCGCCGGCACAGTCGAGACTCTGGTCGTCGCGGTGAAGCCGCAGATGTTCCGCGAGGTCGGCGCCAAGCTGACGCATTTCGTCTCCGACAACACTGCGGTGGTCTCGATCATGGCGGGAACCACGATCGCATCGCTTCAGGACATCTGCGGCGGCGCCGTGGTGCGCGCGATGCCGAACACGCCGGCCGCGATCGGCCGTGGCATCACGGTCGCCGTCGCGGCGAAGAACGTCAGCCCCGGACAGCGCACGGTGGCCGATGCGCTGCTGCGCGCCACCGGTTCGGTCGAATGGGTCGAGGACGAAAGCCTGATGGATGCGGTCACCGCCGTCTCCGGCTCGGGCCCGGCCTATGTGTTCCTACTCGCCGAAGAGCTCGCCCGCGCCGGCGTCGAGGCCGGATTGCCCGAGGCGCTGGCGACCAAGCTTGCGCGCGAAACCGTCGCCGGCTCCGGCGAGCTGCTGCACCAATCCGAACTTCCCTCCAGCACGCTGCGCCAGAACGTCACCTCCCCCGGCGGCACCACCGCCGCCGCCCTCGGCGTGCTGATGGACGAGCCCGGCCTGCGCGATCTCATGATCCGCGCAATCGCGGCAGCGACCAAGCGGTCGAAGGAATTGGCGAAGTAGTAAGGTGCCGTAGGGTGAGTTAGGCGAAACCGTAACCCACCATGCTTCAGCGCTGCGGAACGAAGTTGGTGGGTTACGCCAGCGGACTGCACTGCGCGCAGCCGCAGGGCTAACCCACCCTACGATTCTTTACGCATTCGAGCCTGCCCCCAACCGCTTGTTGAACATCTCGACATTGACGAGGCCGCGCGCGTGGCGGCCCTCGCCGAGCTTGCGGGTGCCCTCGAACGCCTCGACCTCGAAGCGGATGACACGGCGCTCGACTGCGATCACCTTTGCGGTGGTCCGCACCGTCGCGCCGACGAGGCTTGCAGCAAGATGGCGGATGTCGACCTCGGTGCCGACCGTGACCCAGCCCGGCCTCAGCGCCGCGCGGATCGCATCACCCGACGTCATCTCCATCTCCAGGATCATCATCGGCGTCGCATAGACAAAAGGCATGCCGGGCACGAAATGCCCGACCGTGCGCTCCGCCGGCACCACCAGCGTACGCTCGGCGTTCATGCCGACCTTGATGAAGTCGCGTGCGTCCATGCTGCCTCACACACGGTGTCGTCCCGGACAAGCTAACGTAGTGAGCGCTGATCCGGGACCCATAACCACAGCAAGTCGCGGTTACGGGAAACCCGGAGTTATCGCTTCGCGCCATAACCACTCGCTGTGGCCATGGATCCCGGATCTGCGCTTACGCTTGTCCGGGACGACGCCTGTAGTTGCCGAACCAGGAGTGACTATTTCTTCGCGGCCGCCGCCCGTTCCACGAAGGTCTTGCCGCCCTTCATCTTGTGGGCAAGCGGGGCTTCGTTGATCTGGATGACGACGGCATCGGCATCGACGCCGAGATTCTTCACCAGCGCCTGGGTGATGTCGCGCATCATGCCGGCCTTCTGTTCATCGGTGCGGCCCACGGCCATGCTGACGGTGATCTCAGGCATCGTTCTCTCCCTTGTGGCCGAACACCGGCCATTGACGGTCGCCATCAAACAAGACGCGGATGCCTGGGACAAGCCCGGGCGTGACGGCCTGCCGGAATGGCTATCCCCACGTTACGTCATGGCGGCGCAAGACTTCGCGCACTTTGGCCACGAGATCGGCTTCGCTGCACGAGAACTGCGCCGGGCGGCTCTCGCGCCATTCCTGGTTGGAGGCGATCGCGGCGGCCGCCTTGGCGCCCTCGATCAGATCCTTGATCTGCACCTCGCCGCGCGCCTTCTCGTCGGAGCCCTGGATGATGACGCAGGGCGCGTTGCGGCGATCGGCATATTTGAGCTGGTTGCCCATGTTCTTGGGATTGCCGAGATAGAGTTCGGCGCGAATGCCTGCGGTGCGAAGAGCCGCCACCATCTTCTGGTAGTCGGCGACCCGGTCGCGGTCGAACACGGTGACGACGACGGGTCCGAACTCCGGCCGCGTGTCGAGCTTGCCGAGCAGCGTCAGCGCGGCCTGAAGCCGCGACACGCCGATGGAGAATCCGGTCGCCGGCACCGGCTCACCACGGAAGCGCGAGACGAGGCCGTCGTAGCGCCCGCCACCACCGACCGAGCCGAAGCGCACGGGGCGGCCCTTCTCGTCCTTGGTGTCGAGCAGGAGTTCGACCTCGTAGACGGGGCCGGTGTAGTATTCGAGGCCGCGCACGACGGAGGGGTCGATCTTGATGCGATCTTCGCCATAGCCTGCGGCCGTCACGAGATTGCTGATCTGGTCGAGTTCGTCGCGGCCCTGCTGCCCGACCGCGCTTGCGCTGAGGCGCGGATTGATCGGCGCGTCCTTGTTCGGCTCGATGGCGGAGACAACGAGCGCGATATCGTCGTCCTTCAGCCCGGCGCCCTTGGTGAAGTCGCCGGACTCGTCCTTGCGACCCGCGCCGAGCAACTGCCTGACTCCGTCAAGGCCGAGCCGATCGAGCTTGTCGATCGCGCGCATGACCGTGAGCCACTGACCGTCATCAACGATGCCCAGCGCGTCACGCACGCCGTCCAGCACCTTGCGATTGTTCACCTTCACGACGTACGAGCCGCGCGCTATCCCAAGCGCCTCCATCGTGTCCGCCGCCATCATGCAGATCTCGGCATCCGCCGCCGGCGTCGCCGTTCCGACCGTATCCGCGTCAAACTGCATGAACTGGCGGAAGCGGCCGGGGCCGGGCTTTTCGTTGCGGAACACGTAGCCGACCCGATAGCTGCGATAGGGCAGGACAAGGCTGTCGGTCCCGTATCGTTCGCCGACATAGCGGGCGAGCGGCGCGGTCAAATCGTAGCGCAGCGAAATCCACTGCTCGTCGTCGTCCTGGAACGAGAACACACCTTCGTTCGGCCGATCCTGGTCGGGCAGGAACTTGCCGAGCGCGTCGGTGTATTCCATCGCCGGCGTCTCCACCGGCTCGAACCCGTAGAGCTCGTAGACGGCGCGGATCTTCTCCACCATCTCGCGCGTCGCCCGGATCGCGGCGGGATCGCGATCCTCGAGCCCGCGCGGCAGGCGCGCCTTCAGTTTCTGGGGTTTTTTGGATTTTTCGGCCATGCGCGGCGTTTACCAGCCGACGCGGGGTGCGGCAACCGCTGGCTTGCCCTACGGCTGCTCCATGCGCGCCCTCAGGGCATCCGCATCCGCCTTCGGCAGCGATTTCAGCGTCGGCTTGATGGTTTCGCCGCCGACGATCTTGCCGTTGCGCATGAACATCCAGTCCGAGATGTCGGCCTCCGTGAACTTGACCGGATCGCCTGCCCGCTTGCCCGGCAGATCGCGCGGTTCGTTGGCGAAGAAGCCGGAATAGGTCCCGTCGGGCTGCTTTTTCACCTCGGCGATCCAGATGTGCTCGCCGCCCTTGCGGGTGGAAAAGCGCACTTTCAGGGAATGCCCGGTTTCCGACGATTTTGGCGCCTCGTAGGAGGCCCAGAAGGTCGGCAGCGTGCCGCGGGCGCGCGCGATCGCGGTGTTCATTTCAGGGTCGGTGGTGCGCACGTCGACGATCGGCGAGCGGTCCTCGGCCGAGACCTCCGGCTTGGGGCCGATGGTCAGGATACCGAAGACGGTGACGCCGGTGATCGCGGCGAGAGCGACCCATTTCAGGGGTTTGGAAAGCGTGCAAGCCATGATTGCGATGTCCGGATGCCTCGATGTCTCGGACTTTGTCGCGCGGTCGTGCAAGCGAGTTCATGGCATGCCGGCTGGCGTTCCCCGGATGCTGCGCAACGCGCCGCCGCTTGGCGGCGTGGTGCGCTGCTGATCCGGGGTCCATCCGCGGCGAGATGGGTCCCGGCTCTGCGCAGCAGCGTTTCACGCTGCAGCGCGTCCGGGACACGAGACCTCACGACACCTTTTTGATCCAGTTGTGCGGATCGTTGGTGCGGCCGTACTGGATGTCGACGAGTTGCTTGCGCAGGCCCATGGCGACGGGGCCGGCGGCGCCGCCGCTGATCTCGAAATCGCCGCTCACCGAGCGCACCTTGCCGATCGGCGAGATCACGGCGGCGGTGCCGCAGGCGAACGCTTCCTTCAGCTTGCCGCTCGCCGCATCCTTGCGCCACTGGTCGAGCGAGTACGGCTCCTCGCGCACGGTCTTGCCGGCATCGCGAGCCAGCGCGATGATGGAGTCGCGGGTGATGCCCGGCAAAATCGTGCCGAGCGGCGGCGTCGACAGCGAACCGTCCTCGAACACGAAGAAGACGTTCATGCCGCCGAGCTCCTCGATGTAGCGGCGCTCGATCGCGTCGAGGAACACGACCTGATCGCAGCCGTGCTGAATAGCCTCGGCCTGGGCGCGCAGGCTCGCGGCGTAGTTGCCGCCGCATTTGACGGCGCCGGTGCCACCGATCGCGGCGCGTGTGTAGTTCTCCGACACCCAGATCGACACTGGTGCAGGGCCGCCCTTGAAATAGGAGCCGACCGGCGAGGCGATCACCGCAAAAATGTATTCGGACGACGGCTTCACGCCGAGGAAGGTCTCGCTCGCGATCATGAAGGGACGCAGGTAAAGGCTGCCCTCGCCGTCCGGAATCCAGGCGCGGTCGATGCGCACGACCTGCTCGACCGCCTCGATGAAGGCATCTTCGGGCAGCTGCGCCATCGCCATGCGATCGGCCGAGTCCTTGAAGCGCCGCGCATTGGCGTCTGGGCGGAACAAGTTGACGCCGCCGTCGTCACGCTTGTAGGCCTTGAGGCCTTCAAAGATTTCCTGCGCGTAGTGCAGAACGGCGCCGGCGGGATCGAGCTGGAAGTTGGCGCGCGCCTCGATCCGCGCCTCGTACCAGCCGCCCTTGGCCTGGTTATAGCGGACGATCGCCATGTGATCGGTGAAGACCCGCCCGAAGCCGGGGTCCACCAGCTTGGCCACGCGGTCCTTCTCGGACGTCGGATTGGATGCGGGCTGGATGTCGAATGTCATGCTCATGTCCTTGGCTCCCGCTGTCCGTATCGGCGCTGCTCTGGCGCCGGCCTACCCTGTTTCGGGCCGGCTGGCTTGATTAGGTTTCTGGCCGAACCGCCGCCAGCCTTGTTACGGCCGGTTTCCACGGCCAGCATATCGCCGAGGACATGCTTTTGCGGAAGACGGAAGTCCAGTATGTTTTGCCGAAATGCCGCTCGACAATCGCACGGTAGATCTGATCCGGCCGTCGCCGCCTGTCAGGCACTCTCCGGCCGCTTTTGAAAATGCCACCCGCTGCGAGCGATCTAAAATTTCGTGTGGGCTGATCGTTTTGTAACATTGAACCCAAGATACGTCAATATGCCTGACATAAATTTCGCGACTCCCTCTCAAGACGCTGCCGAGCCGCGGCCGGCCGCAGACGATGGAGGCAATTTGCGCTGGGATATTATCGAACTGCTGTTCTTCGCCTATCGCGATTTCGTCGGCGATCCCGACCAGGAGCTGGAGGCATTCGGCTTCGGCCGGGCCCATCACCGGGTCATGCATTTCGTCTACCGCTATCCCGGCCTCAAGGTCGCCGACCTCCTCGACGTCCTGCGCATCACCAAGCAGTCGCTCGGCCGCGTGCTCAAGCAGCTGCTGGACGAGGGCTATATCGTACAGAAGACCGGCGACAATGACCGCCGCCAGCGTCTGCTCTACGCGACGCCGAAGGGCGAAGCCCTGGTGCAGAAGCTCGCCGGGCTCCAGACCACGCGGATCACCAAGGCGCTCGCCGAGATGGCTCCGCAGGATGCCGAGACCGTCAAGCGCTTCCTGCGCGCGATGATCGACCGCGACGATCCGGACAAGGTGCTCGAGACGATCTTCGCCTCCGTCAATCAAGACACCAAGGAGTGACCGTGCCGCTCGCTGCCACGCTCGCCCGCCCGCCGGTGCAACCGGCCGACGATGCACCGCATCTGCTGCTGGTCGACGACGACCGCCGCATCCGCGACCTGTTGTCACGCTTTCTCGCCGGCGAAGGCTATCGCGTCACCACCGCGGCGAGCGCCGGCGATGCGCGCTCGAAGCTGCTCGGCCTGCATTTCGATCTTCTGATCCTCGACGTCATGATGCCCGGCGAGACCGGTTTCGATCTTGCCCGTTTCATCCGGACGTCCTCCTCGGTGCCGATCGTGATGCTGACGGCGCGGCACGAAGCCGAAGCCCGCATCGAGGGCCTGCAGATCGGCGCCGACGATTACGTGGCCAAACCGTTCGAGCCGCGCGAGCTTGCGCTGCGCATCAACAACATCCTCAAGCGCGCCGCGCCGCCGCCGCAGTCCGCGACGGTGGAGAAGATCGCGTTTGGCCCTTACGTCTACCATCTCGATCGCGGCGAACTGCGCCAGGGCGAGGAGGTCATCCATCTCACCGATCGCGAGCGTGAGATGCTGCGGATCCTGTCGGAGACGCCGGGCGAGACCGTGCCGCGCAGCGCTCTGACCGGCAATGGCAGCGTCAACGAGCGCGCGGTCGACGTGCAGATCAACCGCCTCAGGCGCAAGATCGAGACCGACCCCGCCAATCCACTGTTCCTCCAGGCAGTGCGCGGTATCGGCTACCGCCTGGTGGCCTCGCCATAAAATTCAGAGCAGTGAAGCGCGACCGATGAGCACGATCGATACCGGCCTGACGCTGTTGAGGAGCGCCGCCGGCCGCGTCTCCGCCGCCAATGGCTGGATGGGCAACGCGTTCAAAGGCTGGATGCCGACCGGCCTCTATGCGCGTGCGCTCCTCATCATGATCGTGCCGATGGTGGTGCTGCAATCCGTCGTCGCCTTCGTGTTCATGGAGCGGCACTGGAACACGGTGACGCGCCGCCTGTCGGCTGCGGTGGTGCAGGACATCGCCGCGCTGATCGACGTCTACAAGGGCTATCCGCAGGACAAGGATCGCGACCAGATCCGCCGCATCGCCCAGCAGCGCCTCGGGCTCGTGGTGGACTTCCTGCCCGCCGGCGACATGCCGCCCCCGGGACCAAAGCCGTTCTTCTCGCTGCTCGACCAGACGCTGTCGGTGCAGCTCGGCCGCCAGATCGGACGTTCGTTCTGGATCGACACGGTCGGCCGCTCCAACGTCGTCGAGATCCGGATCCAGCTCGACGATGCCGTGATGCGCGTGTTCGCGCAGCGCAGCGCCGCCTATGCCTCGAACTCGGAGATCTTCCTGTTCTGGATGGTCGGCACGTCCTCGATCTTGCTGATCGTCGCGGTGCTGTTCCTGCGCAACCAGATCAAGCCGATCCTGCGGCTCGCGGACGCCGCCGAAAGCTTCGGCAAGGGCCGCGAGGCACCGAACTTTCGCCCCAGAGGCGCGCGCGAGGTGCGGCGCGCGTCCGTGGCCTTCCTGGAAATGAAATCGCGCATCGAGCGCACGATGGAGCAGCGCACCGCGATGCTCGCCGGCGTCAGCCACGATCTGCGCACGATCCTGACGCGGTTCAAGCTCGAGCTGGCGCTGATCGGCGACAACCCCGAACTCGATGGCATGCGCAAGGACGTCGACGAGATGTCGATGATGCTGGAGGATTACCTTGCGTTTGCGCGTGGCGATTCCGGCGAGCAGTCGCAGCCGACCGACATGGCGCAGGCGCTCGAGGAGCTGCGCAGCGACGCCGAGCGCCATGGCCACACCGCGACCGTGGCGTTCCACGGCCTGCCCGTGGTGACGGTGAAGCCGGCCTCGTTCAAGCGCTGCCTCGCCAACCTCGTCACCAACGCCGCGCGCTACGGCAAGAGCATTGCCATCACCGGCCAGCGCGATCACCGTTATTTGACGGTCACGGTCGACGACGACGGCCCCGGGATTCCCGCTCACTTGCGCGAAGAAGTGTTCAAGCCATTCCTGCGGCTGGACAACGCCCGCAACCAGGACGAAGGCGGCACGGGCCTCGGTCTCGCCATTGCCCGCGACATCGCCCGCTCGCATGGCGGCGACATCACCCTCGGCGACAGCCCGATGGGGGGATTAAGGGCGAGTGTGAGGATACCGGTATAGGCGTGTAGCCCAGATGGAGCGCGCGGCGTAATCCGGGGCCAGCTGTCGTGGTGCACGAGCCCCGGATTTCGGGCTACAGTTTCACCTACTTCGGCAACAACGCCTTCAACTTGTCCATGTCGCGCACGTTCATCTTGAATCCGCCGGGCATCACGATGTCGCCGGGCTTCTGCTCCGGCTTGCAGGCGCCGAGCCACTTGGCTTCGAGTGTCATGGTGGTGTCGCGGCCTGCTGCGCCGACGGCGCCGCCTTGCACATGTGATGAGGTCTTCACCGTATAGGCCGAGTTGAAATCGCCCGTGATCTCGGCATGCGAGGTCGTGCTGATGCCGGCGACGCTGCAATCGGAATCGCTGACATAGCCGGTCGCGGTCTTCTTAATGTCCTGCTTGGAGCAGATCTGCTTGGCCATAGGGGAGATGTTGTTGTTCATCTCCTTGTCGACGCTCTCGTCGGTGCAGTGTTGCATGGTCATCTCAGGCACGGGCGTGCCGGTCCTGACCATCTTCAACTCCCAGAGACCAGCCTTGCGCACCGGCAGATCGTCGGCGCTGACGCTGCCTGCCGACAGGACAATGCAAAGGGCCGAGCCGAGCAAAACGAGTTTGCGCGTCATGTGAGAGGCTCCCGGCTGAGAGATTGCGGCGTTACGACAGCGCCTCAGTAGAGCGTGCGGACCGGCTGGTCGGCGGCGCCATAGGGAACCCAGCGGCAGGAGAACGAGATGTAACTGCCCTCATAGGCCTGAACCGCAAGGAACTTGACGACCTTGCCGTAGCGCGCGCAGTGATCGACCGCGACCTGCCGCGCATCGACCTGGGCCGCCATCGAATAGGCGATGATGCCGCCGGTATCGTTGCCCTTGAACGGCGGCACCGGAAGGATATCGGCGCGCGCCGGCTGGCCGGCCATCACACCCAAGACAACCAGGCCGGCAAGAAAGCCCGCGGCCGCAATGATTCGCATTTCCGTTACTCCAATTGGCTGGCGCCAGTTTACGGTGCCGGGATGGAAGTGCAAAGAACTGAAGCCCTGCCGGCTGCGCCGTGATGGTCAACTCGTCGCCAAGTGTTGCCGCGCTGCACTTGACCCCGCCCGGCCTTCACGGCACCGTCCGATCCTCGCAGATCATGCTGTCCGGATTGCCCATGCACGCCTTGACCTCCCTGAAATCGCTCCGCTTTGCCGCCGTGCTCGGCCTCCTGTTCGGTGCGCTGTCGTTCGGTGAGGCCAGGGCCGCCAACCCGCTGGAGCTGAACTTCTGGCTGAGCGGGCCGCGCTACGATGGCAACGTCGCCGATTGCGACAAGGCGCTGCCGACGATCGCCACCCAGTTCTGGGAGAAGGAAAGCTCTTTCTGGAATTCTTCCTTGAAGATCACGGGCTTCGCTGCGGTTCACGAGACCGCGTTCCGGCCTTGGCAGTCCGACAATGTTCCGCGCCGCTACTGCACGGGTGAAGCGATGCTCAATGACGGCAAGATGCGCAAGGTGCACTTCTCGATCATCGAGGATGGCGGCTTCGCCGGCTACGGCAATGGCGTCGAGTGGTGCGTGGTCGGGCTCGACCGCGACTGGGCGTACAATCCGGCCTGCCGGGCTGCCAAGCCCTGATTCGCATACGGCTCGCCCGGACGCGCGCGCCGCCTGAATTTTGTTCTTGAAATGTTCTTATCGCCTGCTAGGCTCGACTGCACAGTGTAGTTGAGGGGCGTCGCCATGTTTCATTCCAGATTGCATTCGTTCTCCCGCCTGATGTTCTCGCTGGGCCTGACCCTGGTTCTTGCCGCCGGGCTGGTCTCGCTGCCGGGCGGCGCAAAGGCCCAGGATAAACGGCAGAACGCGCCCGGCGAATTCGATTTCTACGTGCTGTCGCTGTCATGGTCGCCCTCGTTCTGCGAGGAGGCGTCCGAGCGCGACCGTGGCGGCGGCCGCTCGCAGATGCAGTGCAACGGGCGGCCCTACGCGTTCGTGGTGCACGGGCTGTGGCCGCAATATGAGAATGGCTTCCCCGAATATTGCCAGCGGCCGTCGCCGCGGCTGAACCGCAGCATCGTCTCTTCGATGCTCGACCTGATGCCGGCGCCGGGCCTGATCTTCAACGAGTGGGACAAGCACGGCACCTGCTCCGGGCTCGACGGCCGCAATTATTTCGAGACGATCCGAAAGGCGCGCGCCGCGATCAAGATCCCGGCGGAATATCTCGAACTGTCGCAGGCCAAGACCGTGGCGCCGGGCGAGGTGGAGGAAGCCTTCGTCAAGGCCAATGCGGGCCTGAGCAACGCGGCCGTCTCGGTCACCTGCAACCGGACCCGGCTCTCCGAGGTGCGCATCTGCCTCAGCAAGGACCTGCAATTCCGGGCCTGCGATGAGATCGAGCGCCGCGCCTGCCGCCGCGACCAGGTGACGATGCCCCCAATCAGAGGTGGGTAGAGCGAGACCTCAGATCGTCATTCCGGGGCGCACGACTTGTCCGCCGAAGGGCGAAGGCGGAAGCGCGAACTATGATGCGCAATTGCGCATCTGAGAACCCATCCGTCCACATTGTCGGTGGCTGGATTCCGGGTTCGGCGCTGGCGCACCGCCCTGAAATGACGGCAGTTACTTTCATCGCCTGATGTCGTAACTGTCGCTCCATGAACTACCGCCACGCCTTCCACGCCGGAAACTTCGCCGATGTCATCAAGCACATCGTGCTCGCGCGCATCATTACCTACCTCCAGGACAAACCAGGGGCATTCCGCGTCATCGACACCCATGCCGGTGCCGGCCTCTACGATCTCGAGAGCGACGAGGCGCGCCGTAGCGGCGAATGGCTGACCGGCATCGCGCGGCTGATGCAGGCGCGCCTGTCGAACGAGGCCGTGGCGCTGACAAAGCCCTATATGGACATCGTCCGCGCCTACAATCCGAAAGGCGAGCTCAAGGCCTATCCGGGCTCGCCGCTGATCGCGCGCGGCCTGCTCAGGCCACAAGATCGCCTCGTCGCCTGCGAGCTCGAGCCGAAAGCGCGCAAGGCGCTAATCGGCGTGCTGCGCCGCGACGAGCAGGCCCGCGTGGTCGATCTCGACGGCTGGATGGCGTTGCCGGCCTTCGTGCCGCCGAAGGAACGGCGCGGGCTGGTGCTGATCGACCCGCCATTCGAGGCAAAGGACGAGTTCGAAAGGCTGGGCGAGGCCTTCTCGGCGGCTTTCGTGAAATGGCCGACCGGTATCTATGTAATCTGGTATCCTGCCAAGAGCCGGCGCGCCACCGACGCGCTGGCGCAATCAGTGGCGCGGCTCGCAGCCGCAGCAAAGCCGGCGGGAAAATGCCTGCGCCTCGAATTCAGTGTGGCGCCGCAAGCCGACGGCGGAGCTCTCACCTCCTCCGGGCTCCTGATCGTCAATCCTCCTTACACGCTGCACGGCGAGCTCAAGACCATCCTGCCCGAGCTGGAAATGCCACTCGGCCAGGGCGGCGCTGCCAGATTCCGATTAGAGGTGCCGAGGCCGTAACACTCCGGCATTCTTGGGAAAAAGATGCAGTAGCGGTGGTCAATCTGCAAAGAACCGTATTATGCTGCTTCCGTGACTGGCTTTACGTTCCGCTTCCGCGAATGGTTGCGGCGGAGTGAAGGCCCTAAGAAAGATCCGGCCGGACTGAAAAGTCCGCCCAAGGATGGCCAGCTCCCGGGCTTCGTAAGGTCCGGTCATGCCGTGACGTGAGTCTGCGTCGCGGCGGAGGAGCAATGAGGGGGAGTTTCCCGATGGCCATGACGGGAACGGTCAAGTTTTTCAACGGCGAGCGCGGCTACGGCTTCATCAAGCCGGACGACGGCGGTCGCGATGTCTTCGTTCACATCACCGCTGTGGAGCGGGCCGGATTGAAGGACCTTGCCGAAGGACAGCGTATTACTTTCGAAGTCGAGCCGGACAAGAAGGGGAAGGGACCGAAGGCGGTCGATCTCGTGATCCTCGCCTAGCGAGCCTGACTCAAAAAAAATCCCGGCCGCAAGCGGCCGGAAGGCTGTAGTCCGGTATTTTCTTCTTCAGCTATCAGAAGTGATAGTTCACGCCTGCGCGCACAACGCTGGCGCTATAGCCGTTTGACACCCCTGTGATTGCGAACTGGCTCGTCGACAGATCGATGTAGAGGTATTCGAGCTTGGCGCTCCAGTTCGGCGCAAAACCGACTTCCGCGCCGGCACCAATGGTCCAGCCTGCGGTGGTGTGCGACTCCGTCCAGCCGAATGTCTGCCCGCGCAGCTCGCCGAAGGCGAGGCCGGCGGTGCCGTAGAACAGCACGTTGCCGAAGGCGTAGCCGGCGCGGCCGCGCAGCGTGCCGAACCAGGGATTGGAGAACTTCCACGGCGCGAAGGTGTCGTCGGCACCGGCGGCCTGGATGTCGCCCTCGACACCGAACACCCACGGTCCGTTCTGGAAATTGTAGCCGGCCTGCACGCCGCCGACGAAGCCGGACGGCTTTGCGGGATTGTTGCTGACCGAGCCCCACTCGTAGCCGAGATTGGCGCCGAGATACGGGCCCGCCCAGCTATAGGCGTTGAGCGGCTGATTGACGGTGTAGGGCGCACGCTGCCCGTAGTTGAGATCGGCGGCCTCTGCCGAAGCTGTCCAGCCGGCTGCAACCAACGCGGCTGCGCCTACAACGACCCCCTTCATCGCACTCTCCAACGCAACTGCCGAACCGGGTGCGATGCCTGCGCCGCCGCGCCGGGCCATCTCGCATGGTTACGGAACCAAGACCTTTTCGCGTAGGATTTATCGAGAGTTTTAAGTTAAAGGGCTGTTAAGACCCGTTACTGCGCCCTTAACAGACTTAAGGAAGCGTTACCGGGAACTGCACGCCATCCTGTGCGTGCGGCATGGCCGGAACTTCAAATCGGCACTCCCAGCGCTTAAATTCGCACCATGGTTCACGATTCCACCGACAATCCGGACGACGTACGCGCGCGCAAATCCAGGCGCGGCACGGCGACCGACGCCCCCCCGGAGAGCTTGGCGCCGCCGGACCTCGATCCCGCCACCACCGGCGGCGACGACGAGGACGAGGCACGGCTGCCGGATATCCTGGAAGAGAGCGGCGCGGTCGGCGAAGAGCCGCTGGCGACCGGCCATGAGGCGATCGAGCGCGCGGTTCGGCTCGCCCCCACGTCGCCTGGCGTCTATCGCATGCTCGCCGCGAACAGCGACGTGCTCTACGTCGGCAAGGCCAAGAACGTCAAAAAGCGGCTGTCCAACTATGCGCGCCTCAGTGCGCCGCAGCCGGCGCGTATCCTGCGCATGATCGCAGCCACGGTTACCGTGGAGATCGTCTCGACCAATACCGAGACCGAAGCGCTGCTGCTGGAGGCCAACCTCATCAAGCAGCTCCGGCCGCGCTTCAACGTGCAGCTGCGCGACGACAAGTCGTTTCCCTATATCCTGATCACCGGCGATCATTGGGCGCCGCAGATCCTCAAGCATCGCGGCGCGCAGTCCCGCCCCGGCCGCTATTTCGGCCCGTTCGCGTCCGCCGGCGCCGTCAACCGCACCATCACCGCCTTGCAGCGCGCGTTCCTGATCCGCTCCTGCACCGATTCCTTCTTCGAGAGCCGTAGCAGGCCCTGCCTGCTCTACCAGATCCGCCGCTGCGCCGGTCCCTGCACGCGCGAGATCGACTTCCCCGGCTATACGACGCTGGTGCGCGAGGCGACCGACTTCCTCTCCGGCAAGAGCCGTGCGGTGAAGCAGGAGCTTGCCGCCGAGATGGAGAAGGCCTCCGGCGAGCTCGAGTTCGAGAGCGCGGCGCTGTACCGCGACCGCCTCGCCGCGTTGTCGGCGATCCAGTCGCAGCAGGGCATCAATCCGCGCACGGTGGAAGAAGCCGACGTGTTCGCCATCCACCAGGAGGGCGGCTTCTCCTGCGTCGAAGTGTTCTTCTTCCGCACCGGACAGAACTGGGGCAACCGCGCCTATTTCCCGCGCGCAGAGAAGACCTTTACGCCGGAAGAAGTGCTGGGGTCCTTCCTCGCCCAGTTCTACGACGATAAGCCGCCGCCGAAAAACATCCTGCTCTCGCACGAGATCGAGGAGAGCGAGCTGCTCGCCAACGCGCTTTCGATCAAGGCCGGCCACAAGATCGAGGTCACCGCGCCCAAGCGCGGCGAGAAGAAGGAGCTGGTCGCCCACGCGCTGACCAATGCGCGCGAGGCGCTCGGCCGCAAGCTCGCGGACACCGCGACCCAGAGCCGCCTGCTGGACGCCATGGCCACGACGCTGGCTCTGCCGCATGCGCCCAAGCGCATCGAAGTCTACGATAACAGCCACATCCAGGGCACCAATGCCGTCGGTGCCATGATCGTCGCCGGCCCCGACGGTTTTGTGAAAAACCAGTACCGCAAGTTCAACATCAAGTCGGAAGGGCTCACGCCCGGCGACGATTACGCGATGATGCGCGAGGTGCTGGAGCGGCGCTTCAAGCGCCTGATCAATCCGCCCGAGGTCAGCGTGGCCACGGCGAAGGACGATGACTTCCCGCAATGGCCGGACCTCGTGATCATCGACGGCGGCCGCGGCCAGCTCAATGCCGTCCGCGAGATCTTCGCAGCCCTGGGGCTGGCCCAGGTGTCGTTGATGTCGGTCGCCAAGGGACCGGACCGGGATGCCGGCCGCGAAACCCTGTTCATGCCGGAGCGCGAGGCGATCAAGCTGGAGCCGCGCGACCCCGTGCTCTACTTCATCCAGCGCCTGCGCGACGAGGCGCACCGCTTCGTCATCGGCTCGCATCGCACGCTGCGCAAGAAGGACATCCGCGAGGCCGGTTTGCAGGAGATTCCGGGCATCGGCCCGTCACGCAAACGTGCCTTGCTGCATCATTTCGGAACTCTGAAGGAGATCGAGCGGGCCTCGATCGTCGATCTCGGCAAGGTTCCGGGGGTGAGCGCGGAGAGCGCCCGCAGGATTTTCGAGTATTTCCATCCCCAGCCGGGATGAACTAAAGGGGACCGGGTCATATGGTCGTCGCATCCCGCCCCCATCTGGGGACGGGCGGTTGACCTTAGAGCACCAGCGGTATTGGTAGGACGGATGAACATCGCCACGACACGAGGGACGACCAGCCGCGCGATGTCCCTCCCGAATATCCTGACCTACGGCCGGATCGCCGCGATCCCGGTCGTGGTCGGATGCATCTACGCGCAGTCGATCATGGACGGCCCGCTCTGGCTGCGCTGGCTGGCGGTCGCCATCTTCATCGCCGCCGCGGTGACTGACTATCTCGACGGCTATTACGCGCGCATCTGGAATCAGCAATCGGCGTTCGGCCGGATGCTCGATCCGATCGCCGACAAGCTGCTGGTCGCTTCCTGCCTGCTGATGCTGGCCGCCGACGGCATCATTCATGGATGGTCGTTGTGGGCCGCCATCGTGATCCTGTGCCGCGAAATCCTGGTCTCGGGCCTGCGCGAATATCTCGCCGCGCTGCGGGTGAGCGTGCCCGTGACAAAGCTTGCGAAGTGGAAGACGACCGTTCAGCTCATCGCCATCGGCTTCCTGCTCGCTGGCCCGGCCGGCGATGAGGTGGTGCCCATGGTCTCGATGATCGGACTGGCGCTGCTGTGGGCCTCGGCGATCCTCACGATGTACACCGGCTACGATTATTTCCGCGCCGGCATCCATCACCTCATCAAGGAGGACGAGGGATGAAGGTGAAGTACTTCGCCTGGGTGCGCGAGCGCGTCGGCAAGGCCGAGGAGACCATCGAGCCGCCCGCGACCGTGCGCACCGTCGAGGAGCTGATCGCCTGGCTGTCTGGCCGGAGCGAAGCCTATGCTTATGCCTTCGAGAAGCCGAAGGTGATCCGCGCCGCGATCGACCATGCCCATGTCAAATCGGACGCCGCGATCGCGGGCGCCCGCGAGATCGCGTTCTTCCCGCCGATGACCGGTGGTTAGGCCATGACCCTTGCCGTCACCACCTGCCCCGTCACGATCCGTATCCAGGAAGACGATTTCGACATCGCGCGCGAGATCGCGATCCTGACCAAGGGCCGTACCGACATCGGCGCGGTCGTGAGCTTTTCCGGAATCTGCCGCGGCGACGAGGACAGCGCGAACATCGCCGCGCTCACGCTCGAGCACTATCCCGGCATGGCGGAAGACGAGATCAAACGACATGCCGACGAAGCTACATCGCGCTGGCCGCTGAATGGCGTCACCATCATCCACCGCGTCGGGCGGTTCATGCCGGGGCAGAACATCGTGCTGGTGCTGACGGCCTCGCAGCACCGCCAGGCGGCGTTCCAGGCCGCCGAATTCCTGATGGATTACCTCAAGAGCAACGCGCCGTTCTGGAAGAAGGAAGAGAGCGCCGCCGGCGACGGCTGGGTCGAGGCCCAGGCCCGCGACGAAGAGGCGGCCGCACGCTGGACCCGATCCTGATGGCAAGAGCATCCAAGAAGGCTGCGCGCAGCCGCGCCGCGCCAAAGCTCGCAAAGGTCGGCCGCGGCGAGCTTCTGACGCTGATCGATTTCGTCCGCTACGGTGTGAGCCGCTTCATCGAGGCCAGGCTCGCTTTTGCCCATGGCACGACCGATCCGGTCGCCGAAGCGGCCTTCCTGGTCTGTGAAGCCTTGCATCTGCATCCCGAGCAGTTCGAGGTTTTTGCCAACGCGCGCGTCACGGCCGCGGAGGGCAATACCGTCCTCGACCTCATCCATAAGCGCGTCACCACGCGCAAGCCGGCCGCCTATCTCGTCAACAAGATCTACATGCGCGGCTTGCCCTTCTATGTCGACGAACGCGTGATCGTTCCGCGCTCCTTCATCGGCGAACTGCTGGAGTCGCATTTCGGCGGCGAAGGCGAGGCGGGCTCGCTGATCGACGATCCCACGGCCGTCGAGCGCGTGCTCGATCTCTGCACGGGCTCAGGGTGTCTCGCGATCCTCGCCGCGCATCATTTCCCGAACGCCGCAGTCGACGCCATCGACATCTCCAAGGGCGCGCTCGAGGTGGCCGCGCGCAATGTCGGCGAGCACGGGCTGGATGAACGCATCAGCCTGCATCGCGGTGACCTGTTCGCCCCGCTCGGCGAGGCGCGCTACGACCTGATCATCACCAACCCGCCTTATGTCGATGCGGAAGGCATGGCGGCGCTGCCGCCGGAATGCCGGGCCGAGCCGAAGCTCGCCTTCGACGGCGGTGCCGACGGTCTCGATGTGGTGCGCCGGATCCTGCGCGACGCGCCCGACCACCTCACACCGGGTGGCGGGCTGATCTGCGAGATCGGCCGCGGCCGCGAATTGGTCGACGAGGCCTTTCCGGAACTGCCGCTGCTCTGGCTGGACACCGAGGAATCCGCGGGCGAGGTATTCTGGATCGCAGCCGCCGATCTCGGCTGATCCATTACCGCAATTGCGCTCCGGCGGAACAAGTCAAATTCCGCCACGTTCATCCCCCGACGAACGTCTCGCTCTCGGAGGATGTCTGCATGCTTGCGCCATCGGGTGAATTGCTGCGCGCCGGCATGGCGCTCAAGCTCAACCATCTCAAGCGCGCCGCGCAATCATACATGCGCGACCGCACCAGCCAGGCCACGGGACGGGCGACGTCCTATGCGGTCGCGGCGGGACTGTTCGCCGTGGCTGGGCTGTTCGTGATCGCAACCTTCTTTGTCGGCCTGATCGCCCTCTACCGCTGGATTGCAATCACCTACGGACAATTCTGGGGTTTTGGTGCCGTCGCGGCCGTGCTCCTGGTGCTGGCCGGATCCTGCGCCGGGGCGGCTTTGGCCCAAATGAAGCGTCGGACCAAGCCAATCGTGCCGCTTGCCAGCCGTATGCGCGTTGCGATCGCGACCCCGCGGATCCCACGCGGAACGGTCAAGCAGGCGGTGAAAGAGGTCGCGACCACGATTCCGCTGGTGCCGCTCGCGCCGGGCGAACGCGGCCATGGCGGCAACGCCCTGTCGGCTCGGACCAACCGGCCCGTGCAGCTTGGCCTGATGCTCGCAGCCGTCGGGCTGCTGGGCTTCACGGCCGCGCGCCGGCGGCGGCACGGTCACGGATTGGACGCCTGAAATGGCAGCGCGGCACGCCGAGCAGCTCGACAGTGTGTTGCTGGTCGCCGCCACGGCCGTCTTCGTGCTGACTGCGGAACGCTACTTTCAGGAGTCCGGCCTCATCCGGTCGGGGCCTCCGCAAGGCCATCGCAATCATGAAGCAAGTTCACCGGAAACGAGCCCTGCAGGCGCAGCCACGCAGCCCGGCCACGGCCGGCGCTCGAAGAGCCCCTTCGCAATCCCTTGGGCCGGTTGGAAGGATATCTTCTGGCGCACCTATCAGCGCATCGACGAGGATCGCCTGCTTGCGACCGCCGGCGGCGTCGTCTTCTTCGGGCTGCTCGCGATCTTTCCCGCCGTGACCGCACTCGTCTCGTCTTACGGGCTATTCGCCGATCCCTCGACGATCAGTGACAACCTTCAGACGCTTGCGATGATGCTGCCCGAGGGCGCGTTCCAGATCGTCGAAGATCAGGTCGCGCGCGTGGTCTCGAACGGCCATACGGCGCTGGGCGCAGCCTTCCTGTCCGGCCTCGTGCTCGCAATCTGGAGTGCCAATGCCGGGGTGAAATCCATCTTCGACGCCCTCAACGTCGCCTATGAGGAGCGCGAGAAGCGCAGCTTCATCAAGCTGAACCTGGTGTCGCTGGCCTTCACGGTCGGCGGGATCGCCGCGCTCTTGCTGATGGTCGCTGCCGTGGTCGCCTTCCCGCTCGCGCTCAATCATCTCGGCATGGCACCCGAAAGCAAGTTGATCGTGGCGCTGGCACGATGGCCGCTCCTGTTCCTGATCCTGCTCGTGGCGCTCGCCGTCCTTTACCGCTTCGCACCCAGCCGCGATGCGCCGCGCTGGCAATGGCTGAGCCTCGGCGCGGTAACGGCCGCCATCCTCTGGATTGCCGGCTCGGCGCTGTTGTCCTGGTATCTCTCGGCCTTCGCCAATTACAACGCGACCTACGGCTCGCTCGGCGCGGCGATCGGCCTGATGATGTGGATGTGGATGTCCGCCATCGTCATCATGTTCGGGGCCGAGCTGAACTCGGAAATCGAGCGGCAGACCCTGCGGGATACGACAACCGGCCGACCCAAGCCCCTCGGCAGCCGCGAGGCCGTCTCGGCCGACACGGTCGGCGCCGCTGCGCCCTTTTGAGGTGAGCTGCGAACAGGCCGCTATCCCCTCGAATCAACAATGATGTTAAGGTCGCCTCGCTTGGGGGAGCATGAGGCGTGACGGGTTCGCACATTGACCCGTGTTTTCCCGGGTGAGGCAGTCAGCTCTTTAAGGCGTAACGCGCGGCATGATTCGCATTTCGACGATCTTCATCGCCATCTGCATGGTTCTGGTCGCCGCCTCACTCGGGCTTGTCCTCTACTCGGTCGCCGGCATCAGCGGAACCGAATCCGCCATCGTGGCGCTGACCGCGCTGACCTTCCTGATCCTCTACAACGCAGTCTCGATGCGGCTGCGCGACCGCAGCGACGTCGGCGGTCAGATCGCCGATTTGTCGCGCGGCACTGCCGACCTCGCCCGCCAGGTCGCCGAGTTCGGCCGCCGGCTCGCTGCGATCGAGGGGCGCATCGCCTCGTCAAATTCGACCAACTCCGACCGCATCCAGTCGGTGGTCGGCGAGATCAACGAGCTCGGCAGCCTGGTCAGGCAGCTCGCCACCACCGTGTCCACCCATGAGGATCTGCTGGCCGGCAACGCGCCCGCGCCGGCCTCTAGCCCGATCCCGGTCGCGAGGCCGGAACCGGAGGCGCCCATCGACCTGATCGCAATGCCTGAGGAGCGGCCAGTTGCCCCTCCCCCTCCCCCGCTCCCGGCAGCGCCGCCGCGGGCTGCGCCGGCGGTTCAGACCGCCAATTCGTTTCAAGCGGCCGATGGACGCAACCAGACCCAGTTGCTGGCGATGCTTCGCAACGCGATCGACGAGAACCGCATCGATATCTTTCTGCAGCCGATGGTGACGCTGCCGCAGCGCAAGGTGCGGTTCTACGAGGCCGTGACGCGCCTGCGCAACGAACGCGACCAGCTGATCGCCGCCGAGGAGTTCATCAGCATCGCCGAGGCCTCCGGGCTGATCGGGCGCATCGACAACATGGTGATGCTGCGCTGTGTGCAGGTGCTGCGGCGCCTGATGGTGCGCAACAACGATGTCGGCCTGTTCTGCAACGTCGCGGCCTCCACGCTCGGCAATTCCACCGTCTTTGCACAGTGCCTCGACTTCCTCGAAGCCAACCGGGCGCTGGCGCCATCGCTGGTGCTGGAGTTCAAGCAGTCGACTTTCCGCAATCTCGGCCCGGCCGAGACCGAGAATCTCGCGGCGCTCGCCCAGCGCGGTTTCCGCTTCTCGATCGACCATGTCACGGACCTCAGGATCGAGCCGCGCGAGCTCGCCGACCGCGGCGTGCGCTTTATCAAAGTGCCGGCGTCCCTCCTGCTCGACCCCAGGCAGGCATCGACCTCGGACATCCATCCCTCGGACCTGTCCGACCTGCTCGGCCGCTTCGGCATCGACCTGATCGCCGAACGGATCGAGGGCGAGCGCGCGGTGGTGGACCTGCTCGACTATGACGTGCGGTTCGGCCAGGGATTCCTGTTCGCGCCGCCCCGGCCATTGCGGCCGGACGGAGCTTCTGCTACCGGCGGGACCTCGCCGCACCAGGCGCAGGATATTCAGGGATCCAATGGCTCCGCTTCCCCCAGCCCAGGCGCGACGCCGGCCGCGCCTCCGTCACAGCGCACCACCGGCAACGCGGCGCTCGCGCGCCGCATCTGATCGGCCGCACGCATCATGACCACGCTGCATTTCGCCCAAAGCCTGCGCGAGCTCGTGGGCGGCGTAGACGTGGTGCTCAGCGACATCTGGGGCGTCGTCCACAACGGCCTGGAATCCTTCCCCGAGGCCTGCGAGGCGCTGCACACCTATCGGAGCCATGGCGGTACGGTGATCCTGATCACCAATGCGCCGCGCCCGGCCGACTCCGTCCAACGGCAATTGCGCAAGCTCGGCGTCGCCGACCAGACCTATGATGCGATCGTCTCGTCGGGCGACCTGACGCGGCTCTATGTCGCCGCGCATCCCGGCCGCAAGATGTTCTGGCTCGGACCCGAGCGCGACAACTCGATCTATCGCGGCCTCGATGCGACGACCGCGCCGCTGGAAGAAGCCGACTACATCGTCTGCACCGGCCTCTTTGACGACGAGACCGAAACGGCGGAAGACTATCGCGGCATGATGCTGAAAGCGCGCGAGCGCAAGCTGACGCTGGTCTGCGCCAACCCTGATATCGTGGTGGAACGCGGCGACCGGCTGATCTATTGCGCCGGCGCGATCGCGGAACTCTACCGCGAACTCGGCGGCGAGGTGATCTTCTACGGCAAGCCGCATCGCCCGATCTACGAGCGCGCAATGGCGCTCGCCGGCGAGCGCCAGGGCCATCAGATCGACCGGAAGAAGGTACTGGCAATCGGCGATTCCGTCCGCACCGACCTCACCGGCGCGCGCGAATTCGGCATCGACTGCCTGTTCGTCACCCGCGGCATCCATGCCGAGGAGTTCGAGGGCCTCGACCAGCTCGACCCGAAATCGGTGATGGAGTTGTTCGGCCACCCACCGAAGGCTCTGATGCGCGAATTGAAGTGGTGACGGCGGCGTCGAAACGACGCGAGCTTAGACCAGTTTCTGAGAGCAATCGCCGTCATGGCCGGGCATAGCCGTCAGAACGACGGCGTCGCTGCCGCTCGGCCGTGCGCCCCCGCCATCCACGTCTTCCCTGCGCGTCCACAAACGTGAATGCCCGGGACAAGCCCGGGCATGACGCTTCTGATGGAAGATTGTTGTTCGGTCAGGCCCGCGCTTACGCGCTCGCCATGTCCGGGAAGACCGCTTCGATCTTGGTCTTCAGCGTCGCCGCGTTGAACGGCTTGACGATGTAGTTGTTCACGCCGGCCTTCTTGGCCGCGATCACGTTCTCGGTCTTCGATTCCGCGGTGATCATGATGAAAGGCGTGGTGGCGAGGTTCGGATCCGCGCGCACCTCGCGCAGCAGGTCGTAACCCGTCATCGGCTCCATGTTCCAATCGGAGATCACGAGCCCGTACTTCTTGCCACGCATCTTGTTCAGCGCCGCCGAACCGTCGCTTGCATCATCGATATTCTCGAAGCCAAGCTGCTTCAGGAGATTCCTGATGATACGGATCATGGTGCTGTAGTCATCAACCACCAGAACCGACATCGACAAATCAACCGCCATCTCGACTCCCCCAACGCAAACCCAGGAAATATTACGATCGGACCCGCCGGGCCGCAGCCCCGCTGTTCCGCGTTCCAAGCACTAGCACCAAGGCGTTAAACAGCCCGTTAATCGGGGGCGCCTGCGAAGGACTGAAATCATGTTCCAATGCGGCCGCCGCCCTGCCGCTTGACTTCATCCAGCCGGTCAAGCCACGGTCCGATCGGTCCTGCCGCTTCGAGAATTCCCCTGATGGTCCCGCATTTTACCGTTATCCGCGACTCCACGCCGGATTCCGCGATTTTGAGGGGCGCCGTGGTTGCCATGGGCAATTTCGACGGCGTTCACCTCGGCCATCGCGCGGTGATCGCAGCGGCCCTGGAAATGGGCCGGACGCATGGCCGCCCTGCGCTGGCATTGACCTTCGAGCCGCATCCGCGCCGGTTCTTCAGCCCCAACACCCCGCAATTCCGACTGACGGATGAGCGGGCCAAGCTGCGGCTTTTGGCCGGCACCGGGCTTGCCGGCGCCGTGGTCATGACGTTCGACAAGGCCAGGGCTGGGACCAGCGCGCAAGATTTCATTCACCATGACCTGATCGGGCGTCTCGGGGTGAGCGGCATAGCCGTCGGCTACGACTTCCATTTCGGCAAGGGACGGGTCGGCTCGCCGAGCCTGCTGGCCAACGAGGCGCCCCGGCTGGGCATCGAGATCGACGTCCAGCCGCATGTCGATATCGACGAGCGGCCGGTCTCCTCCAGCGCCATCCGGATCGCGCTCGCCGAAGGCCAGCTCGACGACGCCACCACCATGCTCGGCGGCCCCTGGTTCGTCACCGGCGAGGTCGTCCACGGCGAGAAGCGTGGCCGCGACCTCGGCTATCCCACCGCCAATATCCGTCTCGATGCCAATTGCGGCCTCAAGCACGGCATCTACGCCGTGCGGGTCGGTCGCGGCACCGAGCGCCTGGACGGGGTGGCAAGCTTCGGCCGCCGCCCGACTTTCGACAATGGCGCCCCGCTGCTGGAAATCTTCCTGTTCGACTTCAAGGGCGACCTCTACGGCCAGACCCTCGATTGCGCTTTCGTCGGCTTCATCCGCGAGGAGCTGAAATTCGACAGCTTGGATGCCCTGATCCGCCAGATGGACGACGATTCCGCCCGCGCCAAGGCCATGCTGGCCGCCGCCCCGAACGCGTTTCCGCGGCTTGGCGCGATCGATTGAGACCGAAAACGGCTCGCCGAACCTTTTGCGCTTCCTCCGCCCGGCTGCTATGGAGAGCCCATGTTTGCGCGGCGCATCATAGGAATTAGCAGCCCGGCTTCCGCCTGAGCCTTCGGCTCGGCGCAAGACCGGGATTTCGTCGTCTCACCCCCGCGATTCCGTTCGCCATCCATTCCCGCGCCCTTCCGAGCCAGTCAGCCTCATGTCCGAAAAGCCGCAAAAGTCCGACGCCAAAGACTATTCGAAGACCCTTTATTTGCCGCAGACCGAATTCCCGATGCGCGCCGGCCTGCCGCAGCGCGAGCCGGAGATCCTCAAGCGCTGGTACGAGATCGGCCTCTACGAGAAGCTGCGCGAAAACGCGAAGGGCCGCGACAAGTTCGTGCTGCATGACGGCCCGCCCTATGCCAACGGCAACATCCATATCGGCACCGCGCTGAACAAGATCCTCAAGGATCTCGTCACCAAGAGCCAGCAGATGCTCGGCTTCGATTCCAACTACGTGCCGGGCTGGGACTGCCACGGCCTGCCGATCGAATGGAAGGTCGAGGAGGAGCACTATCGCAAGAAGGGCAAGCAGAAGCCGGACTTCCGCGACAGCGTCGCGATGATCGATTTCCGCCGGGAATGCCGCGCCTATGCGACCCACTGGCTCGGCGTGCAGCGCGAGGAGTTCAAGCGCCTGGGCGTGATCGGCGATTGGGATCATCCCTACGCCACCATGAGCTATCCAGCCGAAGCCCAGATCGCACGCGAACTGATGAAATTCGCCGCCAACGGCACGCTCTATCGCGGCTCAAAGCCAGTGATGTGGAGCGTGGTCGAGAAGACCGCGCTGGCCGAGGCCGAGGTGGAATACGAGGACTACACGTCCGATACGGTGTGGGTGAAATTCCCGGTCACGTCGCCCGCGCACGGCGCACTTGCCTCCGCAAACGTCGTGATCTGGACCACCACGCCCTGGACTCTGCCCGGCAACCGCGCCATCTCGTTCTCGCCGAAGATCGCCTACGGCCTGTACAAGGTGACGGACGCGCCCGCTGACAATTGGGCCAAGACCGGCGATCTCCTGATCCTCGCCGACGCGCTCGCTGAAGAAGTCTTCAAGCAGGCGCGCGTGACGGCCCATGAGAAGGTGCGCGACGTCCCCGGCGACACCATGGACGCGATCGAATGCGCCCATCCGCTGAAGGGCCTTGCCGGCGGCTACGAGTTCATCGTGCCGCTGCTGCCTGGCGACCACGTCACCGACGACACCGGCACCGGGTTCGTGCACACGGCGCCCGGCCATGGCCGCGAGGACTTCGACGCCTGGATGGCGCAGGCGCGCGAGCTCGATGCGCGCGGCATCAACACGGCGATCCCCTACACCGTTGACGAGAACGGCGCCTATACCGATCACGCCCCCGGCTTCGCCGGCAAGCGCGTCATCAACGACAAGGGCGAGAAGGGCGATGCCAACGAGTCCGTGATCAAGGCGCTCGTCGAAAGAGGCATGCTGCTCGCACGCGGCCGGCTCAAGCATCAATATCCGCATTCCTGGCGCTCCAAGAAGCCGGTGATCTTCCGCAACACGCCGCAATGGTTCATCGCGATGGACAAGGACATCGCGACGGGTGGCAAGACGAAGAGCGGCGACACGCTGCGCGGCCGCGCGCTGCACGCGATCTCGGTGACGCAATGGGTGCCGCCGTCGGGCGAGAACCGCATCAACGGCATGATCGAATCGCGCCCCGACTGGGTGATCTCGCGCCAGCGAGCCTGGGGCGTGCCGATCGCCGTGTTCGTCCGCGAGAAGGGTGACGGCTCCGCCGAGATCCTCCAGGACGAGGCCGTCAACACGCGCATTGGCGAAGCCTTCGAGACCGAAGGCGCCGACGCCTGGTACGCGCAAGGCGCGCGCGAGCGATTCCTCGGCGCGCGTGCGAATGAGGACTGGCAGAAGGTCGACGACATCCTCGACGTCTGGTTCGATTCCGGTTCGACGCACGCTTTCGTGCTCGAAGATCCGGTGCACTTCCCCGGCCTCGCCGGCATCAAGCGCAAGGTCGACGGCGGCAAAGACACAGTGATGTATCTGGAAGGATCGGACCAGCACCGCGGCTGGTTCCACTCCTCGCTGCTGGAAAGCTGCGGCACGCGGGGACGCGCGCCCTACGACATCGTGCTGACCCATGGCTTTACCCAGGACGAGCACGGTCGCAAGATGGCGAAGTCGCTCGGCAACACCATCGCGCCGCAATCGGTCATCAAGGAATCCGGCGCCGACATTTTGCGGCTCTGGGTCGCCGCCTGCGACTACACCGACGACCAGCGCATCGGCCCGGAAATCCTGAAGAACACGGTCGAGACCTATCGCAAGCTGCGCAACACCGTGCGCTGGATGCTCGGCACGCTGTATCACTACAAGCCGGCCGACGCGGTCGCGCCCGTCGACATGCCGGAGCTCGAACGGCTGATGCTGCACGAGCTCGCAGTGCGCGCAGACGTGATCCGCAAGGCCTATCAGGAGTTCGACTACAAGACGGTGGTCGCGACCCTGTCGGCGTTCCTCAACAGCGAGTTGTCGGCATTCTATTTCGACATCCGCAAAGACACGCTCTATTGCGATCCGCCGTCCTCGCCGGCGCGCAAGGCGGCCCTGACCACGATCGACCTGTTGTGCAACGCGATCCTGAAATGGCTGGCGCCGGTCCTGAGCTTCACTGCGGAGGAGGCCTGGCAGATGTACAGGCCCGAGGGTGAGCCCTCGGTGCATCTCACGCAGTTCCCGAAGGATATTGAGAAGCTCCGCGACGACAAGCTCGCCGCGAAGTGGGAGACGATCCGCAACGTCCGCCGCGTCGTCACCGGTGCGCTGGAACTCGAACGCGCCGCCAAGAACATCGGCTCCTCGCTGGAGGCTTCGCCCGTGATCTACGTCGCCGACCGAGACATGCTGGCCACGCTGTTCGACACCGACCTCGCCGAAATCTGCATCACCTCGAACTATGAGGTGCGCGAGGGTGAGGCGCCGGCCAATGCATTCCGTCTCGATGCCGTGCCCGGCGTCGCCGTCGTGGTCGAGAAGGCGGTCGGCACGAAGTGCGCCCGCTCCTGGAAGATCTCGCCGACGGTCGGTGAAGACCCTGAATACCCCGACGTCACCCCGCGCGATGCCAAGGCGCTGCGCGAATGGAAGGCGCTGGGAGTGGGGGTCTGATCCCCGGCCATGACCCCGCTCCGCGCCGGCATCCTCTCGGCCGTGGTCACGCTGGTGGCCGATCAGGCCTCTAAGCTCTGGCTGCTGAACGTGTTCGACCTCGCCCATCGCGGCGTGGTGAGGGTGACGCCATTCTTCGATCTGGTGCTGGCCTGGAACATCGGCATCAGCTTCGGCTGGCTCCAGAACGACGGCCAGGCGGCGCAGATCGCGCTGATGGCCGTCAAGGTCATTGCGGTGGTCGCGCTGGCGATCTGGATGGCCCGCTCGCACACCCTCCTTGCGACCGTCGCGCTCGGGCTGATCATCGGGGGCGCCATCGGCAACGGCATCGACCGCTTCGCCTATGGCGCGGTGGTCGATTTCGCTCTGTTTCATGCCGAGATCGGCGGAAATACCTATAATTGGTACGTCTTCAACCTGGCGGACGTGGCCATCGTTGCTGGGGTGGCGGCGCTATTGTATGATTCCTTCCTGGGGGTACCCGCCGCAAAAGCGCCCTGATCCCGGCAGATACGAACCGGCGGGCGGAACCCTGCTTTGCGAGGGTCGGCCGCGCGCGAGCGGCCATCTGCCACAATTTGGAACAGGTACAGTGATGCGCAGCTCCGAGACCAGCGGTTCGATGGGTCGAGACCCCAAAGGGGGGTTTTGGCGGGCGTTGAAATTGTCCGCTGTCGCACTCGGCATCGGTCTCGTGATGTCGGCAGGCGCTGCCCGCGCCGGTGACGGCGACGATGCCGATGACGACGACATGACCTTCGAAGAGAAGCTCATCGACAATCTGATGTCCGGCATCGGCGCCAAGAGCATGGAAAAGCCCGGCATCGAATACCGCGAGCGCTCGCCGCTGGTGGTGCCGCCCAAGCTCGACCTGCCGCCGCCCGCGACCCAGGCCAAGAATGCGCCGAACTGGCCCAAGGATCCCGAGGAGAAGCGCCGCAAGGAGGCCATCGCCGCGCGGAAGAAGGTCACCAAGGCGACGGAGAACTGGCAGGCCGCCCAGCCGCTGACACCCGCCGAGATGAACGCCGGCAAGACGGCCGCCCCCGAGCGTACGAGCAACGATCCCATTCAGCCTGGCACCAACGCCAACCCGTCGCTCAGCCCCGCCCAACTCGGTTTCAGCGGCGGCCTGTGGAACATGATGAAGGGCGGCAACAGCTCCGAAGAGAAGCAGTTCACGACCGAGCCGCCGCGCTCGTCGCTGGTCGAGCCGCCGCCGGGATACCAGACGCCGTCGCCGAACTACGCCTATGGTGCCGGGCCGGATAAGTCGCGCCGGACCTATTTCGACATCATGTCGGGCAAGGATAAGGAACAATAGCGCCTCGCCACCGCGACATTCCGACAGGCGCGAACCTGGCACCGGCGGTTTCTGCACGCCGGACGCGGTCTGCAAATTGCTTATCAGTAACTTGCCTACGAGCTTGGTTCTCTGCTTCGTGACGCGAAGCCTCAGCCGCGCGGTGTAGCATGCCGTGCCTCCGAGCCGGACATCCGGGCTCGGCCCTTCATAAGGATCATGATGTCCTCTCACCGATCGGCTGCCTGCCTCCTTGCCGCGCTGCTTTCGACGGGTGTCCTGACGGCCGGCACGGCCCTCGCCCAGACCACGGTAACATCGGCGCCACCCGCCAGCTTCACGCTCAGCAACGGCATGCAGGTCGTGGTGATCCCCGATCACCGTACCCCCGTTGTCACCGAGATGATCTGGTACAAGGTCGGCTCGGCCGACGAGACGCCGGGCAAGTCCGGGCTCGCGCACTTCCTCGAGCACCTGATGTTCAAGGGCACCTCGAAGCATCCGGTCGGCGAATTCTCCCAGACCGTGCTCCGCGTCGGCGGCAACGAGAACGCCTCGACCTCGGTCGACTACACCAACTATTACCAGCGCGTGCCGCGCGAGCAGTTGCCGACCATGATGGAGTTCGAGGCCGACCGCATGACCGGCCTGATCCTCAAGGACGAGAACGTGCTGCCCGAACGCGACGTGGTGCTCGAAGAGTACAACATGCGCGTCGCCAACAGCCCTGACGCACGCCTGAACGAGCAGATCATGGCCGCGCTCTATCTCAACCATCCCTATGGCCGGCCGGTCATCGGCTGGCACCAGGAGATCGAGAAGCTCAATCGAGAGGACGCGCTCGCCTTCTACCGCCGCTTCTACGCGCCGAACAACGCGATCCTGGTGATCGCCGGCGACGTCGAGGCCGCCGACGTGCGCCCGCTGGTAGAGCGCAATTTCGGCTCCATTCCGGCCCAGCCCGCGATCCCGGCGCGCCGCGTCCGTCCGCAGGAGCCTGACCCGGCCGCACCGCGCACCGTCACGCTATCGGATCCGCGCGTCGAGCAGCCGAGCCTGCGCCGCTATTACCTCGTGCCCTCGGCAACCACGGCGGCGGCCGGCGAGAGCGCAGCCCTCGACGCGCTCGCGCAATTGATGGGCAGCGGCAGCAACTCCTATCTCTACCGCGCCCTCGTCGTCGACAAGCAGCTCGCCGTTTCCGCCAGCGCCAGCTATTCCAGCATCTCGCTGGATCCGACCCAGTTTGCGGTGACGGCCTCGCCGAAGCCCGGCGTCAGCTTCGCAGACGTCGAGCAGGTGATCGACGGCGTCATTGCCGACGTCGCGCAGAACCCCATTCGCGCCGAAGACCTGGAGCGCGTGAAGACCCAGCTCATTGCGGAAGCGATCTATGCCCAGGATAACCAGGCGGTGCTGGCGCGCTGGTATGGCGGCGCGCTGACCACGGGTCTGTCGATCGAGGACATCAGGAGCTGGCCGGACCGCATTCGCGCGGTCACCGCCGAGCAGATCCGCACCGTTGCGCAGAAATGGCTTGAGAAGAAGCGCTCGGTGACGGGCTATCTGATCAAGGACACCGGTGCCGCCAAGCGCGAGGAGAAGCGTTCGTGACCTATCTTTTCTTTCGACGCTTTGCATTCTCCCTTGCCACTGGCGCGGCACTCGCGCTGGCGACGGTCTCGCCATCACAGGCGGCTGCAAAAATCCAGCACCTGATTTCGCCGGGCGGCTTCGAGGCCTGGTTCGTACAGGATGCGACCGTACCGCTGATTGCCATGGAGTATTCCTTTGCCGGCGGCTCGGCGCAGGATCCCAAGGACAAATCCGGCGTGGCCAATCTGGTCGGCGATCTCCTCGACGAAGGCTCCGGCGATCTCGACTCCAAAACCTTCCATGAGCGGCTCGACCGCCGCGCCATCGAGCTCTCCTTCAGCGCCACCCGCGATACGTTCCGCGGCAGCCTGCGGATGCTGCGCGACAACAAGGACGAAGCCTTCGACCTGCTCAGGAGCGCGCTGACCTCGCCGCATTTCGACGCCGCCGATGTCGAACGCATCCGCTCACAGGTCGTCTCGGGCCTACGCCGCGAGACCACCAACCCGACCTCACTGGCGAGCCGCAAATTCCTGGAGGTCGCCTTCGGAGATCATCCCTATGGCCGGCAGACCAACGGCAACCTCGACAGCGTGCCGACCATCACGGTCAACGACCTGAAGGACTATGTCGCCCGGGTGCTCGCAAAGGATGGACTGAAGATCGCGGTCGTCGGCGACGTCGATTCGGAGACCCTCGGCAAGCTGCTCGATCACACGTTTGGCGCCCTGCCCGCCAAGGCCAACCTCACGCCGGTCGCCGACGTCGAGGCCGCAAAACCACCGCAGCGCGCCTTCGTGCCGCTCGACGTGCCGCAGACCGTGATCACCTTCGGCGGCCCCGGCGTGAAGCGCAGCGATCCGAACTTCATGGCCGCCTATATCGTCAACCACATCCTCGGCGGCGGCGGATTGTCCTCGCGGCTCTATCGCGAGGTCCGCGAGAAGCGCGGGCTGGCCTATTCGGTGTTCGAGTCCCTGCTGTGGATGGAACATTCGGCGGTCTTCATCGGCAACACCGGCACGCGCGCCGACCGCGCCGGCGACACCACCGACGCCATCGACAAGGAAGTGCGCCGCATCGCCGACGAGGGCCCGACGCAGAAGGAGCTCGACGAGGCCAAGTCCTACCTCAAGGGCTCGCAGATGCTGGCGCTGGATACCTCCTCGAAGCTCGCGCAGGCGCTGCTGCAATACCAGCAGGACAAGCTCCCGATCGACTATATCGAGAAGCGCAACGGCATCGTCGACGCCGTATCTCTGGACGACGCCAAGGCGGCCGCCAAGCGCCTCTGGGGCCAGGGGCTGCTGACCGTCGTCGTCGGCCGCGCGCCGCAGGCCGCCGCACAGCCCGTAGCAGCGCCGGCGACGAAGTCGAACTGACTTCTTCTGTACGTTTCCTGAAATGGCCGGGCTGGTCCGGCCATTTGCGTCTGCCATGATGCGCCATTGCTGAAGGCTGGTGTCCGCGGTATGTCCGGACATCAGGAATGGTGCCACCATGCTGCGGATATCCCGCGATCTTGTCATCAACGAGGACGACATCGAGATCGGCTTTGTCCGCGCCTCCGGTCCCGGAGGCCAGAACGTCAACAAGGTCGCGACGTCGGCTCAGCTGCGCTTCGATACGCGCAAGCTGACCCTGCCGGAGGATGCCAGCTTGCGCCTTGCCCGGCTTGCGGGACAGCGCATGACCAAGGACGGCGTGATCGTGATCCAGGCGCAGCGCTTCCGCACCCAGGAGCGCAACCGGCAGGACGCCATCGACCGGCTCGTCGAGATTCTGCGCCAGGCCATGGTGCGGCCGACACCGCGGCGCGCGACGCGGCCGACCTTCGCCTCCAAGCAGCGCCGGCTCGAAGGCAAGAAGCGCCGCAGCGACGTCAAGGCAGGGCGAGGCGGCGGGCGCTTCGACGACTAGCAAGGCAGACCCAGTCAAAAAACTCCGGCCGCAGGGCGACCGGAGTCTGCTTGCTTCACCCGGTGGGACTAGTAACGCTTGGCTGGGGCCGCACCGCCCGTCGTGGAATCGTCGGCGGTTCCCTTATGCGCAGCGCTACCGGTGGTGCCGGCCGTGCCCTTGGTGCCTTTGGTCGACTTCATGCCCGTCTTCTCGCCGGCAGCGCCCGGCTGCGCGCTGAGATCTTCATCCCCGCTGCCCATCGTGCCGCCTTGCATGGGTTTGCCTTGCACGGTACCGCGCGTCTTGGCATCGGGTGGTGCACCCTGCGCGAGAACGGGCGCGGCAATGAGAGCCGAGAGAGCGCATGCGATCATCGAGGTCTTCACCAACTTCATCCATTTCTCCTGGATTTTTTCGCGATGAATGGCTCGGCTGCTCGCTGCGCCGCTCGCCTGCACCGGGTCATTGCATCGCGTAGAGAGTTCAAGCGGCGCGGTCGTCATGCAACCCGGATCGTGTGGTGATCGTTTAGGGATTTGACGGCGGTTTCGCGGAATTGTGCTCCTCATATGCGGCGGCGCGGAACATGCGCAACCGGCGATGACCTCCGCTCGCAGCGAAACAGCCCGCTACTACCACCGTCCGTCTGACGCCGCCTAGAGTTTGCGCACGCTGAAATTGACGTGGATGGTCGGGCTCTTGGCGATGCGCGCGGTCGGGCTGGGATTGTGCACCGCAATGGTGCTGGTGGTGCGGGTTGCGGACGCGCAAATGCCGTTGCCGGCCGCAAAGCCGCCGAATGGCGCGACGCTCTTCAAGCAGCAATGCGCGGTGTGCCACACCACGAGCCTGTCAGAACCGGCGCGGCAAGGTCCCCCGCTGGTCAAGACCGTGGGCGGGCCCGCCGGCAAGGTCGACGGTTTTCACTATTCAGAAGGCTTGGCGAATGCGGACTTCGTCTGGGACGACGCAAGGCTCGATGCCTGGCTGACCAACCCGCAAGCCGTCATTCCCGGCGTGGTCATGGCCTATCGGCAGGCGAAGCCCGAGACGCGCGCGGCCATCATTGCCTACTTGAAGGAGCTGAACTGAATGGCGAAGCCAGTGCATTCCATGATCCGCGTGCTCGACGAGGCCCGCTCGCTGGACTTCTACAAGCGCGCCTTCGGCTTAGAGGTCGCCGACCATCTGAAGTTTCCGGACTTTGCTCTGATCTATCTGCGTCACCCCTCCTCACCTTTCGAAGTGGAGCTGACGGTGAATTTCGATCGCGAGGAGCCGTACCAGCTCGGCGATGGCTATGGACATATCGCCGTGGTGGTCGAGGATCTCGATGCCGAACATGCCCGCTTCGAGCGCGAGAAGCTCGCACCGGGACCGCTGCGCGACTTCAGGCACGACGGCAAAACGCTGGCGCGATTCTTCTTCGTCAGCGATCCCGATGGCTACAAGATCGAGGTGATCCAGCGCGGCGGACGTTTCAACTAATCAAATAAAAAAATCAAATCACGAAAATCGAAGGAGGAAATGCCATGAGAGAAGTCGATCGTCGAAGCAAGCACAGCCGCCGCGTCTTTCTCAAGGGCGCGGCGACCGCCATGCCGGTCGCGGCAGTTGCCACCGGCCTCGCCGGCAGCATCGAGGGCGCCTGGGCCGATGATGCCAGCACGCTTTCGCCCGCGATGATGAAGACGCTGCTGAAGGTCGCGCGCGACATCTATCCGCACGACGTCCTCGGCGACAGCTACTACATCACCGCCATCAAGCCGTGGGACGGCAAGGCGGCCAAGGACCCCGCCGTCAAGTCGCTGATCAGCGAGGGCATTACGCGGCTCGATCAGAACGCGCGCGATCGCCACAAGATGGCTTACGCCGAAGTGCCCTGGGAGGCCGACCGCGTTGTGCTGCTGAAGGAGATCGAGCAGAGCGACTTCTTCCAGAAGGTGCGCGGCGATCTGATCGTGTCGCTCTACAACCAGAAAGAGGTCTGGCCGCGGTTCGGCTACGAAGGCTCCTCCGCCGAGCATGGCGGCTACATCAACCGCGGCTTTGCCGATATCGACTGGCTGCCGAAGGCTTAAGGCTCACCAACGGTTCAGGAGAACGCATATGGCAAAATTCGATCTGAACGACTCCAGCGTTGTGGTGATCGTCGGCTCCGGTGCCGGCGGCGGCACGCTGGGCAACGAGCTCGCGCAGAAGGGCGTCAAGGTGGTCATCCTCGAAGCAGGTCCCCGCATCGAGAACCACGACTTCATCAATGACGAGTGGGAGAGCTTCTCGCAGCTTGCCTGGGCCGATGCTCGCACCACGTCGGGGACATGGCGCGTCGCCAAGGATTTTTCGGGCCTTCCCGCCTGGATCGTCAAGGCGGTCGGCGGCTCGACGGTGCATTGGGCCGGCGCCTCGCTCCGCTTCGACGAGCATGAATTCAAGGTCAAGCGTACCTATGGCAACATTCCCGGCGCGAACCTCCTGGACTGGCCGGTCACGCTGGCGGAGATGGAGCCATGGTACGCCAAGGCCGAGAACAAGATGGGCGTGACCCGCACCAACGGTATTCCCGGACTTCCCGGCAACAACAACTTCAAGGTGCTCGAGGCCGGCGCAAAGAAGCTCGGCTACAAGACCGTGCACACCGGCAACATGGCAATCAACAGCCAGCCGCGCGACGGACGTGGATCGTGCCAGCAGATCGGTTTCTGCTTCCAGGGCTGCAAATCCGGCGCGAAATGGTCAACGCTCTACACCGAAATCCCCAAGGGCGAGGCGACCGGCAACCTCGAGGTACGGCCGAGCAGCATGGCGGTCAAGATCGAGCACGATGCCGGCGGCAAGGTCACCGGCGTGGTCTACGCCGACGAGACCGGCGCGATGCAGCGCCAGAAGGCGCGCATCGTCGCGGTGGCCGGCAATTCCATCGAGAGCCCGCGGCTGCTGCTCAACAGCGCTTCGAGCATGTTCCCCGATGGCCTCGCCAACTCAAGCGGTCAGGTCGGCCGCAATTACATGCGGCACATGACCGGCAGCGTCTACGCCGTGTTCGAGAAGTCGGTACACATGTATCGCGGCACCACCATGGCCGGGATCATTCGCGACGAGGCAACCAACGACCCGAAGCGCGGCTTCGTCGGCGGCTACGAGATGGAGACGCTGTCGATCGGCCTGCCCTTCATGGCGGCGTTCCTCAATCCCGGCGCCTGGGGACGTCCGTTCACCGCGGCGCTCGACGGCTATCCGCGAATGGCCGGCATGTGGCTGGTCGGCGAGGACATGGCGCAGGAGACCAACCGCATCACGCTTGATCCTGTCGTGAAGGACAAGTTCGGCCAGGCGGTCGCGAGCGTCCATTTCGACGATCATCCCAACGACGTCGCGATGCGCGCGCACGCCTACAAGCAAGGCGCCGCGGTCTATGACTCCGTCGGCGCCACCGTGACCTATCCGACACCGCCCTATCCGAGCACCCACAATCTCGGCACCAACCGGATGAGCGAGAAGCCGCGGGATGGCGTGGTCAACAAGTTCGGGCAGAGCCACGACGTTAAGAACCTGTTCGTCTCGGACGGCAGCCAGTTCACCAGCGGGGCGGCCTGCAACCCGACCCTGACCATCGTCGCGCTCGCGATCCGGCAGGCGGATCACATTGCCGGCGCGATGCAGAAGAAGGAGATCTGAGGACGAACGCCATCGCGTCCGCATGGAAAAACGTGGCGGGGAGTTGCCTTGCGGCCATCCTTCGAGACGCCCGCCTCGGCGGGCCCTCAGGATGAGGTCGCGTTTTGCGGCGAGATACCAGACCCTCACGGTGAGGAGCCTGCCAAAGCGGGCGTCTCGAAGCATGCAGGCCGAGCGCGTTCGGCAGGACGAGATCGAGAATGCGGAAGCAGGCTGGCGCTGTGGCAGCTATTCCGCCGCGTCGAGAATGGGCGCGACGGTTGCCTTGAAGTCCTGCACCGGCGCGAGGTTCCGGGAACGGTAGATCAGGCAGGAGCAGCGCAGCAGCGAGGCGAAATTATTGACCTCGCCGTGATGGTCGAGCACCTCGTTGTAGAGCGTGGTCAGGAACTTGCCGACGCTCATGTTCTCCCTGGCAGCGATCTCCTCCAGCGTGTCCCAGAACGCCATTTCCAGCCGAATCGAGGTGCAGTGTCCGCCGATCCGCAACGAGCGGGTCTGGGATTCGTAGTCGCGTTGGGGCTGGTGCGCGAAGAGATGGCACATGGCGTCCTCCCGTCCTGTTGCCATTTTTTCACGATGCTACACCCGTGCCCGATGCCTCACAATCCGGCCAGAGCGCGGCGAACGGACAATTCGCGCATTGGCGACGTGCTCGAACACCTAATGTCTTCAAGGTGATAGGTAGCCTTCTTCCCCAGCCTGCGACGCCCCTGTTGCCCAGCAGATGGTTTTGACGCAACACGGCATAGAATAGCATCCCGAATCTGAAGCCGAATCCATGCCCGTCCGCCAGCTCCCAGAGCAGATCGTCAACCGCATCGCCGCCGGCGAGGTGGTCGAGCGCCCGGCGAGCGTGGTCAAGGAACTCGTGGAGAATGCCATCGATGCGGGCGCGAGCCGGATCGACGTCTTCACCGATGGCGGCGGGCGGCGGCGGATCGGGATCACCGATGACGGCAGCGGCATGACCGCGAAGGACCTCGCGCTCGCGGTCGAGCGCCATGCCACGTCCAAGCTCGACAACGAGGACTTGCTCCAGATCCGCACGCTCGGGTTCCGCGGTGAGGCGCTGCCCTCGATCGGCTCGGTAGCGCGGCTGTCGATCACCACGCGGCACGCGAGCGCGCCGCATGCCTGGGCGCTGTCGGTCGAAGGCGGCGAGAAGTCCGAGATCATGCCGGCAGCGCTGGCCCATGGCACGCGTGTCGAGGTCAACGACCTCTTCTACGCGACGCCAGCGCGGCTGAAGTTCCTGAAGACCGATCGGACCGAGGCCGAAGCCATCCGCGAGGTTGTGCGGCGGCTGGCGATGGCGCGCCCCGATGTCGCTTTCACGCTGGCCGGCGAAGAACGCGCGCCGGTGACCTGGGCCGCCGCGCTGCCCAGCACCGCCGGACGACTGACGCGGCTCGGCGATATCCTGGGGGCGGAGTTTCGCGGCCACGCCATCGAGGTCCATGCCGAGCGCGAGGGCGTCGTCGTCGCCGGCTATGCTGCAGCGCCTGCACTGACGAAAGCCAACGCACTCGGGCAATACCTCTTCGTCAACGGCCGCCCTGTGCGCGACAAGCTGATCCTCGGCGCAGTGCGCGCGGCCTATTCCGACTATCTGCCGCGCGATCGCCATCCGGTGGTGGCGCTGTTCGTCACGCTCGATCCGCGCGAGGTCGACGCCAACGTGCATCCGGCCAAGACCGAGGTGCGCTTTCGTAATGCAGGCCTCGTCCGCGCGCTGATCGTGCACGGATTAAAGGAAGGTCTCGCGCGAGAGGGCCGGCGCACGGCCGCCAACAGCGGCGGCGGCGCATTGTCCTCGTTCCGGCCCGCTTTCACGCCGCGCCCGGCGAGCTGGGACTGGCGGGCTTCGCCATCCGCCCCAGTCGCGCCGATACAGCCCTTCGAAGGCACGGCCGCGCCCGCCTTCGCCGAGCGCGCACAGGCCGCATTCGATGTCGGTGCGCCCAGTGCGGACGTTCGGATCGAGACGCAGCCCGCGGCTGACCTCGTCGACCGGCCGCTCGGCGCTGCGCGAACACAAATCCACGAAACCTACATCGTGTCGCAGACCCGCGACGGCCTGATCATCGTCGACCAGCATGCCGCGCATGAGCGCATCGTCTATGAGCGGCTGAAGGCCTCGCTGGCCGAAAGCGGCGTGCAGCGGCAGATCCTCTTGATTCCCGAGATCGTCGAGATCGACGAGGCGACGGTGGAGCGTCTGCTCGAACGCAGCGAAGAGCTTGCCTCGTTCGGTCTTGCGATCGAATCCTTCGGCCCCGGTGCGGTCGCGGTGCGCGAGACGCCATCGCTGCTCGGCAAGGCCAATGCCGGCGGGCTGCTCCGCGATCTCGCCGAGCACATGGCCGAATGGGACGAGGCTCTTCCTCTCGAACGTCGCCTGATGCATGTCGCCGCCACCATGGCCTGCCACGGCTCGGTGCGCGCCGGCCGCCGGCTGCGGCCGGAGGAGATGAACGCCCTGCTCCGCGAGATGGAGGACACCCCGAACTCGGGCCAGTGCAATCACGGCCGCCCGACCTATGTCGAGCTGAAGCTGTCGGACGTGGAGAAGCTGTTCGGGCGGAGGTGAGCCGGCGATCTCGTAGGGTGGACAAAGGCGCAAAGCGCCGTTCCCACCATCTGTCCATGATTGAGAAAGACATGGTGGGCACGCTTCGCTTTGCCCCCACCCTACGATAGCGAAGCTACGGCTTCTTCAAGAACACGAATTCCGTGTCGTCATATGCGCGCCGCTCCAGCTCCTCAAAGCCCACCGGCGTCGCGAACTGCGCGGCCTTCGCCTCTTCCACCACGAGCAGCGCGCCGGGCGTGAGCCAGCCGCCGTCGCGCAAGCTCACGAGCGCCTTTTCGGCGAGGCCTTGACCGTAGGGCGGATCGAGCAACACCAGCGAGAACGGCTCGACGGGATGCGCCGGGCCGAGATCGGTCGCGTCGCGACGATAGACCTTGGTCACGCCGCCGAGGCCGAGCGACTCGATATTGTTGCGGAGCAGTGCGCGCGCTTCCGCGCCGTTGTCGACGAACAGCGTGAACTTCGCGCCGCGTGACGACGCTTCGATGCCGAGCGCGCCGGTGCCGGCGAAGAGGTCGAGCACGCGCGCGTCCTCGATCGGATCGTCATAGGCGTGCACGAGGATGTTGAACACGGCCTCGCGCAGGCGATCCGCCGTGGGGCGGATGTCGCGCGAGGACGGTGAGGCCAGATTGCGCCCCTTCAACCGACCGCCGACGACGCGCATTTAGATGTCCTCGTCATGCCCGGGCCTCTCCCGGGCATCCACGTTCTTCGGCCCTGAACGCAAGCAAGACGTGGATGGCCGGGTCAAGCCCGGCCATGACGATCTGTTGCAGAGCATCAGGCTCGTTTGAACCATTCGTCCTTACTCGCCATCCCGCGGCGTCAGATCGCGCTTGCCGTGATAGCCGCGCTTGGGACGGCGCGGCGGGCCGTAGCCGCTGGCTTCGGACTCGTTGCGCTCACGCGCTTCTTCGCTGCCGGTCCGCTGCACCAGCACGCGGCGGCCCTTGCGATCATTGATCACGCCGCGCTTGCTGGCAGGCTTGGACGGCCTGTTCTCGCCCGATGCTTCGTCGCCGTCGCGGGACGAGGACTTTTGCGGGACGTCGAACTGCGCACCGGATTTCTCGATGATCTTGTCGCCGAGCTGGTCGCGCAGCACGCGCGATTTGATCTCCTCGACCTGGCCTTCCGGGACCTCGCCGAGCTGGAACGGACCGTAGGACACGCGGATCAGCCGGTTCACCTCGAGTCCGAGATGGGCGCAGACGTTGCGCACCTCGCGGTTCTTGCCTTCGCGGATTGCGAACACCAGCCAGACATTGGCGCCCTGGTCGCGCTCCAGCGTTGCGTCGATCGGACCGTATTTGACGCCCTCGACCTCGATGCCGTTCTTCAGCTCGTCGAGCTGGGCCTGCGTGACGTCACCATGGGCGCGGACGCGGTAGCGGCGCAGCCAGCCGGTATCTGGCAGTTCCAGTGTGCGCGCGAGGCCGCCATCATTGGTGAGCAGCAACAGGCCTTCGGTGTTGAAGTCGAGCCGCCCGATCGAGATCAGCCGCGGCAGGCCTTCGGGCAGATTGTCGAAGACGGTCGGACGCCCCTCGGGATCGTCATGCGTCGTCATCAGGCCGCGCGGCTTGTGATAGAGGAACAGCCGCGTGCGCTCGCGCTCCGGCAACGGCTTGCCGTCGACGGTGACGACATCGTTCGAGGTGATGTCGAGCGCCGGCGAATTGATAACGCGGCCGTTGACGGTGACGCGGCCCTGCGTGACCATCTCCTCGGCATCACGGCGCGAGGCGAGCCCCGCACGCGACAGCACCTTGGCGATGCGCTCGCCGGCCTTCTTCGGCTTCGGCTCTTCGTCGCGCCGGGGGCGGCGATCGAAATCACGATCGCGCTCGCGATAGGCGCCGCGGCCGCCGAACGCCGGACGCTTCTCGAAGATCCTGCTGTCGTCCTCGTTTTCGCGCCGGGGACGATCGCCAGAACGGCCTTCGCTGCGCGGATGCTCGTGCCAGTCGGAACGGCCTTCGGAGCGCTCGCGCGGACGATCGAATTTCGGGCGGTCGCCGCCGCGCCCACCATGTTCGCCATCGTTGTCACGACGGGGCCGATCAAATTTCGGACGGTCCTCGCGCGGGCGATCGAACTTGGGCCGATCGCGGAACGGACGATCGCCGGACGCACGATCGTCGCGCGAACGCGAAAAGCGCGGACGGTCCTCACCGCCGCCTCGCCGATCGTCGCGCTTCTGCCAAGGCTTGTCCTGGCCACGGTCGCTGCCGCCAAAATCCTTGCGCGGACCCTTGCTAAAATCCTTGCGCGGCGGACGGTCGCCGCGCGGTCCCGCGTCGCGCTTCTGCCAGGGCTTTGAATCGCTGCGCTCGCCGCGATCCCGCGGGCGGTCGCCACGGTCCGGCGCGCCCCGCGAAAACTTCCGCTCGCCGTCGAACTTGCGCTCCGGACGGTCGCCACGCGGTGCATAGGGCCGCTTGTCGCCGAACTTCTTGTCACCGGTCCGGCCGGCAGGACGAGCATCGTCGCGGTCCCGACTGCGCGGCGGACGGTCGTCGCGCCCATAGGACGGGCGATCACCGCGCGGCTTGAACGGCCGCTTCTCGCCATCGCGCGACGTGCGATCGGAAAACGGACGGTCGCCGCGCGGCTTGAAGCTGCGCTCGCCGCGCTCCTGGCGAGGCCGGTCGTCGCGATTGAATTTCGGGCGGTCGCCGAAGTCGCGGCGCGGGGCATCGCCCTCCTCGCGGCGGCGGAACGGACGGTCGCCACGGTCGGCGCGAGGCGGTCGGCTGTCGCGGTCGCCGCGGGGCGGACGCTTGTCGCCGTCGCTCTTGCCCTCGAAGCCGCGCTTGGCGAATTTCTTCTCGGGGCCGCGCGCCTTGCCAGAGCGGCCTCCTTTGGCCGGGCCTCGATTACGCCGGCCGCGGGAATCGTTGTCTTTGTCGCTGTCGCGAGGCATGGATAATCTCACTCAGGGGGTGGCCAAAAAGCATTGTGCGCGCTCGTTCCGAGCCGCATGCTCCGGCAAAATCAGTAAGCACTTCTGCTGAAGGCGCAGCTACTAGCAGGTTTCTGGCGATGATACGAGGCTTGAAAGCCCCCTCTTTCATGGATTTGGCGCTCAAAACGGCCGAAAATGCCGGAAAGGCGGGCGAAGTTCCGATCGGATGCGTGGTGGTCCGCAATTACGAGGTCATTGCGACCGCGGCAAACCGGACGCTGACCGATTACGACCCCACGGCGCATGCCGAGATCATTGCGCTACGCGAAGCCGCCAGGAAAATCGGCAGCGAGCGCCTGGTCGACTGCGACCTCTACGTGACGCTGGAGCCCTGCACCATGTGTGCGGGCGCGATCTCTTTTGCAAGGGTGAGGCGGCTCTATTACGGCGCCGCCGATCCCAAGGGCGGCGCGGTCGAGTCCGGCGTGCGGTTCTTCACCTCGCCGACCTGCCATCACGTCCCGGATGTCTATTCCGGGGTCGGCGAAAGCGAGTCGGCGCGGCTGCTCAAGGACTTCTTCCGGGAGCGGCGCTAAGGCGCCGCAAAGAACTCGCGCAGCGCCTTGGCGGTGACATCGGGGTTCTCCTCTGTGAGGAAGTGCCCTGAATCCACCGGCATGCCGACGACATTCGTCGCCCATTGCTTCCAGATGTCGAGCGGGGTGGCGGCGGCTTGCGCGACGCCTGCATTGCCCCACAGCGCCAGCATCGGAATGGTGATCTTCTTGCCGGCGTCGAAGTCCGCCTTGTCGAGATCGTAGTCGAAATAGGCGCCGGCGCGGTAGTCCTCGCACATCGCATGGACGCGGGCGGGATCGCGGAACGGGGCTATGTAATGTTCGAGCGCGCGCTCGTCGATGGCGTCGAGCGTCTTCGACCTGGTCTGGCTCGCCATCTTGAAGCGCAGGAAGAACTCGCCATTGCTCGAGATCAGCGTTTCCGGCAACGGGGCTGGCTGCGCCAGAAAAGTCCAGTGATAGATCTTCAGCGCGTAGGCGCGGTTCATCCGCTCCCAGTAATTATAGGTCGGCAGGATATCGAGTACGGCCAGGCGCGACAGCCGGCCGGGATGATCGAGCGCAAGGCGATAGGCGACGCGGCCGCCGCGATCATGGCCGGCGAGCGCGAAGTGGACGTGGCCAAGCCGCTCCATCGCCTCGACCATGGCCTTGGCCATCGCGCGCTTGCTGTAGGGGATGTGCAACGCGTCGCTCTCGGGCATATCGGACCAGCCATAGCCCGGCAGATCGGCGATGATCAGCGTGAACCTGTCCGCAAGCTGGGGCGCCACGCGGTGCCACATCACATGCGTCTCGGAAAAGCCGTGCAGGAGCAGCAGCGGCGGCCCGTTGCCGCCAACCCGGGCGAAGATGCGGCCGAAGGAGGTATTGATCCATTCGGAGGCAAAGCCCGGATAGAGGTCGGCGAGATCGGACATGGTTCCTCCCACTCGTCACTCGGGGCGCCTCAACAAAAAATGTCGAAAACAACCCCATGCACAGTAGCTAAGTTCAAGTCCTGCTTGAATAATCCTGGAATGCCGACGGGTCGTCCCGCCATCGCGCGTGCGAAAAACCGCTGTCAGCCCTTGGCCTTCTCTGCTTCCACCGCCTGCCAGCCGATGTCGCGGCGGCAGAAGCCTTCCGGCCAGTTGATGCGGTCGACGGCCTGATAGGCGCGGCCTTGCGCTTCCGTCACGGTCTTGCCGAGCGCGCAGACATTGAGCACGCGGCCGCCATTGGCGAGGATGGCGCCGTCCTTCTCAACGGTGCCGGCGTGGAAGATCTCGGCGGTCTCGACCTTCGCGGCGTCATCGAGCCCCTCGATCCGCGTGCCTTTCTGATAGTCGCCGGGATATCCCTTCGCCGCCATCACCACGGTGAGCGCGGAGTCCGGATGCCAGCGCAGATCGAAATGCTTCAGCTGGCCGTCACATGACGCCAGGAACGCCGGCACGATGTCCGACATCATGCGCAGCATCAGCACCTGGCACTCGGGATCGCCGAAGCGGACGTTGAACTCGAACAGTTTTGGGCCCTGCGTCGTCAGCATGATCCCGGCGTAGAGGATGCCGCGGAACGGCGTGCCGCGCTGCTTCATGCCGGTAACCGTCGGCAGGATGATCTTCGCCATGATCGCGTCGTGGATCGCCGGCGTCACCAGCGGCGTCGGCGAATAGGCGCCCATGCCGCCGGTGTTCGGGCCGAGATCGTGGTCGAACACGCGCTTGTGGTCCTGGGCGGACGCCAGCGGTATAGCGGTCTCGCCGTCGCACAGCGCAAAGAAGCTGATCTCGCGGCCGGGCAGAAACTCCTCGATCACGACCTCGGCGCCGGCCTCGCCAAAGGCGCCCTCGAACATCATGGCGATGGCATCCTCCGCCTCGCGCACGGTCTTGGCGACGACGACGCCCTTGCCGGCCGCGAGCCCGTCGGCCTTCACGACGATCGGCGCGCCCTGGCTCTGCACATAGGCGCGCGCATCATCGGAATTGGTGAAGCGCTGGTAGGCGCCGGTGGGAATGCCGAATTCGGTGCACAGCGCCTTGGTAAAGCCCTTGGAGCTTTCGAGCTGCGCGGGGATCCTGTTCGGCCCGAACGCCTTGATGCCGGCCGCGGTGAGATCGTCGACAATTCCGGCCGCCAGCGGCGTCTCCGGGCCGACCACGACGAGCTCCACCGCGTTCGTCTTGCAGAAGTCGATCACGGCGGCATGGTCGGCAACATCGAGCGCCACGCACTCCGCCTCGCGCGCGATGCCGGCATTGCCGGGCGCGCACCAGAATTTGGTCACCAGGGGCGAGGCTGCGATCTTCCACGCCAGGGCATGTTCGCGGCCGCCGGAACCAAGCAGGAGAATGTGCATCGAAGGCTCGAAATGAGGGGTTTGCTGGGGGCGGAGGTCGCATGAATCGGGGTGGGGCTCAAGGGGTGTGACCTCCCATTCCCCGTCATTCCGGGGCGCGGCGAAGCCGCTGCTGTCCCTTCTCCCCTTGTGGAAGAAGGTGGCGCGAAGCGCCGGCTGAGGGGTCTCTATCCGCGGAGAGACTTTTGATGAGGAGCAAAGGCGATCTTAGCGGTGCCCGAGATCGGAGCGACCCACCAGAACTGCCTGCCCGGCTTTCCCTTGAGCATCGCCTGCTCAACGAGCCACGCCATACAGGAGACGGTCTTGCCGCTCTTGGTGCTGCCCTCGATCCGGGAATAACGGGCGGGCTTGCCCTGAGCATCGAGCGGATCAAAGAAGGCTGCGGTCTGCTTCGGCTACAGCTTCGGGCGGCGATAAACCTTCGCCCCGGCGGATATAAATCAACGAGAAGAAACGACAATGGCACTCTTTATCGCCCTCGCCGCGCCCATCGTGGGTGTTGCGAACATAGGCTTCCAGCAAGGGCAAGCGAACCCGGACAAGAGCTTTTTCAGCTCCGATGCCCATCGCCAGGCCGACTAGGCTGTGCGCAAACCAAAGGCGCCAGATAGGGCTTTTTCATTTTGAGCAGGGAAACGCTTTTAGCGAGCGCCGTCTGCACGATGAGCGCCGCCGTGTAATGCCTCCTCGCCGGGTTTTCTACCAGCCACTTGCACGTGACGTCCCTCACCTGCCCAAGGCTTACGTTAGGGTCAACACAAAATGAGCGAATTGCGTTTGCTAGCGAGCCGAGACTTGGATTCCGTTCAACCTCTGACGCTGGAACGTAAAATCGGGTGACCGCTACATCGGCATTGCTTTTGTCGAAGACGCCGGCAACGTAAAAGCTGACAGCCTGCTGGTTGTTCGACAAGCACGACTTGTGCAGGTCATTGCCATCGAAGAAGTCGGCGTACGCGCCAGTCGAAAAGCACGCGCCGAGAAAAGCTATAATGAATAGCCGCATGGTATCCCCCGTCAGAGTATCCTAAGAAACTCCTCCCCAAGCACAAGCCCCCGCTTAGGGGGCCTTTTTCAATGGTGCAGATGCTTCCGATTGGGCGGCGGTAAGGACAACGGCCAAAGCTGCTCCTGGCGCCCTCTCCTAGTCCCCATTGCTGGACACGGTAGATTTGTCCCGACCCGGTAGTTTTGCCCCATACCGGCTAGCCTGTGCCGGGTAAACCATGACTTGGACCGTTCCGACTTCGGACTTTCCTGTGTGATGTGCTCGCTTGAGCAGGACGCGCTATTGTGCGCACAGCCGGCTAGGTTTGTGAACTGTCGGGGATACGCTCAAGAATTCCGGCCGTCTTGCCCTGCCCTTCCGTAATCATGTCGTGCCACCGATTGCACGTCTCGTGCAGCTTATCTCCGCACGTCTTGAAGTAATGGAAGCGATGCTCTTCAAAGAATTCGCCCATCACGCTATGGGTGTCCGTCAAAAACTTGTGCCACACGACGTACGGCTTGCCGCCAGCCATGAGCCAGTGACCATGGGCTATGAGATTGCGGTCGTGTGCGAGCTTGGTGAATGATTCTCTGAGTGCATCGAACTTCTGCCCTGCAGCTTCCTCAATCACAGAAAGAAGTTCGTCGAAGTTATCCGCAGCTGGTACACGCGCGCGCTTCACCCGATCTTTCACCTCAGTCGTGCCGGCTAGGTCCCAAGCAATCTCAACCATCTTCTGTTCGATACGTCCAAACACGATGATGCAATCCGCGATGCTGAGCTTAACCCAATCGGGCATCACGGCGTCCAGGACGGTGCCCTCCGGCATCTGCTGATAGACGATGCTCAAGTGACCTCCTCCGTTTAGTCGGTCCGTCGAAGTGAAATTAATTGCACGGGCCGCCGGCCATATCCGCAAAGTTTTCGGCGAATCGGGTTGTAAAACTCGGTGTATCGGCACGCGATTCGCTGCCGTGATGGTTTTCGATGATGATTTGCGGTGATCGCGCTACGTTTTGTATCGGTGTTATCCCGGTGTTTTACAACGATGGTCGTTTCGATGTTCGCTTCATGTGAAACTTTTTGTGAAACATTTTTTCCGGATAACAGGCTGTAATAGCTGGGTAATTCGATAGTAAGTGATATCTGATATTTGCCTGCACGGTACACGAAACAATCCAATTTCACCTATCCCCGAAAAAATCTCCGCTAGGCCCTTGTGGACTAGAAGGGAACCCAATTAGATTGCGCCCACCGTCACCTGTTCGGATTTCCGATGCCTTCTGAGTTCGACCCAGCAATAGCCGCCATGGAGCGCCGCCGCGAGGAGGCGCTAGCGGGTGTTGCTGACCTGGAGCGGACCATCAACCACCTGTGCAAGGAGGCCGGCTACCCTCCCCGTTACAACGAGGCAACCGCCAGCAACGCCACCAAGGTGACGCAGATCAGCGACGACACCTTCTACGGCATGAAGCAGACGCCGGCGATGCGCGCGTACTTGGAGATGCGAAAGGCACAGGGCCTCGGTCCAGCCAACACCCGTGAGATTTACGACGCTCTTGTCCAGGGCGGCTATCAGTTCGAATCCAAGACGCCCGACATCGCCATGGTCGGCATGCGCGCCCTGCTGCGCACCCAACCGCTTGTCTTCCACCGGCTGCCGCAAGGAACCTGGGGCCTCGCCGCTTGGTACCCTGACGCGAAGAAGCCGAAGGAGGAGGCCAAAAAGAAAACGGCGCCGGCCAAAAAGGCCCGCGCCGCATCTAAACTTCGGAAGGCTCCGTCCCCTGCAAAGCGAAGGAGCAGTCCACAACACCCGAAGGGAGAGGAGGAGACTGATGTGGATCATCAGCCGGACATTACCGAATAGGTGACCTCGGTCACCCACCCCGTACTGCCCCCTTCCACAAGGGGTAAGAGCTGAAGCCCGTTCTCGAATCCAACCCGAGGCGGGCTTCAGTGCGTATATGGATAGTAATTACGGGGATTCCGGTCAACACCCCTTTGGGCGTAGCGCGACCATCAGCTATCGCAGGCCGTACTTGTACAGCAGCACAGCGACCGAACCGATGGCCACGCCCCACGGCCCCCGGCTCCTCATGATGGCCGCAAACACCAGGAAGCAGCCATACCGCGGGCCTGCAGCGGCGATAAGCTCAGGCGCCCGGGCCAGGATCTGGCTCAGCTCAGATTCAGGCCGAGTTTTATCACCCGCCCGTTGGGGCAGTTTCTCAGTCGCCATATCCCTGTCCTCACAATGAGGGGTCCGAATGTTTGCCAATCAGCCTAAGGCAGAATGGTTAATATCCCGAGACTCGAATACCCCTTTAAAACTAGGGCAGTTTGAATCGCGTTAACTTCTTCAGCCTCTCAGCAGCTATTATAACGCAAGGATGGATACTTCTCCGCCCAAACGACATGGGGCGGAACTAACGTCCCGCCCCTCTCTTTTCTATCTGAAATAGTTCAGGTTTTGCTTTCGTTGAGCACCGGGGTCCGTCTAGATAACGGCCGCGCACCTACTTGCTGTGGCGGAAAGTAGATAAAGAGCACCACGAACGGCGCCCACTAGTGCCGCTCCTCGTCGAACGTGACGTACCCGGCGATAACGCCAACCGGCAGCACGAACACCCCAAGCGCCGAACAGCCTCAGCCTTGAACGGCTCCGCGAAGTCCAGCTTGCATAGCGTGACCCCTCACCCGATTGAGTTTGTGGCACCGTCCTCGCTGCCCTGTCCCACAAGGGGAGAGGGCACAGCAATCGGCGCCGCGATCTGAAGCAAGCGTCGCTGTGCAACGCCCCGAGATGACGATCGGCGTTACCCCTGCTTCCCCGCAATGATCTCCTGCAACGTCGCAACGTGGCGCGCGAAGGCACCGCGGCCGGCCGCGGTGACGGTGACCGTGGTTTGGGGCTTCTTGCCCACAAAGGCTTTGTTCACTGTGACGTAACCGGCCTTGGCCAGGGTCTCGATATGCGCACCGAGATTGCCGTCGGTGGCGCCTGTGAGCTTCTTCAATCGCGAAAACTCCAGGCCGGCTGAAACCGGCAGCGCGTTCAGCGCCGCCATGATCTTCAATCGCAACGGCTGGTGGATGATGTCGTCGAACTCGGCCATCAGATCCGCCGCATCCAGAGGCCGCCGAGGATCAGGCCGCCGCCGTTCACGAAGGCCATCCAGAGCGGGAATGCCTCGCCGATAGTGAAGAAGCCGATCAGCGTCAGCGCCGAGATGCCGAGACCGATCGCGACGAAGGCATAGCCGAACCACAGACCCGCCAGCATGTAGAACAGCATGAAGTAGAGCGGCCAGAACGCGCCCAGCTGGCGCGGACCGAAATGGCCGAGGACGTTGGTACAGAGATAACCGAAGGCGAAGAACAGCACGAACACCAGCAGCAGCCTGATGTCGAAGGCGGCACCTTGGGGGTGGTGCGGCGGATTGAATAGGCGCAGCGCAACCAGACCGACGACGCCGACAACGTCCACGGCAACCCAGGCGTAGACCGCGTAGACCGGCCAGAGCCAGGTGACGAGATTGCCTGCGAACACCAATATGCCCCACCAGATGGCCGCGAGGCTCGCGAGCTCATAGAGCTGCGATTGCTTCACGCGCTGGACGATGTCGTCGATGTCGGCCAGCGCGGCGGACGCCTCCTTGCTGTCGATCATGTCGTCCCTTTCTGTCCCTGGGCTATCTCGTATGACGCTCGGTGACACCTGGGCGCGCGCCTCGTCCTTCGAGACGACCGCTACGCGGTCTCCTCAGGATGAGGCTTCGAGACGACCGCTTCCAGCGGTCTCCTCAGGATGAGGCTCAGCTGCACCGCGACCCGTTGAGGCGGCTGCCGCAAACTCCGCCCTCATCCTGAGGGCCCGCCGCAGGCGGGCGTCTCGAAGGATGGCCGCGAGGTCGGTGACACCTGAGCGCGTGCCTCGTCCTTCGAGACGACCGCTTCCAGCGGTCTCCTCAGGATGAGGCTCAGCTGCACCAGGACCCGTTGAAGCGGCTGCCGCGAACTCCGCCCTCATCCTGAGGGCCCGCTGCAGGCGGGCGTCTCGAAGGATGGCCACGGGGAAACCGCTTCCATCTGCGATTGCGTTGCCGTCAACGGGGCGCATCATGACTGCCCTGCCCCGCGCGTTGCGACGTCGTCGGCGATGACCGAGATCGCCTTCGGATTGGTGACGATGCCCATGTGGTTGACGCCGTCGATGATCTTGACGTCCACCGAAGGCTTCACCGCCTGCACGGTCTCCGCATATTTGTCCGAAATCATCATCTCGTCCTCGGCGCCACCGAAGATCGTCATCGGATGCGTCACCGCCGGCAAATCGAGGCGATAGCCGTGCGTGGCGAAGTTGCGCATCAGGCGATCAGAATAAGTGGAGACGAGGATCTTCTCGAAGTTCGGCCGGACCGCGAAGGCCAGCACCGGAAGCTGCGAGCAGCAGTCGATGCCGAGGTTGCGTAGCGCGGCGAGGCCCAGGAAGCGCGGAATGTCGGCATTGGCCCAGCCACCGGAATGCGGCCTGTTGGTCGGCGCGTCGTAACCGAGATAGGGCGCGAGCAGCACGGTGCGCACGAACATGTCCTGCATGATCGGGGTCGCGGCGACGCGCAGCGAGAAGCCGGCGCCGGCGGAATGGCCGATCAAAGTGAGCGGCAGGTCGGGCGCGCTCTTGCGGATTTGCGCGACGAAATCGACGAGATCGTCCTCGAGCTGGCCGACATAGCCGATGTCGCCGCGCGTCCCGGAGCCGCCATGGCCGCGCATGTCGAGCGCCCAGGTCTCCACGCCGCGCGCGGCGATCGCATGGGTCAGCGCGTGGTTGACGGTGCCGCTGGAGCCGGAGGAGCCGTGGATGAAGATCGCGCCGCGGCCGGTCGCCGGTCCGTTCGACGCGTAGTGGCGGAAGCCGATCCAGGTGCCGTCGCGGGCCTGGAAGCGCTCGAGCGGCGGCAGCGTGGACCAGTCGATCCCCTTGGCGGAGTCCGAGACCGAGCGCATCTCGGGCGGCCGCTCCAGCGGCGTCGCGATCATCGCGCCCAGGATCAGCGCACAGGGTCCATTTCAGTCCATTCAATACGCCGCGCAGCAGCCGAATCGCCATGACCACCTCCTGTCAATCTGACTATCTATAGAGAACTCCATAATCCAGAGTACTCTTGCGATCAATCCCCGGATTGGCGCCGCGCGGCGAAAATCCTTAACGTCGGGTCTGACCCCAAAATGCCGAATCGTTTGCCGATGCCGCCTGCGGAACCACTGCTCAACGCCCCTGAATTCACCGTCTCCGAGCTCTCGCAGTCCCTGAAGCGGACGGTCGAGGACGCCTTTGGCCACGTCCGGGTGCGCGGCGAGATCTCAGGATTTCGCGGAGCGCATTCCTCCGGCCATTGCTATTTCGCGCTCAAGGACGAGAGCGCCAAGATCGAGGCGGTGATCTGGAAGGGCGTGCACGGCCGCATGCGCTTCAAGCCCCAGGAAGGGCTCGAGGTCATCGCCACCGGCAAGCTCACCACCTATCCGGGCTCCTCAAAGTACCAGATCGTGATCGAGGCGCTGGAGCCGGCGGGCATCGGCGCGCTGATGGCGCTGATGGAGGAGCGCAAGAAGAAGCTCGCCGCCGAGGGCCTGTTCGACGAGGCACGCAAACAGCTCCTGCCCTGGCTGCCGGAGGTGATCGGGGTCGTGACCTCGCCGACCGGCGCGGTGATCCGCGACATCCTGCACCGGCTGGAGGATCGCTTTCCGCGCCACGTGCTGGTGTGGCCGGTGAAGGTGCAGGGCGAAGGCTCGGCCGAGCAGGTCGCAGCCGCGATCCGCGGCTTCAACGCGCTGCCGGAGGGCGGCAAGATTCCGCGGCCCGACGTGCTGATCGTCGCGCGCGGCGGCGGCTCGCTGGAGGATCTCTGGTCGTTCAACGAGGAGATCGTGGTGCGGGCAGCGGCCGAGAGCATGATCCCGCTGATCTCGGCGGTCGGTCACGAGACCGACATCACGCTGATCGATTTCGTCGCCGACAAGCGCGCGCCGACGCCGACGGCCGCGGCCGAGATGGCGGTGCCGGTGCGCGGCGATCTGTTCGTCGAGGTCGCCGATCTCGCCCGCCGCACCCGCGCCTATTGGCAGCGCGCCTATGAGAGCCGCCGCAGCGAGCTACGCGCCGCCGCGCGCGCACTTCCGGCGGCCGGCGATCTGCTCGCGATTCCGCGGCAACGGCTGGATTCGGCGGGCGCATCCCTGCCCCGCTGTCTCAAGGCTAACACGCATGCGCATTTCCGCCGGTTTACCGCCGCCGGCGCCAAGCTGACGCTGCGGGTGCTGCACGGCCAGATTGCGCAGGCCGATCATCGCCTCACCGTGTGCGGCGAGCGGCTCGGCCTGTCGGCGCGCTCGCTGCTGCGGCGGCGGCGCGACCGCTTTGCCGGGCTGGAGGTTCGGTTGCGCGCCTCCAAACTCTCCAACGCGCAGGCACAGCGCAACGCGATTGCCCGCCAGCGCGAGCGCACGCATCGTCTGAACGAACGTGCGGGCCGCGCGCTGGCGACGCTCTTGCAGCGGCTCGATGCGCGCGTCGAGAACAGCGGCAAGCTGCTCTCTGCGCTGTCCTATCGCAGCGTGCTCGCGCGCGGCTTTGCGCTGGTGCGGGATGAAGCTGGCCGTCCCCTGCATGCGGCAGACGCGATCGGGCCGGGCGCACGCGTCGAGATCGAGTTTGCCGATGGCCGTGTCGGCGCGACCGCCGACGCGGATCGCCCGGCGCCATTGGCAAAGCGCGTGCAGCAACCGAAGCCGGCCGCGCAAGAGGCCAAGCCCGCGCCGAAGCGCGTGGGCAAGCCGGTGGATCAGGGCAATTTGTTTTAGGCGCAAGGACGCCGCTCCGCCCTGAGCACTGGATCGCCCGGTCAAGCCGGGTGAAGACAGCGACTGTGGGGCGCGCGCATGCAGCCCTATTTCGTCATTGCGAGGGGAGGCTCAGACCGTTCAGCTCCGTCATCCTGAGGTGCGAGTGGCGCGATGCGCAGCATCGCGCCGGGAGCCTCGAAGGATGAGCGGCCGAGATGTAGCCGGGCCGTCGCCCTTCGAGGGCCGCTGAAGAAGCGGCCACCTCAGGGTGACGGGACTAACAAGGAACCCTTCAGCGGCAGGACAATCCCGCGTCGATCGTGGTCCAGAAGCCGCAATGTTCCGGCGCGAATTGCGGCGCGCCGGCGTGGGCTTCGAACAGGAAGATCGCGACGGTGAAGACGACCAGTGCGGATGAGAAAAGGACGAAGCGGTTGCGCATGAACGATGCGTTTAATCGACATCATGGTCGAATGATGGCGCAGCCACATGCTGAAACCCGCTTGGCGCGCGATCCGTAGATTCTCGGTCGGCCATCTTCGTCCGTGCAGGGCGGTGGTCGATGCGGGGCTGTCCGCCGTTGTTCCTCGGGCGGCCCCGCTTCGGCCTTCGCTTTGCGAGCTTCGGCGGGACAAGTCCGCTTCTCCGGGCTACCGCGCCAACCACTCCGAAACTTCCTTCTGCGACTCCGCGCGCGCCTCGGTATCCGTGCCGAGATGGCCGTGCTCCGGTGCGGCGGCGTCGGTGCTGCCGGCAGCTGCGTGCAGCGGCGTGTTGGCGCGGTCGAAATCGTGATAGGCGCCGGAATAGACCACAATGCGCGCGAGCGCGCTGCGCCCATGCGCGCCCTCGACCATCTGGCGGCAGGCCGGCGGCGACGACACGTCGTCATTGGCGCCGATCAGCACCAGGGTCGGCACCCGCGTGCTCCAGCCGAGGCCGGCGGAGATTCGGCAGTCCGGATAGAACGCGATCGCGGCGCGGAAATCCGGACCCCGGTCGCGCGCCGCGCTCTGCGGACGCACCGCCCAGAGCAGCGCGCTGGCGCCGTTGGCCCAGCCGATCAGGCTGACACGGTCGCGCGCCACCCAGGCCTGCTTCGCCAGCCAGGCGCGTGACGCCGCGATATCGGCAACGCGCTCGCGCCGCGCCTTGACGTGCATCTCCTTGACCCGGCATTGCGGCCCAAGCTCGCGCGAGCCGTAGCTGTCAGGCAGCAGCACGGCGTTGCCGGCCTTGAGCAGCCGCTCGGCCCAATCGCGATAGCGCGGCAGCACCGGATCGGAATGACCACTGAGCCCGCCGCAGCCGTGCAGCGCGATCACGGTCGGAAACGGCCCCTCGCCTTCGGGCTTGTAGAGCTGCGCGCGCAGGATTCCGGACGACAGCGGAATGTCGACCTGCTGCGGCGCCGGCGCGGCGTGCGCGGCCGACATCAAGAGCATCAGGAACAGGGCGCTCAGTCGAAGGCGCATCGGACTCTGCCGTTGGATCCTTCGTCCAAGCACTATCACGTGGAAACGACGCCAAAACATCACAGACCGGTGGGTTTACCGGGCGGACAAGCCGCCCTATCTATGCTAAATTCCGTCCGACACATCGTGCCCTCCAGGGTTTCCCAAGGAGAGGCCTTCCACGGAGACTTTCGACCGTGCTGAACAAGTTCGGCCCCTCGGGCCATGGCGAAGCGCAGGTGCAATATCTCGACGGCGATTTCCGCGTGATCTCGCCGGGGACGTTCGTGCGCTGCGCGATCACCGACACCCGGATCCCGCTCGACGAGCTGAAGTACTGGAGCGTAGACCTCCAGGAAGCCTACGCCACGCCCGCCGCCGTGTTGCAGCGGCATTACCCCGGCGCACCGAGGCCGCAGCCGTAAGGCCGCGCCGGCGGATCTATTGCTGCTCCGTGCCATCCCCGCCAACGCAAGTCTTGATGAAACTCTTCCTGATCTCGCCGACGATTTTCTGATCGACCGCCTGCTTCAGGCAGTCGAGCCGCGCCTGCGCCATGCAGAGCTGCATCTGGTCGCGCTTGTCCTGGCCCTTCAGGCTCGCCGTCGTGGCCAGACACGTCACGCGCTTGGCCGCGGGAACCGGCACCGTGCCGGTCGGAGCAGCGGACGGCGTCGTTTGTGCAAGCACGGGCGCAATGATCAGACACACAAGGCTGGCGGCGACGGCCGCAGACAGCAGTTTCATCGAATTCTCCTGATCGTCCCGGATCGATAGGAGTCTTGCGATGAATGTCGCCTGAACGGCGGGGTGCCGTAGGATGGCAAAGGCGTGAAGCGCTGTGCCCACCACATCACCGCGAATTCGAACAAAAGATGGTGGACACGCTGCGCTGTGCCCACTCTACGAGACCTACGGAATCATCGCCGACTGAACCGCCGCTCGCGCGCCTTGTAGAGCTGATCGCTGATCAGTTGCCGGAGCGCTGCCGGATCGTCGGCTTCTCCTGATCGTCTGGAACCGATAGCGCGATGACCTGAATGGCAGAGGGCTGCAGCGTTGCATCGAATAGTGCGTGCACTCCGTGGTTAGCCATTTCGCGCTGTGGTTGGATTCTTTGTCGCGACTCGGCGCCCTTAAGTTGTTTGACGAAGTCTTGGTGAAACAGAGGGCTGCTATACTGGACCTTAGGTAACTAGCCCTGTTCTTTTTTATCGCACAGACAATCAAGTCAACCAAACGCCCATTGAGTTTTGGAATTGGCGCAGTCTGTGAACGGGCTCATATCGAAGAGCCATCTGACGGGCTACAATCACCAAGAAAATTTCGCGGTGGAATATCTGTATATCGGAAGTCAAACGATGGGGGTGATCATGCCCACCATATTAGACCTGCTCTATCGTGAATATTGCCGCGCCCGCCTCGCTGAAATGCGGAAACAGCTTCTGATCGCAGCTGAACGCTCTGAAGCTCTCGAAGCGCATCATCATCCGGATCAGGGTGACGATGAGAGGACGGACGCACAACGCAAGACCGGTCGGTGCGTGCCGAATTGAAGCGGCCCCGAGACCGGCGATCTCTCCCGCGTAGCAGTGACCAAGGAATTAGTAACAGTTTGGGAGGCAGCAATGAATACACCCGAGTACTATACTGCCATGGTGGCCTGCGTCTCTTGCCTGACCATTATTGGATTGATGGCCGCTGGCGCGTGGTGAGCATGATTGACCGCTGAACCGCGATCGCAGGCCGTTAGCGAGGCCGCCGGCAGGCACGTTCGGTCGGACCTATGGCGCCGCTCCCGGTCACTTCAGAACGGCAGGGATACCGGGGCCGTCGTCGCCTTCGCTCTTTGGGCTACGGCGGAGTCGCTTTGCCCACCCTGCGAGATCATCGCCTGCTGAACCGCCGCTCGCGCGCCTTGTAGAGATGATCGCTGATCAGTTGTCGCAGCATTGCCGGATCATCGAATTCGAGTTGCACGGCGAACGGAACGATGCCGTCGGGCAGGCCCTCACAGCCGCGCAGGCGCGCAGTATCCTTTTCCGTCGTCACCAGCGTGAGTTGCTCGCGCTGTGCCTCCGCTGCGAGCGCGGCGATCTCGTCTTGCGAAAACATGTGGTGATCGGCGAAGGGGCGCGTGCGCACGACCTCGATGCCGCTGGCGCGCAGCGTCCGGAAGAAACGCTCGGGATCGCCGATGCCCGCGAACGCAAGAACTCGTTTGCCGAAGAGCTGCGCGACCGAGGCCGCATCCGGCTTCAGGCGCGCACGCAGCTCCGGCTTGTCGCGTTTGGCAAGCTCGGCCGCGGCGTCGTCCGCGGCATGGCCTTTGCCGATCAGCACCAGCGCATCGGTGCGCGCAAGCTGCGTCTTCAGCGGCGCGCGCAAGGGACCGGCCGGAAACACCCTGCCGTTGCCGAGGCCGCGCTCGCTGTCGATCACGATCAGGGAGGCGTCCTTGAGCAGGCGCGGATTCTGGAAGCCGTCGTCCATCAGGATCACGGTCGCGCCCTGCGACTTTGCCAGGACGATGCCGTCGAGGCGGTCGCGCGCCACGGCGACGTGGACGTCGCGCGCCATCATCAGCGGCTCGTCGCCGATGTCGGCCGCAGTGTGACGCATCCGGTCGACCATCACCGGGCCCTGCAAACGCCCGCCATAGCCGCGGCTGAGCACCACCGGCGTCTCGCCGAGCTCGCGAAGCAGCTTCGTCAACGCGAGCACGGTCGGCGTCTTGCCGGCGCCGCCGACATGGTAATTGCCGACGCAGATCACGGGGATGCCGGCGTCAAAACCCTTGCGCAGCATGCGGCGCGCGGTGATGGCGCCATAGAGCAAACCCAATGGCCGTAACGCATGAGACTTGAAGGAACGCGGCCGGTACCAGAAGTCCGGCTCACGCATGGGCGGCCCCCATCTCGATCCGCAGCTGCAACAGATAGGGTTCGAGCGCGGTCATGGTGCGATTAAGCGCACCGCCGAGATCCTCGACCACGCTACTACCTGCGCGCTGCATCTTGTCGCGCATGGCGGGATCGGCCAGCAGCTGGCCGAGCTGCTTGACCAGCGCCTCCTGCGTGTCGGCCTGGCGCGCCCCGCCGCTGCTATCGAGCGCCTCATAGACATCGGCGAAGTTGAAGACATGCGGGCCGTGGACGATGGCCGCGCCGAGCTTGATCGCCTCGATCGGATTCTGGCCGCCATGGCGGATCAGCGATCCGCCCATGAACACGATCGGCGAGAGCCGGTAGAACAGGCCGAGCTCGCCCATGGTGTCGGCGACATAGACGTCGGTCGCGGCCGTCGGCAATTCCTGGCGCGAGCGCAACGCCGGCTTCAGACCCGACGCCGTGATCAGGCCTGATATCGAGGAGCCGCGATCCGGATGCCGCGGCACGATCACCGTCAAAAGCTGCGGGAAGAAACCGACCAGGCTGCGATGCGCCGTGACCAGCATCTCGTCCTCGCCCGGATGGGTCGAGGCCGCGACCATGATCGGGCGCCCGCGCGTCATCGCCATCAGCCGTTCGAGTTTTGCGGCATCAGCGGGCGGCGCCGGCACGTCGAGCTTGAGATTGCCCGTGGTGACGACGTCGCGGCCGCCGAGCGCCGAGAAGCGCTCCGCATCTGTCTTCGACTGCGCAAGGCAGATGTCGAACCGCGACAGCAGCGCCGAGATGGTGCCGTACATGCGTCGCCAGCGCGGGAAGGAGCGCGGCGACATCCGTCCGTTGATCAGCACCATCGGCACCCGGCGCGTTGCGCCCGCCAGGATCAGATTCGGCCACAGGTCGGATTCGATGAACAGCGCCAGCGACGGCTTCCAGTGATCGAGGAAGCGCGCGACATAGCGCGGGGAATCATACGGCACGTATTGATGGATGACGTCGGGCGGAAAGCGTTTTGCGACGACGGCGGCGGAGGTGACGGTGCCGGAGGTGAGCAGGATGCGCAGATTGAGTTCGCGCAGGCGCTCGACCAGCGCGGCTGCGGCAAGCACCTCGCCGACGCTGGCGCCGTGAATCCAGACCAGCGGGCCGTGCGGCCGCACGTCCCGAGACAGGCCCCGCCGCTCGCCGACGCGCGCGGGATCTTCCTTGCCCTGCTTCAGCCGCCGCTTGATCAGCGCAGGCGCGAGCGGCACCAGGCCTGACGCCAGGCGCTGATACATCCGCAGCGTCATCGGCAGCGAATTAGCCATCTTGGGGCCCCAGGCGGCCGAGTTGCGCATAGGCGCGGCGAGTCGCCTCGTTCAAGGTCGTTTCCAGCTCCAGTCGCAGCGCTTCCATGGTGGCGGCGTTGGCGTCCGGTGGAACGTGGATCTCCTTGATGCCGACCAATGCGCCCCGCCCGAACGGCAGATTGATGGTGGTGCGGTCCCAGTTCTTGAGCCGGATGAAGCGGCTGGTCGCCATCGCGAAAGGCATGATCGGCCGCCCTGATTCCCGTGCCAGCATGATGATGCCGAGCCCGGCCACGCGCGAGCGCTTGGGGACATCGGCGGTCAGCGCGACATTACAACCGTCCTGGAGGGTGTGCACCATTTCCCTGAACGCCCCCACCCCGCCCTTGCGGTGGAAGGCCCCACCGTGGTCACCGGAACCACGGATGAGGCCGACGCCGAGCCGCTCCACGGCGATCGCATTGAACTCGCCGTCGCGGTGCCGCGAGATCAGCACCTTGGCCCGGTAGGAATCCTTGTTCTTGATGAAGGGCGTGAGGAAATGCTGGCCGTGCCAGAACGCGAAGATCGCGGGGATCTGCGGCTCGACGATGTCATAGACGTCCGGCGGATCGAACGTGAATCTGTTGGTCCGCCAGACCAGACGCAGATATTCGGCCGCCAGAAACCCGACGGCACGCTGAAACCAGCTGCTTCGCAGCGTATTGCGAAGCAGCTTTTTCAACGCGCCTTCGATTCTTGATTCGGGTCGAGCAGCCGATGCAGATGGACGATGAAATAGCGCATTTGCGCATTGTCGACCGTGCTCTGCGCCTTGGCCCGCCAGGCGGCGTGCGCGGTCGCATAGTTCGGATAGAGGCCGACGATCTCGACGTCGTCGAGATTCTTGAAGGTGTTGTGCTCGAGATCGAGCAGCTCGCCGCCAATGACGAGATGCAGCAGTTGTTGCGGGGCACTATCTGGCATGGGTTCTGTTCCTAACGGGCTGCCCGGCAAAGCAGTGTTCGAGAAGCACAGCGGAGGCACTCAGGGCAAGGGACGATTTCGAAAATGCGCGACGATGCCCGCATGACGATCGCGACCCGCTGCCACCAGCACTCCGTGCGTGACTTCCCGGCGGTTATAGAGGATGGGATCTCCGGAGAGGTCGCTCATCCTACCATCCGCTTCCTGCACGATCAAATCGGCCGCCGCAAGGTCCCAATCATGGCTGTTGCCCCCCGCAAAAGCCGCATCCAGCACGCCATCGGCGACCCGGCAGAGCCGCAGCGCGAGCGAGCCGATTCGCGGATGCAGCTTGATGTCGCCACCGGCGGCATTGAGTCGCTCGACCATCGGCTTCGGGCCGGCGACGCGGGAAAAGTCGAGCACAGATCCGCCCGCCGCCCGCACGGCTTTGCCGTTGAGCGTCGTGCCCTGCCCGCGGACCGCGAAGAAGAACTCGTCGCTCGTGGGCGCGAACACCGCAGCCAGCACCGGCGAAGCATCCTCGACCAGCGCGACGCTGACGCACCATTCGTCATGGCCGCCCAGATAATTGCGCGTGCCGTCGATGGGATCGACCACCCAAGTCAGCCGCCGCGACAGCCGCACCTCGTCGTCGGCGCTCTCCTCGGACAGCCAGCCATAATCGGGCCTCGCAGTGCGCAGGCGCGCTTCGAGCAGGTCGTTGACGGCGATGTCGGCTTCCGACACCGGCGAGGACGCGCCCTTGGTCCACTTCCTCAATTCGGTGCGGAACATCGATTGCGCGAGCGCGCCGGCTTCCCGCACCGTGTCTTGCAGCAGCGCCGCGTCGCGCGTCAGGATGGTTTCGTCTGTTGAATTCGCGTCAGCGGCCGCCAAGCGTTAAACCCTCGATGCGCACCGTCGGCGCATTGATGCCGTAGCGGAACGCGAGATTGTTCGCCGGCTGCATCGACTTGAAGATCTCGAACAGATGGCCTGCGATCGTCACCTCGCTGACCGGATAGGTCAGCTCCCCATTCTCGATCCAGAAGCCGGAGGCGCCGCGGCTGTAATCGCCGGTGACGCCGTTGACGCCCGAGCCGATCAGATCGGTGACGTAGAAGCCCTGCTTGATGTCGGCGATCAGCTCGGCCGGCGTCGGCGTGCCGGCTTCGAGATGCAGATTGTACGGTCCCGGCGAGGGCGAAGACGAGACGCCGCGATGGGCGTGGCCGGTGGTCGTCATCCCCAGCTCGCGCGCGGTCGCGCAGTCGAGCAGCCAGGTCGTGAGCACGCCCTCGTCGATCAGCGCGATTTTCTTCACCGCGACGCCTTCGGCATCGAAGGTCTGCGAGCGCAGGCCGCGCTTGCGCAGGGGATCGTCGACGATGCGGATGTTCTTTGCAAAGAGCTGCTGGCCGAGCTTGTCTTTTAGAAAGCTGGTCTTGCGTGCGATCGAGGCGCCGTTGATGGCGCCGACGATATGGCCGACCAGCGAGCCCGCAACGCGTGGATCGAACACAACCGGCACCTTGCAGGTCTCGACCTTGCGCGGATTGGAACGCGCCACGGTGCGCTCGCCGGCGGAACGGCCGACGATGTCCGGCGACAAGAGATCGGCACCGTGCGGCGCCGACGTGAAGTCGTAATCGCGCTCCATGCCGGTGCCTTCGCCTGAGATCGCGGTGGCGGAAATGCCCTGGCTCGAGCGCAGGTAAGAGCCATGGAAGCCGGTGCTGGTGACGAGCACCATGCCGCCCATGCCGGCGGAGGCGGAGGCGCCGCCGGATTTGGTCACGCCCTTTACGGCAAGTGCTGCGGCCTCGGCTTCGAGCGCACGGCGCTCGAGCTCGGCGGTTGCGGGCACGTCGGGATCGAGCAGATCGAGATCGGGGAAATCGCGCGCGAGCAGCGCGGGATCGGCTAGGCCGACATATTTGTCATTGGGCGCGACGCGTGCCATCGCAACCGCGCGCTCGGCAAGCTTGGTCACGGCATCGCCGCTGGCGTCGTTGGTCGAGACCACCGCCTGGCGCTGGCCGACCAGCACGCGCAGGCCGACATCGTCGCCCTCGGACCGTTCGGATTCCTCGACCCGCCCGTCGCGCACCTCGACGCCTTGCGAGATGCCGCGCACAGCGACCGCATCGGCCGCATCGGCACCGGCGCGCTTGGCGGCCTCGACGAGCCGCTGTGCGAGATCGGAGAGCGCGGACTGATCGAACAGGTCGCGATTGGCTTTGGGCGAAAGCGTCGAGCTTGGTGAAGGGTTCACAAACGAAATCCTGTTGCGGCGGGAGGTTTCGGGGCGATACCGGCCCTGAACACCAGATGTGCCCGATTGGCGCGGACTTCAAGCAGTTTCAGCCCGCAAAAAGCTCAGATTCGCAGGCCGCGCGCAACGTCTCGTCAATCATGCGCGCCAAGGTCTTGTCAATCATGCGCGGCGGTGACGCTCGATTAACCAGCCTTTTTAAGCGGTTTCGGCAACGGCCGCGCTAAGGTCCTCGCATCGACCGGGAACATAATCCCGGCGGGGAGAACTAAGGCCGTGAGGCGTCAAACAGCAACATGCGGGATCGCTCCCGCCGGGTCGAGCCGCAGCTTGCGGCTCGACCCTCTTTCCCTTCCGGTCCGCTTCGATGCGCACGATCCGCGCGCCGACGGATGCACCAGGCAGATCGAGCTTCATCGCGAGCGCGTCGTGCTGCGCCGTGCCGTCCGCGGCATGCAGATGGCGATCAACGTCCGCGTCAGCGACTTCATCGGGGTCGCGTTGCGTGGCAACGACGAGGCGCAGACCCTCGTTCTCGTGCATCGCGATCCCTCGCTTTCCGTTCCGCTGCTGGTCAGCGCCGATGGCAAGGAGCTCACCGAGGCCTGGGCGATCTGGAGCGAGCTCTTCGCGCTTCCGCAGCTCGACGAAGGTGCCCGCAAGCCCGCACCGCGCCGTCGCCGCTGCAACGCGATCCGCGCCCGCCGTCCGAAATTTTTGATGCGCCGCCGCGCCGGCATCGCGCGTGAGCTCTCCGTTCACCGCAACGAACGCGAGATCATCGCGCGGAATTGAGCGGGATTTCGTAGGTTATGTAGGGTGGGCAAAGCGGAAAGCGTGCCCACCTCTTCTCTCGCAATCGTGGAAAGATGGTGGGCACAGCGCAAGAGCGCCTCTGCCCACCCTCATATGGGGATTTGTAAGTCAAGCCTGTTCGATCTGTCCGGGTAAGGGACTTACGATAGGAGGGCGGCGCGCGGAGCCATGCGTAGCGCAGCGCGACGACCGTGTTCCGGGCGAGGATTGGCTTCCGAAGTTTTCTGCAGCTCACTGCATCACCTCATATCCGGTCGGATCGTTTGATCCGTACCCAC
>NZ_JADPKS010000167.1 GCF_023074175.1 Bradyrhizobium sp. 139
GAAAGCTCGGCTGATCCCGGCTGACACCGGTCTTGAAGGTACGATTCGTCATGCCGAATCGTACCTTCCTTCGCTATAAGAATCTTGCCCAGTCTCGAAGCGCAATCCGGGAAACCTGTCGCTGCAGATGCGCTGTCCCGGATTGCGCTGCGCTCCATCCGGGCTACCGCTAACCAATCAGTGCCTGAAATGCCGCGTGCCCGTGAACGCCATCGCGATGCCGTGCTCGTCGGCGGCCTTGATCACCTCGTCGTCGCGCATGGAGCCGCCGGGCTGCACCACGGCGGTGGCGCCGGCCTCGATGCAGGCGAGCATGCCGTCGGCGAACGGGAAGAATGCATCCGATGCCACCACCGAGCCCTTGGTAAGAGGTTCGGCAAGCTTCAGCTCATTGGCTGCATCCTGCGCCTTTCGTGCCGCGATCCGCGCTGAATCAACCCGGCTCATCTGGCCCGCGCCGATGCCGACGGTGGCAAGATCCTTGGCGTAGATGATCGTGTTGGACTTGACGTGCTTGGCCACACGAAATGCGAACTTGAGATCGCGCATCTCGGCCTCGGTCGGCGCGCGCCTGGTCACGACCTTGAAAATCATGTCGTCGACCACGGCGTTGTCGCGGCTTTGTACGAGCAGGCCGCCTGCGACCGTCTTGGCGGTGAGGCCGGGCGCGCGCGGATCGGGCAGGCTGCCGGCGAGCAGAAGTCGAAGATTCTTGCGCGCGCCGATGATGGCGATCGCCTCCTCGCTGGCATCGGGTGCGATGATCACTTCGGTGAAGATTTTTGTGATCTCGCGCGCGGTGTCGGCGTCGAGTGCGCGGTTCATTGCGATGATGCCGCCGAAGGCCGAGGTGGAATCGCAGGCAAGCGCCTTACGATAGGCGCTGACGAGGTCGGAGCCTTCAGCCGCGCCGCACGGATTGGCGTGCTTGACGATGACGCAGGCCGCGGTGCGCGTGGCGTCGAACTCGCCGATGCACTCATAGGCCGCATCGGTGTCGTTGATGTTGTTGTAGGAGAGCTCCTTGCCCTGGAGCTGCCGCGCGGTCGAGACGCCCGGCCGCTTGTCGGGCGTCGCATAGAACGCCGCGATCTGGTGCGGATTCTCGCCATAGCGCAGCGACTGGATCAGCTTGCCGCCGAAGGCGCGGAAGTCGGGCGCGCCAATCTCGAGCTGGCGGTTGAACCAGTTCGAGATCGCGGCGTCATAGGCCGCAGTGCGCGCATAGGCCTTGGCAGCAAGCCGCCGGCGCAGCTTCAGCGTGGTCGCGCCATTGTTGGCGGCGAGCTCGTCGAGCACGGCCTGATAGTCCTGCGCCTCGACCACGACGGCGACATCGTCATGGTTCTTCGCCGCGGCGCGGATCATCGCGGGGCCGCCAATGTCGATGTTCTCGATGCAATCCTCGAAGCCGGAGCCTTTGTCGACGGTCGCCTCGAATGGATAGAGGTTGACGACAAGAAGATCGATCGGCGCGATGCCGTGCGCCTTCATCGCCTCCGCGTGGTCCTTGTTGTCGCGGATCGCGAGCAGGCCGCCATGCACCTTCGGATGCAGTGTCTTGACGCGGCCGTCCATCATCTCGGGGAAGCCGGTGAGGTCGGACACGTCCTTCACCTCGAGGCCGGCTGCGGCGATCGCCTTGGCGGTGCCGCCGGTCGAGACCAGCTCGACATCGTGCGCGGCAAGCGCCTTTGCGAACTCGATCAGGCCGGTCTTGTCGGAAACGGAAAGCAGGGCGCGGGTGACGCGGCGGGGATGGTCAGTCATGAGCAAGATCCTCTGTTAAGGGAGTCCCTATGCCCAGGCGCGCGGCAGCTATGTCCCGCGCTTCCCGATGGTGCTCCATCCAAGGTCGCCAGTCGCGCGAGCGAGGGCTCGATAGCAGTTTTCGACGCGCTTCACAACGATCAGATAGAGCTGAGATACGCGCGTCTACAGCGGAAGTTCCGGCTCGCGCCGGGCGTTGCGGCGGGCATTGGTCACCGCCGGCGAGGCGCTCGATCGGACAAAGCTCCAGCGGATCGACGGCGCCTGCCGCGCATCCTGCCGGATCACGATCTGCCCGGTGCGGCGCGGACCGTCATTGCCGGCCAGGAACACGCTGTCCTCGAGGTCGACCTTGTCGTCCAATGCTTCAAAGGTCCAGACGTCGCGGTTCGGCAGCACAAGCATGACGCCGCGAGCATCCGACAGCCGGCTCGCCTTCACCGCCGGATGTAAATGGAAGCGCAGCGCGAAATCGGCATCCGCGCCCTTGAAGCGTCCACCCTGCGGCGGCGACAGCGTGTCCTCGCCGTCGATGCGCGCGCCGTCATTGGCGATCATCAGCACGCGGCGATGGATCGCGCCGAATTTCGCGAGATAGCCGTCATGCGAGGTCGTGAGCAGCGTGCCGTTCTGAACGACCTCGCGATAGCTCTCGACCTCGACAGGTCCGCTGGTGACGGGCGAGCCGTGCAAGAGGCGCTTCATCGCCGACATCTCGACGAACTGGCATGAGGAGGTGTCGCGATAGGTCAACGTTGAATGTGCCGCCGTGCCGCGCGCGAACGGTCGCCAATTGTCGCGCCCCGTCGTCGGCATGCCGCAATTGGTGACGATGCGGCTGATGCCGGAGGACAATTCGAACGACAGGCAGCCGGCATGGGCGTCGTGGCTGACGCCGGCCGGCGGCGGCGGGCCGGTGTCGATGATCAGCGTGGTCTGGCCGGCGTCGAGGCGCTGGAAACCCGTATGCGGCATGTTCGCCATCGGCGTGCCGTGGGTGTCGTCATAGGCGAGCAACGTGGCGAGCAGGTCCGAAGACGTCGCGCTCATGCCGTTGAACAGCGCGAAATTGCCGTCGCCGTGCCGGAAGAAGCGCAGCATGGGCATCATGCGGTCGATCGCGTTGAGCAGCGCCGGCGGTGGCGCGATGTTCCTTGCGGCAAAAGTCTGCCGCAGCGGCAACAGGTCGATCAAGAGTTCGATCAGCGCGCCCGGATTGCGCGAGATGTGGCCGCCGTCGGGCAGGATCTGCCGCTGCAACTCGTCCGAGAGCTTTTTCGAGGCATTGCGGATGTGCCGCGCCTGGTTGGCAAGGCACAGCGCCGCGTAGCACAGCGCGATCAGCACCTGGAGCTTCGGCACCCCGTCGGGAATATTGATCATGGTGTAGCGGAGGAAACGGATCTCCCGCGCCAGCGCCCGCAGATAGCGGCGGTAGAACTTGTTATCGGTGTCGTTGAGCACCAGCGGCGCCTGCGACAGCAGCGAGATCACACGCCGCGCCAGCACGTCGGCACGTCGCGCGACGGCGCGGCGCTTGTTGGCGGGGTTGGCGATCCAGTCCTCGACCAGCGCGCGCGCATTGGCCCGCGTCAGCGCGGTGTCGGCGGCGCGCAAATGGCGCAGCCAGCCGAAGCCGAGCAGCGCGACCTCCCAGTCTTCGGACGGCGGTTCGAGATCGAAGATCGAGCGGCCGTGGCAATTGACGATCTTGCCGGCGAAGACGAAGCGGCCGGCATAGATCTCTGCGGCGCGGGTCGCATCCGCCGTGCGCAGGTCGTGCGGCGCGATGATGAGCCGGTCGGTGCGGCCGGGCCAGACCCGCGACAGCGCAACGGAACCGCCGCTCGCGCGCGCGAGCATGTTCCGCGCGAAGCGGTTCATCACCAGCGTCGAGATACGTCTTCTGCGTTGAGCGACCGACACGCCTTGCCTTGAAGGGGGGAGAGGATTCCGACGAATCCTTATTAATCCCAAAATCGGACGACCGACACCATCTTGAAGGGTCGCGAATCAGCGTTGTCGCAAAAACCGGTGCAAAATCAGGATTTAACGAGCCGGGCCGCGTAGAAACCGTCGAGCCCGCCGAGCTTGGGATCGGCGTTCGGCAGATGGCTGGGCAGGGTGCGCAGGTCGCCCTCAATGGTAACGATCTCGCTGAGCCCCGAGACCTCGGAGGCTTCGATCGGCACACGGCGCAGGCCAGCCTCAGTGGCCAGCAGTGCCGCGATCGCCTGCTCGCCCTCTTCGGGTTCCAGTGAACAGGTGCAGTAGACCAGCGTCCCGCCCGGTTTAAGCAACGAGACGGATTTCTTCAGCAGCCGCTGCTGGAGCGCGGTCAGGGTCGCGACGTCGGATTCCTGCCGGAGCCATGCGACGTCGGGATGGCGTCGGATCGTGCCGGTCGATGTGCAGGGCGCATCGATCAGGATGCCGTCGAAGCTTTCGGCAGGGCCGGCCCATTCCGCGGCGTCGGCGACGACAGTCTCGGCCCGGAGCGACAGCCGCGTCAGATTCTCGCGCAAACGGGCCACCCGGGCGGGTGAGCGGTCGATCGCCGTGACATGCGCGCCGGCTTGCGCCAATTGCGCGGTCTTGCCGCCGGGGGCGGCGCAGAGATCGGCAATGGACTTGCCCTTGACGTCGCCGAACAGACGCGCCGGCAGCGCGGCGGCGGCGTCCTGCACCCACCATTGTCCTTCGGCAAAGCCCGGCAACATGGTCACCGAGCCGTGCAGCAGCATCCGTACCGTCCCGGTCGGCAGCGTCTCGCCATGCAGGCGGCTTGCCCATTGCGCGGCGTCCGACTTCACGGTGAGATCGAGCGACGGCTCGTGGCCGAGCGCCAGCGCCATGTCCCTTGCGGTCGCCTCGCCGTAATGCGCGCTCCAGCGCGCGAGCAGCCAGGGCGGCAGGTCCAGCGATTGCGTGGCAACTTCATCCACCAGCGCCTTGCCCTCGCGCGCGCAACGGCGCAGCACGGCATTGACGAGGCCGGCATAGCGCGCGGCGCGCCGGTCGGATTGCACGAGGCGGACGGAAAGATCGACCGCGGCGTGATCGGGCACGTCCATCCAGAGGATCTGCGCGGCGCCGATCAGGAGCGCGCTCTGTGCGCGCGGCGCTTCGGAGGGAATGCCCTTGTCGAGCAGGCGGGACAGCACATGGCCGAGGGTGCCGAGCCGGCGCAGCACGGTCGCGACCAGGCGGCGCATCAGCGCGCGGTCGCGGTCGGCCAGCGTCTTCAGTCCGGGATGGGCACCGCCGCCGTCGAGTTGGTCATCGAGCGTGCGGTGCTTGTGCAGCACGCCGTCGACGATGTCGGCGGCAATCCGCCGCGCCGCGAGACCGGGCACTTCGGAGGGAGGAGCGAAACGTTGAGATGGCATGCGGCTTAAGGTTCTTAGCGAGCGGCAGTTCCGCCGAAGGGGCGCATGCCTTAACAACCCATCTTTGGCACGCGAATATGCCGAATGTAAGAATCGTCTCTCGCATTTTCAGCCCGTGACAACCATTTCAGCAATGCGTTATTGCAAGTCGCGCACGCCGCGACCCTGCGCTAGGACCCCGGACGATGAGTGACCAGCCCTCCGTTCCCGATCGCAAGCTGCTCTCGCCGGCCGCCCAGCGCGCGCTGGCCGAAGCCGAGGCTCGCCGGCGGGCCGCGGCTGCCCAACCCAAAGCGGCGCCAAAGGAGTTGCAGGGGCCGAAGGGACCCGAGCCCACCCGTTACGGCGACTGGGAGCGCAAAGGCATCGCCTCGGATTTCTGAGACTCCAGTTTTGAAGTTCCGATTTGAAGCTCCGGTTTGAAGCTCTCTTGCCGCTCCGGCCGACTCAGCCCTAGCGTGCGCGGATGTCGCGTTTCGACCCCAGCCATCCATCTCGGCCTTCTTACAGCGGCTCGCCATTCGGCCGCCGCTTCTCCGGATTGTTGCCCTGGATGTTCGTGGTCGGCGTCGCGCTTGCGGCCGTGCTCATCTTCCGCCATGGGACGAACTGGCCTGTTCCGCGCGCGGATGGCGATCGCACGCGGGACGCCGAGATCGTTCTCCAGCAGGCCGGCCATCCCGATCGTCGCGAACCGGTCGATGTCATCCGCACCGTCGACGGCGACACTTTTCTCGCGCGCATTCGTCAGCGCCACGGCCGCGATCTCGTCGTGCGCGTTCGCCTGCGCGGCATCGATGCGCCCGAGATGAAGGCGTCCTGCCAGGAGGAGTTGGACAAGGCCGAAGCTGCGGCTCGCGCGCTACGCGATCTGCTCGGCCAGGGCGGCGTGATGATCACCAATCTTGGCCCCGACAAATACGGCCGCGTTCTCGCCGATGTCACGACCAGGAGAACGGCCAGCGTCTCGGCGGCGTTGCTCGCCGGCGGCTATGCGCGGAGCTACAATGGCGGCCATCGCGACGGCTGGTGCGCGCGCAGCTGGCGCTTCTGGTAACAAAAAAGCCGCGTCGAAGGACGCGGCTCTTGCCGTTTTGCCCTGATCCCGGCGATCAGCGCGCCACGACCACCGTCGTGCCGACGGAGACGCGGCCGTAGAGATCGGTAATGTCGTCGTTGAGCATGCGGATGCAGCCATAGGAGACGAAGCCGCCGACCGAACCCGGCACGTTGGTGCCGTGGATGGCGTATTCGCCGCCGGCCAGCGTCATCGCGGCGACGCCCATCGGGTTGCGCGGCGAGCCGCCCGGAATGACGTCGGGGATGCTGGGCTTGTCGCGCTTCACTTCCGCAGGCGGCGACCATGCCGGGTTGCGATACTTGCCGTCGATGCGGGTGGTGCCGGCCCATTGCTTGCCGGACTTGCCGACGCCGACCGGATAGCGCACGGCGTGGCCGCTATCGAGGATGAGATAGAGCCGCCGCTCGCTGGTTTTGACCACGATGGTACCCGGCGAATAGTCGGCCAGGTGCGCCCCCACCATTTCCGGCCGCGCCTGCGCCGCCGTCGACATCAAGATCCCAATCCCGATGGTGGCGGCCAGTGCCACAGCAATCCTCATCGACATCAATTTTCCCCTTGCCCCAAACGGACCGTCCAAATTGACGCAAAACCGGCCATCGCCAGCTCGCCAAGTCCCCGTGAAGGGACATTCTTGACCGCGCTTGTTAACCGGATGGTTTCCACGCACGGCCGCCGAAGGCCAGTCAGCAGGGGGAACAAAGAAAATGTTCGAAATAAAGTAAATGACCTGAAAACAACACTCGGCCGGAAAGATGCGGGGGGCAGCGGCGCGCGCCCTGACAAGCGCGTGAGGATGTGAACCGCCGTCATTCCGAGGCACACAGTCGCGCACCCCGGAATGACTGATGATGAACTCAAGCCGACTTGCGGTTCTGCCGGTTCTTGACGAGGTCGTCGACCACGGCGGGATCGGCGAGCGTCGAGGTATCGCCCAGGCTGCCCGGCTCGTCCTCGGCGATCTTGCGCAGGATGCGGCGCATGATCTTGCCGGAGCGGGTCTTGGGCAAGCCAGGTGCGAACTGGATCTGGTCGGGCGAGGCGATCGGGCCGATCTCCTTGCGCACCCAGGTCACGAGCTCCTTGCGCAGGTCGTCGGTCGGCTCGACGCCGGCCATCAGCGTCACATAGGCGTAGATGCCCTGCCCCTTGATGTCGTGCGGGAAACCGACGACGGCGGCCTCTGAAACCTTCTCATGCGCGACCAGCGCGCTTTCGACTTCCGCCGTGCCCATGCGGTGGCCAGAGACGTTGATGACGTCGTCGACGCGGCCGGTGATCCAGTAATAGCCGTCGGCGTCGCGCCGGCAGCCGTCGCCGGTGAAATACTTGCCCTTGTAGGTCGAGAAATAAGTCTGCTCGAAGCGGGCATGGTCGCCATAGACCGTGCGCATCTGGCCCGGCCATGACCGCGTCAGGCAGAGATTGCCTGACGTCTCGCCCTCCAGCACCTTGCCGTCGGCATCGACGATTTCAGGCACCACGCCGAAGAACGGCTGCGTCGCCGAGCCCGGCTTCAGCTTGGTCGCGCCCGGCAACGGCGTGATCAGGATGCCGCCGGTCTCGGTCTGCCACCAGGTGTCGACGATCGGGCAGCGATCGTCGCCGACGACGCGGTGATACCACTCCCAGGCCTCGGGATTGATCGGCTCGCCGACCGAGCCGAGCAGCCGCAGGCTTGCACGCGAAGTCTTCTTCACGGGCTCGTCGCCGGCCTGCATCAGCGCGCGGATCGCGGTCGGCGCGGTGTAGAAGATGTTGACCTTGTGCTTGTCGATCACGTTCCAGAAACGGGAATTGTCCGGATAGTTCGGCACGCCTTCGAACATCAGCGTGGTCGCGCCGTTCGCCAGCGGCCCATAGAGGATGTAGCTATGGCCGGTGACCCAGCCGACGTCGGCGGTGCACCAGTATATGTCGTCGTCGTGATAGTCGAAGACGTATTGATGCGTCATCGCGGCGAACACGAGATAGCCGGCGGAGGTGTGCAACACGCCCTTGGGCTGACCGGTCGAGCCTGACGTGTAGAGGATGAACAGCGGATCCTCGGCGTGCATGTGCTCGGCCGGGCATTCGGTGGTCACCATCGCCGCAGCCTCATGGTACCAGAGGTCGCGCGTCGGGTTCATGTCGATCTTGCCGCCGGTGCGCTTGACCACGACGACCCAGTCGACGCCGTCGGTCTTGGCGAGCGCCGCGTCGACATTGGCCTTCAGCGGCACTTTCCTGCCGCCGCGCAGGCCTTCGTCCGCGGTGATGATCACCTTGGATTGGCAGTCGCTGATGCGCTGGGCGAGGCTGTCGGGCGAGAAGCCCGCGAACACCACGGAGTGGACCGCGCCGATCCGCGCGCAGGCCAGCATCGCATAGGCCGCCTCCGGAATCATCGGCAGATAGATGGTGACGCGGTCGCCCTTCTTGACATTGCGGGTGCGCAGGATGTTGGCCATCCGGCAGACCTCGTCATGCAGCTCCTTGTAGGTGATGTGTTTTGACTGCGAGGGATCATCGCCCTCCCAGATGATCGCGGTCTGGTTGGCGCGCTTGTGAAGATGCCGGTCGATACAGTTATGGGCGACGTTGAGGACGCCGTCCTCGAACCATTTGATCGAGATGTTGCCGGGCGCGAAGGAGACGTTCTCGATTTTCGTCGGCGCCTTCATCCAGTCGATGCGCTTGGCCTGCTCCGCCCAGAAGACGTTCGGGTCCGAGATCGAGCGGGCGTACATGTCGTTGTACTTGGCCTGGTCGATCCAGGCGCGCTTGGCCCATTCCGCGGGGACGTCGTAGATCTTCTCGGACATGCTTCCCTCCAGATACGGCATGCCGAGCCCAGGTGACCGGCGAGCCGACTTCATCGTTGAACCGATTATGCGTCGGGCTAACCGGGCCCGACAAGGAGCACAAGCTGGACCTTCGGCGAGCGGCCGGCCATGCGGAGGATCGAGACCATTTGGAGCGACTGTCGCAGATCTGAAACAGACCGGGGCGGCCTTCCGGGTCTTTACCTAACCCCCGGAAGGGCCCACGCAGGGCGCCATGCACCCTGCGGAGGTATTTAGTGACCGCTTCTCACTGATTCGGGACTCGCAATACGGTTCGGAACACCCTAAATGGCCAAACCGGGTCCAACGAGGCCCCCGGAACAAAAATCAGAACGATTGCATTGTCCGGTAACAGGCAGGGCTAAGGCGTAAGACTATGATGGATCAGCGGAATCTCGGGACGATGCGGCCCGCTTCAGCCGATCCTGTAGCCATTGCACTCGCCAAAGCCCTCGGACAATGGCCGAAACCCGCCGCTTTCAGGCGCCCAAGCCCGAAGAGGGCCTTCGACTCGGCGCCCGCGGCGACGGTCGAGGCCCTCGCCAAGGAGCTCGGCCTGCGGCTCGGCGACCAGAACGGGCTGACGATTCGGCGCATCAGGCGCGGCAAGGGCTATTCCTTCGTCCGTCCCAACGGCGCGCATATCCGCGACGCCCGCACCATCCGCCGGCTGCACGCCATGGCGGTGCCGCCGGCCTATCGCGAGGTGCGTTACTCGGCTGATCCGAGCTCGCATCTCCAGGCGGTGGGACGCGATGCCGCGGGCCGGCTGCAATATCGCTATCACGCCGACTGGGAAAAGGTCCGCGAGCACCGCAAGGCCCACCGTCTGGAAAAGCTCGTCGGCGCGCTGCCAAAGATCCGGCGCAAGGTCTCGATGTTTCTCTCGGGCGACGAGCCGACGCGTGAATTCGCACTCTCCGCCGTGATCGAGCTGATCGCGCGCACGGCGATCCGCCCCGGCAACGAATCCTATGCGCGCCTCAATGGCACGCGTGGCGCCACCACGCTGCTGAAGTCCAACGTGTCGCTGGAAGACGACAGCTTCGTGCTGACCTTCAAGGCCAAGGGCGGTAAGGCGGTGCGCAAGGAGTGCGACGCGGCCAAGCTGGTGCGTGCCATCGGCATCCTGAACGGCGTTCCCGGCAAGCGCATGTTCCAGTATCGCGACGCCTACGGCATCGTGCGCGCGGTCAGCACCACGCAGGTCAACGCGTTTCTGCGGGAGATCGCCGGCATCAAGATTTCGCTGAAGGATTTTCGCACGCTGATGGCGTCCGCCGTCGTGGTGGAATCGCTGTCGCGGATCACGCCGGCGAGCAGCCAGCGCGGCCGCAAGAAGCAGGTGCTGGCCGCGATCCGCGCCGCAGCCGACAAGCTCTCCAATACGCCGGCGATCTGCCGCAAGAGCTACGTCCACGACACCATCGTCACTGCCTTCGAGGACGGTATCCTCGAACGCTTCGCTGCGACCATGAAGGGCCAGCGTTCGCAGGCCAGGCGCGAGCAACTTTTGCAGCAGGTGGTGGCGACCGCGGCGGTTTAGCGTTGTGCTGCCGTAGGATGGGCAAAGGCGCGCTTGCGCCGTGCCCACCATTCCAGCAAGAATCGAGTGCGAGAGCGGTGGGCACGCTTCCGCTTTGCCCACCTACGAGTCCTATGTCTTATCCTAGGTCTTATCGGACACGCCGTTGTCCGGACCGGGATCGCTGCCGGCGGCGGCGGCGGTGAGCCGTTCCAGATAGTGCCTCCATCCTTTTGCGTGCGCAGCCGCCTGTTCCTCGGTCGGTAGTCCGCTATGAGTCATGCACAGCAGTGTGCCGCCGTCGCGCTCGATCAGGTCGATCTCGATCAGGCTCGAGCCGGGCGGCACTTCCTGGCCGCCCTCCCAGCCGAACGTATAGGCCAGACGATGCACCGGCACGACCTCGCGAAAGGCGCCGCGGGCGACTCCGCCGCGCGGGCCGACGCCCTTGAGCAGATAGATCCCGCCGGGATGCGGCTCCGTGGTCGCATCGGAGCCCATCCAGCTCAGGATTTTCTCGGGATCGGTCAAATAGGCGAAGACGGTGGCGCGCGGGGCTGCGATCTGGGTTTCGCGTCGCACTACGAACGGCTCGGTCATCGGCGATCATCCCTGGGCTGACACTGGCACATGGCGGCAGTGGAGCGATCGGTCAAGGATTGCCCGTGACAAAGACGGTCCACCTTCGCCATCATCGGGTCATGCAACTCTCCCGGACCCTAGCCTGGCTCGTCGATGCTGCCTCAGATTGTCCCGGGGCCGACCGTCTGCTCGCGGAACTCGGCGCTCATCTGGTTGCCGACGGCGTGCCGCTTGCGGCCGGGGCCCTGACGCTGGAGGTGCCGCATCCGCTGATCGCGAAGCGGACCTGGCTGTGGCGCGCGGAGAACGGCCGGGTCATCGAAGCGCTCGGCTTCGCCCCAGGTGGGCTGGCGCCCGACCCGGCCAATGACGCCGGTCGCCGCTGGCTGCGCGACATCGCGCGCGGCGAGGTGCACGAAGAGGTCGTCGGACGGCAAGATGGGCCGCAGCTCGGCTGGATCGGGCCGCGTCCGTTCACCGCAGACGAGATCGAGCAATTGCGCCAGGCTGCGCGCTTCGCCGCGACGCCCCTTGTCGTGCTTGCCGCGCGTGCAACGCTGCGCGCGACGCTCGATGCCTATCTCGGCAAGCGGAGCGCGGAGCGGGTGCTGGCGGCACCCCTGCGGCGCGATCTCGGCGAGACCATTCAAGCCGCGTTGCTCTATGCGGACTTGCGCAACTTCACGATGTTGTCCGAGACCAGTCCGCCGGCCGACGTCATCGCGGCGCTCGACGCCTGGTTCGATCGCATCGCCGGTGCCGTTCATGCCTTCGGCGGCGAGGTGCTGAAATTCATCGGCGACGGCGTGCTCGCGATCTTCCCGGTGGTCGAGGCGTCACCGCGCCGCGCGTGCGATGCCGCTCTGCGCGCCGCAAGCGCGGCCGAAGCCGGCATGGCGTATCTCAACGGGGAGCGCCGGTCCCACGGGCTTCCGCCGCTCGCGTTCGGCGCGGCCCTTCATCTCGGCGAAATACTCTGGGGCAATATCGGCGCCGCCAATCGGCTCGATTTCACGGCGATCGGTCGCGCCGTCAATCTCGCCAGCCGCCTCGAAGGATTGTGCAAGCCGCTTGGCAGGACAGTGTTAGTGTCAGGCGCGCTCGCGGCCGAGACGGACACGCCGCTCGTTGCGCTCGGACCGCATCCGTTGCGCGGCATCGCTTCGCCATGCGAGGTCTTTGCGCTGCCGGAAACGTAAGTTCGGATATCGTTGATGTCGCAGCCAACTACATCCCGCCCATCTTGCAGACGAGCTTCCATTCCTCGGTCGTCACCGGCTGCACCGACAGGCGCGAATATTTCACCAGCGCCATGTCGGCGAGATTCTTCTCGGCCTTAATCGCGGCCATCGTGACCGGCGTCTTCAAGGGCTGGTCCGCCTTGATGTCGACGCAGACGAATTTTTCGGTCTTGTCGCTCGGATCGGGGTAGGCCTCCTTGATGATCTCCGCGATGCCGACGATCTCCTTGCCCTCGTTGGAATGATAGAAGAACGCCTTGTCACCCTTCTTCATGGCAACGAGGTTCTGGCGCGCGGTGTAATTGCGCACGCCGGTCCAGGCTTCGCCCTTGGCGCCCTTCGCCACCTGCTGATCCCAGGACCACACCGACGGTTCGGATTTCACCAGCCAGTACGCCATGCTCATTCCTCTGCCTTGAAGGGGCGCGTCAGCAGCCCCGAGATCGCCGCATCAATCGTGCTCCTGCCGCTCAGGATCGCCGCGACCGCTTCTGATACCGGCATGTCGACGTTCCGCGCGGCCGCAAGCTCGACCAGCACCGGAGCCGTGAATGCACCTTCCGCAAGCTTGCCCGCCGGCGCAGCCTCTCCGCGACCGAGCGCAATACCGAGCGCGAAATTGCGCGATTGCGCGGTCGAACAGCTCAGGAGCAGGTCGCCGAGGCCGGAGAGGCCGGAGAGCGTTTCCGTCCGCGCGCCGCAGGCACGGCCGAGCCGTGCCAACTCGCTAAAGCCACGCGTGGTCAGTGCGGCGAGGGCCGAGGCGCCGAGGTTGCGGCCGACCACGATCCCGGCCGCGATCGCGAGCACGTTCTTGGCCGCGCCGCCGATCTCGACGCCGCGAACATCTGTCGTGTGATAGGGCCGAAAGGTCGCCGAGCCCAGCGCCTGCACCAGGCTGCTGGCCAGCGCCTCATCCTTCGCCGCCAGCGTCACCGCGGTCGGCAGGCCGCGCGCGACATCATCGGCAAAGCTTGGGCCCGACAGGATCGCCGGCTGCGCGTGAGGCGCGGCCTCGGCGATGACATCGGTCATGAATTTGTGGGTGCCGTGCTCGATGCCCTTGGCGCAGGCGACGATCGGCATCGGCTTTGCCAGATGCGAGGCCAGCATGTTGACCGTGCCGCGCAGATGCTGCGCCGGCGTTGCGATCAGCAGCATGTCGGCGCGCGCGGCCACCGCAAGCTCGTGCGTCACGATGATCTCCGGCGCCAGCCGCACGCCGGGCAGCCGCGGATTGTCGCGGGTCGATGCGATTCGCGTCGCATGCTCGGCGTTCCGCGCCCAAAGCGTCACGCTCCGTCCAGCCCGTGCCGCCACAGTCGCGAGCGCAGTGCCCCAGGCACCGGCTCCGATCACTGCGACGGATTGGAACGCCGTCATTGCTCGATTCCTCCTCTCCCTCGCCCCGCTTGCGGGGAGAGGGTCGGGGTGAGGGGGAGTCCCCGCAAGGACGGTGACAGAGAGACTCGCGGAGAGTCCCCCTCACCCGGATTGCATCTGCGATGCAATCCGACCTCTCCCCGCAAGCGGGGCGAGGTGAAGCGGAGCTCGTAGTGACACCGCAGCATTCAGTAACCCGCCCGCGTGTTGCCGTACCCGGCCGGCGCCGTGGCGTTGGCATCCAGCAGCCAGCGCGCGCGGGGCTGCGCTTCCATCGTGTCGGTCAGGCCGAGTGCGAGGCGCTCGGCGCCGGCCCAGGCGATCATCGCGCCATTGTCGGTGCAGAGCGCGGGCGGCGGCATGATCAGTTGCGTCCTGGCCTGCCGCGCGACGCCATGCAGGGCGCCGCGAATCGCCTGATTGGCGGCGACGCCGCCAGCCGCCACGAGTGCGCGCGGAGAGCCGAACTGCTCGCGGAAAAGCGTGAGACCAACGCTCAGCCGGTCAGCCGTCGAGTCGAGCACGGCGGCCTGAAAGCTCGCGCAGAGATCGCTGATATCCTGTGGCGTGATCTCGTTGATTCGGCTCGCTTCGTTGCGCACGGCCGTCTTCAATCCGGACAGCGAGAAATTGGCATCAGGCCGTCCCTGCATCGGCCGCGGAAAGGCAAAGCGCGTGGCATCGCCGCTTGCCGCGGCGCGTTCGACCTGCGGTCCGCCGGGATAGGGCAGGCCCAACATCTTCGCGACCTTGTCGAAGGCTTCGCCGATCGCATCGTCGACGGTGGTGCCGAGCCGCACATATTGGCCGACCCCGGTGACGGCGACGATCTGGGTATGCCCGCCCGAAGCGAGGAACAGGCAGTAGGGAAATTCAATTCCGTCGGTGAGGCGCGGCGTCAGTGCATGCGCCTCCAGATGGTTCACCGCGACCAGCGGCGTGTCGTACACCATCGCGATCGCCTTCGCGGTGGTGAGGCCGACGATGACGCCGCCGATCAGCCCCGGCCCTGCGGCGGCCGCGACACCGTCGAGCTGGGCGAAGCCGATGCCGGCCTCCTGCATGGCGTGGTCGATGATGCCGTCGAGCAGGTCGACATGCGCACGCGCGGCGATCTCCGGCACCACGCCGCCGAAACGGGCATGCTCCTCGACCTGCGACCGCACGATGTTGGACAGGATCTTGCCGGTACCGTCGGGCGCGCGCTCGATCACGGCCGCGGCGGTCTCGTCGCAGGTGGTTTCGATGCCCAGTACCAGCGTTGGCGAATTGTTGTCCAATTTGCGCCCTTCTCGCCCCCTTGCGCTCATCCGCAAAGCAGAGTTCTGGTACGTCCGGTAGCATTCCGGGGTCGACTTGCGCAATCGTCACGCGCAGCCGCCCTCATGAATGCCTCACCGCCACGTGGTTCGGGAACACAAGCGATGTCCATTCTTGTCACACGGCCGCATCCCGACAACGAGGCGACGGCGGAAAATTTGCGCGCACGGGGTCATGCGGTGCTGCTCGCGCCGATGCTCAAGTTCGAGCCGGTCGCCTTCCATGACAAGAGTGAGGCGGACTACGGCGCCATCATCGTCACGTCGGCCAACGCGATCCGTGCCGTCGTGCCGCAATTGCGCGACCTTAGCCTCCTGGAGCTACCGCTGTTTGCGGTCGGCGAGCACACGGCTGCCGTGGCGCGCGACGCCGGCTTCGCCGAAGTGATCGTCGCCGGCGGCGACGCTGCGGCCTTGCGTGACAAGGTGATGCGGAGCGCGCGCAACAAGCTGCTGAAGAAGAAAAGCACGCTGCTTTATCTCGCTGGCGCGGATCTGTCGCGCGATCTCGGCGCCGAGCTAGGCGCGGAGGGCTATAGCGTGGTGACCCAGACCACCTATCGCATGGCTCCGGTCAAGATCCTGCCACGCGATGTCTGCGATGGCTTTGCCGCGCATGGGATCGAGGCGGTGCTGCATTACTCCCGGCGCAGCGCGCGGGCCTTCCTGGAGGCGGCGCGGGACGAAGGCGTCGAAATCTCGGCGCTGGCGATCCCGCAATGCTGCCTGTCCGAGACGGTCGCCAGCGTGCTGCGCGATGCCGGCGCGTCACAGGTTCTCGGGGCCGCGACGCCGGATGAAAATGCCTTGTTCGACACCTTGGAGCGTGCTTTGCGGACCCGATTGGCGTAAGAGGTCGGGCCGAATCCGACGCGATCGGGTCCGTTTAGGGCATCTAAGTGTGAGGAACCGTCACGATGGCCGATGACAAGCCTGAAGACGTAGGATTGGCTTCCGAGTCCGGCCGTCCCAAGCGCACCCCGCCCACCATCGACCTTGAGGCAACCGAAGTCTCGACCCAGCCGCAGGAGACGGCCGCCGGACCGGAGGCTCAGGCGGCGTCCGAGCAGGCCGCGCACGAGCAGGCCACGGCCGAAGAGTCAAAATCCGAAGAGGCTAACCCCGACCCGCAGCCCGAGCACGCGCAAGCCGCGGTTGCTTCCGCTCCCGCGTCGGCGCCGATTTCGCCCTGGGTCATTGCGCCATTCTCCGGCGCGGTCGCAGCCGCGATCGTGATTGCGGTCGGCTGGATGCTGGGCTGGCCCGCCGTGCAGGCGCCGCCGGCCGCGCCGCAGGTCACGAGCGGGACGGTCGACGCGCTCAGCGGACGGCTTGCCGCGGTCGAAGCCAAGGCGGGCAAGCCTGCGGCCGATCCGGCCATGGTGGCGCGGATCGATGCGCTGGAGAAATCCGTCAGCGCCTTGCGCGGCGACGTCGTCAATCTGCGCGCGCAATCCGACAAGACCGCGAGCGCGTTGAGCGACGCGAAATCCGCGCCGCGCGACGTCGCGGCATCGTCCGATCTCGCCAACCGCGTCGCGCAGCTCGAGCGCGCCAGCAAGACGGAACGCGCCGAGCTCGCGCAGCAGGGCGAGAAGATCGCCGACGCCAGGACGATGGACGACAAGCCGCTGCGCCACGTCGTGGCAGCGTCCCTGCTCGACGTCGCCGTTCGCCATGGCGATCCCTATCAATCGCAGCTGTCCGCAGCGCGGTCGCTCGCCGCCAAGCCCGACATGCTGAAGCCGCTCGATGCGTTTGCATCGTCCGGCATTCCGACGCCGGTCGCGCTGAGCCGCGAGCTGCTCAACATCGTGCCCAAGCTCTCTCCGCCGGCCGAAGCCCCGGCCGCCAGAGCCGGCATCGTCGAGCGCCTCCAGGCGGGGGCCTCAAAACTCGTCCGCATCGAGCGCACCGACGGCGTCGGCAATGATCGCGGCGCGATCGTCGCACGGGTGACGGCGGCGGCGCTCCGCAACGATTTCGCGGAGGCGCGGCGCGAGCTGAAGACGCTGCCCGAGGCCGATCGTGCACCGGCGCAAGCCTGGCTCGATAAGGCCGATGCCCGTGACGCCGCGCTCGCCGCCTCACGCAAATTCGCCGACGATGCCATGGCGGATCTCGTCAAGCCTGCTCAGTAAAGGTTCGCGCAATAATCAGCGCGTAATAGGGATCGCCATGCTTCGCATCGTCCTCTTCCTCGTCCTGATTGCGCTGGCGGCGGCCGGCGCAGCCTGGATTGCCGATCAGCCCGGCGATCTCGTGCTGACCGCGGGCACGTTCCGCGCGTCAACGACGTTACCCAGGTTCGTGTTTCTGCTCGGCATCTTTGCAGCGGCAGTCGTGCTCGTCTGGAGCATCCTGACGATGATCTGGCGCGCGCCGGGACGCCTGCGTCGCCGCCGTCATGAGAAACGCCATGCGCGCGGCCGCCATGCCATCACCCACGGCCTGCTCGCGATCGGTCATGGCGACACCGCGCTCGCCCGCCGTCACGCCGACACCGCGCGGCGGCTGGCCGCGAACGATCCGCTCGCGCTTCTCTTGCACGCGCAGTCCGCGCAGCTCGAGGGCAATCGCGACGAGGCGCAGCGCGTCTTCCGTGCCATGGTCGAGCGCGAGGACATGCGCCTGCTCGGCCTGCGCGGCCTGTTCATCGAGGCGCAACGCGCCGACGATGCGGTCGGCGCCGTGATGATCGCGGAGGAAGCGATCAAGCTGTCGCCGTCCTCGACCTGGGCCTCGCACGCGGTGCTCGGTTTCCGCTGCGCGCGCGGCGACTGGAGCGGCGCGCTCGCGATCCTGGATTCGAATCTGTCCGCAGGCCTGATCGACAAGCAGGCCTATCGCCGCCAGCGCGGCGTGCTGCTCGCCGCACGCGCGCTGGAACTGGAAACTATGGACCGCGACGTCGCGCGCGAGAGCGTGATGGAGGCGATCAAGCTCGCGCCGACCCTGGTGCCGGCCGCGGTGCTCGCTGCAAAATTCGAGAGCGAGGCGCATCAGGTGCGTCGCGCCATGAAGGTGGTGGAAGCCGCCTGGCTCGCCAATCCGCATCCCGATCTCGCGGACGCTTATGCGCATGTGAAGCTCGGCGATTCCGCCCGGCAACGCTTGCAGCGCGTCGAGACGCTCGCCGCCAAGATTCCTGCCGACAAGGCCGGCCATGTCGAGGGTCAGCTCGCAATCGCCCGCGCCGCGATCGATGCCTCCGAATTCGCCCGTGCGCGCGAGGTGCTGGCGCCTTACGTCAACGATCCGACCCAGCGCGTCGCGCTGCTGATGGCCGAGATCGAGCGTACCGAGCACGGCGACGGCGGCCGTGCCCGCGCGTGGACCTTGCGCGCGGTGCGTGCCCGCCACGATCCGGCCTGGACGGCAGACGGCTATGTCAGCGACCGCTGGCGGCCGGTCTCCCCCGTCACCGGCCGTCTCGATGCCTTCCAGTGGCAGACACCGGTCGCGAGCCTGCCCTCCGGCAAGGGCGCCACGATCGAATCCTCGGCCTTCGAGGAAGCCATGCTGGCTGCTCCGCCGCCGAAGCGGGTGACGGCTGCCCCGAGCGAGGCCTTGGTGGAACCGGCTGTGGCTGCACCGGATCCGGTGCCCGCCGAACAGGACAATTCGCCTCCTGAGGCCAAAGAAGCCGCCAAGGAAGCCGTCAATGAAGAGCCTGCGGTCACGCCCGCCGAACCGGTCAAGCCGGCTCCTGAGGCGGCCGAATCATCGCCGGTGGCGGCAACCCCGGTGTTCCGGACACGCGCCGATCTCGGCAAGGCTGCACAGCCGCCGATTCAAGCCGTCATCCCGATCGTCCGGGCCCCTGATGATCCCGGGATCGATGACGAGGCTCCGAGCGATGAATTCACGGAACAAATCGGCACACCGAAGGCCCAGGCCGGCGGCTGGCGCGGATTCTGGTCCCGCTGGGGCGCATGAGGCGCATTTCGGACCCCGCTCCATCTTGCCAATTCGGGCCATGCCCGATATCAGGAGCGCGCGTATCGGGACCGGCTTTGCCTGGTCCCGGCAGGGTTCGCCGCAATAGCTCAGTTGGTAGAGCACGTCATTCGTAATGACGGGGTCGGGGGTTCGAATCCCTCTTGCGGCACCATTTTTATCCCTTGTTTCATAGGTGAACTCGGCAAGCTCTCAAAAAATGCGAGCGTGTCAAACCCCAGCATGTAGCCACCGCGTAACCACGCGGTGAGCCAAAGGGCGAAATCGACCCATCGCGGAAGTTGAACATAATCCGCGAGCAATTGTCCTACGTGTTCTCCATTGTATGGCTTAGACTGGCCGCATGGGACTATTGACCTTCAGCATCAACGTCACCCTGGACGGCTGCGTCGATCACCAGGAGGGAATTGCCGACGACGATACGCACGCCTTCTTCACCCACCTTATGAACGAGGGCGGAGCGATGCTGTGGGGTCGCGTCACCTATGAGATGATGGAGAGCTATTGGCCGGCAGTCGCCCGCGGCGACGAGGAGGCGCCGCCCGCAATACGCGAGTGGGCCGTCAAGCTGGACGCCAAGCCGAAGTACGTAGTGGCGTCGACGCGAACGGTCTTCCCGTGGACCAACAGCCACCACATCGCCGGCGACCTGCGCACGGGCGTGCAGAGGCTCAAGGACGCGACTCCGGCCGGCGTGCTCCTCGGTAGCGGCAAGCTCGCGACCGCCCTGGACCGGCTGGATCTCATCGACGAGTACCAGCTCCTCGTCCATCCCAGGATCGCCGGCCACGGCCCGACACTCTACCAGAGCGGGCTGCCCAGCACGCGACGGCTCGAACTGATCTCGGCCAAGCCGCTCCGCAGCGGCGCGGTCGCGATGCATTACCGGCGCGCGCGCTGACCCAGAGCAGCCTCTTCGCGCCCAGCTCGCGGGGCTCCGCGTCGTAGTAAGCCTTCTTGCCGCGCAACACGGCATACGCGCTGCCTCTGCCATGGGAGCTCGGTTGATCGGGCCGGAAGCCTCTTGAGCAATGGCGGCTTCCCACCCCGAACCGAAATTCGGCGGGTCCACTTTGGGGCAGACCCGCCGGGCATCAGAAGTCTAGTTGCTCGGAAATCTCAAGGGCATGTTGGAGGGCGCCTGTGTCCGCGACCTTGAGGCCCTCTGGCTAATGAGAGATTGGCGCCGGATTACCGGACGATCGCCGCGCTTCGGCACGACAATCCCGAAGTACCCGCCTACAACCTCCAGAGCGTCGTCGATGTGGAGAGCGGCCTGATCGTTCATCACGACGTCTGCAACGACGCCAACCCGCCGCGAAGGCGGACAAGCCGAAGCACAAGCGCAGCTGGACCGAAGGCCGCATCATCGGCGAGCTGCATCGCCACGGCATCTATTGGTAAGGTGTCTTTGGTCCCAAAAGCATATGGCCGGGACTAGCCCAGCCATGACGCAAGAGTTTTGGATCTGATTGATCGGGCTTACTGCGAGATCGTCTGCACCACGCTCGCGATCGGACGGGCGCTCGACGTCGGGACCTTCAGGTCCTTCAGCAGCGCCTCGTCATATTCCGGCAGCGTCTGGAGCGTCGCCTTGGCCTTCATCTGAACGACCTTGTAGCCGCCGGCCTTCAGCCGCGCGAGCAGCGCCGGCATGGCTTCGCCGGTGTGCTTCTGGAAGTCGTGCATCAGGATGATGCCCTTGCCGAGCTTGTCGAGCTTGGTCATCACGTTATCGACGATCTTCTCCGGCGTGGCGCCCTTCCTGAAGTCGAAGGAGTCGATGTCGGTCGAGAACATCGCGACATTGCGGGTGCCGAAATAGCTCACCATCGCCGGATTGTGCTGAAGCTGCGGGAAGCGGAAGAATGGCGCCGGGTTGGTGCCGAGCGCGAATCGTACCGCACTAAAACCCTTCTCGACCTCGTCCTCGACTTGGCTCTCCGTCATCTTCTTGCTGTTCAGGTTGACATGCGACCAGGTGTGCGTGCCGACCGTGTGACCCTGGGCCAGCACCTGGCGCAGGATTTCCGGATGATAGGTCGCGTGCTTGCCGACCGAGAAGAACAGGCCCTTGGTGCATTCATCTCCGAGCGCCTTCAGCACCGCGGGCGTGTTGACCGGCCACGGGCCGTCGTCGAAGGTCAGCACGACCTCCTTGTCGACGAGGAAGTCGAACTGCTTGAAATGCTCGAAGCCGAAGCCGGGGCCGCCGGTGGTGTCGATCTCGACCACGCGGGCAACGCCCAGCGCGTTCGGATTTGCGCAAGCCGGTTTCTGCTGCACCGGGGCGGCCGGTGCCGGCGCCGCGGCAAGTACCGCCGGCTTACCCGCGATCGCCGCGGTGGTCTCGACGTCATCCTTGGCGGCGAGCTTCACCTGTGCCGGCAATTGATCGGCGGCACGGGCGGCCGTTGTTTTGGGAGCGCCCTGATCGGCGCGCGAGGAATAATAAAACCAACCGCCGGCGGCAATCACGACCGCCGCAACTACACTGGCCAGCATCAGGCCCAACGCATTACGCATCGCTATTCTTTCCAATTACGCAACCAAACCGGCGGAATTTCCCGCGCGCCGAGCCATTAATGCGAAAGAACAGTTAACGCGACACCAACACGACAGCGTTTGCGTCGGATTTTCAGCGGGGTACGCCAAAGTGATGGAAGTCACAGAGAATGGGCCACCGGTGACCGTCATCACAGTAGAAACTGTTTTGCTGGAGCATCGTAGTTCCCATCAACAACGGGCCTCGTTCCGGCGGCGCCAATGGGAGCTTCAAATGACCAAGTCTTTGATCACCGAGTCCCTGACCGCCAAGATCCGCGACATCAGCCTTTCCCTGGGCTTTGCCGCCATGGTCTCGATGGTCTCGACCTCGAGCTTCGCGTTCTCGTCCGAAGCGCAGCAGCAGTGCACCGGCGATGCCTTCCGCCTGTGCTCGTCGGAGATCCCCAACATCCCGAAGATCACGGCGTGCATGGTGAAGCATCGCTCCGACCTGAGCGCCGGCTGCCGCGCGGTCATGGACAAGGACCTCGCCAAGGGCGCGTCGCGCAAGGTCGCTGACGCCCAAGACAATCAGTAAGAGACAATCAGTAAAAGCACGCAACGATAACGATAATGTCGTTGCGTCGGTTAGCTCCCCTCGCGATGTGCCCCGGCGTCAAGCCGGGGCCACGCGGTGGTGCCATGCAGCCTGCCAATAAAGCCGTTGCGGCTCCAGGATCGTCGCACTAGCTTCGCCCGCACATTCTTCCGGGTAAGAGGCATTACGCGATGACCAGATTTCTTTTCATTGTTTCTTTGGTCCTGTGCGCATCCGGCGCGTCGGCGCAACAGCCCGGCCACGACGCCTGCACGCGCGACGTCACGCGCTTTTGCCGCTCCGTGATGAACAATGGCGATCAGGCCGTGCTCGCCTGCCTGAAGCAGAACCGGACGCGCCTGAGCAAGGGCTGCGACAAGGTGCTGATCGACCACGGGCAGTAGTGGTTCTCGTAGCCCGGATGGAGCGAAGCGAAATCCGGGTTCTGTGCTTGCGGTGAGACCGTCCCGGATTGCGCTGCGCTCCATCCGGGCTACGCGGCAAAAACCTACGTGCTGCTCCCCGCCGCGGTGGCGACCACCGGCAGCACCTCGGCGCTCGCACGATCCGGCGTCTCTTCCTTCCAGCGTACCGAGCCGAAGGGACGCTCCAGCATGCGGCGGATCCGCACCGGATCCGGGCCGATGTGGAAATCGATCGCCTCCTGATGCAGCGCGCGTTCGGATTGGGTCGAGCGGTTGCGCTGGCGCAAATAGTCGAGCCAGGTCGGACAGTGGTAGCGCTCGGTCCATAGTTCGGGGTCGGCGATGTCACGCGCGATCGACCAGCCATAGGCGCCGTTGCGCTGCCGCGAGAGCTGCACGTCCTGCATCACATTGTGGAAGGCGCGCGCGTTCTCCTGCGATACCCTATATTCGATCTCGACCACCAGCGGGCCGCTGCGCGCCGTGAGCGACAGTTTCACTTCCGGATCGGCGAGCACGTCCGCGTCCTCGTTGCGGGCGCCGACGCGCGGCATCGCCAGCCAAATACCCAGCACCGGCGAGATCAGCATCAGGCCGGCTGCAACCAGCAGCGCGACCTCGACGCCTGCATAATCGGTGAGATGACCCCAGCCCCAGGCACCGATCGCGATGCCGCCGGAAATCGAGGCCTGGAACGCCGCGAGCGATCGGCCCGCGACCCAGCGCGGCGCCGACAGTTGCACGCCGATGTTGAACAGCGCCACCGCGGCCATCCAGACCGCTCCGGCGAGAACGAGCGCGGCCGCGGTCAGCACGGGTTCAGCGCTCAAGGCAAGCGCGGCCATCGCGAACGCCATCGAGATGGTACAGGCGCGGATCGCGGCCTCGCCGCTCATGCGCTTGCGCAATTCGTGGATGTTGAGCGCGCCGACCACGGCGCCCATGCCGAAGGCGCCCAGCATGATGCCGTAGGTCTGCGCGCCGCCATGCAGCAGGTCGCGCGCGACCAGTGGCATCAGCGCCATGATGGCACCGCCGATCAGGCCCATCACCAGCGTGCGCAACAGCACGATCTTGATCGGCGGCGAATTGGTGATGTAGCGAAAGCCTGAGACCATGGCGCGGTTGAGTTTTTCCCGCGGCAGGCGCGAGGGTTCGGTGCTGCGCCGCCACAGCAGCAGCACCACCAGCAGCGGCAGATAGAGGATCGCGTTGCAGGCGAAGGCGGCCACCGCGCCGAGCGCCGCGACGATGACACCGCCGACCGCGGGACCGAAGCTGCGCGCGATGTTGTAACTGATGCCGTTCAGCGCGACAGCCGACGGCAGCGCATCCGGCGGCACCTGCTCGCTGACCGAGGACTGCCAGGCCGGACCGAATAGCGCGTTGCCGCTGCCTACGACGAAGCAAAAGGCAAGCAGCGTCTCCGGAGTGATAAGGTTGAGCCAGGCCAGGATCGTGAGCGCGGTTGCGCCGGTCAGCGCGATCGCCAGCGAGATCAGGGTGACGATGCGCCGGTCATACATGTCGGCGATGGCGCCGGCCGGCATCGAGATCAGCATGATCGGCAGCATGAGCGCGGTCTGCACCAGCGCCACCTTGTCGGCCGAGGCCGCCATCTGCGTCATCGCCCAGGCCGCGCCGACGCCCTGGATCAGCAGGCCGAGATTGGAGAGCAGGCTGGCAAGCCAGATGCGCCGGAACACGGTGTACCGCAGCGGTGCGGTGATTCCGTCGGCGGCCAATTTCTGACGGTTCGGCTGCTCGGTCATATCCCCTTCCCTATGGGCTGGCAGAAGTGGTCTCGGGTGAGTCCGGCAAATCCAGTGATGCCCGCGAAAGTCCTTCGCTGTCCAGTGGTTAGGTCGGTATAAGCGGTGCAAAGCCGTGGTTTTGCCGGGAGGAACATATGAAGCTGTCGCGACGGACGATCCTGCAAGGGGCGAGCGTGCTGCCTTTCGCAGTTGCGAGCTTCCGGATGGATGCGCTGGCACAAACCGCGCCTTCGGCGCCGACCCCGGAGGTGCCGCCGATTCTGTTCGTCCACGGCAATGGCGACTACGACGCGCTCTGGATGACGACCTTGTGGCGGATGGAATCGAACGGCATCGCACGCGATCGCATGTTGGCGATCAATTTCACCGATCCCAATGCGCGGAGCGACGACAAAGTCGAGCAGGCGGGCCGCTCTTCGACCGAGGACCAGCGTCGCGAGCTCGCCGCCACCATCGCTGAATTGAAGCGCCGCACCGGCGCAGCCCGCGTGGCGCTGGTCGGCAGCTCGCGTGGCGGCTATGCGATCCGCAACGTCATCAAGAACGGCGGTGCCGGCGATGTCAGCCATGCCGTCCTGTGCGGCACGCCCAATCACGGCGTATTCGCAACCGACGATATGCCCAACAGCGAGTTCAACGGCCGCGGCGCATTTCTGCGCGGCCTGAACGAGGGCGAGAGCGAGGTGACGCCGGGTGTGGCCTTCCTCACCTTGCGCAGCGACGGCATGGACAAATACGCCCAAGCCGACGGCCGGTTCATCGGCAAGCCCGGCACGGCGACCGGCGTCACCGTTGAAGGTCCTGAACTGAAGGGCGCCACCAATCTCGTGCTCGGCGCGCTCGATCATCGCGAAGTGGCGTTTCACCCCAGAGCCTTCCGTGAGATCTACAAATTCATCGCCGGCCGCGAGCCCGCGCGCATCGCGATTGTGCCGGAGCAGAGCGTCAGCCTGAGCGGCCTTGTGACGGGCACGCCGGGCGGCGCGCCGACCAATCGCCCGGTGGCGGGCGCAACCGTCGATATTTTCTGCGTCGATCCGGAAACCGGAGAGCGCAAGGGCAACGCCGTGCACAGCGTGAAAACCGGCGCCGACGGCCGCTGGGGTCCCGCGCAGGTCGATTCTTCCTGGTCGCTCGAATTCGTCCTGGCATCGCCGAACGCGCCGACGACGCATATCTACCGATCGCCCTTCCCGCGCTCGTCAGGCGTCGTGCACCTGCGCGCTGCGCGCCCGCTCGGGCCGGCGGACAAGGATGCCGGCGCTGTCGTGATGATGTCGCGTCCGCGCGGCTATTTCGGCCTGCCGCGGGACGTGGTGCTGCTCGATAGCAAGGAGCCCGCCGACGTCAAGCCGGGTGTGCCCACGGATTCGACAGCAACCTTGCGCCTTCCGGCCAGCGAAATCGGGCGTAACATCGTGGCCCAATTCGGCGAAGAACGAATTGTGGCACGTCTCTGGCCTGCCGCCGAGAACAGGATTGCGGTTGCCGAGCTGACTTACTAGCTATTTGCCTGCGTCACACCTGCGGGAGGGAGCCATGAATATCGCCAGCGTGCGTCGGCCCATCGTCCCTCCGACCCCGCCGCGTGCGCCCGACGACATGTCGTTTCTCGGCCGGGTTGCGGTCATCAGGCAGAACATGATCGCAACCTGGGGGCAGCGCGCGTACGAAGAAGACGTCATCAAGGGCCGCTTCCTCCTTCGCAACAGCTTCATCCTGAACCAGCCGGACGCGATCAGGCACGTCCTGCTCAGCAATTATGAGAATTATACCCGCACGCCGGCGGGTATCCGCATGCTGCGTCCCGTGCTCGGCGAAGGACTTCTGATCGCGGAAGGCCAGGCCTGGACGCATCAGCGCCGTACGCTGGCGCCGGCCTTCACGCCCCGCGCGACTGCAGATCTCGTCCCGCACATGACGGCGGTGCTCGACGAGACCGTCCCAAAGCTCGAGGCGCGAACGAGCGAGCCGGTCGACCTGCGCGAGATCATGCAGCGCATGACGCTCGAGATCGCCGGGCGCACGATGTTCTCGTTCGGCATGGATCTCCATGGCCCGACCTTGCGCAACTTCGTCATGGAATATGGCGCGCGGCTGGGACGGCCGTATTTCTTCGACATGCTGCTGCCGGTGTCCTGGCCGAGCCCGATGGATTTTGCCCGCGCTCGCTTCCGCAAGCGCTGGACCGAATTCGTCGCCACGCTGATCTCGGAGCGGCGTGCCGCGGGCAAGAAGGACGGCGCACCGCCGCGCGATCTGTTCGATCTCATGGACGCGGCGCGCGATCCCGAAACGGGCAAGGGCTTTTCCGACGAGCAACTCGTCGACGAGGTCGCGACCATGATTCTGGCGGGTCATGAGACCACGGCGACGGCGCTGTTCTGGGCGTTCTATCTGCTCGCGCTCGATCCGGAGACGCAGGAAGAGGTCGCCTCCGAAACGCGCGGCGAACATCTCGACAGCATGGCCGACATCGACCGCCAGAAGTTCGCCCGCGCGGTGGTCGAGGAGACCATGCGGCTCTATCCGCCCGCCTTCCTGATCGCGCGTGCCGCGCGCGAGAAGGACAATGCGGCCGGCGTCGAGATCGGCAAGGGCGACATCATCATGATCGCGCCGTGGCTGCTGCACCGGCACGAGAAGCTGTGGGATCAGCCGAACGCCTTCATTCCAAAGCGCTTCATGTCGAAAGAGGCTCCCGATCGCTTCGCCTATTTGCCGTTCGGAGCGGGTCCGCGCGTCTGCATTGGCGCGCCGTTTGCACAAGCCGAATCCGTGCTGGCGCTGGCCCGGCTGATCGGCGCGTTTCGCGTCGAGCTGGCCGACACGACTCCCGTGATCCCGTGCGGCGTCGTGACGACCCAGCCCGACCACGCACCCATGTTCCGCATCACGCGTCGGTGACAGGCCGCTGTCTGGCCAATGGCGTGATCCACCCTAGATAGAGTTCCGCCATGAGCGATATTCAAGCCCAGCTTTCCGTTCTGAAGCAGACCGCCGATCCGAAGGTGGTTGACGCAATTCAGCATCTCATTGACCACGGTGAGGATCACGAGCTCAACCGCGTCAATGTTCTCGACTTCTCCAGGCAGCACAATCTTGACGAAGAACGGGCGATCTCCGGCTTCCTGCATTCGGCGCGGCTCGGGCTGTTCGACCTCGGCTGGAACGTGCTGTGCCCGGGCTGCGGCGGCGTGCTTGGTGCGCATTCCACACTGAAGGCGCTCAAGCCGGACGATTATCACTGCGCGCTCTGCGCTTGCGGCTACAAGGCCTCCGTCGACGATCAGGTCGAGGTCTCCTTCACCGTGAATCCGCGCGTGCGTCACATCGCATCGCACAATCCCGACGCGCTTCCGGTGTGGGACTATTTCAGGCAGGTATTCTGGAGCTCCGGCGTCGACTTCAACAAGGAATCGTTTGCGACGCTGGCCAACGAGGTGACGCTGGATACGATGGAGCTGCCGGCCGGCGAGAAGGCGACGATGTCGCTGCAACTGCCGAACGACTTCATCATCATTTTCGAGCCGGTGACGCACGCCGCCCATTTCATCGACGTCCAGGGCGAGCCGACCAAGGAGCGCCAGCAGCTCGCGATCATGTACAACAAGGTGCAGGCTCCGACAGGGACGACGACCATGCGGCCGGGCCCGCTGCGGCTGTCGCTGGAAAACCAGGCCGGCGTGCGCGTGCTGCCGTCGGTGTTCATCGCGGCCGACGCCCTCCATCATCTCATCGGCAAGCGCAAGCCGTTCCTCACCGCCAAGCGGATGCTGTCGAACCAGACGTTTCGCGATGTCTTCAAGGCGGACAATCTCAGCCTCGACCAGCGGCTCCAGATCACGTCGCTGACTTTCCTGTTCACCGATTTGAAGGGCTCGACCGCGCTCTACGAGCGCGTCGGCGATCTCGCCGCCTTCGATCTCGTGCGCGCGCATTTCCATGCGTTGCTCGAGATCATCTCCTCCGAGAAGGGTGCGGTGGTGAAGACGATCGGCGATGCCGTGATGGCGACCTTCGTCCGCCCCGAGCACGCCATCGCCGCGGGCCTGCGGATGCGCGCGGCCATGGACGAACTCAACAAGAAGCGCGGCACCGCCGATCTCATCGTCAAGATCGGCATCCACGAAGGTCCGTGTCTTGCGGTGATGCTCAACGAACGTCAGGATTATTTCGGCCAGACCGTCAATATCGCCGCCCGCGTGCAGAGCCTGTCGACCTCGCAGGAAATCCACATCACCGGCCCGGTGCTCGATGCGCCCGCGGTTGCCGAGGTGCTTCAGCGGCGCGCGATCAAGCCGATCCAGAAACAGGCCGCACTGCGCGGCATCGCCGACAAGATGGTGGTGTACGAGATACCGTGAGGACGGCGACGGCCGCCGCGTTCTCCATCATTGCGAGGAGCAATTGCGACGAAGCAATCCGGTCTGTCACCGCGGAAAGATTCTGGATTGCTTCGCGGCGCTCGCAATGACGACGGAGGCAGGTTCGCACCAAAACTCCGTCGTCAAATCCGGCCATGACGGAAACGGTGGCTCCCAGATTGCCGAAACGTAATGCGGGCGCGGAACTGACGCACGTTGCGGCGGTTGAGTTTCCCGCTCATATAAGGCCGGTGGGCCGTAACCCTGCGGCTTCATTGATTTCGGTAGGATCTTATGCTCGACGGCTTGCGCCAATTCATCGCCGACATTGTTGCCCCTCAGGCACAGGACCGCGCATTCGGCGACAGCGATTACCGGCTGGCGGCCACCGCGCTACTGGTTCACGTGGTCTCGCTGGACGGCCAGCCGACGGCAACCGAGCAGCGCAAGCTGCATAGCCTGATCGAAAGCCATTTCGGGCTCGATCGCGGCACCGCCGATCGCCTGATCGCGGATGCGACCCAGGTAGAGGGCGAGGCGGTGGACCTCTATCACTTCACCAGCGTCATCATGCGCTCGCTCGACGAAGAGGGCCGCAAGCGCATCGTCCAGATGATGTGGGAGCTGGTCTATGCCGACGGTCAGGTCACCGAATTCGAGGACAACGTCGTCTGGCGCGCCTCCGACCTGCTCGGGATTTCCCAGCGCGACCGGATCGACCTGAAGCATGCGGTTGCCGACCGCGCCGGTGGTCAGGTCAAGGACGGCGCCGTCGGCGGCTGACCCGCCGCAACATCGGCCAATTGCCGGTTGTACGAACCACATGACAAAACTTTAATGTACCTCCCGGGTCGCCCCGGCCTCGGATTCGCCTGTAAATCCGCGTTTTTTCTGCTCTCCTTGTTGCCTGCTCAAGCAGCCATGCTGTCGGCGCCGCTTGCCTGCCGCGCACGGCCTATGCTCTCGTTCCGCCATTGCCGGGCCAAAAAAACTTCTAATCAAGAGACTTCGATCGTGACTGAGCGGGTAACATTGATCACCGGTGCCTCGGCGGGCATCGGCACGGAGCTGGCACGTGTGTTCGCCGCGAATGGACACCGCCTTGCGCTGACGGCGCGTCGGGCGGACCGGCTGGAGGCGCTCGCGAACGAGCTTGCCGCCAAGGGCGGCAAGAAGCCAATCGTGATTGCCTGCGATCTGCAAGAGGCAGATGCCGGCGAGAAGATCGCCGCCGCGCTCGCGGCCGCAGGCGTCGAACTCGATCATCTCGTCAATAATGCCGGCTTCGGCGTGTTCGGTGACGCAATCGAGCGCGACCGCGTCGAGCAGGTCGGCATCGTCGATGTCAACGTCCGGGCTCTGACGGACCTCTCGCTACGCTTTGCCGATCAGCTCATCAGGAACAAGGGCGGTCTTCTCAATGTCGGATCGGTGGCCGGCTTCCTGCCCGGTCCCGGCATGGCCGTCTACTACGCCTCCAAGGCCTTTGTGATCTCGTTCACCGAGGCCTTGCGGGCGGAGCTCGCGCCGCGCGGCGTTCGCGTCACCGTACTTTGCCCGGGTCCGGTGCCCACCGAATTCCAGGCGCGCGCCGGTGTCGGGTCCGGGCATGATACGGCCCTTCTCAATGTTCCTGCGTCCGACGTTGCACAGCAGGCCTATCGCGGCTTGATGGCCAACAAACGGGCAGTGCTGCCTGGCCTCGGCATCAAGATCGTGCCATTCGCGCTGCGCTTCTTCCCGCGCGGCTTCATCCTGTTCGCCACCAGCCGGTTCCAGAGGCAGAGGCGCTAAGGAAGCCCGAAGCGTCCGTGGTGGCCCGGAGCTTGCTTCAATGTCGGGCGTGTGTGCGCAAACTCACACGAAATTAACGATCGTTTAGTTATGCTGGCGGTCTGAACCGAGCACTCGCATAGGCCATGTCGTTCCGGACGAACAGGTTTGGTGGCGCAGAAGTGGTGCCCTTCGCCAGAAGGACGCCGAGCGCCGCCGCCTCCGAAACCCGGTTGCCGGTTCTGATCGTCCTGCATCAGGAATCCTCGGCGCCCGGCCGAGTCGGCAATGCACTGCGTGCGCTCGGCCACCGTCTCGACATCCGCCGTCCCCGCTTCGGCGATCCCCTGCCTGAGACACTCGATCAACATGTCGGCGCTGTTTTCTTCGGCGGTCCCATGAGCGCCAACGATCCCGACGACTACATCCGCCGCGAGATCGACTGGATCGAAATTCCGCTGCGCGAACAGCGGCCGTTCCTCGGCATCTGCCTCGGTGCGCAGATGCTGGCGATACAGTTAGGGGCCCGCGTTGCGCCCCATGCGGACGCGCTGACCCAGATCGGTTACTACCCAATCCGCCCCACCGCCGCGGGCCACGCGCTTTGCCCGAATTGGCCGGCGCAGGTCTATCATTGGCATCGCGAAGGCTTCGAGCTGCCGGTCGGTGCCGAATTGCTTGCGGAAGGCGATGATTTTCCGGTGCAGGCGTTCCGCACCGGCAATGCCTTCGGGGTGCAGTTTCATCCTGACGTGACCTACGCGATGATGCATCGCTGGACCACGCGCGGCTATGACGGCTTCAGCGCGCCCGGTGCGCGGCAGCGGCATCATCATTTCGCGGACCGTGCCGTCTACGATGTCGCAGAACGCGCCTGGCTCGATCATTTCATCGACGGTTGGCTGACGCGCCGGCCGGTGCTGGCGCAAGCCGCGGAGTAATCGCGCCTTCGCGCGACAAGCCCTTGCCTCATCCCCGGATATGCTAGGCTCGCTTCCAACGTGCGCAGGAGAAATTGCGCCGGCAAACAAAGGGAGCGCGCCATGGCCTACGACCACATTCTCTATGATGTCAGCGACAAGATCGCGACCATCACGCTCAATCGCCCGGACCGCATGAATGCGTGGACGCCGACCATGGAGCACGACGTGCGCCAGGCGATGGAGGCGTCAAGCGCCGACGACAATGTCCGCGTCATCGTGCTCACCGGCGCGGGCCGCGCCTTCTGCGCCGGCGCCGACATGGATGCGCTGAAGGGGCTCGACCCCAACGACGTCAGGCGCGCCTCGAACCTGCCGCCCTTCGACATGAACCGTCGGCCGGACTGGCAGACGCGCTACGGCTTCTATCCGTCGATCGGAAAGCCCGTCATCGCCATGCTCAACGGCGCAACCGCCGGCATCGGCCTCGTCCACGCGCTCTATTGCGACCTGCGCTTTGCGGCCGACAATACTGTCTTCACCACAGCCTTCGCGCGGCGTGGCCTGATCGCCGAGCACGGCATCAGCTGGATGCTGCCGCGCATCGTCGGCCACGCCAATGCGATGGATCTGTTGCTTTCGGCGAGGCGTGTGACAAGCCATGAGGCGCTGCGGATCGGCTTGGTCAACCGGCTATGCTCGCCTGAAAAACTCCGCGAGGAGACCTACGCCTATGCGCGCGACCTCGCCGATTTCGTCTCGCCGAGCGCGATGGCCGTGATCAAGCGGCAGCTCTATGAGGTGCCGTTCCAGACGCTGGCGGAGGCGACGATCGAGGCCAACCGGGAGATGATGGTGGCGCTGAACGGCAGCGATTTTCGGGAGGGGGTGGCGAGCTTCATGGAGAAGCGGCCGCCGAGGTTTACGGGGAAGTAGGGGGATTTCTTTGGAGGGGTCCGCCGTCGCCCTTCGGGCTATGGCGGGACAGTCTTCGCTACACGAGGGCTTGCCTAGCCGAAGCAGGCGTAGCCTGCGAAGACTGGTGGAGCCAGGCGGGATCGAACCGCCGACCTCGTCATTGCGAACGACGCGCTCTCCCAGCTGAGCTATGGCCCCTTTGCTGGCCGCTCTGGTCAATGCGGCCGACAACCGGGCGCCATTTAAGTCCCCGCCAAGGTCAAGTCAAGGACGGGTGTAACCCGGTTTTAGCCATCCCGGCACCGACTTCCCTTGTTTGGGCCGGGGGGAACCGATATCTAGCAAAAGGCGTCAATCCCGACCGAAGCCAGAGTTTTCAAAAGCCATGCGTGCCGTTCTCGACATCGTCATCATCGTGCTCGACCTCTACGTCTGGCTGCTGATCGCTTCCGCGATCCTGTCCTGGCTGATCGCCTTCAACGTCGTGAACACCCGCAACCAGTTCGTATCGGCGGTAGCGGAGTTCCTGTACCGGATCACCGAGCCGGTGCTGGCGCCGATTCGCAATTTCCTGCCCAGTCTCGGCGGCCTCGACATCTCACCAATCATCCTGATCCTGCTCATCATGTTCATCGAGCGGGTGATCCTGTATTACATCTACCCGAACGTGATCTAAGCAGGCTGGAGCGCTTGGTTGCCAAAGAACCTTGTTTCTAAGGAACCTTGGCGTTACTCGGCCGCGGGAATCAGCATCGCGCTGCGCGTGACGCCGCGCGGCGGCCGCGACGACATCGACGGAATCGAGCAGCTGGCCGATGGCCGCAACGTGCTCAAGGTGCGGGTGCGCGCCATCGCCGATGGCGGCGCGGCCAACAAGGCCGTCTTGGTCCTGCTGGCGAAAACGCTTGGCGTCCCCAAGGCCAGCGTCAAGCTCCTGTCCGGAGCGACCTCGCGGCTGAAGCAGATCGCGGTCGCCGGCGATCCGACGCGGCTCGGCGAAGCCCTGCGCCAGCTCGCATCAGCCAAATCGACAGACACCAAATCGATAGACCAGGGGAACTGACATGACCGCCAACATCATCGACGGAAAAGTCATCGCCGCGGAACTCCGCGCCCGCGTCGCTGATGAGGTCGCCCGCGTCAAGCGCGAGCACAATCTGGTGCCGGGCCTTGCGGTGGTGCTGGTCGGCAACGACCCGGCGAGCGAGGTCTATGTCCGCTCCAAGCACAGCCAGACGCAAGCAGCGGGCATGGCCTCCTTCGAGCACAAACTGCCGGCCGACGTCTCGCAGACCGACCTTCTCGCGCTCGTCGCAAAACTCAACCGCGATCCGGCCGTGCACGGAATTCTGGTGCAACTGCCGCTGCCGAAGGGCCTCAACACCGAGGTCGTCATCAACGCCATCGATCCCGCCAAGGATGTCGACGGTCTGCATCCGAACAATGCGGGCCGGCTCGCCGGCGGTTTCGAGGCGCTGTCGCCCTGCACGCCACTCGGCTGCATCATCCTGGCCAAAACCGTGCACGCCTCGCTCGAAGGCATGAACGCCATCGTCATCGGCCGTTCAAATCTTGTCGGCCGCCCGCTGGTGCAATTGCTGTTGAATGAGAACGCGACGGTGACGATCGCGCATTCGCGCTCGCGCGACCTGCCCGGGCTCGTGAAGCGCGCCGATCTCGTCTACGCCGCGGTCGGCAAACCGGAGATGGTGCGTGGCGACTGGCTGAAGCCGGGCGCGACCGTGATCGACGTCGGGATCAACCGCATCCCCAAGGATGACGGCAAGACGCGCCTCGTCGGCGATGTCGCCTATCAGGAAGCGCTCGGGATCGCGGGCGCGGTGACGCCGGTGCCGGGCGGTGTCGGTCAGATGACGGTTGCCTGCCTGCTGGTGAACACGCTGCGTGCCGCCTGTGCGGTTGCAGGGCTGCCGAAGCCGGCGGTTTGATCCGTCATTCCGGGGCGCACGAAGTGCGAACCCGGAATCTAGCGCTACAACTTCTGGGTTCCGGGTTCGCGCTGAACGCGTCCCGGAATGACGACTAGGCCTTCTTGTTTTTCTCGCGCTCGATGCCTTCGAGGATCAGCTTGTGCGCTTCCTCCGGGCCGCCCCAGCGCAAGATCTTCACCCATTTGCCCTTCTCGAGATCCTTGTAGTGCTCGAAGAAGTGCTGGATCTGCTGCAGCGTGATGTCCGGCAGATCGCTATAGGTCTTCACCTTGTCGTAGCGCTGCGTGAGTTTCGACGACGGCACCGCCAAAATCTTCTCGTCGCCGCCGGCTTCGTCTTCCATCATCAGCACGCCGACCGGACGCACGCTCATGACAGCGCCGGGAATGATGGCGCGGGTGTTGATGATCAGGACGTCGCAGGGGTCGCCATCGTCGGACAGCGTGTGCGGAATGAAGCCGTAGTTCCCAGGGTAACGCATCGGCGTGTAGAGGAAGCGGTCGACCACCAGCGTGCCGGCCTCCTTGTCCATTTCGTATTTGATCGGTTCGCCGCCCACGGGGACTTCGATGATAACGTTGACGTCGTGTGGCGGGTTGGTCCCGATTGAGACCGCATCGATACGCATTCAAGGCTCCGTTGTTGCCGAGGTTAAATCGCGCCCGGCAGCGATTTTGGCACTGTCATACGCGGGCTTGCCCCGCCTATCCATCGTGTTTTTGTGAAAAAATGAATCCAGCGACCACCGGCTCAAGGGCAACGGTATCGACGAATGGGAAACGCTGCCGGCTGGTCTTTCAGCAGCTCAATTGGTCCAAGCGAAGGCAATCTTGTCGAGCGACTTCGGCCCGAAACGCTCCGAGGAGCGCGCCACCATGCGGCCGCCCAGGGCACGATAGAACTCGGTCGCCGCATCGTTGTCCGAGAGCGCCCACACCACCATGCTCTTCAGGCCGCTTTGCATCAGGTCGCGGCGGGCGGCTGTGAACAGGCGGCGCCCGAAGCCGAGGCCCTGGAATTCCGGACGCAAATAGAGTTCGTAGATCTCGCCGTCGAAGTGCAGGCTGCGGGCGCGGTTGCGGCCGTAATTGGCGTAGCCGGCGATCTTGTCGCCAAACACGAGCACGCTGACGCGGCTGCCTTTGCGGATCGCACTGTCCCACCACTGCGGACCGCGGCGATTGATCAGCTTCTCCAGCTCGCCGCCGGGAATGATGCCCTGATAGGCGGAGCGCCAGGCATCGTCATGGGTGGACGCCACCGCAGTTGCATCTGCAGCTTTGGCCGGCCGGACCTCGATCAGGGTTGTGCTCATGGACGCGATCAAACCAAGTCGCCGCGCCGGCGGCAAGACCTATCGTTAATTATCGGTTAACCTGTGGACTTTGTGCATCAGTATTTTGCCCATGTTGTGCCGAAAAAAGACAAGCTGTCGCTTTGAATGGCAAAGGCCTGCCGTGCGACGGTGCAAAACTGCTTTGCGGCAACGAATGAACGGCAATGGCACCGCAAAAAGTCCGCCCCGAATGATTCGTTCCTACTAGTCTGGCTGTCACTGATCGTGTTCGCCTTCGGCAATTCATGCGACTCCTCAACACCCTTTCCCTTCTCCCTCTGCTGGCCTTGCTGACCGCGCCGCCTCTGTGCGCTCAGGTCACGTTTGGTTCATCGAGCGAGGAAGGCCAGCCGTTCCGCCGGCAGGAATGGCGTGTGCCCTCGCCGGATACCGACATCGCCGCGCATGCCCTGCTGTTTCGCCCCGTTGGCGCCGGTCCGTTTCGGCTTGCGGTCATCGCACATGCCTCGACGCAGAACGTGTTGCGTCGGGCGCAAATGCCGCAGCCGGAATACCGCCCGCTTGTATCTTATCTCGTCGCACGCGGCTTCGCCGTGCTGGTGCCGGTACGGCTTGGTCATGGTCCGACCGGCGGCCGCTATGTCGAGGATCAGGGCGGCTGCGACGAGGCGGACTACGCGCGCGCGGGCCGCGCCACCGCGGACGAAATTTTGCTCGCGCTGGACTATTTGCGAAAGCAGGATTTCATTCGTAAAAACGCCGTCGTCGTGCTCGGCCATTCCGCCGGCGGCTGGGGCGCGCTGGCGCTCGCGAACGCCGATCCGAACGCGATCTCCTCGATCGTCGTGCTTGCGCCGGGGCGCGGTGGCCGCGCCAATGATGAACCGAACAAGGTCTGCGCGCCGCATACGCTTCTTGCGGCTGCCGCCGAGTTCGGCAAGACGGCGCGCATTCCCGTGACCTCGCTGGTAGCAGCCAATGACAGCTATTTTGCGCTGGCATTTTCGAAAGCGTTGGCGGATGCGTTTCGTAGTGGAAGTGGCAAAGTCGATTTCCGCACATTGCCAGCTGTTGGCAGGGACGGTCATTGGATGATCGAAACTGACGCAGGTGTCAAAGCCGCGAGCAGCGAACTCGATCGCGCGCTGAAGCCGGTGGGCAAAATGCCATGACTCTGTATTTCCTGGTCAAATACCTGTACGTGCTCGGCGCCATCGTCACCGAAACCGAAATCGTCTTCTTCATGCTGCGGTTCGGTGCGTAGGCAAAGACCATGGCGGCGATTGTGCTGATGCTGGTGGCACTCTGATACTGGATAATCGCTGATGCAAAAATGGCCCGATGACGACGTGATCCTGTTCGATGGCGTCTGCATCTTCTGCTCGCGCTGGGTCCGGTTTGTCGCTGCGCGCGATACGGCGAAGCGGTTTCGTTTCACGCCGATCCAGTCGGCGTACGGCACGAAGCTTGCGCTGACGTTTGGCGTCGATCCCGATGATCCCGACACCAATGCGGTGGTCCACGGCGGCGAGGTGTTCGTGAAGTCAGATGCTGCGCTGACCGTGCTCTCTCAACTGCCAGGATGGAGTTGGGTGCGTGTGCTGTTCTTCGTGCCGAAGCCGCTGCGAAATGCGGTGTACAATCTCGTCGCACGCAACCGCTATCGGCTCTTCGGAAAGTATGATGCCTGCTTCGTGCCGGATGCGGATTTACGGGCACGGCTGATCGAGTAGTGCGTCATTGCGAGCGCAGCCAAGCAAATCCAGCGTCTTTCCGCAGCACAAGTCTGGATTGCTTCGCTGCGCCCGCAATGACGGAGTTCGCGGTTATAGCTTGCTGAGTGCCGCCAGCAATTCCCTTGCCGCCCGCTCTCCGCTGTCCCGCGCCCCATGTGCCGTGGAGAAAAAGTTCGGCGACGTCGCTTCCCCGGCAAAGAACAGCCGCCCATCGACCGGCGCTGCCAAGGCGGCCCGGGCACCCGCATGCCCCGGCAGGGCGTGCGAATAGGCGCCGCGGGCGAAGGGATCGTGGGCCCAGCGGGACTCGTAGAGCGGTTTCAGCTTTTGCCTGATGTCGTTGCCGAGGAAGCCCGCGATCTCGTCTATGCTTTGGGCTGCAAATGCGCCGTCCCCGGCATTCTCCAATTCGCGTGCAAAGCTGCCGCCGAAAAAGCCTTCGATGCAGGGTTGGCCGAACGGGCGGATGTGATAGGTGCCCATGGCAGTGCGCATCGTGACGCCGCGCAAATTGCCCTCTTTCGGGAAGGCTTCGGCGTCCTCGAGCGCCAGCGTCACTTTGTCGTCGACGCCGAGCGGAAGACCACGCGCGGCATCGAGCTTGGCCGGCAGCGCCGGAGAAAAGCGGATCGCTTCATCGGCGATCAGATTGGTCGGCAGGGTGACGATCACCTTGTCCGCGGTCAGCGTGCCCTGCGAGGTTTCGAGCCGGTTACGCCGCCCGGAATGGTCGATCAGCGTGACGTTGCAGTTCAGTGCGACCGGGCAGGGCGCGCCATAGGCCGCGATCAGGGTCCCATATCCCGCGCGCACGCGCCAATTGAAGTAGGTGTCCTCGTAGGCTTCCATGTCCAGGATCGAGACCTGATCGAGCTCGCACCCGTTCACATAGGTCGAGACGGCGTCGATCATGGGATTCCAGCAATTGCCAGGCTCGAGATAGCGTGAGGCGGGCGCATCCTCGTCTTCTTCCGCAGCCTCGGAGGCGCGTTCGTAGAACTGATCGATCGCGCGCACAAAATCCCGGCGCAGAGCTTCCGGAAAGGCGTCACCAAAGGCGCGATCGCTCCAGGGCGGCAGGTCGGTATTGAGTTCGAAATTGAGCTGCCGGGCGATCGGAACGAAGGAGTTCTTGTCCGCCGAATGCAGCCAGCCGCAGCCGACGTCGAACGTCACCTCGGGTGAGGCCTGCACGGTCCATGCGCGGCCGCCGATACGGCCGCGCGCTTCGAGCACGATGGTGGAAAGATTGGAATCCTTCAGCGCATGCGCTGCGCCGAACCCGGCAGCGCCGGCCCCGATGATCGCGACGTCAACGGAGGAGGGAAGGGAACTCATGGTCTGGCTCTAGCATGTTCCCCGTGAGTGCTAAAGTGGTCCACGCAATCGTGTTCCGGTCGTGCCCCGCATGCGCTGTACGCTCGGTGGGGAGCCAAGCAAGCAATCGAGAGGCTGGATTGTCTAGGCGCCGGCAGCGCATCACTTCGTGATGCGCTGCGTCCGGGGCACGAGAGCGGCGGCTTACGCCACCGCTTCCTTGGACTTTTCCGCGCGCTTGCGCTCGTTCGGGTCGAGGTGCTTCTTGCGCAGGCGGATCGACTTCGGGGTGACCTCGACGAGCTCGTCGTCCTCGATATAGGCCAGCGCCTTCTCCAGCGTCATGCGGATCGGCGGGGTCAGGCGCACGGCCTCGTCCTTGGACGTGGTGCGAATGTTGGTGAGCTGCTTGCCCTTGAGCACGTTGATCTCGAGATCGTTGTCGCGGGTGTGCTCGCCGACGATCATGCCCTTGTAGACCTTCCAGCCGGGCTCGATCATCATCGGGCCGCGGTCTTCCAGCTTGAACATGGCGTAGGCAACCGCCTCGCCCTGGTCGTTGGAGATCAGCACGCCGTTGCGGCGGCCCTGGATCTCGCCCTTGTACGGCGCATAGCCGTGGAACAGGCGGTTCATGATCGCGGTGCCGCGGGTGTCGGTGAGCAATTCGCCCTGATATCCGATCAGGCCGCGGGTCGGTGCGTAGAACACCAGGCGCAGGCGGTTGCCGCCGGACGGCTTCATCTCGACCAGCTCGGACTTGCGCTCGCTCATCTTCTGCACGACGACGCCGGAATGCTCCTCGTCGACGTCGATGACGACTTCCTCGATGGGCTCCATGGTGGCGCCGGTGGCCTCGTCCTTCTGGAGAACGACGCGCGGACGCGACACCGAGAGCTCGAAGCCCTCGCGGCGCATGGTCTCGATCAGGATCGCGAGCTGCAATTCGCCGCGGCCCGAAACTTCCATCGCATCCTTGTCCGAGGCTTCGACGACGCGCAGTGCGACGTTGCCTTCGGCCTCGCGCAGCAGGCGGTCGCGGATCATGCGGCTCGTCACCTTGTCGCCTTCGGTGCCGGCGAGCGGGGAGTTGTTGACGATGAACGACATCGACACGGTCGGCGGGTCGATCGGCTGTGCCGGCAGCGGCACTTCGACGGTCGGATCGCAGAAGGTGTCGGCGACGGTGCCCTTGGTCAGGCCCGCGATGGCGACGATGTCGCCGGCTTCGGCTTCATCGAGCGGCGTGCGCTCGAGACCGCGGAACGCCAGGATCTTGGTGATGCGGCCCGTCTCGACCAGCTTGCCGTCGGCGTTCAGCACCTTGACCTGCTGGTTCGGCTTGAGGATGCCGGACGAGATGCGGCCGGTGATGATGCGGCCGAGATAGGGGTTGGCTTCCAGGATGGTGCCGATCATCCGGAACGGGCCTTCTTCGACCGTGGGCGGCGCGACGTGGCGCAGGATCAGGTCGAACAGCGGCTCCATGCCCTTGTCCTTCGGACCCTCGGGGCTCTCGGCCATCCAGCCCTGCTTGGCCGACCCGTACAGGATCGGGAAGTCGAGCTGCTCCTCGCTGGCGTCGAGCGCGGCAAACAGGTCGAACACCTCGTTGATGACTTCGGTCGGGCGCGCGTCGGGACGGTCGACCTTGTTGATGACGACGATCGGCTTGAGGCCGACCTTGAGCGCCTTGGAGACTACGAATTTGGTCTGCGGCAACGGGCCCTCGGCGGCATCCACCAGCACCAGTGCACCGTCCACCATGTTCAGGATGCGCTCGACCTCGCCGCCGAAATCGGCGTGGCCGGGGGTGTCAACGATGTTGACGCGGGTGTCCTTCCACTGCACCGAGGCCGCCTTGGCCAGAATAGTGATGCCGCGCTCACGCTCCAGATCGTTGGAGTCCATGGCGCGATCGGTCACCTTCTGGTTCTCGCGGAACGTGCCGGATTGCTGGAGGAGTTTGTCGACCAGGGTCGTCTTGCCGTGGTCGACGTGGGCGATGATGGCGACGTTACGGAGGTTCATGAGTGAGCTTCTTTGCGTTCGAACAATGGGTTAAGCGCGATCTCGCCGGCCAGACCGGGACCTCTTCTCGGATAACGCTGGAAACAGGAGAACGGGCGCTTTCCGCCCAAAAAGAAGCCCGGTCAGCTCGACCAGACAACCTGCGTTGCGGCGCAATATATGCAAAAAGAGCCAAAAAACAATGCGTTCTTTCGCGGTTGGTTGACCGAATTTTGTCCGGGAATTCCCGGGACTTAGGGCCGATCCAAGCCAATCCGGGGCTTCGCCGCCGGTCTGATCGCAAAATGGCCGGGCGGATCAGCCTTGCGCCGAGCCGAGGTCCGCCTCCTCGGTTGGATAGACCCCTCGCAGCACCTCCTCGAAGTGCATCTTCACGGCGTCGTTGCACAGGCAGGCGCGCAGGTGCAGGCCGTCGATGTTGCGGACCAGGATCGCGCCGCGTCGCGTGTCGAGCACGCCCTCGGCCTTGAACGACTGGAGCACACGGCTTGCATAGCTGCGGCCGACCCCGAGCAGCGTCGCGAGCTGCTCATGCGTCAGCGGCACGCTGCTCTCGTCGCCGGTCCGCTCCATCGCCGCAATGATCCACTTTGCCGTACGCTGTTCGATGGAGTGGATGGCGTTGCAGGCGGTCGACTGGAAGATCTGCGCCAGCATGCAGTCGGCATAGCGGGCGAAGATGTTGCGCAGCGAAGCCGAGCGCATCTTGGCCGCTTCCAGCTTGGCGACATGAATGCGCGCAAATGGTCCGCCGAATTTCACGCAGATGCGGGTATAGGCCGGCAAAAACCCCTCGCTGACGATGCCGCCCACTGCACCTTCGCGGCCGACCAGGATGGTCTCGACGTCGCGGCCATCCTCGTTGGGAACGAGAAATGTCGCGAGCGACGGCCCGCAGGGAAAGTGCACGACCTGGACATCGTCGCCGGGATTGTAGAGCAGCTCGTTGGCCCCGGCGTCGTCCAGCGTGACGTGGGGTGCCAGCAGCGCGTAATCGGCCGGACTCAAGCGCCGCAGCAGATTGTTGGTCGGCCGGCTGCCGACCTCGATTGTCTTGCTGATACGGGCATCCATCGTAACCCCCCTGCTTTCCTTTCAGCACGAGCGAGGTCCGATCGCTGGCTGCGTGCACAAGTGGACAGACGTGAAAACTGTTCTGTGATGAGTTTCGTTCCGGGAACCCTCCGATGCTCTGGGCGCAGGCATCGGGACGAGGCTGTCCTCGATGGATGAGAACATGCAGCGCTCGATAGCCAGCATCATGATACCTGCTCCCCCGGACGGATCGGCCGGCATGCCCGCGGATGTTCTGATCGTCGAAGACGATCCGATCATTGCAATCGACTTCGAGGATCGCGTGCTCGGATTTGGCGTGAAGAGCGTGCGCACCGTAGGATCGGTGGCGCAGGCGCTGGCCGCCATCACAGCGCGCGCGCCCGACTTCGTGCTGCTCGACGTCGAGCTCGGCCGCGAGAAAAGCTTTGCCGTCGCCGAGCGGCTGGCGGCTGCGCAAATTCCCTTCGTCTTCGTGACGGGCTATGGCGCCGAGGCTCGGATCGCTTCCGAATTCAACGCGCGGCCGCAGCTGCAAAAGCCCTGCTCGAGCGAAGCGCTGGAGGCCGCGTTGCGCTCGCGCGGCGCCTGAACGCTCGTCTGCGTTCTTCCAGCGTCAGGCAAATTTCGGATCGAGCGTGGTAGACCACAGCGCGACGTCGGCGCGGTCGCGCCAAGGTCACCGTCATCTGGCCGGATGCGCCGTCGATCTTGACGTGACCGAAGAATTGCATGCCCGCGGACGGCGGCAGGTTCTGGTTGTCCTTGCCCGGCGCTTTGACGAAACGCACCTCCGGCCCAAAGGTGTTGTCGAGCGCATTTGGACCGAAGGTGCCCGCATGCAGCGGGCCCGAGACGAATTCCCAGAACGGCTCGAACTCCTGGAATTGCGCCTTGCTCGGATCGTAATAGTGCGCGGCGGCGTAATGCACATCCGCGGTCAGCCACACCGTGTTGCTGATCGGCGCCATCTTGATGAAGCGCAGGATGTCGGCGATCTCGAACTCGCGGCCACGCACCGGGCCATCGCTCTGGGCGAAGGCTTCCGAGCCACCCTTCGGCGTGTCTGAGACGACGAGACCCAGCGGCATGTCGGACGCGATCACCTTCCAGGTCGCGCGCGAGTTGAGAAGGCCGCGCTTGAGCCAGGCGATCTGGTCCGGGCCGAGAAAGTAGCTGGCCGTTCCGTATTCCGTCTCGAGATTAGCGCCGTTGGGGCCGCGATAACTGCGCTCGTCGAGCACGAACACGTCGAGATGCGGACCGTACGAGATCCGGCGATAGACCCGGCCTGGCTCGACGATGCTTTCGCGCATTGGATACATCTCGTGGAAGGCGCATGCGCCGCGCGCGGCCAGCAGCGCGATGTCGCGCTCCCTGTAGGTCGCCGGCAACTCCTTCGACAGCGACCAGTTGTTGGTCACCTCGTGGTCGTCCCATTGCACGAAGATCGGCACCTCGGCATTGAAGGCGCGGACATTGCCGTCGGTGAGATTGTATTTGTGCGCGGCGCGGTACTCGTCCAGCGTCTCCGCGACCTTGGCCTTCTCGGGGATGGTGACATTCTTCCAGATCTTGCCGTCGGCGAGTTTTACTTCGGATTGGATAGGTCCGTCGGCGTAGATGGTGTCGCCGGAGTGGAGGAAAAAATCGGGACGGTGCTTGCGCATCGCAGAGAAGGTGAACATGCCGCCGTCATCGGGATTGATGCCCCAGCCCTGCCCGGCGACATCGCCGCCCCAGACGAAGCTGACGTCGCGGCGGTCGGCCGGAGCGGTGCGGAAGCGGCCGATTGCCGGTTCGCCCTCGATCGCGCTGTGCGAGAGGTCGCGGAAACGGACGCGATAGAAGATGTCCTGTCCGCTCGGCAGGTTCTCGATCAGCATCTTGGCGGTGAAATCGCTCTCGGGCAGGGCCGCGATCGGCGGCAGCGCACGGGCGTTCTTGAAGGACTCCGTCGTCGCCACCTCGACCAGCATCTGCGCCGGCCGATCAGTGCGCGCCCAGACCACGCCGCCATCGACGGTGACGTCGCCGGACTGCACGCCATGCGTCACCACCGGCCGGTCGGCCGCGCGCGAGAGATGGGGCATTGCGATCGCGCCGAGCGCACCGGCGCTCGTGGCAAGGAAACGGCGGCGGGAAAATTTGAGATTCATGAACCGGTTCGCTGAATGTCTCGTGCAACTCGCGCTGTCATTCCGGGGCGCGCAAAGCGCGACCCGGACTCTCGAGAGTCCGGGTCTGGTCCTTCGACCATCCCGGAGTGACAGCAACAGCTATATTGAGGCAATGTGACGCAGCGATTACGGGCGTGAGCGGCTACGCGTTGCCGGCGGCCCTGAACTGCGCACCCGCGCGTTGCAGGTTCTGCGGCATGCTGAACAGCACGGCCTTGCGGTCGGCGACCGCCGTGTGGAACTGGTCAAGCACGATGTTGAACGCCGTGAGCGCGCCTTCCTCGACCGCGCCGTGATCGAAGCAGCGCAGCGTGTCGCGCAGGATCTCGTCGGCCTCGGTCTGCATCTGGTCGAGCTCTTCGGTCGTTTCGCTCTTGCGTGCCGTCGCGATCATGTCGAGCAGGCGTTCGCGCTGATGATTGTTGTTGTTGCGCTCGTCCTTTTTCAGGTAGCCCGCGAACCAGGCGCCGATCGAGCCCATCGCCGAGAGCGCCATCAGGGTCCACCAGATGTAATCGCTGTATTTGTCGAGGAAGGTCTTTTCCTCGCCATCGACGAAGGCGGCCGCGCCCGGATGCACGGGAATCACGGCATCCTTGTCGGTGTCGGGCGTCTCGATCTTCGCCGCCAGCGGGAATTCCGCCACCAATTGCTGGCGCACGGCGAAGAGCTGGCGCGTGAACGCCGCGATGGTGGTATCGGACACACCTTTGCGCGCCACGATGTGGTGCGAGAAGCTGATGGTCTTGACCTCGTCGTCGGGGCGATCGGGCGAGCCGCCATAGGTGCCGGCGGGAATCTCCGATGCTTCGTAGACCGGATGGTTTTGCGCGATCGCGTCCGCAGAATCGATGGCGAGGAAGGTCGGTGTGCCGCTGTCCTTGGCGGAAGCCGCGATCGCATCTGACGTGATCTTGCTGTTGACCGGGCCGGCAGCAAGATAGGCATCGGCCTTCTGGGCCTTGATCGCCTCGGCGGCTTCATTGGCCGGGAACTGTATGACCTCGACCTTGGCGGGATCGACCCCGTATTGCTGGAGGATCACCTTGAGCAAATTGACGTTGGCCTGGGTGCGGCCGATCACCCCGACGCGATGGCCGGCGAGCTGCGCGATCTTGGTGATCTTCGCGCCCTTCTTCTTGCCCTTGCCGGGCACCGACCACAGCACCACGACGTTCTTGCGCAGGGTCGCGACCGCTTGTGCGTTCTTCGGCACATCGACGTCGCCGCGCACGATGGCGAGATCGGCCTTGCCTTCGGCGAGTGCAACGGCGCTGGCGGTGGCGCCGTCGGTCTGAATCGGCCGCAGCCGCACAGAGCTCTTGTTCTGCGTGAAAGCCTGCGTCAGCGCCTGCACGACCTTGATGTCATCGCTATTGGGAGGGCCGACCGCGATCTTCAGCGTCACCGGGCGCATCGCGAAATAATACCCGCCGGCGAGCGCGCCAACGATCGCAAGCACCAGCGCGAGGGTCACCAGCGCCGTCTTCCGCGCCGCTGATCGCGGCGAAGGAGGGGTGGGCGCTTCGGCAAGGTCCAATCCCCCGGTCATCGATCTCCCGAACAGGCGCTTGAGGCCCAGTTTCATCTCGGCCCGGCTTACACCCGCAATTGTAGCAAATTTCCTGTCCGGCGGGGTTACATCTCGGTCATGGTTAGCGGATGGACGAAATCCCGTATGAACCCGGGCCATATGCACCGTGTTAGGGTAAAGTTCCCCTGAAAACGGAGGCAATCATGGCAGAGCGGCTGACGGCGGAAGCACGCAAGCAGGCGCTGAGTGGACTACCGGGCTGGACCGAGGTCCAAAGGCAGGTCCAAGGCGACGTCCAAGGCCGCGATGCGATCGGGAAGACCTTTGTCTTCAAGGATTTCAACGAGGCGTTCGGCTTCATGACCCGCGCGGCGCTGGTCGCCGAGAAGATGGATCATCATCCCGAATGGCGCAACGTCTACAAGACGGTGGAGGTGGTGCTGTCGACCCATGACGCCGGCGGCGTCACCAAGTTCGATATCGAGCTCGCCAAGGCGATGAACACGATCGCGAAGCTGACACCCGCCTGACGTCTTGCGGGGACCGGCCGCATCCCCATGTTGTGATCAGCAGGAGATGCGGCGATCAGCCGCCCCTGGGCTGAACGGGGAGGTTGTCGAACATGGCTGCCGAACACAGCGTCGGCTTCGAGCCGGCCGATCGGCTCGCGGAGGATCGTGAGAGCGTACGCCGCCGCTTCTGGCGCAAGCTGAAGCGCGTCGCCGCGCAGCTGCCGTTCGCGGAAGACCTGCTCGCGGCCTATTACTGCGCGTTCGACCGGCAGACGCCGCGCCATGTCCAGGCGTCGCTGCTCGGGGCGATCGCCTATTTCATCCTGCCGTTCGATTTCGTCCCCGACGTGATGCCGATCCTCGGCTTCACCGATGACGCCGCCGTGCTTGCCACCGCCATTCGCATGGTCGCCAGCCACATCACGACCGAGCACCGCGAAGCCGCCCGCGCCAAGCTGAAGCGCGAAGTGGAGAAGGCAGAGATTGTGCTGTAGCGCCGGCCATGTGTTTCTGCCGTCATTCCGTTTCCTCATCCGCCTCGCGCGCCTTTGCCGCCGCGAGGAAGCGCTCGACGCGCTGCCGCGCCACCGGCTCGACGCGATGACAGCCGAGGAGCCATTGCTGCGCCACCGGCAGCCTGCTCCAGCCTGACAGGTCGCTTGTCGGTCGTAGATTGGCCCGTGAGAGATGATTCTTGCGATGGCATCTGCGCCGGTGTCCACAAATTCGATCACGGCAGGTGCCAATTGGCACATAACTACCAGTGACTTAGTGGAAAGGAACCATGCTTCTTCGCCGGCGTTAGTACCGCGACCCAACCATACCAACACATCCAAGCAACGCAGGGGACAGCCATGGACCAGGTGGTGAGCGATGACGCGCGCGAGAACGAGCGACGGAAAGAAATTGCTTCGGCGTTGAACAGCGGCGTCATCCTGGTCGATGCCGATGGCCAAATCGTTTGGATGGATGACAAAACACGCCGCAGCGTGAACGGCGAACTGCAGAATCTGGTCTTGCCGCTTCAAAAATCTGACTCGATCGCGATCGACTGTTTCCTGGAGGCTACCCATTTGACGATTAATGGCCAGTCGTCCGTCGTATGCGTGATCCAGGAAACCAAGGAAGCCAATCGCGACTTGTTGGCGGCTTTCGAATCGGTTCTGGCCGATACCTCATCGTTTACGCGCAATGTCATTGAAAAGCTCAGAGGTCTCCGCCAGACGGCTCAAAGAACGATACAGTCTCAAGACCTGGAATTTCTCAGCGAGCGAGAGCGCGAAGTCCTTGCCCTGATATGCCAAGGAAAAAGCGATATCGAGATGAGCGGGCATCTGAAACTGTCGGAAAACACCGTACGAAATCACATCGCATCGCTCTATCGGAAAATCGGCGTCAACCGTCGTAGCGCAGCGATCATATGGGCGCGTGAGCGCGGCATCACGGCCGATGCACTGGGTGGCAAACGACGCACCCGCCCTCCGCTCGGTTTCCGGGAACAGGAAAGATGATGCGTTACTAAGAGCTTGGTATTTTCCGCTCTCTTGCGCAGCAATGGAGCCTGTTGTTTCCTGCACCACTCATCGCGTCATTTAGATGAGGCTTTCCGTCCCCCGAACCGCCGCGGGGGACGGTGCGCTCCGCAGCGCCGCGCGACGGTCCATCATAAGGCGAAGCCCCGTGGCCGAACTCGTGCTCCGACTGTACATCGCCGGGAAATCGGCCAGCTCTCGGCGGGCAGAACAAAATCTTCTTAGTCTGAGAGCCTCGCTCGGCGAATCGTGGAGCGTTGAGACCATCGATGTGCTGCGCCAGCCGGAGCTTGCCGAGCAGGCCGGAGTAATCGCCACCCCGACGCTTTCCTTTGAACAATCCGGACGGCCACGGCGGATAATTGGCGATCTCAGCGACAAGAAACGGATCCTTGGATTTCTCGGAATCGAGGCAGAAGGAAACAGTCCATGACTGCACAGGATGACGTCGACGTAACCGGCGTCTTGGAGAGAGTAAAAACCGGGGTCGAGGCGTTCGATGAACTCGTTATGGGTGGGCTGCCACGGGCGCGAACCACCGTGGTCAGCGGCACACCTGGAAGCGGGAAGACCGTATTCGCGACGCAGTTTCTCGCCCACGGCATTACGACGTTCAACGAAAATGGGGTGCTCGTGACCTTCGAGGAGCCTCCGGCGGATATCGAAGCCAATATGCGCGGTTTCGGCTGGGATCTTCCAAAGTGGCGCAGGAACGGTCGACTGGCTTTCGTCGATGCAAGTCCTCCCGCCAGCGAGGAACTGGTAATCGGCGATTTCGATCTCGCCGGTCTGCTGTCGCGGATCCAGCATGCCGTAAAGAACGTCGATGCCAAGCGAGTGGTTCTGGATTCGCTAACCCAATTGTTCGATCACTTCATTGGTGATCCAAAGATCCTGCGCCGGGAGCTGTTCCATATCAGCACCGCCCTCAAGAAAGCAGGTCTCACGGTCCTCATGACTGCCGAGCGCAATAGCGAGTATGGCGAGATTACACGCCACAGGCTCGAAGAGTTCGTCGCCGACAATGTCGTGATCCTGCGCAACGTCCTTCATCGCGAGAAACGCCGCCGCACCATAGAAGTGCTGAAGATGCGCGGTAGCCATCACGCTGAAGGCGAGGCACCATTTACCTTGCTTGCCAGTCAGGGCGTGGTCGCCGTCCCGTTATCTTCGCTTCGGCTCGAACAGCAGTCGAGCACGGTGCGGGTGACGAGCGGCAATCCCGCGATCGACGAGATGTGTGGCGGTGGCCTCTTCCGCGACAGCGTAACGCTGGTTAGCGGAGCCACCGGCACCGGCAAGACCCTGCTGGTGACGAATTTTCTCGCCGGCGGGGTAGCGGCCGGAGAAAGAGCTATCCTGTTTGGCTATGAGGAAAGCAAGGGGCAACTCTTTCGGAATGCCGGCGGCTGGGGCTCCGATTTCGCGCAGATGGAAGCCGAAGGGAAGCTCAAGATCATCTGTCTCTATCCAGAAGCTCAAGGGCTGCCCGATCATCTCCTGACGATTCAGGGCTTGGTTGATGAATTCAAGCCGAACCGAATTGCAGTCGACAGCCTGTCCGCGTTGGAGCGAATCGCGCCGGATGCCGGTTTCCGAGAGTTCTTGATAAGTTTGACATCCTTTATCAAGAAACGCGAAATTGCCGGACTGTGCACCGCAACCAGCAAGTCGCTCGTTGGCGGCGAGAGCGTCAGTGAACAGCACATCTCCACTCTCACCGATTCGATCATTCTGCTGCGGTATATCCAGGAGCAGGAGACAATGCACCGTGGTCTTATGGTGCTGAAAATGCGCGGCAGCGAGCATGCCAAGGAGATTCGACGGTTCACGATCGACGGCGCCGGCATGCACCTCGGCGATCCCTTCAAGGGGGCGCCGAATGTTTTCAAACCATAAGGAGCTTGATCGGGCGGGGAGAGGCACCGCTAGTCGCATTGAAATCGGCACAAGTATGACGGGTCCCAACATCGATCATGCAGAGATCAGATTTCTCATCGAGAAAAACGCCGATGGGATCATCGTCGTTGACGAAATGGGTGTTGTACTTTTCGCCAATCCCGCCGCAGAGCAGATCTTCGGTAGGTCCTCGGCGTCATTGACCGGTTCTCCAATTGGAATTCCATTTGTCGCCGGTGACATGACAGAAATCGCTATTCACAGGCCGGGCGGCGATCAAATTGATGCTGAAATTCGAGTCGTCGAGACGATCTGGGACCATCGGCCAGCACGGCTCGCGACCATCAGGGATATTTCGGCGCGGAGGGCCATCGAGGAGCGGCTTCGGCATACAGCGAAAATGGAGGCGGTCGGCCGTCTGACGGCGGGTATTGCGCATGATTTCAATAACCATTTGACGGTCGTACTCGGCAATCTGGAAAGCGCCCGACGGCGCTTCGCAAATGTGGATCCCGCGCTGACGCGCGCGCTCGAAAATGCCACCCGAGGCGCACAGCAAGCTGCCGTGCTGACCGAGCGCCTGCTTGCATTTGCGCGGCGAAAGCCGCTTGAGCCTCGGCTGCTGAACCCAGACGAAGTGATTTTGAGAGTCTCGGATTTGCTTCAGCGCACGCTCGGCGAGAAAATCAACATCCAGGCAAAGATCAGCCAGGATGTCTGGGGTATAGAAGCCGATCCGACTGAGTTAGAAGCAGCCATCCTAAACCTCGCGGTTAACGCGCGAGACGCGATGCCCTCGGGAGGCAACCTCATCCTCGAAACTGCCAATGTTGAGCGTGCCGGCCCCGACGACGGAGAATTTGGCAACCGACCGCACGTCCTTATTTCAGTAACCGATTCCGGGATGGGAATGACGCCAGACGTGCTCGATCACGCGTTCGAGCCGTTCTTTACGACCAAAAATGATGGGCGGGGAACAGGGTTGGGACTAAGTCAGGTTTATGGTTTTGTGAAGCAGAGCGACGGGCACGTCAGGCTTTTCAGCCAGCCGAACGTCGGGACGACGGTTAAGATTTTTTTTCCGGCCATCGCAAAACCCAACCTGGCCTCGCCTGGTATTGGTCTGGCGGTCACTCAGCAGCAAACGCTCGCAGAAAATCAGCTGCAAATTCGAGTTGCCCGTTCGGGTGAGACAATTCTCGTGGTTGAAGACGAGGAGGACGTGCGCAACTACACCGTCAGCAGCTTGCTGGAGTTAGGCTACCTCGTGTACGAAGCTGCCGACGCGGAAACCGCGCTAAATATCCTTCAAACGAAGCCTGAGATAGCGCTTCTGTTCACCGATCTGGGCCTGCCGGGTGAAATTGACGGCAAGACTCTAGCTGATCGCGCCCAATCAAGCCGACCTTCACTGAAGGTTTTGATTACAACGGCCTATGCGGGACAATCCCTCATTCATGAAGGACGTCTTGATCCCGGCATCGAGCTGATCAAGAAACCCTTTTCGTTTGGGGCGCTTGCCGCGCGAATCCGCGAACTTCTGGACGGCGACGTCGGCCAGAAGGAGACCGGTTCACGTATTCTCGTCGTGGAAGACGAATTCCTGTTGAGTGCGTTTGTCGCAGATGTGTTGGCGGAGTGGGGATTGACGGCGGAGGTCGCCGGAAGCTTCAAGGAAGGGCTGACCAAAGTTCAAAATTCCGGGGACAGTTTGGCCGGCGCAATCGTCGATCTTGGCCTGCCCGACAGGTCCGGTGGTGAATTGGTTACGGAGATTCGATCGTTGTATCCAGACATACCGATCGTCTTGGCGACTGGTTATGCCAATGACGACGTGCGCGAACAATTTGCAGCCCTGGAGCGTTTACAGATACTCACAAAACCATTCAATCCGCATGAACTGGCAACGGCGCTCAATAGGATCGGTGTCGATGTGACCGGCCATTGACGAAGCCAGGGCATCAATTATCCCGCGGATCTTCAAGCTGCCACCGAATACCGAGCGTTGAGCGGTAGCGACGGCGTCGCGCCGCCGCCCGCCCACTTCACATGGCGCAATTCCCCGCTACTTCCTCTCCGGCCCCGCCTGCGCCCGCACTTTCTCCGCATCCCACGCCTGGAATTGCTTGAACAGCGTTTCCTTGTCCGCATCGGGCACCTTCGCGGCCGTGGAGCTCTGCTTCAGAAACGCCTCGAAGCGCTGCCGCGTCACCGGCTCGACGCCGTGACGGTCGAGCCATTGCTGCGCCACCGGCAATCTATTCCAGCCCGTCAGGGGTGCCGCGAGCGAGACTTCCTTCCACTTGGGATGGAAAGGCGGGTTCTGCAGCGTCGGGAATTTCGTGAAGAACGCGTCCACGAACAACGCAAGCTTGCGGTAGCGCTCGGTGTTGGGCGCCCAGTTATAGGCCGCGAGCACCGCCGGCACAGCGATGGTGTCCACGCTCTCGCCCTCCTTGATCAGGTTCGGATAGTCCTTGGCGGTCAGCGTCGCGGGCAGATAATCGCTCTGCAGCGGCTTTGCATAATCCACTTGCGCGAGATGGAAGCGACCGTCATTGCCGAAGCTCGAGACCGACTTGTACGGTTTGCCGCCGACCACGATGACGGCGTCGATCTCGCCGGCCTTCAGCTTCTCCATTGCGATCCGCTGCTCGACATAGACGAATTTCGCCTTGATCCCGAGCCGCTCGAACACGGTGAGCGCGGTGACGAAGGTGCCGCCGTTAGGCAAGTCGACGCTTACCGTCTTGCCTTCGAGATCCTTCAGGGTCGCGACCGCTTTCGGCGCGATCACCTGCATCTCCTCGTTGTAAAGCTTCGTCACATAGGTGAACTGTCGCTTGATGTCCTTGGCGAAGCCCTTGCGTTCGAGGTAGTCGAGCGTGTCGGCCCGCACGACGCCGAGATCGACGCCTTGAAGGAACAGGATGTCGGCGACGCTCTGCACCGAGCCCCGGCCGACCACCGGCAGCACACGAATCTTATTGCCGTCGTCGAGTACGGAGGCCAAGTCGGCGCCGAATTGCACATAGGTGCCGCCGATCGTGCCGGTGATCACCGTGACGGTGTTGGCGTTCAGCGCCTGCTTGGTCGAGGTCGAGCCGAACTGGAAGACGGCCTTCAGGCTGTCCGAGACTTTGGCCGGATCATATTCGGTCTGCTCGGCGCGTGCCGCGAAGGCACAGATCGTCATGATGGCGGCAACCGCCATTCCCAAAGCGTTACGCATGATGTCCCCTAAAGAGTTCTAGTTCTGAAGTTGGGCGAGGCGCTGCCGCGCCTCCGCCGATCCGAGTGCCGCGGCCTTTTGGTACCAGTCGCGCGCGGCGGTCGCGTCAGCGGCGATGCGCCGTGCGTCGCTGGTGCCCAGCACGGCCGGGTCATAGGTCTGCGCCAGCAGAAACGCGGCCGTTACATCCTGGGCATTGGCCGCGCGTTCGAGCAGCAGGCGCGTCGCAACGATATCGCCGACCGCCAACAGGCTCTTCGCGCGCGCCATCAGCCCGGCCAGCGTGTCGGCATCGAGCGTCTTGGCGGGCGGCGGGGGCGTAGGCGGCGGGACGTCGGGCGCAGGCGCCTGAGCTAGTAACGCGGTCTGATAGGCGGTCGCGATTGCTTCGCGGCTCGGCGTTGACGGGGCAGGGAGATCCTGCGCGTCCGCGCTCGCCAGCCTTGTGTCGGTCGCGCGCGCCGGATCATCGCGCGGGGTCTGCGGTATGGCCGGCGCGTAAGCCGACGCCATCGCCTGGTCCAGCGCGACGCCCGCCGAGCCACCGGCACCGGCGGCGAAGATGCTGCGAAGGTCGGACTGAAACAGCACGGCCAGAATTGCCAGGGTGGATGCCGCGAGAACGGCCGCGACAACGCGCGGGACAATTCTGGCTCGGGGACGCGACCCCAGCGCCGTATATTCGCGTGGGTTCGGCGCACCGAGCGGATCGGACAGGAATAGTGGAATTGGATCGTCCGGTGACAGATCGACCCGTGCGGCGCCCGCACGGATATAGGACGCAACGGGCGAATGTGATGCAGCTTGATCGGAATCGAACGCCCTCGATTCCTTGGACGGACGGTACGCCGTCGTCTCCATGGTGATGCTCCCCATAATTAACGCAACGCAGGGGCGTTCTCGGCTTCAGTCTTTTTGTTGTTGTCCAGAAGTTCCCCGCAAACTGGAGCCGGTAAATCGCAGTTTGAATCAGCCCAAAAAGCGACGGCGGTTTGCGCGAATCTGGAGATATTTGGGTTTGATTAGGGCAAGGCGGAGGAATGCACCGCAATTTTGGCGGCAATGGTTGAGAACATTTTACCAAACGACGGTGCGGAAAAGGCCGGCGCAGCTTAGCAACGCCGGCTTTTCGCGCGATGACAGTTGTGTATATGACGATGGCGGCGCCTGCATCCTTACGGATGCAAAATCACCTTGCCCATGGCTTGACGCCCCGCAAGCACCTTCAGCGCATCCGCGGTCTGCGCAAGCGGGAAGGTACGGTCGACATGCGAGGAGATTTTTCCTTCCGCCGTCCACTTCACGAGCTTCTCGAGATTGGCGCGATTCTTGGCCGGGTTGAGCCGGGTCCATGCGCCCCAGAACACGCCGCGGATGTCGCAGCCTTTCAAGAGCGCAAGGTTCAGCGGCATCTTCGGAATGTCGCCGGCGGCAAAGCCGATCACGAGGAAGCGGCCTTCCCAGGCGATCGAGCGAAGCGCCTGCTCGGCATAGGCGCCGCCCACGGGATCGAAGATGATGTCGACACCCTTGCCGCCGGTAAGTTTCCGCAAGCCTTCCTTCAGATCTTCCTTGCCGTAGTTCAGCGTCAGCTCGGCGCCATGTGCTTTCGCGAATTCGAGCTTCTCGTCCGACGAGGCACAGGCGATCACCTTCAGGCCCATCAGTTTGCCGAGCTCGCAGGCGGCTAGGCCAGTGCCTCCGGCTGCGCCCAGCACTGCGAGCGTCTCGCCCGGCTTCGGGCTCGCGCGGTCCTCCAGCGCATGCAGCGCGGTGCCGTAGATGATGATGATGCCGGCCGCGCGGTCGTAGTCGAGATTGTCGGGGATATTCACGATCGATGCCGCGGGCAGCGCGATCTTTTCGCGCGCGCCGTTGTGGCCGCAGGACGCAACGACGCGGTCGCCGACCTTCAGATCGGTCACGCCGGGGCCGATGCTCTCGATTACGCCGGCAACTTCGGCTGCGGGCGAGAACGGGAACGGCGGCTTGATCTGGTACTTGCCCTGGATCATCAGGATGTCGAAGAAGTTCAGCGCCGCCGCCTTGATCGCGATCACCGCTTCGCCGGGACCTGCCACCGGATCCGGCAGGTCGGCAAGCACGAGATCATCGGGCTGGCAATATTGCGAGCAGAGGATGGCTTTCATGGCGGCACCTGAGACGTTTCGAGTGGAATTATAGTTTGCCTGGTTCTGCCGGATTTGAAGCGGCCCGACAATCCGGATTCTTTGTCTATTGGCGCGCGCAAGCCTATCCTTGCGTCATTGCGAGCGACGCGAGGCAATTCAGACTATTTCCGCGGGACGGGTTTCGGATTGCTTCGCTTCGCTCGCAATGACAAGCGTGTGGAAACACCGAGGATTCAAACGATGTTTGAAACAGGTCTGCTCAAGGACAAACGCATTCTCGTCACCGGCGGCGGCTCGGGCCTCGGCGCCGCGATGGGACGCCGCTTCCTCGCGCTCGGCGCCGAGCTCGTGATCTGCGGCCGCAAACTCGACCGGCTGGAAGCGACGGCGAGCGAAATGCGCGCGCAGACCGGTGGGAAGGTCACGACGATCGCTTGCGATATTCGCGATGGCGCTGCCGTCGATAACATGCTGGAGCAGGTCTGGCGCGAGGCGCCGCTCGACATTCTCGTCAACAACGCCGCCGCGACATTCGTCGCGCAGAGCGAACACCTCTCTTTCCGTGCCGCGGACGCGATCCTCGCGCCGACGCTGCATGGCGCGATGTACTGCACGCTCGCCGCCGGCAAGCGCTGGATCGACGGCCAGCATGGCGGTGTCGTGCTCTCGATTCTCTCGACCTCGACCATCACCGGCCGCGCCTTCACGGTTCCCTCCGCAATGGCGAAGTCGGCGGTGCTGGCGATGACCAGGAGTCTCGCGGTGGAGTGGGGCCCGAAGGGCATCCGCACCGTCGCGATTGCGCCGGGCCCGTTCCCGACCGCGGGCGCCTCGGGGCAGCTCCGTCCCGAGGGCCGCGACGAAGGCTGGACCGCGCGTAACCCGATGGGGCGCACCGGCGAGCACAGCGAGCTCGCCGACCTTGCCAGCTTCCTGGTCTCGGACCGCGCCGGTTACATCAATGGCGAGATGGTCGTGGTCGACGGTGGCGCGCATTTGCGCAGCTCCGGCGCCGAGGATTTGCTCGGCTGGACCGACGCCCAATGGGCCGACCAGCGCGCTGCGCGATCCAAAGGCTGACCCGCTAACTGCCTTCCCAAATTGAACTTTCCCGGCTATCCCTGCCACGGGGACAAAGCGCGGCCGGGCCATCTTCCAGTCACAATATTGAGGGAACCACTCCAGCATGTGGCGGGTGCTGATTTTAGCCTTGATGACCGGCGTTATGGCCGTGGGAATCACCGATTCCGCGCGGGCGCAGACGGCGCCACCGGCACCCAAAGCCGCGCCGAAGGCGGCTGCGCCGGCGGCCAATACGACTGGAAAGACGGCAGCAAAGCCCGAGAGCAAGCCGGTGGCCCCGCCCGCGGCGGTTGCAGGCGGCGCCGAGCCGACCCTGATCGGCCAGTTCGGCACCTGGGGCGCCTATTCGGCCACGCCCAACGGCAAGAAGGTCTGCTTCGCGCTGGCCAAGCCGTCGTCGTCGAAGACCATTCCGCCGAACCGGCCGCGCGATCCCGCTTATGCCTTTGTCTCGACCCGACCGGCGGAAAAGGTGAACAACGAAGTCTCGGTCATGATCGGCTATGCGCTGAAGCCGGGCTCGGAATCCTCGGTCGAGGTCGGCGGCGCCGCTTTTGCGATGTACACGCAGGGCGACGGCCTCTGGATCAAGAATGCGGCCGAGGAAGAGCGGATGGTCGAGGCCATGCGCAAATCCGCCGATCTCGTGGTCAAGGGCGTCTCGGCCAAGGGGACCGAGACGACCGATACCTTCTCGCTGAAGGGGCTTGCCCAGGCACTCGACCGGATCTCGCAGGATTGCAGGCGGTAAGCCTGCGGGCGGTATCGATGTCGCAATCGGCGGTTCCGGTTGCTATATAGAGGCGTATTCCAAAGTGTAGCCGTCATGGCTGGGCTAAAGCGCGAAGCGCGTCTTCGTACTAAATGTCCCGGCCATCCACGCGCCACCGCGATTGACGAAACACGTGGATGCCCGGGTCAAGCCCGGACATAACGACTACCAACAGCAGTGATCGTAGGCCTATTGATGCAACCGACGACCGAGCCGCACAACGCAACACTGGTGGAGAAGACTCCGCTCGAAACCTATGTGCCGCCGGCCAAGCCGTCGCTGATCGGCCTGTCGCGTAGCGAGCTTGCCGACCGCCTCGGCGAGATCGGCGTCGCGCCGGCCCAGCGCAAGATGCGCGTGCAGCAGCTGTGGCACTGGATCTATTTTCGCGGCGCCCAGAATTTCGACGAGATGACCTCGGTCTCGAAGAATGTCCGCGCCGATCTTGCACAACATTTCACCGTCGACCGGCCTGAAGTCGTGGCCGAGCAGATCTCGAACGATGGCACCCGCAAATGGCTGTTGCGCCTGCCGAGCGGCGACAACGCCGAAAGGGCGCATGAAGTCGAGTGCGTCTACATCCCCGAGACCGATCGCGGCACGCTCTGCGTCTCCTCCCAGGTCGGCTGCACGCTGAACTGCTCCTTCTGCCACACCGGCACGCAGCGGCTGGTGCGCAATCTCACCGCCGGCGAGATCGTCGGACAGGTGATGATCGCGCGCGACCGTCTGAATGATTGGGCCGATCGCGAGGACGGCACGCGTCGTGTCACCAACATTGTGATGATGGGCATGGGTGAGCCGCTCTACAATTTCGACGCGGTGCGCGATGCGCTGCTGATCGTCGGCGACAATGAAGGCATCGGTATCTCGCGCCGCCGCATCACGCTCTCGACCTCCGGCGTGGTGCCGAACATCGTGCGCGCAGGCGAGGAGATCGGCGTCATGCTCGCGATCTCGCTGCATGCGGTGCGCGACGAACTGCGCAACGAGCTCGTGCCGCTCAACCGCAAATATCCGATTGCCGAGCTGCTGCAGGCCTGCCGCGATTATCCCGGTGCGTCGAACGCGCGCCGCATCACCTTCGAATATGTGATGCTGAAAGGCGTCAACGATTCGCTCGACGACGCGAAGCTGCTGGTGAAGCTGCTCAAGGGCGTTCACGCCAAGATCAATCTGATTCCGTTCAATCCCTGGCCCGGCACCGCCTATGAATGCTCGGACTGGGAGCAGATCGAAAAATTCTCCGAATACATCTTCAATGCCGGCTATTCCTCGCCGGTGCGCACCCCACGCGGCCGCGATATCCTCGCGGCCTGCGGGCAGCTCAAGTCTGAAACCGAAAAGCTCTCGGCCCGCGAACGCCAGGCGTTGCGCGCCATGGCGATGACGGATTGAGGATGCGTGCGCGTGCCCGCGCCCTCGCATCCTCGTCATTGCGAGCGCAGCGAAGCGTGGCGTCATGTCCCTGATCGGCCGCCTCATCGTCATCTTTATCGGCTTTCTAGCGGCCTGTTTTGTCGGCGGGATGATCGTTGTCGTCGCGTTATTGTTTCCGGAGTTCGCCGATCTCGGCGCAGGTCCGGTCGATGAGGGCGTGATCGACATTCTGCTCGGGTTCGGCTTCATCTTCGTCTCGGGATTCGCGCTGGTACCGGCGGCGGTGATCGTCGCGATCACCGAAGCGCTCTACATCCGCAGCGCGCTCGCCTACGCCGTCGGCGGCGGCGTTGTCGGGCTCGCCTGCTATCTCGGCCTCATTCCCTTTCACTCCGACACGTTGCAGTTCGAGGGCATCGTGCGGCGTCACTTGGAGATCATGACCGGCGCAGGAATTGTTGCCGGCGTCGTCTATTGGCTGATCGCGGGCCGCAACGCCGGCGCCTGGCGCAATCCGCCGCCCCCGCGCATGCCGCCGCCGCCGCTGCCGTCGAGTTCAAGGTCGGATGCGCGGTGACTTTCCTACCTTCACCTTGGGGTTTCCATCTCCTCCTCGCTCCGCTAAACCGCGCGCCATGAACCGGACTGGACTTTTCATCGCCCTGGCGCTGTGGCTCGTGATCGGCGTCGTTTTCGGCCTCTATCCTGAGCTCGATCTCAAGCTCGCCGCGCTGTTCTTCGATCCTGAAACGAAGACGTTTCCGCTCAAGCTGAGCGGCTGGGCCGGCATTGCGCGTGATGCGGCGATGTGGATTGCCTGGGCGTTCGCGCTGCCCTCGCTCGTGGCGCTCGTGATCAAGATGGTGCGGCCCAACCGGCCGCTGATGGTGTCGGGGCGTGCAATCATCTTCCTGCTGGTGACATTGACGCTGTCGGCCGGCATCCTCACCAATCTCACCTTCAAGACTTATTGGGGCCGGCCGCGTCCGGTGGTGGTGACGCAGTTTGGCGGCGACCAGCAATTCGTGCCGTGGTGGGATCCGCGCGGCGATTGTGCGCGCAATTGTTCGTTCTTCTCGGGCGAGGGCGCGACCGCGTTCTGGACGCTGGCGCCCGCCGCGCTGGCGCCGCCGGCGTGGCGACCGCTCGCCTATGCCGGCGCGGTTGTGTTCGGCCTCGTGACCAGCGGGCTGCGGATGGCCTTCGGCGGCCACTTCTTCACCGATGTCTCGATCGCCGGCCTCGTGACCTTCGTCGTGATGTGGTTCGGCTATGCGCTGATTTACCGCTGGCCGCGAACGCGGTTTTCGGACGAGGCGGTCGATGCCGCCCTGACCCGGCTGAACCTGCCCGCCTACCGGCTTCGCCAGCGCCTGTTCGGCCGCAAGCTAGGCCCCAAGATAGGCCCCGAGCCCTCGATCTGAGCCATTATAATGCGTGCCGAGACCGGCGAAATTTGATATTCGCGCGGTCAACCCGTGAAACGCCATCAGCCCTTCGAGACCCGATTGGAAGCCCCATGACCACGATCCTGAAAAGCCTGCCCAAGGGTGAGAAAGTCGGCATCGCTTTTTCGGGCGGTCTCGATACCAGCGCTGCGCTGCTCTGGATGAAGCAGAAGGGCGCGCGCTGCTACGCCTACACCGCCAATCTCGGCCAGCCCGACGAAGCCGACTACAACGAGATCCCGGGCAAGGCGCAGGAGTTCGGCGCCGAGAAGGCGGTGCTCGTCGATTGTCGCACGCAGCTCGTCCACGAGGGCATCGCCGCGATCCAGTCCGGCGCCTTCCATATCTCGACCGGCGGCATCACCTATTTCAACACCACGCCGCTCGGGCGCGCAGTGACGGGCACGATGTTGGTCGCTGCCATGAAGGAGGACGGGGTCAACATCTGGGGCGACGGCTCGACCTTCAAGGGCAACGACATCGAGCGCTTCTATCGCTACGGCCTGCTGACCAACCCGGGCCTGAAGATCTACAAACCCTGGCTCGACCAGCAGTTCATCGATGAGCTCGGCGGCCGCGCCGAAATGTCGGCGTTCATGACCGTCCAGGGCTTTGCTTACAAGATGAGTGCGGAGAAGGCTTATTCGACCGACAGCAATTTGCTCGGCGCCACGCACGAAGCCAAGGATCTCGAAAGCCTCGACAGCGGCATCAAGATCGTCAACCCGATCATGGGCGTGCCGTTCTGGCGTGACGACTGCAGCGTCAAGGCCGAGAAGGTCGTGGTGCGCTTCGAGGAAGGCCAGCCGATCGCGCTGAACGGCCAGACCTTCAGCGATCCCGTCGCATTGTTCCTGGAAGCCAATGCGATCGGCGGCCGCCACGGGCTCGGCATGAGCGACCAGATCGAGAACCGCATCATCGAGGCCAAGAGCCGCGGCATCTATGAAGCGCCCGGCATGGCGCTGCTGCACATTGCCTATGAGCGCCTCGTCACCGGCATCCACAACGAAGACACCATCGAGCAGTACCGCATCAGCGGCATGCGCCTCGGCCGCCTGCTCTATCAGGGCCGCTGGTTCGATTCGCAGGCGCTGATGTTGCGCGAGACCGCGCAGCGCTGGGTCGCGCGCGCCGTCACCGGCGAGGTCACGCTGGAGCTGCGCCGCGGCAACGATTACTCGATCCTCAACACCGAGAGCCCCAACCTGACCTATGCGCCGGAGCGGCTCAGCATGGAGAAGGTCGAGGACGCCCCCTTCACGCCGGCCGACCGTATCGGCCAGCTCACCATGCGCAATCTCGACATCGCCGACACGCGGACGAAGCTGAAGCTCTACACGGACACGGGGTTGTTGTCGGGCAGCGAAGGCGCGCAGATCTTCAGGCTCGAGAGCGACAAGGACTGAGGCTGCGTTCGTGGCCCGGATGGAGCGAAGCGCAATCCGGGACTTTCTCACCAAGCGATAGATCCCGGATTTCGCTTCGCTCCATCCAGGCTACAAAGCAGACAAACAATAATGGCCGGGATCGCTCCCGGCCATTTGCATTTGGGTGTCGCCTCAGCGCGGCGGCGCGGTGCCGGGCGGGGGCGGCGGCAGTGAGGCCTGTCCACCGTTGAGCAACGGCGTGATGTTGCGGACGGTGACGCGCCGGTTGATCAGGCTCGGCCCTTGCACCTGCTCCTTCAGATACTGCTCGCCGTAGCCCTGCGAGGTCAGGTTCTCAGCCGGCACGCCGAACTGCTGGGTCAGCAATTCGGCCGCGGACTGCGCACGACGGTCCGACAATGACAAATTGTCGACGTCGTTGCCGACCGCGTCGGTGTGACCTTCGATCAGGAACACCACGCGCGGGTTGGCCTGGATCGCTCGGTTGAGACCGTCGGCGATCGACTGCAGCTTCGCCGCCTGGTCCGGTGGGATGGTCCACGATCCCGTCTCGAAGTTGATCGTGTTGAGGTCGATGCTCGGCATTTGCATGCGAACATTGGGGCTGTAGCGGATCTCGTCGAGCGTGTAGCGACGATCGATCCGTTGCACCGGCGGTGCCACCATCGTCTGGTAGATCACGTCCGGCGACGCCTCCTGGGCGTCGACGATATAGCGATCGTAGGGAATGTTGACGACCGGAGGCGGCGCGTCGACATAAAAGCCGCCGACCGACCGCGGATCGCGGTAGCTGTTGTCGATGATGATGAGCTCGCGCCCGCCGGGGTCCCTGCGGATTCGACGCAGCAACCGACCGTCCGGACCGACAACAGTGATGATCTCGCTGCCGTCGGGACGGATCACGACAGTGCGGGTATCGCCGCCGACAGTGTCGGTGCGGATGTCGCGGGCGCCATAGCGGAAGCGATAGAGATCGTTGCCGCGGACGTATGTCTGCCCACCCGGGTCGCGGATGATGATGCGGTCCGGCTCGGTGTAGACGGTGCGGCCGCCTTCGATGGTCTCGTGTCGCTGGTTGCGGTAGTCGGCGATGGTGGCGCCGATCACAGCGCCGGCGACGACACCTGCACCGATCGCGAGCGGCGTCAGGTCACGCTGTGGCGGACGCGGCGGTGGCGGCAGCGGTGCTGCGACCGTAGGCGCAGCCCGGAACGCGGGAGCGACGGTCGGCGGAGCGTATTGCGCCCTGTCGGGCGGTGGCGCTGCGGCTGGCGTGGCTGGAACGACACTCGGCGCTGCGGCGCCGGGCGGGGGCGTGGGCCGAGCCGGGACACCGGCCTGCGGTGAGGCGGGCGGAGTTCCGGCAGCAGGCCCGCCCGCAGGAGGAGTTCCACCTTGGCGCCCAGACGGCGGCGTGACAGCGCCGCCGGGAGCCGGTGTCGCTGTCGGAGCGGGGGTTGCGCCGGGTGCGGGCGTTGTGCCCGGTGCGGGACCCGGACGGCTGGACGGCGGCGTCGGGGTGGCCCCTGGCGCGGGTGTCGTCGTTGGAGCGGGCGTGGCACTTGGAGCCGGTGCCGGCGATCCCGCGGCCGGAGGCGCGCCGGGACGTCCGGGCGGCGGCGTACCGGGGCGTCCGGCGGGCGGCACGCCAGGCGTGCTGCCCGGAGCCGGCGTCGCGGTCGGCGCAGGAGTTGCTGTCGGTGAAGGTGTGGTTGTAGGCGCAGGTGTGGTGGCGCGACCGGGCGCGCCCGGTCGCGCCGTCGGCCCTGCAGGCGCAGGAGACGGCGTTGCTGTGGGCGCGGGCGCAGGACGACCCTGAGGAGCCGCTGCAGGCGGCGGTGCCGATGTGTGCGGCTGAGCGGCCGGAGGCGGCGTCGGTGCGTGCTGCTGCGGAGCCGCGGCCGGAGGCGATGGTGGCGGCGTGGGAGCCGGTCGAGCCGCAGGGGGCGGTGTCGGGGCGTGCTGCTGCGGGGCCGCGGCCGGGGGCGGCGACGGCTGCTTCGGAGCGGCAGGCGGAGGTGGCGGAGCCGGACGGGCCGAAGGTGGTGGCGGAGGCGGCGCTGCGGGGCGCGGCGGTGCGGCAGCCGGCGGAGA
>NZ_JADPKS010000092.1 GCF_023074175.1 Bradyrhizobium sp. 139
CAACCCCGTCAACCTCGATCCCCGCATGGCCAAGCTCGCCGGCGGCGTCCATCGCCTCGACGGACAGCTCATGGTCGTCCTCGACGTCGATCGCGTCCTCGAGCTCAAAACCGAAGTGCAAATGGCTGCGTGAGCCAACGAAAACATCGAAGCCGGAGAACCAAAATGAAGACATGTTTGGTGGTCGATGATTCCAGCGTCGTGCGAAAGATTGCGCGCCGGATCCTGGAAGGCTTGGAATTCGAAGTCACCGAGGCCGAAGACGGCTCGAAAGCGCTCGAGGTCTGCCAGCGGAAGCTACCCGATGCCGTTCTGCTCGACTGGAACATGCCGGTCATGGACGGCTTCGAGTTCATGGGCCACATGCGCCGCCTGCCCGGCGGCGACCAGCCCAAAGTCGTGTTCTGCACCACCGAGAACAACGTGGCGCATATCGCCCAGGCGCTCAGCGGCGGTGCCAACGAATACATCATGAAGCCCTTCGACAAAGACATCATCGCCGACAAATTTGCCGAAGTCGGCTTGATCCCGGTCGGACAAACCATGGTCTGAGTGTCTGGCCCAAGTCCTTTAGGCCAAGTCCTTTAGGCCAAGTCCTTTAGGCCAAGTCCTTTAGGCCAAGTTCTTTAGCCCAAGTCCCTTAGCCAGAGTGTTCCGAGTCCAGCTTCCGAAAGGCTATCCGTGACCCCGACCGAGTATGAGTATCTGCGTAAGTTCCTGAGGGATCATTCCGGGCTCGACCTGTCCGCAGACAAGCAATATCTGATCGAAAGCCGGCTGTTGCCGCTCGCCCGCAAGGCGGGGCTCTCCGGCATCGGCGAGCTCGTGCAGAAGCTGCATGGCGGCCCGAGCGCGCTGGTCACCAGCGTGGTCGAGGCCATGACCACCAACGAGACCTTCTTCTTCCGCGACAAGGTCCCGTTCGACCATTTCCGCGATACCATCATGCCTGAGGTCATCAAGGCGCGCGCCGGCCGCCGGAGTGTGCGCATCTGGTGCGCCGCCGGCTCGACCGGGCAGGAGCCCTATTCGCTGGCGATGTGCCTGAAGGAAATGGGCGCGGCTCTGACCGGCTGGCGCATCGAGATCATCGCGACCGACCTGTCGCAGGAGGTGCTCGAGAAGGCCAAGGCCGGCATCTATAGCCAGTTCGAAGTGCAGCGCGGGCTGCCGATCCAGATGCTGATGAAATATTTCAAGCAGACCGGCGAGACCTGGCAGATCAATCCCGAGCTGCGTGCGATGATTCAGCACCGGCAGCTCAACCTGCTGCATGATTTTGCCCAGCTCGGCACCTTCGACGTCATCTTCTGCCGCAACGTGCTGATCTATTTCGACCAGGATACCAAGATCAACATCTTCAACCGCCTCGCCCGCCAGATCGAGCCCGACGGCTTCCTGGTGCTCGGTGCAGCCGAAACCGTGGTCGGGCTGACCGACACGTTCAGGCCGATCGCGGATCGTCGCGGCCTCTACAAGCCGAACGACCCGCGTGCGGCCGCGGCCAGGCCGGCCCTCGCCGGCGCGCCGCCGCGCCTGGCGGTGTTGGCAGGAGGATAAGCATGGCCGAGGATGGCAAGGGCGTAGAGCGCGTCACGTTCAGTCGCGGCTATGATGTCTGCATCATGGCGATCGACGGCACGTGGCGGCGTGACTGCAAGCTCAACGCGATTTCCGACGCCGATGCCATCCTCACGGTGGAAGGCTCGATCCAGGGATTGAACCTGAAGGAATTCTTCCTGCTGCTGTCGTCGACCGGGCTCGCCTATCGCCGTTGCGAGCTGGTGCGCGTCAACGGTGCCGAAATGGACGTCCAGTTCCTGCGCGGCAAGAACCGGAAGAAGCGCGGCGCTGCCGGCGGCCGCGACGAGGCGGCGTGATCCGCTCGCGCGGACCTCGCGCACTTCGTCCCGCATTTCCGACACGTTGCTTTACATTTGCTGAAACATCCGAATGAATTTGCCGTAGCAGCTTTACGTCGGCTAAGCGCGAACCGCGTATCCATTGCCGGTCTCAATCTCAGGATACGGCAATGCCCCGAAGCTCTCTCTCCCCCATCCCGTCAAACCTGCCCGACGTCGCCGAGCGGCGCGCGCTTCAGCTCCTGGTGGTCGACGACGACGCCACGCAGCGCAGCCTGATCACGGTCGCCGCCAAGCAGGCCGGCCATGAAGTCACGGTGGCGCCGTCCGTCGCCGAGGCGATCGAAAAGCTCCGCGCCGCGCGCTTCGACTGCGTGACGCTCGATCTCGTGCTGGAGGATGGCGACGGCATCGACGTGCTGCGCGAGATGGCGGCAGCGAAATTCGCGGGCGCGGTGATCGTCATCAGCGGTATGGACAGCAAGCGCCGCAGCGCCGCCCGCAGCTATGCCCGGTCCGTCGGGATCCAGCTCCAGGGCCTGCCGAAGCCGCTCGATCTCGCGGCGCTGCGCATCAGCCTCGCCAATCTCGGCAAGACCGCGATGGGGCTGCCGGCGATCCACACCTGGGGTGGTGTCGCCACCGACGCGATCGTGGAGCGGCACCGCGCCTGAGGCGCGGAGCTGCCATGCGACCGGATGCGGACGATCCGCCGTGCTGATCGCGATCTAGGCCCGACAGCCGGATTCCGACAGGCATTGCAGGGCGTGGCCGAGGCCCGCCCGGCAAGCATTGAGGGCGGCGTTCGCCGTGGCATAACGGGGCGTGAGGTCGTCGAGTATGAAGACGTCAGCGGAACCTTCCGGATCGTTACTGCGTTCTTGAGCCATGGCCGCGGCGATCCGCTGCATGCTGGTCTCAATCTGCGCGATCAGCAAGCGAAGGTCGGCGGCGACCAGTCGTCGGCTGTCGGCATCGGATGTCGCAACCAGCGGCGGCGTATCGGCCAGATTTAGCATGGATATTCTCCGTCTCGTGCAATTAGGCGCGTAGCCGCTACTTGTGCGTTAAGTCTATGTCCCGTACAAATACGGGTGGGCCAAATCCGCGCCGAACGCCATAACGATTGGCGCGGACGCGAGTCCGTAATGCCAACTGGATGTGGCACATGGCCGAGCAAATCTCTCGTGGTGAAATCTTCGTGGTGGACGATGACCCTGCCGTTCGCGACACCTTGTCGATGGTGTTGAAGGCGGCGGGCTATGAGGTGATCTGTTTTGCGGACGGCGCAGCCCTGCTTTCCGTTGCGCGAAACCGTACACCGGCTGCGATCCTGCTCGACGTGCACATTCCCGGAAAGACGGGCCTCGACATTCTGAACGAACTGCACGGCGAGGATTATCCGGCGCCAATCTTCATGATCTCCGGGCAGGGCGATATCGCCATGGCGGTGGGCGCCATCAAGAGCGGCGCGCTCGATTTCATCGAGAAGCCGTTCCGCGGCAGCGAGATCGTCGGCCGGCTGGACGAGGCGATCGGAGCCTATGCACGGCGGCAGGCAGAGAGCGCATCGCCGAAATTCAGCTCGCTGCATTTCCCCGGACGCGAACCGTTGACGCGGCGCGAACGCGAGGTGCTCGAACAATTCGCTTCCGGCGCGTCCAACAAGGAAGCCGGTCGCACGCTCGGCATCAGCCCACGCACCATCGAGGACCACCGCGCCAACATCATGAAGAAGCTCGGTGCGCGCAATGCCGCCGATCTGATCCGCATCGTGATGACCGCGGCCCAGCGCGCGTCGTAGAACGATCAGTGAGCTTTTGTAGCCCGGATGGAGCGTAGCGCAATCCGGGGCCGCTGCGCCCGCGGATAAGCCTGTCCCGGATTGCGCTACGCTCCATCCAGGCTACAGGCTCTCACCTCACCCGTTCAGCGCCTTGCGGATGATCCGCGCAAGATCGGATTTGCGATACGGCTTGGCCAGCAGCAGGACGCCTGAATCCAGCCGGCCGTGATGGATGATCGCATTCTCGGTATACCCGGACGTATAGACCATCCTGAGGTCGGGGCGCGTCTTCAACAGCTCGTCGGCGAGCTGCCGTCCGTTCATCTTGCCGGGCATGATGACATCGGTGAACAGAAGGTCGAACGGCTTGCCGGTGGCGACGATCGCGAGCGCCTCCGCGGCGTTCGCGGCCTGCAAGGTGACGTAGCCGAGCGAATGCAGCTGCGCCAGCACGTAGTCGCGCACCAGCCGGTCGTCCTCGACCACGAGGATCGTCTCGTGTCCGCCCTCGATCGTCGACGGCATCACGCCTTCGCCCACTGCCGTAGGCGTCTTGCCCGGCGGCAGATACATTTTGATCGTGGTGCCGTGGCCTTCCTCGCTGTAGATCTTGATATGGCCTGTGGACTGCTTGATGAAGCCGTAGACCATCGAAAGCCCGAGTCCGGTGCCCTTGCCCGGTCCCTTCGAGGTGAAGAACGGATCGAACACCCGGGCGAGCATGTTCGCGGGAATTCCGGTGCCGGTGTCGCTCACGGCGATCAGCACATAATGTCCCGGCCGGACGTCGTTGACGCTGGCATAGACCTCGTCGAGATAAGCGGCGCCCGTCTCCACGATCAGCTTGCCGCCGCCGGGCATGGCGTCGCGGGCATTGAGCGCGAGGTTGAGGATCGCGGTGGTGAGCTGGTTGGGATCGACGATCGCAACGCAGCTCTCGTCCTCGAACACCGATTCGATCTGGATCTGCTCGCCCAGCGTCGGCCGTAACAGCCTTGCGGTGTCGATGATCAGCGAGTTGATGTCGACCTCGCGCGGCTGGAGCGGCTGCTGGCGCGCGAAGGCGAGCAGGTGTTGAGTTAGCTCGGCGCCGCGTCCGGCGGCCTCGTCGATCATCCTCGTGATTGCCGCAAGCTCCGGCTCCTTCGCCACCGCGTCGGCCAAAATCTCGATCGTCCCGGTGATGACGGTGAGAATGTTGTTGAAGTCGTGTGCCACGCCGCCGGTGAGCTGGCCGACCGCCTCCATCTTCTCGGCTTGGCGGATCCGCTCCTCGGCCGCGATCTTGTCGGTGAGGTCGCGGTAGAACACGTTGAACAGGAGGCCCTCGCGGCGCTTCAGTGCCGTGACGCTCAGCTCGGCCTTGAACTCCTTGCCGTCGCGGCCGCGGACCATGAGTTCGCGGCGACGGTTGAGCCGACTGCTCTGTCCGGACGCCACGAAGCGTTGCAGACCCGCCCTGACCCGCTCGCGTTCGCTGGGAACGACGATCAGATCAATCGTGCTCTTGCCGAGCACCTCGTCACGGCGCCAACCGAACAGCTGCTCGGCCTGCGAGTTCCAGTTCAGGATGCTGCCGGTCTCGTCGGTCTGGACGAAGGCGTCGAGCGCGGTCTCGACAATATCTTGGGCGAGTCGTTCGCTCTCGCGCAGGGATTCCTGCGCGAGCCGGGCCGCGGTCATGTCACGCCCGACGAAGAAGAAGCGCTTGGCGGGTTCGGACCAGTTGCCGAGCCAGGATAGCCAGATTTCATGCCCGTTTTTGTGAAGGCAGCGGGTGTCGTCGAGCTTGGGGCGATCGCCGCGCCGCAGCGCCCGCATCCCCTCGCGGGCCTGTTCCAGATGATCGCGATGGATGAAGTCGACGCCGCTGCGGCCGACCATTTCTTCCGGCCGATAGCCGAGAATGGCTTCGCTGCTCGGGCTGATCTGCGCGATATGCCCGTGCGAATCCATGATCATGATCAGATCCTGCGAGGTGTCGAAGATCTGCCGTCGCTCCTCCAGCTGCTGCTGGAGCGCCCGCTCGGTCCGTCGCGCCTCGGTCAGGCTGCAGGCCGATCCGGAGGCGCCGACGATCTCACCCGACGGCCCCTTGATCGGAGAGAGGCTGAGCGAGATCTCGACCGGCGTGCCGTCCTTGCGCAGCCGGACCGTCTCGAAGCGCTCGATCGGCTCGCCCCCGGCGATTCGCCGCAAAAGATTCTTGCCCTGCTCGCGGCGGTCGGGCGGGACAATGATCGAGGTGGGTTTCCCGATCGCCTCGTCGGCCGAATAGCCGTAGAGGCGTTCGGAGGCAGGATTCCAGCCCGTGATGATGGCATCGAGCGATTGCATCACGATCGCATCGTCGGACGATTCGACCGCGGCACTGAACAAGCGCTCGCGCTCGGCATGATGGCTTCGCGCGATCTCGGTGCGGCGATGCTCCTCGATTTCGCGTTCGAGGGCGGCCGTTTTGGCCCGCGTCTCTTCGACCATCCGGGCAAAGGCTCGCGCCAGCACGCCCGTTTCGCCGCCAGCATCGACGGGTATGTCCGCTGGCTGCCCACTGCCGATTGCCTCCACCGCCGCGGTCAGACGCCCGATCGGGCGTGTCAATGAGCGCGCCAGGAGCACCGCGAGTGCAGCCGCGGCGAGGACGGCAAGCACGCCGACGAGCAAGGACGTTTTTTGAATGGCCGCCGGCACGCGGCCGAACACGGCCGGGGGAACTGTCTCGATGATTGCGACCCATTCCTTGCCTGCGAGCAGCGCCGGCGCGATTGCCGCGCCGCTCGGCCGGCCCGACCCGTCGCTCAGAAGCTGGGTGGAGCCTTCCAGCGTGCCGACCAGGGCCGCAAAGAATGGAAAGTCATTGCGCCAGTTGGTCGGGTGGCCTCGCGACGAGCCGAATTCTCGCGCGCGATCGGGATGGACGAGATAGTCGCCGCGCGAATCTACGACGTAAATCTCTCCCCCCGCCCCCGCGGTCAAGCGGACGCGGTCGAGTGCCGGACGCATGTCGATATTGGCGATGATGATACCGAACGGCTTGCCGTCCGGCGTGAACAGCGGCGTCGCGACGCGCAAAGTCGGCGTGTGCACGACCGTGGTGCCTCCCTGGCGGGTGGAGAGATCGACTGGCGAAACGTAAATTTCGCCGGGCGCCGATCGAATTGTTTCCTGAAAATAGCGCCGCTCGGTCTTGCGCTCCAGTTCGCTGTTGGGGACGATCCGTGCCGCTCCATTCGGGCCGGAGCGATCGACGCGGACCAGCTCGCGCTGGTCGTCGTCGAGACCGATGATGCGAAACTGTCCGTAGCTGGGTTTGGCCTCGATCTCAGCCGCGAGCCGCGCAGCAATGCGCTCGCGCCAGGTTTGCTCCGAAACGCCGTCAAGGGCGTCAATGCCTCCATTGATGTGAGCACGGATCAGGCCATTGATAGCCGCGGCGGAGCGATAGCCGGACAAATCGCCGCGGGCTCCGGCAACGTAGGATTCAAGATTGGTAGCCCGCAGGCGCGACTGGGCCTCGATGCGTTCCAGCACCCGCGGAATGACGGCTTGGGTGATGTTGCGATAGCCCAGCCAATTGACTGCGGCGACGGTCACCGCCACCAGCAGGATCATTGCGATGGCCAGCCGCGTTGCGAGCGTCATCGGGATCTTCGCATCGTTTCTCGAACCGCCGCGCCGGTTCTGCTCTGGAACAGAACGGACGGCATCATCATCGGCTGCCGGTGCTGACGTCGCGGCTCTCCGGCTTGCCCGCGTGGCTCGCTTCGAACAGCGCGAGCCCCGTGCGGCCATCGCCGGCGACCGTCGCGTGATGACCGGCCCTCTCCAGGAGCAGCCGGATCGTGATCTGCACGGCCGTATCGTCATCCACGATCAGGATGTTGGCCACGTCTGGAATCCTCCGGGCCGGGTGGGACGTTTCCCGGCGAGCGCAAATCAAGCCATCAAATACGAAAATGTTGCGCGGATTCTGCCCGGCCTGCAAGCACTTCGCGACCGACGCGATGATTGCGCGCGACGGGTGAATTCCGGTCCATATGCATGCTTACGTGCACATGTCCTTGGCGCACGCGCGGGCGGCGCCTAGTCGGTGAGGTACTCGGGATGGTGGCTGCGGATCTTGTCCAGCTCGCTTAGCGTGCCCGACAGGTGATTGCGCAGATGCTGTTGTGCGGCATCGGCGTCTCCGGCCTCGATTGCGCGCGTGATCAGCTTATGGTGACGCAGGATATTCTGGGCCTTGCCGGGCGAGGGCAAATGCAGCCGGCGCAGCCGGTCGATATGTCCGCTGCGGCTGCGCACCAGCGCCCACAGGTCCTGCTTGCCGGCGGCTGTGTAAAGCTGCGCGTGGAAGTCGTTGTCGCCGGCCATGAAGGCCTCGAAGTCGCCAGCCTTGGCAAATTGCTGTTGCAGCGCGATGGCGTGGTCCAGGCGGATCACCAGCGCCGCGTCGCGGCCGGCGGCGAGCAGGCGGACGATCTCCAGCTCCAGCGCCTGACGCAGGAAATGCGCCTGCTCGGCGCGGCTGATGTCGATCCGGCTGACGACAGTGGCGTGCTGCGGGAAGACGTCGACCAGGCCCTCTTCCTCGAGCCGCATCAGCGCATCGCGCACCGGTGTCGAGCTGACGCCGAACTGGCCGGCGAGCTCGGCGCGTGACAGGGGGGCGCCCGGCGGCAGCTCCAGAGCGATGATCGCATTGCGCAGCCGCTCGAACACCTGCGGCGCAGCCTGGCGGGCGCGATCGAGCCGGGCGGCGGGTCTTGAAGCGGCTTTTGCGGCCGCGCGCGGCGCGGTGTGGGCTGCTTCCATGTCGGGTCCCGCGGGCTTGCCCTTGATGCACTAATATATTAGTGCGTCAGCAGGGTCAACGCGGCTCGCGGCGACCCGGAGGAAACACACAACAATGATCAAGCATCTTCGTAGCAAGCTTGCGGCTGCGGCCCTGATCGCCGCAACCGGCTTCACGGCGTCCACGGCGCAGGCGCAGCAGAAGTCCGAAATCTCGCTGTCGCGCCAGCCCGGCATTTTCTACATGCCGAGCCACATCATGGAAAAGCAGAAGCTGATCGAGAAGCATGCAGCTTCGCTCGGCATAGCCGGCGTCACCACCAAATGGGTGACCTTCTCCGGCGGCGGCGCGCAGACCGATGCGCTGCTCGCCGGCGGCGTCGACATCCTCAACACCGGCACCGGCAATCTCCTCTTGCTGTGGGACCGCACCCGCGGCGGCGTGAAGGGCATCGTCGCGACCTCGGCCCAGCCGATGACGCTGATCAGCCGCGACGCCAACATCAAGTCGATCAAGGATTTCGGCCCCAGCGACAAGATCGCGGTGCCGACGGTGAAAGTCTCGACGCAGGCGATCGTGCTTCAGATCGCCGCCGCCGACGCCTTCGGGGCCGAACAATGGTCGAAGCTCGATGTCAACACCGTGCAGCTCGGCCACCCCGACGCCTATGCGGCGCTGTCCAACTCCAAGCACGAGGTGCACACCCACTTCTCGATTCCGCCGTTCACCTTCCTGGAGCTGAAGAATGTGCCGGGCGCGCATATCGTGCTGAGCTCGCCGGACGTGATGGGCGGCCCGCTCAGTCAGGCTCAATTCTTCACCACGACCAAATTCGCCGACGCCAATCCGAAGATCATCCAGGCCGTGCGCGACGCCACCAAGGAAGCGCAGGATCTGATCCGCAGCGACACCAGACAAGCGGTCGAGATCTACAAGGAGATCACCGGCGACAAGACCTCGGTGGAGGAGCTGCTCGATCTGCTCAAGGAGCCCGGCATGATGGAGTGGAATCTCGAGCCGCAGGGCACGATGAAATTCGCCGCGCATCTGTACAAGACCGGCACGCTGAAGACCCAGCCCAAGGCCTGGACCGACTATTACCTCCCTGTCGCACACGATCTGAAGGGCAATTGATGGCGCTGCTCGACGTCAGCTCCGTGACGCTGCGCTACAAGACCTCCAGCGCCGTCGTCACCGCCACCGAAAGGGTCTCCTTCACCGTCGACCGGTCCGACCGCTTTGTGCTGCTCGGGCCGTCCGGCTGCGGCAAGTCGACTCTGCTCAAGGCCGTCGGCGGCTACATGAGCCCGAGCGAAGGCCGCATGAGCATCAACAACCGCGAGATCCACGGTCCCGGCGCCGACCGCATGATGATCTTCCAGGAGTTCGACCAGCTCCTGCCGTGGAAGAGCGTGCTGGCCAACGTAATGTTCCCGCTGCTGACGGCGCGAAAGCTGTCGCGCAAGGACGCCGAGGCGCGCGCGCGGGCCTATATCGAGAAGGTCGGGCTCACCCGCGTCGCCGATGCCTATCCGCACACGCTGTCCGGCGGCATGAAGCAGCGCGTCGCGATCGCGCGCGGCATGGCGATGGAGCCGGATATCCTGCTGATGGACGAGCCGTTCGCCGCGCTCGACGCGCTGACGCGGCGCACCTGCCAGGACGAGCTGCTCCAGCTCTGGAGCGAAACCAGGTTCACCGTGCTGTTCGTGACGCATTCGATCGCGGAAGCGATCCGCATCGGCAACCGCATCCTGCTGCTGTCGCCGCATCCCGGCCGCGTCAAGGCCGAGGTGGTCGATGTCGACAAGGTCTCCAATAACGATGGCAGCGCCGGCCGGCTGGAGAAGGAGATCCACGATCTCCTGTTCGCCGCCGAAGCTGTGGCGCATTGAGAGAGCCTTTGATTATGGGCGAAGCGAGAATTTTGCTGCGGGACGCGCCGGCTGCCGCTGCTGCAAGCGAAGTCGAGCGCAAGCTGGGCGTTGGCGAGCTGCTATGGAACGACGGGTTCGTCCGCAAAACCGTCATCATCCTGTTCTTGGCCGCGATCTGGGAAGCCTACGGCCTCGCACTCGACAATCCCCTGCTGTTTCCCACATTGCACGATACGTTCGTGACGCTGTTCGAACGCGTCAAGGACGGCACGATCCCCATGCGGGCCTGGGCCTCGCTGAAGGTGCTGTTCATGGGTTATTCGGCGGGCATCGCGCTTGCCGCCATCTTCACGGTGCTCGCCATCTCGACCCGCATCGGCACCGACTTTCTGGAGACGGTGACCGCGATGTTCAATCCATTGCCGGCGATCGCGCTGTTGCCGCTCGCCCTGATCTGGTTCGGACTCGGCAATGGCAGCCTCGTGTTCGTGCTGATCCATTCGGTGCTGTGGCCGGTTGCGCTCAACACCCATTCCGGCTTCAAGAGCGTGTCCAACACACTGCGCATGGTCGGGCGTAATTACGGCCTGCGCGGACTGCCCTATGTGGCAAAAATCCTGATTCCCGCCGCGTTCGGCTCGATCCTCACCGGCCTCAAGATCGGCTGGGCCTTCGCCTGGCGCACGCTGATCGCGGCCGAGCTGGTGTTCGGCGTGTCCTCGGGGCAGGGCGGGCTAGGCTGGTTCATCTTCGAAAACCGCAACCTGCTCGACATTCCGGCGGTGTTCGCAGGCCTCTTGACCGTGATAATCATCGGGCTCTTTGTCGAGAACCTGATTTTCCGCGCCATCGAGCGGAACACCGTCCAGAAATGGGGCACCCAATCATGACCAAGAAAAAAATGACGCCCGACCAGCTCCGCAGCGCGCGCTGGTTCGCGCCCGACGATCTCCGCTCGTTCGGCCACCGCTCCCGCACCATGCAGATGGGCTACGCGCCGGAGGAGTGGAAGGACCGCCCGATCATCGCGATCCTCAACACCTGGTCGGACGCGCAGCCCTGTCACATGCATTTCAAGTCGCGCGTCGACGACGTCAAGCGCGGCATCCTGATGGCCGGCGGCCTGCCGCTGGAGCTGCCGGCGCTGTCGCTGTCGGAATCGCTGCTCAAGCCCACCACCATGCTCTACCGCAATCTGCTGGCGATGGACGCGGAGGAGCTGCTGCGCAGCCATCCCGTCGACGGCGTGGTGCTGATGGGCGGCTGCGACAAGACCACACCCGCGCTGCTGCTGGGCGCGACTTCGATGAACATCCCGGCGATCTATCTGCCCGCGGGTCCGATGCTGCGCGGCAACTGGAAGGGCAAGACGCTCGGTTCGGGCTCGGACGGATGGAAATATTGGGACGAGCGCCGCGCCGGCAAGATCTCCGACAAGGACTGGCTCGACATCGAAGCCGGCATCGCCCGCAGCTATGGCACCTGCATGACCATGGGCACGGCCTCGACCATGACCGCAATCGCCGAGGCGATCGGCATGACACTGCCCGGCGCCTCCTCGATTCCGGCCGCTGATGCCAACCACATCCGCATGGCCTCGGAATGCGGCCGCCGCATCGTCGAGATGGTGTGGGAAGATCTGACGCCGAAAACCATCCAGACCCGCAAGGCGTTCGAGAATGCGATTGCGGTTGCGATGGCGATGGGCTGCTCGACCAACGCGATCATCCATCTGATTGCGCAAGCCCGCCGCGCCGGTCTGGACATCGGCCTCGACGATTTCGAGATCGCGAGCCGCAAGGTGCCGGTCATCGCCAATGTGCGTCCGAGCGGCGATGCCTATCTGATGGAGGACTTCTTCTATGCCGGCGGCCTGCCGGCGCTGATGGGCCAGATCAAGCCGCATCTGCATCTCGACTGCATCACCGTCACAGGACAGACCGTTGGCGAGAACATTGCGCATGCCGAAGTGCACAATGACGACGTGATCCGCTCGGTCGACAATCCCATCTACAAGGAGGGCGCGCTCGCCGTGCTCAAGGGCAACCTTGCGCCCGACGGCTGCGTCATCAAGCCGAGCGCCTGCGCGCCGCGCTTCCTCAAGCACACCGGACCTGCGCTGGTGTTCGACGACTATCCCTCGATGAAGAAGGCGGTCGACGATCCCAATTTGGACGTCACCGAGGATCACATCCTGATCCTGCGCAATGCGGGACCGCAGGGCGGGCCGGGCATGCCGGAATGGGGCATGCTGCCGATCCCGACGAAACTCGTGAAGCAGGGCGTGCGCGACATGGTGCGCATCTCGGATGCGCGCATGAGCGGCACCAGCTACGGCGCCTGCATTTTGCACGTCGCGCCCGAATCCTATGTCGGCGGTCCGCTGGCGCTGGTGCGGAACGGCGATCGCATCACCCTTGATGTCGCCGCCCGAACCATCAATCTCGACGTGCCCGAAGCCGAGCTCGACAAGCGCCGCGCCGCCTGGAAGCAGCCGGAGCGCCGCTTCGAGCGCGGCTACGGCTGGATGTTCACCAAGCACATCAAGCAGGCCAACGACGGCTGCGATTTCGACTTCCTGGAGACCGATTTCGGCGCGCCGATCGGCGAGCCTTCGATTTACTGACCATCCTGTCATTCCGGGGCATCGCGAAGCGATGAGCCCGGAATCCATCGCACCGCAGTCTGTGCCGCTCGATGGATTCCGGGTTCGCGCCGAGTGGCGCGCCCCGGAATGACGAAAGAGAGAGCATGAGATGACAAAACTTACCGACGCCACCCGCAACAAGCTCAAATCCGTCTCCACCGCCACCGTCGCCACTGCTTTGTTCAAGCGCGGCCTGCGCATCCAGATGATCCAGGACGTGCATCCGCTCGGCTCCGACCATCCGACCATGGTGGGCGAGGCCTTCACGCTGCGCTATATGCCGGCGCGCGAGGATCTCAACACCATCGATGTGTTTAGGGATCGCTCGCATCCGCAGCGCAAGGCGGTCGAGGATTGTCCGGCAGGCAGCGTGCTGGTGATGGACAGCCGCAAGGACGCGCGCGCGGCCTCCGCCGGCGCGATCCTGATCACGCGATTGATGAAGCGCGGCGTCGCAGGTGTCGTTACCGATGGCGGGTTTCGCGATTCGGCCGAGATCGCCAGGCTCGGCATCCCCGCCTACCACCACCGCCCCTCAGCGCCGACCAACCTCACGCTGCACCAGGCGATCGAGATCAACGTGCCGATCGGCTGCGGCGATGCGCCGGTATTCCCGGGCGACGTGATCCTCGGCGATGCCGACGGCGTCATCGTGATCCCCGCGCATCTTGCGGACGAGATCGCGAACGAGACTTTCGAGATGACCGCGTTCGAGGATTTCGTCACCGAGGAAGTCGGCAAGGGCCGCGGCATTTTTGGTCTCTACCCGGCGACGGACCCGCAGACGCTGACCGACTTCGCTGAATGGCGGAAGAAAAGCAAAAGGTAGCTGGTTGGATCTTACTTGCCCAACCAGATTTCGACGTAGCCTGGCCTCGCCGAAGAGTCTTGTTTGGCGACGATGGGATTGCCTGAGCCGCCTCGTCGATCCCGTAGCCCGGATGGAGCGAAGCGCAATCCGGGACAGTCTTGCGCGCTGCATGGACCCCGGATTGCGCTGCGCTCCATCCGGGCTACGAAGTTACGCCTCCGCCATCCCCGCCGCCCACAGCGCGAACGCATAGACGATCGCGACTTCATCGAGCCGGTTGAAGCGCCCCGAGGCGCCGCCATGGCCGGCGCCCATGTTGGTGCGGAGAAGCACCGGGCCGCCGCCGCTCATGGTGGCGCGCAAGCGCGCGATCCATTTGGCGGGCTCCCAGTAGGTGACTCGAGGATCAGTAAGCCCGCCCATCGCCAAAATCGCCGGATAGTGCTTCGCCGCGACGTTGTCGTATGGCGAGTAGGACAGGATGGTGCGAAAATCCTTCTCGCTCTCGATGGGATTGCCCCATTCCGGCCATTCCGGCGGCGTCAGCGGCAGGGTGTCGTCGAGCATGGTGTTGAGCACGTCGACGAACGGCACCTCGGCGACGATGCCGGCGAACAATTCGCCGACGCGGTTGGCCACCGCGCCCATCAGCATGCCGCCGGCCGAGCCGCCATGGCCAACGATGCGCTTTGCACCCGTGTACTTCGCATCGATCAGCGCCCGCGCGCTGGCGGCAAAATCGTCGAACGAGTTCGTCTTCTTCTCGCGCTTGCCGTCGAGATACCAACCCCAGCCCTTGTCGGCGCCGCCGCGGATATGGGCAATGGCGTAGACGAAGCCGCGATCGACCAGCGACAGGCGGTTGGCGTTGAACGAGGCCGGCATCGCCATGCCGTAGGAGCCGTAGCCATAGAGCAGCAGCGGCGCCGAACCGTCGAGCGCGAGCCCGCGGCGATGGAGGATCGAGACCGGTACCTCGGCGCCGTCATGCGCCTTGGCCATGATGCGCGTCGTGACATAGTCGGCCGCATTGTGGCCGGACGGGATCTCCTGGCGCTTGCGCAGGGTGCGCGTGCGCTTCGCCATGTCGTAGTCATAGACTTCAGACGGCGTTGTCATCGACGAATAGGCGAAGCGCAAATTCGTCGTCTCGAATTCGTAGGAGCCCATCGTGTCGAGCGAATAGGCGGCCTCATCGAAGGCGATGGCGTGCTCTTCTTTTGTCGTCAGATCGCGGATCACGATGGAAGGCAGCGCATTGGCGCGCTCCAGCCGCACCAGATGGCCGGCATAGAGATCGAAATCGATGATGTAGATGCCCGGACGATACGGGATCAAATCGCGCCAATTTCCGCGCTCGGGTGAGCCAAGCGGCGCGGTGACGATCTTGAAGTCGATGGCGTCGTCGGCATTGGTGAGGATGAAGAGCTCGTCGCCGCGGTCGGCCAGCGAATATTGCACGCCTTCTTCGCGCGCTGCGACCAGCCGCGGCGGCGCCTCGGGGTTTTCGAGATCGATCAGCCGTTGCTCCGAGGTCTCGTGGTCGCCGCCCGCGATCACGCAGAAGCGCCCGCTGGTGCTCTCGTGCAGATGGGTAAACCAGCCGGAATCCAGCTCCTCATAGACCAGCGTGTCGTCGATCTGTTTGGTGCCGAGCTTATGCCGCCACACCTGCATCGGCCGGTGATTGTCGTCGAGCTTCACATAGAAGAAGGACTTCGCATCCTTGCTCCAGACCACGCCGCCGTCGGTCTCCTCGACGAGGTCGTCAAGATCCTTAGCCGTAGCCCAGTCGCGGACGCGGATCGAGAAATATTCGGAGCCCTTGGTATCCGCGCTCCAGGCCTGGAGCTTGTGATCGTTTGAGTGGCGGCTGCCGCCGAATTTGAAGTATGTGTGGTCCTTGGCGAGCGCATCGCCGTCGAGCACGATGTGGCCATCGCCGCCATCGCGCGGCATGCGGCCGAACAGCTCGTGCTGCCCGCCCTCGCGAAACCTGCGGAAATAGGCGAACGGCCCGTCCGGCGAAGGCACGCTGGAATCGTCCTCCTTGATCCGGGAGCGCATCTCGCGCACCAGCGTCTTCTGCAGAGGCGAGGTATGGCCGAGCAGGCTGTCGGTGTAGCCGTTCTCTTCATCCAGATATTTGCGGATGTCGGGATCGAGCACCGCGGGGTCGCGCAGCACCTCCTGCCATTTCTCGTCCTTTAGCCAGGCATAGTCGTCGGTCACGGTGATGCCATGCCGTGTGAAGGAATGCGGCCGGCGCGGGGCGATTGGGGGCTGGGAAGGTGTTTTGGCTTGTGTCACTCGATCCTCATCCAGATGCGTCGGCGTTCTTTCACCTCTCCCCGCTTGCGGGGAGAGGTCGGATTGCATCGAAGATGCAATCCGGGTGAGGGGGACTCTCCGCGAGCCCAACTCTCACTACCCCTTGCTGAAGCAGCCCCTCACCCCAACCCTCTCAGCGCGAGCGAAGCTCGTCGCGGCCCCGTAAGAACGGGGAGAGGGAGAAGGAGGCGCGCCGTGTTGCCTCTTATATCGTCCCGATTCCTCGAATTGCCAGCGGGACTGCGCCAAGTCGCCGGGTTGTTGATCGTCCCCTTGTATGCTTTAGGCTCCATGTCCCCGCCGCCGGTCCAGCCTGATGCTGTTCAATTCCTACCCGTTCATCTTGCTGTTCCTGCCGGCCGTGCTGGTCGGGTACTTTTGGCTCGGGCAACGCAGCAATCTCACCCCGGTGATCTGGCTGGCGGCAGCCTCGCTCGCCTTTTACGCCATCGGCAACTGGCAGTTCGTGGCCCTGTTGCTGGCGTCGATCGCCTTTAACTATGGCGTCGGCCACCTCCTCATCGTAGCGAAGCTCACCCCGTCGCGGCGCCGGGCCGTACTTGCTCTCGGTATTGCCGGCGATCTCCTCGTGCTCGGCATCTTCAAATATGCCGGCTTCGCCGCCGACAATATCAATGCGCTGTTCGGCACGCATTTTGCTGCTCACATCCTGCTGCCAGTCGGCATCTCCTTCTACACCTTCACTCAGATCGCGTTCCTGGTCGATGCCTGGCGCGGCCAGGTCGCGGCCTATGCGCTGCCGCACTATGCATTGTTCGTGACCTACTTCCCGCATCTGATCGCAGGGCCGATCCTCCACCACAAGGACATGATCCCGCAATTCGCGCGGGAGGAGACCAAGCATCCGGACCCGCATCTGATGCTGTGCGGACTCATCATCTTCGCGGTCGGCCTGTTCAAGAAGACCTGCCTCGCCGACGGCATCCAGCCCCTGGTCGCGCTCGCCTTCGAGGCGCGCTCGCCGAGCTTCGACCAGGCCTGGCTCGGCGCGCTCGCCTACACGTTCCAGCTCTATTTCGACTTCTCCGGCTATTCCGACATGGCGATCGGCATGTCGCTGATGTTCGGCATCTTCCTGCCCGTGAATTTCAACTCCCCTTACAAGGCCACCAGCATTGTCGAGTTCTGGCGCCGCTGGCACATGACCTTGTCGCAGTTCTTGCGCGACTATCTCTACATCTCGCTCGGCGGCAATCGCCGCGGCCGGGTGCTGCGCTACGTCAATCTGATGATCACGATGCTGCTCGGCGGTCTCTGGCACGGCGCGGCCTGGACGTTCGTGGTGTGGGGCGCGCTGCACGGCGCCTATCTCTGTATCAATCACGCCTTCAATGCGCTGGTGCCGAACATTGCGACGCCTCTTGTGCGGATGGCCCGCGCCGCTGGGGCCGTGCTGACTTTCCTGGCCGTCGTCGTGGCCTGGGTTTTCTTTCGTGCCGAGCGGGTCGATTGGGCGCTGCGGATCCTCGGCGCCATGGCTAGCCCAACGAACATCGTCTTCGGCCGCGAGGAGATCGCGGCGCTGGTGCTTGTATCCATCTACGCCGCGCTGGTGTGGCTGGCGCCGAACACGCAAGCGATCATGGGCTACGATCACGGCCATCGCAGGGTCGGTGATGGCCTGCGGGCAGGGCGGATGCGGCCGCTGTTCCTCTACGGCGCGTCGCTGGTGCTCGCTCTCGGAATTCTCGGCATCCAGAGCCACAGCGAATTCATCTATCTCCGGTTCTGATGCGGAGCACGTTCAAACATTCGATGCGTCTTCTCCTCGCCAGCATCGCGTGCATGCTGGGCGCGGCGGCACTGACTTTCGTCGTCGATCCCCTGCAACTGTTTCGCCCCTCGCGTCTCGTGGCAGCCTTCTATTCCGACGATACGCGCGTGCAGAATGCCGGGCTGATCCGCAGCCAGTCGTTCGACACCGCCTTCATGGGCACCTCGCTCGCGATTCATTTCCGCCAGAGCGACATCGATCGCGCGCTCGGCGTGCATTCGCTCAAGCTGGCGATGACCGGGTCCAATTCGCGCCAGCAAAGTTTTGTGCTGGAGCAGGCGATTGCCCGCGGCGCCCGGCGCGTGATCTGGGCGATGGACGATTTTATCTTTGTCGATGCGGCCGATATCGAAGCGGATCCCTATCTCTCCGTCGATCTCTATCGCAGGACAACGAAGGGGATCGCGTCCTATCTGTTCAGCGCCGCGATGGCCAAGGAATCCCTGTTCGCGCTGCTGCGGTCGGGGCGACCGTTTCGAGGGCCGTTGACCCGGGCCGCGCCTTTTCTCCCCGTCAAGTTTGCGCTGTCCGATGTCGACGACATCTACGCGCTGCCGCGGGATTTCGATGTCGCGCGTGGCTACAACGCGGAGAAGACGCTTGCCGCCTTCGCCTATATCACCAGTCCCGCACGCAGCCGCTTCCTCGGCGAAGGCTATGGCTACGACGCCATGGTGCGGCATTTCGAGCGCGATGCCGCCGGCCTGATCACGCGCCATCCGGACGTGACCTTCGACATCTACTTTCCGCCCTATTCGATCCTGCAATTCGTCGCGATGCGCGATGCCTCGCCGGCAACGTTGAAGATCGTCACCGATCTCACCGCCCGCATCGCCGAGCGCCTGACGCAGCTTCCGAACGCGCATCTCCACGATTTCCGGGCGGTCAAGGCGGTCACCCACGACCTCGACAATTACGGCGACGTCATCCACCATTCGCCGCTGGTGGATGCGAAGGTGCTGTCATGGCTGGCGCGTGGGAAGTATCGGATCGATCCGAAGGCGCCGCTCGCGTCGCTTGATGCACTCAAGGCTCAAGTCGAAGCGTATCGCGTCGAGCGCTGAACTTCCCCTCTCCCCTTGTGGGTGGGAGAGGTGGCTCGTCGCGTAGCGGCGAGACGGGTGAGGGGTCTCTCTCCGCGAGTCCGTCTGGCAGTTGCGATTGTGGAAACAACCCCTCATCCGGCGCTTCGCGCCACCTTCTCCCACAAGGGGAGAAGGAAGAAAGAAGTGCCCGCGCTACACCGCCACCTCTTCACCGAGATATGCTACGGCAGCCTCAAGGCCGCCCTTGCCATGCGGGATCTTCAGCGCATTCAACCCGATCTCGATCACCCCTAACGTGCCGAGCAGCATCGGGGCGTTGACGTGGCCCATATGGGCGATGCGGAAGGCCTGGCCGGAGAGGTCGCCGATGCCGGTGCCGAGCACGACGCCGCACTTCTCCTTGCAATAGCGTTGCAGCAGCGCGGGATCGTGGCCGTTGCTCATGGTCACCGTGGTCACGGTGTTGGAGCGCTCGCTGGCTTCGGCGACGTTGAAGCCGAGCACCTGGCCTTCCGACCATGCGCCGACAGCGCGGCGCGCGGCTTCGCCGAGCAGGCTGTGGCGGCGGAACGCGTTCTCCAGCCCTTCCTCGTGCAACAGGTCGATTGCCTGGCGCAGCGCGAACAGCAGATGCACCGGCGCGGTGCCGGCATATTTGCGGTAGTGCTCGGTGCCCTCGCGCTCGCTCCAGCTCCAATAGGGCGTCGACATGTTGGCCGTCTTGTGCACCTCGAGCGCGCGCGCGTTGGCGGCGACGAAGCCGAGGCCGGGCGGCGTCATCAGGCCTTTCTGCGAGCCGGACATGGCGACGTCGATGCCCCATTTGTCCATCTCGAACGGCATGCAGCCGAGCGAGGCGACGGTGTCGACCATGTACAGCGCCGGATGGCCGCTCGCCTTGATCGCCTTGCCGATTGCCTCGATGTCGTTCTGCACGCCCGAGGCCGTATCGACCTGGACGACGACGACGGCCTTGATGGTGTGCTCCTTGTCGCGGCGCAGGCGCTCCTCGACCTCGTGCGGCCGCACCGCGCGGCGCCAGTCGCCCTTGAGCACCTCGACCTCGGCACCCATCAGGGCTGCCGCGTTGCCCCAGCCGATCGCGAAGCGCCCGCTCTCCAGCACCAGCACCTTGTCGCCGCGCGACAGCACGTTGCTCAGCGCGGCTTCCCAGGCGCCATGACCGTTGGCGATGTAGATGTAGGATTTGCCCTTGGTCGCAAACAGTTTCGAAATGTCGCCGAGCAGGCTCTCGGTCAGATCGGTCATCTGTTTGGAGTAGATGTCGATCGCCGGACGATGCATCGCCCGCAGCACTTCGTCGGGCATCGTGGTGGGCCCGGGGATGGCCAGAAATTCCCGGCCCGCGCGAACGGTCATTGCTGTTGGTCCTTGTGTCGTGAAGACGGTCTGGAAGGTTGATGACTTGCGTTTCTACGCGTTGGAGGCGCCCAAGAAAAGCACCGAAAACGCAGGTCTGGAGTGGTCTTTTGTTCTGAGCATGGTGTTGTCGGAAAACTGCTTCACACTTTGCGCCAACGCGGCCCTTCGGGTCCGGACCATGCTCTATCGCTTCGTCTCGCGGCATCCGGCGGCTTCGGCGTCCTCGACCGAGCAGAACCAGCGGGTGCCCTTGCTGATCTTCATCTTGATCTGGGTGTACCAGCGGCTGTTCGGCTGGTGGTAGATGCACTCGCCGGCGCTGTTGACGTTGCCCTTGATGGTGCAGTCGGGCGAGGGCGCGACGGGGCCCGAGGCCGAGGCGAGCAGCACCGAATGCGCGCCATCGGGCGGCCTGGTGGCGCCCAATATCGTCGTCTTCTTGTTGCGCACGCGCCAGTCCCAAGGCGCGATGAAGGCGCCCTGCCACATCCCGGCCTTGGCCTCACGCGCGGCAGCCTCATCGGCGTCATAGTCGTGGGACATGCGAAGATAGGCCAGCGCCCAGCCGCTACGCACCAGCCATTTCTGGATGTCCTCGCCGCCGACCTCGCAGCGCGCCACGGTGCGGCCGCGCCGGTCGATCGCGCGGGTGTGGCAGACCCAGCTCTTGCCGTCGGCGTATTTGGCGAGCTCGTCGCGGGCCGCAATGCCGCAGGTCCAGCGCTCGCTTTTGGTGTTGAGGCAGAGCTGGTCGACCGCAGGCGCGTCGATGCCGCCGAGCCGGATCCGCGTGTTGCCGATCACGACGGAATCGCCGGCGCGGACTTTTGCCGTGCCGGTGATGTCGGCAGCCTCAGCCAGTGACGGAAGAGCGAGCAAAGACAGCGCAATCAGGAATTTTCGCAACATGCCGGTCCGCGTGTTCAGGACAATCTCGATAAGCCGCGCAATTGTGGTCGGCTTTTGTCCGCCCGGCCAGCTTATGCCTAACGGATGGGCTTTCAACTTCCCGTCATTGCGCCGGGGCCTTCTCCGCTCTCGTGTCCCGGACGCGGTGCGGCGTGCAACGCCGCTCCGCAGAGCCGGGACCCACAAAATCGCGGGCGAGCTTTTGGCGAAATGGGCCCGGCTCTGCAGCGTACCGCCGAAGAGGCGCTGCGCTGCGTCCGGGGCACGAGACCACCTCACCCTCGCCCGGCCATCGCCCGTCTCGCCACCGCCAGCCCCATCAAGACAAACGCCGAGGTCACCTCGGGCCCGCCCACCAGAATCCGGGTCGGCGTCTTCATCTTGTTCCATTCATAGGCGCGGAACGGGCCGCGGCGGCCGCCTTCGCCGAGGCTCGCGACGATCACGTTCAGCGCCGGCGCGAAGGCGCGCGGGTCGGCGCCGAGATGGCCGAGCGCGATCAGCGCCAGCGCCGCGTCGAACACGTTCATCTCCGCGGCCATCAGCTCGCCCTTGACGTAGGACAGCACGCGGTGGCGGATGAAATCGAAATCGCCGTCGGGATCGATCGCGGCCTGCGCCGCCAGCGGCAGCGCCAGGAAGGCGGCATAGCAGCGGCCGAAATAGGCGCTGTAGAGCTCCGGCAAATAATAGATGTGGGAGCGCGGATTGGCGAAGGCGCCGCTGGCGGCGAGCCGCTTCTGGAAGCCGATGATGCGACGCACGGTGGCGAGCCGCGCCGGCGTCTCCAATATCTTCCAGCGCGCCAGATTGCGAAAGCTGACCTCGAGAATGTCGAGATTGAGCGTCGGATCGAGATCGTTGCCATAGGGCCGCTCGCCTTTGAGATTGTCGATCCAGGTCGCAACTCCGCCCTCGTAGTCGATATTGTCGTTGAGCGGAACGGTCACGCGCGGCGCGTTGACTCCGGCGCGCACCTGGTAGCCGGCGTAGAAATCCAGCAGCGGCTGATCGATGATGGGATCGGTGCAGCCGGCCTGCGTCGCCGCGGAGATCGAGCAGGCCGTGGTGTCGCAGTCGGGCACGTAGATTCCGAAGCCGAGGTCCTGCTTGATCTGGGCGAAGTAGCGGGAAAAGCGCGGATGCGGCGCCGGCGCGAGCGCGGTGATGACATTGAACCGCGCGCCGTCGCTGCCCTCGACCTCCTCGCGGCTGATGTTGATGCAGAAGTCGACCATGTCGGCGACCGCACGCTCGGCCGCCATCTTGTCGGCCGGCGAGGCGAGCCCGGTCTCGACATAGCTCAGCAGCGCTTCGATGAAGAACGCGTCGTAATAGGCCGAGCGGTGTCGGATCTGCACCGGCTCCCACATCGGTTCGGCAATGCCGGTCCAGGGCGGATTGACGACGGCGGCTGCCTGCGAGCGGGCGATGAAGACGCGGGCGAGGTTGAACAGCAGCGAGGAATTCTTGTAGCCGCGCGCGTTCAGCCCCGTGAGCGCCATTGTCAGTTCGCGCCCGCGGAAATCAGGGTCGCCGATCAGGTTGAAGGCGGCATAGGTCGGCAGGAAACCGTTCTTGCGGTACGAGCCGAGCAGATGCTGCGCGCAGTCGCGGATCACGCCGTCGATCTGCGATTGCTGCGGCGGCGCGCCGACGAACAACGCCGGCGGCGGCCTGGGATGGTCGAGTGCGATGCTGTCGACGAGATCGGCGACGGGCTGGCCGACCGCCGCCCAGTCGGGCTCGGCCTCGTCGCGGGCGCGCACCAGCGCGTCGCGCAGCCGGGTCAGCTTGGCCTCGTCGCGCAGTTCGGGCAACCCAGCGCGGCGGAGCAGCACCCGCAGCGCGGGATTGCCGAGCGCGGTCTTGTAGAACTTGGCCAGATGCGGATCGCCGCTGGCCGGGCCTGACAATACGGGATCGCAGACGTCGTAAAGCGAGGGGCCGTCTTTGCGCGCCATCAGCGCCCGGCAGGTGGCGCCGGCGAAATAATGAAAGCTCATGAAATACCTGGTCGCGGGGCCTTGGCCAGGGCCGGCCGGCACGCTCCCATCTGCGCGCCACCCCCTGCAAGTCTTTGAAAAAGCTACCCGGATTCGCAGGAAATACAAATGTGATGGCGGTCACGGAAAAAGCCGGCATGAGGGCTGCGGGATCAGGCTCCGGAAGACCACGGGGAAGCGAAAAATGCAGATGTTCGGTCCGTTGGATTAAGCAATGTATTCAGAGGCTTAGATCAAATTCCTGGCGATCTATTGCCGGGGAGACTATATGCGGTTAAGGCTTTGTTTGGTGCGGCGCCGCAAATTGCGCGCAATTCGGGGGCACATCCCCGGCCAATCCCTCAAACCTGAAGACGCTATCGCGCTACTCAAACAGTGTGCGCGCGCTTGGCTGGTCTTTGGCACAGGAACGAACCGAGATGAATGTAAGGCAGCTCGACCTCTCGCGACGCACGATTGCGGTCGCTGCGGCCCTCATCGGCACGGTGTCGCTCGTGATCGGCGCCCATGCCGCCCTCAACATGCGCGCGATCGATGCCGCCAAGGCCGTCTCGACCGATCAGGTGACGGGCTCGATCGGCCAGACCTCCCGCCTCGCCCTCGTCATCGGCAATGGACATTATCCCGACGCCAGCGCGCCGCTGACGCAGTCGATCAACGACGCCCGCGCACTGTCCTCGTCGCTGCGCAAGAACGGTTTTGATGTCGACATGGTTGAAGACGCGACCAAGGACGACATGGTCCGCGCCGTCAATCGCCTGAGGTCCCGGATCAAGCGCGACACCGTCGTCATGCTGTTCTTCGGCGGCTACGGCGTGCAGGCCGGCCGCGAGAGCTACATGCTGCCGGTCGATGCCGTGATCTGGAAGGAAAACGATGTCCGCCGCCAGGGCGTCTCCATCGACGGCGTGCTCGACATGATGAAGGAGCAGGGCGCCAAGGCCAAGCTCGTCGTCGTCGACGCCTCCCGCCGTAACCCTTACGAGCGCCGCTTCCGCTCCTACAGCCATGGTCTTGCGCCGATCAGCGCGCCCGACAATGCACTGATTCTCTCCTCCGCGTCGCCCGGCAAGGTCGCCGATGACGGCAAGGGCGAGCACAGCGTGCTGGTCGCCGAGTTCCTCAACAACCTCAATGCGCAGGGCAGCGCCGAAGGCGTCTTCAACAAGACCCGCGTCGCCATCTCCCGTGCCTCCGAAGGCGACCAGGTCCCGACCATCTCCTCCTCGCTGCTCGAAGACGTCCATTTCGGCGAAGCCGGCGGCTAGTTTTTCGCTCAGATAGTAGGGTGGATTAGCGAAGCGTAATCCACCACTTCTCTCTCGTCAGCGTGGAAAGCAAAGAGGTGGGTTACGCCTTCGGCTAACTAACCCACCCTACGAAATCGTTCCCTACTTCGCAGCTTCCGTAGCCATCACCGGGCGCACCGGATCGCCTTCGCGCAGGAGCGCGCCGGCGCGGGTGACGACGATGTCGCCTTCGTTGAGGCCGTCGCGGACCTCGATATTGCCGCCCGACATCAGCCCGAGCTCGACGCGCTTGGTCTCGACGCGGTTGCGGCGGATCACCTGCACCACGGTGCCGGCGGAGGAATACTGCACCGAGGTCAGGGGCACCGCGACGTTGCAGCTCTGCCCGGTCTTGATCAGCGCGCGTCCGCTCGCGTTCAGCAGCAGCCGCTTCTGCGAGGAGATGCCGATATAGACCATGCCCTGCTGGATGTTCGGCTCGACGGTCGGTCCGATGCGGCGCACCTTGCCGTCGAGATCCCCGGCGCCGGCAATGCGCACCGTCGCCTGCTGGTTGACAGCGAGCTTCCTGATGTCGCTGGTCGCGACCAGGCCGACGAGATCATATTCGCTGCGCGCCACGATGGTGAACAGCGCCTCGCCCTTGGCCGAGGCGAGGTTGCCGATCTGCGCGGTCGACGTCGCGATCACGCCCGCCACGGGGGCGGTGACCTGAAGCGTGCCGCCTTCAGGCAGCGCCAGCCGCGCCAGCACCTGGCCGGCCGTGGTGGTCTCGCCCGCTTCCGCCAGCACTTCCGTGACCTTGAGGCCGGGACGCTCGGGCCGCACCGACGTCTCCTCGCGCGCGATGATCGTGCCGGTGGCCTCGACGATGTCGGAGAAGCAGGATTTTGCCACCTTCAGCACCGTGACCGCCGGCCCCTTGGGCGCATCGTCCTCGGCGGCGAGCGTAGGCTGGGCGGACAGCAGAAGCAGTCCGGTGAGCGCAAAGAGATGTCTGGAAAAGGAACGCGCAGGCAATGAACGCATCGGTCATTCCGGTTAGGGCCTTGACGGCCTCATCGTTAGCAGAAGCCACCGCGGCGGACCATGGGCCGGTCGGATGAGAATGTCGCGGCAGCGCAGGCGGCGCGACGCCGCCTGTTGAATTGGTCGCCGCACCAGCAAAGAGGTTCGCTGCCCTTGCTCTCGCGTATGATAGCTGAAGGCTGCCGTATGAGTTTGACCTGCATGGTTCGAGACGCCCGCTTTGGCGGGCTCCTCACCATGGGGTCTGATATCTCGCCGCGAAACGCGACCTCATCCTGAGGGCCCGCCGTAGGCGGGCGTCTCGAAGGATGGCTACGCGCGAGTTATCCGCCACGCTTTCTTCCGCAATACCCCTCACGGCAGGCTCAAAAACTCCACCCAGTTCGGCTTCTTGCCGGTGGGATAGGATTTCAGCTTGGCCAATGCGCCGCTGCTCTGGTCGATCGCATAGACCGTCATGCTGTCGGAGAGCTCACCGACCGCGGCGAGGTAGCGGCCGGAGGGATCGATGTGGAAGCCGCGCGGCTGCTTCTCGGTCGGCACGCCGCCGATCGCGGTCAGCTTGCCGATTGTTGCGTCGACCTTGTAGCCGGCGAGCGTATTGGTGGTGCGCTCGGACGCATAGAGGAAGCGGCCGTCCGGGGTGATGTGGATGTCGGCGGCCCAGGGTTTTCCCGAGAACCCTTCGGGCAGGGCAGTGGTGCGCTGGATCTCGGTCCAGGCACCGCTCTTGGCCTCATAGGCGAACGCCGCGACGTCGCCGTTCAGCTCGTGGATGAGATAGACGAACTTGCCGCTGGGATGAAACACGAAGTGCCGCGGCCCTGATTTTTCCGGCACCTTGATCGCCGGCGGATCGCTGGGTGTCAGTGAGCCCGCATTGGCGTCGAACGCAAAGCTCAGGACCTGGTCGGAGCCGAGATTGGTCGCGAACACGAACCGGTTGTCGGGCGAGGGCAGGAAGGCGTGCGCGTTCAGGCCGGTCGGGATCACCTGCTTCGGCTCGCCGGCCACACCGTTGGCGAGCAGCGGATTGAGCGCGACCTTGTTGCCGCTATAGGAGGCGCTGAACAGGAATTTGCCGCCGCGGTCGATGGCGATATTGGCCATGCTGTCGGCGAGCGGGCCGTTGCCGATATGGCTGAGCTGGCCCGTCTGGGGATCGATCGCAAAGCTGACCGCGAGGAATGGCTGCGAGCGCACGCCGGCAATCAGGACGCGGTGGTCGGGCGTGATCGCAAGCGGCGTCGATGCGCCGGGCTTGTCGACGCCGGTGAAGGCGGCGGTCTGCACCGGCATCATCGCGCCGCTCTCGGCCATCTTGAACACGCTGATGTCGTTGCTGTCGGCGTTGCCGACATAGGCGAAGGTCTCGGCCATGCCGGGGCGGACTCCAGAAACGAGGGCCAGGAAAGAGAGCAGGAAAGGGAGCAGGAAAGGGAGAAGGAAAGCGATGACGGCGATTGCCACCCGCGGCAATCCAGCTGCGATGCGATGTCTCGGTCTCAACATGGGCGCTCCTCCTTGGGCCGGTACGGCGTTGTCGTTTTGCAGCCAAATTCCAGTTGGGATCGATCGATGCCGAAATTGTATCGGTCGCGTGGGACGGCTACCGCACTGCGGCCGTCAGGCTGCGGGAGGGCAGATGCGGGCCGGACGCATAGTTGGGCGGCCCGAGCAGGCCCCACATGGCGACCGCAAGCAGCGCGCAGGTCAAAATGGTCCAGGCGACGAGCCGTTTCCGCATCAGGCCAAATCCGTCCGTCAGATGAAGGCACCGGGGCGCACCAACGATCGTGCACCGCAAACGGCGACGATTCTATGAACTCGCTCACAGGCGGAAACAGCCGGTGCCATTGCGAACCAATGCCGCGCCGGCGCATTGAGCCGGCATGCCCCGTGAAAACGACCTCGAAGGCAAGCCCGACATGGGCGGCAAGCATGGCGGTCAGAAAGGTCAGCCCAAGCCGCCGCCGCGTCCGCGCGAGGGTCCGCGCGACGAGGACGTCGTGGCAAAGCGCCACACCGGTCAAACCGACCGCGGTTCGCCGCCGACCAACAGAAAATAGCGCCGCGCCACGCCCGCACATCGCCGTGCCGCAATCGCGCCGGGAACGGCAGCCTCGTCTTGCCGCTACCTTGGTCCCGCGGGTGGAGGACTTTGAAGCGAAGGCTGGAAAATGTTTTGGATATACTGGGACACCGCCTGGTCGCTGATCATCAGCGGCATCATGGTCGCCACCATCATCAGCCACCCCGATTCCGAGTTCGCCGAAGTGCGCGCCGCCAAACGGTTGATGTAAACTTTCAGCTCTCCGGACCATGCCCGGCTTACGTCATGCTGCCCGGCATGAAGCAGCGGATCGAGGCGCGGCCACCGACGTAATAGGGCCAGACGATGGTGCGGCCGACCCGGTTCGGCTCGGTGATCACGGTATCATCGGGCACCTCGATCCAGGCGCCCTGGAGCCTGACGCGGTAATGTCCGTTCCTCGTGTCCCAGTCGACGTCGTCGAGCGTCGTACCGTCAGCGTCGGCGCAGCAGGGGCCGCCGCCCTTGCTGCGCAGGCTCTCGAACCAGCCCTTGAGAGGAGAGTTTGCGTAGCGACCGTCGTCGCGGGCATCCGCGGACATGCCAATCACGGCTGCGACCGCTATGAGAGGAATCATCCTGAAAGCCGCGATCGTCATGTTGCCTCGCTCGATCTCGCACGCGCGCAACGCCGCAGACGCAAGCGATCTGCGGTGCGCGTGACGCATGTTGGCTGACGTCGGCCGGCCGGAGTTCCGGCCGTCTCAGCAGCGCGATAACCGCAAGGCCCGGCGTTTGATCCTATTTTCCCAGGCCAAATAAATTCGGTCGGGATCGCAATCGACACCGTGGAAGCCAGGGCGCGAGCCCGAGCGCCCGTGAGCGGTGCGCAGCTAGGCTGCCACCGCCTGGGCCGACAGCAATTGCTTCAATTTCGCCGCCGGCACGGCCGGGCTGAACAACCAGCCCTGCATCTGGCTGCATCCGAGCTGGCGCAGCACCTCGCGCTGGGCTTCGGTCTCGACGCCTTCCGCCGTCGTCATCATGCGGCGGGCGGCGGCCATGTGCACCACGGCCTGGACGATCGGGGACGAATCCTCGGACTGGCCGATGTCGCTGATGAAGCTGCGGTCGATCTTGATCTTGTCGAAGGGGAAGCGGTGCAGGTAACTCAGCGACGAATAGCCGGTGCCGAAATCATCGAGCGCGATGCGCACCCCGAGCTCGCGGAGCTGCTGGAGAATCGTCAGCGCTTCCGTGTCGTCACGGATCAGCACGGTCTCGGTGATCTCGAGTTCGAGCCGCCCCGGGGCGAGGCCTGATTCCGCAAGCGCCGCGGCGACCTTGAGCGCCAGTGTCTTCGAGCGGAACTGCACCGGCGAGACGTTGACCGCGATGTGAATCTCGCCGGGCCAGCTCGCGGCTTCAAGGCAGGCCTGCTTCAGCACCCATTCGCCGATCTCGCCGATCAGGCCGGTCTCTTCCGCAACCGGAATGAAATCGACAGGCGAGATCATGCCGCGCCCGGGATGGCGCCAGCGCAGCAGCGCCTCGCAGCCGGTCACCACATTGGCCGCGAGATCGACCAGCGGCTGATAGTGCACCTCGAACTCGCCGCGGGCCAGCGCCTGGCGCAAATCGAGCTCGAGCTGCCGGCGCTGCCCGGCCCTGGCGTCGTATTCGGGCACGAAGAGGCGGAAGGTGCGGCGGCCCTCGGATTTCGCGGCATACATCGCAAGATCTGCGCGCTTGAGCAGATCGTCGAGATTGTCGCCGTGGTCGGGCGCAATCGCGATGCCGATGCTGGCGTCGGTCGGGATCTCCTGGCCCTTGCAGTCCACCGGCGTGCGCAGCGTCTGCAGAATCTGCTCCGCCAGCGCGGTCAGCTCGGCCGGATCGCTGGTGCCGGCCTTGACGATGGCGAATTCGTCGCCACCGAGCCGCGCGACGAGATCGTTGCCACTGACACAGGCGCGCAGGCGGTTCGCGACCTGGCGCAGCAGCTCGTCGCCGACCTCATGGCCGAGCGAGTCGTTGACGCCCTTGAACTCGTCGACGTCGATATAGAGAATCGCGAACGGCTTGCCCTGGCTGAGCTCCGCGATGCGGCGCTCCAGATGGCCACGCATCAGCACACGGTTGGGCAGATCGGTCAGCGCGTCGTAATGCGCCATATGCGCGATGCGCTCGTCGGCGCGGATACGCTCGGTGACGTCGTCATGGGTGGCGAGCCAGCCTCCGGCGGCGCCGGGCTGGTTCTTGATCTCGATCAGGCGGCCGTCGGCGGTCTCCACGATGGCGCTCTGGGTTCGCCCGACATTGCTTAAGATATCGTCGCAATAGGAATCGACCTCGCCGTGGAACGAGCCGGTGTCGTGGCGGTGCGCAATCACGTCGCGGAAATGGACGCCCGGCTTCACGACGTCGGTCGACAGCCGGTACATCTCGATGTAGCGCCGGTTGCAGACGATCAGCCGCTCGTCCTGGTCGAACATCAGCAGGCCCTGCGTCATCGTGTTCATCGCGGTGTCGAGCCGCTGCTTCTCCACCGAGAGGCGGCGTGTCACCTGGCGGAAGATCAGGAACAGCGTGAGCACGAGCAGGGCGATCGACAGCACGGCGACGGTGACGAAGAATTTGGTCTGCGTGCGCCAGGTGGCGAGCGCCGCGTCCAGCGACTTGGTCGCGACCACCACCAGCGGCTCGCCGGTCAGCATCCGCGAGGCGACGATGCGGTCCTTGCCGTCCATCGGGCTTGCAAGCTGCGTCGTGACGAAGGTGCGCTCGAACACCGCCATCTGCTCGGGCGGGCCCTTGCGGTAATTCTGCCCGATCATCGCGTCGACATGCGGAACGCGCGCGAGCAGCTGGCCGTTCTGGTGGTGCATCGCGATCGAGGATTCCTCGCCGAGCCCGCTTGAGGCAAAGAAGGATTCAAGCTGCTCCGGCGCAATGGCCCGGGACACCAGCCCAAGGAATTCACCATGCGGGCCGGACACGCGCCGTGCGAACACGATCGCCGGTCCGCTGCCGAACCGGCCGGGCACGACCTCGACCTCTTCCTGCGCGGCCGGATCGTTCTTGAGGCGATTGAAATAGCCGCGGTCGGCGACCGAAATATCGGCGACCGGCCAGCGCCGCGACGAGTTGATCAGCACGCCGCTGGCATCGAACACGTTGGCGCCGGCGACGTCGGACCAGCCGCTGGCTTTGGCGCGCAGCACCTCGTGCACGGCCAGCGTGGCCATCTCGCTGCGGAAGACATCGGCGGATTCGATGCCGTGGCTTTCGAGCGCGGCGATGACGCTCTTCTGGAGCACCGCAAAATCCTCGAACTCGCGGTCGAAATGCCGGGCGAGCATGCGCACGGAGTTTTCCAGGCTGTCGCGGCCGCTTTCGATTGCATTTTGCCGGAAACGATCGACGGTGAGCGCCGTGCCGATGGCCGTTGCAGCCATCAGCACGAAGCCGCCGACGATCAGCCACGTCAGCGGCGCCCCGCGCCAACGGCGAAGCAACGCGCGCATGCGCGCGGTCCATCGGATTGATATGCCCATCCAGCCCTCCCGTGGGATGCAAGATGCAGCAAAACCGACAAGACCCCGTTACCAGTGAGGGTTAGGGAAATATGAACGGGGCGATCATCCCATCGGCCGTCTTGCTGCCGCAGCCAAATCGGCGCAGTTTGCCGTCCTCGGCTGATTTGCGGCCAAAGGATGCATTTTCTGATGATCACCGCTTCCAAGGCCTTCATTGCAGTCTGTCTGCTCGCTGTAGGGGGCACCGTGCTGGTGATCGGTCCCACCGAACTGCGCCGCCTGCTGCCGGGCGGCGCGCAGACCGAGATCGCCGTTGCCGCCAGGCCGGAGGCCAAGCCCGAAGCCAAAGCCGACGCCAAAGCCGACACCAGGCCGGAGCTGAAGCCGGAAGAACCGAAGATTGCCGCTGCGCCGCCTGCGCCATCGGCGTCCCCGGCCCCCACGCCGAAGGTGGATGCGCTGGCCGAGACGCAGACGCGGGCCACGGCCGCGCTCGCCGATCTCGCGCCGGTCAAGCCGCCGCCGGCCGCGACCGATGCCGGCCCGCGGTTCGACGTCGCGCGCGTCGACGATCACGGCGAGGCGGCGGTGATCGCGGGCCAGGCCGCGCCGGGCGCGACGGTCGAGCTGCTGCGCGACGGCAAGCCGCTTCATTCGGTCATCGCCGATGCGGCGGGCCAGTTCGTGATGACGCCGCCGCAGCTGCCCGCCGGTTCCTATGAATTGACCCTGCGGGCGAAATCGCCTGACGGCACCGTCACACAGTCGGGCCGCAGCATGCCCGTGACCATCGCCGAAGCCGCGCCGCCGCCTGCGCGTCCGCTCCCCGCCGCGAAACAGGCCGAAAAGCCGGACGACAGGTCGGATGTCGTGGCGTCCCTGCCGTCGCCGCGCCTTGCCTCAGTGCCCGACCGGCCTCGGCCCCGACTGATGGGCGCACCCAAGCCGAAGGGCATGGCGCGAGCGCCGGCCGCGCCTGCGGCCACGACGGTCGCGTCGGCCTCGCCTGCGGATGTCTTCAACGCTGCACCGGCGGAAGCGGGCGGCAACCGGGTGATCTCCCGCGGCGACAGCCTGTGGGCGCTCAGCCGCCTCGCTTACGGTAACGGCGCCCGCTACGCCGTGATCTTCAACGCCAACCGCGGCAAGATCCACAATCCCAATTTGATCTATCCCGGCCAGACGGTCGTGCTGCCGCAGAAGGCGGAGTGAGATCGCATCGGCAACGCCGGTGCGAGTTGCGACGCTTTGCCCGCTGTGTCCCCGGAACATTCGGTTCCCCTGCGCGTCATGATGATGCGACGCGGTGCGCGCTTGGCGCTGGGAGGAGGCCGAGGTGGTCAGGTCCGCTTTCATGTCCGGACGCATGGGACTGGCGCTGGCGGGCGCGACTCTCATGATTGCGGCAGTGCTGCTGCCGAATAAAGCCGAGGCGCAGTTCGGGATACGCGGCGGTCCGCTCGGCGTTGCACGCTTCGCGGTCGGCCACATGATCGGCATGACGCGCCTGCGCCACGCGCGCATGGCGGTACGCGGCGGCCGATACCGCTCCGCCGCGTTGAGGTCCCAGGACCCGCGGGGAGCGGAGCGCGGCCAGCCGCCCAATCCCACCATCCTGCGCGCGGCGCTCACGGCGCAGGCTGCGCTGTCGGGCTGGCACGGTGGCCGCAGCCCGCAGGGCTGGTGGCGCCATCCCGATGGCAGCTACGGCTGGGTCGGCCCGGTGTTCTGGCCGTTCGCGCATGACGATCTCACCACCGCAATCATCTTCGGCGATACGACCAGCCTCTCTCTTTATGGCTACGGCGACATCTATGCCGCGATCTTCGCGCCTTATGCGGCGAGCGAACTCGCCGCCTACGCCTCACCGCAAGTCAGGCGCGGACGAAAAGTCCCGACCCTGGAAGCCGTCTGCGATGCCAGCGACACCGGCGGCTTGCCGGCCGACCGCATCGCCGCCGCCGTGCAGCCGAACGAATCGCAGCGCGCAGCGCTCGACGAGCTCGCGGCCGCCTGGCTGGCTGCGCGCGACACCATTCGCACAGCCTGCCCGGCGCAGGCGCCGGCGAACGCATCGGAGCGCATCGCTTTGATGCAGACCAGACTCGAGGCCATGATCAAGGCGACGGACACGATCGCGCCGCCGCTCGCAAAGTTCGTCGATCTCCTCGACGACGGCCAGAAGACAAAGCTCGACGCGCTGGCCAGGGAGCGCCGCGCCGCGCTCGCAGCCGGCCAGCGCAAGGACGCGCGGGCAGCAAGCGCCTGCGATGCCGGCATCGATCCCCGTTATGATGTGCAGGCGCAGCGCCAATATGAGCAGCTCGTGCAGCAGCAATGGCCCGCCGCCGAGATCGCCTCCAGCCTCCGCCTCGACGAGGTCGCCCGCGCCCGCCTCGAGGTGCTCCAGGACACCACCCTGCGCACCATGGAGACGCTGAGCGCCTGCCCAACGCAGCCCGAAGCGACACCGGGCGCCCGCCTTGCCGCTGTGAAGGCGCGGCTGGAGACGATGCTGCAAGCCGTAAAAGGCGTCGGCGACGCGCTCGACGATTTCGAGGCGGATCTGAGCGACGAGCAAAAGGCGGGGTTCGAGGCGATCGGGCCGAAGCGGGGGGCGTGAGTAACGAGCCAGCGGCAGTCCTTCTCGATCCCCAGCGTGCGCCGGTCAATCGCACATGAGCATTCACAGGAAGTCGTCGTGCCCGGGCTTGTCCCGGGCATCCACGTTCTGCGTGCCGTGGATGGCCGGGACAAGCCCGGCCACGACGCCGTGAGGCTTTAGCGCCCTGGACGAGTCCTCCACAGCACCCTGCCATCACGCCAAAGCCGCACTTCGCTTCCCCGGCCTCATTTGCTACTGCAACCTCCGGCAAGCGCAAATCGAGGCAGGGAATGCTCACGGGTGAACTACGTTCCAAGATCGACAACGTCTGGAACGCTTTCTGGGCCGGCGGCATCGCCAATCCGATCGAGGTGATCGAGCAGATCACCTATCTCCTCTTCATTCGCGGTCTCGACGACATGCATACTCTCGAAGAGCGCAAGGCCACGCGTATGAACCGGCCGATGGAGCGGCGCATCTTCCCCAAGGGGAAGGACGGCATCGGCAAGGGCGGCGGCGTCGCCTATGAGGAGATGCGCTGGTCGCGGTTGAAGAACAAGGACCCGGCGACGATGTTTGCCATCGTCTCCGAGCACGTCTTCCCGTTCCTGCGCAACATGGCCGAAGAGGGCACCGCGCACGCCACTCACATGAAGGGCGCACGCTTCACCATTCCGACGCCGGCTCTGCTCGCCAAGGTCGTCGATCTCCTCGCCGATATCCCGATGGAGGACCGCGACACCAAGGGCGACCTCTACGAATACATGCTCGGCAAGATCGCGAGCGCCGGGCAGAACGGCCAGTTCCGCACGCCCCGCCATATCATCTCATTGATGGTCGAGATGACCGCGCCGACGCCGAAGGACGTGATCTGCGATCCCGCCTGCGGCACCTGCGGCTTTCTCGTCGCGGTTGGCGAATATCTCCGCGACAACCATCCAAAGCTGTTTCACGACAAGAAGATTCGCGATCATTTCAATGAGGAAATGTTCCACGGCTTCGATTTTGACAGCACGATGCTGCGCATCGGCTCGATGAACATGACGCTGCACGGCGTCGAGGACCCGGACATCCGGTATAAGGACTCGCTGTCGCAGGAGCATGCCGGCGACGAAGATCGTTACTCCCTCGTACTCGCCAATCCGCCGTTTGCAGGCTCGCTCGACTATGAGACGACGGCGAAGGACCTGCTGGCGCTGGTCAAGACGAAGAAGACCGAGCTCCTGTTCATGGCGCTGTTCCTCAAGCTGTTGAAGCCCGGCGGCCGCGCGGCGGTCATCGTTCCGGACGGCGTACTGTTCGGTTCGTCCACCGCGCACAAGGCGATCCGGAAAATGCTGGTGGAGGAGCACAGGCTGGATGGCATCGTAAAACTGCCGCCAGGCGTATTCCGGCCCTATGCCGGCGTTTCCACCGCGATCGTGCTGTTCACCAAGACAAATTCTGGCGGTACCGAACAAGTCTGGTTTTATGATTGCCAGGCCGACGGCTTTTCGCTGGATGATAAGCGCAATGCGCTATTGCCGGCAGACAAGATTGGTCCCCAGGCAAAGCTCGATGCTAAGGAATACACGAAGAACAATCTTCCTGATGTCGCCGCGCGTTGGAAGCAGCGTGGCGGTGAGGAGCGCGAACGCCCGCGCACCGCACAGAGCTTTTGCGTGCCCAAGGTTGAGATCGTAACGGCGGGCTACGATCTCTCAATCAACCGGTATAGGGAGGTTATGCATGAGACAGCCGAGCATCGGTCGCCGAAAGAGATCATAGCGGAGCTGAAAGCGCTGGAAAAAGAGATCGCAGACGGGTTAGCGGAGTTGGAGGCGTTACTGTGATCGCGCATCCTCAGTTCGCGATTGAAGAGTTCTGTGAGACGGGTAGTGGGGGAACTCCCGACCGCAGCAAGCAGCAATATTATGGCGGTTCGATTCCGTGGGTAAAATCCGGCGAGTTGCGTGAAGATATCATACAGGACACTGAAGAAAGAATCACGGAACTGGGACTCAAAGAAAGTAGCGCCAAGTTAGTGCCGAGAGGTTCGATATTGCTGGCCATGTATGGTGCGACAGTCGGTCGGATGGCGTTTCTAGGAATTGATGCTGCGACAAATCAAGCTGTCTGCAATGTCAGGCCAGATCCGAAGCTAGCCGATCCGCGATACGTATTTCATGGCCTACAATCAAAGATGAGCCACTTCCTTGCGCGCGCTGCGGGAGGGGCTCAACCCAACATTTCGCAGGCGATTGTCCGAGAAACCAAGCTGGCACTTCCTTCGCTCGACGAGCAGCGGCGGATCGCCGCGATCTTGGACAAGACGGATGCGCTGCGCCGCAAGCGTAAGAGCATGCTTGAACTAGTCGACGAACTAACGACCGGCTTGTTTCGAAAAGCTTTCGTTGAAGGTGACGAGGGAAGCTGGCCAAGCACCACAGTTGCGGAGGTGGCGCTTAATCTACGGACAGGGCCGTTTGGAAGCCAGCTTCTTCATTCCGAATTCGTGGATAATGGCATAGCAGTTTTGGGAATCGACAATGCTGTCGAAAATGAGTTTCGTTGGACTCAACGTAGGTTCATTTCCGAGAAAAAGTACGCCAAGCTCAAGCGCTATACTGTTCTGCCGGGCGATGTCATCATAACGATTATGGGTACTTGTGGGCGCTGTGCGGTGGTGCCAGCGAACGTTCCAACTGCGATCAATACAAAGCATCTTTGCTGCATCACCCTGGATAGGGACAAGTGCCTACCGGAGTTTCTCAAGGCGGTCTTTCTCCAGCATCCTGTGGTACTCAAGCAACTCGGGGTTCAGGCGAAGGGGGCAGTCATGCCCGGTCTGAACATGGGCATCATAAAGTCGTTGTCGTTCCCACTGCCGCCCCTCGCCGTCCAGGTCGTATTCGCCCAAACGATATCAGCGCTAGAGGATATTCGATCTCGATTGCGCAAGGCATCGAGTGAGTTCGAGCTGTTGTTCTCCTCCCTTCAGCACCGCGCTTTCTCCGGGCATCTCTGATCATGCAGTTCGAGTTCGATTGGGACCCGACGAAGGCGGAGAGCAATCGGCGCAAGCATGGGGTCGCTTTCGAGGAGGCAATGGGCGTTTTTGGCGATCCGCTGGCCCTGTCGCTGCTCGACAAAGAGTCTGGCGCAGGGGAGGAGCGATGGGTTACCATGGGTCGAAGCTTGGCCGGTAACCTGCTGCTGGTCGTGCATACCTATGTCGAGCTGTCCGCGGACCGGGCGTTGGTCCGCATTATTTCGGCGCGCAACCCGACCCGCCGCGAGATCAAGTCCTACGAAAATGGGTGACCCGATGAAGGACGAATACGACTTCTCCGCCGCCGAGCGCGGCAAGTTCTTCCGGAAAGGCGCGAGTTTCGTGCCGCCGGTCTATCTGGAGCCCGAGGTTCTGGCCTATCTGTCGGAGCTGGCCGTCACCCAGGGAACCTCGTTGAATGACCTCGTGAACACCCTCCTCAAGGAGGATATCGAGCGGATCGACGCGGACAAGTAACACCCTCGCCCACTGATGTCGGGGCGCGCGTGCGTGGCTGACCGTCGCGCTGGGGTTGCATCCCGGTCGTCCAGATGGGACGATGCCTCTCGCCATTGAAGCCTGCCGGGCGGACAGGCAGGTGCAGGGGGAGCTGGATTGTCCAAGGGTCTTGATCAGGTCGTTGAGGCCAGGCCGGCGGCGGAAGCCGCCTGAGCCGGCTGATGTCCAATTTCACCTTCCTCGCCGCTGAGTTTCCCGCCGTGCATGAGGCTGCCGTGGAAGCCGAGCGCCAGGCGGTGGTGTCGCCGACTGCGGCGGCGTTCTTCGCCGGCAAGACGGTCGAGGTGGCCGTGAAATGGGCGTTCCGATCCGACCCCAGCCTCAAGCTGCCCTATCAGGATAATATCGCCGCACTCCTGCATGAGCCGAGCTTTCGCCGCGCAACGGGCGAAGCGGTGTTCGCCAAGGCGAAGTACATCAACACGCTCCGCAACCGCGCCGTGCATGAAGAGCGCCGCATCAGCTCCGGCGATGCCGCGGGCGCGGTGAAGGAGCTGTTCCACGTCTGCTTCTGGTTTGCGCGCACCTACGCCAAGGCCAAGCCGGCGGATAGCCTCGCCTTCGATCCGTCGGTGCTCTCGCGCCGCGACGAGGTGCTGAAGAAGGCGTTCGTCCAGCTCAAGACGCAGCAGGCCGAGCTCGATGCAAAAAATGGCGAGCTGACGAAGCTGCTTCTCGACAAGCAGAACCTCGATGAAGAGCTGAAGACAATCCGTGCCGAGGTCGCCGCGGTGCGCAAGGCTGCGGAGGCGAAGCCTGATAGCCACGACTACAACGAGGCCGAGACGCGGGATCGCTATATCGACCTCCTGCTGCGCGAGGCCGGCTGGGCGCTCGACAAGCCCGACGAGACCGAGTTTCGGGTCGAGGGCATGCCGAACAATGAGGGCGTCGGCTTTGTCGACTGCGTGCTCTGGGGCGCGGACGGCAAGCCGGTCGGCCTGGTCGAGGCCAAGCGGACCCGCAAAGACGCCGGCGCGGGCCAGCAGCAGGCCAAACTTTATGCCGACTGTCTGGAAGCACGTTACGGCCAGCGGCCGGTGATCTTTTACTCCAATGGCTACGAGCACTGGATCTGGGACGACAGCAGCTATCCGCCGCGCCAGATCGGCGGCTTCTACAAGCGCGACGAACTGGAGCTTCTGATCCAGCGCCGGAGCAGCCGCAGATCACTTGGCGCGGAGGCGATCGACCGCAGGATCGTCGAGCGGCCGTATCAGCACCGTGCCATCCGCTCCATCGCCAAACATTTCGAGGAGGACGGGGAGCGCAAGGCGCTTCTCGTCATGGCCACCGGCTCCGGCAAGACGCGCACCGTGATCGCGTTGGTCGATCTCCTGATGCGCGCCGGCTGGGTCAAGCGCGTGCTGTTCCTCGCCGACCGGGTCGCGCTGGTCAATCAGGCGGCCGGTGCGTTCAAGGCACATTTGCCTGACTCGGCCCCAGTCAATCTCGTGACCGGACGGACCAGCGAGGGCCGGGTTTTCATCTCGACCTATCCGACCATGATGGGCCTGATCGACGGCAAGCAGGAGGGCAAGGCCAAGTTCGGTCCGGGCCATTTCGACCTCATCGTCATCGACGAAGCCCATCGCTCGGTCTACCAGCGCTACCGGGCCATCTTCGAGTATTTTGACTCCTTCCTGGTCGGCCTTACGGCGACGCCAAAGGACGAGATCGACCGCAACACCTATTCTCTGTTCGATCTCGAAGACGGTGTGCCGACCGACGCCTATTCGCTGGAGGAGGCGGTGGCTGAGGGGCATCTCGTGCCGCCCAAGACGATCTCCGTGCCATTGAAGATCGTTCGCTCCGGCGTCCGCTATGACGATCTCACCCCCGAGGAAAAAGACCAGTGGGACCTGCTGGAATGGGGCGAGGACGACGTTCCCGACACCATCGAAGCCGCCGAGGTCAACAAGCGTCTCTTCAACGAGGAGACGGTCGATCTCGTCATCGCTCACCTCATGCAGAACGGCTTGAAGATCGAAGGCGGTGACCGGCTCGGCAAGACCATCGTCTTTGCCAAGAACGAGGCGCACGCGAAATTCATCGAGGGGCGCTTCAATACCGCATATCCAGCACTGGCCGGCCATTTCGCCCGCGTCATCACGCATCAGACCGGCGCCTACACCCAGAGTCTGATCGACGACTTTTCGATCAAGACCAAGGCCCCGCATATCGCGATCTCCGTCGACATGCTCGATACCGGCATCGACGTGCCTGAAGTCGTCAATCTCGTCTTCTTCAAGCCGGTGCGGTCGAAGACGAAGTTTTGGCAGATGATCGGCCGCGGCACGCGGCTGTGTCCCGATCTGTTTGGCCCCGAACAGGACAAGGAGTTCTTCCGGGTCTTCGATTATTGCCAGAACATCGAGTTCTTCGGTGCCAATCCCGAATTGAAGGAGGCGAGCGCGGCCCGCTCGCTTTCCGAGCGCCTTTTCGCCGGACGGGTCGATCTGGTGCGGGCGTTGGACGAGAAGTACGCCAAGGCGGGCGGCTTCGCTGCAGGCGAACAGGTCCCGTACGAGTCCGGCGACGACGCGCCGCCGAGCGAGCCGGACATTCGTGCGTCCGCCGCCAAGACGCTGCAAGACATCGTGGGCGGAATGAATGAAGACAATTTCATCGTGCGTCAGCATCGCCGTTCCGTCGAGAAGTTCCGCGGGCCGAAGGCATGGGGAGCAATCGACGACGAAAAGCGCAAAGAACTGGTCGACCATGTCGCACCGCTTCCCTCGAGCCACATGCTGGGCACCGAGGACGCCAAGCGATTTGACCTCCTGCTGTTCCAGCTCGAGCTGGCGCTGCTCAAGGGATCAAAGCGCTTCGATACGCTGCGCAAGCAGCTTCTCGAAATCGCATCCGCTCTGGAGGAGCAGACCGCCATTCCAGCGATCGCGCAGCATGCCGAGCTGATCGAAGACATTCAGACGGACCAGTGGTGGGAGGGCGTCACCGTGCCGTTCTTCGAACTGGTACGTTTGCGCCTCCGTGACCTCGTGCAGCACATCGAGAAGGGCAAGAAGGCGCTGGTCTATTCGAACTTCGCAGATGAGATCGGTGAAGGCGTTGAGCTGCAATTGCCGCAAGTGGGCGAGGCTGACTTCGCCCGCTTCAAAACCAAGGCGCGACATTTCTTGCGGGCGCACCAGGACAATATTGTCCTGCACAAGCTGCGGCAGGGCAAACCTCTGACGCCGTCTGATTTGACCGAGCTGGAGAAGATGCTACTCGATGCAGGTGTTGGTGCAGCCGGCGACATCGAGCAAGCGCGCGAGACGAGCCATGGCTTTGGACGGTTTGTGCGCTCGCTCGTCGGGCTCGATCGCGCTTCCGTCAGCGAGGCATTCGGCGGGTTCATCGCCGCGGGCACCGCGACCGCGGCTCAAATCGAGTTCATCAACATGGTGATCGAGCATTTGACCGATCAAGGCATGATGGACCCGTCGTTGCTGTACGAGCCGCCCTTCACCGGGATCGCACCAACAGGACCCGAGCACTTGTTCGACGAGGCCAAGGTGGTCCGCCTCGTCAGCACGATACGTGAAATCAATGACAGTGCGGTGGCTTAAGGGCAACGAGTTCGCCCGATAGGCTCTACACGCCAGAGTATGATGGGATGAGTTCGGCGCAATCGCCCGATCATACCATCGTGCCAGTGTTTTGCCCGACGTGTCAAACCACGTCGTCACCCACGTAAGCCCTTGATCTTGCAGCCCCCGCCTACTGTGCATGGGGTTGTTTTTCGACTTTTTATTTTGGCTACCCTCTTCGCCTTGCCGCCGCTGCATCGATCACGTTCTCCACCTCCTCGCGCCACGACAAGATCTCCATCGCCAGCACCGGGTGATTGAAGCCCTTGAGCACGAGATCGTCGAGCGGCCGCGCTTCGACCCAGGGCTCGACCATGCCGTAGACGCGGCGGCTGACCACGACCTGGCCGGCCTTGGCTTCGTCGCAGAGGCGGGAGGAGAGATTGGTGACGCTGCCGATTGCGGCATATTCCAGCCGCTGTTCGAAGCCGATCTGGCCGAGCGTGGCGTAGCCCATGGCGACGCCGACGCCGAAGCCGAGCGAGTGGCCGCGGTTCTTCCACTTCTCGGTCAGCTTGCCGATCTCATCGCGCATCTCGACCGCCATCTTCACCGCGCGCTTGGTGTGGTCGGCGAATTGTATCGGCGCGTTGAACAGGATCATCACGCCGTCGCCGGCAAAACGGTCGAGCGTGCCCTCATAGCGGTGGATCAGCTCGCCGAGCGCGGCGTGATACTCACGCAGCACGTTCATCGCCTCTTCCGGCTCGGTCGCCTCGGTGAATGAGGTGAAGCCGCGCAAATCGCAGAACACGACCGTAACCTCGCGGCGGTGGCTGTCGAGCAGCGCGTCGTGGCCATCGGACGAGGCGATCAGCTGGGCGACCTGCGGCGCGAGGAAACGCTCGAGCCGCTTGATGCGGCCGATCTCCCCCAGCTGCTTCTCGACGCGCTCTTCCAGCGAGCGATTCCAGTTACGCAGCTGCTCGGTCTGCTCCTGGAGCTTTGCCGCCTGCTGCTGCACGGTCTCGTGCGCAGCGGCGAGCTCGCGGCCTTTGTGGTCGACCTCGGTGAACAGCCGCGCGTTGCGCATCGCCAGCACCGCCTGGTTTGCAAAAGTGCGCATCAGGCCGATGATGCTGCCGGCGAACTCGCCGCCGGCGCGGCGCAGCACCACCAGCGAGCCGAGCGTACCCTGCTGGTCGACCAGCGGCACCACCAGCACGGAGTGGAAGCCGGCTTCGAGCGCGACGTCCCGCAGCGGCTGTTCGGCGGCGTGGTCGAGATGGGCAAGTGCGATCGGCTCGCCGCTCGCCGCAGCATCGCTCAGGATGTTCTCGCCTTCGCCAATCGTGACATGCGCGCCCTCGGCCGATTTGTGGATGCCGTTGGCCTCGACCAGGTTGAAGCGGCGCGCCTCGGCGTCATAGCCGTAGATCAGCACCGCATCGGCCTGGGTGATCTCGATCGCGCGCGCCGCGATCGTCGGCAGCACGGCGTCGAGATCGAGCGAGGCGGCAACCGCGCGGCCGACCTCTTCCAGCACCTTGAGCTCGTTGATCGACTGCGCGAGATCGCGGGTGCGTTCCTCGACCTTGGTCTCCAGGTCCGAATAGGTTTCCTGGATCTGGCCGGCCATGCGGTTGAACTGGCCGGCGAGGTCTTCCAGCTCGTCGGAGGTGTGCACGTTGATGCGGTGGCTGAAATCGCCCTCGCCGAGCTTGTGCGCCCCGTCGCGTAGCGCCGTGATCGGGATGATCATGCGGCGGGCGAGCAGCGTGCCGGCGAGGATCGCGACCATCAGGCCCATGCCGATCAGAAGCGCGATGCGCACGAGTTGGTCGCGGATCGGCATCAACGCCTGTGTGGTTGGCTGCTCGAACATCACGCTCCAGCCGAGCTTCGGCACGGTGCTCGCGGCGCTCATCACCGAATGGCCGTTGAAGTCGGTGCCCGAGGTGTCGGGCTCGCGGCCGGGTGCGACCGCGGCCGCGACTTGCGGCAGCTTCGATAAATCCTTGCCGATATCGGGCCCTTTCGACGACGTCGCCAGCACGCGGCCGCGCGGATCGACCACATAGGCGAACGCGGCCTTGCCGACCTGGGCGTCGGACAGGAAATCGGAGAGGAAGCTGAGATCGATCTCGGCCACCGTGACGCCGGCATTGAAACCGGAATGCGCGACCGAGATCGACATGAACGGCGTCCGGTCGGTGAACCAGGCCGGCGCAAAGCTGACGCCGCGGGCAACCGCGTCGGTGAAGCGCATGTCGCGGGAGAGATCGGCGTTACCGCCGGTCGTGGTCGACTGGCGCGAGACGCGCAGCACCTCACGGCCCTCGCCGTTGAGCTGGAATAGCTGATTGACGACCGAGACCTGATGCAGCAGCTGGGCGTAGTCGGCGCGGCGCTTCTCGAGCGTGTCCTGGCTCGCGCGCGTCACCCAGCTGATCTGGCGCTCGAGCTCGGAGACCGACTGCTCGATCCGCCGGGCCGCGGCTTGCGCCTTGTCCTCGAGCCCGTCGGTGAGCGAAATCCTGGTGGCGCGGTAGGAGATCCAGGTCTCCATCGCGCCATTGACGGCAAGCACGAAAACGACGAGGCCGACCAGAGAGACGACGTATTTGGCGAACAGGCCCTCGCGCAGAAACCGTGTCTTGTCTTTCGCCCCTGCCATCCGGATCCTCTCGCGCCGCGGCCGACGCCGGCGCTACGGGCCGTACAGGCCCTTCCGAGCTTTCTACCACGATTTGGGCCAGTGGACCGCTGGACTGGCCGGCGTGGTTACCCGCTGGAGCGGCCAGGCTGGGGCGAAAGGCTGGTGAATTGTCGCAGCCTCATCCGTTCGGAGGAAGCGGCGGACGATGCAAGGGGTTGGCGTGGAGTCCAGCGCGTTGGTCTGCCCATCATCGATTAAAGAGCTGCCGCAGCACATCGTTCATCGGCTGGCTGTCCTGCTGCGCCACTGGCGGGTCGTCCTGGGCCGGGGGCGCGGGAGAGGCCTGTGGTGCCGGAGTGGACGGTGTTGCCGGCAGGCTGCGGCTCCGGCCGGCGCCAGTACCACCAGTCCCAGTGCCAGCGTCATTTCCCGCACCGCTGGAAAGCCCCTGCTGGAGCAAATTGCCGATCGCCTCGCCCAGCGGGCCGCCGAGCAGATTGTTTTGGCCCGGATGCTGGGCTTGCGGATTGGCATTACCGGTCGCATTGCCGCCACCCGGCGCGGTGGCACCGCCCAATCCAAAGCTGCCCAGGATATTGCCGAGCCCGGCGCCATCAGGGCCGAACAGGCCCTTGCCCATCTCGCGCAGCTTGGCATAGGCGGCGTCCGGATTGTCCAGCATGCCGGCCATGTCAGGGTAGATCCGCGGCTGCGACCAGCTGCCCTGGATCATCACGGGAATGCCGAAGCCGACCGGCTCCGACGCGCGGCCCTGGCCTTCGGTCGTCATCACGAGCTTCGGCTCGACGCGAAAACCCATCATCTTGGTGTCGAGCGCGATGGTGCCGGCGCCGGTCACGCGCACCAGCGGCCCGAGCAGGTTGAGGTCGGTCGTCACCGCCTGGCCCTTGTCGATCCGGAAGGACGCCGAGAGCTGCGACAAATCCGTGCTCTGTTCTTCCTGGCCGGGATTCTGGTTTTCCTGCCAGCCGGTCAGCGCGCCCGCCGTCAGCGAGCGGATCATCTGCGCGATATTGATGCCGCGGATGGCGCCGTCCTGAAAATTGACGAAGGCCGTGCCCTGCATGTTCGCCATCAGCCCGCGCTGGCTGGTGCCGGCGCTGCGCAGCGCGAGCTTGGCTTGCAGCTTGCCGTTGATCCGGTCGAACTCGGCAAGGCCCTGGAGCAGCGGCAGCGCGCGCACGCCGGTGAGATCGGAATGCATGGCAAAGCTCGGCGCGCCGCTGGTCGCATCCAGGATCACCTCGCCCGAGACCTGGCCGCCATAGGCGCCGAGATTGGCGGTGCCGGCCTTCAGCACCCCGCCGGCGAGTTTCGCATCGAGCGCCAGCGGCGCGAGCCGCGCATCGCCGATCACGGCCTCGTTCGCGGAGATCCTGATTTGTGCATCGACATAGTTGAGCCCGGACACGTCGATCGGTGCATTGCTCCAGGGCTGTCCCGCCGCACCCTCCGGCGATTTCGCCAGCGGAAACGCGAGCCGCTGAAAGTCGAGGTCGACCTTGACCAGAGGCTTGCTCGCAATATCGACCGAGGCCCAGCCGTTGAAGGCGCCGTCGCCGAGCCTGCCGTTCACGCCGTTGATCATTACGACATCGCCGCTCAGCCGCATCTCGGCATGACCGGTGAGCTGAGACTTCAGCACATCGGGCATGTCGATGGCGAATTCTACCGGAATGGTCGGCCGGTCGGCTGGCGGCGCCGGCGTCGTCGCCTTGATGTCGAACTTGGTCGGGTGCTCGCCGATCCGCGCGGTGCCGGTGATGTCGATCTTGCGGTCGCGGCCAACGATCACGTCGGCGTTGACGGCGCTGATGCGGCCCTCGACACGATCGCGCACGCGCGCGAAGGCGACTTCACCGTCGATGATCTTGATGCGGTCGATGCTCGCGCCATCGGTGTCGAGCGACAGCGGCTTCGGCGCGGCACCGGCGTTCGGCAGGCGCTCACGCAGCAGCGGCTGGTGGAGCACGGGATGGGTGAGGACAAGTTCGCTGATCTTCGGACGGCCTGACCATACGCTCGAGAGCGACATGTCGGCCTGCACGCTGTCGACCGTCAGGCGCGTGATGCCGCTGCGGTCCTTGGGGTCGGCAAGCGCGAGATCGTTCAAGGTGACATTCAGCGTCGGCCACAGGCTGATTTTCGTGGTGCCGTCGATCGACAGGCGATAGCCGGTCGCGTTCTCGACCCGCGAGGCAATCGTCGTGGTCAGGAATCCCGAGGGGATGCCGACCACGAGGAGAAGTCCGATCACGATGATGACGGCGGCTACCGCCGCGCCGGCGAATTTCACTGCTCTCATGTCGACTTTCCAACGACGCGCAATTGGCGCCGAATCCGGCGGAGTCCCGAATTTTGCACCCGTCCTTCGCACCTGAGCTTATCCCCGGACGGGAAGCGGCTCCAAGCGCGTAAAAATAAACGGAGTGTGATGCAAAGTTATGTGACTTATGACACACTTCTCCGGCGCGGTTTTACGCGATTCTGATGTTGATGGTTCCAAGCGATTTGCCAAGGAAACTGGCTTAGGAAATTCACAAGGAAATAGAAATGAGCAAGCAGGCCGAATTTGCGGTCATCCTGAAGATGAACGCGATGTTCGCGGATCTCGGCGCGGACGAACTCCAGCGGTTGTCCAATCTCTGCCACACCCAGCATCTGGCCAACGGCGAGGTGCTGTTCCAGAAGGGCGATGCCGGGGATGCGCTGTTCGGCGTGCGCCGCGGCCAAGTCCGCATCGAGACCGGCTCCGCCGACGGCAGCCGGCTGACGCTGAACTTCATGGGCCCGGGCGATCTGTTCGGCGAGGTCGCGGTGCTGGACGGCCAGAGCCGCACGGCGGATGCAACCGCGGGCGAGGCCAGCGAATTGTTCGTGTTGCGGCGCGAAGACTTTCTCGCTTTCCTCGAGCGCGAGCCGAAGGTCGCGATCAAGATCATCGCGCTGCTGTGCCAGCGCATCCGCTGGCAGAGCGAGCGGATGGAAGAATCCATGCTGCAACCGCTGCCCGTGCGCCTCGCGCGCCGGCTCTGTGCGCTCGCCGCCGATTTCGGCTCGGAGGTTCACATCTCGCAGGAGCAGCTCGGCGTCTTCGTCGGCGCCGCCCGCGAAAGCGTCAACCGCCAGCTCCAGGCTTGGCGCAAGGAAGCGATCCTCGATCTCCAGCGCGGCCGCATCTTGCTGAGGAACATGACCAAGCTGACGGCGATCGCGCGGAATGAGTAGGAGGGGATCAAGCGATCGGGAGTCTGCGCCGTCGGACGCGATCCCGATCGACCGTAATAATGCTGCCCCGTATTTCGTTCTCAGTCAGGGCGGATAGAACCTCCGCCAGTCGGGCTCGAACGCTCGCCTCTGTCCAGTCGCCGCTTCGGAAAAGAATCAGACTTGGGCTGTCGCTGCCCGCGGTTGCAATCAGCCGAGGATAGTCGAGGTCTGCCGTGACGACCGTGCGGACCTCCTGCCTGGCACGATCGATGATCTCAACGTCGCTCGCAGCATGAAAGCCAATCACGGAAGCGTGGACCGCATCATGCCCCATCTCTGTCAGCCAGTGCGACAGCGCCGGCGAGAGGGGCATGTCGATGAGGAATTTCACTTGGCCCCGATGGTGGGGTGCAACTCGACGGCCTCGTCCTCCGCGAGGAAGGCCGCGTAGCGCAACGCTTCGTCGATGTCTTCGCGCTCGAGGTACGGGTAGTCGTTCAAGACGGATTCACGGGTCTCGCCGGCCGCCAACAGGCCGAGTAGCCGTGCAACCGGAAATCGCAGCCCGCGAATGCAGGGCTTGCCGGTGCAGACCGCAGGGTCGATCGTGATGCGTGTGAACGTCATAGGGGTAACATAGCGCCTGCGGACGACCTTCGCCAGTGTGCGCCCTTGGCCCGTTCGCCCCAGAATCTACTCCGCCGCAGGGCGCGCAATGTTCTTCGGCGCTGGTGCCCCTTCCGCCGGCGCTGCTCCGTGATGACCGGCGATCTCCGCGTCCTCGCTGTGCACGATCAGCCGCTTGCCGAAGCGCCAGATCAGGGCGCCGAGATCGTCCATCACCATGAACATTGCGGGCACGAACACCAGCGACAGGATGGTCGAGAAGATCAGGCCGCCGATCACCGCAAGCGCCATCGGCGAGCGGAACTCGCCGCCGGCGCCGACCGCGAGCGCGCTCGGCATCATGCCGGCGGCCATCGCGATCGTGGTCATCACGATCGGGCGGGCGCGTTTCATGCCGGCGTCGATCATCGCTTCTTCACGCGGTTTGCCGGCGCGAACGGATTCGATGGCGAACTCCACCAGCATGATCGCGTTCTTGGTGACGATGCCCATCAGCATCAGGATGCCGATCCACACCGGCGTCGTGAGCTGCTTGCCGGTGACGAGCAGGGCGGCGATGGCGCCGCCGATCGATAGCGGCAGCGAGAACAGGATGGTGATCGGCTGGAGGAAAGTGCCGAACAGCAGCACGAGCACGGCGTAGACCATCATCAGACCAGCCGTGATCGCGGTCGCAAAACCGTCGGACAGCTCATTCAGGCTTTCGGCGTCGCCGGAGGGGGAGACTTTCACACCCTTCGGCCGGCTCTTCATCACCGGCAGGTCGTAGATCTTCTTGGTGGCGTCGCCGAGCGCGGCGGAGCCGACGAGGTCGGCTGCGACGGTCGCCTGCCGCTCGCGATCGTAGCGGTTGATGCTGGTCGGACCCTGGTCGAGCTTGACGTCGGCGATGACGGAGAGCGGTACGCCGCCCTTCTCGCCGCGCTCGCCGAGCGGCACGCGCAACTGCTCGAGCGTCTTCAGATTGCCGCGTGCGGCATCTTCGAGCTGCACGCGGATCGGCACCAGACGGTCGCCGACATCGAATTTGGCAAGCGCGGGACCGACGTCGCCGATGGTGGCGACGCGGATGGTCTGCGACAGGCTTTCGGTCGAGACGCCGAGCCGTGCGGCGAGATCGGCGCGGGGCTCGATGCGCAGCTCGGGCCGCTCCAGCGTGGTTTCCGAGATCACGTTGGAGATGGTCGGAATCCGCTTCATCTGCGTCGCGAGTTCGCTGGCGACGTTATTGACGATATTGGCGTCGACGCCGGTCACGACCAGCGAGATGGCACGCAGGCCGTTCTCGTCGAGGAACCAGAACCGGATATCGGGAATGTTCTCCAGCTCCTGGCTAATCGAGAATTCGAGCTCGCGCTGGGTGATGTCGCGGCTGTCCTTGGGCGTGTAGTTGATGATCAAGGCGGCGCGCCGGACTTCCTGGGTGCCCGGTGGAACGCGCCCGCCGTCGACGAAGATGCTCTTGACCTCGGGCCGCTTGCGCAGGCGCGCGACGATGTCCTCGGTAACTTTTTCGGTGTAGGCGAGTTGAGTGCCCGGCGGCAGCTCGAGGGCAACCAGTGAACGCGCGCTGTCCTGCGCCGGCAGGAAGCCCTGCGGCAGCAGCGTGATGCTCCAGATCGAGGCGGCGAAGACGCCGAAGCCGACCAGCACCGTGATGAAATAATGCTTCACCGACCAGGCCACGATCCTGTGATAGGACCGCAGCACGCGGCCGGGCGGCGGCTCTTCGTGATTGCCATGTTTAAGGAAGTAGGCAGCGAGCACCGGCGTGACGAAGCGCGCCGCGAGCAGCGAGAAGAACACCTGCACCGAGACGGTGATGCCGAACTGCTTGAAGAACTGTCCGGCGATTCCCGACATGAAGCTCGCAGGTGCGAAGATCGCGATGATCGTCAGCGAGATCGCGATCACCGCGAGGCCGATCTCGTCGGCGGCTTCGAGGGCGGCACGATAGGGCGACTTGCCCATGTTCATGTGCCTGACGATGTTCTCGATCTCGACGATGGCATCGTCGACAAGGATACCCGTCGACAGCGTGATGGCGAGGAAGCTGACGAGGTTGAGCGAGAAGCCGAGCAGGTCCATCGCCCAGAACGCCGGGAAGATCGACAACGGCAGCGAGATCGCGGCGATGACAGTGGCGCGCAGGTCGCGCAGGAACAGGAGCACGATGATGACGGCGAGGATGGCGCCTTCGAACAGGGTCGAGATCGCGGCGTGGTAATTGCCGTTGGTATATTCGACCGAGGTGTCGATCACCTTCAGGTCGACATCTGGATAGGCGGCCTTGAGCGCGTCGATGCGCTTCTGCACGGCCTCGGCCACCTTCACGTCGCTGGCACCCTTGGAGCGCTTGATGCCGAGCGCGACGACCGGCTCGCCATTGAAGCGGGCGAAGGTGCGGCGGTCAGCGATGGTGTCGGTGACGGTGCCGAGATCGTCGAGCCGGACCTCGCCGCCGCCGAACAGCGGGATCATGGTGCCGGCAAGGTCGCCCAGCGTCTTGGCGCCCGCGAGCGTGCGGATCGCCTGGTCGTTCTTGCCGATTTCGGCGCGGCCGCCGGCGACGTCGACATTGGTGCCGCGCAGGCTCTGGCTGACATTGACGGCGGTCAGCCCCATTGCCTGCAAACGGTCGGGATCGAGCGAGATCAGGATTTCGCGCTCGACACCGCCGATGCGCTCGACCTGGGCGACGCCGCGGACACCTTGCAGCGCGCGCTTGACCACGTCGTCGACGAAATAGGAGAGCTGCTCCGGCGTCTTGCCGGGCGAGATCGCGGCATAGGTGACGATCGGCAGGCCGATCACGTCGACGCGTTGGATCAGAGGCTCGGTGACGTTCTGCGGCAGGTTGGAGCGCACCCGCGTCACCGCGTCCTTGACGTCGTTGAGCGCGCGGTCGGTGTTGGTCTCCAGCGCGAACTGGATGGTGGTGACCGACAGGCCGTCGGTGATCGACGAGGTGATGTGCCGCACGCCCTCGACGCCGGAGACGGCGTCTTCAACCGTCTTGGTGACCTGGGATTCGAGTTCGGCAGGCGCAGCGCCGAATTGCGAGACCGCGACCGAGATCACGGGAATGTCGGCCGAAGGCAGCCGCGTCACCGCAAGCCTGGCGAAGGAGGCCCAGCCGAGGATCAGGAGAATGATGGAGAAAACAACCGACGGCAGCGGATTGCGGATCGACCATGCCGAGATATTGAGAGCCATCAGCGTACCCGCGTGCGATCGAGTTCATCGGCGAACATGGTTTTGATCTGGTCGCCGTCATGGAGCGAAGAGCCGGCGTCGGCCACGACGATTTCGCCGACGCTGAGGCCTTCCAGGATTTCCGTCGCGCTGTCGGACGACAGTCCGACCCGCACCTTCCGCGTTTCGATCGTGTTGCCTTTGACGACCTGCACGGTGAGATGGTCGATCGCGGTCTTGGGAACCGCGACGCCGCAGCTTCGCTTGGCGTCGATCGAGGCGCGGGCAAACACGCCGACTTTCAGCGACGGATTGTTGGTGACGCTGATGCGGACGCGCCCGAGTTGGGTCGCGCGGTCGATTTCGGGCGCAACCAGCCGGACCCGCCCGATCAAATCGGGCGCGTCGTCGCGGCTGATGCGCACCGTCGCGCCGGAGCTGAGCTTCGGCATATGTACCGCCGGGACCTGGGCGTCGAGCTCGATCTCGTTGTTGACGGCGATGCGGAACATCGGGCCGGCCTGCGGCGAGGCCGGCGCGCCGACGATGGTGCGGACCTGGGTGACGAGGCCCGGCGCCGGCGCCTTCAGCGAGACCGGGCCTTGCGGACCGGGTCGCTGCGGCTGGCCCGGAATCTGCGGCGGCGCCGTCAGGCGCGCCAGCTCCTGATTGTCGGTGACCATCGCGCCCTCGCTGACGAAGAGGTCGGTGACCCTTGAGCCTTCCTGGTCGGCGACGACCACCGCCTCACGGCGCGGCACGAAAAAGCCGGTCACCCGCACCAGGTCGGAGAAGCAGGCATTGGTCGACTTCGTCACGATGACGAGCGCCTCGCCCGGCGTTTCCTTCGCCTCGGGGCGATGCCGATGCTCGAACAAATAATAGCCGACGCCGAGCGCAACGACGAACACCACAGTTCCGGCAGGCTTGAGATAGTCGGAGACGTTCATCGCCGGATTGTCCTGGCCTGGCTCACGGCCATCCGCACGAGGCCTGCTGAGAGCGCTTCTCTGAAATAAAGCGGCGTCCCGCAAGGCTGCGGGACGCGCTTTGGAAGCAAGATTTTACACCACATCACGACTTATCATTTCAAAGGATTACGTCGTGCTTACTTCGATGCGGTGGTCTTGTTTTCCATGTTGACGACCTGCACGCGGCGGTTGACCTCCGCCATCGGCTGGTTCGGGTCCTTCAGCTTGCTCTTGCCGTAGCCGACGGTGACGAGATCGGTCGCGGAGATGCCGTACTTGTCGATGAGGTAGCGCTTGATCGAATCCGCGCGGCGCTCGGACAGGTCCTGATTATAGCCCTCGGCACCGGCGGCGTCGGTGTGGCCTGCAACCACGAAGGTCGAGCCCTTCAGGTCGGGACTGGTCAGCGCGCGACCGAGCGCCTGCACGGAAGACAGCGACTTGGGGCTGATATTGGCCGAGTTGTAGTCGAACGTGATTTCCAGATCGATGTTCGGCTTGTCCTTGGCCACCGACGCGATTTCTTCACGCTCGGTCGACGAAAGCGAGCGCGTCGAGCGGCCGCGCACAGACTGGATCAGCTTGGTTTCTGTCGCGCTCGGCGCTGGATCGGCCTGCGGGGCGATCGAGAGGCCGCGGGTCAGGGGCTTCTTCGGTTGCGGCGCCAGCGCGCGGACGATGTCGTCCTCGGTGACGTTCTTGCTGTTGCCGTCGTCGCCCGCCAATGCGAGCGCGGTCGTCAGCGACAGGGCGGTGCCGATGGTGATGATGGACAGGATTGCGGTCAGTCCCTTTGCAGCCAATCTCATAGTGAGTCCCTCCTGCGCAGCCAGCTCGCGCGATTTCCAAAATCCCTGCAATACGTCCCCCGGGAAAGGCCGCCTGCGGCATCCGTCCATTAGTCTTCCATCGGCCGCCGAGGGTTCGAGGCGTGGGCTGCCTCAACTCGAAAAAATATCAACGTACTCCGTAGCTTGCGAATTCCTGAACAATGTTCGGGTCCATCGCCTTGGCATTGGCGATGTCGAGCGCACCTTCCTGAGCCGAGCCGTTGCGCTGCCTGGCAATCCCACGGCCAAAGAGCGAGGAGGTCAGGCGCGGATTGATCCTCAGGGCCGCATCGAAATCGGCGATGGCGTTCTTGACCGCTCCCGATTTCAGATTGACGAGCCCCCGGCTGTCCAGCGCATCGACGAAATTCGGCCGCAGGCGCAGCGCCTCGTTGCAATCCTTCAGCGCGCCCTGGAGGTCGCCGACCACGGTGCGGGTCCAGCAGCGGTTGTTCAGCGCCTCGACGTCCTTCGCATTGATCCGGAGCGTGTCGTCGAAATCCTTGATGGCGAGATTGTAGGCGCCCTTGCTGGCATAGACCTGGCCGCGCCGGTACAGCGCGTTCACGTCGTCCGGATTGGTGGCGATCTTGGCCGTCAGGCCCTTGATGGTCGGGTCCTCCGCCAGCACGGCCGCGCTCGGCCCGCTTTCCATGCTCGGCGCGGGGGTGGTCTCGGTTGGGTTCACCGGCGGCGGTGGCGGAGGCAGGGCGGCCTCGACCTGCGGCTTCGGCGAGGGCGCCGGTGCAGGTGCCGGTGAAGGTGCCGCTGCCGTGTCCGCCGGCTTCGGCGGCGGAGGCGGTGCGGGCGGAGCCGGCGGCGGGTTATTGGCGACGACCGGCGGTGGCGGCGGTGCGATCGCCGGCGGGCGCGATCCGCCGGCGCCCGGAATGAATGAAAAATCTTCCGCGAGCGACGAGGAGATCCACGGCACCTGCTCGCCGCGCGAGGCGCGGGTGACGCCCATCTTGGTGCGGTTCAGCGTCTCCTCGGCCATCAGGTCGGGGACACGAATTTCCTTCAGGAGTTCCTGGACGAACAGGCTGTGCTCGCCGCCTGCGTCCGAGACCACCGAGGCCAGCGCCGCCGAATACATCACCAGCGTGCCATTCGGCGCGATGACCGGTGTCAGGCCGGCCGAGAAGCTGCGGAACCGGCGCTCGAACGGGTTGCGCCTGGAGGCATCGATCAGCGCGATCTTGACGCCGGCGCCGCGGGTATTGAGCTCGCCAAGCACGGTCTCGAGGCTGACACCGTCGCGGCGCACGTCGGATTCGGTCCAGATCTGTGCATCGACCGGCAGCATGTAGCTCTGGCGCGCCGACTGGATGCCGAAACCGCTGAAGAAGATCAGCGCCACCGAGCCCGGCTTGATCTTGCCGTAGAGCTTGTCGAAGGCGCGGCGCATGCCGTCGCCGGTCAGGTTCTCGCCGATTTCGACGGAAAAGCCGTCGCGCTTGAGTTCGTCGGCGACATCGCGCGCGTCGTTGAGCGGTTCCTTCAGCGGGACGTCCGCATCCGGATATTTGGCGTTGCCGATGACCAACGCATAACGGTCGCCGGCGGCCAGGGATGGCGCAGCCGGGACGAGCGACACGAGCAAGGGCAGAAGAAAAAGGAAGCGAATTTTCATAATCAGCGCGGTCCAGCCAAAAAGGCGCCGTTACCAGCTTGCGCCGCGGCGACCTTAACTTACGCAATGTGCATTATCAAACCCGGGAAGGGGGGCGTCAACCGCTTGGAGATTCGGCAGTATCGCGACAATTGACCGCGATACATGGGTGCGCTGCGAGGGGAATAAACGGGCTGTCACGGTTGGGCTCGACGTAATCTGCTTCGACTCTACGGCAGGATGCCAGAGCAACCACGACACAGAAAATGTGATGGGTCTCACATGGCGGGCTGGACGCTGTCGCAGCCCTCCGGTGTTTGACCTTTGCGGCGGACAATGGCTTGGTGCGCTCGATCGTCCCGAAGGTCCAACTCAGAAAAGAAAACCATGGGAAACGCCTACGAAATCTACGCCCTGCGCTATGCGACGATGTCGCCGCGTACCCCCAACATGAACTTCCTGGCGCCCGATCCGCATGACAGCGCGGCGCAGGATCTCGACTATTTCGTCTGGCTGATCCGCGGCGGCGGCCGCGACATTCTGGTTGATACCGGTTTCAATGCCGAGGAAGCGAGCGCGCGGGCGCGCAAGCTGACGCTCAATCCGGTCGATGCGCTGGAGCGCTTTGGCGTCACGGCGTCAGGCATTCGCGACATTATCGTGACACATCTGCATTACGACCACGCTGGCAATCTCGACCGCTTCCCGAACGCGCGCTTCCATCTCCAGGAGCGCGAGATGGCTTACGCGACGGGACGCTGCATGTGCAACGGACTGCTGCGACATCCGTTCTCGGTCGAGCACGTCACGCAGATGGTGCGCCATGTCTATGGCGAGCGCGTCCATTTCTATTCCGGCGACGGCGAGGTTGCTCCCGGCGTGACCGTGCACCGTGTCGGCGGCCATTCGGATGGCTTGCAGGTGGTCAAGGTCGAGACTGCGCGCGGACCCGTGGTGCTGGCCTCCGATGCCGCGCATTACTACGCCAATCTCCAGCGCAAGAGCCCGTTCCCCATCGTCTACAACATCGGCGATATGGCGCAGGGCTGGGAGACGATCGAACGCCTCGCCGGCCATCCTGACAGGTTCATTCCCGGCCATGATCCGATCGTGACGGAGATCTATCCGCGTGCCAGCGACAAGGTCGATGCCTGGGCATTGCACCTGCCGCCGTCGAGATCATTTGCGAAATGACGGCGTCATTCCGGGGCGCGCGGAGCGGGAACCCGGAATGACAGAGGAGGCTAATACGCCTGCTTGGCGTCGGCTTCTTCGCTGGTCTGGATCAGGTCGAGACTCTGTTCGATCTTGCCGAGCAGCGTCGATAGCTGTTTGCGCTCCAACGCGGAGAGGCAGGCGAGGATCTCATCTTCCCGCCGCAGCAATTGCGGGAACAGCTCCTGGTAGAGAGCGCGGCCCTTCTTCGTCAGTTGCAGGCGGAATTCGCGGCGGTCGGCTTCGTTCTCGACCCGCTCGATCAGTTCCTCGTGCAACAGCGTGGTCACCGCGCGGCTGATGGTGGATTTGTGCGTGCGGGTGCATTGCGAGATGTATTGCGCGCTACAGGCATCGTTGCGAAAGCCGAGCGTGGCAATCACGCGCCAGGCTGGAATGTCGAGACCGTGCCGTTCCTGATATTCGACCGAAAGCGCGGCGCTGACTTCCGCCGCCAGCCGGTTGAGCCGGAACGGCACGAACTTGAACAGGTCGAGCCGTGACTTTGGCCACGGTGAAGCCTCGTCGGCTTCACGTGTCTTCAGCGCGATGTCGCTGGATGTCCTCGCCAAGGAGAGCGCTCCGAATTCCAGTTGACGGCCGGCCGGCTCCGGTCCAAAATAGTTGCACGTGAGACTATCTAGCAGATCGGTCCTCTCCTGACCAGAGCCGAGGTTAGCGCATGGCGCAGGCCAATACGCAGCAGGCCAAAACCCAGTTCGGCTATCGCCGCCACCCCGATCAGGATCGCCCCGGCCAGAGCCCGGCCGAGCCTCCGGTCGTGGTCGTCGGCGCTGGTCCGGTCGGTCTGTCGCTGGCAATTGATCTCGCCCAGCGCGGCCAGCGCGTCGTCCTTCTGGATGATGCCGACCGCATTGGCGAGGGCTCGCGGGCGATCTGCTTTTCGAAAAGGTCGCTGGAATATTGGGACCGGATCGGCGTCGGCGACCGCATGGTCGAGAAAGGCGTGGTGTGGAGCGTCGGGCGCATTTTTCACGGCGAGTCGCAGCTTTACCAGTTCAACCTGCTGCCCGAAGACGGTCACAAGCGGCCAGCCTTCATCAACCTCCAGCAATATTACGCCGAAGCCTATCTGGTCGATCGCATTAGCGATCTGTCTGATATCGACCTGCGCTGGCGCAACAAGGTGACGGCGCTGGAGAGCCGCAACGATTCCGTCGCGCTGACGATCGAAACGCCGGAGGGCGCCTATCGCCTGCATGCGCAATATGTCGTCGCCTGCGATGGCGCCCGCTCCTCGCTGCGGCAGATGGTGGGCGCCGACTTCGCCGGCCAGGTGTTCGAAGACCAGTTCCTGATCGCCGACGTCAAGATGACTGCGGAATTTCCGACCGAACGTTGGTTCTGGTTCGATCCGCCGTTTCATGCGGGACGTTCGGCGCTGTTGCACCGGCAACCGGACGATGTCTGGCGCATCGATCTCCAGCTCAATCGCTATGCGGACCCCGTGGTCGAGAAGAGACCCGAGAACGTGCGGCCGCGGATCGCGCGCATGCTCGGGCACGACAAGTTCGAGTTCGAGTGGATCTCGCTCTACAAATTCCAGTGCCGGCGGATGGATCGCTTCCTCCACGGCCGCGTGATCTTCGCGGGGGATTCCGCGCATCAGGTTTCGCCCTTCGGTGCGCGCGGCGCAAACTCGGGACTCGAGGACGCCGAAAACCTGTCCTGGAAGCTCGACCGCGTGCTGCGTGGCGCTTCGCCCGCGAGCCTGCTCGAGAGCTACCATGTCGAGCGCAGCATGGCGGCCGACGAGAACATTCGCGAATCCACCCGCTCGACCGATTTCATGGCGCCGAACTCGCATCAGGAGGCGCGGCTGCGCAAGGCGGTGCTGTCGCTGGCCAAGGAGACGGAGTTCGGCAAGCGCATGGTCAATGGCGGCCGGCTGTCGGTGCCGTGCAGCTATGACACGCCGCTGTCATCGCCCGATGCGGATGCGTGGCGCGGGGGACCGTCGCCCGGCTGTTGCATGCTGGATGCGCCGGTTGCGACGGCCACGGGCGAGCGCGGCTATTTGACGGATGCATTCCGCAGGGGCGGAACGGACTTTACCTTGCTATCATTCAACAATGGCGCGGCGATCGATGTGCCGGATGGCGTGAAGGATATCCGCATCGGCGGCGAGGGAGGACTTGGCGATTCCTCGGGCTTGGTCGCAGGGCGCTATGGCGCCGAGTCGGGCGCAGCCTATCTGCTCAGGCCCGATGGTTACGTCGCGGCGCGCTTCCGCCATCCGACGCGTGCGGCGATCGCAGCCGCATTGTCGCGGGCTGAAGGTTTGAATTGAGGTTTCGCATGCCGCTTTCCACCAGCTCCAACTTCGCGCGGCCGGACGATGCATTTCGCGCCATCGTCGAGGCGCATCGCGGCCTCACCGACGAGCAGAGCGCCGATTTCGACGCGGCTCTGGTGCTGGTCCTCGCCAACCATATCGGCGACATCGACGTGTTGCGGGAAGCGATCCTGCTCGCGAAGCGGCGCATGATCGACGGCCAGCAGCAACAACAGCAACAACAATAACCTCGTGACCTAAGGATGAATTGATGGCGAAGAACTTCGCATCCACCGGCGATCTCTCCGAGAAAAAGATCACCTTCTCCGAGATCGGCACCGATCTCTACGCCTTCACCGCGGAGGGCGATCCGAACACCGCGATCATCGTGGGCGACGACGGCTGCCTGGTGTTCGACGCGCAGTCGACGCCGGCGATGGCCAACAAGGTGATCGAGCGCGTCCGTACCGTTACCGACAAGCCGATCAAATATGTGGTGCTGTCGCACTACCACGCCGTGCGCGTGCTGGGTGCCTCCGCCTACAAGGCGCAGGGCATCGTGGCCTCGCAGGAGACCTATCGTCTGATCGAGGAGCGCGGCCAGCAGGACTGGGATTCCGAATACGGCCGCTTCCCCCGGCTGTTCCAGGATGCGCAAAGCATTCCTGGCCTGACCTGGCCGACGCTGACCTTCGAAGGCGAGATGTCGATCTATCTGGGAAAACGCGAAGTGCGGCTGATGCAGCTCGGCGCCGGCCACACCTCTGGCGATATCGTCGCCTGGGTGCCGGATGCCGAGGTCATGTTCTCCGGCGATCTGATCGAATACCACTCGGCCTGCTATTGCGGCGACGCGCATTTGCGCGAGTGGCCGTTGACGCTGAATGAGATCCGCAACTTCAATCCCAAGGCAATCGCGCCGGGCCGCGGCGATGCGCTGAAGGGTGTCGCCACGGTGCGCGAAGCCATTGCGATGACGCGCGACTTCGTCACCTCGCTCTATGGCGCCGCTGAAATCTCGGTCGCGAAGGGCCGCACGCTGAAGGAATCGATGGCAGCGACGCGCGAGGTGATGGATCCGAAATTTTCAAGCTTTGCCATCTACGAGCACTGCCTTCCGTTCAACGTGTCGCGCGCCTATGACGAGGCGTCGGGAATCGATGACCCCGTGATCTGGACCGACAAGCGCGACCAGGAAATGTGGGCCGCCCTGCAAGGAGGAGGATCATCATGAACATCAACACCTCGCCTGATCAGATCGTTCGCAGCACCGCTCAGGTCACGCCCGGCTATATGTCCGGCTTCGGCAACAGCTTCGAGACCGAAGCTTTGCCGGGCGCGCTCCCGATCGGGCGCAATTCGCCGCAGCGCTGCGCTTACGGGCTCTACGCCGAGCAGCTTTCCGGCTCGCCATTTACCGCGCCGCGCGGCACCAATGAGCGCTCCTGGCTCTATCGCATTCGCCCCTCGGTGAAGCATTCCGGCCGTTTCGAGAAGGCGGATGCCGGCCTGTGGCGCTCGGCGCCTTGCCACGAAAACGATCTGCCGATCGCACAGCTGCGCTGGGACCCGGCGCCGATCCCGAAGGAGGATGTGACTTTCCTCCAGGGCGTGCAGACCATGACGACGGCCGGCGACGTCAACACCCAGGCCGGCATGGCCGCGCATGTCTATCTCATCACCAAATCGATGGTGGACCAGCACTTCTACAATGCCGACGGCGAGCTGATGTTCGTGCTTCAGCAGGGCAATTTGCGCCTCGTCACCGAGTTCGGCCGTATCGACGCCGAGCCCGGCGAGATCGTGGTGATCCCGCGTGGCGTCAAGTTCCGCGTGGAGATTCCGAACGGCCCGGCGCGCGGCTATCTCTGCGAGAACTACGGCGGCGCCTTCACGCTTCCGGAGCGCGGGCCGATCGGCGCCAACTGCCTTGCCAATGCCCGCGACTTCCTGACGCCGGTCGCGCACTACGAGGACAAGGACACGCCGACAGAGCTCTACGTGAAATGGGGCGGTGCGTTGTTCAAGACCACGCTGCCGCATTCGCCGATCGACGTCGTGGCCTGGCACGGCAATTACGCGCCGTACAAATACGATCTGCGCACCTTCTCGCCGGTCGGCGCGATCGGCTTCGACCATCCCGATCCCTCGATCTTCACGGTGCTGACCTCGCCGTCGGAGACGGCGGGCACTGCCAATATCGACTTCGTCATCTTCCCCGAGCGCTGGTTGGTCGCCGACAACACCTTCCGTCCGCCCTGGTATCACATGAACATCATGAGCGAGTTCATGGGCCTGATCTACGGCGTCTACGATGCCAAGCCGCAAGGCTTTGTCCCCGGTGGCATCAGCTTGCACAATTGCATGCTGCCGCACGGCCCGGACCGTGACGCCTTCGAGCACGCCAGCAACGGCGAGCTGAAGCCGGTGAAGCTGACCGGCACCATGGCCTTCATGTTCGAGACCCGCTACCCGCAGCGCGTGACAGCGCATGCCGCGAATTCGCCGACGCTTCAAGATGACTACGCGGATTGCTGGAAGGGTTTGGAGAAGCGGTTCGATCCGAATAGACGGTAGGCTTTATTGGTCGTCATCGCCGGGCTTGACCCGGCGATCTATCTCTCTTTGAGATGATGGATGCCCGGATCAAGCCCGGGCATGACAATTTTCCGACTGGAGAATTCGCGTGTTCCACCCCAACGACCCCAGCCTCCGCTCCTTCATCGACATCGATCCCGCTTCCGACTTCCCGATCCAGAACCTGCCCTACGGCGTGTTCTCGACCGCAGCCAATCCGACGCCGCGGGTCGGCGTTGCGATCGGCAATTACGTGCTCGACCTCTGGCAGCTCGAGCAGGATTCGCGGCTCGATGTCGGTCCGCTCGGCGTGTTTTCCGGACCCTCGCTCAATCCGTTCATGGCGCTGGGGCCCAAGGTCTGGACCAAGACGCGGGTGCGGATCAGCGAACTGCTGCGTCACGATCATCCGGAGCTGCGCGACAACGAGGAGCTGCGCAAGCAGGCCTTGGTGGCGATGCGCGATGCAAAACTGCATCTGCCGTTCGCGGTCTCCGGCTACACCGATTTCTATTCGTCGAAGGAGCACGCCACCAATGTCGGCGTGATGTTCCGCGGCAAGGACAATGCGCTCCAGCCGAACTGGCTGCACATGCCGATCGCATATAACGGCCGCGCGTCCACAGTCGTGGTTTCCGGCACCAAGGTGAAGCGGCCGCGCGGGCAGTTGAAGCCGCCAAATGTCGAACTGCCGAGCTTTGCGCCGTGTAAGCGGCTCGATTTCGAGCTGGAGATGGGCGTCGTGGTCGGCCAGCCCTTAGCCATGGGTGGCATGCTCACGGAACGACAGGCCGAGGAGATGATCTTCGGCTTCGTGCTGCTCAACGACTGGAGCGCACGCGACATTCAGCAATGGGAATACGTGCCGCTCGGACCGTTCCTCGCCAAAGCCTTTGCGACCTCGATCAGCCCGTGGGTGGTGACGCGCGAGGCGCTGGAGCCGTTCCGCCTGAAGGGGCCGGAGCAGGAGCCGGTGCCGCTCGACTATCTCAAGCAGGCGAAGCCGCAGAACTACGACCTCGAGCTCGACGTCTCCTTGCGCGGCGCCGGCGCCACTGCGCCCGCAAGCATCAGCCGCACCAACTTCAAATACATGTACTGGTCCTCGGTGCAGCAGCTGATGCACCACGCCTCCGGCGGCTGTGCGATGAACGTCGGCGATCTCCTCGGCAGCGGCACCATCTCCGGCCCGGACAAGAACCAGCGTGGCAGCCTTCTGGAGATCAGCTGGAACGGCACCGAGCCGGTCGAATTGCCCGGCGGCGTCAAGCGTACGTTCCTGGAAGACGGCGACAGCCTCGTCATGCGCGGCTGGTGCCAGGGCAACGGCCACCGGATCGGGTTCGGCGAGGTCGAGGGGACGATTCTGGCGGCGGAGTAGGCTGAGTTCTCTCCACTCTCCATCATTGCGAGCTTCGTAGGGTGGGCAAGGGCGCTCTTGCGCCGTGCCCACCACCCTTCCGCGATTGCGGTGATCATGGTGGGCACGCTTCGCTTTGCCCACCCTCATATGGGGATTTGTAAGTCAAGCCTGTTCGATCTGTCCGGGTAAGGGACTTACGATAGGAGGGCGGCGCGCGGAGCCATGCGTAG
>NZ_JADPKS010000067.1 GCF_023074175.1 Bradyrhizobium sp. 139
CGAGCCTTGCGATCAAGTACAATCAAGTCGTTTCCCATGCCGCGAGTGAATCATGTTCGCGACAAGCTGGGATTCAAATGTCAGTGACAGAACACTAGAGCATGATCCGGAATCATGCTCAGGACCAACACCTAAGGATTTGCGTGACCGGCCCCTGCGCGCCGGTCGCCTGGAGGCTTCATGTTCGACGGCCCGTTTGACGTCTTTGCGCTGATCATTGCGATCATCGCCTTCCTGATCGCGATCAAGGCGTCCAGCCAGGCGGCCGAACTGCGCCGCCGGCTGAGCTCACTCGAAGAGATGTTTTACGCACAGCGGCAGGTACAGCCCCCGCCGTTGATGCCCGCGCATGTGCAGGCTGAAGCGCCTGCAACAACGTCCGCAGAGCCGCCGCTTGTGCCCGAAGCCGAGGCGCCGCCCCCACCCGTCACCGAAGATGTTTCGCCGCCCCCGCTCGAAGCAAGCAGCGAGGCCAGCGCACCGCCGCCCCTGCCCATGCCGGCACCCGGCTTCGAAGAGCGGCTCGGCACGCGTTGGGTGGTCTGGGTCGGCGGCCTTGCGCTCGCCCTCGGCGGCTTCTTCATGGTGCGCTATTCGATCGAGGCCGGCCTCGTCGGCCCCGGCGTGCGCGTGTTCCTCGGCGGGCTGTTCGCATTGGCGCTGCTGGGCGCCGGCGAGTGGTCGCGGCGCAAGGAAAGCATCTCCAATATTCAGGCGCTGCCGATCGCCAACATCCCCGCGATCCTCACCGCGGCCGGAACGGCCGTGGCGTTCGCGACCATCTACGCCGCCTACGCGCTCTACGGCTTCCTCGTGCCTGCCACCGCCTTCGTGCTGCTCGGCCTCGTCGCGCTCGGCACGCTGGCCGCTGCGCTGCTGCATGGGCCCGCGCTCGCGGGCCTCGGCGTGGTCGGCGCGTTCGTGACGCCCATCCTCGTCTCCAGCGGCAGGCCGGACTATTGGGCGCTTTATACTTATCTTGCGATCGTCACCGCCGCGAGCTTCGGCCTCGCGCGCATCCGGCTGTGGCGCTGGCTTGCGGTCACCACCATCGCCTTCGCCGTGCTCTGGATCTTCCCGGGCCTCGACAGTGATGGGTTGCAGGTCGCGCCGCACGCCTTCCACGTCATCGCGGGTTTCATGCTGGCTGCCCTGCTCGTCGTCTGCGGCTTCATGTTCGGCCCCACCATCGGGGACGGTGAAATCGAGCCGGTCTCGTCGAATTCGCTCGGCGCCTATCAGTTCGGCGCGATGCTGATCGTGCTGTCGAGCGCGCATGCGGATCTTGCGCTGATCGCCTTCACGCTTCTCGTTGGTGCGACGCTGCTCGTCGCCTGGCGCGCGCCGTCGGCCACAGGCGCGCTGGGCGCGGCCGCAGCGGCCGTCTTTATCGTGTTCGCCGAATGGGCCGTGCGCGCCAATCCGGACATGCTGGTGCTGCCGGGCGGCCCCATGGCCGGCGTCGGGCCGACAGCGATCGACGGCGCAGTGACGCTACACCTGGTGATGGCTGCGGTCTTCGCCGCCGGCTTCGGCTTCGCAGGCTTCCTCGCGCAGGGCCGGTCGAACTCGGCGGTCATCCCGGTGGTGTGGTCGGCGGCGGCTGTCGCCACGCCGATTGCGATCCTCGTTGCGCTCTACACGCGCATCGCCCATCTCGACCGCTCGATCCCTTTCGCGATCCTCGCCGTCTTGCTCGCCGCCGCCTTCGGCGCTGCGACCGAAGCCCTGACGCGCCGCGAGACCCGGCCGGGCGTCATGATCTCCACCGCGCTGTTCGCGACCGGCACGCTTGGCGCACTCGCACTGGCGCTGACCTTCGCGCTGGAGAAGGGATGGCTCACCATTGCGCTGGCGCTGATGTCACTCGGCACCGCCTGGATATCGATGCAGCGGCCGATTCCGTTCCTGCGCTGGCTCGCCGCCGTCTTCGCCGCGATCGTCACTGCGCGCATCGGCTATGATCCGCGCATCGTGGGCGATGCCGTCGGCGCCACGCCGATCTTCAACTGGCTGTTGTGGGGCTACGGCCTGCCGGCGGCATCGTTCTGGGCGGCGAGCGTGTTCCTGCGCCGCCGCGGCGACGATGCGCCGCTGCGCATGGTGGAGACCGCGGCGATCCTGTTCACCGCGCTGCTCGCCTTCATGGAGATCCGGCACTTCGCGACCGGCGGCCGCATGACGGCAGCGCCGTCGCTGCTGGAATTCGCGCTTCAGGTCTGCGTCGCGCTCGCCCTGGCGATCGGACTGGAGCGGCTGCGGCTGAGGAGCCACAGCATCGTGCACAATGTCGGCGCGGTCGTGCTCACCGCGATCGCCGGGCTCATCAGCGTGTTCGGCCTGCTGATCCTGGAGAATCCGTGGCTGCTCTCCAGCGTCAATGTCGGGGGTCTCGTGTTCAACCTGCTGCTGCTCGGTTACGCCCTCCCGGCAGTGCTGATGCTGCTGCTGTCCTATGCGGTGGCCGGACATCGCACCGTCGCATATGCGAACACGATTGCCGGCGGTGCGCTGGTGTTCGCGCTCACCTATTTGACGCTGGAGATCCGCCGCTTCTATCACGGCCCGGTCCTGCTTTACGGCGGCACCACGGGCGCGGAGCAATACACCTATTCGATCGGCTGGCTCGCCTTCGGCGTGGTGCTGCTCGGCGTCGGTCTCCTCGTCAATTCCGAGCGTGCGCGATTGGCGTCTGCCGCCGTGATCGCCCTGACGATCCTGAAAGCCTTCGTCATCGACATGTCGACGCTATCAGGCGTCTACCGCGCACTGTCGTTCATGTGCCTCGGCATCGTGCTGGTCGCGATCGGCTGGCTCTACCAACGCATCCTATTCCGGCGGCAGGTCGCATCGCCGCCGGCTCCGCAGACCAGCACTTGAGGATCAGGCCGCGCGGACCGACTCCAGGAACTGCGCGACCTCGACTTTGAGCCGCGTGCTGTCGGTCGCCAGCGATTTCGCCGCCGACAGCACCTCCGTCGAGGCCGAGCCGGTCTCGATCGCACCGCGCTGCACGTCCGTGATGTTCATCGAGACCTCCTGCGTGCCGACCGAAGCCTGCTGCACGTTGCGCGAGATCTCCTGCGTGGCCGCGCCCTGTTCTTCGACAGCGGCTGCGATGGCTGCCGACACCTCGGACAGCCGCTCGATGGTGCCGCCGATCTCCTGGATGGCGCTGACGGATTCCTGCGTCGCGGCCTGGATCCCGGAGACCTGCGCCCCGATCTCGCCGGTCGCTTTCGCGGTCTGCTCGGCCAGCGCCTTGACCTCGGAGGCAACGACCGCGAAGCCGCGGCCGGCTTCACCGGCACGCGCCGCCTCGATGGTGGCGTTGAGCGCCAGCAAATTGGTCTGGCCCGCGATGGTGTTGATGAGCTCGACGACGTCGCCGATACGGGCGGCCGCCTGCGACAGCGCATTGACGCGGTCGTTGGTCCGCGTGGCCTGCTCGACGGCCTCCGCGGCCATCCGCGCCGAATCCTGCACGCGGCGGCTGATCTCGGTGATGGAGGACGACAGCTCCTCCGAGGCGGATGCCACCGCCTGGACGTTGGTGGAGGCCTCCTCGGACGCCGCGGCAACGACGGTCGCGAGCTCCTGACCCCGCTGCGCGGTGTTGGTCAGCGTCGTCGCCGAGGCCTCGAGCTCGGTCGAGGCCGACGAGACGGTGCCGACGACCTCGCCGATCATGACCTCGAACTTGCGGGTGAGGGCGTCGACGCGGCGACCGCGCTCGATCTTGGCCTCGGCGTCGCGCGCGGCTGCCTCATCGGCGGTCTTATTGGCGATCAACGCCTCCTTGAAGATCTGGAGCGCATCCGCCATCGAGCCGATCTCGGTCTTCTCGCCACGATGCGGCACCTCGGCGGAGAGGTCGCCCTCGCCAAGCGACTGCATCGGACGGATGATCGAAGCAATACCGCGAGAAACGTCACGCACGAGATAATAGGCGGCACCGATCGCGATCACGACGGAGAACACGATGATGCCGACCAGCACGCGGAAGATCGTGGCATAGCTGTCGGACGCCTGCTTCGTCTCCAGCTCGGCGCCCCGGTTGTTCATCTCGATGCCCTTCTGGAGCAGCGGGTCGGCGGCCTGGGCCATCTTCGCGACCTTGGTCTGCAACAGCTCGTTGGCGTCGGCCGGGAAACGGCCCGCGCCCTTGCGGGACAGCGCCATCACATCCTGCACGCCGTTCAGATATTCGGCCCATGCCTTGCTCCATTGCCCGTAGAGCGAGCGCTCCTCGGCGGAGGTGATCAGCGGCTCGTAGACCTTGCGCGTCTGGTCGATGCGCTCGCGCAACGAAGCGAGGCGCTTCTCGGCGGCGTCCTTGCCCTCAGTGCTATCCTGCATCAGGTGCAGGCGAAGCGCGACGCGCAGCTCGTTGATGTCGGCCCGAAGCGAGCCGAGCGCACGCACGCTCGGCAGCCAGCTTTCCGCGATCTCGACGGTGTGAGCGTTGATGTTCTGCATGGTGCCGATCGCCATCACGCCGACGCCTGCGAGCGTGAGCACGAGGACCGACAATACGGTCAGAAGCTTGAAGACGATCGACAACTTCGACATCACGATAAACCCCGATGGTACCTAGCAACGCGCAAACACCTGCGCCGCAATCGTCACGACGGACGACAGGGCGGAAGTCGGTTCAACAATGCTGGCTGGTTCTTATCCCGTAAGATTGCGCCCATAGTTGCAAGCAGGCGTTAACAGGGACCTACGTAAAACTACGGGAACAGGGGTAGTCGACGCTATTTCTCTGCAGCCATGTGTTGCGGCGCAACAGACATCCCGCAACTCCCAACGGCCTACCGCGCTTCGCGCGATGCAGGACGGCTACTGCCCTCACGCGTCTGTAATCCGAGTTGCAAGTTCAAGCCCCTTTTCTACAGGGGCCGGGATGTCCGGTTTCAGGGTACAAGCGGCCCCCCGAGATCGAGTGCGGAAGTCTCACTTTGACTCTTATCGGAAGTCGGTGGGCCCAATCTCGCCGTCTACCGTTGGCAGGTATCGGAGCCATTCGCCGGATCGGATGCCTCGCGGGTCAATACCTCGGTGCGAAGCGACGTAGTCGATCTCTCCGCGCGTGGTGCCGATGTCCATCAGCTCCGTGTCGCTTAGCCTGGACAAGGTGGCGCGCAATTTTTGGCATTCGCGGCGCTTCCGAAAGGCATCCCAATATTTCCAGATGAAGCTGGAGACCTGCCGGGTCGATACGGATGTCCGTTCCAGCCACGTCGTGCCGTGCGTCGAACTCATTGCGAAGTCCCCCTGGGACGGTGTTTCTTCCACTGCCTTAGCGTTCCCCTGTTGCCACCATGGTGTCAGGAGCCGTCACAGCCGGCACGAGGGTGCCGCGAGAGCGGCGGGTATGCTTGACCGGCATCTTACATTTTCCTCACCTGCAGCTTATTCTTGCGATGTCCAGCCAGGCCAAAGCGCTATCCGGTCTATCGGGGGCTCTCATCCAAGGGGATTCGCATCTTGCGCTATCTCTTCGAGGATTACGCATTCGACCCTGACCGGCGCGAGCTGCATCGCGGCGCGGACGTCGTCTCCATCGCACCACAGGTGTTCGATCTGCTTGATTACCTGATCCGCAACAGGGAGCGCGTCGTAAGTAAAGACGACCTCATCAACGCCGTTTGGAATGGGCGCAGCGTTTCCGATGCGGCACTGACGACCCGCCTGAACGCCGCGCGCTGCGCCATCGGCGATTCCGGCGAGAAGCAGCGCCTGATCAAGACGTTACCGCGTAAGGGACTCCGTTTCGTCGGACAGGTGCGGGAGGCGCGAGAAGTTGCGGGCCCAAATCCGGGCGATGCGCCCGAGAGCGCTCCTGCAGTTCCCGACAAGCCCTCCATCGCCGTGCTGCCGTTCGCGAACATGTCTGGCGATCCCGAGCAGGAGTACTTCGCGGACGGGATGGTTGAGGAGATCACTACCGCGCTTTCGCAGTTCAAATGGTTGTTCGTGATCGCTCGAAATTCGAGTTTCACCTTCAAGAGCAAAGCGGTCGACATCAAGGAAGTCGGGCGCAGGCTTGGCGTACGCTATGTCCTTGAGGGGGCGGTGCGCAAGGCGTCAGGGAAAGTTCGCATCACGTGCCAGTTGATTGAAGCGGCTACGGGCGCACACATTTGGGCGGACAGGTTCGAGCGTGACATGACAGACATTTTCGCGTTGCAGGACGACGTCACGCTCGCTGTTGTCTCAGCTATTCAGCCAAAGTTGTTTCAAGCAGAAATTGCAATCGCAACGCAGCGGCGACCGGAAGACCTCACCGCATATAATTTTTTTCTCCGGGCTATACAGCAGCCCCACCCATTGACCCGCGAAGGGTTGGCCGAGGCACTCCGACTGGTCCAGCGCGCCTTGGAGCTTGACCCTGGGTTTGCTTGGGCCGCTGCTCTGGCAGGTGCCTGTCACACGGAAAACGTGGTTAGGAACTACGCCATTGATCCTCAATTCGAACGCAAGGAAGCCGTTCGACTTATGCGCTTGGCATTGAGCCTCGACGATGGTGATCCAGACACGTTGGCAAGTGCTGCCTTGATCTCGGCACTTCTGGTCGGCGATTGTGAGACTGAGATCGAGATGTCCGACCGGGCGGTTAAGCTCAACCCAAATTCATATCGCGCGTGGCACTGCAGAGGCTGGGTCTATAAGATTGCGGGGCAGCCAGAGGAAACGATCCGGAGCTTTGAACGTGCCATGCGCATGAGCCCAGTAGACCCGCAACTATACACAGCGTTTACCGGGATGGGATTTGCCTTTATTGAGCTTCGTCGTTTTGACGAGGCAATGGTTGCAGGCAAGAAAGCCCTGCGGCAGAACCCTGGCTATCCAGGACCGTACCGCTGCCTCGCGTCCGCTCTCGCCCATCTTGGACGCGACGCTGAGGCCCGTGAGGCGGCGGCTCGTGCGGTTGAGGTCGACCCCGCTTTCACAATATCGGCGTGGATCGCTCGGAGCCAGCTATCAAAAAATGCGAATCTGATGATCGAGGGTTTTCGCAAGGCGGGGTTGCCCGAATGAGCCGTGCTCGTCCGCATCGACAGGCGGGGGCAAACTTAGAAAGGATGTTTGGGGCCAGACCTTCGGTCGGTCACGATCTAGTCTCGGTCATAGATCCGTAACCGGAGCCCGCTCGCCGGTGTCTCCGCCCATTCGGGTAACGATCGTTGCCGCATCATGCGGCTATCGGTCCGCAATCGACCACTGCCTGGCCCGCGCTTCTGTCCGGAGTCAGCCCTGCAGCAGGCTCCATGACGCCTGCTCTCCGCTCGCAGCCGTCTCAGCACACCGTCTCACCGACCAGACTGACGCGAAAAACCGGCTGCTTGTTCTCGTCGAGCAGCTCCATGCTCCATTTGGCATTCGGCTTCAGATTGCGCGCGATGGTGCCGAGCAGGTTGGCACAGACCTCGGTCATCTCGGTCCAGGCGGCGGCGCGATCCTCGAACTCGTATGGCTGGTCGGCGGCGCCGGAATAACGGCCGGTACTGATGCGAAAGAAATACAGCGACATCGTAGAACCCTTGCGCCCCCTGGCCGTATGCAAATTGGGACGCGAGTCGCTACCAAGACATAAAGGCCGCCGTCCGTATGATTACGGCGCGGCGGCGTGATCGATGAAAATCCTCAACGACAAAGTGCGCGAGCAGTCCGGCGCAGCCAACTCACTGAGTCGAGCGGCGCAGTTCCAGCGGAGCATCGATCTTGGCGGGTTCCGACTTGGCTTCCGACTTCACCGGCTCGAGGCGGCCGCTCTCGACACGCGGCGTCTCGACGCGCGCGACGACTTCGGTGTTGGACGCACCGACCGAACCGGTGTGCTCCGACGAGCGCAGCGAACGCGGACGCGGCACGGCGCGGGCCATCAGCATCTGATTGCCGCCCTGGTGGTGAAAGTCGCAATAGGCGAAGCCCATGCCCGACACCGAGCCGCGGAAGCTGCGATCGTCGGTCTTTTCCAGGTTGAAGCAGGGCTCGAACGGAATGCCCTTGATCGAGGCGCAGACGTTCTGGCCGCGTATCTGGAGCGTGTTGCCGGGCAGGCGGAGATGCTTCACCGGGCCTGCGCCTGAGAACTGGACTGCGCCGGCGGCGCCGAGGTCGTCCAGGACGCGGCCTGCGCCGCGGGTGCCGTCGAAACAGGTGAAAGCGAACACCTTGCCGGCGACGAAGCGGCGCGCCTCGTCAGCGTTCATGCTTCCAGCAATGGCCGGCGCAAACGTCGCTGCCGCCGTCACAGCCCCCAACACAATACGCGCAAGCATGCACAACTCCGAACCAACCCATGCAGCGGGCGATGCCTTATCTCTTTACCTGCTGCTTACCATACTAACCATGGCAACATTGGAGCAGCTTGGTTGGTAAAGTCTGAACGCCGTTAAACAATTTTTACCACGATGCGGCCGCGGACCTGACCGGCCAGAATTTTCGCGCCACACTCCGAAACTTCCTCGATCGGAATTTCGTGAGTAATTTCAGATAGTTTTGTCCGATCCAGATCGGAGGCCAGACGCTGCCAGGCGGCTTTCCGCGGCTCGATCGGGCACATCACGGAATCGATGCCGAGAAGGCACACCCCGCGCAAAATGAAGGGTGCGACAGAAGACGGCAGGTCCATGCCGGCTGCCAGGCCGCAGGCCGCGATCGCCCCGCCATACTTCGTCATCGACAGGAGATTCGCGAGCGTGGTCGAGCCGACGCTGTCCACGCCGCCCGCCCAGCGCTCCTTGGCAAGGGGCTTGGCCGCCGCCGACAATTCATTGCGGTCGATGATCTCGGCAGCACCGATCTCTTTCAAATAGTCGGCTTCCGAGGCGCGGCCGGTCGAGGCGATGACGTGGTAACCGAGTTTCGAGAGTACGGCGGTCGCGACCGAGCCGACGCCGCCGGCAGCGCCCGTCACCACCACAGGGCCGCTCTCCGGCGACAGACCGTGCTTCTCCAGCGCCAGCACGGACAGCATCGCGGTGAAGCCGGCGGTGCCGATCGCCATGGCGTCACGTGCGGATAGGCCCTGCGGCAATGCGACCAGCCAGTCGCCTTTGACCCGTGCTTTCTCGGCATAGGCGCCGAGATGGGTCTCGCCCATGCCCCAGCCGGTGCAGACGACCTTGTCGCCCGCCTTCCATTGCGGATGCGAGGACGCTTCAACTGTGCCGGCGAAATCGATGCCGGCGATCATCGGGAAGCGGCGCACCACCGGCGCCTTGCCGGTGAGCGCAAGGCCGTCCTTGTAGTTCAGCGTCGACCATTCCACGCGGACGGTGACATCTCCGTCCATCAGCTCGGCTTCGTCGAACTGCGCCAGCTGCGCTGTGGTGCCCTTGTCCGCCTTGTCGATCCGGATCGCCTTGAATGTGGCCACGACTGAACTCCCTGACTTGTTCAGGGGATGTTTAGCCGATCAGGCAGGCTGCGCAACCGCTCGCTGAGCCGGTTTCTCCACGATCGGAATATTGATCAGCGCCGAGAGCACGCCGAACAGGATCGAGAGCCACCAGATCGGCGTGTAGGAACCGAAGCGCTCGAACACGATGCCGCCGAGCCAGACGCCGAGGAAGCCGCCGACCTGATGGCTGACGAAGGCAAAGCCATAGAGCGTGGCGAACCAGCGCGTGCCGAACATCAGCGCCACCAGTGCCGAGGTCGGCGGCACCGTCGACAGCCAGGTCAGGCCGGAGACCGCACCGAACGCGATCGCCGAGAACGGCGTGATCGGGAATGAGATGAAGGCAAGCGTCGCAAGCGCGCGGGTGAAATAGATGACGGAGAGGATGTAACGCTTGGGCAGCGAGTTCTGGAGATAGCCGACGCTCAACGAACCGATGATGTTGAACAGGCCGATCGCCGCGATCACCCAGCCGCCGGTTTGCGTCGAGATGCCGCGATCGACCAGGAAGGCCGGCAGATGCACCGTGATGAAGGCGAGCTGGAAGCCGCAGGTGAAGAAGCCGAGCACCAGCAGCACATAGGAGCGATGGCCGAAGGCTTCGGCAAGCGCCTTGGTGAAGGTCTGCTCATCCGCAGGGATCTTACTCGCGGAGCTCTCGGCCGGCGGCGTGGACAGCGCCAGTGACAGCGGGATGATCAGCAGCATCAGGAAGCCGAATACGGTGAGCGCCTGCTGCCAGCCGAAATTGTCGATCAGCGCCACGCCGATCGGCGCGAACAGAAATTGCCCGAACGATCCTGCCGCGGTGCCGGCACCGAGCGCAAGGCCGCGCTTCTCGGACGGCAGCAGCTTTGTAAACGCGGACAGCACCAGATTGAACGAGCAACCGGCGAGGCCGAAGCCAACCATCACGCCTGCGCCGATGTTGAGCGACAACGGCGTCGAAGAATAGCGCATCAGCAACAGACCGCCGGCATAGAGCAGCGCGCCGACGCACATCACCCGGAACAGGCCGAAGCGATCGGCGACCGCGCCGGCGATCGGCTGACCCAATCCCCACAACAAATTTTGAAATGCGATCGCGAGGCCGAACACGTCGCGGCCCCAGGCGAATTCGTGGCTCATCGGCTGCACGAAGAAGCCCAGCGCCGAACGCGGGCCGAAGCCGAGCATGCCGATCGCGCAGCCGCAGAGGATGATGATCGCCGGCGTCCGCCAGGAGGAGGAACGCGAGACCGGACCGAGCTCGCCCGCTTGAGTGGACATGGTGTTCCTCATCACTCCCTGACGGATCCGGAATGGGCAACCGCCAGTCAGGCACTTAATGCAGATGCATGAAAACCCCAAGTCAAAAATGATTGCGTTCCACGAAGGGCTGCCACCGGAGCATTGCATTTCATCGCGGCTTGCCTGACGCGTCGGGTGCGACTTGACGAGAATGTGTGCGGCCGGACCTAGCGGCGCCATCCATGGCGTGATACCTTCGATTTACTCAGATTGAGTATATTAGAACCTCGACAAACCCACCCGGCCTCACGGCCGGATTTCTCGGGCTCCAGATATACTCATATCGAGTATAACAAGCGTACACCGGAGGCTTCGATGCCCATCACTGGAATTTACGGCCCCGACGACTTTGCCAACCGGCCGCAGGGCCAAATCCCCATCCCTCCCAGCGCTACGCCAGCGCGAACCGGCCCGACGCTGCCGATGCCCTCACTGGAATGGACACCGGAGGTCGAACGGGCCACCGCGCCGCTCTATGCGCGCGTGAAGCACGTGATCCCGCCAATCGAATGGCCGCTGATGGCGCCGACTATCAAGACGATCAACGAGCTGAAGCAGGCGCGTGGCGCTGTGATCCTCGCGCACAACTATCAGGCGCCGGAGATCTTTCATTGCGTCGCCGACATCGGCGGCGACTCGCTTCAGCTCGCAGTCGAAGCCACCAAGGTGAAGGCGGACGTCATCGTGCAGTGTGGCGTGCACTTCATGGCGGAGACGTCAAAGCTGCTCAACCCGGACAAGACGGTATTGATCCCCGATGCCCGCGCCGGCTGCTCGCTCGCCGCCAGCATCACCGGCGCGGACGTTCGCCTGCTCCGCGAAAGATTTCCCGGCATGCCCGTCGTTGCCTATGTCAACACGTCGGCGGAGGTGAAGGCGGAGGTCGACATCTGCTGCACCTCTTCTAACGCGGTGCAGGTGGTCGAGAGCCTGAACGCGCCAAGCGTGATCTTCCTGCCCGATCGATACCTCGCCACTTACGTGGCCTCGAAGACCGACGTGCAGATCATCGCCTGGAAGGGCGCCTGCGAGGTGCACGAGCGTTTTACCGGCGAGGAGCTGCGGGGGCTTCGCGAGGCCGACCCGTCCGTGCAGATCATCGCGCATCCCGAATGTCCGCCGGACGTGTTGGCGGAAGCCGACTTCACCGGCTCGACCGCGCACATGATCAACTGGGTACGTGAGCGGCGGCCGCGGCGACTCGTCATGATCACGGAATGCTCGATGGCCGACAATGTCCGCGCCGAGCTGCCTGATGTGGAGATGCTCCGGCCCTGCAATCTCTGCCCGCACATGAAGCGCATCACGCTCGCCAAGATTCTGGACAGCCTGCTCACGCTTGGCGAGCAGGTCACGATCGATCCCGCGCTCGCGGAACGCGCGCGACGATCGGTCGAGCGGATGATCAATCTGAAGAATTGAGAGCGAAACATGCAAGATAACATCCACAATTTCTCCCGCAGCGCCGACGAAATCGTCATCGTCGGCGGCGGACTTGCCGGATTGTTCTGCGCACTCAAACTCGCGCCGCGGCCGGTGACGCTGATCTCGGCCGCGCCGCTCGGACAGGGCGCATCGTCCGCATGGGCGCAAGGCGGCATCGCGGCGGCGGTAACCCATGGCGATACGCCGGAACTGCATGCCGCGGATACGATTGCCGTCGGCGGAGACATCGTCGACGAAGCGGTTGCGCTGGGGATTGCGCGCGAGGCTGCGGCGCGGATCCACGACCTGCTCGCCCATGGCGTGCCGTTCGACCGCGATTTTGAAGGCCGGCTCGCGGTCGGGCGCGAAGCCGCGCATTCAGCGCGGCGCATCGTGCATGTTCGCGGCGATGGCGCGGGCGCCGCGATCATCGCGGCCTTGAGCGAGGCGGTGCGCCGCACGCGATCGATCCGACTGGTCGAAGGTCTCGTCGCCGAAGCGCTGTTGACGAAGGACGGCGCGGTCGCCGGCCTTCAATTGCGTGAAGCCGGCGAGGCGGCGGCACCGCCGCTCCGGCTCGCCACACGCGCGGTCGTGCTTGCGACCGGCGGCATCGGCCATCTCTATGCCGTCACCACCAACCCAACCGAGGCCAGCGGATCGGGCCTTGCGATCGCAGCACGCGCCGGCGCCGTGATCGCCGATCCCGAGTTCGTACAGTTTCATCCGACCGCCATCATGGTCGGGCGCGATCCGGCGCCGCTCGCAACCGAAGCGCTACGCGGCGAAGGGGCGACGCTGATCAACGGCGACGGCGAACGTTTCATGCTTGCGCGCCATCCATTGGCCGAGCTCGCGCCGCGCGACATCGTGGCGCGGGGCGTATTCGCCGAGATCGCGGCCGGCCGCGGCGCCTTTCTCGATGCACGGCAGGCGCTGGGCGCGCGCTTTGCAGAGAAGTTTCCGACCGTGCATGCAAGCTGCATCGCCGCCGGCATCGATCCGGCCATGCAGGCCATCCCGATTGCGCCCGCCGCGCACTACCATATGGGCGGCATTGCGGTGGATGAGCGCGGCCGCAGCTCGATCGACGGGCTCTGGGCCGGCGGCGAAGTGTCGTCCACCGGCGCGCATGGCGCCAACCGGCTCGCTTCGAATTCGCTGCTGGAGGCCGTGGTCTATGCGGCGCGCATCGCTGACGACATCGCCGGCCGGGCCATCCCCTCGCCTGCCCGTCTCCCCGATGCGCCGGCTGCGCCGCATGGCGGCGCGCCAGATGCTGCGGCCGTGACGCAGCTGCGTATGATGATGAGCGCACGTGTCGGCGTGATCCGCGACGGTGACGGGCTCGCGGAGGCGGTGCGCAGCCTCGCCGCGATTGAACGCGAAGCCAGCAACATCGCGGTTGGCAACATGGCAACGACAGCCCTGCTCGTCGCCGCTGCGGCTTGGGCCCGGCGCGAGAGCCGCGGCGCGCATTTCCGCTCGGACCATCCGGCGGATGTCCCTGCGCTGGCGCAGAGAACGATGACGACGCTCACGGCGGCACGCGAGATCGCCGACAGCCTGAGCGAGCGTCCGCTGCCACGCACCGCCCAACCGATGATCGCCTGATGGAGTCCCGCATGATCACCCCGACGTCACTGCTCTATCCCGACGCCTTCCTGTCGCCGCTTGCGATCGACGAGGCCGTGCATCGCGCGCTCGACGAAGATCTCGGCCGCGCCGGCGACATCACCTCGCTTGCGACCATCCCGGAGGCGACCAAGGCGCAGGCGATCCTGGTCGCACGCCAGTCCGGGGTGATCGCCGGCCTGCCGCTGGCGCTGGCAACGCTGCAAAAACTCTCGCCCGAGATCGAGGTGCGCGCGCAGGTCCGCGATGCCGCACGGGTTGCCCGCGGCCAGCACGTGCTGACGATCTCCGGCCCGGCGCGCGCCATTCTCACGGCGGAGCGGACCGCACTGAATTTCGTCGGCCGCTTGTCGGGCGTCGCGACGCTCACGGCCGACTATGTCCGCCAGACCGAAGGCACGAAGATGCGCATCTGCTGCACGCGAAAGACCACGCCGGGACTGCGGGCGCTGGAGAAATACGCGGTACGCTGCGGCGGCGGCTTCAATCACCGCTTCGGCCTCGACGACGCGATCCTGATCAAGGACAACCACATCGCGGTCGCCGGCGGCATCGGTGCGGTGCTGGAGCGCGCCCGCGCCCATGCCGGTCATCTCGTCAAGATCGAGATCGAGGTCGATACGCTCGCGCAATTGCGCGAGGTGCTCGGCACCGGGCTGGCCGATGCCGTGCTGCTCGACAACATGGACCTTGCGACGCTGCACGAGGCGGTGCGGCTCAACGAGGGCCGCCTCCAGCTGGAGGCATCCGGCGGCGTCACGCTGGACTCGATCGCGGCCATCGCGGCGACCGGCGTTGACTACGCCTCATCTGGCGCACTGACGCATTCGGCGCCGAATTTCGACTGCGCGCTGGATATCGCGGCGTGATGTCCTCGCCTCTCCCCACTTGCGGGCGAGGGAGCAAACCTGCGTCGTGGCGAGTCCTATCGCTTACCGCCGCTCGATCGCGCCCATCTCGGCGGAGCTCTTGGCTTGCTGGGCGAGTTCGGCGGAAAGTGCCGCGGTCTGGGCCGGGGTGCCCCAGCTCGGTTCTTCGCTGCCGTCGCCCCAGGCGCGCGGGCGATAGAAGGTGTGGACGCCGGTCTTGTACATCTTCTTCATCTCGGCGACCCAGGACGGACGCACCCAATAGGCATGGTAGTGCGTGGACTTGCCCACTTCGGGGAGCCAGATCTGGCCGTCGAGCATCGCCTTCGAAATCTTTTTCGCGCGCTCCCACATCTCGGGCTCGCGGATCACGTCGGCATTGTTGTCGCAGGCGAAGGTGAACTGACATGCCAAGTGGCGGTGCCTGTTCTGATAGACCGCGCCGCACACGGTGTCCGGATATTTGCCGGAGAACACGCGGTTCATCACGACTTGCGCAACCGCCATCTGGCCGCGCACGGCCTCGCCGCGCGATTCGAAATAGACCGCTTCGGCGAGGCACTTCTCGGACTTTGCGCGCGACCTGTCGTCGAGCGCGAGCCGCTCCGCGGGCGATCTGGCGCGCTGGTTGTCGGCATTGACCTCGCCCTTCGGCGCGACGCTCTCGCCGCTTTCGATGTCCTTGGCGATATCGTCCGACGGGGGCGACAGCGATGCCGTCACCTTCATGTCCGGATCGGACGTCACGATCAGCGGCTCGGCGCCGGGTTGCCAGCTCTCGATGCTCTCGAGATTGCCGCCGAGCGAGGAGCTGCCGAAGAACAGGTTCGAGGTCTTCACGCGGAAGGGATCCCGTGGCGGTGCAGCCGGAATGGTCGCGTGCTTCAGCGCTTCGATCGGCTGGACAGCGAACCCGCGCGCGGCGTCGCTGGCTTGTGGCGGATTGGCATATTGCGGCAGCGGCGGCGCGCGCAGAGCTTCCTGAAGCTCGGGATCGAGCGCGGCTGCGGACTCCGGCGACATAATTTGTGGCAACGCGGCGGTCTTGGCGCCGAACACCGAGCCGTTCGACGTCGCGGGATCTTCCTGTGCCGGCGCCGCGGATGGTGCGGTCGTCTCGGGAGCCTGCGTGGGTGTGACAGTTGCGAGACGGTCACCCTTCATGGAACGATCGACCATGGGAAAATCGGCGGCCTGGTAGCGCGGCGGGGCCTGAAGCGCCGGATTGCGGCTGATCGCGCCGGTGACGTCGCGGCCCTCGAGGCTCGCGAGGCGAACCATCGCGCTCTGCGGAACCGAAGTGCCGATCGGACGGGAAAAGCTGTAGGTTGCGAGCTGGATCGAGGACGCCGCGGAGAACACCTGCTTCTGCCAGCGCTCGGCGACGCCGGGCTGACGCGCCAGCAACGACGTGATGTCCTGATAGCCGGTCTCTCTCGGCATCAATGCGAAGATGCAGAGACCGATTCCGAAGGACGCGAACCGCGCGCCCCTCGGATGGTTACGCAACACTGACATCGACACGCTCACGCTACGCTTACGCCAGAAAAATCGAACTGCAGTACATCCGTACAATTCGATCTTTATCGTGAGTATCAAATTTAGGTTGCCGGGGCGTTAATCGGCGTTGCGCGTGCGGCACACTCAAGCGATTGCGGGTGTTTTCGCGGGCAATGATGCGCATTGGTAAATGCCGCCTCTCGTAAAGCGGTAAACATTCGGTCAACACGAATGGTGAAGGAACTCTTGCGCGCACGTATCATTACGGGACGCCTGATGAATTCCCTCTCGTCATTGCGAGCGCAGCTCCAAATGAAAAGAGGCGGGGCAAGCCCCGCCTCTCTCAGCTCAATCCTGCGCTTCGGCTTACGCCTGGCTCGCGACGGCCTTGCCGAGCGCGGCTTGCGCGGCGGAGAGACGGGCGATCGGCACGCGGTAGGGCGAACAGGAGACGTAGTCGAGACCGATCGCGTGGCAGAAGGCGACGGAGGCGGGATCGCCGCCGTGCTCGCCGCAAATGCCGACCTTGAGCGAGGCGCGCGTCTTGCGGCCGCGCGCGACGCCGATCTTGACGAGTTCGCCAACGCCTTCCTGGTCGAGCGCGACGAAGGGATCGATCGGGAGGATGCCCTTGGAGACGTAGGTCCCGAGGAAGCTTGCGGCGTCGTCGCGGCTGATGCCGTAGGTGGTCTGCGTCAGGTCGTTGGTGCCGAAGGAGAAGAACTCGGCACTCTCCGCGATCTCGGCCGCGAGCAGGCACGCACGCGGCAGCTCGATCATGGTGCCGACCTGATAGGCGAGCTTGGTGTTGGTGTCGCGCATCACGGCCTTCGCGGTGGCGTCGATCCGCGCCTTGACGAGGTCGAGCTCCATCTTGGTCGCAATCAGCGGCACCATCACCTCGAGGCCCACGGCCTTGCCGGTGCGCTTCTCGGCCTCGACTGCGGCTTCGAAGATCGCACGCGCCTGCATCTCGGCGATCTCCGGATAGGCGATCGCGATGCGGCAGCCGCGGAAACCAAGCATCGGATTGAACTCCGACAGCTCGCGCGCGCGGTCGGCCAGGCGCCGCGGGTCGGTGTTCATGGCGCGCGCCACCTCCTCGACCTCGGCATGGGTGTGCGGCAGGAACTCGTGCAGCGGCGGATCGAGCAGACGGATCGTGACCGGCAGGCCCTTCATGATCTCGAACAGCTCGACGAAGTCGGCACGCTGCATCGGCAGCAGCTTGGCAAGCGCGGCACGACGCGCCTGCTCGTCCTCGGAGAGGATCATCTCGCGCACCGTGCGGATGCGCGTCTCCTCGAAGAACATGTGCTCGGTGCGGCAGAGGCCGATGCCTTCCGCGCCGAACTTGATCGCGGTGTGCGCGTCCTCCGGCGTATCCGCGTTGACGCGGACGCCAATCTTGCGGACCTGGTCGGCCCAGTTCATCAGCGTGCCGAATTCGCCGGACAGCTCCGGCTCGATCATCGGCATGCGGCCGGCGAGCACCTGGCCGAGCGAGCCGTCGATGGTGATGACGTCGCCGGTCTTGAAGGTGCGGGAGCCGATGCTCATGGTGCCGCGGCCGTAGTCGACGCGGATGGTGCCGCAGCCGGAGACGCAGGGCTTGCCCATGCCGCGCGCGACCACCGCCGCATGCGAGGTCATGCCGCCGCGGGTGGTCAAAATGCCTTCGGCGGCGTGCATGCCGTGGATGTCTTCCGGGCTGGTCTCGATGCGGACGAGAATTACTTTACGTCCGTCGGCCTGAAGCTTGGCCGCCTCGTCCGAGGAGAATACGATCTCGCCGGAGGCAGCACCCGGCGAAGCCGGCAGGCCGGTCGCGATGACGTCGCGCTTGGCGTTGGGATCGATGGTCGGATGCAGCAACTGGTCGAGCGAGGCGGGATCGATCCGCGTCACCGCTTCCTTCTTGGTGATCAGGCCTTCATTGGCGAGCTCGACCGCGATGCGCAACGCCGCCTTGGCGGTGCGCTTGCCGCCGCGGGTCTGGAGCATCCACAGCTTGCCCTGCTCGACCGTGAACTCCATGTCCTGCATGTCGCGGTAGTGCTTCTCGAGCAGCGTGTAGATCCGCGTCAGCTCCTTGTACGCTTCCGGCATCGCCGATTCCATCGACGCCTTGTCGGAGCCGGATTCCTCGCGCGCCTCCTCGGTGATGTCTTGCGGCGTGCGGATGCCCGCCACCACGTCCTCGCCTTGCGCGTTGATCAGGAACTCGCCGTAGAGCTTGCTCTCGCCGGTCGAGGGGTTGCGTGTGAAGGCGACGCCGGTCGCCGACGTCTCGCCCATATTGCCGAACACCATGGCCTGCACGTTGACCGCGGTGCCCCAGGATTCCGGAATGTCGTGCAGCTTGCGATAGGTCACCGCGCGCGCGTTCATCCAGGATGAGAACACCGCGCCGATCGCGCCCCAGAGCTGGTCGTGCGGATCCTGCGGGAAATCCTTGCCGGTCTCGCGCGCGACCGCGTCCTTGTACTTTCCGACCAGATCAACCCAGTCCTCGGCGGTGAGGTCCGTGTCGAGCGTGTAGCCCTGGCTGTCCTTGAAGGTGTCGAGGATTTCCTCGAAGTGATGATGCTCGAAGCCGAGCACCACGTCGGAATACATGGTGATGAAGCGACGATAGCTGTCATAGGCGAAACGGCGGTCGCCCGAGAGTTCCGACAGCGCTTCCACGGTCTCGTCGTTGAGGCCGAGATTGAGCACGGTGTCCATCATGCCGGGCATCGAGGCGCGTCCGCCGGAGCGCACGGAGACCAGCAGCGGGTTCCTGGTGTCGCCGAAGATCTTGCCGGTCAACTTGCCGACATGGTCCAGCGCCTTCTCAACCTGCGACTGCAATTCCTTCGGGTAGGTTTTGTCGTGCGCGTAGAAGTAGGTGCAGACCGAGGTCGGGATGGTGAAGCCAGGAGGCACCGGCAGGCCGAGATTGGCCATCTCGGCGAGATTGGCACCCTTGCCGCCAAGCAGGTCGCGCATTTCCGACCGGCCCTCGGCCTTGCCGTCCCCGAAGGTGAACACCCATTTACCGGCCTTGGCCGCGCTCGGCGCTGCCTTGGCGGACGAGGCCTTGGCGGGTGCGGACTTGGCGGGTGCGGACTTGGCCGGCGCCGGCTTCACAGCGACCTTCGGCGCAACCGGCCTGGGCGCGGCCTTTGCTGCAGGCTTCGCAGCCGGCTTAGATGCGGGCTTCACAGCAGTCTTTGCAGCAGCTTTGGCGACCGGCGTCGGGGCGCTCTTGGCAAGCGCCTTGCGGGCCGCGGGCGCCGCTTTCGCCTTGGCGGGGGACTTTGATTTCGCTGGTATTTTCGCCGGTATTTTCTTGGGCTTCGAGGCGGCTTTGGCCATAGCTTGCACACAACCTGCGAGAGGAATGGGTAATCGCGCGCCTTACACCATTTTGGGCAGGCCCGCGCAAGTCGAAGAGTTCCGGAAAATGAAGGCCTAGAGATGGAGCCACTTCAACAATCCGAGCCCGATCGCGCCGTTTATGATGAGAAAGATGGCAACGATCAGGTTGAGAAGACGCGGCATGATGAGGATGAGCACGCCCGCAAGCAGCGACAGGATCGGCGAAATGTGGGCGACAGTGATGTGCATGGAGGATTGTCTTTCCGTGGAGTGAGGCGAATCGCGACTGGATCATACCGGAGCAGGTTCCGCGGGTAGAGACGCGCAAGCCCCGCACGGGTTCCCGCCTTCGCGAAATCTGCCCGAAATTGCCGCGAATGCGGCGGGGCTTTTCCCGGAACATTGCCAGCATGCATGCATTGGCAACCGGTCGCGCCATTGGCGCTTCCCGAAAACTTGTCGAAGGAGTTCTTCATGCGGAACAGGATTCTTGCTCTTGCAACGCTCGCGGCCGTGATCGGCTCGCCCGTCGCGGCGCAGGCGCAAAGCGGCGTCACGGTGGGACGCGCACCCGCCACGGTCGACAGCAGCCCGACGATTGCGGTCGAACAACGGCCGGCCTTCCGCGACTATGTCGTCGAACAACGCGTGCCGCCCTTCCACATTCCGGATCGCGTGACGGTCGGTGCCACCTTACCCGATGCCGGCATCACCTATTATGACGTGCCGCAACGTTTCGGCGCCACCACTTACCGCTACACCGTCGTGAACGGCGAGACCGTACTGGTCGAGCCGCGTTCGCGGCGCATCGTCGAGGTGTTGGACTGACATCGACTAGATGTCCGGCGCGCCACGTCAGGCAGGCGCGAGCAGTGTTAAATCGGACATCAGGCCCCGCCCGGTCCTCCCCCCGCCGGGCGGGGCTCTTTTGCGCTTCGTCATTCCGGGGCGCGCGGAGCGCGAGCTATGATGCGCAATTGCCCATCATAGCTCGCGCCAAATGGGCGCGCCCCGGAATGACATTGGAGTTTGTCGCGCGATCGCGCCTCAATCCTGGATCCTCGAGAAATCAGCCACCGCACGCGTGGCGCTGCGGATCTCGCCCAGCAGCTTCAGGCGGTTCTCGCGTACCTTCGCATCGTCGTCGTTGACGCGCACCTTGTCGAAGAACGCATCGACCGGCGGGCGCAGTTTTGCCATCGCGCTCATCGCGGCCGCAAAGTCTTCCTTTGCGACGGCCGCGCTCGCTTCCGCCTGCACCTCGCCGATCGCCTTCGCCAGCGCCTTCTCCTCATCGAGGCTGTAGAGCGCCGCATCCGGCGCACCGCCGAAGCTGCGCTTGTCCTTTTTCTCCTCGATCGACAGGATGTTGCCGGCGCGCTTGGTGCCGGCCAGCAAATTCCTGCCGTCTTCGGATTCGAGAAATTTTCCGAGCGCCTCGACGCGGCGGACGATCATCAGGAGATCATCCTGGCCGCCGAGCGCGAACACGGCGTCGACGAGATCGTGACGCGCACCCTGCTCGCGCAGCTGGACCTTGAGGCGATCGGCAAAGAAGGCGAGAAGATCGCTTGGAAGCTTCTCCGCATCGGCTGACTTGACCGACAAGCCGGCGAGTGCGGACGCCGCCACCTTCATGAGCGACAGACGCAGGTTGTTCTCAGCGATCAGCCTGATCACCCCCAGCGCCGCGCGACGCAGCGCATATGGATCCTTGCTTCCCGTCGGCTTCTCGTCGATCGCCCAGAAGCCGACGAGCGTATCGAGCTTGTCGGCGAGCGCGACCGCCACGCTGACCGGATCCGTCGGCACGCGATCGGCAGGCCCTTGCGGCTTGTAATGTTCCTCGCAGGCCGCGGCCACGGAGGCATCTTCGCCCTGGGCCAGCGCGTAATACCTGCCCATCAGGCCCTGCACTTCCGGGAATTCGCCGACGACTTCAGTCAACAAATCCGCCTTGGCGAGATGCGCCGCGCGCGTCGCCTTGGCGACGTCGGCACCGACCAGCGGCGCGATCTCCGCGGCAAGGCGCTCGATGCGCTTGATGCGCGCAGCCTGGGTGCCGAGCTTCTCGTGGAACACGATCTGTTCGAACTTCGGAAGCCGCTCCTCCAGCTTCGTCTTCAGGTCGGTCTCGTAGAAGAACTTCGCATCCGACAGACGCGGACGGATCACGCGCTCGTTGCCGGCAACGATGGTCTTGCCGCCGTCGGCCGCCTCGATATTGGCGGTGAGGACGAACTTGTTGGTCAGCTTGCCCGTCTTGGGATCCCTGACGACGAAGCATTTCTGGTTGTTGCGGATGGTGGCGCGGATCACCTCGTCCGGGATCGCGAGATATTCCTCTTCGAACGATCCCATCATGACGACCGGCCACTCGACGAGACCAGAGACCTCGTCGAGCAGCACCTGATCCTCGACCAGTTCAAGTCCCTGCGCGAACGTCAACTCCTTGGCATCGGCGAAGATAATGTCCTTGCGTGCCTGCGGATCGAGGATGACCTTGGCAGCCTTCAGTTTCGCTTCGTAGTCCTCGAAGCGCCGCACCTGAATCGCAGCCGGCGCCATGAAGCGATGGCCGTAGGTGGTCTGGCCCGTCTCGATTCCGTCCACCGAGAATTTGACGACATCGGGCTCTTCGGTCTCGGGCCCGAACGTCGCGGTGATCGCGTGCAGTGGGCGCACCCAGTTCAGCGAGCCGGGCTTGCCCGAGCGCGCGCCCCAGCGCATCGATTTCGGCCAGGGGAAGGTGCGGATGATCACCGGCAGAATCTCGGCGAGTACGTCGATCGCGTCGCGGCCGGGCTTTTCGATCAAGCCGATGTAGAAATCACCCTTGGGGTCGCGCTGAATCTTGGCTTCGTCCAGCGATTTCAGACCCGTCGCTTTCAAAAAACCCTGCACGGCCACATCGGGCGCGCCCATTTTCGGTCCGCGGCGTTCGGTCTTCAGATCAGGCTGGCGCGCGGGAATGCCGTGCACGGTCAGCGCGAGGCGGCGCGGCGTCGCGAACGCTTTGGCGCCTTCATAGACGAGGCCTTCGGCAACGAGCTTGTCGGTGACCATGCGGCGCAGATCGTCGGCCGCCTTGGCCTGCATGCGCGCGGGGATTTCTTCCGAGAACAATTCCAGCAAAAGATCGGGCATCAGGCCGCTCCGCCCGCTTCAGTATGTATCCAGGCCTCGCCGCAAGCCTTTGCCAGTTCGCGCACGCGCAAAATGTAGCTCTGCCGCTCGGTGACGGAGATCACGCCGCGCGCATCGAGCAGGTTGAAGACATGGCTCGCCTTGATGCACTGGTCATAGGCCGGCAGTGCCATCAGGTGCTCTTTGCGGTTGCCCGGCTTCGAATTTTTTTGCCAGCCCGCGTCGAGATATTTCCTGCAGGCAGCTTCCGCCATCTTGAATTGCTCGAACAGCATCGCGGTGTCCGCGACTTCGAAATTGTGCTTCGAATATTCCCGCTCGGCTTGCAGAAACACGTCGCCATAGGTGACCTTGGCGTCGCCGTCGCGGCCGTTGAAGTTGAGGTCGTAGACGCGGTCGACGCCCTGCACATACATCGCGAGGCGCTCGAGCCCGTAGGTGAGTTCGCCCGCGACCGGCGCGCATTCGAAGCCCGCGACCTGCTGGAAATAGGTGAACTGGCTGACTTCCATGCCGTCGCACCAGCACTCCCATCCGAGGCCCCAGGCGCCCAGCGTCGGGCTCTCCCAGTCGTCCTCGACGAAGCGGATGTCGTGCACGGCGGAATCGATGCCGATCGCGGCGAGTGACTTCAGGTACAGGTCCTGAAGGTTCGGCGGCGACGGCTTCATGATCACCTGGAACTGGTAGTAGTGCTGCATCCGGTTCGGGTTCTCGCCGTAGCGGCCGTCCTTGGGCCGGCGCGAGGGCTGCACATAGGCCGCGTTCCACGGCTTCGGCCCGAGTGCGCGGAGCGTCGTCGCCGGATGGAAGGTGCCCGCGCCCATCTCCATGTCGTAGGGCTGCAGGATCACGCAGCCCTGCTCGGCCCAGAACCGCTGGAGCGCAAGGATGAAGCCCTGGAACGAACGTTCCGGGCGCATATGGGCGGGCAATGAGGCGTCCATCGTCAGATCAGGCTCTCGCGGGGGTTTTGAATCGCGCGGGACCGTATCGACGGCGGGGGTGGGAATCAAGGCAAAGGGCCGGAAAGCGGCCCAGTCCTCGGTCATGCACGGGCTTGTCCCGGGTATCCACGTTCTTCGTGCGGCAAGGCAAGGCGTGGATGTCCGGGACAAGCCTGAACAAGCCCGGCCACGACGATTGCAGCAGCTATCCCGGCCGGTAAGCTCCGGTCACGGGATCCTGCTTCAGCGTCTGGATGTTGCCCATATGGGCGGCCTCGGCGACGCGCGACAGGCGCATCTCCTCCAGCTCCTGGTTGATCCGGACAGCGGTCTTGTAGGCCCAGCGGACCACGGCAAGCCCGCCCAGGACGCCCGCGAAAGCGACGAACGGCGGCATCGGTCGATCCTTGTTCAATGCTCAGCCCCCACGCACATTCTTGCGCAGACCGGGCCGCGCCGCAATTGGCTCGGCTTGAATTCCCCTTGGACCAAATGGCGCGGCAGCGCGCGCCCTAAAACCCGAATTTCGCCCAAATCGCGCGGGTTTCGACGGCCGAGATCAGCTGGTCCGGGAGGCTTGCGACTGATTCCAGCGCCGAAAGCTGGCCCGCACCGGGCGATTTCCGCCCGAAAATGCCCGAGAGCAGACCGGTCGGCTGCGCAATCACGGGGGTGAGAACCTTTTCGCCAAAGCGGGCACGAAGAGTTGAGCGGAGATCGCCGATGCTGTCGGCGAGCCCCAGCGCGATCGCGCTCTCGCCGGCCCAGTATTCGCCCGTGAACAAGGTGTCCTCGGTGCCCTTGAGGCGCGCGCCGCGGCTCTCCTTCACCAGCGCGATGAAGATCTGGTGGATCTCGCGCTGGAGCGCTTTCAGCTTCGCCACGTCATCCGGGTTTTCCGGGAGGAACGGGTCGAGCATCGCCTTGTGCGCGCCGGCCGTGTAGAGCCGCCGCTCGATGCCGAGCCGCTTGATTGCCTCCTGAAAACCAAAACTGCCGCCGACCACGCCGATCGAGCCGAGGATGGAGGACGGATCGCATATGATCTCGTCGCCGGCGCAGGCAATCATATAGCCGCCGGACGCCGCGACGTCCTCGACGAACACCAGCACCGGCAGTTTCTTCTCTGCCGCGAGTTGCTTGATGCGCAGATAGATCTGGCGCGACTGCACCGGCGAGCCGCCGGGCGAATTGATCACCAGCGCCACCGCCTTGGCATTGCGCACCGAAAAGGCGCGCTCCAACACCCGCGCAAGGCCTGCGAGCGTCATGCCCGGGCGCAGCGGCGTCACCGCGCCGATCACCCCGGACAGCCGCACCACCGGCACCACCGCCGCGCCGGGACGGAAACGCGCCGGCAGATATTGCATGAGCTTGTCGGCCAGGCCGGAACCCTCACGATCGTTCAATTGTTCGGCCATGCCGTTACCTCGGTCTTGCCTCAAGCGAACAACGAACAGGGCGTCGTGCTGCTCGCGAAATGGACCTCTTCCCTCAAGAGGGCCGCCTGACTTCACCAAGTCAAACGAAGCAAGGGCCGGCAGCGGGCGCGAATCCGCTACCGACCCTCTCACCACCAAAACCGTAGGAGCGGTTCTAATGGCTGACGATCTATTTGCATCTGTTGTCCAACTACATCAACCCCCCAGACCCAAGTCCGGCGCCGAACGCGCCAAGGCGTACCGGGACCGGAAGAAGGCCGGGCTACCCCTCGGGGTCAAGCCGCTGCCCGCCGCGAATGTATCGCGGAAGGTAGACGTTAAACCGCGCCCCGCAGTGCCCGCAGAGAAGGTTCTGGTTGACGTCGAGAGCGCGCGGTCCGTCCTCCAGTCCCGGCCGGAAGCAGTCGGGGCAGCAGTCGATTCGCAGGCAGTTGATCTCGTGGGGGGTCAGGTCTCGCATCGCCCCAACCTATCACACCATCGCATCATCTTACAGGTGGCGGCTTTCGGGCTCGCCGCGGTCGGGGTGACCATGAACGGCTGGTTCGCCCGGTCGTTGGGGAGCTCTGAAATCGCCGGCTGGTTGTTCCTGGCGATCGGGGTGGCGGCGGACCTTGTCGCGCTCGCCGTCCCATCCTGCGCAGCGCAGCAATGGCAGGCCGGCAACCGGGCGACGGCGGTTGTTGCTTGGGTTCTATGGTTGATGCCCTTCGCGTTCGCCGTTACGGCCGGCATCGGCTTCGCCTCGGTGAATATCAGTGACGTGACGCTGCAGCGTGCGTCACGCGTGACGCCAGCGATCGAGGCGGCGCGTAACGAGCTGCGTGACGCCGTGACGTCACGCGACCGTGAGTGCGCGGGTGGTGTCGGTAAGTTCTGTCGTCAGCGGGAGGACGCCGTCAGCGATCGCCGCCGGCAGCTGGACGAGGCCACGCGGTCGGTCGAGCAGACCGCGGACCCCCAGACGGAGGCCGCCACTCGGATGGTGGCATGGTTGAGTGGTGGGGTGCTCCGGCCGACCGGCAGCGACTTCGCTATGCTCCGCCTTCTCCTGTTGGCCTTTCTACCACAGCTCGGCGGGGTGTTGTTGATGGTCGGCCGGGCAACCCCACAAGGTAATTAGAGCCACGTCTCGACGATCACGGGGTCGTCCTGCTGGTGCCGAGCGAACGGCACCAGTCCCCGCCCAAGCAGCGCCATCCGCAGCTGGTCGAGATCGGTCGAGTAGAGCACCTCCGGGGTCGGCGTCTCACCCTCGAACCGGCGCGCAACGAAGTGATTCGGCCAGTCACGCGGGTGGTCGTAGATGGTCCAAGTCTCGATCGTCACGGCCCATGCTCCACTTCAGTCCGCGAACAATATCCCGTAACGCTCATAGAGCCACAGGAAGCCGAACCAGATCACCAAGGCACCAACGATCAGCGTGACGGTCTCGATGATGCGTGACACCGTTCGCACATGCCGGGCGCGCACCTCGGGGTCAGCCAGCCGCTTCGAGAGCCGGGCCGCTTCGATGGTGACGGGAACACTCAACGCATAAAACACCGCCACCCACAGATAGGTCTTCATTCCATCCCGGCGGGTTAGGCCGGCTCCATTTTGTAAGGGTGGTAGGGTTCCGGAGGAGCGAGCGGCACGACGTCCCACATGGTCGGGTGGACGTCCTCGTTGTCGTTCTTCCGGGCGTACTCAATCGCCTCGCTTTTTGTTTCGAACGGACCGACGAGCTCCAGCGCCAGTAGCGGTCCGGTGACTATGATCCACTTGTCCATCTTCGAGTTTCCTCGCTGGTCCGCAGTTCATGGTGCAATGCCCATCATCGCAGTCGGAACAGGGGTTGGCGCGCTTGCCGAAATCGTAGGCGTACATCAACCCTGCTCACTCTGGGCGCAACGTGCGAACGTGATCGCCCGCCTTATCGTTCCTGCTTGAGCCACCACCGCGAAAAGGTTTAGCGCGGCCACCCAAAAGTGGACCCAGGTGGTGCCGAACCAGATGTTCAGCCCGGCGACCACCGAGCACAGCACCATGCACGAGGCGCTGATGGCAACTTGGCGCCTCGCTGTTTTGATCAGTGCTTCTGCTTGCGTAGCCATGTCTGGAAATCCTCGGCCATACGGGGTGTGATCTGCACCTCGGCGCCCGGCTCCAGAAGCAGGGCCTTGGCGCATCGGAAGCAGACCTTCTTGCTCCTGGGTGCGTGCGGCCGGAACTGGATGCGGCACTGGCAATCCGCGCAGCGGCCCGTCGCGTTGTCCGGCAGCAGCAGGCCGGCGTCGGTGATCGGGGCGCAGACGAGGATGTTCACCGCTGATGCCCCAACCCGATGCCGAGCAGGTGCGCCTTGGCACGCAGCGCCGGCACCGTGCGCTTCATCAGTTTGGCGACCTTCACCACGGGCGTCCGCTGTCGGGAATGCGCCTTCAACTCCTTGACGTCCGCTTTGCTGTAGGGGGTCCGCACCTTCCTCGCACGTTTCGCCATTGCTCACTGCTCCTTCTTAGTTGCTTTCCGCATTGCCCAACCCGCTCCCTCGACGACCCCATGCACGATGAGGAAAGAGATCAGCAGGTCGAACGGGTACACTACGAATTCAGTCACGTTACGTTCCGTTTCGGTTACACAAAGGTTACATCAGTCTTCGTTCATCGTGACGAGAGAGGTCGCGACAACTCCGATCGCTGCGCCGATCCAGGCGGCGCACAACAAGGCCAAGATGCTCAACAACTCAGCCTCGTGCGCCGGCTCGGCGCGGTTGCCCGCGATCCGGCTTGACCAGCCGAAGATTCGGCTTGGTGAGTTTCAGGCGCCAGCGCCCGCGATCGAACTCGACCTTGCCCTTGGTCATCCAGTAGTAGGCGCGGCCATAGGCTTTGTCCTGTGAGATCCCCATCACCTCGGCCAGACGCTCGGTGGTCACCCACTCCGCGGTGAAGAAGTCGAGCGCGGTGGCGGCCGGGACCGGCACAAGCGGGTTACTCGTGGGGGTTACCACCGCGGGTGCCTTGGGCACCTTGCGCCAGCGATCGCCCTGCGTTTCGACCTCGCCCTTCTGCAGCAGATAATAGAGTTTGCGTTTGGCGATCACGGCCGGCACACCCATCGACTTGGCGAGCGCCTCAAGGCTGTTCCAAGATTCGGCGACGAAGTCGAGCGCAGGGACCGTGCGATAGGGCTGCTTTGTTTTTGTGAGGACCGGCTCGGCGACTTCGACTGCGACCGGCGGCACAACCGCTTCGGGCAGGGCTGTAGCAGTGTGCTGCGGGCGGGTCAGAACGTCCTCGACGCGATGTGTCAGTTCGAGCACGAGCGCGGAAAGGTCGGCGACTTCGGCACGGAGCATTTTGAGTTGGTCGTGGTGCGGCTCGACGTGCTGCGGGACTGAGAGCGCCTTGTGGAGCAGCGGCTGTTTCTTCGGGGGCTCTTTCAGACTTAGGCCGTCTTGCTTGAAGAGGCGTCTGATGTCAGATCGCGCGTTGAGCCATCCGCGATGGTCACTGCCGGTCTTGGCGATGAAATATTGTCGCCACTCTTTGTCGGGTGTGGCTCGCCATCTCAGTTCTATATGGCCGCCGGGCGTGTCGTGGTGCGTGAACGGCACACCCCATAGTTTGAACTCGGAAGACAGTAGACTTAGCGCTTCGTCTCTCGCCATGATGACCCCTTTGGCTTGTGACCTTGCATCCCCATTCCCCAATTCCGATTCCGGTCAGCGTATCCTATTCGCCGTATTGTTCAACAGCTTGCCAGGATATAGCCCCATGTTTGGCAGGGAGTACGCATGACATAACCAATTGGTTCGGAATTGCGACACCGGGAGTGTCCATTTCGGTCGTAGGAACCGAAAAACGCATTTGCATAAGTTAGGTTGCACCAAAGTTTCGCGCTTACTAAATAATCCTGGTCACATATGGGGGAAGTACAATGATCTCGCGCGTCAGTTTTGGTCTTGCGATCGCAGCCCTGTTCGTATCCATCGGCGCATTCGGCTACGCCTACCAGCAGCAGGGGCAATGGTCTCGGGCCGCCTGCAGGGATATTCAGGTCGTCGAGACGTCGCTCGCCGCGATGAACGAGCGGGCGGACCTCAAGGCGGTCGCCCGCCTCCCCCTGTTGCAACTGGCGCGAGCACGGTGCGGCGTTGACGTGACCAAGAAGCTCGACGAAGCAGACCGTGATGCCCATCACGTCCGCTAATTACTTCCGGTTCCAGCCCCGGTTGGCGTGCTGGGACCGCACCCGCAGGTTCGAGCGGGCGTTGCTGCCGCCGTCCTTGACCATCTTCTTGTGGTCGATGTCCTTGCCGGCGATGGCCTTGGCTCCCAGTTCCTTGCGCATGACCGTCCGCGCCTGATTGCGCTGCGCGCGGTCCTTGACGATGTCGGGCCGGTGATTGTAGCCGCGGTCCATCTTCTTGATCTGCGCAGGCGTCCGATGCGAACTCGGATCGCGCCTGCCCCCCGTTGCCATGATGTTACCTCTCGAAGTTATGGGTTGTAGGTGCCCGCGGCGCGCTGCTGCAGGTACTTGTCCCGCTTGGTGGTGCGGATTGCGTTACCTTCCTTGGCACGGCGCTGGGCGTAGCTGGTGAGCTCGCTCATGGTGATCTGTGCGGTGCGCGGCTTACCACGGTTGAACGCCTGCACGTCCTTCCAGGCGCCGAGCTTCTGGTTCGGCTTGGCGTTGGCCCACCCACTCATCAGTGAGCTGCGCTCCTCCTTGTCGCGGGTGGATGCGCTGTAGAAGGCGCTGTTCTGCGCCGACTGCTCGGCCTCGCGCGCCGGGGTGAAGCCGGCAGCGCGGGTGATCGCCTCGCGGACATTGTAGGGGCTCAGCGTCTCCTTGCCGGTCGAACCCTTCTTGCCTTCGGTGACCTGCCGATAGGCGCGGATCGAGTCGGCGGCAAACTTCATCGGTACCAGGAGCTCGGCCGCCTGCGAGAAGTTGCCGGCGGTGAGCTGGTTCATGCCCTTGACCCAGTCGCCCACGAGAGCGACCGGCGCGCCGGCTACCGTGTCCCACATCCACTTCTTAACGTCGGTCTCCTTCTGCGAGCGCGGTTCGCCGAACGAGGCCAGCGAGTCGAGACCGACGCGCGAGGACAGATCCAGGCCAACCGCACGCGGCAGACCGCGGGTCAGGATCTCGCCGCCGGTCTTGCCGAAGAAGTTGCTCGCGCTCTGGCGCACCTTGTCCTCGACGTCGCCCCAGCCGACCGACGTCAGGCCCGCCGCCTGCGCCCCCATCAGCAGATATTTGAACGGCTCGGTGGGCAGGCCGAGCGCGCCGGCCATCGCGACGTGGGTGGCGGTCAGGCCCGCCAGCGTCTTGATCGCTTCCGCGCGCTCCTCTGGCGTGGCGCCCTTGAACGCCTTGCCGATGTTGTCGCCGAGCAAATGATACATCATCTGCCCGTACTTCTTGAACTGCAGCGAGAGCTTCGCGACCGGGTGGTTGAAGATCGGCGCGGAGTTGGTCGCCGAATACAGACCCTGGGTGTTGTTGACGGTCTCCTGCGCCTTGCGCATCGCAGCCTCGTGGCCGGCGCCGCGGCCGAGCTCAAGCCGGTAGGCGGCCAGCGCAGTGACGCTGCGGTTCATCATTTCGATCGCCTGCGGCATCTGGCGGGCGATGCCTTCGACGTAACCAAGCGAGGTGTCGACCTTGCCCATAACACCCTTGCGCGCCTTGATCAGCCTATCGATCTCCATGCCCGCGTCGACGTCGATCGCGCCCCGCGACGCCAGGAAATCGATCATCTCGCGTTCCTTGGTCGAGAGGTTCGCCTTGATCTGGTCGAACAAATTGGTGGTCTCGCCGGTCGCGGCGCGCGCCTTGGTGACCGAGTTCTTCAGCCCGCTCTTGATCAGACCGAAGCCGGAGACATCGCTATAGGCTTTCGACAGCGCGTCGAACGTGCGCCCGACACCATAACGCCCTGACAGCACGGGCATGGTGACCATCGCCGGCTGCAAGGAGTTGATGATGTTATGGGCAGGCGAGAACAGCTTGTCGACGAACGACAGCGTCATCATGCGCTTGGTGACGCCCGACCATACCGGGGTGTCGGTGTAGGCATCGTTCTGGTCGACGCGGCGGCGTACCTCGTTGGCGATCGCCGAGCGGCCGAGCGACTTGTCCTTGGAAAAGTCGTTGGTGACCCCGGCGTCCATCTCCTTCAGCGCGGCATCGATCTGCGGCTGGTGCTCTAACTTCGCGAGGTAACCGGCGGTCGACTGCGCGTATTCGAGGGTGTTGCGGGTGAGGTCGCGGCTGGCGCCCTCGACATAGCGACGCGGCAGCCGCTTGGACTGGATGCGGGTCGAGCCGAGGAAGCGCAGGCTGGCCTCGTTGATCGCCTGCACCAACTCGTTCTTCTGGGCCGGGCTCATGTCCTTGTAGCCCTCGCGGCGCTGCAGCGAGTCCATCAGGGTCCGCATCTGATACGACAGCATGTCGCTGTTGCGGTCGGCCTCAACGCGGCGCTCCTCGACGCCCTTGACCTTCATGCCGTGCGACGCCAGCTCCTGCGCCAGCTCCTGGGCCTCGCGGGCGCTATCGCGGAAGTCGACGTGCTCATTCTGCACGGTGATACGGAAGCGCTGCTCCGAGTTGGTGTCGTTGGCGGTGACCTTGGTACCGTCCGGATAGTGCGTCTCGCCGGTCGCCGGATCGACCCACGCCGACTTGACCGTCGGCTTGGTGTCCTGCTGCTTGGCGTAGGCGAGCGCGCGGTCGCGGGCATCCTTGCCGGCGAACTCGAACTCGTTGGCTGCGCGCCGCTTGGCTCCGGCCGGGGCCGCAATCTCATAGGCAGCGCGCACGACGTGGGTGCCGCGCCGCATCAGCGGGAAGTACGGTCCCTTGATTTCGGCGAGCTCCTGCGCCTCCTTGATAAGTTCGAGAGTAGTTTCCCCACCAACAAGAGCAGCATCAGTGTCAACAGTGCGACCCTCATGGATGCGTTTTGCCAGCGCATCGTCCTCGACCCCCAACACCTTGAGAATGCGGTTCTTGATGATGCCGAGGCTCATCGCGTTCTGCTGGTCGGTGAAGAACTTCATCGACTCGGCGCGCGCCTGCTGGAGATCCTCCGGCAGCTCCCGCCAGCGTGCGTTGAGCTCGGCATGGCGCGCCTTCGGCCAAGCACCGTGCAGCGTGTCCTTGCCCAGATGCGTCTGCGCGGCGAGATCGCGATCGGCGAACACGCCGGCCATCGTCTCGTCGTGGACCAGCGAGGTGAACTTCTCCCAAACCCCGCCGTCCTTGTACTTCTTCTCCAGCTGGTAGAGCTTCTCGACCACCGGCTCAGAGGCGCGCAGGTTCTCGGTTGCCTTGTGGCGCATCATCTCGACAGCGTCGGCGACCTTGCGGACCGGGTTGTTGTCGCGGCCGAAATAACGGTCGGCAGCCTGCGCCACCTGATCGAGCGTGCGGACCTTCAGGAACCAGGGCCTGCCGTCCTGTTCCTGCATCGGCTTGCGCTTGATCATGTCCTCGACGCGTTCGCGGACGTCGGTGACGAGCTTGGAGGTTTCGCCCTGCACGAGCTCGGTGCTGTAGCCGTTGGCGGCACGGTAGTCGTGCGTGGCCTTGTAGAGCTCGCCGAGCGGGGCATTCTTCGGCTCGACCAAGTCGCGGTGGTCGGCGGCGTGGTCGCCGAAGCGAAGCACCGCTTCCATCATGCTCGGGCTTTCCGGCAGCTTGCCGGTCACCGTCTCGATGACCTGCCGCACCTGCGCCTTGACCGCATCCCAGACGGTCGACTTCTTGGCGCTCAGCTTGAGCCGCTGCGCCAGTGCATCGGACACGGGGATTTCAGCGAGCACGTTCTGGAACTCGCGGTTGCCGAACGCCTCCGCCATGAACTCCTTCTCGTTGGTGAAGGCGTAGCGCGAGACCAGCTGCTTGGCGACATCGTTGCCGATCGCGGCCTCGACCTCCTTCATCATGGTGCTGACGGTCGCGCGATGGCTCGCGCTGGAGTCGATTACCCGGTTGACGATGTCGTGAGCGCCCTCGTGCAGGAGGACGTGGGCCGCATCCGCCGGGTTGGCGAGCATGCTCTCGCGGATCGCGATGTAGCGGCCATGCTCCTGTTTGTTTTTGCTCTGGGTATAGAAATAGCCCTTGGTGGACTTGCCGTCGATCCGGTCCATGTCGGCGTCAGAAATGACATGGACATCGGTGTCGCCGACGAGCTTGGTGAGGATCTTGCGCATGAACGGGGCGACGTGCGCCGACACGCCCTGCATGTGCCGGAAGTCGAGCCCGGCCAGCGCCTCGGACAGCTTCACGGACCTGACCGGCTCGGCCGCAATGCCCGTTTTCAGGTTGACCAGCCGGTTGAGGTTGTCGACCTGCATGCCGACGGGTTCGGGGGCCGGCTCCGGAGTTACCTCGGCGGGTACCTTCTTCGCGGCGTCGCGTCCGGCCTTCTTCGGCTTGTCGCTGTTGACCCACTGCTTGAACTCGGCGGGGGTCATGGTCTCGATCTGCTGCACGCGATCGAAGCCGCGACCGTCCGAGAACGCCTTCTCATAGGCGTTCAGCGCGCTGGCGCCGTCCTTGTAGCCGAGCATCGCCTTGTGCTCGTCGAACTTGCCGCCAAGCGTCTGCTGATGGATGACGATGACGTGCTCGGAATCCGGATGCGGACCCATGTAGACGTCGACCTGATCGCCGTCGGCGCCCGTGGTGCGCTTGACGTAGCCGTAATGGTCCGGCATCTCGACCGACCATTCCTTGCCATCGGGCGACTTGCCGCGGCGGGTCGAGCCCTTGGGGTTCTCGATCGCGATCTCCATCCCATGCCACTTGACCACGCCCTTGGCGTAGTTGCCGGCGTCCTTCTGGGCCTCGCTCGGGGCGGTGTTGGTCTTCTCGGCGGCCTTGTCGACGGTCTTGGCGTCGGTCGCTTCCGGCGGCTTCTCCTTGGCGTGGGCACGGTCCATCGCGTTGGCCGGCAGCTCGCCGCGCTCCTTGGCGGCGGCACGGGCCAGCGCCTCGGCGGCGATGCGCTTCTTGGCGTCGTCGTCGAGCCCTGCCGGTTTTTTTGCCGCTTCCTTGGCCGCCTTTTGTTCGGCGGCTTCCCTGGCTTTCCGCTTGATCTCCTCGATCTTGTCGGTGGGGATTGCCGGTTTTTTTGCCGGCGGCGGGGCGGCGCGCTTGGCGGGCGCGGGCGCTTCCTCCTGGTCGAGCCCCTCCTCTTCCTCACGCGCGATCATCCGCTCTTCCGGCGACAGCGCATCCTCGCGGGCGCCATCACCGACAGCGTTGCCCGCCTTCGCCTCGACGTCGCCCTGATACTGCTCCTTGGCAGCTGCGCCCTCGATCTTGCGGCGGTTCGCCATGCCTTCCAGATCGCGCGCACGTTCCTCGTTGATGAAGTCGAGCACGCGGGCGCGGTTCTTGCTCTTCGGTCCGAACGCGTTGCTCTGCAGTGCCTTCCTGACGCCCGCCACTTCGCGCAAATAGCGGACATGCGGCGACATCGCTTTGTCGCCGACCTTCTCCGGAACGCTGTAGTGGAATTCCTTGCTGCCGCCCGCGGTGCCTTCCGGCAGGTTCTCACGGAGCACGAGGCCGCGACTGGCGGCGGCTTCGAGGATCTTGTCCAGGTCCGCGACCATCGCCTCACGCTGCTCGCGCGTGGTCGGCATCTCGCGGTCCTTGACGTGGGCGCTGAAGATCTCCTCGGCGTGCTTGGCGCGCTCGGCGATGAAGCCCTTCTCGGCGTCGGAATAGTTCTTGGTGCCCGGACCGTCCTCGGCCTTCTGGATCTTCCGGACGGCCTTGTTGAGCTGCTCGTTCTGGGCGCGCTGGTTCGCCTTCGCCTCGGGAGACAGGTTCGGCAGGATGCGGCCGGTCTGCTTCGGCGCGACCGGATCAACCGGCTGCGGCGTTGCCACCGCTTCGGGCGGGGCGGGCTTGACCTCGACCTGAACCGGCGCCTCGATCGGCGCGCGGACGTCCGGCGCCACCTGCGGAGCGGTTACCTCGGGAGGTACCATGTCCGGGTTGACGCGGCGGGCGGCCTCCGCGATCTGCGGCGGGACGGCCTCCGGTGTCGGAGCTGCCAGCGCCGGCTCGGGCGCTGCGGGAGAGGTCACGCGCTTGGCGGCCTCTGCGACCTGCGGCGGGACCTGCGGCGCCGCCGGCATGGCAGGCTCGGGCGCTGCGGGCTGCTGCACGTCGGCCATCGCCACCGCCTGCTCGGCTGACGGTGCGCCGACTTCGACGGTCTCGACGGCAGGGCCTTTTACCTTCGCCTTGCCTTTGTCCTTGGCGGCTTCTGCCTTTGGATATGCTTGCGGCGTGCCAGCGGGTTCGTTTTGCTTGTTGCCGACAGGCGCGGTTTCCACGGGAGGGACTTCTGTTCCACTCCCTGATTCCGCGGCGGCTTCTGGTGCGACGTCATCGAGCGGCTGCTCCTTCCTTGCCTTGATCTCGGCGGCCTTGCGCTTGCCCTTGCCGCCAACTGCAGCGCCCGCGGCAGCGCCCGTCGCCCCACCGATCAGGGCGGGTTCGAGTACCGCGTTAACGAGCGCGTCCTTGTCCAACGTCTTCTGCAGGCCGGCATCGATCCCGGTCTGCTGAACGGTGTAGTTCTCGGTGCCACCCTGCGCGGCGCCGCCAACCGCGCCCTCCACGGCGCCAAGGGCAGCGCGCGCCCCAAGACCCGCCTCCTCGGAAGCGAGCCCCACTGCCGCCTTGCCGGACACACCGGCCGCGAGCTTGCCGGCCGGACCAAGGGCGCCGGCCACCGCGCCCACCACAAAGTTGGCGACGTCCTGGTTGCCGATGATCTGCTTCTTCAGGCCACTGCGAGCTGCCTGCTCGTCCATGCCCATCGCGCGCAGCGATTCGTAATAGCTGTTCTGGCGCAAATCCGCATCGGAGGCGGCATCCAGCTTCTTGTCGACCTCGTCGAGATAGGAGCCTTCGGCCAGCGCGCCGCTGACGAGGGCGGCGCCGACCGGGCCGCCGGAGAAGATCGCGGCAGCCATCGGGCCGGTCATGCCGGCGGCCTTCAGCATGCCTGCGGAGACCGGATGCTCCCAGAACTCCGAGCTCGTTACCGCAGCTTCAGCCCGCTTGCGCGCGACCTCCGTGCGCGACTCGTTGATGTCGTCGGTCGCCGTGTTGAGATGCCGCTGCAGGATACGCGACATTTCGTTGACGAACCGGCCGGTGTTGGTCGGGCTGTCTTCGGTCGCGTACCGGGCACTCGCGGCGGCCGGGGCCAGAACGCCGCCCGTGACGCTGGCGCCGACCGTCTTGGCGTAATCGCCAGTCGTCGGGCTCTCGTTGGTGTCGGCGACGGGGTCTGGAACGTACTCGAACTCGGCCATCGTTACCTTTACGGCGTCATCGGGATTGCATAATCGGGCTCGGCGTCCTTGCGAATGTCGCCATAGCGTTTCCGCTCCTGCGCCATCTGCTCGTCCGCCGCTTTGGTGTCGGCGATCGCCTTCTGGTTCGACTCCCGCATCCGGGTGAAGGCGCCGCCAACCGCGTCAGCCGTCTCGGCGAGCAGGCCCGGCCCCTTCTTGGTCTCGGCCTCCTTCGTCTTCTTCAGCACGGCGAGCTTCTCGGCGCGGGCTGCAGCCATCGACTCGAACTCGTCGGTGCTGAGATAGACCGCCGGGCGCTTGCCGATACGCACCTCATAGCCCTGGTCGTCGTCGAGCTTCTTGGTGCTGAAGCCGGGCTCGTCAGGCTTCGCCTTGTTCGGCGACATCAGCCGGGCGGTGACGTCGATCGCCTCGTCTGGCGTGATGTTGTTGCGCGGGTTCTGCGCGAGGCGGAAGGCGTTGCCCTTGATGGAGCGGGCTTCGGCATCGCCGGGTCCGCCCTCGACCTTGAACTGCTGCGTGTAGGCGCCTTCGATCGCGCCAAGCAGCTTGTCCTTGTCGGCGGGCTTGTAGCCGGCCGCACCCTTGGCTCCGCCGTTACCCCGCGAGGTAGCCGCGCGCTGGCCGGAGGCATCGAGCAGGAACTGATCGAAGCCCTTGGTCGCCACGCCCATCGCGGCAGCACCGAGCTGCTGCGGCGTCGCGATGCCCTGCTGCGCCACCTTGCCGTCGGGGCCGGTGACCGAATAGTTGAGCTGGCCGTCCTGCGACTTCCAGACCTTCAGATCCTGGCCGTCCGGAATGTTGGCATAAGCCTTCATCGCGGCCTTGGCGGCACCGTCCACGTCTCCGTGCGCGGCGGCGGCGGCGGCGATCGCCGCATAGCGCTGCGACGCCATGCGGTAGTGCTGCAGCATCTGGAACGCGGTGCGCTGGGCGCCGGTCGTGTCGCCCTTGTTGAGCTTGAACTGGTAGAGCGTGCTGAGCGCGGTCATGTTGCGCTCGCTCTCCCCCATCTGGTTGTCGGGGTCGATCTTCTTGTAGATCGCGCTCATGTCCTCGATTGGCGCTGCGCCCGCGCCGCGCATCAACGCGGACAGGCGCTGCTGGCGGTAGGGTGTCGGAACCCCGCCCGCGGCGCCGAGCTGCGCCGTGCCGTATTTCAGGCCGGCAGCCACGGCGTCGTGGGCGCCGTCCAGCGGCGTGCGGCGGCGGGCGGAAATATCAGTATCGCCGCCAATGGCGGGAGCGGCGATGTCGTCCTCATCATCGTCGTCTTCGGCGCTGCCGGGCTCGACCATGCCGCCTTCGGCATATTGCGGCACGGCATCCGGATCGGTCGGGATTGCCGGCTGGGCCGGGATCGCCTGCCGCCGCGGCGGAGCGGTCAGGCCGGCGGCGGCCGACTCCGCATCCGACGGCGGCGGGTGCAACAGGCTGTCGTAGTATTTTTCCTGGAGCGAGAGCCCCTTCTCGCGAAGCGCCAAGCTGCGCTGCGCCAGCGCGGTCCGCTGGTTGCTCGCAGTGATGGAGGCGCGCTTCTGCTCCTTTTCGAGCTTGTCGTCCTCTTCGTCGGGGGTCTCGGCGATCGTCTTGTCCGTGAGTGCGCGCTTGTATGCCTGATCTCCCATCGAGGAGACGAGCTTCTGGCCGGTCTGGGCGCCTGCGAGGAAGTCCTTGATCTCTTGTCCGAAACTCACGCGGCTGCTCCCATCGGAATTGCGGGGCCGCGCGCAGCGGGCGGCGGTGCGCCGATCGCGGGTTTGGCGCCTGCGCCCTGCTTCTCATTGCGCGCCTTGTGGATCATGGTCTGCAGTTGCTTCTCGCCAAGCCATGCGGTGACGTCGCGCGGCATGATGAACTCGCCGGCATTGACCCGGATCTCCGGACCGCCATTGACTTGCGCCGGCACGTCATCGGTGACGGTCCCGGCGGAGGGCGAGGCCCCCATCGGGATGGCGCCGCCTTCGGCGAAACCAAGCATCTTGCCGCCGATCGAGCCGGTGGGCATGCCCATGAAGCCGAGACCGAGACCGGCAACGCCGCCGAGCAGCGAACCGATGCCGGACGAGGCCGACTGGTTGGCCTTCCAGGCGCTGAGCTCGTTGGCGTAGCCCTGATTGAGGGTGTTGCCCCACGTCCCGACAGCCTGATTGCCGCCGCCGAAATAAGACGTCGGGTTGCCCATCGCGCTGGCGCCGGTCGCAAAGGTCGAGTTGCCAGAACCGACCGCGCCCGTGCCGCTGCCGGCCGAGGTGCCATAGGAGGCGGTCGCCTGCCCCGGCAGCCCGTTGCCCATGTTGATCGCGTTGGCGCGCAGCGCGAGGCCGGTCGCCTCGGTGTTCAGCCCGGCCTGCGTGCCGGCGGCAGCTTTTGCAGCGGCCTCCGCGGTGCGCGTGCCAATGTCGAGCGCGGCGTAGCGGGTGGAGGTCGGGTCAACGCCGAACGACTCCAGCTGCTGGGTCGCAGCATTGCGGGCGGCTTCGAAGTTCTGGGCCACGCCAGCCTGCGCGGCGCCGACCGCCTGATCGCGGCGGGCGGGCGTGTCGTAGTCCTTGGCGTCCTGCAGGTACTGATCCTGCGCCGGCTCGTAGACGTCCTTGTAGCGCTGGTAGTATTCGTCCGCCTGCGCCTGCGTCTTGGTCTGCTGTTCGAGCAGGGTGTCTACAACCTTGTCGGTCGTGCCCTTGGTCGAGGCATACTGGTCCTTCGCCCACTGCAGCTGTTCCTGGCCGAGCTTGTACTGCAGCTCGGACGCCTCCTTCGAGGCGGCGGCGACGCCGCTCATATCCGGCGGTGGCGGTGCTGAACTCTTATTTCCCACGGTAACCTCGCTTCAACCAGCGGCAATTCTCTTTGCGCATCGACATGATCAGAAGATCGCCGTCGGGGAAGATGTCCGCGATACGCGCCTCCTCGACGAAGCCGAGCTTGCGGTTGAACAAAACCGCTTTTGGGTTTCCTGTGGGTATCGTGCCTGTAATTTTTTGCACCCCTAGCTGCTCGAACGGATAGTGGAAGGTGATCCAGAGCATGTCGCGGTTGATCCAGTGCGGATCGAAGCCGGCAACGTGCAGGCCGATCGAGGCGCCCGTGTAGCCGGTGAAGATTACCCCGCCGAGTAACTTGCCGTTCTCCTCGCGCGACATGACGACGTCGCATTCCGGGTTGAAGTGGCAGCCGGCTTCCTTGGCGATGGCGCGGGCGTGCTCGATGTTGCCAGCGGTGATCACAGCGTGGACGCCGTCCGGAACAGGTCATCGATCTGTTGATCCGTCAGGCCAAGCGACGCTCCGATCTGCACAATGAGCGGGTCGCTGCGCAGGAACTCGGTGGCGTATCCCCAAGTGATGTAGGTGGCCCCGCCCGCAGCGGTGACGGTGGACTCGACCTGATCGAGCAGGCCGGCGCCGAGCAGCGCGAGGCGGGCCTGTCGCGGCGTCACGCTTTGGGGGACGATCGACGGCGATGCCTCGTAGCCGACGATCACGACGACCTTGCTGCCGTCGAAAACCACCGAGCGGCTGATCTCGGCGTAGAACGGCGAAGGCGGGGCATCGGAGAGCCAGCGCTCCACGAAACGCCAGTCGCCATATTGTTGACCCGGCTGGGCGCAATGCACCGCGTCGCCGTTGGGCAGCAACACAGGTTGAGGGATTGACCGGAGCACGCCTGCGGTCTCGCCCTCGTGCCATACCTCGGCGCCTGACGCATCGACGAGTGAATATCCGATCTGTTCCATCACATCCCCAACATCGGCATGTTCAAATTGATTGGTTTGGAGGGCGTGTATTTGAGGCGGATGAAGCCTTGGTAGCCCACCCCGCCCGCGCCTCCGGCTTTCGATCCGGGGACGCCGCCACCGCCGCCACCGCCGCCCCCGGCTCCGTAGGGATTACCGGGGTTTCCAGGACTTCCCGGTTGGCCTTGCGCTCCAGGACCGCCCGCGCCGGCTGCGCCGCCGGCTCCGCCCGTGCCGCCCGTGCCGCCATAAGGGCCAGCACCTGCACCGCCAGCGCCGCCGGGGCCGCCAGCGCTTGAGCCAGAGCTCGTGCCGGCAGAACCATTGGTGCCGCTAATCCGGGTATCACCAACGCCTGCAGATGCCTGCCCGCCCGTGGCGCCGTTGGCTGCCGCGGCGACGGCGAGGCCGGCGAAATTGGTCGCGGTGACGGACGACTGCGTACCGACGACGGCGCTCAGCGATGCGCCCGCGCTGACGGGGCGATTGAAGGAGGCGGAATAGGCGCCGCCGCCACCGCCGGCACCGCCGGGGCCGGGAGTGGGGCTGACGCTGGCCGTGCCTGTTGCGCCTGCATAGCCAGGACCGACACACTCGATGCTGTCGAACATGTTGCAGTCGATCGGCACCACGAATGTCTGTGATGCCGTGATGTCGATGGTGATCTGCGCCACTACTGCAGCGCCTTGATGATGTAGGTGGAGACGCCGCCGATGCGGCGGATCGAGACGAGGAACTTGTGGCCGTTGGTCGTCGTCAGGGCGTCGCCCGTGCTTGCCCCGACGGTGTAGCCGGAGAACGTCAGAGAGCCCGCGGTCGCGCTGTTGGTGATGAGCACGTCGATCGCGCAATCAGACGTCGGGGCCAGGATCGCGACGGCGCCCGAGTTGGTGGCGGACTGATAGTTGCCCTTGGTCGGATCGAAGGTGAAGGTGCCCGTTCCCATCGCGCCGTTGCTGAATGGCGTGACCTTGAACCCGCCCGTGACGGTCTGGTTGCCCGCCGTGCTGAGCCGCGACGTATCGCTCGGATGGACGTGATCCTCGCGCGCCCAGTTCGTGCTCGCACCAACCGCAGCCGCTCCGTCCATCTGGGGCGCCTGCGTGCCGAGCGTGCCAACCGAAGCATCCGCCGTGACGGCGGTCGTGCTGTCGTCGCCGCGCTGGCCCGTGAGCAGCTCGACCGCCTGCTTCAACGAGAGCACGGTGTCGCGCAGGCTGTTGGGGTCGTTGGTCGGGTCTGGGATCGAGGGGTATTTCGGCGCCATCAGACCTTCATCAGCTCCTTGACGCTGGTCGCCATCTGGAACGACATGATCCTGACGACGGCCTCGAACTCGACCTGCCAGAAGTCGGCCTTGAAGCCGGACGGAAACCGCAGGATCTCGCCCGAGCTGCGCAGCTCGCGCGTCATGACGAGCCTGTTGTCGGCATAGATCCGCACGAGGCCGTATTGATCCGGCTTCAGCGTCTGCGGCTCGGAGGTGTCGCGCACGGGGTTTTGGGTCGGCGCCCACGGCGGTACGTCGAAGTAGACGCGCATCACCGCGAAGTTCTTCTTGTCGGTCGGCTGGAACACTTTCGAGCGCCACAGGAAGGTGTCCCGCGCCGAGGTCTCGTCGGAAAGGTCGAGCCGGTAGAGCTCATCGTCGCGAATGATCAGCGTCTCGCCGGACCACGGATCGTTGAACACGTTGGTGGTCGGGACCGCCGTGGTCAGGCTGTTGAAGGCCACCCGCTGGTTGGTCGGATCGATGAACACGCCCTTGTAGGAGCCGGAGAAGTCGTCCTGCTGCCATGCGTCCGCCTGAAACGCCGAGTCGGTGAAGCCGACGCGCTTGGTGCCGAAGGCGAAATAGCCGTTGCCGACGCGGGTCGCGCGCATCGTGGCGACCTGCATCAGGTTGCTCCATTCGTCCTTCATGACCAGCCCGTCGGTGACGAGCTGGGCGATGCCGTTGGCGACGAGCACGAGGCCGTTCGGCGAGGCGTAATAGACGCCTTCCGGCGCGGCCACGATCGAGCCGCGCGACATGCAGGGCTCGAACGCCGAGAGCTTCGACAGCGAGATCGAGGACGGATTGATGCCGGTTGCAACCATCGGATAACCGGCGGTGCAGATCACGAGCGTCTGGTTGGTGACGCCGAGACCGACGATCGGAAACTCGACGACGTTGGTATAGGCCGCCGGCCATGCATGGGCGCGGAACGGCTCGGAGAACCACAGCTCCTTGCCGCGCCAGCCGGCGATCATGCCGTTGGGCATGGACACGAAGCCCTGCAGGTCGGCGGGCGGCGGCGACCAGCTGGTGCTCGGCAGTTGTGCGTTGGCCGAGACCACGGCGGTCGCGAGCGTGTCGGCGTAGCTGGCGGTCGCGATCGCCACCTCCGCCACGAAGAAAAAGGTCGCGGTGCCGGTGGTGCCGGTCACGGTGCGATAGATGCGGGCCTTGGACAGATTGTAGTCGGTCTGATCGGCGCCGGCTGCGGCCGGAAGGCTCAGCGTCCAGGTCGCGTCCGGCTTGCCGGTGGCGAGCACCGGGCTGCTCGGCGGCCCCTCCTCGCCAAACGCCGACAGCCAGGTCACGACGTAGGCACGCGCCTCGGTCGAGGACGAAACGCCGCCCGTCAGCGCGAGCGTCGGAGTGCCGGTCGGCGGGATGACGCCGAGCTTGTAAGGGGCGGAGGCGCTGCGAATGCGCGCCAGCGAATTGACGCGCGGCACGTCCGAGGGCGAGGCCCAATAGTAGCGATCGAAGGAATCTCCGACCACGGGCGAGCGCAGCACGTCGGTGTCGATGTTCGCAAATTCCATCCACACCGCGTCCTCAAGGTGCGCGGCGTCGTAATAGTTGTTGGGGATGCGGTAGGCTTTTCCGAACCCCGCATTGGTCATGGGGCGGACCGGCTTCGGCGAGATAACGCCTTGCAGGGCACCCGAGTAGAGCCACGCGTTCTGAGAGAGGGCCGCGGCCTGATCGGGCAGCACACGGCTATCGGTCGCCGGAATGGCGCCGCCGAATGCGTTGATCTTGACCGCGGTCATGTCGCGTTACTCCGCGGCGGGGGGCGGGCGATGGGCCGCGAGCGCCGTGCGGCCGGCGGCATGCTCGGCGAGCGTCTTCTCGCTCAGGGTCGTCTCGACCGCCTCGGCCGGTGCGGCTTCAATCTTGGCCGCGACCTTCTTCGCGGGGGTGACGGTTACCTTCGGGGTAACCTTCGGGTCTGCCATAGTCGTTCCTTTCGTTTAGCGCGTCTTGCCTTCGAGAAAGCCGAGCCGGCGATCGCTTTCGCGCTGCTGTTGGGCGATCTGCTCGATCTGCTTGGATGCAGTATCGATCCGGTCGGAAAACGTCTTGCCCAGGATCGCAACGCGCTCATCGAGCCGCGACAGCGTGGTGGACATCGACCACACGCCGAGCACGCCGGCCGCGATCAACGAGGTCGAGACGCCGAAAAAGATCCTGGTGAAGCGGTCATCCGCAGATGTGGTCGAGATCTTCATTTGGTCCAGCACTTCTTGTTGCGGCCGGTCTGGTTGTGAACGCGGACCTGATTGATGGTTGTGATGGTGTCGTTCTCGCCGTCGTAGCGGATGGCACGCCAGCCTGCGCAGCGGGCCTTCGCCTCACTTGCAGTCTTCGCGCCGGCCGTCGCGGTTACGGTTGAACGGGTCGCTTCGAAACACGCTGCGGTCGGAAGACACAGGAGGCACAGCACGCTCAGCCGCAGAGCGGGCGTCGTCGCCCTTGCGAGCTTCCTGTTCCAGCGCGGCGTTCCACTGGCGTTGTTTTTCAGCGAGTCCATTGTTGTACCCATAGGCAATGAGGCCGGTGAACGTGAATGCGATAATCGCGGCGTAGATCGCCGCTTTGCGGAAGAGCGGGAGAAGGACGGCGACCGCGACGGCGGCGAAGCCGACAGCCATGTCGATGCCGGCCCAACTCAGGATGAAATGCCAGATGCTTTCGAGCACGCTCATTTGAAGATCCACCCGCGCAGGCGCTGCCAAAAACTCTTCGGTGCCGCGGGGACCGGAGCTGCGTGCTGCGGCTGCTCAAGCCCGGCAAGACACAGCGCGCGCTCCTTCTTGCGGCGGTTGACGAGGCCGGGCACAACACGGCCTTGGGCCATCGTCCACTGCATCAGCGCCTCGCAGCCGCCGCGAATGTCGCCCGCGTTCAGTTTGCGGATAGCGGTCGAACGGCAGGCGCCGGCCGAGCCGACGTTGTAGGTAAACAGCAGTACCGCGGCACGGGTTGCATCCGGCAGCTCGACATGGATGCACGTCCCGATCTCGGCGTCGTAGCGCTTGAGCTTGCGTTCGATCAGCGCGTCGCACTCGTCCTTGGTGAAGCGCTGCCCGAGGTGGACGTTCTCGGTCTCGCCGTAGCAGGCGGTGACCGGACGGCCGGTGCCGACCTTGTCGACCTTGGCGACGAGCCAGAGCCCTTCGAGCGGCTTGACGGTGGTGCAGGCGCAGGTGAGCGCGGCAGCGGACGCCAGCGTGACGGCGGTCTTGCGGGAGTTCTTCACTTGTCGACCCCCGCGGTGTCGGGGTTGGCGCCGGGCTGCTTCAGCATGCGAGCGCCGACCAGGAGCATCCATCCGAGGATGTTGAGCGCCATGAAGAAATACGGATTGAACACGTCCTCGAACGCGGCAAGGCCGAGCACGAAGCCGTTGAGCGCGCCGAAGAACAGCGCGATCCGGACGGTCCAGAGCCGGTGAAACTCTTCCTTTGCGTTCTCGATGAAGGTCACAGCTTCACCATCACGTTCCAGGCCGCCCACGGCTGCATGTTGTTGTGCGCGGGGGAGGCGCCGCCCGTGCCGGTCGAGGTGACCGAGCCGGTCACGGTGCCGCTGACGGAGACCGAGGCTGCGCTGAAACTGACGGCGCCGACGCAGGCGAAACCGCCGCCGCCCGTGGAGCTGCCGGAGCTGCCGGTCGCCACCGAGCTCGTCGAGCCGGTCATCGTGCCGCTCATCGAGCCGCTCGACGTGATCGTGGGGATCTCGCCGGCAACAAGCGCGTGGGTTTCCTCGCCGCCAGTCGTGCCCAGCGTGCGCGCCGTGAGGCCGGTGCCCGCTGCCCCCGCTGCGATGAATGTGCGGCCGAGCTGCTTCGGCAGGGCGACGCGGCAGCCGGCGGCGTAAGCGGCGGCGGCGGTGCCCTGCGCGGCGCGGGTCGTGGCGGTGCCTGCGGTGGTGGTGACAGGGGCGGACGCGTCGGTGAACGGTGCGTTGTAGAGCAGCGTGAAGAGCGCCTGCGTGTCGGCATGGGCGCGGTTGCCGGCGCCCGAGGTGGCGTTGCCGATTGTGCCGTCGTCCAGCATGACCCAGCCCGACGTCGGCGCGGTCTTCAGCGTGAGCCTTGCGTCGCCCGTGGTCGGGGCGCTGACCCCGAGCACGGCGAGAATCGCCGCGATGTCGGCGGCGGCGAGCACTTGGGCTGCGGCGGCCGAGCATGGGATCTCTTCGGCATCGCCAACGCCGGCCGTCTGGCGGCCGAGCAGCACGCCTGTTGCAAGCGTGATCTTGTGCGAGTCGTTCCAGTTGGACGGACGGAGGAGCGTCGAGTCCGTGCCGTCACCCTTGAGCGACTGAAACTTGTGTGTGATCGCAATGGTCATAACGCGGCACCTAACCGTGCGAGGGTTTCACCGTCGTCTCAGGCCGCAATTTTCCTTGCGCGACGCGTTATTTCGCGAAGCGCGGGAAGCGCCAGGACTGTCCGTTGTTGACGTTCTTGTGGAGCGCTTCGGCCTTGGCCTGCGACACGCACGCCTTGAAGCTCTTGGTGCGGAGGCCGGCGAGCGCCATGTTCGAATAGGGCTTGGCCGGCTGCGCCATCATGCGGCCGAGCACGCCATCAACGAGGCCGGTCGAATATTTGGCCGCCACCCACTCCGGAAATTCCGGGAAGCCATCCACGCCTGCGGGATCATTCACCGTGAGCGCGACGGTCACCGTGTAGGTGTCGTCCTGCGAGGGTTGGCGGAGCAGCTGGATTTCGCCGGGGGTCGCCATCGTGCCGTAGGCCGGGCGTCCGGAGCCATCGAGCATCCACATGAAGCGGACGATCGCGGCCAGCGCCACGGGGGCGACAGGGTACGTCGTGCCGGCCGCGTCAGTGGCGAGCACCGGGAATGCAATGTCCTCCTGCCAGATGTTGGAGACCTGGAAGAAGTCGTTCAGCACGTTGAAGAGCTCCAGCTGCAGCACCGGGTCGGTGGCGCCGGGCAGATGCGTGCGGGCGTTGCTCATGAGGCGGTCGAGGACGAGGCTCATCAGCCAAGCCCCACGAGCTGCTGGGTGAACTTGCCGAGGAAGGCGGCGGCGCGGCTATCCTGCGTATCCTCTTCATCCCGCAGCTGGGCGTGGCCGACGATGAAGTAGATGAACGAGACGCGGTATTGCGCATCCATCGCGAACGCGGTGGCGTCGACCGCGGTGAAGTACGGCACCGTGAGATTGAGGAAGAGGTCGGGACGGAGGCGGCGCGCGGTGAGCACGGCCATGTTGAGCGCGGAGAGCAACTCAGGGTCCGAGTAGCGATAGGTCGGGACGGTATCCTGCAGGAGCGTGCGGGCTTCGCGAACGTAATCCGCAACGGTGTCGAGCATCGTCGTCATCAGTTACCCCCCGAGGTAACAGGCGGCCGAGTTTTTGGCTCGGCCGCCCGTCAGTTCACTTAGCCGGGGGTGACGATCGCCTGCGCGAGCGCGGTGCCGTCGACGACCTTGTAGCCGTAGACCTGCAGGCCGCGCAGCACGGTGCCGAAGGTCTGCTCGGACCGCAGGGTCTCCATCTTCGTCATCTGCGATGCGAAGGTGAGGCCGTGCGCGTGGCCGGCAAAGATCGGGTACTCGCCCGCCGCCAGACCGCCTGCGACGCCCGCGGGCAGCAGGTTGCTGGTGTAGAGCGTGAAGCGATCGACCATGCCGATGCGACCGTTACGCAGCATCGAGGTGCCGTCGCCGGACAGATAGGCTTCGCGCAGCTCCGACTGCTTGATCAGCGTGGCAGCCCAGGTGGGCAGCACGACCCAGCGGCCGGTCTCCGGAATGTTCTGTTCGTCGAGCACCTGCCCCATGCGGAGCAGCACGTCCACGATCTCGACCTTGCCAGCCGCCGGGCTGCGCGCCACGACGGAGAGCGGGCCGGTGGTGGTGACGCCAAGGTTGACAGCGCCAGTGATCGCGCCGGCAGTCGCACCCTTGTTGGCGGCCACCGCGCCGCCGAGCAGGCCGTTCTTGAGCACGTCGGTATCGATCGTGATCTTCATCTGCTCGCCAGCGTCGTCAGACCACATGCTGAGCAGGTTCAGATCGCTCTGGACGTCCATGACGTCGTCGAGGATCGTGTTGAAGTACTTGCCCTTGTCGATCGCGAGATCGAGCACGTTGCCCTGCGGACGCTGCAGTGCGAGCAGACCGTCAGCCCGGTAGTCGCTGATCGTGATCGTGGGCTTGGTGCGGATACGCACCGTGTCGCCCTGGTTCTTGATCTCGCCCTCGTAGTCGGTGTTGGAGATGGCCGCGAGGACGGTGGACGCGTAGAACTTTTCAATCAGCTTGCCCGACCAGATCGCCGGAATGAATCCGGTGCCGGCAAGGCCGTTACCGGCGGAGCCGGTCGGGTAGATGGGCGGAGTCGTACCGCCCGTTGCGACGGGAAAAGTCATGTGATGCTGACCCTGGAAGAGAAGTTACCGGATACGCCCTTCCCTGCCCGCGTCGACGATTTGCCGTTCGATGCGGTCCTTCTCCTGGTCGCGCCCACGGTACTTGCCGCGGTTCACGTCAGTGTAGAAGGTTGAGACTTGAGCGTGTGTGAAGGTGGGCTTCTCAGCAGGGGCAGAAGACGCCGCTGCAGTCTTTGCTTTGCCGGGCGCTGCAAATGTTTCGAGCGGGATCTTGCCGGACGTTGCGTCCGCGAGAGCCGGCTCCGGTGCAGGGGCCGCGGCAACCTCGTGAGCGAGGAAGCCTTTGAAGAAAGCTACAACACGAGGAGTGTCGTTCTGCTCATATGCAGCTGTCAACAGTGATTGGCGAATAGCACCAGAGAAGAGATCTGGCAAGGCCAACCACTCATGAAATTCCGATGCAGTGTTGATTTCACGCCAATTCGGGATTTGCGAGTCGAGCGTTACTTCAAGGTTACGCCGAGCTTGCGCGTGCGTTACCTGAGTGGTGCCCTGCACGACGCGCTCAAGCTGATCGAGCTTGTTCTTGATCGTGACGAACTCCGGCGAGAGCTCTTCCTTGGCGCGCTTGCCGACGACGGAGAGAAACTCCTGGCCGTACTCGGTGACCTCTTCAGGCGTGAGCAGGCTCGCGGCGTGCAGCTCGGCGGGGGCGGACGGCGCTGCGCTCTGCATGTTGGCGACCACGCCCTGCAGGTTCGTGACCTGATCAGAGAGCGCGCGGATGTCGCCCATCGCGCGGTCGTAGCGACCCTTCATCGAGTTGTAGCGGTGTTCCCAGTTGTCGTTGCTGGGCACGGGCGCGGGGTTACCTGTCGGAGTAACCGGATCGGCGACCAGCTGCGGTGCAGGATCAGCGACCGGCTGCGGGGCCGGATCGGCGACCGGCTGCGGCGCCGGATCTTCTCCGCCATGCGCGACCTTGAAGGCGGCTTCGGCCTGTTCGGCGAGACGGCGCACGGCTGGCGGGATGGTGACGTTGGGATCTGATTTAGGAAGCGGCGGCACTGACGAACTCCTTATGGCGCTGCGTGCGGCCTTGGCGGCACGGAGGGCTTTTGAGCTTGCTTGGTGTGAATGGCCTGTGCGGTCCTGGGCGCGTCTGCGATGATCTCGCGGAGTTGCACACATGCGCGGGCGTGGCCTTGGGCGACCTGCAGCATGTCGGGGGTGGAAGCGATGCACTCGTCCTTGCGCTTATCGGCGTAGGCGGTAAGGGCAGAAACGAACTGTGCGAATTCTTGCGGTGCGCGGTAGGAGAGCTCGGCAGCGGCGAGCACCAGCGCTTTCTCGACGGTCAATATTCGACCTTGCTCATGTCCATGACGTTGGGCGCACCAAGCGCGCCTTCGCCGCTCGGGGTGACCTTGGCGTAGTTGTTGATGGAGCGCTGAAACGCGTCGCCGGCCGTGAGCTGGGTCATGGCCTTGCGGTGCGGCAGCATTTCCTGGGCGCCGCCCTTGCCCTTGTGCTTGGTGATCTTCTGCATCGTCCCCTCACGGAATACGGGGGAGCCCATACGGTACTCCCCCGGAGTTGTTAGCTCGCCTTCATCAGGCCGGCGTTGATCAACGCCGTCAGAAGGGCGTTGAACTGAGCCTGTGTCGGGGCCGCGCCGGCCTGCGCTTGGAACGCAGCTTGCCGGTTCTGGAGATCGATCAGGACTTTCTCGATGTCCTGCTTGTCGACCTTGAGGTTGTTTGCCACTGCTTAAGGCTCCTTACTTGCCGGTGACGCCGGGGCGGCGCGGATCAGCGCACTGCTTGCCGAACATCTTGGTGCTGCCGCCCTTGGCAAACTTGCCGCCGCTGCCGCTCTGGGCCTTGGCGGTGTCGCCGGCCTTCTTCGGCCCGGCACTCTGCTTGCCGAACATCTTGGTGGTGCCGCCTTTTGCGAAAGACGGCGTGCTGGTCTTGGTGACTTTCGCCATAGGTTGCTCCCTTGGTTGTGGCGTTATCCGGCGCCGCCAGCGATCGAGGTCCGCGGACCCGTATCGCCAGTGACGTTGGAACTCTGCTGGTTGCCCTGCGCCTGTGCGCCAGCGGCAGCCATCTGTTGTTGGGCCTGCTGTTGGGCCTTGAGCTCGTCCTCGCTGGGCACGATCTCCTCGCCGTCGATGCCGATCGAGGAGGCGACCGAGCGCAGCACGGCGGCGCGACCCTTCGGTCCGATGATCTGCGCGTCGATCGGGTTGGCGGTGACCTGCAGGAATTCCATCTGCCGGCTGCGCTCCGTCTCGCGCTGGATCGCGACGTTGACGCCCTTGACGCTGATCGATTCCTCGCCCGTCAGCATCCCCGAGGTGTCGGTGAGCATGATCATGTCGAACAGGCTGGAGAGCAGCGGGTCGAAGATGTCGCGGTCGATATTGGCGGCGACCGTCTGCAGGATCTTCGAGGCGTTGCCCATCAGCATGGCAAGGCCGGACGCGGTGCGCCCTGCCCCGCCGGACGAGTTGCCGGAGAGATACTTCGGAATGGCCGAGAGCTCGTCGGCCATGTCGGAGAATTTCTGGTAGGTGGCGAGCAGCTCGGCCGCGTTGGAGTTGGGCTGGAAGAAGTCCACCGGCTTCTGCGCGGAGTTCGCCATCGGGTCTGAGGTGACGCGCCAGCGCTTCCACGGATAGAGCGACTCGCCGTCCTCGTCGACCGCGAGGCGATCGGTGTTGACCACGACTTGCGGACCGGACGAGATCGACAGGTTGTTGACCAGCGAGCGAAGCGTGGCGTTCGCCACCTCCGCGATGTCGCTCAAGATGTCCGGCAGGCCGTTGCCGACGACGGTGCCGGGCACCTTCTCGAAGCTCGTGATGAAGTAGGGGTGACGCTTGCGCGGGCTCGGCGAGAACTGCACCTTGATGACATGGCGGCCGATCAGCCACGCCTGCACCATGTAGTCGCGCAGCGGGTCGGGAATCTGCTTCGCGCTCATGCCGGCTTCGAGCAACATGCGGCCCTGCACGTTGCCGTGATATTCGAGGCAGGTCAGGAGCCCCGAGCGGTTCATGGTCGGGTTTTCGCGGCGCTCCTGAACGGCGCGCTCGGCATCCGTCATGTCCCAGTCGTCGTTGATGCCGCCGCGGCCATACTCGTCAAGCACGGTCCGGACGGCCTCGTGGTTGTAGCCGGGCAGGTCGAGAAGATCGTTGAGGTCGGCGCGGGTGAGCCGGGTGCGCTCGATGAAGGCGGCATCCTCGGCATCGGCCACGCCGGGTGTCCACCACAGATCGAACGGCGAGACGCGCTGCCAGAACAGGCGCGGCTTCTGCTCGACCGTGGCCCGACCACCCTTCCAGGTGACGACCGGCACGACACGAACGACCGGCCCCTTGATGCAGGCGAACGGAAACAGCGGAAGGTCGACCAGAAACTCGGCGAGTGCCTTGTAGAAGTTGCCCTCCTTCAGCAGCTCGTCGATTTTGTCCTCGGCGATCTTGGCCTGATCAGATGCGCGCTTCTTGGCGGCCAGCCGCGCGGACTGCATCAGGCCGAACACGCGATCGCGCATGGATGCGGGGTCGACGGTCTGGCCGGCTTGCGCGTTGGTCTGGGCCTCGATGCCGACCAGCTGGCTGATGGTCGCAATGATCTCCGGCGGAATGTCTGGATCATCCGGCGGCTCGCAGCCCCACGGCCGATCGGGCGACAGATAGACGTCGCGCAAAAGCGAGGTGGCGCCGCGGCACTTCATCGCGACCAGACGCGCGTAAACGTCCGAGCCGCCGAACTGTTTGATCTGCGCCAGCTTCTCGGCATCGTACTGGCCGTTGAAGGCGCGCAGCGCGGAGAGCAGCCGGTTCGACCAGCCGGCGGCGGCATCGTTGCGATGCTGCTTGAAGACGTCGAACTGCGTGCGGATGAACGAGGCAAGGCTGGAGAGCGTGGCGTCGTCAACCGACGACTCACTTGTCGCTCGCGCTTCGTCTTGTGCCTTGATCGCTGCGTTCAGTTGAGCCGGTGGCACAACCCGCAGCACTGCCCCCATTGCCATGTGAAGGCTCTATAAAGTATAGAGCGATTAACGGCAAACTATATATGGTATCACATAAGTATCATGGCGTCAATGCCCGGTCTATCTCCAAGTAATGCTGATGTAATCCTGGTGAAACTTGCGCGCGAAATCGCGATGGATATTCATCCGCTCGAATCTATACTCAAACAATACTCAATCGCGTCCGATGAGTGGGTCGCGCTCCAGCGAAATGGGCGGTTCGTCGCCCTGCTTTCGAGCGCCGTGGAGGAGTGGAATAGCGCGCTCAACACCCATGAGAGGGTGAAGCTCAAGGCCGCCGCCATGATGGAAGAGTGGCTGCCCGAGCTGAACAATCGCCTGCACGATCGCGACGAGGCGCTGCCGGCGAAGATCGAAGGCGGCAAGATGCTCGCCAAGATCGCCGGGATGGGCGAGCGGGCGCAGATCGAGGGCAGTAGCGGCGAGCGCTTCACCGTCACGATCAATCTCGGCAGCGGCGGGCAGCAGCTGGAGTTCTCGAAAGAGGTCCAGCCCAAGGTGATCGAGGGTGAGGTTGCCGCCGCCTCTGACTAGCTCAGAGCGCAGCCGGCGATGGCGTGCGCGCAACCCCAAGCGCGCCGAAGACTATCGGCTGCGGCGGCACTACGGCATCGGGCTCAGCGAGCGCAACGATCTGTTGCGGCATCAGGGCTGGCGCTGCGCCGGCTGCCACCGCCGCAACCGCTGGCGCAAGATCGTCGACCACAGCCACAAGACCGGCCGCGTGCGCGGCATCCTCTGTCACCACTGCAATCTCGTGCTCGGCCACGCCAAGGACAACGCGAACACGCTGCGGCGGCTCGCCTGTTACCTCGAAAAGTAACGCGTAAGACACATGCGAAACCCTCGCTGGGTAGCGCCGAGGGATGGCAAACATCACCTTCTCCGCGCCTCCGACCTGTGCGCGCTTCATGCAGTCCGCCGCCTTCGGCCGATTGATCGCCGGCCCGGTCGGCTCCGGCAAGACCACCGCCTGCCTGTTCGAGCTGTTCAGGCGCTCCTGCGAGCAGGCCCCCGCCCCCGACGGCAACCGCTACACCCGCTTTGCGATCGTCCGCCAGACCTTGAAGCAGCTCAAGGACACCGTGCTCAAGGACATTACGTCGTGGCTCGACGGCATCGCCTCCTACAAGGTTTCTGACAACACGGTCTACATCGCGATGGGCGACGTGCGCTCAGAGTGGATCTTGATCCCGCTGGATAGCCCCGAGGATCAGCGCCGGCTGCTCTCCATGCAGTTGACGGGCGCGTGGATGTCGGAGGCCATCGAGATGGACGTGGGCCTCGTGGACGCCCTCGCCGGCCGTCTGGGGCGCTATCCGTCGGCGCAGCTCGGGGGTGCGACTTGGTTCGGCATGGTCGCGGACACCAACATGCCGACCGAGGGCTCGGACTGGCACAAGTTCATGGACACGAACACGCCGCCGGATTGGCAGATCTTCATTCAGCCGGGCGGGCTGGAGCCAGGTGCTGAGAATCTCAACTGGCTGACGCAGACCACCGAGACGCTGAAGCTGCCGCAGGATGACCCGGACCGGCTGGCGCAGGGCCGCACCTATTACGAACGCTTGGCGCGCGGTCACGGCGATGACTGGGTACGGCGCTACGTTCATGCCCAGTATGGCAACGACCCCTCCGGCACCGCCGTGTTCCGCGAGAGCTTCAACCGCGCCTTCCATGTCGTCGAGGGGCTGACGCCGATCGCGCAGAAGCCGCTGATCATCGGTCAGGACTTCGGCCGCGATCCCTGCACCGTCATTTGTCAGCTCGACCACAAGGGGCGGCTGCTCGTGCTGCAGGAGGTGATCGCCGAAGACATCGGCCTTGAGCTCCATATCGAGAAGGCACTGCGGCCGGCGCTCTTCAGCGAGCGTTATCTGGGGCGGGCGATGGCGATGGTGGGCGACCCCTCCGGCGTGTCGAAGAGCTCGATCTACGAGGAGTCGACCTTCGACGTGCTGAAGCGCCTTGGCTTCAACGCCTTCCCGGCGCCAACCAACGATCTCGATCCGCGCTTGCGCGCCGTGGACGCCTTCCTGCTCGCCCAGCGCGACGGCGGCCCCGCCATGCTGATCGACCGCGACCGCTGCCCTGTGCTCATTCGCGGGCTGGCCGGCGGCTACCGCTATGCCAAGACCAGGAGCGGGCAGCGCAAGCCCGTGCCCGACAAGAACGAATTCTCGCACGTCATCGACGCGCTGCAATACGCGTGCCTCGCCGCGCATGGCGGCATGACCGGCTACTTCGCGCGGATGATGGCGCACCGCCCGCGGGCGTCTCGGCCGCGGATCACGCCGGGGGCTTGGACTTAGCTGCGCCCGTAATAGAGCCGGCGCAGCACCTCGTCGCGGGTGACGGCGGGCTCCAGCGCGAGCGCAGTCAGCACCTCGCGCCAGCTCTCTCCCCACAGCGTCTTGGCGACGTGGTGGTCGAACATCAGCGTGTCGACGCTCGGCTGTTCGTCCGTGCAAGAGCCGGTCGACCACATGATGTGATGACCGACGCCGATCTCGGTGGCGCCGTAGACTTCGCGAACGATCGCCTTGAGCAGCTCGGCGCTCTTGGCGTTGCGCTCGTTCTCCTGCAGCCAGATGCTCATGTGGGGCGCTTCAAGCGGCTTCCTCCAGCTCGCCATAGAGCGGCGACTCGGCGACCACCTCCGGCTTGCAGCCCTCCATATCCACGACGAGGAAATGGTGGCGGCAGCGGTCGTATTGGCAGCCGTAATAGAGTTTGGCGTTGTTCCCGGTGGGAACGTAGTATTTGAGCTGCGCTTGGCTTCTGCAAGCGGGGCACTCGTAGGTCTGGATCTGCATTGGTCGCCTCCCTGAAGGTGGAGAAGCGGTTACGCCGCGAGGGTTACACGAGGGTCTCATTCCCCCGTGGTAACGCCAAAGTTGCCCGAGTGTTGCAGGTAAGTCACTTTCGAACCACGAAGTGATCGGGATGCGCAGCGTAAAATTCGCGATCGGTTTTGCCCTCGCGGGCGATGCGCTCCGCATCGAGACGGCTTAGTGCCGCCTGCCATCGGCGATCGTCGGCGACGCGCGTCACGTAAGAGCAGAGCAGGCCCGTGAGGATGGCTGTGTAGATCAGCCGAGCCAAGGACCTAGCACCAAAGCCAATCGATCTCATCGGGTTCGCACGCTTGCCAGATGGTGGCGCCGGCAGGCCCGAGGGTCCAGAAGCCAAAGAACATACCCCATTGCGAACAGCTCATGCTGCCTCCTGCCTGCAGATCAGGCTTTCCCAGACCGCGATCGGCCGGTAGTGGTTCGACTCGCGGACGGAACACACCGTGTAGTTGGTGCGCTTGCAGTAGCCGAGCAGCGCGGCGCGCCTCATGACCGGACCAAAGGCGCGTGTGTCGTGTGTTGTTGGGGCCGCAGCGTCCGAATCGGCCAGCGCGAACACGTCATCAGAACTGAGGACGTGCCGGCTCAAACAGGTCGCGCGAACGAGGTCGAGCATGTAGCGGCTCCACGCTTCGTTCGCGTGCGCCTCCGAGCGCGCCATCGCGCTGGCCTTCATACCCGCGCTGCCTCGGTATCGGGCGCATCCGGACCGTCTTCGTCGATCGCGCCATCGAGCGCAGCGTCGAGGAAGCGCGCATTGAGGAACGCCACGGCGCCGAGCGCCGACGTCAAGAGCGGCGTCTCGATCTGGTCGTTGGTCGGCGACCAAGCGGAAAAGCCGTGGCCCTTGTGGTCGACATAGGCCAGCGCGACGAACTGCAGCTGGCCCGCCTTCGCCATCTCGACATAGCCCTCAAGCGTCGCGACGATCATGGGGTTGGCCGGCGGATACTTCGAGGTTACGCCAGGGTTACCTTCCGAGGTAACGGTGTTGTCGACGACGACCTTGGGCTTGAAGGGTACGAGGTTCTCGCGGCCGAACGGGATCTCGATCTGGCCGGCGAGCTCCGTCTCGATGTGGTCCTTCATTTCGTCGGTCATGTCAGAGGTCCTTTGTCCAGTAGACGGCGTCACGATGCGCCCAAGGGTTTGAGGGTGAGAAGGTGCGGTAGCCCGCGGCGATCAGGTTGTTGGCGGAATGCGGGTTGTCCCGCGTGTCGGTGATGATGTTCCAGAAACAGAGCTTGCGCGCCTTGATGTGCATCGCGCGCATCAGCCGGCGCTGCAGGCCGTGGCCGCGATAGTCCGGATCGACACCGACCCGAATGAAGTAGGCGGTGCAGTCGGTCTCGGCCTTCATGCCGATGAACCCGGCCGGCGAGTACGGCACGCGCTCGTTGAACGCGACCCACCACCAGCCATCCGCGAAGTCGACAAGATCAGCGCTATCCTCGAACGCGGCGTGATGCAGCTCGGTGAGGATCTCGGCCTGATCAAAGCCGTCGACTTCGCGGATGCGGAACATCAGCCCCCCAGCCGATCCAGTTCGTCTTCGATCGCATTGCAGGCGGCTTCCACGGGAAGCAGCATCAGATACGACCAGCCGATCATGTAGTCGCGCATCGCGCACAAGAAGAATGCTGGCATCATGCGAGGACGCCTTTCACGCGCAGCGCCTCGAAGAAGCGCCGGAGCGCGAAGCCGCGGGCGATCGACACGACCGTGAAGACGAGGCCGATCACGAAGTTGCTGGCGATCGGCAGGTGCACGCCGAACCAGGGAAGCACGATGATCTGCGTGGTTACCGCAATGAGGTAACCAATCGCGGTGTTGAGGATGGTCTCAATCAGCGAGGCGCGGCGGGTCTGCTTCATGCCGCCACCTTCAGCGCCTGCTGCTCGGTGTAGCAGTCCTGAATCCACTTCTGCAGAAGTGGTGCGGTGTAGAACACCGTCTTGCCGAGCTTGACATAGTCCGGCCCTTTGCGCTGGCCGCGCCATGTCGCCAGCGTGGAGATGCTGCCGAGCTGCAGGATCTTCGCGGTCTCCTCCTCGGTCAAAAGCCCGAGTGCACGGCGCGCGTTCAGTGCGGTGTCGTCGAGTTGGTGTTCCGGCGAAAGCTGGACCAGAAAATGCGGATTGTTGTCGTTCATGAGCCCCTCGATACTGAACTCTAAGTGAGTCCAAAGGGACTCACTGTCAAGGCGAAACTACAACAAAATCAACATGTTACGTATGGGATACTTTCAGGATACGTTGGTGTAACCCTGACTAGCTGAGCCCCATGCCGAAGCGCAGGATCGGCTTCAAGAGCGCCGCCTTGTTCGCCTGCCCCGCGATCCTGGGATGCACGAAGTCAGCGGCACTGGTGAAGCCTGCGGCATCGGATGCGGCCTTGGTCGACCAAGCCGGTGCGGCGCGCAGGTTGAAGATCGCGCAGCCCTTCGCATTGCAGCTCGCGGTGACGGCATCGATATACAGCTGCTGGCTGGCGGTGGCGCCGGCCGCGCCGCTATCGATCGGCGGCACGGTAAAGATGAAGTCGGCGCCCGCGGCATGCACTGCGTCGATCAGCGATTCGCACTGCGTCTTCACGGTGGCGACGGCGGTGCCGTTGCGCCAGCTGTTGATGATCCCGAGATCGCCAAACACGCAGTCCGGCGGGAACAGGTTGATCTGGTTGATGCGGCCGGAGCTCGGTGAGCCGGTGTTGTCGATCATCTGCGAGGCGGTGCCGCCCGACTGCGCCCACTGCCGCACCGTCACTTCCTTGCGGGAGCTGTCGTAGCAGTCGATGCCAAACAACGCGTTGGCGCCGGACACCCAGCTGATCTGAATGGTGTGGGCGCCGAGCGCCCCGAGCGGGATGGTGGTCTTGCGGATGGTGTTGGTGGCGTTCTGGACGATGTTGGTCGCCGCGCCGCCGTCGACACGGGCCGCAAGCGTGGCGCCGTTGAAGGCAGAGTTCTGGACCGTGTAAATATCCGCCGTGTCGCAAGGCTGCTGCGGCGTGAACGTCATGGCTGCCGTCGCGCTCGAAAGCGACATGCTGGCGCCGCCCTGAATAACCGACGAGCCCATTGCCGCGGTGCCGGCGACGGTGATGCGGCTGTCGCGAATGACGTAGTCGTTGAGGGACGTGCCAGAGAGGCCGTACCAGTTGTTGGCGCCAGACGGGATGCCGTCGGCACGGAACAGCGCGGCAAGCTGCTCGGCAACAGACAGTGGATACTGCGAATTGTATGGCACCGCCGTCTCGTCGACGCCGCGATCCGTGCTGTCACCCATGACGGCGAGGTTCAGGTTGCGGGTGCCGGCCAGCATGGCCTGATAGCCCGCGCGCAGCCGTGCCGTGGTCGCGGTGGTGAGATTTGAGGCGAAACCAATGCCGGCGAGCGCCACCTGAACTTCGATGATCTTCGCCGCGAGCTCGCCCTCACTGATCGTCCGGCTGACCGGATTGACCCCCGCCGCGGTCTGCAGCCGGATCACTTTCGCAGCGAAGTCCCGCGCGTCGATGTTCCGGCTGATCGGGCTGATGCCGGCGAGGCCCTGAAGCTCGATGATGGTTTTTTCGTAGTCCTGTTTGTCGAGCTTGAGTTTGGTAGCCAATTGAAATCTCCTATGCCTTCGGCCGGTAGAACCAATAGCCGATGACCTGCCCGTAGCCGGACACGATCGCGCCGACCATCATGCTCATGACGTTGCTGTTCGCGGCCGGCGGCCAGATCATCCAGGCGAGGAAGATCAGGCCGAAGCCGATGATGATCAGTGCTGACAGAATCAGGATCGGCAGATCGTTGTTCTGCATCAGTGCCTCACAGGTTCGGGCCAGTCGCGCAGCACGACCGTGATCCAGCCGGTGCCGTCGGGGTGCTCGGCGATGGCGGTGACCGCGGGCTCGGGGCCGCACTCGTCTCCGTTCGTGTCGTAGTAGTCGGTGAACCTCGCCAGCCGTCCATCGTCGAGAACGATCCCGGCGAGCTTCCGGCTGACGTAGTCGATCATGCCGTCTTCGCCTCCAGCTGCGCCTGCAGCTTCTCGGTCTTGGCAGCCTGCCCGGTCTGGTAGGGCATCCATTCGGCGAAGGCGAAGGTCTCCGCCGGCCGGTCCATCGCGCCTTCCTGGTAGAACAGGACGCTCGTGCGCGAATGCGAGTTGCCGTTGGCGTCGATGACCATCAGGTTCACACAGACGTCCGACCACACGGCGGAGATGTGTGCGGCGAGCGGCTGGCCGGCGAGTGCCGCCAGATCCTGTTGCGTGTCGGGCCAGTAATAGACAACACGGCCGACGGTTGGCTTGATGATCATGACTTCCCTTTGGTGGTGTCGTAGATGGCGAGGCAGAGCGAGAGGACGATCAGTCCGGTGCAGATGAACGCGATGCCCATCACCTGATGCAGGACGTGATCAACCATCGCCTGCCTCATGCGGGCTTGAGGTTGGCGTCGGCGACGACGCTGGCGGCCTGATCAAGATTGAGCGAGCTCGGCGAGGAGCTCGCAGGCTCGTCCAAAGGGGGGCCGCCGTTCGACATGGCGCCCACGGCTGCCTTGAGGTCGGCGTTGGCGGTGTCGAGCTGGCGCTTCATGTCGAGCACCTGGCCGACGGTGCTGGAGAGCTCGGTGGCGGACGCGCGCATGCCGGCGGCAGCGTCTGAGGCGGTCCGGATCGCATCCTTCGCCTGCCGGACAATCTCGGCAAGGCCCTTCACTTCGACGGACATTTTGCGGCGGCGCTCCTGGTTAATCTCGTTCGCCGAGATCAGCAGCTCGCCGCCAAACAACAGCCAGCGCGGGTGCGTCTCGGACCACATGGCCGAGCGCTACGCCGCCAGCGTTACCTATGTGTATCGCGGGAAAATTTATTCGCGCCAGCCGCGTCGGCGATCGCCTTGACTTTGGCGGCAGCGATACGGGCTTCGGCGACGGCTTCTGCATGACCGCGCTCGGCCTCGGTATAGGTCGCATAGCGCCGCGTGGTGTAGTTCAGCGGTCCGCCGAACACCATCGTCTCGAATAGCAGCGGGTCAGCGCCAGGAGAGAAGCTATGATCGAGCCCGAGAAACACCGTGCTGACGCTCGTGGTCTCGTTGATCTGGTCGTCCGCAATCTTCCGATTGTCGAAATTCGCGAACCACTCCGCCCACGTCATCAGATCGACCGCGACCGGCAGTCGGTTCAGCAGGATGTAGTAGGCGGGAAACGCGCTCATGCCTCAGTGGTGCACCTAGTTATCCGAGGAGATCGCGGCGCAGTTCTGCCGCCAAAGTCTCCAGAATGTCGGGCAGTGCGAGCGTCGTCGCAAGGTCGGCCTGACAGGAGAAGCCATTGCCGTGGTTGCCGCCGAGGACAATCAAGATCACCCCGCCGCCGCGCTCCTTGGTGACGCCAACCAGCTTGCCCGCTGCGGTGCAGGCGTCGTCATATTTGCCCGGTCCCAAAGCCATCGTCGTCCCTCAGTGCGGTTTGCTCGTGTGCTCCACACGCACGAACTCGTCGACCCAGTCGGCCGGCATCTTGAAGGTCTTGGCGAGCTGCTCAACCTTCGCACCATGCAACCATAGGAACCTCATCTCCTGCCGGACGTGGACCGGAACCGCGGCGGGCTCGGTGAAGTCTTCCTCGACCCATGTGAAGAACTTGCTGCCCGGTGTTGTCATGGTTTGATGGTCCTATTGGTATTTGAAGGCGGCCACGCCCGCGGCAACGAAGAAGATCGCCGCGGCAGTGCGGGGGCGGATCGTGCCGAAGATCGCCAGCATGGCACCGAGGAACAGCCAGCCGATCGCATCGAGCGAGGTCATGGTCACCCCACGAGGTAACGTGGTGGGTCGGGATTGCGGGCGATCAGCTGCACGTCGACGCCGTTGATCTTCCGCATGATGCTCAGCAGCTCGTCTACTTGGCGGTCCATATCCGGATCGTCGCGGATCTCGACCCACTGCTTCGTCACCAGGACCACAAGCAGTTGGCGTTCCATGTCCGTGAGCGGCAATTCGGTCATTGCAGTGTCGGTTGTTGTGAGACCGTCGCTGAAAACTTCTCGCTGAAGGTCTCGTTGAGCAACTGGCGCTCATGCAGCGGAAGATCATGGTACGCCTCGAAGGCTTTGGCGACCAGGAGATTTGCGAGGCTGATGCGTTCTTGGTCGATGGCGGTTTGCGCTTGCAGCAACAATTCGAGCATTCGATCCATCGCGCGTTCCGTGGTTTTGGGGTGTGAGGGTTTGATGGTGCAATCGGGAAATATAGGCACGTTCTCCGCGCAATGTAACCCTCATGTAACCAAGGTTTTTTCTGTCCTACATATTTTTAGGGTCCCCAAATAAGCAGGCCCCCAAGG